>NZ_CP032630.1:0-1200000 GCF_003627075.1 Protaetiibacter intestinalis | reverse complement strand
CCTACGACGAGCTCGAGGAGCGGATCGCCGTGCTCGCGGAGGAGGAGGAGCTCGCCGCCCTCCGTCCCGACCTCGACGGGGAGCAGATCATGGCGATCCTCGGCATCCGTCCCGGCCCCGAGGTGGGCGAGGCCTACCGCCACCTGCTCGAGCTGCGACTCGACGAGGGGCCGCTCGGCCCCGAGGCGGCGGAGGCCCGGCTGCGCGAGTGGTGGGCTGCGCGCCCACCCGTGTAAGATAGCCAGGTTGCCCGCGCGCCTGCGCGCGTGAGCACGATGCATTCAACCCTCCTGCTGCAGACATCCTGCAGCCGTTCTAGTCCGAAGGAGGTGGGTCAATGACGCATCAGTACGAGTTGATGGTGATTCTCGATCCCGAGATCGATGAGCGCACCGTCGCACCCAGCCTGGACAAGTTCCTCGGCGTCATCCGCAACGACGGTGGCACCATCGAGAACGTCGACATCTGGGGTCGTCGCCGCCTGGCGTACGAGATCAAGAAGAAGGCCGAGGGCATCTACGCCGTCGTCAACTTCACCGCCACGAGCGAGGCCACCCTCGAGCTCGACCGTCAGCTGAAGCTGTCGGAGGCCGTGCTGCGCACCAAGGTGCTCCGCGCGGAGGAGGCCGTGGCCCGTGCCGACAAGCACGCCGAGTCCGAGGCGAAGAAGGCTGCCCGCAAGGCAGCCAAGGCGCCCGCCGAGAAGCCGGCCGCGAAGGCGGCTGCCGAGAAGGACGCCGAGTAGGCCATGGCCGGCGAGACGATCATCACGGTCGTGGGCAACCTCACGGCGGACCCGGAGCTGCGCTACACGCAGTCCGGCCTCGCGGTCGCGAACTTCACGATCGCGTCCACGCCGCGCACCTTCGACCGGGCGAGCAACGACTGGAAGGACGGCGAGGCCCTGTTCCTCCGCGCGTCCTGCTGGCGTGAGTTCGCCGAGCACGTCGCCGGCTCGCTGACGAAGGGCAGCCGCGTCGTCGCGACCGGTCGCCTCAAGCAGCGCTCCTACGAGACCAAGGAGGGCGAGAAGCGCACCGCCATCGAGCTCGAGGTCGACGAGATCGGCCCGAGCCTGCGGTACGCGACCGCCCAGGTGACCCGCGCATCCTCCGGTTCGGGAGGCGGTGGCCGCTCGCAGGGCGCCGTCGCCGACGAGCCGTGGGCGAGCTCCGGTCCCTCCTCCGACGCGGGCGATGTGTGGAACACGCCCGGCTCCTACTCCGACGAGACCCCGTTCTGACGCCTCGCGGCATCGGAACCCATACCTGAAAGAAGACAGCCATGGCTGGAAAGAGCAGCGGCGGCCAGGACCGCCGCAAGCGCGTCGCGAAGGGCGGCAAGAACGCCGCCCCCGCGAAGGCGATCAAGGTCGGCATCATCGACTACAAGGATGTCGCCACCCTCCGCAAGTTCGTCTCGGAGCGCGGCAAGATCCGCGCCCGTCGCATCACCGGTGTCTCCGTGCAGGAGCAGCGCCTCATCGCCCGCGCCGTGAAGAACGCGCGCGAGATGGCGCTCCTCCCGTACGCGGGCTCGGGCCGTTAAGGAGATCGACATGTCGAAGCTCATCCTCACCTCCGAGGTCACCGGCCTCGGTTCCGCCGGTGACGTCGTCGAGGTCAAGAACGGCTACGCCCGCAACTACCTCATCCCGCAGGGTTTCGCCGTGGCCTGGAGCCGCGGCGGCGAGAAGCAGGTCGACCAGATCAAGGCGGCGCGTGCCGCTCGTGAGCTGGCCACCCTCGAAGAGGCCCAGGACCTGAAGGCGAAGCTCGAGGCCGCGCCGATCAAGCTGAGCGTGAAGGCGGGCCGCGAGGGCCGTCTGTTCGGCTCGGTCAAGACCGCCGACATCGTCGCCGCGGTCGAGGCCGCCGGTCTCGGCTCGATCGACAAGCAGAACATCGAGCTCGCGGCGCCGGTCAAGGCGACCGGCCGCCACGAGGCGAGCGTGCGTCTGCGCGAAGACGTGGTCGCCGCCCTCCAGCTGGAGGTCGTCGCGGCCAAGTAGTCCGCGGAGAACACCTGGCGGCGCGCCCCTTCGGGGGTGCGCCGCTAGTGCTTTTCCGGGGTTCGTGTCAAGCGTTTCTCCACACCGGGCTGAGGAAACCCGCAAGCTTAAACCGGCACTGTAGACATGTTTCTACACACAGGGTGTGTGATGTATAACTCCTGATCAGCACCATGATCGGGCGGAAATCAGTCGAGTTGTCCACCGCGGATTCCACACCTTGTGCACACAGCCCCCGGCGTTTCCCGCCGTGAGTCCACATAGTTATCCACAGGGTGGTTTGAACCGCGTGCGGGGTGTGCCTAGCTTGGCATCCGGCGCCTTCGGGATACGGCGCCCCCACCGCCACCGAGCAGTTCGCGACAGTGCGGTGCGCCTGCTCTCGGTGTCCGAGGCGGCACGTAGTTTCGACCTCGGAAGGGAGCAGCGTGTCCATCGCCCACCTGGGTCTGGCCCCCGAGGCCGATCGTCCGCGCGACGGCCGACAGGGGGAGCGCACGCCTCCGCACGACCTCCTCGCCGAGCAGAGCGCCATCGGCGGCATGCTGCTCAGCAAGGACGCCGTGGCCGACGTGCTCGAGACGGTGCGCGGGGTCGACTTCTACATCCCGAAGCACGAGGTGATCTTCGACGCGATCCTGTCGCTCTACTCGCACGGCGAGCCGACCGACGTCATCGCGGTCACCGACGAGCTCACCAAGACGGGCGAGCTGCAGCGGGCCGGCGGCCCCGAGTACCTGCACACCCTCACGGGTGTCGTGCCGACGGCGGCGAACGCCGGCTTCTACGCCTCCATCGTCGCCGAGAAGGCGGTGCTGCGCCGGCTCGTCGAGGCGGGCACCCGCATCGTGCAGATGGGCTACGCGAGCGAGGGCGAGGTCACCGACCTCGTCAACAACGCGCAGGCCGAGATCTACGGCGTCGCGGGCGGCGTCGAGGCCGAGGACTACGTGCCCCTCGTCGAGGCGATGAACGCGGCCTCCGAGGAGATCGAGCTGGCATCCGGCCGCGGCGGGCAGATGACGGGTGTGCCGACCGGCTTCACCGAGCTCGACTCGCTCACCAACGGCCTGCACCCCGGGCAGCTCATCATCATCGCCGCGCGCCCCGCCCTCGGAAAGTCGACGCTCGCGCTCGACTTCGCGCGCGCCGCAGCCATCCAGCACGACATGCCGGCGATCTTCTTCTCGCTCGAGATGGGCCGCTCCGAGATCGCCATGCGCCTGCTCTCGGCCGAGTCGAACGTGTTCCTGCAGTCGATGCGCAAGGGAACCGTGCGCAGCGAGGACTGGACCACCCTCGCCTCCACCCGCGGGCGCATCGCCGACGCCCCCCTCTACATCGACGACAGCCCCAACATGACGCTCGTCGAGATCCGCGCCAAGTGCCGCAGGCTCAAGCAGAAGGTGGGCCTCAAGCTCATCGTCATCGACTACCTGCAGCTCATGACCTCCGGCAAGCGCGTCGAGAGCCGCCAGCAGGAGGTCTCAGAGTTCTCGCGCGCGCTCAAGCTGCTCGCCAAGGAGCTGCAGGTGCCGGTCATCGCGCTCTCGCAGCTCAACCGCGGCCCCGAGCAGCGTGTCGACAAGAAGCCGGCGCTCTCCGACCTGCGCGAGTCGGGCTCGCTCGAGCAGGATGCCGACATGGTGATCCTGCTGCACCGCGAGTCGGCCTACGAGAAGGAGTCCTCGCGCCCGGGCGAGGCCGACCTCATCATCGCCAAGCACCGCAACGGCCCCACCGGCACCGTCACGGTCGCCTTCCAGGGCGCCAACTCCCGCTTCGCCGACATGGCCCCCGCCTGATCCGCGCTTCTCGGACGAACATCAAACGAAAGTCAAACTGAATCAAATTTTGACGTTGGAGGCTGAGGAGCCTCAGGCGGCGAGTTCGCGGGCGGTTCCGAGGTTGTCGAGGGCGGATGCCGGGTCGGCCCGTGTGAGGGCGAGTGCCGAGATGACGAGGGCGCTCACCGCGCGGGCCGAGCTGTCGAGCTGGGCCTCCGTGCGCTCGGGGTGCCGAGCCGCGAGCCCGCGGCGGATCGCCGCGAACATCTCGGCGCGGTAGTCGACGATCGCCTGGCGCACGGCGTCGTCCTGCGCGATCGGCGCGGATGCCGTGTTGATGAGCAGGCAGCCGTCGTCGGCGATCGTGGAGCCGCGGGCGCGGAGTGCGGCGTCGAGCCCGGCGAGGTACTCGTCGAGCGCGGTCGGCGCGACCTGCTCGGCCTGGAGGGGGCGCAGCCGCGGGCGCACGACCTCGTTGAGGTAGCTGTCGATCGCCGCGTCGAAGAGCCCCCGCTTGGAGCCGAAGGCGTGGTAGATGCTCGAGCGGTTGAGTCCGGTGGCGGCCTCGAGCTCGGGAACCGAGGCGTTCTCGAAGCCGGTCGCCCAGAACACGTCGCGCGCGGCGCGCACCACGGCGGCCGTGTCGAAGCCCTGCGTGCGTCCCACGATCGTCCTTTCTGCAACAGACGGTCCATAACGTGCTATTGTGAAACAAGTATTACACAAAGCGTCCCGGGAAACCGGGGGAAGGAGGAGGTCGTGATCATCGCGGCATCCGTGCTCGCCGCCCTCGCGGCGCTGCTGCACGTCTACATCTTCATCATGGAGTCCGTCACCTGGACGAGCCCCCGCACCCGCGCGACCTTCGGGCTGAGCGAGACCGAGGCGACCGCCACCAAGGAGATGGCGTTCAACCAGGGCTTCTACAACCTGTTCCTCGCGATCGTCGCGATCGTCGGCATCGTCGCGCTCGCGATCGGCCAGCTTGCGGTCGGCGCGGCCCTCGTGTTCGCAGGCGTCGGCTCGATGCTCGCCGCGGCCCTCGTGCTGCTCGTCACCTCGCCCGACAAGCGCCGTGCCGCGATCACCCAGGGCACGCTGCCGCTGCTCGCCGTGATCGTCCTCGTCCTCGCCCTCGCGCTCTGAACGGAGAACACGCCATGAGCACCGCGACCAGCACCCAGATCCAGCTCGCCGCCCGCCCGAGCGGCTGGCCCACGCACGACGACTTCCGCACCGTCACCGTCGAGTACGCGGCCCCCGCCCCCGGCGAGGTGCGCGTGCGCAACGAGTTCGTCTCCGTCGACCCCTACATGCGCGGCCGCATGAACGACGTGCGCAGCTACGTCGCGCCCTACGCGCTCGGCGACCGCATCACGGGCGGCGCGATCGGCCGCGTCGTCGCCTCGGCGGATGAGGGCCTGCCGGTCGGCGCCGTCGTGCTGCACCAGCACGGCTGGGCGGATGTCATCCAGGCGCCCGCCGCGACCTTCCGCGCCGTGCCCGAGCTCCCGGGCGTGCCGCTCTCGTTGCAGCTGCACATCCTCGGCATGACGGGCCTCACCGCCTACGTGGGGCTCACCCGCATCGGGCAGCTGAAGGAGGGCGACACCGTGTTCGTGTCGGGCGCGGCCGGCGCGGTCGGCACCGCCGTCGGCCAGATCGCCAAGCTGCTGGGAGCCGGGCGCGTCATCGGCTCGGCGGGCACCCCCGAGAAGGTCGCCCTGCTCACCGAGAAGTACGGCTACGACGCCGCGTTCGACTACCGCGCGGGTCCCGTGCGCGAGCAGCTCGCGGCGCTCGCCCCCGAGGGCGTCGACGTGTTCTTCGACAACGTCGGCGGCGACCACCTCGAGGCCGCGCTCGACGTCATGAACGACGGCGGCCGCCTCGCGCTGTGCGGCGCGATCGCCGGCTACAACACGACCGAGAAGGCGCCCGGGGCCGACAACCTGGCGAACATCATCACGCGCGCCCTCACCCTGCGCGGCTTCACCCTCGCCGCCCACCTCGACCTCGCCCCCGAGTTCGCGGCGCGGATGACGGAGTGGTTCGGCTCGGGGCGCATCGCCTACGACGAGACGATCGTCGACGGCATCGACAACACCGTCGACGCGTTCCTCGACATGATGCGCGGCGCCAACACCGGCAAGATGCTCGTGCGGGTCTGAGGCCCCGCCTCAGGCGCTCTCGCGCACGACGAGGGTGGTCGGCAGCACGATCTCGCGCTGCGGACCACCCGCGATCACGTCGAGCAGCAGCTGCACCATCGACTCCGAGATGAGCTCCCACGGCTGGCGCATGGTGGTGAGCGGCGGCTCGTGGGTGGCGGCGAGCCCGGAGTCGTCGAAGCCGGCGACGGCGACG
Organism: Protaetiibacter intestinalis; assembly: GCF_003627075.1. Taxonomy (NCBI): domain Bacteria; kingdom Bacillati; phylum Actinomycetota; class Actinomycetes; order Micrococcales; family Microbacteriaceae; genus Protaetiibacter; species Protaetiibacter intestinalis. The sequence continues at coordinate 1,193,835 of NZ_CP032630.1, read as the reverse complement.
TCCTCGGGCACGCGCAGGCCCGCCTTGCGCAGCGCCGCGATGGCGCCGGCCGCCATGAGATCGGATGCCGCGAAGACCGCGTCGAACTCGGCACCCGTGGCGAGCAGGCGGGTCATCGCCGCAGTGCCGGACTCCTGCGAGTAGTCGCCCTCCTCGACGAGCGCGGGGTCGAAGGCGGCGCCGAGCTCCTCCCGGAAGCCGACGAGACGGTACTTGCCGCCGGGGGTGTCGCCGGGGCCCGCGATCATGGCGATCCGGCGGTGACCGCGATCGAGCAGGTGCCGGGTCATGATGCGGGCGGAACGCTGCTCGTCGACCGACACGGTGGCGACCTCGCCCTGGTGGCCGAGGGGCAGGCCGCAGCTGACGGTGGGAACGCCCGCCGCGACGAGTCGCTCGAGCAGCGGGTCGGCCTCGTGGGAGGAGATGAGCAGCACGCCGTCGACGTGGCCGGCGCGCACGAAGTGCTCGACGTTCGCGCGCTCGGCCTCGGTGCCGGCGACGAGGAGCACGAGCGTCATCTGGCGCTGGGTGAGGGCCTCTGCCGCTCCGCGCAGCAGGAGCGCGAAGGTCGGGTCGGCGAAGAGCAGGTGCTGCGGCTCGGTGAGCAGGAACGCGAGCGAGCCGGCCCTGCCGGTGGCGAGGCTGCGGGCCGCGTGGTTGATGGTGAACCCGGTCTCGCGGATGGCGTCCTCGACGGCGACGCGCGCGTCCGGTGACACCCAGTGGCCGCCGTTGATGACGCGGGAGACGGTGCCGCGCGAGACGCCGGCGGCGGCGGCGACGTCGCGGATGGTCGGCTTGCGCCGCTGCGCCGTCGTGTCGTCCACGAGGGGAACTCTATACCCGCACCCCCCGTACTGGGACCGGTCACAGATGAATAACGATGGGCATCCCGGGTCGCGGAACCGGAGTGGGCCATGTTCAACTGGGACCGGTCACAGATTTCCGACCCGATGGAGTGTTACGTGAACCAGAACGCCTGGCCCCTCGAGGGGATCGCCTACGGAGGCGACTACAACCCCGAGCAGTGGCCCCGCGAGACGTGGCGCGAAGACGTCGCCCTCATGCGGGAAGCGGGCGTCACCCTCGTCTCCGTCGGCATCTTCTCCTGGGCGCTCCTCGAGACCGAGGAGGGCGTGTTCGACTTCGGCTGGCTCGACGAGCTGCTCGAGCTGCTGCACGCGGGCGGCATCCGCGTCGACCTCGGCACCCCCACGGCATCCCCGCCCGCCTGGTTCTTCGCGAAGCACCCCGATGCGCGGGTCGTCGACCGCAACGGTGTCGTGCAGGGCTTCGGATCGCGCGGCATGGCCTCCCCGTCGTCGCCCGCCTACCGTGCGGCGAGCGTGCGCATCGCCACCGAGCTCGCGAAGCGCTACGCCGAGCACCCCGCCGTCGTCATGTGGCACGTGCACAACGAGTACGGCGTGCCCGTCGGCGAGGACTACTCCGAGCAGTCGGCGGTCGCCTTCCGCCGCTGGCTCGAGGAGCGCTACGGCGACCTCGACGGCCTCAACCGGGCCTGGGGCACCGCCTTCTGGGGCCAGCGCTACGGCTCCTGGGAGCACGTCGGCGTGCCCGCCGCCGCCGCCTCCGTCGTCAACCCCGCGCAGCGGCTCGACTTCGCGCGCTTCACCGACCACCAGCTGCGCCAGTGCTTCCTGGCCGAGCGCGACGCCATCCGGGCGCACGCCGCGCAGCCCATCACGACCAACTTCATGGCCAACCAGTCCTGGACGACCGACCTGTGGAAGTGGGGCGAGGTCGTCGACATCGTCGCGGACGACTCCTACCCGTGGGCGGCCGACACCGAGAACGAGATCGGGCTGGCGATCGCCTCCGACCTCTCGCGCTCGGTCGGCGGGGGTGACCCGTGGATCCTCATGGAGCACTCCACGAGCGCCGTCAACTGGCAGCCGCGCAACGTCGCCAAGCGCGCCGGCGAGATGGCCCGCAACTCGCTCGCGCACCTCGGGCGCGGGGCGGATGCCGTGCTGTTCTTCCAGTGGCGCGCCTCGCGCTCCGGCGCGGAGAAGTTCCACTCGGCGATGATCCCGCACGCCGGCACCGACTCGCGGCTGTGGCGGGAGGTCGTCGACCTCGGCGCGAAGCTCGGCCGCCTCGGCGAGCTGCAGGGCAGCCGGGTGCGCGCGGACGTCGCCCTGCTCTGGGACTTCGAGTCGTTCTGGGCGCAGGACCTCGAGTGGCGCCCCTCGGTCGAGCTCGACCACAAGGAGCGGGTGCGCGCCTTCTACGAGCGGCTCTGGCGCGACGGCATCACGGTGGACTTCGCGCTGCCGACGCACGACCTCTCGCGCTACGCGCTCGTCGTCGCCCCGGCGCAGTACCTGCTCACGGCGGAGGGCGGCGCGAACCTCACCCGCTACGTCGAGCAGGGCGGCACCCTGCTCGTCTCCTTCTTCTCCGGCATCGTCGACGAGAACGACGCCGTGCACGCGGGCGGATTCGGCGCCCCGCTCGCCGAGGTGCTGGGCGTGAAGGTGGAGGAGTTCCTGCCCCTGCGCGAAGGGGTCACCACCACCGTCCGGTGGCGCGGACGCGAGCTCGCCGCCGACGCGTGGCAGGAGGACCTGCGCGTGACGACCGCCGAGGTGCTCGGCGTGCACCGCGACGGCCCGGGCGAGAACGGCGCCGCGATCACCCGCAACGTCCACGGCGCCGGTGCCGCCTGGTACCTCAGCACCCGCCTCGACGCCGACGGCCTCGCGGCCGTCATGGCCGAGGTGTACGCGGATGCCGGGCTCGCGCCCGCCGGGCAGCCGGACGGGGTCGAGCTGGTCACCCGCCGCGGCCCCGACGCCGACTACCTCATCGCGATCAACCACCGCGACACCGCGGCGCAGCTCGCCGCATCCGGTCGGGAGCTTCTGACCGACACGCCCGTCGAGGGCGTCCTCGAACTCCCCGGCGGCACCGTCGCCGTCGTGCGCACCCCGCGCGATCCCCTGGGAGGTACCGCCTGAATCACTCCCGGGGCCACCTGCCCCGGGTCCCACCCCGGTCGCGACGAGGCGGCGCTGTCCTGCGCCCGCCTCTGCGGCCACCGTTCCGAAAGGAAAAGAGAATGCGCAGCAAGCTCATCGGACTCGGCGCCATCGCCGCCGTGTCCGCGCTCGCCCTCGCGGGCTGCTCCGGCACGCCGAGCGAGGACGACGACGCCCCCGCGGCCGGCGAGATCGTCATCTGGACCGACGCCGAGCGCGAGGCCGCCATCACCGCCGCCGCCGAGAAGTTCGAGGAGGAGACCGGCGCGACCGTGACCCTCGTGCAGAAGAACTTCGAGGACCTCCGCGCCGACTTCATCGCCCAGGTCCCCACCGGTGAGGGCCCCGACATCACCGTCGGCGCCCACGACTGGCTCGGCGCCCTCGTCACCGCCGGTGTCGTCGACACGATCGACCTCGGCGACAAGGCCTCGTCCTTCGAGCCCGTCGCGCTCGAGGCGATGACCTACGACGGCCAGCTCTACGCCCTCCCGTACTCGCTCGAGACGATCGCGCTCATCCAGAACGTCGACCTCGTGGGCACCGAGGCGCCCGCGACCTGGGACGACCTGATCGCCCGCGGCACCGCGGCCGGCACCGAGCGCCCCTTCGTCATCAACACCAACGGCGAGACCGGCGACGGCTACACGATGTACGGCTTCCAGACCTCGTTCGGGGCGCCCGTCTTCGTACAGGACGAGACCGGCTCGTACACCAACGAGGTCGGCATGGGCGGCGCGGCCGGCGAGGCCTTCGCCTCGTGGCTCGGCGCGAACGGCGCGAACGGCACCGGCATCCTGTCGACCACGATCGACTACGACACGAACAACACCCTGTTCAACGAGGGCAAGGTGCCCTACACGATCCAGGGCCCGTGGGCGATCAGCGCCTTCCCGGACGTCAACGTCGTCGTGAACCCCATCCCCTCGGCCGGCGGCCAGGATGCGGCCCCGTTCGTCGGCGTGCAGGGCTTCTACCTGAGCTCGCAGTCGAAGAACAAGCTGCTCGCCCAGGAGTTCCTGGTGAACTACCTCGGCACCGAGGACGCCCAGCGCGCCCTCTACGAGGCCGACCCGCGCATCCCCGCGTGGACCAGCCTCGCCGAGGAGGTCTCCTCCGACCCGATCATCGCGGGCTTCGTCGCCTCGTCGAAGAACGGCGTGCCGATGCCGTCGATCCCCGAGATGGGCAAGGTCTGGGACTTCTGGAACGCGGCCGAGTCGCAGATCATCAGCGGCGCCGACCCCGTGTCGACCTGGAACCAGATGATCACCGACCTGACGGCGGCCCTCGCCGGCTGACGTCGACCGACCGGGGCGGGGAACCCTCTCCCCGCCCCGGTCGCCCTCCACTCCCACCCGACCCACACGGAGCGAACATGACGGCCGAATCCACCCGGCGCACCCGCCCGACCCTCCCCGCGGGAGGGTCCCACGCCCGCAACTGGCGCGGGCTCGGCGGGGGCTTCCTGCTCAAGCTCGCCCTCATGGCGCTCGTGAACGCGCTCGGCGTCAGCGTCGTGCTCTCGGCCATCGCCGCCGAGAGCTGGATCATCCTCGCCGTCTCCGTCGTGCTGCTCGTCGCGGCCGACGTCATCTACTTCACCCGGCGGGCCCTGCCGCTCAAGTACCTCTTCCCCGGCCTCGTCTTCCTGCTCGCCTTCCAGGTGTTCACCCTCGGGTACACGGGCTACGTCGCCTTCACCAACTACGGCACGGGGCACGCCGGCAGCCAGCAGCAGGCGGTCGACGCCGCGCTCATCCAGGCCGAACGCCGTCTCGACGACTCGCCCAGCTACCCGCTCGCCGTCGTGCAGCGCGGCGACGAGCTCGGCTTCGCCATCAACGACGACGGCCGGCTGCGCGTGGGCACCGCCGAGCAGCCGCTCCGCGACGCGGGCGCGCTTCCCGACAGCTCGAGCGCCCCCGCCTCGGTCCCCGGCTGGGACGTCGTGCCGCGTGCGCTGCTGCTCGGCGACGCCGAACTGCAGGAGCAGGTCGCCTCCCTCCGCGTGCCCATCTCCGCCGACGCCAACGACGGCTCGCTGCGCACCCGCGAAGGATCCACCGCGGCCGTCTACCGGTCGAGCCTCGTCTGGGACGAGCAGGCCCAGACCATCACGGATGTCGACAGCGGCGTCGTCTACACCGCCGACCCGTCCACCGGGAACTTCGTCGCCGCCGACGGCAGCACCCTGCCGACCGGCTGGATCGTGACCGTCGGGTTCGACAACTTCCTGCGCGCCTTCACCGACCAGCGCTACTCCGTGCCGCTGCTGCAGGTGACCGGGTGGACCTTCGCCTTCGCCGCGCTCACCGTGTTCACGAGCTTCGCCCTGGGCCTGTTCCTCGCGATCGTGTTCAACGACGAGCGGGTGCGGGCGCGTCGCGTGCTGCGCACCCTGTTCCTGTTCCCCTACGCCTTCCCGGCCTTCATGTCGGCGCTGCTGTGGCGGGGCATGCTCAACTCCGAGTTCGGGATCGTCAACGACCTGTTCTTCTTCGGCGCCGACATCAACTGGCTCGGCGATCCGTGGCTGGCCCGATTGGCGGTGATCTGGGTCAACCTGTGGCTCAGCTTCCCGTACTGGTTCCTGGTGTGCCTCGGGGCGCTCCAGTCGCTGCCCGGCGAGACCCTCGAGGCGGCCACGATCGACGGGGCCGGCCCCTGGCGCCGCTTCCGCTCGATCACGCTGCCGCTGCTGCTGGTGTCGACGGCGCCGCTCGCGATCGCCTCCTTCGCCTTCAACTTCAACAACTTCACGATCATCTACATGCTCACGAGCGGCGGCCCCTACTTCACGGGCGGGGCCGCGCAGCTCGGGGCGACCGACCTGCTGATCTCGGCGATCTACAAGATCTCCGGGGTCGCGGGCGGCACCGCCGACTACGGGCTCGCGAGCGCCCTGTCGATCATCGTGTTCCTCGTCATCGGGGCCATCTCCGCGCTGGCCTTCCGTCAGACGCGCAAGCTCGAGGAGATCCAGTCATGAGCGCACCCACCGCATCCCCGACCCGCACCTTCGCCCTGACGCCGCGGCGCGCCCGGTGGTGGGCGGAGGTCGGCTGGAAGTACCCGCTGGCGGTCGTCATGGCGTTCTTCGCCGTGTTCCCGCTCGTCTACGTGCTGTCGGCCTCGCTCAACCCGCGCGGCAACCTGTCCGGGTCGAGCGCGTTGTTCTCGGAGGTGACCCTCGAGAACTTCATCCGGCTCGGCTCGACGAGCTTCTGGATCTGGATGCTGAACACCCTGTTCATCGCCACGGCATCCGCCATCGGGGCCGTGCTGATGGGGGCCGCGGCCGCCTACGCCTTCAGCCGCTTCCGGTTCCGCGGGCGCCGCACGAGCCTCACCTCGCTGCTCATCATCCAGATGTTCCCGCAGACGGTCGCCTTCATCGCGGTGTTCCTCATGCTGCTCGCGCTCGGCGAGGTGGTGCCGGCGCTCGGCATCAACTCCAAGATCGCGCTCATCTGCGTCTACCTCGGCGGTGCGCTCGGGGCCAACACCTTCCTGATGTACGGCTTCATCAACACCATCCCGACCGAGATCGACGAGTCGGCGAAGATCGACGGCGCCTCGCACGCGCAGATCTTCTGGCAGCTCATCCTGCCGCTCATGCGGCCCGTGCTCGCGGTGGTGTTCCTGCTGGCCTTCGTCTCGGCGTTCGGCGACTTTATCCTGGCGAAGATCATCCTCACCAGCGAAGACAACTGGACCCTCGCGGTGGGCATGTACCAGTGGGTGTCGAACCAGCTCGCCACCCGGTGGGGGCTGTTCGCGGCGGGCGCGGTGGTGGCCTCCATCCCGGTGCTCGTGCTGTTCCTGACGCTGCAACGCTACGTCGTCGGCGGGCTCGTGCAGGGCGCCGTCAAGGGCTGACCGGCGCCGTCGCCGGCCCGGGCGTAGCGTGAACGCCATGCGGGTGGTCGTCGGAGGAGCGTCGGGCATGATCGGCGGCGCGCTGTTCGCGGCCCTGCGCGAGCGCGGCGACCGGGTGGTCGCGCTCGTGCGGCGCGCCGCCCGAGGGGGCGACGAGGTCGCGTGGGATCCGGCGAGCGGCCACCTCGACTCGGCGGCGCTCGCCGGGGCGGATGCCGTGGTGAACCTCTCGGGGGCCTCGATCTCGCGCCTGCCGTGGACGCGCCGGTACCGCCGCGAGATCCTCGCCTCGCGGATCACCGCGACCACGGCCCTCGTCGGTGCGCTGCACGAGGCCGCGCGCGCGGGCGCCCCCGTGCCGGTGCTCGTGAGCGGGTCCGCGGTCGGCTTCTACGGCAACCGCCCCGGCGAACGGCTCGACGAGAGCTCGGCGGCGGGCGGCGGGTTCCTCGCCGAGACGGTGCGCGCCTGGGAGGTCGCGGCGCTCGAGGCGCCCGAGCAGACCCGGGTCGCGCTCGCCCGCACGGGTCTCGTGATCGGGCCGGCGGGGGCGACCGCGCCGCTGCGGGTCATCGCCCGCCTGGGGCTCGCCGGGCCGCTCGGCTCGGGACGCCAACGCTGGCCGTGGATCTCGCTCGCCGACGAGGTCGGTGCGCTCGTGCACCTGATCGACGCGCCCGTCGCGGGACCGGTCAACCTGGTCGCGCCGGATGCCGCCCCCGCCTCCGAGGTCATCCGGGCGGTCGCCGCGCACGAGCACCGGCCGTACTGGCTCCCGGCTCCGGCGTTCGCCATCTCGGCCGCGTTGGGGGCCGCCGGGCGCGAGCTGCTGCTCGCCGACCAGGACATCGAACCCGCCGTGCTCACGGCATCCGGCTACCGGTTCCGGCACCGCACCGTCGCCGAGGCGGTCGCGGCGCTGCCGAGCTGAGGGGCGATCCGGACTCAGCCCGCCTCGGCGGCGTCGCGCGCCCGAAGCAGGGCACGCCAGTCGGCGGGGACGCGGCCGGCGGGCCCCGGCACCGGCTGATCCGCGGGACGGCTCCTCGGCGGGGCGAGCGGGGGTCCGTCGACGAGCTCCTCGGTGCGGTAGTCCCAGAACCAGTCCTCACCCGGCTCGAAGCTCTGCATGAGCGGATGCGCGCTCGCGCGGAAGTGCGCGGTCGCGTGCCGGCCGAGCGAGGTGTCGCAGCAGCCCACGTGCCCGCAGGCCGCGCAGCGCCGCAGGTGCACCCACCAGCCGCCGGAGGCCTCGCACTCCGCGCATCCGGTCCCCGACGGGGACACCGCGGTGTCGATCGACTCGTCGGCCATACCGTCACCCTATGCGGACGGTTGACCCGCCCGCCGTGCGGGGTGAGGATGAACGAGGACCGCCCCCGGGCCCGCCCCACCCCCGCGGGCGCGGAGAGGGAGGCCGGATGACGCGGGTCGAGATCGCCTCGGCGCCCGACGCGGGCGGCGGACGTTCCCGACGCGGGCATCGCCACCGCTCAATCGCCGAGAAGATCGGCGCCATGGGTCTGCAACGCGTCGGCGCGCTCATGCTGCTGCTCGCGACCGCGGCCGCCATCCTCTGGGCGAACCTCGGGCTCGGCTCCTACACCTCGTTCTGGGACACCCACCTCGAGCTCGGCGTGGGCGAGCTGCACCTCGAGTTCACCCTGCACGCGCTCGTGAACGACGCGCTCATGGCGATCTTCTTCTTCACGGTCGGCCTCGAGGTGCGCCGCGAGTTCGCGATCGGTGAGCTGACGAGCTGGTCGCGCGCCATGGTGCCGGTCGTCGCCGCGGTCGTGGGTCTCGTCGTGCCCGCGCTGCTGTTCGTGCTCATCGCGGCACCGAGCGGGCAACAGCAGGCCTGGGGTGTCGTCATCTCGACCGACACGGCGTTCCTGGTGGGTGCGCTCGCACTCGTCGGGCCGCGGGTGCCCGGGCGGCTGCGGGTGTTCCTGCTCGCGCTCGCGGTCGTCGACGACATCGGCGCGCTCAGCATCATCGCGCTCGTCTACACCCAGGACTTCACCCCGCTGCCGCTGCTCATCGCCGTCGCCGGGCTCGTCGCGATCTACTTCACGCGCTACCTGCGGATGGGGCGCGGGCCCGTGTACGCGACGCTCGCGATCATCGTGTGGCTCGCCTTCCTGGCATCCGGGGTGCACCCGACCCTCGCGGGTGTCGCCATCGCCCTGCTCGTGCCCGTGTACCGCCCGAACCGTCGCGACGTCGAGCACGCGCTCGAGCTCGCGCGCACCTTCCGGCAGTCGCCCAACAGCGAGTACGCGCGCGTCGCCGCCAACAGCCTGCGCGAGTCGATCTCCATCAACGAGCGCCTGCAGTCGGCCTACGCCCCGTACGTGGCGCTCGTCATCCTGCCGCTCTTCGCGCTCGCCAACGCGGGCGTCGTGCTGAGCGGCGACATCCTCGCCGCCGCCCTCACCTCGGCGCTCACCTGGGGCGTCGTGATCGGCCTCGTCGTGGGCAAGTTCCTCGGGGTGTTCGGCTCGGCGGCGATCATGAAGCTGCTGCGGGTGGGCGAGTTCGGCGCCGGGCTCACACTCGACCGCATCGCGGGCGGCGCCGTGCTGTGCGGCATCGGCTTCACCATCTCGCTGTTCATCGTCGACCTCGCGATCGACGACCCGGCGGCCCAGAACGAGGCGCGGGTCGGGGTGCTCGCGGCATCCGTCATCGCCTTCGCGATCGCGACGGCCGTGTTCCGGATCTCGGACGCCGTGCACCCGGACGAGGAGACCGGCCAGACCCTGGTGCGCCCCGTCGACCCGCGCCGCGACCACATGTTCGGCACGGCCGACGCGCGGTACGAGGTGGTCGAGTACGGCGACTTCCAGTGCCCGTTCTGCTCGAAGGCCTCGGGCGCGATCCAGCAGGTGCGCGAGGAGCTCGGCGACGAGCTGCGCTACGTGTGGCGGCACGCCCCGCTCGTCGACCAGCATCCCAACGCGCTCGCGGGGGCGGAGGCCTCGGAGGCGGCCGCGCTGCAGGGCAGGTTCTGGGAGTTCGAGCGAGGGCTCTTCGCCGACCAGGAGAACCAGCTGCCCTCCGACATCGTTCGGCTCGCGGCGCAGCTCGGGCTCGATGTGCCGCGGTTCGAGCGCGACCTGCAGTCGGCGGAGGTGGCCGCCCACGTGCGCGACGACATGCTCGACGCGGAGGCGATGGGTGTCGACTCGGTGCCCACCTTCTTCATCAACGGCCGCCGCCACGTGGGGCCCTACGACGCGGGCTCGCTCATCCGGGCGCTGCGCGAGGCCGACCCCGCGCCGGCACCGACATCCGCCCCGACCCCCTCCCCGAGGAGCTGAGATGCCCGAACTCGACCCCGCCGACCCGGTCATGCAACCGCAGCTGAGCGACGCGCAGTGGGCGCGGCTCGTCGAGCACGCGACGCCGCTCGAAGTGGCCGACGGCGAGCACGTGTTCCGTGCGGGGCAGCGCGACTACCCCATGGTGCTCGTCGAGGAGGGCGCCGTCGAGCTCGTGCGCGACGCGCTCGCCTGGATGGGCGAGGAGGTGCTCGCCACGATGGGACCGCGTACCTTCGCGGGTGAGCTCGGACTGCTCAACGGGCAGAGCGCCTTCCTCTCGGCGCGGGCCCGGGGCGACTCCCGGGTGCGGCTGCTCGACCGGGCCGAACTGCGGCGCATCATGAACGAGGACGACGAGCTGTGCGACCTCATCCTGCACGCGCTGTGGGCTCGCCGCGAGAACCTGCGGCGGGGCTCGGCGGCGATGACGCTCAAGTTCGTCGGCGCGGATTCCTCGGGCGAGTTCCTGGCGCTCAGGCGCTTCGCCGAGCGGCTCGACCTCGTGCACACGGCGTTCACGGTCAGCCCCGCCGACGAGAACGCCTCCTTCCGCTACCGCGCACAGGACCTGCCGATCGCGTTCATCCAGGGCGAGCCCGTGCTGCACGCCACCCCGGGCGCGGTCGCCGAACGGCTGGGACTCGCCTACGAGGCGCAGGGCGACGAGGCGGTCGACCTCGTGGTCGTAGGCGGCGGGCCGGCCGGACTCGCGGCGGCGATCTACGGCGCATCCGAGGGGCTCAGCACGGTGCTGCTGGACGCGGTCGCGCCCGGCGGGCAGGCGGCCGCCACCTCGCGCATCGAGAACTTCCTCGGCTTCCCGTTCGGGGTCAGCGGCGGCGAGCTGATCGGGCAGGCGACGCTGCAGGCGCTCAAGTTCGGGGTGCGCGTGTACGCGCCGTGCGAGGCGGTGGCCCTCGACGAGGCGGACGGCCTGCTCGACGTGACCCTCGTCGACGGCCGCATCATCCGGGCCCGTGCCGCGATTGTCACCTCGGGGGCCGCCTATCGTCGCCTGCAGCTGGACCGCTGGACGGACTTCGAGCAGGCCGGCATCTTCTATGCGGCGACCCCGCTCGAGCTGCGGCAGGTGGCGGAGTCGCCCGTCGTCGTGGTGGGCGGCGCGAACTCCGCGGGGCAGGCGGCGCTGTACCTGGCATCCAACGGCTGCCCCGTGCACCTCGTGGTGCGTGGCGCGGAGCTCGGCGCCGGCATGTCGTCGTACCTCGTCGACCGTCTCGGCGAGGACCCCCGCATCCAGGTGCACCTCGGCTCGAACGTCGTGGGGCTCGGCGGCGATGTCGCGCTGCGCTCCGTGTCGATCGACTCGGCGGGCGAGATCGCCGCGCGTGGGCTGTTCTGCTTCATCGGGGCGGAGCCGGCCACCCGCTGGCTGCGCTCGGTCGACACGGATGCCGACGGCTTCATCCGCACCGGCGTCGACGTCACGGCGCTGTCGCTCGCGCGCTGGCAGGAGCTCGGACGGGATCCGTTCCCGTTCGAGACCTCGATGCCGCGGGTGTTCGCGGCGGGCGACGTGCGGCGCGGTTCGATGAAGCGCGTCGCGGCGGCGGTCGGCGAGGGATCGAGCGCCGTCGCCTCGGTGCACCGCGTGCTCGCCGGGTGAGGCGGGGCCCGGCGTCCGGGCGTCGCGGCCGAACGTAGGATGGTGTCGTGCCCACGGAAGCCTCGCCCGCTCTCGGAGCGCCGGATACCTGGGTCGCTCCTCTCGCACGTGCCCTGCCCGCGCTCGCGCTCGGCCTGCTCATCAGCTTCAGCCAGGACCACTCCGCGCCGCTCGGACTCGTCTCCTTCGGCGTCTTCGCCGTCGTCACCGCGGCCGTGCTGCTGGCCGCCGCGTTGCGCGCCGACCGTGCCGTGCGCGGCCTCGTGCTGCTGCAGGGTATCGTCACCGGCCTCGCGGGGATCGCGGCGCTCGTGCTGCCGGGCGGCGGGATCGGGTATCTCGTGCTCGTCGTGAGCGCCTGGGCGATCGTCGCGGGCGCCCTCGAGACCGTCAACGGCATCCGCTTCCGCCGCGCGCGTCCGGCGGCGCGCGACTGGCTGCTGACCGGTGCCCTCACGGTGCTGCTCGGGCTCGCGTTCCTGCTCGTGCCGCAGGACCTGCGCCAGGTGTACGAGTTCGAGGACAAGGGGCAGACCATCTCGGGCGTCATCACCGCCGACATCGTGCTCGTCGGCATCCTGGGCGCCTGGGCGGTCATCGTGGGCGTACAGCTCGCGATCGCCACCGTCACCCTGCGGCCCGTGCGCGCGGCGCGCTCCGCGGAGGCGGCCGCGTGACCGAACCGCAGCACACGCCCACCCGGCGGGAGAAGATGCGGCCGCTCGAGCTGCTCGTGATGGCGGCCGTCTTCGGCGTGTTCGTCGGGGCGTTCGTCTTCATGGGCACGCGCGAGTGGGGGCTCGCCCTCATCATGGCGGGTGTCGCCTTCATCGCCTCGCTCGTCGTGCTCGCCACGCTGCTCATCGCCGTCGGCCCGAAGATCGACGACGACCGCGTCGACCCGGTCGACCCCGACGCCCCCACCGGCACCGCCGGCTCCGTGCACCGCGACCCGCAGTCCGGTCCCCGCGGCCACTGATCCCTCCCGCGCTCCCTCCCCTCCTGCTGTGTCGAAAATGCAGGATCACCCGGCTCCGACCTCCATGGTTGCTGCCCTCGCCGCGGCGACACGCGCGGGATCTCCTGCATTTTCGACACAGCCGTGGACGGATGCGGGGGTGCCGGACATGTGGGGGTAGACACTCACCACGAGAAGGAACCCCATGATCGACACCGACCCGATCGAGGAGCTGCTCGCGCGCTCGGCACCCCGCACCACGACCGCGACGCCGGAGCTTCGCGAGGAGCTGACCCGGATGGCGGTCGCGTCCGGCAACGAGCGTCGCGCCTCCCGCTCGCGCCGGCGCATCGCGGTCGGAACCGGCATCGCGACGGTCGCCCTGCTGGCGGGGGCCGGCACCGCCGCGGCGACGGGCGTCATCGAGTGGGGTCCGTGGGCGCAGGACCCGGACGTCGTCTATGCGTACAGCCTTCCGAGCGGCGACGCCTGCGAGCTCCGGATCGCGTTCGACGATGACGCCACCGGCGCCACCGCGCGCGACATCGCCGCCGGGATCGACTTCGCGAGCGCGGTCGACGTCGAGGCGGAGATCGCCCGCATCCGCGCGACGTCGAGTACGGCCGGTGACGAGTTCGGCAACAGCTGGGACACCAGCTACGGTACCGACGACTACCTCTACGCCGACCCCGATTTCGAGTACGACACCGCGGTGCAGCAGGGCGTCACGGGCGTGCTGTTCGAGGAGCTGAACGCGCGCGGCGTCGACCCCGCGGCGCAGGACGCGACGGTCGCCTCCACCTGCTCGATCGAGCGGGCGAATGAAGGCTGACGCGGCGGGCGGGCGCGTCGCCGAGGAGCTCGCCGCGAACGCGCCCGAGCTGCTGGCCTACTTCGAGCGACGGGTGCAGCCGGCGGATGCCGCCGACCTGCTCGCCGAGGTGATGCTCGCGGCCTGGCGGCGCGCATCCGAGCTGCCCGCCGACCCCGAGCGGGCGCGCATGTGGCTGTACGTGACCGCGCGCAACGTGCTCGCCAACGCCCAGCGCGGTGAGCGGCGACGCTGGCGGCTCGCCAACCGCCTGCGGCTCCTGGTGCAGCCCGTCGCGGCTCCGGATGCGGGTGAGGGTGCCGAGGTGCGCGAGGCGATCGCCCGCCTCGACCCGGAGCTGGCGGAACTCATCCGCCTCGTGCACTGGGACGGCCTCACCCTCGCCGAGGCGGCCGAGGTGCAGGGCATCCCCGCCTCGACCGCGCGCGGGCGCTACCAGCGCGCGAAGTCCGAGCTGCGTGAGGCCCTCGCCCCCGTCTGAACCGACGGTGCTGGTGTCAAACGCTGTAGCGCCACGCCCGACGCTGCAGGAATGTCTGCGGCCGGAGGCGTGGCGCTACAGCGTTTGACGAGAAGGTGGGGGACTCAGGCGTCGAGGTAGTCGACGAGGGTGGAGGCGGCGCCCGTGTACGTCGCCGGGGTGAGGGCGAGGAGGCGGCTCTTCGCGGCGTCGCCGATGTCGAGGCCCGAGATGAACTCGGCGAGGTCGGCGGCCGTCGCCCGCTTGCCGCGCGTGAGCTCCTTGAGCAGCGCGTACGGGTCGGCGATCGAGGAGCGCCCCGCCGTCACCTCGGCGCGGATCACCGTCTGGATCGCCTCGCCGAGCACCTCCCAGTTCGCGTCGAGGTCGGCCGCCAGCGCCTCCGGGTTCACGGCGATCTCGCCGAGGCCACGCGCGAGGTTGTCGAGCGCGAGCAGCGAATGCCCGAGCGCGACGCCGATGTTGCGCTGCGTGGTCGAGTCGGTGAGGTCGCGCTGCAGGCGGCTCGTCACGAGCGTCGCGGCGAGCGAGTCGAGCAGCGCGCTCGAGAGCTCGAGGTTCGCCTCGGCGTTCTCGAAGCGGATGGGGTTGATCTTGTGCGGCATCGTCGACGACCCCGTCGCCCCGGCCTGCGGGATCTGCGTGAGGTACCCCATCGAGATGTAGGTCCAGATGTCGGTCGCCAGGTTGTGCAGGATGCGGTTGGCGTGCGCGACCCGCCCGAACAGCTCCGCCTGGCCGTCGTGCGACTCGATCTGCGTGGTGAGCGGATTCCAGGCGAGCCCGAGCTGGGTCACGAACTCGCGCGAGAGGGCCGGCCAGTCGGCATCCGGGTCGGCGGCGAGGTGCGCCGAGAAGGTGCCGGTGGCGCCCGAGAACTTGGCGGGGAAGTCGACCGCCTCGATCGCCGCGAGCTGACGCTGCAGGCGGTGCACGACGACGGCGATCTCCTTGCCGAAGGTCGTGGGGGTGGCGGGCTGGCCGTGCGTGTGGGCGAGCATCGGCTGGTCGCGCTGGGCGAGGGCGAGCTCGCGGAGCGCGTCGACGACGGTGCGGAAGGCGGGCAGCCACACCCCGTGCAGGGCGCTGCGCAACGTGATGCCGTAGGAGAGGTTGTTGATGTCCTCGCTCGTGCAGGCGAAGTGGGTGAGCTCGGCGAGGTGGGTGAGCCCGAGCTCGGCGAGCCGGCGCCGCACGAGGTACTCGACGGCCTTCACATCGTGGCGCGTGGTGGCCTCGAGGGTGGCGAGCTCGTCGATCTCGGCCTGGCCGAACTCGGTCGCCCAGGTGCGCAGGGCCCGGGCCTGCTCGGCGCTCGGCACCTCGGCGCCGAACGTGCCGCGCTCGGCGAGGAACAGCAGCCACTCCACCTCGACCTGCACGCGCGCCCGGTTGAGGCCCGCCTCCGAGAGGTACTCGCCGAGCCCCTCGACGGCGGCGCGGTAGCGCCCGTCGAGCGGACTGAGCGGCTGGGGGGGAAGCGGACTCATGGGACTCCCTGTCGGATGGCGGGTTCGAGCTGCCGGAACAGCGCGTTGCAGGCCCGTTCGATCGCGACGAGCACGGTGTCGAACATGGCGGCGTCCGAATAATACGGATCCGGCACATCCATCGTGCCCGATTGTTCCGGGTCGAAGCTCATCAGCAGCTGTACCTTGCTGCGGTCGGCCTCCGTGGGGGCCCATTCGCGCAGCACCCGCTCGTGTCCGCGGTCGAAGGCGACGATGAGGTCGAGCTCGGGGAACCAGGCGGGGTCGAACTGGCGGGCGCGGTGGCGGCCGGCGTCGTAGCCGTGGGCCTCGAGGGCGGCGATCGTGCGGGGGTCGGCGTGCTCGCCCACGTGCCAGTCGCCGGTCGCGGCGGAGGTGACGGCGATGGTCTTCGCGAAGCCCTTCGTGGCCACGATGCTGCGGAAGATCGCCTCCGCCATCGGCGAGCGGCAGATGTTGCCCGTGCACACGAAGCAGATCCGGAACACGAACGGTGCGCCGCCGGTCCCCTCGAAGGTCATGCGCCCATTGTGGCCCCGTCGTCCGCTCCTCCACACCCCGTGCGGGTGAACGACTGTCCCCGGATGCGGCTTCGGGCGCCCACGGCGTCGTACGGGGCGGGCACCCTGGGTGCACCGACAGGGAAGGAACACCGTGCCCATCGACCCGCTCGAACTCCAGCTTCTGCGCGACCGCATCGTGCGGTTGCACGGTCTGCAGCAGCACGCGCTCGCCCGCGCCGCGCATCCGCCGCGCATCGGGCCGGAGGCGTGGCGCGGGCCCGCCTACCGGGCCTACTCGCTCGCCGCCGACGAGCTGCAGTCGCGGTTGCGCGCCGTGGCCGAGGAGCTCACGCGCACCCTCCAGCTCGCCCGGACGGAGCTGGCCCGTGTCGGCGTCTGAGCTGCGGCCGCCCGCGCTGCCGCCGGGCGGGGCCGACCTCGTCGTGCACACGCCCGGCTCGCTGCTCGTCGCCACCGACGCGCTGCTCGCCCACCTGCCCGTGCTGGCGGGCCTCGCCGACGCCGTCGAATCCGACACCCATCGGATCGCACTGCTCGGGCTCGAGACGCCGCACGGCGCACTGCGCCAGGCCGTGGAGGGATGCGAGCGGTCGAGCGCGGAGCTGGCCGACGACATCCGGCGCCTGCGGGCGGGCATCCTCGCCGCCGAGCTCGGCTACACGGCGGCGGAGCGCGCCGCCACCACCCTGCAGGACACGCTGTCCGACTGGGTCGCGGGCATCGCGGGTCGCGGGCTGTGGGCGGCGCTGCCGGCACTCGCGCTCGGCGGCTTCGCCGCGTGGAAGCTCGCCCCCGGCAGCGACCGGCAGAAGACGGCCCTGCTGCAGCGTTGGATCATCGCGCATCCCGAGCTCGTCACGAGCCCCGAGTTCTGCACCCTCGTGCGGCGCTTCGTGACGGGCACCGACGACGCCGTGCTCGGCGCGCTCGGGGTGCCCGAGCCGCTCACCCTGCTGCTCGGCGAGCACGGGCTCGGCCTGCTCGGCGTCGACACGAGCGCGGCCGCCGTCATCGCGCTCGGCGGCATGAGCGGCACCCGCGTCATGCACGAGACGCCGGTGCGCGTGGAGCGGGTCTCGGAGCGCACAGGCGGCGCTCCGCCCGCGAACGCGACCGAGCGGCTCGACCGCGTGCCGGGCGACGAGCAGGTGCGCATCGAGCGGTACTCCGCACCCGGGCAACCCGACCGCTACGTCGTCTACGTCGCCCCCACCCAGACCTTCTCACCCGTCGCCGACGGCGAGCCGTGGGATCTCACGAGCAACATCGCGGGCGTCGCGGGGCTGCCGGCGGGCTCCATCCGCGCCACCGAGCAGGCGATGGCCGACGCCGGCATCAGCTCGGAGGCGGAGGTCATGCTCGTCGGCTTCTCGCAGGGCGGGCTCGTGGCGGACGCGCTCGCGGCATCCGGCGACTGGAACACCGTGGCGCTCGAGACCTACGGCGACCCCGGTGCCGGCATCGAGCTGCCGGAGGGCATCCGCGGCATGGCCGTGCACCACACCGACGACTTCGTCGTCGCGACGGGCGGCCCGCAGGTGCCCACCGATCGGCTCATCGTCGAACGGCAGGCCTACCCCGACGGCAGCACCATGCCCACCGACCGCGCGGTGCCCGCGCACCAGCGCGACGCCTACGTCGAGACGGCCGAGCGCATCGACCGGTCCCGCTCGCCGCAGCTGCGCGCCGAGCTCGACGCCGTCGACGCCTTCACCCACGACTACACCGCGCGGGAGGGTTCCGAGATCACGACGTACAGCTACCGCGCCGAACGCATTCCGGCGCCCGAGGTGCCGGCGGGCTTGATCGACGACCTGAAGGACTTCGACACCCGCCGGTTCAGCGCTTCTTCGTCAGGGGTCGGAGGATGATCCCGATGAGCCAGGCGATGACGCCGAGCACGAGCGCCCCGAGCACGCCCCACCAGAAGCTCTCCACCGAGAGACCGAAGCCGATGAGGGTCGAGATCCACGCCACGAGCAGGAACAGCAGCCCGTTCACGATGAGCGAGATGAGGCCGAGGGTGAGGATGTAGAGCGGGAAGGCGACGATCTTGATCGCCGTGCCGATGATGCCGTTGACGACGCCGAACACGACGGCGATCAGCAGGTACGTCCAGAACAGCGGCCACGAGACGCCCGCGCCGCCCGAGGCCGCGGAGTCCGCGCCCGCATCCCACGAGTGCATCTGCACGTGCGGGTTGAGGATCAGCACGGTGAGCCACAGGGCGAGGGCGTTGATGAGCAGCCGGATCACGAAGCGCATGCCGCCATCATCCCAGTGGCCCCGATGATTCGCCAGGAGGGCGCCCTAGGCTGGGCGGCATGCCCGTGGTCCTCCGCCCCGAGATCGCCGCCCTCGACCCCTACCGCCAGGGCCGCGCGGCGCCCGCCGACGCATTCAAGCTGTCCTCCAACGAGAGCCCGTTCCCGACGCTCCCCGCCGTGCTCGACGCCGTCGCCGCATCCGAGCTGCCGCGCTACCCCGACGGCTCCGCCGCCGGACTGCGCGTCCGGCTCGCGGAGCGCTTCGGCGTCACCGTCGACGAGGTGCACGTGGGCGCCGGCTCGGTGTCGATCCTGCACCAGCTCGCCCAGGCGACCTCCGGTCCCGGCGACGAGATCCTCTACGCCTGGCGCTCCTTCGAGGCCTACCCCGGCATCGTCACCGTCTCGGGCGCGACGAGCGTCACCGTGCCGAACCTGCCCGACGGCTCGCACGACCTGCCGGCGATGGCCGCGGCCGTGACCGACCGCACCCGGCTCATCCTGGTGTGCACCCCCAACAACCCGACGAGCGCCGTCGTCACCGCCGAGGCCTTCGAAGCCTTCATGGACTCCGTACCCGACACGGTGCTCGTGGTGCTCGACGAGGCCTACCGCGAGTTCGTGACCGACCCGGATGCCGTCGAGGGCATCCCGCTGCTCGAGCGCTACCCGAACCTCGTCGTGCTGCGCACCTTCTCGAAGGCCTACGGCCTCGCGGGGCTGCGCGTCGGCTACGCGATCGGCCCGTCGTACGTGCTCGACGCCGCCCGCGCCACCGCGATCGCCCTCTCGGTGACCGAGCCCGCCCAGCGTGCCGCGCTCGCCGCCCTCGACCACGAGGCCGAGTACGCCGCCCAGGTGGCCGAGCTCACGGCCCGCCGCGACGAGATCCGCGACGCCCTGCGGGCCCAGGGCTGGAACATCCCGGAGCCCCAGGGCAACTTCGTCTGGCTGCCCACCGGGCAGCACACGGCCGCCGCCGCGCAGCTGCTCGAGGAGCACGGGATCGTCGCCCGGGTGTTCGCGCCCGAAGGCATCCGCGTGACCGTGGGGGAGGCGGAATCTGTGGCCCCCCTCATCGGGGCCGCGGAAAAGGTTGTGCGAACCCTCTGACTTCGGCGGAATACGCCCGCGGATAGGGTGGTGCCTATGTCTTACACCGAGGCGACGATCCAGTTGCTCTCGCCGCAGGGCTCCCTCCTCGAGAACGACACCTCGGCCCCCTATCTGCCGTATCTCGCAGCCCTCGACGAGCAGCGACTGCGCGACTTCCACCGGCAGATGGTGGTCATCCGGCGCTTCGACATCGAGGCGGGCAACCTGCAGCGCCAGGGCCAGCTCGCGCTCTGGATCCCGAGCCTCGGCCAGGAGGCCGCCCAGGTCGGCTCCGGGTACGCCGCCCGGCCCCAGGACCACATCTTCCCCGCCTACCGCGAGCACGCCGTGGGACGCATCCGCGGCCTCGACGTCATGAAGCTCATCGAGATGCTGCGCGGCCAGAGCCACGGCGGCTGGGTGCCGGAGGAGACCGGCAACTTCCACCTCTACACGCTCGTCATCGGCTCGCAGTCGCTGCACGCCACCGGCTACGCGATGGGCATCGCCCTCGACGGCGCGAGCGGCACCGGCGACCCCGAGAAGGATGCGGCGGTGCTCGTCTACTTCGGCGACGGAGCCACCAGCCAGGGCGATGTCAACGAGGCGTTCGTCTTCGCGGCCAGCTACCAGACCCCGCAGGTGTTCTTCCTGCAGAACAACCACTGGGCGATCTCGGTGCCCGTCGAGCGCCAGTCGCGCACCCCGCTCTACCTGCGCCCGGCCGGCTTCGGCATCCCGAGCGTGCAGATCGACGGCAACGACGTGCTCGCCAGCTACGCCGTCACCGCGGCGGGCCTGGATGCCGCCCGCGCCGGCAAGGGACCGTGCTTCATCGAGGCGCTCACCTACCGGATGGGCGCCCACACCACGAGCGACGACCCCACCAAGTACCGCGAGGACGACGACGTCGCGTTCTGGAGCGAGCGCGACCCGATCGCCCGCTTCGAGGCGTACCTGCGCTCGCTCGGCGAGGGCGACGACTTCTTCCGCGACGTCGCGACCGAGGCAGAGGACCTGGCATCCGACATCCGCCGCCGCACGCTCGAGATCGAGCCGCCGACCGCCGCCAAGGTGTTCGAGCACGTCTACAGCGAGCCGCACCCGCTCGTCGCCGACGAGGCCGCCTGGTACACCGCCTACGAGGCCGGCTTCGAGGAGGGCGGCGCGTGACCGAGCGGATGCTGCCGATGGCGAAGGCCATCAACGAGGGACTGCGCGCGGCGCTCGCCGCCGACGACAAGGTGCTCCTCATGGGTGAGGACATCGGCACCCTCGGCGGGGTGTTCCGCGTGACCGAGGGGCTGAAGGCCGAGTTCGGCGAGGACCGGGTGCTCGACACCCCGCTCGCCGAGTCGGGCATCGTCGGCACCGCGATCGGCCTCGCCATGCGCGGCTACCGGCCGGTGTGCGAGATCCAGTTCGACGGCTTCATCTTCCCCGGCTTCGACCAGATCACCTCGCAGCTCGCGAAGCTCACCTACCGGCACGAGGGGTCCGCGAGGTTCCCCGTCGTCATCCGGGTGCCGTACGGCGGGCACATCGGCGCCGTCGAGCACCACCAGGAGAGCCCCGAGGCCTACTTCGCGCACACCCCGGGCCTGCGCGTGGTGAGCCCCGCCACCTCCAACGACGCGTACTGGATGATCCAGCAGGCGATCGCCTCCGACGACCCGGTGCTGTTCTTCGAGCCGAAGGCGCGCTACTGGCAGAAGGGCGAGGTGGCCGACGACGGCGTGCCCGCGCCGCTGCACAGCTCGCGCGTCGTGCGCACCGGCACCCAGGTGACGCTCGTCGGGCACGGCGCCATGGTCGCCCAGCTGCTGCAGGCGGCCGAGGTGGCCGAGTCGGAGGGCACGAGCGTCGAGGTGATCGACCTGCGCTCGCTCTCGCCCCTCGACTACGCGCCGATCCTGGCGTCCGTGCAGAAGACCGGGCGGCTCGTCGTCGCCCAGGAGGCGCCCGGCAACGTGTCGGTCGGCTCCGAGGTCGCCGCGACCGTCGCCGAGCGCGCCTTCTACTCGCTCGAGGCGCCCGTGCTGCGGGTGTCGGGTTTCGACACCCCCTTCCCGCCCGCCAAGCTCGAGGGCGTCTACCTTCCGGATGTGGACCGCATCCTCGAGGCCGTCGACCGCTCGCTCGCCTACTGAACCCCGACCCGTAAGGAGTCCCCGCGTGGCCCATGCAGAGTTCCCGCTGCCGGACGTCGGCGAAGGTCTCACCGAGGCCGAGATCGTCGCGTGGAAGGTCAAGCCCGGTGACACCGTCACGGTGAACCAGGTGCTCGTCGAGATCGAGACCGCCAAGTCGCTCGTCGAGCTGCCGTCGCCGTTCGCGGGCACCGTCACCGAACTGCTCGCCGAGGAGGGCACCACCGTCGAGGTGGGCGCGCCCATCATCCGGGTCGACTCCGCCGGCGGCACGATCGAGCTGCAGGCGCCCGCCAACGACTCCGAGAGCCTCGGCACCGTCTCCGACCCCGTGCACATGGGCGACAAGGACGACGCCGGCTCCGGCGCCGTGCTCGTCGGCTACGGCTCGAAGGGCGGCCACGGCGCCACCCGCCGTCGGCGCCCCGGAGCGGCCGTGCCCGTGGAGGGTGCGGATGCCGCCCCCGCCCGCACGGCGCCGCGGGCCCCCAGCGCGCCCGTCATCGCGAAGCCGCCCATCCGCAAGCTCGCGAAGGACCTCGACGTCGACCTGCAGCAGGTGACCGCGACCGGCCCCGGCGGCGAGGTGCTGCGCGAGGACGTCATCCGGCAGGCCGAGCAGGCGAGCGTCTTCCGCAACATCCAGACGCCCGCCTGGCCCACCGAACGCGAGGAGCGCATCCCCGTCAAGGGCGTGCGCAAGGCGACCGCGCAGGCGATGGTGACCTCCGCGTTCACGGCGCCGCACGTGTCGGTGTTCACCGACGTCAACGCCACCCGCACGATGGAGTACGTCAAGCGGTTGAAGGCCTCGCCCGACTTCGCCGGCGTGCGCGTCTCGCCGCTGCTCGTCATGGCGAAGGCGATCATCTGGGCGGTGCGGCGCAACCCCACCGTCAACTCCTCGTGGACGGACGAGGAGATCATCGTGCGCCACTACGTGAACCTCGGCATCGCCGCCGCCACCCCGCGCGGCCTCATCGTGCCGAACGTCAAGGACGCGCAGGACCTGTCGATGCTCGAGCTCGCGCAGTCCCTCGAGCAGCTGACCCTCACGGCGCGCGAGGGCAAGACGCAGCCCGCCGAGATGTCGGGCGGCACCATCACCATCACCAACCTCGGCTCCTTCGGCATGGACACCGGCACGCCGATCCTCAACCCCGGCGAGGTGGCGATCGTCGCGCTCGGCGCGATCAAGCAGAAGCCGTGGGTGGTGGACGGCGAGGTGCGTCCCGCCTACGTGACGACCGTCGGCGCCTCCTTCGACCACCGCGTCGTCGACGGCGATGTCGCCTCCCGCTTCACCGCCGACGTCGCCTCCGTGCTCGAGGAGCCGGCCCTCTTGCTCGATTAGGGTCGTGTCCGCTTCGCGGGGGAACGGGGGCGCCACCGTCGGAAAAGCAGGCTCAAATCGCGTCACCGTGGGCGCAGGCACGAGAGATGCGCGGTTGCGCCTGCTTTCCGCGCACCTTCTTCTTCCACACAACAGCACCCCGCAGCGGATGAGAACGGTTCTCAGGTAGCATGGCGCGGTGACGGATGCGGTGCTCGAGGTGCGGGATGCGGAGCTGCGGCTCGGCGCGCGCACGCTGTGGTCGGGCCTCGACCTCGAGGTGGGGCGCGGCGAGTTCCTTGCCGTGCTCGGCGCGAACGGCTCGGGCAAGACGAGCCTGCTGAAGGCGATCCTCGGGCAGCATCCGCTCGCGGCCGGCGAGATCCGCTTCGAGGGCGAGCCCGTGCACCGCGGCGACCGCCGCATCGGCTACATCCCGCAGCAGCGCGGACAGGATCCGGCCCTGCGCATCCGGGGCCGCGACCTCGTGCGGCTCGGTGTCGACGGGCACCGCTGGGGACCGGGCCGGCCGAACGCCGCCCGCAGAGCCCGCGTCGACGAGCTGCTCGAGGCGGTCGGCGCCGCCCACTACGCGAAGGTGCCGGTGGCGCTGCTCTCGGGCGGCGAGCAGCAGCGGCTGCGCGTCGGGCAGGCGCTCGCCGGCGACCCGAGCCTCGTGCTGTGCGACGAACCGCTCGGTTCGCTCGACCTGCGCGCCCAGCGCGTGGTGAGCGAGCTCATCGACCGGCATCGCCGCGCGAGCGGCTTCGGCGTGCTGTTCGTCACGCACGACGTGAACCCCGTGCTCGGCATGGTCGACCGGGTGCTCTACCTCGCGGGTGGGCGCTTCCGCATCGGCGCCCCCGACGAGGTGCTCACGAGCGAGGTGCTGAGCGAGCTGTACCAGGCGCCGATCGACGTCATCCGCACCCACGGGCGGGTCGTGATCGTCGGCGCCCCCGACCACTCCCACCACGAGCACGAGCACCACGGTCACCGCCACGGGGGTGCCGCGTGAACGACTGGTGGAGCGCCCTGTTCGACTTCAGCGACTACGGGGCGCTGCTGGCCCTGCTGCACAACTCGCTGCTCGCGGGGGCGGTGCTCGGGATCGCGGGGGGCCTCATCGGGGTCTTCGTGATGACGCGCGACCTGGCCTTCGCGGTGCACGGCATCAGCGAGCTGTCGTTCGCGGGTGCCGCCGCGGGCCTGCTGTTCGGGGTCGGGGTGGTCGAGGGATCGGTGATCGGCTCGGTCGTCGCCGCGCTCATCATCGGGCTGCTCGGGGCGCGGGCGCGCGAGCGCAACTCGATCACCGCGGTGCTCATGCCGTTCGGGCTGGGCCTCGGCATCCTGTGCCTGGCGCTGTACCCGGGCCGCGCCTCCACCAAGTTCGGGCTGCTGACCGGCCAGATCGTGGCCGTCGACGACCCGCGGCTCGGCGCCCTCGCGCTCGTGTGCGGCATCGTCGTGGTGGGGCTGCTCGTCATGTGGCGCCCGCTCAGCTTCGCGAGCCTGGATGCGGATGTCGCGGCCGCCCGCGGCGTTCCGGTGCGCGCCATCTCGATCGCGTTCATGCTGCTGCTCGGCCTCGCGGTCGCCGCGAGCATCCAGATCGTCGGGGCGCTGCTCGTGCTCTCGGTGCTCGTGACGCCCGCGGCGGCGGCGCTGCGCATCTCGAGCTCGCCGCTGTGGGTGCCGCTGCTCTCGATGGGGTTCGCGCTCGTCTCGCTCGTGGGCGGCATCCTGCTCGCCCTCGGTGCGAGCGTGCCGATCAGCCCCTACGTCACCACCATCTCGTTCCTCATCTGGGTGGTGTGCGTCCTGGTGGGTCGACGGAGGCGGGATCGCCGTACCCTGGAGGTCAGGGAGGTGGCGGCACCGTGAAGCGGAACACCTGGCAGCGCGAGGCCGTGCGCGACGCACTCGGCCGCACCGAGGGCTTCGTGTCGGCTCAGGCGCTGCACGCCTCGCTGCGGGGAACCGGCTCCGAGGTGGGGCTCGCGACCGTCTACCGGGCGCTCGCCGACCTCGCCCACGAGGGTGAGGCCGACTCGCTCGTGCAGGAGGGCGAGAGCCTCTACCGCGCGTGCACGCCCGGCTCGCACCACCACCACCTGATCTGCCGCAGCTGCGGCAAGGCGGTCGAGATCTCGGCGGATCCCGTGGAGGCCTGGGCGCGCCAGGTGGCCGCCGAGCACGGCTTCACCGCGCCGGAGCACGTGGTCGACGTCTTCGGGCTGTGCCCCGAGTGCAGCGCCGCGGCATCCGCCCACTGACGGTCAGCCGGCAGTTTCCACGAGTCGCCAGCCGAGCTTCTTCGACGCCCGACGATCGAATGTAACGGTATCGGTCACCCCGAACAGCTCGCCGCTGGCCGCGATGAGCGCGTCGGCGAAGTCCGCGCCGTCGTCGGCGAGAGCGAGCGCACGGACCACGCTCTCGCCGTCTTCGAACTCGAGTTCGCGCGTCTCGACGAGCCCGCGGATGACGGCCAGGCGCGCCTCCCGGGAGACCCTGTAGCCGCGCTTGAGCACCCAGTCGACCTCGGCCAACACGACGTGCGTGATGAACCCGGGCCGGGCTCGCGTGAGGGTCCCCAGGAAGGCCGTGGCCAGCGGAGTCTGCACGGCGTCGTCACGCAGGACGTGGCGGAGGATGACGTTCGTGTCGACCCCAATCACCGGGCGACGCTCTCCCGGTAGGACTCCGCGACGGCTTCACCGATCGCCTCGTCCATCTCTTCGACCGTGAGGTGGGGCATGCCCTCGTAGTGCAGGATGCCCGCAAGGTCCATGATGCTGCCGGTGCGGGCGACGATGTTGTACTGACCGTTCGGCAGCTTCACGAACATGACCTGTGAGCCGGCTTCGAGGTTGAGATCGTCGCGCACCTCCTTGGGCACGGTGATCTGCCCCTTGCTGGTCATTGTCGCAGTCGGCATCTCGCACTCCTTACTCAACATCCAGGACCTTACCGGAGGAGTTGAAGTAAGGCTAGCCGCGCGAGGTCACTCCGAGTGGCGGATACGGCATCCGTCCGGTATCTTGGGAGGGTTGCGCAGCAATGCGCTTCCTTGTGCGCCGTCGCGACCACCGGATCCGTCCGGAGGATCTCGATCTGGCGTGCCGACAAGTGACCTTGGGTGGGGCGCTCGCCCCACGGTAGAGAACAGGAAAGAACCATGGCAGCTGTGTGCCAGGTGACCGGAGCCGTTCCCGGCTTCGGACACAACATCTCGCACTCGCACCGCCGGACGAAGCGCCGCTTCGACCCGAACGTGCAGAAGAAGAAGTACTACGTCCCGTCGCTCAAGCGCACCGTGACCCTGACCGTGTCCGCCAAGGGCATCAAGGTGATCGACGCACGCGGCATCGAGGCGGTCGTCCAGGACCTCCTCGCACGAGGGGAGAAGATCTGAGATGGCCAAGAAGGCTCAGGACGTCCGTCCGATCATCAAGCTCCGCTCGACCGCCGGTACCGGGTACACCTACGTGACCCGCAAGAACCGTCGCAACGACCCCGACCGCATCGTGCTGAAGAAGTACGACCCCATCGTGCGCAAGCACGTCGAGTTCCGAGAGGAGCGTTAAGCAATGGCCAAGAAGAGCAAGATCGCGAAGAACGAGCAGCGGAAGGTCATCGTCGAGCGCTACGCCGCGAAGCGCCTCGAGCTCAAGAAGGCGCTCGTGGACCCGAACTCGACCGACGAGCAGCGCGAGGCCGCCCGCGTGGGCCTGCAGAAGCTGCCCCGCGACGCGTCGCCCATCCGCGTGCGCAGCCGCGACGCCATCGACGGCCGCCCCCGCGGTGTGCTGTCGAACTACGGCGTCTCGCGTGTGCGTTTCCGCGACATGGCGCACCGTGGCGAGCTGCCCGGCGTGACCAAGTCGAGCTGGTAAGCACCGCACCACACGTCCGAGGGGGCGTCGGCATCGCGCCGGCGCCCCCTCGTCGTGTTCCGGGGGCCCGCGAAACCCTCAACCATCACCTGAGGCCGAGTTGCGAAATGGGGCCGAAAAGCCCGGGAATGTCGGGGATCACTGGTAGTTTCGAGCACGGTTCAGGGGTAGACAGCCTCGGGGCCGACCCCCGCAGAACCTCACCGGTGCTGCATCAGATCAAGAAACCGTCCGAGGAGGACACCCCATGGCTGACACCCTCAACAAGAGCGACCTCGTGGCGGCGATCGCCGCGGAGACCGGCGAGAGCCAGGCGGCCGTCGGCAAGGTCGTCGACGCGTTCTTCTCCGTCGTGGCCTCGCAGGTCGGCGGCGGCAAGAAGGTCAGCATCCCCGGCTGGCTCTCCTTCGAGAAGACCCACCGTGCCGCCCGTGCGGGCCGCAACCCCGCGACCGGCGAGACCATCCAGATCGCTGCGTCGAACGGCGTGAGCGTGAAGGCCGGCTCGAAGCTGAAGGCCGCCGTCAAGTAACGACAGCCTCACCGCGCAGGGCGCCGACCGGAGCAGGTCGGCGCCCTGCCGCGTTCTCGGGCCCGGATGCGGCGCTTAAGCTGGATGCGTGCGGCGCCTCGCGTGGGTCACCGGACCCGCCATCCTCCTGATCGCCGCGCTCGCGGCGGTGCTCGTGGCGCTCGCCGTCGGCGGCGGAGCCGACCCACTGCCGCTCGTCGACCCGGGCGCGGTCGTGCGCTACGGCATCCCGATCGCCACGATCCTCGTCGACCTCGGCGCCGCCGGCACGATCGGCGCCCTCGTGCTCGCGTGCTTCGCCCTCACCCCCGGCGAGAAGGCCTACGAGCGCGCGGCGGATGTCGCCGCCGCCTGCGCGGGCGTCTGGACGGTCGCCTCCGCGGCGATGGCGTTCCTGCTGTTCCAGAGCCTCTACGTCGCCGCCCCGAACCTCGACGACGCCTACGGGCAGCAGCTCGGCACCTTCCTCACCGACGTCTCGGTCGGCCGCGCCTGGCTCACCACGACCCTCGTCGCGGCGGCCGCCACCGCCCTCTGCTTCGCCGTGCGCCACGTGGCGGTGCTCGCCTTCGTCGCCGTCGGCTCGGCCCTCGGCCTCATCCCCGTCGCCCAGCAGGGCCACGCCGGCTCGACCGCCGACCACGACCTCGCCATCACCTCCATCTGGCTGCACATCGTGTTCGTGTGCGTGTGGCTCGGCGGCCTGCTGACGCTCGTGCTCGTGCGGCGCCAGCTCGACGAGGAACGCTTGCGCACCGTGCTCGCGCGCTACTCGAGCGTCGCGCTCGTGTGCTTCGTCGTCGTGGCGGTCTCGGGCTACGTCTCCGCCGCCATCCGGGTCGGCGAACTGGGCGCCCTCGGCACCCCTTACGGCCTGCTCGTGCTCGCCAAGGTCGCCGCCCTGCTCGTGCTGGGCGCGCTCGGCGCCGTGCAGCGGCGGTTCGTGATCCCGCGGGTGCGGGACGCCGCGCCCCGCTGGTTCCGGATGCTGGTGCTCGCCGAGCTCGCCTTCATGGGCATCGCGGCGGGCGTCGCCGCGGCCCTCGCCCGCACTGCGCCGCCGGTGGACGAGGTGCCGACGACGGAACTCGCCACCCCCACCCCGGCCGAGTATCTGACCGGCCGCGAGCTCCCGCCCGAGCTCACCCCCATCCGCTTCCTCACCGAGTGGCGGCTCGACCTGCTGTGGGCGCTCGTGGTGGCGTTCGGGGTGTTCTTCTACCTCGCGGGCGTGTGGCGCCTGCACCGGCGCGGCGACCGCTGGCCCTGGTACCGCACGGTGCTGTGGCTCGCCGGGTTCGCGGTGCTGCTGTGGGTCACCAACGGCGCCCCGGCCGTGTACGAGCAGTTCCTGTTCTCGACGCACATGCTCGGCCACATGATCCTCACCATGGCGATCCCCGTGCTGCTCGTGCTCGCGGCGCCCGTCACGCTCGCGGCCCGCGCCATCCGCCGCCGCGACGACGACAGCCGGGGCGGGCGCGAGTGGATCCTGTGGGCCGTGCAGTCGCCCGTCGCCGGCGTGCTCACCAACCCGCTCGTCGCGGCCGTGCTGTTCGCGGGGTCGCTGTGGCTCTTCTACTACACCGATATCTTCCGCTGGGCCGTCACCGACCACGTGGGGCACGTGTGGATGGTCGTGCACTTCCTCATCACCGGCTACCTGTTCGTGCTCGTGCTGGTGGGCGTCGACCCCGTGAAGAAGCGCCCGCCGTATGCGCTGCGGCTCGTGCTGCTGCTCGCCACGATGGGCTTCCACGCCTTCTTCGGGCTCGCGATCATGTCGAACACCGGCCTGCTGCTGGCCGACTGGTTCGGCGCCATGGGCCGCACCTGGGGGCTGATGCCGCTCGAGGACCAGCAGTGGGGCGGCGGGATCGCGTGGTCGGTGGGCGAGATCCCCACCGTGATCCTGGCGATCGCGGTCGCCATCCAGTGGGGCCGCAGCGACGAACGCGAGGCGAAGCGCCTCGACCGGGCCGCCGACCGCGACGGGGATGCCGAGCTCGCGGCCTACAACGAGATGCTCGCGCGCCGCGGCGGTCAGTAGCCGGGGATCAGCGCGACGCGGTCGTCGTCGAACGCGATGAGGTAGTTCGCGTCGAAGGGCACGTCCTCCTCGAGGGTCGAGATCGTGCCGTCGAAGATCGACTGCACCTCGACGCTCAGGTGCGCGACGCCGTGCACGGGCGGCACCGCCCACAGCCCGATCTCGTCGGATGCGGCGATCTCGGCATCCGGCATCTCCGCGATCGTCCAGAGCGGCTCGGAGGCCACGCGGTCCTCGATCGACCAGCCGAACGGGCAGCCGGTCGGGAACAGCACCGTCTGCGCGGCGCACGCGTCGAGGTCGGCCTCCATCGCCTCCTGCACGGCGGCGACGAAGGCGTCGTTCGGTTCGACGTCGACGGTCAGCGACTGGGCGGTGCCCGTCGCGACCACCGTGGTCGGGTCGGCGTGCAGGAACGCGGAGTCGTGGCCCACCCGGTAGATGCCGGGGGTGAGTGCGGCGAAGGCGACCGGCTCGCCCCCGTCGATCGTCAGCGGCACCTCGCCCACGGTGAGACGCTCGTCTCCCGTCGTGCCGAGCTCGAGCTCGGTCACGGGTGAGCTCGCGAACCCCCAGGCCGGGAACAGCAGGAACCGCGAACCGGTGCGCTCGACCCGCAGCACGGCCTCGTGGTCGAGGTGCGTGGCCCCGAAGGCGACCCGGACGGCGTGCACGCCGCCGCGCTCCGTGTCGCCGCGCACCTCGAAGCGGAAGGTGCCGAGCGCGGCCGGGTCGAGCAGGGCGTCGTCGAGGCCCTCGTCGTCGACCCCCGGCAGCGCGAGCACCTCGTCGACGCGACCCGCGGCGAGCGCGCGCAGGTAGTCCTCGGCGAACGACGCCGCCGAGAACACGGTCGCGTTGGCGACGGCCACGCCGCCCGCGATCGCCCCGCCCACCACGAGCACCGCTCCCGCCCAGGCCAGTGCGATCCGCATGCTCCACATTCTGCCGTGCCCGTCCGGCCGTGCCCTCCCGGCTCGGTTAGCCTGCTGGGATGCCGCGCACCGAACTCGCCCCCGAGCAGCGGGCGGTGTTCGAGGCGATCGAGACGACGCGCGACCACATCTTCGTGACCGGCCGCGCCGGAACCGGCAAGTCGACGCTGCTCGAGCACCTCGCGTGGAACACCTCCAAGCAGCTCGTCATCTGCGCACCCACCGGGGTCGCGGCGCTCAACGTGGGCGGGCAGACCATCCACTCGCTGTTCCGGCTGCCGATCGGGGTCATCGCCGACCACGAGATCGAGCAGTCGGCCGAGCTCAAGAAGCTGCTCAACGCCATCGAGACGCTCGTCGTCGACGAGGTGTCGATGGTCAACGCCGACCTGCTGGATGCCATGGACCGCAGCCTCCGGCAGGCGCGGCTGAAGCCGCACGAGCCGTTCGGCGGGGTGCAGCTCGTGCTCTTCGGCGACCCGTTCCAGCTCGCACCCGTGCCGGGCGACGGCGACGAGCGCGCCTACTTCGCCGACCGCTACCGCTCCATGTGGTTCTTCGACGCGAAGGTGTGGGACGAGACCGACCTCACCATCTACGAGCTCGGCACCATCCACCGCCAGCACGAGCTCGAGTTCAAGCAGCTGCTCAACGCGGTGCGGCACGGGATGGTGACCGCCGAGATGGCGGGGCGCCTCAACTCGGTGGGCGCGCGCCCGGCGCCCGAGGAGGGCGCCATCACCCTCGCCACGACCAATGCCACGGTCACCCGGATCAACGCATCCGCCCTCGGCCGGCTGCCGGGTCGGGCGATGAGCGCCATCGCCGACGTGACCGGCGACTTCGGGGGGCGCGCCTACCCGGCCGACGAGAAGCTCGAGCTGAAGGTGGGGGCGCAGGTCATGTTCCTGCGCAACGACGCGGGCGGCGAGGGCCGCTGGGTCAACGGCACCATCGGCGAGGTGGTGCGCATCGCCGACAACGTGACGGTCGACATCGACGGCGAGCGGCACGAGGTGGCGCCCGCCACCTGGGAGCGCTACAAGTACAGCTACTCGCCCGTCACCAAGCAGCTGACCCGGGATGTGGTGGCCGAGTTCACGCAGTTCCCGCTGCGGCTCGCGTGGGCGGTCACCATCCACAAGTCGCAGGGCAAGAGCTACGACCGCGCGATCGTCGACCTCGGGCCGCGCAGCTTCGCGCCCGGGCAGACCTACGTGGCGCTCAGCCGGCTGACCGCCCTCGACGGCCTGCACCTGACGCGGCCGCTGCGCCCGTCCGACATCATCGTCGACGACGACGTGCGCCGATTCATGGGGCGGGCGAAGCCCATCCCGGGCATCGAGGCGTAGCGGGCGGGTGCCCGTACCTCACGGTGTCGTGGGCGCGACGTCGAGCTTCTGGATGCGGGGGCTCGCGTGCGGCGTCACGAGGATGCGGCAACGCAGGGCGCCGTGCGGACCGCGCAGCTCCCAGGCGGCGTCGGCGGGGGTGGTGTGGGCGAAGGCATCCTCGACCGTGACGCCGCCGATGCGGTCGAGCTGCGCCGCGAGCTCGGCGAGACGCCGCGGGAGCGGGAGGTCGAGCCCGACGCAGTCGTCGAGCAGGGCGGCATCCGGAAGCCCACCCGCCGCGAGCGCGGCGCGGGTCGCCTCGGCGAGGGCGAGGGTCTCGGGCCACGGCGTGGCGTTCGGGGTCGCAGCCGCGAGGGGGGCCGCCGGGGCGGGGAAGGCGGCATCGAACGCAGCGGTCACGGCGTCCGTCAGCCGCGTGTAGCCGGCGTTCTCGAAGACGACCGCGCCGAGGTCCGCGCCCTCCACCCACTCCATGCGGGTCGTGAACCCGGGGTAGCCGCCGCTGTGGCCGACGAAGCGGCGACCCGCGGCATCCGCGCGCACCATGAGGCCGAGGCCGTAGGCGTGCCAGGCGCCCGCGGGATCGCCGCTCACGGGGGTCACCGCCTGCCGCATCCGCTCGCCGACCGAGGCGGGCAGCGCCGAGTGCTCGGCGAAGCCCGCGAGCAGCGCCGCCCAGCGGGCCAGATCGTGCGCGGTGCTGAACAGTCCGCCGATCGGCGAGAAGGCGCCGGGCCCGCTCACCGGCTGCGCCTCCCAGCCGTCAGGACCCGGTCGGAACCCGGTCGCGACCCCGGCGGGTGCGCCGACCGTCTCGTTGAAGCCCGTACCGCCGAGCCTCAGCGGCTCGAGCAGCCGCGACTCGACCAGACGCCGGAACGGCATCCCGCCCCGCAGCCCCAGGATGCGGCCCGCGATCGCGTAGCCGAGGTTCGAGTACTCGAAACGCTCGCCCGCCGGCCACATCACGCGCACGCCCTCACCCAGCAGTCGGGCGAAGGCGTCGTCGGAGAGCGACTCCTGCCGGTCGGCCCACGGGTCGTCGGTGGGGAAGCCGCCGCGCATCGCGAGGGCGTCGCGCACCGTCGGCGCCGCGCCGGTCGCCCCGACGAGCCGCAGCGGCACGTCGAGCGCGTCGGCGAGCGGCTCGTCGAGGTCGAGCAGGCCGTCGTCGGCGAGCAGCAGAGCGGATGCCGCGGTGAAGCTCTTCGTGCACGACGCGATCCGGAAGGCCAGCTGCGCGGGATCCGGCGGCAGCGCACCCGCCGCATCCACCCGCACGAGACCGCTGCCGTCGAACACCCCGCGCACCTGTGCCGGCGTGCGCTCGCCGACGCGCGGCGACAGACCCGCGTCGAGCGCCGCGGCGAGCCGGTCGGCGGGGGCGGTCACGGGTCAGCCGAACAGGATCGCGGCCTCGTCGTACCGCGACTGCGGCACCGTCTTGAGGCGACCGAGCGCATCCTCGAACGGCACCGTGACGATCTGGGTGCCGCGCAGCGCCACCATCTTGCCCCACTGCTCCTCGAGCACGACGTCGATCACGGCCATGCCGTAGCGGGTGGCGAGCACGCGGTCGTAGGCGGTCGGCGTGCCGCCGCGCTGGATGTGGCCGAGGGTCGTCGCGCGGGTCTCGATGCCCGTGCGCTCCTCGATCTCGGGGGCGAGCATGTCGCCGATGCCGCCGAGCCGCGGGCGGCCGAAGGCGTCGAGGCCGCGCTCCGAGTGGGCGTCGTCCATGACGTCGAGCTTGAAGCCCTCCGCGACGACGATGAGCGGGGCGCGACCGCGCGAGCGGGCCGAGTCGACCCATCCGCAGATCTCGTCCATGCTCGTCTTGCGCTCCGGGATGAGGATCGCGTGCGCACCCGCGGCCATGCCCGAGTGCAGGGCGATCCAGCCCACGTGCCGGCCCATGACCTCCGCGACCATGCAGCGGCCGTGCGAGTCGCCCGTGGTGCGCAGGCGGTCCATCGCCTCGGTGGCGATCTCGACCGCGGTGTCGAAACCGAAGGTGTAGTCGGTGGCCGAGAGGTCGTTGTCGACCGTCTTCGGCACGCCCACGATCTGGATGCCCTCGTCGGTGAGGCGCTTCGCCGCCGCCAGGGTGCCCTCGCCGCCGATCGCGACGATCGCGTCGATGCCCTGGTCGGACATCACCTCCTTGACGCGCGGCACCCCGCCGTACTCGAAGGGGTTGGTGCGCGAGGTGCCGAGGATCGTGCCGCCCTGCTTGGAGATGCCCATCACCTGGGGTCGGCCGAGCGGATGGATGTCGGCCTCGACGAGGCCCTTCCAGCCGTCCTTGATGCCGACGAACTCGATGTCGTCGTGCTGTGTGATGCCCTTCAGGACCGCGCCGCGGATGACCGCGTTCAGCCCGGGACAGTCGCCGCCACTGGTGAGGATTCCGATCTTCACCCGCTCATCATCCCCTATTTCGGCGCGCGGCTCTCGCGCGGGTTCGCGCGCAGTCGGTAGAGTGCCCCCGGATCGGGTGTCATCCGATCCCTCGTCCACCACTAGGAGAGTCATGACCGACCCCAACGTCCCCGCCGCCCCCGCACCGCAGCCCGCAGCCGCGGCGCCCGGCAGCTACCCCGGAAAGGGCCTCGGCATCGCCGGCCTCATCCTGAGCATCTTCGTCGCCATCGTCGGCCTCATCCTGAGCATCGTCGCGCTGCGTCAGTCGAAGAAGGCCGGATACGGCAACGTGCCCGCCGTCGTCGGCATCATCATCGGCATCCTCGGATCGATCGGCTGGATCATCTTCTGGATCGTCATCATCGGCACCGCGGTCGCGCTCGCGAGCCAGTGTGCGGAGCTCGGCCCCGGCGTGCACGAGGTCGGCGGCGTCACCATCACCTGCAGCTGAACCACACCCCCTATCCCGCGAAGGAGCATGATGTCGAACCTCCAGACCGCCCCCTCGGGCACCGACTACCCCGGGAAGACCCTGGGCATCGTCGGCCTCGTGCTGGTGTTCTTCACCATCGTCATCGGCCTGGTCCTGAGCGCCGTGGCGCTCAGCCAGTCGAAGAACGCCGGCTACACCAACACGCCCGCCAAGATCGGCGTGATCCTCGGGAGCATCTTCCTGGCGATCCTCGTCCTCTGGGTGGTCATCGTGTTCGTCGTGGCGGGCCTCGCGGTCTCGAGCGGCCAGCTCGGCTGACCGGGCCACGTCGTCACGGAGGGGCTCGCGCCGCAGGCGCGGGCCCCTCTCGGCGTCTCCGGGTCGGTGCGGCGGGTTAGCCTGAGCCCGATGGACCCGGTCGTCACCCGCTACGCCCCGCCGCATCCGGTGCGGCTGCGGCTCGTGCTCGCCCCGCTCGTGCAGGGGGCGACCGACCCGACCGCGCGGCGCACGGCCGACGGCTGGTGGCTGACGGCGCGGTTCGCCGCGGGGGCTGCGACGCTGCTGCTGCGCGAACGCGCGGACGGCGTGGAGGCGCGGGCGTGGGGGCCCGGCGCCGAGCAGGCGATCGCCTCGGTGCCGGCGCTGCTCGGCGCGGAGGACGACGACTCCGGGTTCGAGCCGGGGCGGCATCCGCTCGTCGCGCGACTGCACCACGAGACGCCCGGCCTGCGGTTGGCCCGTGCGGGCCGCATCCTGCCGTACCTCGTGCCGACGGTGCTCGGCCAGAAGGTGACCGGCATCGAGCAGAAGTCGGCCTGGCGGCAGCTCGTGACCCGCTACGGGGAGGCGGCGCCCGGGCCCGCGCCGCTCGGCATGCGGGTGGTGCCCGAGGCGGCGGTGTGGCGGCGCATCCCCTCCTGGGTGTGGCACCGGGCGGGCGTCGGACCGCAGCGCTCCGACACGCTCATGCGGGTGTTCGCGGTGGCCGACGCGCTCGAACGGGGTGCCGTGCTGCCCGGGGCGGAGGCCGGGCGGCGCCTGCGGACGGTGGCGGGCGTCGGGCCGTGGACGGTGGCGGAGACGCTGCAGCGTTCGCACGGCGACCCGGATGCGGTGAGCGTCGGCGACCTGCACCTGTGCAAGCGCGTCGGTACGGCGCTCGCGGGTCGGCGCGTCGACGACGACGGCATGCTCGAACTGCTGGAACCCTGGCGCGGGCACCGCCAGCGCGTCGTGCGGCTCATCGAGGCGGCGGGCATCGGCTACGAGCGCCACGGGCCGCGCCTCGCGATCCCCGAGCACCGCGCCCGCTGATCGTCGCCATCGCGCACCGACGCGACGCGTACCGCGCGTGGGTTTGTCGGCATCCGACAGCGCTCTGGCGATCCGTTGACGGATGCGCCTAACGTTCCTGCGTGGGTTTCCTCCGCCGTCTGTCCCGTCTCGCCTGGCTGACCACGCGCGCACCGAAGCTGCCGCCGCTCGACATCTACGACGTGTGCCGCTCGCCGCGCCGCGTGCTGCTCGGCGACCTCGACGAGCTGCGCCACATGAACAACGGCGCCTACCTCGCGAACCTCGACCACGCGCGGCAGGAGCTCGTCGTGCGCACGGGACTCTGGAAGCGGATGCGGGACGCCGGCATGTACCCGGTGGTGGGCGCGCAGACGATCGCGTACCGCAAGTCGCTCAAGCTCGGGCAGCGGTACGTCATCGAGTCGCGCTTCCTCGGGCTCGACGACCGCGCCGCCTACCTCGAGCAGCGCTTCGTGGTCGACGGCGAGGTGTTCGCGCGGGCCTACGTGCAGGGCCGCTTCCTCTACGACCGCGGCGGTACCGTGCCGATGGACGAGCTCTCCCGCGTGAGCGGCATGGACCCGGCCACCCACCCCATCCCCGCCTGGCTGCACGACTGGGCGGCCCAGATCCGCCTCCCCGGCACCCGAACCCCCACCCCCTCCACCTGGGACTGACCAGCCGACATCGCTGACCGGTCGGTTTCTGGCCTCAAACTCGCTATATGGGGCGAGAAACCGACCGGTCAGCGACGACGGGTCAGGACTCGAGGGTGGCCATCGCGGCGTGGTAGCCGCCGAGACCGGAGACCGCGCCGCCTCGGCGGGAGCCGGAGCCGCAGAGGAGGATGCGGGGGTGCGCGGTCGCGACGCCCCAGCGCTCGGCGGGGGTGGCGAGCGGGGTGTCGTCCTCGGCCCAGGGCCAGGCGAGCGGGCCGTGGAAGATATTACCGCCCGGCATCCGCAGGCTCTGTTCCAGGTCGCGCGTCGTCGCCGTCTCGATGCACGGGTTGCCCGCGGCATCCGTCATGAGCACGTTCGCGATCGGCTCGGCGAGCACCGAGTCGAGCGAGGCCAGCACGGCATCCTGCAGCTCGGCACGCGCCGTATCCGGGTCGCGGCCCTCGAGCAGCCGGTCGGGGGTCTGCAGGGCGAACACCGTGAGGGTCTGGGCGCCCGCCGCCCGCAGCTCGGGCGAGAGGATGCCGGGGTCGGTGAGCGAGTGGCAGTAGCTCTCGAGCGGCAGCGGCGCGGGGATGCGACCCGCGGCGGCGCTCGCGTGTGCGGTGTCGAGCGCGGCGAAGCCCTCGTGCACGTGGAAGGTGCCGGCGAAGGCGGCGGCGGGGTCGGCGGAGGCGTCGCGCAGCCGCGGCAGGCGCGTCAGCAGCAGGTTGACCTTCACCTGGGCGCCCTCCGGCCGCTCCGCCCGCTCGCCGAGCAGCCGCGCGAGCTCGAAGGGGGCGACCCCCGAGAGCACGGTCGCCCCGGCGAGGCGGTGCTCGGCATCGCCCGTGCGGTAGCTCACCTCGCCGTCGGGGGTCACCGAGGTGACCTCGGCGCCCGTGATCAGCTCGGCGCCGGCATCCCGTGCCGCCCGCGCGAGCGCCCCGCTCACGGCTCCCATGCCGCCGACCGGCACATCCCAGTGCCCGGTTCCGCCGCCGATCACGTGGTACAGGAAGCATCGGTTGGCGGCGAGCGTGGGGTCGACCACGGGCGCGAAGGTGCCGATGAGCGCGTCGGTGAGCACGACGCCGCGCACCAGGTCGTCGGCGAAGCGGTGCTCGACCGTCTGGCCGATGGGCGCCTCGACGAGCTCCGCCCACACCCGGTCGTCGCCGACCGCGCGGCGGGCCTCCGCGCGGGTGAGCAGCGGGTCGGTGACGGTCGGCCAGATCGCGGCGGCGAGGCGGGCGGTGTCGGCGCCGAAGGCGTTCCAGGCGGGGAGGTCGGAGGCCGCGCCGATGCCTGCGAAGCTCGCGGCGGTGGCATCCGCGTCGCCCGTGTCGACGAGCAGACCGCGGTCGGTGCCGGGCAGCGGCGTGTAGGACGAGAAGCGGCGGCGGGCGAGGGCGATGTCGAGCCGGAGGTCGCGGCGGATGCGCTCGGGCAGCAGGCTCACGAGGTAGGAGTAGCGCGAGAGGCGGGCCTCGACGCCCGGGAACACCTCGGCCGAGATGGCAGCGCCGCCGAGGTGCGGCTGCCGTTCGAGCAGCGTCACGCTGCGGCCCGCACCCGCGAGGTAGGCGGCGGCGACGAGGGCGTTGTGCCCGCCACCCACGATGACGACATCCCGCATCCGAGTCATGCGGCCAGTATCCCAACTCCCCCTACGCTGACCGGTCGGTAATCGGCCCCAAACCGCGGGAATGGGGCCAGAAACCGACCGGTCAGCGCAGGGTGAGCGACACGCGGGCGCCGTTCACGGAGGCGGCGGGGGCGTCGAGCCAGGCGGCGAGGCGCTCGGCGAGGACGGCTGCAGGGGTGCCCTCCTCGCCGAGCGAGCGGATGACGAACACGGTCGCGGCGCCGCCCGCCGCCCCGAGGCGGTCGCCCAGCTCGGCGACCAGCCCCTCGGCGTCCGCCTTGGCGCGCGCGTAGGAACTCGTGGGTTCGGCGTCCGGCTTCACTGCGGTCGAGCTGACGATCGCGAGACGACCCGCGGACGCGGTGAGGGCCGCCTCGAACGCCGCGATCACGTGCGCGAGACTGTCGACGAGGCGCGGACGCAACCACGCGTCCACCTCGGCCGAATCGCCGCCGCGCCAGCCGCCGACGAGGTGCAGCACCGCGTCGACGGGGCCGAGATCCGCCGCGAGGGCGCGCACGGCATCCGCGTCGGTGAGGTCGGCGACCATCCGCTCTGCCGCGTCGACCGACGCGAGCCTCCCGGCATCCGTGCCCACCGCGATCACGGTGTCGCCGCGCTCGCGCAGCAGCGAGCACACGGCCCGCCCGGCGATCCCGCTCGCTCCGGTGACGACGACCCTCACGCGCCTCCTCCTCTCCGCGAAAGTACGCACTTTTGGGCGCTCGGGAGCGATTTCGGCCCAAAAGTACGTACTTTCGGGGACGGCGTCACCCGGTGATGCCCTTGGTCGACTCGATCACGTCGGTCATCTTCTTGCCGAGCGCCTCGTAGAACATCGACAGCGGGAACTCGTCGTCGAGCACCGCGTCCGTGTAGCCCTTCGGGGCGCCGGCGAGCACCTCGTCGGGCAGCCCGCGCGCCCACACGGATGCCGGGTTCGGGGCGAGCGTGCCCCGCACGAGCTCGTAGGCGGCCAGCCAGTGCGCCGTCTTCGGGCGGTCGATCGAGCGCCAGTACAGCTCGTCGATGGCGTCCGACAGGGCGATCACGGCATCCGGCACCTGATCCCAGTCGAAGGCGAGCTGGGTGTCGGTCCAGTGCAGAACGTCGCGCTGGTGCAGCCACGCGAACAGCAGCTGCCCGCCGAGCCCGTCGTAGTTGCGGATGCGGGAGCCGGTGAGCGGGAAGCGGAACAGCCGGTCGAACAGGATCGCGTGCTGCACGTGCACCGCACGGTCGCGGGTGCGCTCGTCGGCGTCCTCCGAGCGCGCGAGCTTCACGCACTCGCGGAACGCGGTGAGGTCGCAGCGCAGCTCCTCGAGCGAGTAGAGGAAGTACGGCATCCGCTGCTTGATCATGAACGGGTCGAACGGCAGGTCGCCGCGCATGTGGGAGCGGTCGTGGATGAGGTCCCACATCACGAAGACCTCCTCGGCGAGGCCCTGGTCCTCCAGCAGCAGGCGCTGGCTGGGCAGCAGCTCGAGCTTGGTGATCTCGGCGGCGGCGTCGACCACGACCCGGAAGCGGGCGGCCTCGCGGTCCTGGAAGATCGCCCCCCAGGTGAACGGCGGGATCTCGCGCATCGCGACCGTCTCGGGGAACAGCACCGCGGAGTTCGTGTCGTAGCCGGCCGTGAAGTCGACGAGCCGCAGCGAGACGAACAGCTTGTTCGTGTACCGCTCCTCGAGGCGGGCGATGAACTCGGGCCAGATCACCTCGACGATGAGCGCCTCGACGTGCCGGTCGGGCGAACCGTTCTGCGTGTACATCGGGAACACGACGAGGTGGCGGAGGCCGTCGACGCGGTGGCTCGCGGGGTCGAAGGCGACGAGCGAGTCGAGG
Source organism: Protaetiibacter intestinalis (assembly GCF_003627075.1). NCBI lineage: Bacteria > Bacillati > Actinomycetota > Actinomycetes > Micrococcales > Microbacteriaceae > Protaetiibacter > Protaetiibacter intestinalis. Next base: position 1,153,777 of record NZ_CP032630.1, on the reverse strand, counting down.
AAGTCGGGCACGCCGAAGCCGTCCGCCTCCCAGCGCGCGAAGTCGTGCGGCAGCGCCTCGAGGTAGGCGGCGTCGTGCGGGAACGCGGGGGCGAGGGCGCGGATGCCGGCGACGAGCGCCGCGACGTGACCGCTCGCCTCGGGGTGGCGGGCGGCATCCGGGATCGAGCCGTCCTTCTCCTGCAGCGCGGCGAGGCCGGTGGCGGCGGCCTTGAGCTGCGCCCAGGCGGCGCTCTGCTCGGCGGTGGAGGCGTCTTCCACGACCTCCGGTTCTCCGATGATGGATGCGGGCTGGGCGAGCGTGGTCATGGCGCCTCCTTCCGGCATCGAGCCTACGAAGGATCGTTGTGCGAAGGGTTGCCAACCGCGCTGGATCGTTGCGTGCACGCACGATTCCGCGCACATCCGCGCAGGTTCCCGTCGCTGACCGGTCGGTTTCTCGCCTCAAACCTCCGGTTTGAGGCGAGAAACCGACCGGTCAGCGAGGGAGGAGACGAGCCGGGCGGCGAGGGCCCGCACCTCGTCGCGCAACTCGTCGGGCTGCTCGATCACGAACGGGCGGTCGAGGCCCGCGATCGCGGCCGCGACCCAGTCGAGTCGTTCGGCGCGCAGCTCGATGCGCAGCCATCCGTCGTCCGCGGTCTCGACGGTCGCGGCGCCGGGCGGGAAGCGGCGCAGCACCGCGTCGAGCCCGGCGTCGACCCGCACTCGCACCACATGGGCGCGGGGCACGGATGCGAGACTCGCGAGGAGGAAACCGCGGATGTCGAACTCGGCCGGCCCGCGGAACACGGCGCGCCGGAGACGATGGCGCAGGATGCGGTCGACCCGGAAGACGCGCGGTTCGGCCACCCCCTCGACGCCCGCGACCAGATACCAGTGGGCGTCGTGCGCGACCACACCGTAGGGGTGGACCAGCCGATCCACGCGTACCCCGTCGGCGCGCGCGTAGGCGAGTTGCACCGCGCGACGCTCGCGCACCGCGTCCGCGAGATCGAGCACCGTGCGGGTGGCGGCCGGGGTCGGCTCGCGCCCCGCGCCGGTCGCGGTGACCGAGCCCAGCACGGCGTCGACTCGGCGGCGCAGCGCGGCCGGCAGCGCGCGGCGGAGTTTCGCGGCCGCGCTCGCCGCCGCGCCGTCCGCGTCGCTCAGCAGCCCCGCCTCGCCCGCGAGCAGCAGTCCGACGACGGTCGTGAGCGCCTCCTCGTCGGTGAACAGGAGGGACGGCGTGCGGTAGCCGGGCGTGACGCGGTAGCCGCCGTGTCGGCCGCGCACCGCCTCGATCGGCACGCCCGCTTCGAGCAGCAGTTCGATGTCCCGTCGGATGGTGCGTTCGCTCGCCCCGAGGCGCTCGCGCAACCGCGAGACCGGATGCGTGCCGCCCGACTGCAGCACCTCGAGCAGCGCGAAGGCGCGCACCGCCTGCTGCATTCCGGGCCTCGATTCCGAATACCGGTCGTGGCACGACCGGTATCGCTCCTAGCCTGCCCGAGGTATCCACCGAGAGGAAGACCATGCAGTTCGCATCCGTCCGCATCATCACCGACGACGTCCCCGGGCTCACCGGGTTCTACGAAGCCCTCACGGGGCTCGAGGCCCAGCGCGTGGCTCCCGTGTTCGCCGTGTTCGCCGCGCCCACCGGCACCCTCGCGATCGGAGACGTCGTCACGGCGCCCTTCGTCGACGCGACGAACCGGTCGGGCTCCGCGGCGATCGTCGAGTTCCTCGTCGACGACGTGGAGGCGGCGTTCGCGCACGCCGTCACGCTCGGCGCCGAGGCCGTGCTCGAGCCGGCGACGATGCCGTGGGGCAACCGCTCGGCCATCGTGCGCGACCCCGCCGGCACGCTCGTGAACCTGTTCCGGCCTCCCGCAGCCTGACTCCGCCGGGCGAGGGTGCGCCCGGCCGCGGGTCACAGGCCGTGGCGGACGAGGAAGTCGCGGAGCAGCGCGGTGAAGCGGGCGGGGTGCTCGACGCTCGGCAGGTGGGCTGCGTCGGGGAAGCGGCCCTCCTCGGCGCCCGGGATGCCGGCGAGCAGCAGGCCGGCGGCGACCTTCGCATCCGTCACGTCGTGGTCGCCGATCACGACGAGCGTCGGCACGGCGACCTCGCCCAGCCGATCGATTGCGGGGTCGGCGGGCGGGGTCGCCTCGCCCGCGAAGTCCCAGTGCGCGGCCCCCACGTTGAGCTCGATCGCCCGCTCGACGAACGCCGGGTCGACGTCGTCGGCGTCGCGGTCCGGCCCGATGTCCCACAGCTGCACCTCGATGCGCACGAGCGCGTCGACGTCCTGCGCGGCCTCCGCCTCGTCCATCGCCGCCTCGAGCGCGAGCTCGTTCGGCGTGTACTCGATGCCCTCCTCGCGCTGCCCGCTCGGGTTCGACCCGACCATCACGAGGCCGACCACCCGATCCGGATGCGCGAGGGCCGCGTCGAGCGCGAAGCGGCCGCCGCGCGAGGCGCCCACCACGGTCGCCCGTGAGACGCCCGCCGCATCCAGCACCGCGACGAGGTCGTCGACCTCGGAGTAGGGCACCGCGGCCCCCGGCGAGGCGCCGTAGCCGCGGGTGTCGTAGCGGATCACCCGGTGGTCGGATGCCAGCTCGTCGAACTGCGGATCCCACATCGCCCGCGTCGCGACGCCCGCGTGCACGAAGAGCACCGCGGGCGCGCCCTCGTCACCGGCGACGTCGAAGGTGAGCGACGCGCCGGGCACGGATGCGACGGGGGGCACGCCGCCAGACTAGGCGACGTGCCCCCCGCGGGCCAGGACCGAATCAGTCGAGCTCGGCGCCCTTCCGGAAGCGGCCGACGATCGGGCCCGCGAGGAACGCGAGCGCGAGCAGCACGAGGATGCCGATCGAGAACGGGCCGTAGCTGTCCTCGTAGACGAGGGCGGGCAGGTTCCAGAGGATGATCGCGAAGAACCCGAGCAGGCCGATGAGGGCGAGCGTCGGCGCGATCAGGCGTCGCCACAGGCTCACGCCGTGCGGCTCCTTGCGGAAGATGCCGATGACGGACGCCGTCGTGATGACGAGCAGCAGCACGAAGCCGACCGAGGCGATGCCGCCGAGCCAGGTGTAGAACTCGTCGATCGGCTTGAGGTTGAGCGCGACGGCGGCGACCACGAGCAGTCCCACGATGGTGGCGGTGACGAGCGAGGCGCGCGAGGGCGAGCCGTGCCGGGCGTGCGCGATGCCGAGGGGCTTCGCGATCACGCCCTTGCGGGCGAGCGAGTAGAAGTAGCGCGTCGAGATGTTGTGGAACGACAGGATGCACGCGAAGAGGCTCGTGACGAACAGCACCTGGATGATGTGGCCGCCGACCGCGCCGAGGTACTGCTCGGTGGTGTCGCTCAGGATGGTGCCGAAGTTGGCGGTGGCGTTCTCGACGATCGTCGACTGGCCGTTGGCGCTGATGAGCGCCCAGCTGGAGATCGCGTAGAAGACGCCGATCGAGATGAGCGCGATGTAGGTGGCCCGCGGGATGGTCTTGTCGGGGTCCTTCGCCTCGTCGCGGAACACGGCGGTCGCCTCGAAGCCGATGAAGCTCAGCAGCGCGAAGAGCACGGCGAAGCCGGGCGCGCCGGAGACGATCTGGGCGGGGTCGAGGAAGCCGGTCGAGAAGCCCTCGGGGCCGCCGCCGGAGAAGACGACCGCCGCATCCAGCGCGAGCACGATGAGCACCTCGCCGATCAGCAGCACGGCGAGCACCCGGCCCGAGAGCTCGATGTTGAAGTAGGCGAGCGCGGAGACGACGACGAAGCCGACCGCGGCGTACGCCCACCACGGCACGGCGGGCAGGCCGTACGACTGCAGCAGGTTGTCGACGCCGGGCCCGAACAGGCCGAAGACGCCGGCCTCGAGCACGAGGTACGACAGCAGCGCCGAGAACGCGGTGCCGAGGCCGGCCCCGCGGCCGATGCCCTTGTCGACGTAGGCGTAGAAGGCGCCCGCGCTGCGCACGTAGGGCGTCGCCGCCGTGAAGCCGACCGCGAAGAGCACGAGCACGGCCGTCACGACGAGGAAGATCGTGGGGAAGCCTGCGCCGTTGCCGAAGGCGATGCCGAGCGGCACGGGGCCGCCGATGACGCCGAGCGGCGAGGCCGCGGCGACGACGATGAAGACGATGCTGGCGACGCCGAGCGAGCCGCGCAGCTTGCCGGTGACGGCGCGCTCCGGGGCGTCGTCGCCCTGGGGAGCCGTCTCGGCGGGGCGAGTGGTCGTGGTGGTCATGGTGGGGTCCTTCGGGATCTGTGGGGGTGCTCCGCCGTGCGGATGCGGCACGCTATCGCCCCCGGGCGGGGCTGCGCGAACGTGTGTGACGGGGTGCGACGCAGCGTTACGACGTGTGTCGGAAGGCCGCGGCGGCGTGGTCGTCGGCGACCCGCGCTCCGGCGCCGGAGAGCTTCTCGCGCAGGGTGCCGCGGCGCGGTTCGGCGGGCCGTCGGCCGCGTCGGCGCAGCTCCGGGACGAGCAGCCCGGTGAGCTGCTCCCAGCCCTCGGGCGAGACCGTCGCGGCGAGGTTGAAGCCGCTCACGCCCGTGGTCTCGACGGTGCGCTCCAGCACGTCGGCGACCGTCGAAGGCGAGCCGACGACGACCGGTCCGTCGCCGCCGATCCGCGCGTAGTCGGCGATCTCGCGCGGCGTCCACACCCGGCTCGGGTCGGCCGCGGTGAACGCGTCGACGGCCGACTGGATGGCGTCGCTGCCCTGGGCGGCGAGCGGGGCATTCGGATCCAGCCGCGAGAAGTCGATGCCCGTCCAGCCCGAGAGCAGCACGGCCGCGCCGATCGGGTCGGCCACCTCGAGGTACTCGCGGTAGAGCGCCTCGGCGTCGGCATCCGTCGCGGCGAGGATCACGGTCTGCTGGTTGATGACGGGCACGGTGTCGGGGTCGCGCCCCGCCTCGGCGACGGCGGCGCGCACGGCCGCCACCTGCTTCGCGAGCACGGCGTCGCTCGGCGCGGCCACGAACACCGCCTCGGCGTGCCGGGCGGCGAAGCGCAGCCCGCGCGGGGAGGCGCCCGCCTGGAACAGGAACGGGGTGCGCTGCGGCGAGGGTTCGGCGAGGTGCAGCCCGGGCACCCGGAAGAACTCGCCGGCGAAGTCGATCGCGCGCACCTTCGCCGGGTCGACGTACACCCCGGATGCGGCATCCGCGACGACCGCGTCGTCGGCCCAGCTGCCCTCCCACAGGCGGTAGCAGACCTCGAGGTACTCGTCGGCGATGTCGTAGCGGCGGTCGTGCGCCACCTGCCCCGAGACGCCGAGGTTGAGCGCGCCGCTCGAGAGGTAGGAGGTGACGATGTTCCAGCCGATGCGGCCGTTCGTCAGATGGTCGGCCGTCGAGATGCGGCGGGCGAAGGGGAAGGGGTGCTCGAAGGAGACGGATGCCGTGACCCCGAAGCCGAGGGTCTCGGTGACGGATGCCATGGCCGGTACGAGCTGCAGCGGGTCGCCGACCGGCACCTGCGCGCCGGCCCGGAGCGCGGCATCCGGGCTGCCGCCGTACACGTCGTAGACGCCGAGCACGTCGGCGAGGAACAGCACGTCGATGCCGCCCGCCTCGAGGGTGCGCGCGAGGTCCAGCCAGTGCTCGAGGGTGCGGTAGCCGCGCGAGCGGTCGCGCGGGTGGCGCCAGAGCCCCGAGGAGAGGTGGTTCGGGGTGTTCATGCTGAACGCGTTGAGGATGATCTCGCTCACGACGCGGCACCCTTCGGCGGCACGCCCACGTACCACTCGTAGGGCGGCTCGGCATCGTTGACGACCGCGTCGCCCACGATGCGCGCCTTGAACGCGACCGGGTTGTGGGATGCCACGGTGCGGGCGTTGCGCCAGTGCCGGTCGAGGTCGCGGGCCGCACTCGTGGCGGAGGCGCCGAGCACGTCGAAGAGGGCGGTCGTCTGGCGCAGCGCCAGCTCGGTGACGCTCAGCTGGGCGCGCGAGACGGCGAGCTCGGCGGCCCGCTTGTGCTCGGCGACGGTCGCGGCATCCGCGCCCCGCGCCTCGGCGGCCCGCTGCACGACGCGCGCGGCGTCGAGGGTGATGGCGCGGGTGGCGGCGGTCGTGGCCGAGAGGCGGCCGATCGCCTCGAGCAGCTGCGGGTCGTGGCGGCTGGTGGCGGCGGCGCCGTGGCTGAAGACGCGGGCGCGCGTGCGCAGCTCGTGCACGGCATCCCGTTCGGCCTCCTGCGCGATGCCGGCGAGCACCGCCACGAGCACGAGCTGGTAGAGGGCCGTCTGGTAGGGGAAGCGGGTGGCGAAGTCGAAGACGTCGGCGGCGTCGACGTGGGCGGCCTCGAAGACGGTCGTGCCGCTGCCGGTGAGGCGCTGGCCGAAGCCGTCCCAGTCGTCGGTGATGGTGACGCCGGGCTGGTCGCGACGCACGAGCGCGGCCACCTCGACGCCGTCGGGGCGCATCGCGTTGGCGTCGATCCAGTCGGCGAAGATGCTGCCGGTCGTGTAGTACTTCGTGCCCGTGATCGCGTAACCGCCGTGGCTGGTGTCGAGGCGGGTGGAGACGGCGCCGAGCGTCACGTTGCCGATCTCGGTGACCGCGTTGCCCACGAGCTCGCCCGCCGCGAAACGCGCCAGCCAGCGGTCGCGATCCGGGCCCTCGGGCGCCCACAGGCGGTCCTCGACGAAGGCGAGGTGCCCGCGCAGCGCCTGCGGCACGTTCGGGTCGGCGGCCGCGAGGTCGACGAGCGCCGCGGTGAGCGCGACGATGTCCGCCCCGCCGCCCCCGGCATCCGCGGGCACCCGCAGGGCGCCGAAGCCGGCATCCCGCAGCCAGCCGAGCTGCTCGAACGGCAGCACACGGTCGCGTTCGCGCTCGACGGCACCCTCGCGGATGCGGTCGATCGCCTCCTCGAGCGCGCCCATCAGGTGTACAGCGAGACGGGCTGCAGGCGGCCGTCGAGGAAGTGCGCCCCGACCTCGATCGACTTGTAGTCGACCGGATCGTGCAGCGTGTAGGTGCGGACGTTGCGCCAGAACAGGTCGAGGCCGATGCGGTTCGCGGTGGCGGATGCGCCGGTCACCTCGAAGACCCGGTTCGTCACCTCGAGCGCGGCGCGGGTCGAGGCGACCTTGAGCGCCGCGATCTCGACCTCGATGCGGCCGCGGTCCGCCTCCGTCGTGGCGGCGCCGAGCGCGACCGCCTCGTCGAAGCGGCGCGCCAGCCGGTCGGCGAGCGCCTCGACGGCGGCCGTCTGCGCGACGAGCTCGCCGAGCACGCGGTGCACGGTCGGGTCGTCGGCGTAGCGCTCGACGCCCGAGAGGAACCAGGCGTTCGAGCGCGCCAGCACGAGCTCGCGCGCCTGCTCGAGCGCACCCTGGGCGCCCGCGAGGTAGACGTTCGCGAGCAGCAGCTGCACGCCGGGCGTGACGAGCGCGGCGAACGGCTCCTCGCGGTCGACGCCGATGACATCCGCCTCGGTGATGCGCACGTCGGTGAAGCGGATCGAGCCGGATGCCGAGGCCCGCTGGCCGAGGTGATCCCAGTCGTCGGGGTGCTCGACGCCCGCGCGGCGCGAATCGAGAGCGAACACGACGAGCTCGCCGTCGTGGCGGCCGCCCTCGGCGATCGCGCCCGAGATGACGACGTCGGTCGCGGCGGCGCCCGTCGCGAAGCGCTTGACGCCGTTCAGCAGGTAGCCGTCGCCGTCGGCCGTGAACGAGAGGTCGGGGCTCACCGGGTTGAAGGCGTCGCTCCAGAACAGGTTCCGCTCGGCGGAGGCGCGGTACCAGCGCTCGCGGCCGTCGGGGTCGCCGTAGAAGGCGACGCAGGCCTGGTTGAGGTAGTGGTAGCCGAGGATCTGCCCGAGCGAGGCATCCGCCCGCGACACGGTGCGGATCACCTCGAACGCGGTCTCCCAGTGGGCGCCGTGCCCGCCGTTCTCGGCCGGGACCACGAGGTTCGCGAGCCCGGAGGCGCGCAGCACCTCGAGCGCCGCGCGCGGGTCGCCCGTGCGGTCGCGTTCGAGGGCGCCGGGGCGCAGCTGCTCGGCGACCGCCTCGGCCACCCCGCGCCAGCGCGCGAGCTCCTCGGCGGATGCGGTGCCCGCCCAGGGGCTGCGGGCGGTGCGGGCGGCGCCCGTTCCGGCGCTGCTCGGGCTGGCGCTCTCGGTGCTACTCGGACTGGCGCTCTCGATGGTGCTCATGCGGTGCTCTCGGGTCGACGACGGGTGCCCCGTCATGCTCCCGGCTCCGCATCCGTCCGTCGACACCGGATGCAACAAGACGTAATCGCTGACCGGTCGGTTCTCAGCCCCATTTCAGATAAATGAGGCGAGAAACCGACCACTCAGCGTCGGAGGACCCGAGGAGACTCGAGCCATGAACGCACAGATCACACCGGTCGACCCGCCCAGCATGGCCACGAGCCCCGCCTTCGCACAGGGGATGATCGTGCCCGCCGGGCCGATCCTGTTCGTCGGCGGTCAGAACGGCGTCGACGGCGACGGCAACCTCGTGAAGGGCCTCGGCCCGCAGACCGCGCAGGCGCTGCGCAACGTGAAGGCCGTGCTCGCCGAGGCGGGCACCGGCCCCGAGCACGTGGCGAAGCTCAGCATCTTCCTCACGTCGGGGGTCGCCCCGAACGAGGCCTACGCCGCGAGCGCCGCCGAGTGGACCCACCGCACCGCGGTCACCGTCGTGACGGTGCCGATGTCGCGTCCCGGGGTCCTCGTCGAGATCGAGGCCGTCGCCGCGATCCCCGCCGGCTGAGCGGGCGGGGGAGCCTAGAAGATCATCGGGCGGTCGTCGTCGTCCGCCGCCCCCAGATCGAGGTCGACCACGACGGGCACGTGGTCGCTCGGGCCGTCGCCCTTGCGCTCCTCGCGGTGGATGGAGGCGTCGACGACGCGGTCGGCGAAGGCGTGCGATCCGAGGATGAAGTCGATGCGCATGCCCTCGTTGCGCGGGAAGCGCAGCTGCTTGTAGTCCCAGTAGGTGAAGCCCTCCGGGCGGATCGGGCGCACCACATCCGCGAGCCCCGCCTTCTCGAACGCGGCGAACGCCGTGCGCTCGGGCGGCGAGATGTGGGTCGAGACGCCCGGCACGAAGGTGGGGTCGCCGACGTCGGAGTCGAGGGGGGCGATGTTGAAGTCGCCCATGAGCGCGAGCGGCAGCTCGGGGTCGGCCGCGAGCCAGTCGCGGGTGTCGGCCGCGAGGGTCGCGAGCCAGTCGAGCTTGTAGGCGTAGTGCGGGTCGTCGAGCGCGCGGCCGTTCGGCACGTAGAGGCTCCACAGCCGCAGCCCCTCGACCGTCGCGCCGATCGCGCGCGCCTCGAGCGGCGCATCCGGGCCCTCGTGCCCCTTCAGGAACCCGGGCTGGCCGGGGAAGCCGACCCCGACATCCTCGATCGCGTGCCGCGCCGCGATCGCCACGCCGTTCCACTGGTTGAGGCCGTGCAGCACCACCTCGTAGCCGGCGTCCTCGAAGGCGGCGAAGGGGAACTGCGCCTCGGTGCACTTGATCTCCTGGAAGGCGACCACGTCGACGTCCTCCCGCAGCATCCAGTCGATGGCGCGCGCGTGACGGGTGCGGATCGAGTTGATGTTCCAGGTCGCGATGCGCATACGGCAACGCTAGCGGCCACCGCGGATGACGTCGTGTGGCACCCTCGGAGGATGCGTCTGCCCTGGTTCCTCCGGACCGCGCTCTCGCCGCTCGTGCTCGCGGCGATCGCGCTGAGCGTGCCGCTCACGGTGATCGGAATGGAGCTGTCGATCCCCGACGATCGGGCGGAGCTGCCGTGGTCGAACGTGCTCGTCGCCTTCCCCGCGATCGTCGGGGCGATCGGCGAGCTCGAGGTGGTGTGGCGGAGACTGTCGGTCAACCGCATCGCCGAGGCGTTGCGGCGCACCCTCGTGGTGCCCACGGCATCCGCCCTCGTCTCGGCGGCCACCGTCGCGATCTCGTACGCCGCCCTCGACGTGGAGGGCCGCATCGGCGACGACCACCTCGTGTTCCCCGCGGACGTCGGCAACCCGTGGGCGCTCACCCTGTTCGCCGGCGCCGGTCTCGGCATGGCCGCGGCGCTCGGCGTGCTCATGATCGTGACGTTCCCGCTGCTCACCGTCTTCCGCGCCGACGAGGTGGTCGCCTTCAACTACGTGGAGCTCGACGAGCAGCACCTCCCGACGGCGCGGACGGCGGTGCGCGGCATCGCGGTGGTCGTCGCGTGCCTTCCGGTCGCCGTGACCGCGTTCGTGCTCGACTGGCCCCTGCTCGCCTGGCCGGTGACCGTCGTCGGCGTGATCGCGGTGATCCGCGTGGTCGGGCTGCAGCGCCGGATCGGCCGCAGCCCGATCTGATCCCTCTAGGCTGTAGGCCGTGACCGACGCGCGCAGCCAGCTCATCGAGTACATCTCGAACGAGGCCGTGTTCCACGGCGACTTCACGCTCACGAGCGGCCGCAAGGCCAGCTACTACGTCGACCTGCGCAAGGTGAGCCTCGACCACCGCGTCGCCCCGCTCATCGGGCAGGTCATGGTCGACCTCATCGCCGACATCCCCGAGGTGGACGCCGTGGGCGGGCTCACGATGGGCGCCGACCCGATCGCGGCCGCGGTGCTGCACCAGGGTGCCGCACGCGGCCTCTCCTACGACGCCTTCGTGGTGCGCAAGGAGCCGAAGGACCACGGGCGCGGCAAGCAGGTCGAGGGCCCCGACCTCGCGGGCAAGCGCGTCATCGTGCTCGAGGACACCTCCACGACGGGCGGTTCGCCGCTCAAGGCCATCGAGGCGCTCGAGAAGGTGGGTGCCGAGGTCGTCGCCGTCGCCGTCGTCGTCGACCGGGCGACGGATGCGCAGGAGCGCATCGAGGCCGCCGGCTACCCCTACCTCGCCGCCATCCGGCTCGCCGACCTCGGCCTCGAGCCGCAGTAAGCGCATCCGAGACCCCCGATACCGATGAGCGAACGACCCGGCGACGACGAGCAGTCCCCGAGCGACTGGCTCTCGTCGCAGTTCGACGAGACCGGCGAGGTGCGGAAGCCGCCGGCGGCCACGCCGCCGCCGGTCGCCCCGCCGCCCACCGCGGCACCGGTCCCGCCACCCGCGGCGACGGCCCCGCCGGCGGGTGGCTTCGACTGGGGGCTGCGCGCGACCACGCCGCCCGCGGCGAACGCGTCGACTCCGCCCGCGGGTGGCTTCGACTGGGGGCTGCGCGCGACCACGCCGCCCGCGGCGAACGCGTTGACTCCGCCCGCCGCCGTGCCGCCGGAGCCGGAGTTCATCCCGACCCCCGCGTGGACGCCCGGAGCCCGCACGCCCGCGGAGCCTCCGGCGGCGACTCCGCCGCCCGCTGCCCCGGTGCCGCCCGCCGCCCCGCCGGCGGCCGTGGCCCCGCCGCCGCTCCCCGTGCCGCCGCCGCTCGTCGAACCGCCGAGCGTCGACCCCGCGCCGACCGTCGCCTGGACGCCCCCGCCGATCGAGCCCTCCCTCGACGGAGCCGAACCGCCCGCGGCTCCGCCCGAGGCGCCCATGCCGTTCGAGACCGCGCGACTGCCCGAGGTGGCGCCGGATGCGGCCGACGCGCCCTCCTGGGATCAGCCGACCCAGCTCATGGCATCCGTGCCGGAGCCCGCCGTCGACCCGTACGCGAACGTCTCCGCGACCGAGCTGCTCGGGGCGGCGGCCGTCGCGCCCGACCCCGGCACGAGCTCCGCGCTCGAGACACTCTTCGGCGAGGACAACTTCCGCGACTACGACGCCGAGGCCGCCGGGGCGCCCCGACCGGCCGCGGTCGCCGTCGAGGGGCGGCCCGAGGTGCCGGTGCGGATCAGCCGCACCCAGAAGGTCCTGCTCGGGGTGGTCGGCGGGCTCGTCGCGCTGCTCGCGCTCGCGGCGCTCTTCCTGCTCGGCACGAGGCTCGGCGCGCTGGCTCCGGCGCCGACCCCCACGCCGAGCGTCACGCCCACCCCGACCCCCACTCCGACCCCCACCGCCGCGCCGGTCGGGCCGGTCGAGCCGGGCGTCTGGGCGTGGGATGCGCTGCTCGGCGGCGAGTGCCTCGACCCCTACGTCGACCCGTGGGCGGAGGAGTTCACGGTCGTCGACTGCGCGACGCCGCATCCGGCCCAGATGGTGCTGCGCGGCACCTTCGCCCCCTCCGCGGAGGGCGTCACCGACGACCCGTACCCGGGGGCGGATGCGCTGCAGGGCCAGCTCTCGCTGCTGTGCACGGCGCCCGGCGTGATCGACCTCGCGCAGGCGGGGCAGTACCCCGACCTGCAGTTCCAGGGCAGCTACCCCGCGAACGCCGAGCAGTGGGACGAGGGCAACCGCTTCTACTACTGCTTCGTCAGCCGCTCCTCCGGCGAGCCCCTCACCGGCTCCGTCGCCGTGCCCGCGACCCCCGCCGCCTGATCCCGGGTCAAACGCTGCAGCGGTTGGCGGCCGGCGGCAGACATCCCTGGCGCGGAACGCCAAGCGCTACAGCGTTTGACAGAGATCAGGGGAGCAGCTCGTGGACGCCCGCGAGGATCTCGTCGGGGCGGAACGGGTAGCGCTGGATCTCGGCCTCGTCGCTGATGCCCGTGAGCACGAGCACGGTGTGCAGGCCCGCCTCGATGCCGGCCACGACATCCGTGTCCATGCGGTCGCCGATCATGGCGGTCGTCTCGGAGTGCGCGGCGATCTTGTTCATCGCCGAGCGGAACATCATGGGGTTCGGCTTGCCGACGATGTACGGGTCCTTGCCGGTGGCCTTCGTGATGAGCGCGGCGATCGCGCCCGTCGCGGGGAGCACGCCGTCGGCCGACGGGCCCGTCGCATCCGGGTTCGTCGCGATGAAGCGGGCGCCCGCGTTGATGAGGCGGATCGCCTTCGTGATCGCCTCGAACGAGTAGTTGCGCGTCTCGCCGACCACCACGAAGTCGGGGTCGGTCTCGGTCATCACGAAGCCCGCCTCGTGCAGCGCCGTCGTGAGGCCCGCCTCGCCGATCACGAACGCGGCGCCGCCCGGGATCTGGCTCTTGCAGAACTCGGCCGTCGCGAGGGCGCTCGTCCAGATGCGGTCCTCGGGCACCTCGAGACCGGAGGCGCGCAGCCGCGCCGCGAGGTCGCGCGGCGTGAAGATCGAGTTGTTCGTCAGCACGAGGAACGGGGTGCCCGACTCGACCCAGTGGTGGATGAGCTCGGGGGCGCCGGGAAGCGGCTGGTTCTCGTGGACGAGCACGCCGTCCATGTCGGTCAGCCAGCTCTCGATGTGGGGGCGGGCGTCGTGGCGCGGGTTCATGCGTCCAGGGTAGTGGCGGCGGATGCGGTGGCCAGCACGCGCGCAGCCGGCAGCCGGGCGCGCATCACGGCCACGGCGTCCGGGTTCGCGTCGACGAGCAGGAAGCGCCGGCCGAGGGCGGATGCGACGGCCCCCGTCGTGCCGGAGCCGGCGAACAGGTCGAGCACGGCATCCCCCGGCGCGCTCGAGGCCTGCACGATGCGGCGCAGGATCCCCTCCGGCTTCTGGGTGGGGTAGCCGGTGCGCTCGGAGCCGTTCGTGGTGACGATCGTGTGCCACCACACGTCGGTGGGGAGCTTGCCGCGCTCGACCTTCTCGGGGGTGACGAGCCCGGGCGCCATGTAGGGCTCGCGGTCGACCGTCTCGTTGTCGAAGTAGTAGGAGGCCGGGTTCTTCACGTAGACGAGGATCGTGTCGTGCTTGGCCGGCCAGCGGCGGTTCGACTTGCCGCCGTAGTCGTAGGCCCAGATGAGCTCGTTGAGGAAGCAGTCGCGGCCGAACAGCGCGTCGAGGGCGACCTTCGCGTAGTGCGCCTCGCGGTAGTCGAGGTGCAGGTAGAGGGTGCCGCGGTCGTCGAGCAGCCGCCAGGCCTCGGCGAGACGCGGCTCGAGGAAGGCCCAGTAGTCCTCGAAGCGGTCGTCGTAGCCGTACAGGCTGCGGATGACGGTGCGGTAGCGCTCGCCGCCGTAGCCGGTGCGGTCGCCGTCGGCGTCGCGCACGGTCTGCACGGCGCGGTGCCGCTGGGTGCGGCCGGTGTTGAACGGCGGGTCGAGGTACACGAGGCGGAAGCTCGCATCCGGCAGCGCGCGCGCCACCTCGAGGTTGTCGCCGTGCACGACGGTGTCGGGGCTCGCGGCATCCCACGAGTCGGGCCCCCACCCCTCTCCGTCGCTCATGGCCCGAGATTAACAGGCCCCCAGTCCGCGAAAGTACGTACTTTTGGGCCCTTTCGGCCGGGCAGAGCCCCAAAAGTACGTACTCTCGGGGACGTGGACGAGTCGGATCGCGCGCCGGTCGGGGTGGGCCCGTGGCCGGGCGGGCGCGCGGCGTGGCCGAGCGACCCGCGCTACGACCCCGAGCTGCTCGAGCACGGGGATGCGCGCAACGTCGTCGACCGGTTCCGCTACTGGCGGCTGGAGGCGATCGTCGCCGAGCTCGACACGTTGCGGCATCCCTTCCACGTCGCGATCGAGAACTGGCAGCACGACCTCAACATCGGCTCGATCGTGCGCACGGCGAACGCCTTCACGGCCGAGGCCGTGCACATCGTCGGGAACCGCCGCTGGAACCGCCGCGGCGCGATGGTGACCGACCGCTACCAGCACCTCGTGCAGCATCCGAGCATCGACGACCTCGTCGCCTGGGCGCGCGAGCGCGGGCTGCCGATCGTCGCGGTCGACAACACCGAGGGGGCCGTGCCGGTCGACGCCTACCCGCTGCCGGAGCGCTGCGTCCTGCTGTTCGGGCAGGAGGGTCCGGGGCTCACGGATGCCGCGCTCGCCGCCGCGGACGCGCACGTCGAGATCCGCCAGTTCGGCTCCACCCGCTCCATCAACGCCGCGGCCGCCGCCGCGATCGTCATGCATGAGTGGATCCGCCAGCACGCCCATCCGTGAAAGTACGTACTTTTGGGGCGACACGCCGGGGGCGGGGCCCAAAAGTACGTACTTTCGGGGACGTCAGCCGATGAGGCTGGGCTCCAGGTCGCGCAGCGTGCGGAAGTGGGTCATGCGGGTCACGCCGACGGCGGCCAGCACGAGCGCGCCGAGCATCCAGGCCACGAGCACGAGCGCGTCGAGGCCCGCCCGGCCGACGTCGCCGCCGTACATGAACTGCCGGATGCCGTCGACGGCGTAGCCCATCGGCAGCACGTGGTGCAGCGCGGCGAGCGGCGCGGGCAGCGTCTGCCACGGGAAGGTGCCGCCCGCGGTCACGAGCTGCAGCACCATGAGCACGAGCCCCAGGAACTGCCCCACCGAGCCGAGCCAGACGTTGAGCGCGAGGATGATGGCCGCGAAGCACAGCACGGCGAGCGCCATCATCCCGAACACGCCCCAGGGGATCGCCATCGAGAAGCCGAGCGCCACCGCGAGCACGAGGAACAGCGCGCCCATCTGCAGCACCCCGAGGATGCCGGGGGTGAGCCACCCCGCGACCGTGATCTTGATCGGCGAGTGCAGTGCCGTGATGGCGCGCCGCGACACGGGCTTCACGATGAGGAACAGCGCGTACATGCCGATCCAGCCGGCGAGCGCGGCGAAGAACGGGGCGAGGCCCGCGCCGTAGCTGTCGGCGCTCGCGACGTTCGAGGTCTCGAGCTCGACGGGGTCGGCGATCACGGCTGCCTGCGCGGCGCGCGTGGCGGCATCCGTGTCGGGGATCGAGGTGAGGGCGTCCTCGAGGCCGTCGCGCAGCTGCGCGGTGCCGTCGTCGAGCTGGGCCACCCCGTCGGCGAGGGTCGCGGCACCGGATGCCGCCGCCGCGGCGCCGTCGGAGAGCTGCCGTGCCCCGGCGGCGAGCTCGTCGATCTGCCCGACCGTCGACTGCACCTTCGTGTTGGCGCGGTCGAGGGCGGATGCCACGGGGTCGAGCTTCGCGAGCACCGCGTCGATGTCGTCCTGGTCGAGGCCCTGGTCGGCGAGCGCCTGTGCGATCGCGGCGCGCGCCTCGGGCAGCTTCGCGTCGGCCTCGGCCGCCGCGGCGCCGAGCTGGTCGGCCTTCGCCGCGAGCTGCGCGTTCCCGTCGGCCACCTGCGCGGCGCCTGCGGCGAGCTGCGCCGTGCCGTCGGCGAGCGTGGCGGCGCCCGCGGAGGCGGCGTCCGCCCCGTCGGCGAGCTGCGTCGCCCCGTCGGCGGCGTCGACGAGCCCCGCGCGGATGTCGGAGATGCCGTCGAGCAGCTGTTGCGCGGCCTGCTCGACCACCTGCTCGGTGATCTTCGCGAGCAGCGTGGCCGCCGCCTGCTTGCCGATCGAGGTGGCGAGGTAGCTGCCGGCGTCGTTCGTGGCGAGTTCGAGCTGGGCCTGCCGCGGGGTGTCGCCCGCCACCGAGAGCAGCGCATCCGTGAAGTCGGCGGGGATCGTGACGGCGAAGTCGTAGCGCGCCGCGGCGAGCCCCTCGGCCGCCTCCTCGGCGGTCACCTCGTGCCAGTCGAAGGTGCCGTCCTCGAGCAGTTCGCGGGCGACGTCGTCGCCCACCACGAGGTGCTCGCCGTCCTGCTCGCCGCCCTCGTCCTCGACGACGAGCGCGACGGGGATGCGGTCGAAGCGGTCGTACGGGTCCTGGTTGGCCCACAGGTACAGCCCGCCGTACAGCACGGGCACGGTGCAGAGGGCCAGCAGCGCGACGATCGCCATGGGGGTGGCGGTGAGCCGACGCAGCTCGGCCTGGATCATGGCACGGATCCTCATGCGGCGCTCCAGGGGTTGAGGGCGGCCATCGCGGGCCGGCCGATGACGGCGAGCACCGCGAGCTCGCGCTCGGCGAGCTCGGCGAGGGCGGCCTGCCAGTGGGCGGGTTCGCCGCCGTGCCGATCGGGGGAGACGACGACGAGGCCCCGCACGCCGGGGCGCAGCAGTGCCAGTTCGGCGAGCACGCGCACGCGGGTCGCGGGGGCGAGGTCGGCCATCCGGGTGCCCGCGTCTGCGGCGGCGCCGAGCTCCTCGAGGATCGCGAGGGCGGCCTTCGCCGACGCCCAGCGCCCCGCGAACATGAGCTCCTCGGCGGCGACGCCCGCGAGGGTGACGCCGGGCGGGGGTTCGCTCACGGCGGGCGCGTCGACGAGGGCGATCTCGCGGCGGATGCGGCGGGTGTCGTCCGCGCCGTCGATGCGCACCTCGCCGTGCGCGGGCCGCATGCGGCCGCTCGCGATGAGGCCGAGCACGGTGGGGCGTTCGGCGGTCTCGGCCTCGGCGAGTACGAGCTCGCCGGTGCCGTAGCTGAGGGTCGTGGGCGGGAGGGCGCTGCCCTTGTCGACGCCGGTGAGGCTGATCCTCATGAGCGCAGCTCCGGGGTGGCGTCGATGAGGGCGTGCGCCTCGGCGGCGCCGAAGCCGAGCATCCCGAGCACGGAGAGGGCGACGAGGCGGTCGCCGGTGGGCACGTCGATGGCCGAGCGGGTGGCCTCGTCGAGCACCGAGAGCACGGCACCCTCGACGAGGCGGGCGAGGATCGGCGGGTCGATGTCGTCGCGGATGCGGCCGGTCGCCGCCCCGACGGCGACGGCGTGCCGCACGCGGTCGCGCAGCGGGGTGAGGGCGTAGGCGAGTTCGCGCTGGTGGCTGCCGCGCACCGTGAACTGGGCCATGACGCGCACGGCCTCGACCTCGCGCCACATGACGACGCCGATGAGGGCGAGCAGGGTCGGGGTGTCGGGGTGCTCGACCTGTTCGACGGCGGCGAGCAGTCGGCTCACGCGGTGGGCGAGCAGCGAGTGGATGAGGTCGTCGCGTGTCGCGAAGTGCCCGTAGAGGGCGCGTCGGCTGAGGCCGGCCTCGGCGGCGATGGCGTCGAGGGAGGCGTCGGGGTCGCGGTTGAGCACGGTGCCGGCGGCGGCGAGCAGCGCGAGGCGGTTGTTCTCGGCGTCGCGTCGGCGGCTGGTGGCTGCGGGCGCGGGGGCGACGGGGGTGTCTGTCGGGGTCACGTCGCGACGATACACCTAAAGTGCACACCGATGTGCAACTTACAGCGGTCTTTCGGGTTTCACTCCTGGGTCGGCGGCGAGTAGGCCAGCTGGCCCGCGAACACCCCGCGATCCCGGCTCACGATCTGCGCGCGGCCGGGGTTCGCGAGCTGCGGCTTGACCTTGCCGATCAGCTGACCCTCCTCGGGGTTGCCCGAGAGCAGGATGCCGGTGACGCCCAGGTCGGTGAAGCGCTGGATGACGGCGTCGTAGGCCGCCCGGCTCGCACCGCCCGTGCGCCGCGTCACGATGAGGTGCAGCCCCACGTCGGCCGCCTGGGCGAGCAGCGGCGCGAGGGCCGCCACCGGGTTGCCCTGCGAGGTCGACACGAGGTCGTAGTCGTCGACGAGCACGAAGCCCTCGGCGCCCGTCCACCAGCTGCGCGTGCGCAACTGCTCGGCCGTGACCTCCGGTCCCGGCATCCGGCTCTGGAAGAACGCGGCGAGCTCGGCCATGCCGCCCGTCGCCTGCTCGTGCGAGGTGAGGTAGGCGCCGAGGTGCGTCTCGGGGATCTCGCCGAGCAGCGAGCGCCGGTAGTCGACGACGAAGATCTTCGCCTCCTTCGGCCCGTACTGGCGCACGATCTCGGAGACGAAGCCGCGCAGCATCGACGACTTGCCGGAATCGGCATCCCCGTAGAGATAGAGGTGCGGCTCGGCGTGCAGGTCGAGCCCGAAGGGGGCGATGGATGCCTCGTCGACGCCCAGCCACGCGGTCTTCGCCTCCGTCGCGGGGGCCGCGGCGCGCACCTCGTCGAGGGTGATGAGCTCGGGCAGCAGGCGCAGCTTCGGGCCGGGCGTGCCGGTCCAGGCCGCGTTCGCGCGCGCGACGAGCTCCTCGACGCCGTTCGCGAGGGTCGTCGGGTCGCCCGAGCCGTCCACCCGCGGCAGGGCCGTGATCATGTGCAGCCTGCGGGGGTCGAGGCCCCGGCCGGGGCGGGTCGGCACGGCGGCCGCGACCTTGCGATCCACCTCGGAGTCGCTCGCGTCGCCGAGTCGCAGCTCGACGCGCGTGCCGATGAGGTCCTTGAGGCTCGCGCGGATCTCCATCCAGCGCGCCGCCGTGATGACCACGTGGATGCCGTAGGTGAGGCCGCGCGCCGCGAGCGCCTGGATGGCGGGCTCGTACGCCTCGAACTCGGCGCGCAGCGTCGCCCAGCCGTCGACGACGAGGAACACGTCGCCGTACCCGTCGTCGACCCGACCCTCGGCGCGGCGCATCCGGTAGGTGTCGATCGAGTCGATGTTGTTGACGCGGAAGTACTGCTCGCGCGCGTCCACGATGCCGGTGATCTCGGAGATCATCCGGCGCACGACATCCGGTTCGGAGCGCGTGGCGACGCCCGCGATGTGCGGGAAGCCGGTGAGGCCCGCGAAGGTGCCGCCGCCGAAGTCGGCGATGTAGAACTGCACCTCGCGCGGCGTCATGGTGAGCGCGAGCGACACGACCACCGTGCGCGCGAGCGTCGACTTGCCCGACAGCGGCGCGCCCACGATCGCCATGTGGCCGCCCGCCCCGCCGAGCGAGATCGCGAAGCTCTCGCGGCGCTGTTCGAGGGGGATGTCGGTGATGCCGAGCGGGATGGTGAGGTTGCCGACCGCGCGCCAGCGGGGCGACACGAGACCGAGCTGCGGATCCTCGGCGAGGTCGGGCATGAGCTCGTCGAGGCTCGGCGGCACCTCGAGCGGCGGGAGCCAGACCCGGTGCGCCATCGGCCCCAGCCCGCTCATCCGCTCGACGGCGATCTCGAAGGTGTTGCGCTTCTCCTCCGGCTCGGCGGGGCCCGCCGTCGGCACGGGCGCCGAGTCCTCCTCCTCGACGGTGCGGATGACGGGGGCCGCCCGGAACAGCTCGATCTCGGCGCTCGCGGCGGTCGCCCCGCCCGCCGCGGCGGCCTGACGCTTGCGTCGCGGGGGAGGTGCGGAGACGTAGGCGGCGCGGAACTGGGTCATCGAGTCGGTCGTGAACTTGAGGTAGCCGACGCCGGGGATCGACGGCAGCGTGAACGCGTCGGGCACGCCCAGCACGGTGCGGGACTCGGCGGCCGAGAAGGTGCGCAGACCGATGCGGTAGGAGAGGTGCGTGTCGAGCCCGCGCAGCTTGCCCTCCTCGAGGCGCTGCGACGACAGCAGCAGGTGCACCTGCAGCGAGCGGCCCACGCGGCCGATCATGACGAAGGTGTCGGCGAACTCGGGCTTCGCGGTGAGCATCTCGGAGAACTCGTCGGCCACGATGAGCAGCGCGGGCAGCGGGGCGAGGTCGGTGCGGCCGCCGCGGCGGGCCTTCTCGTAGTCGCTCACGTTGGCGAAGTTGCCGGCCGCGCGCAGCAGCTCCTGGCGGCGGGTCACCTCGCCCTGCAGGGCGTCCTGCATGCGGTCGACGAGCGTGAGCTCCTCGCCGAGGTTGGTGATGATGGCCGAGACGTGCGGCATCTCGGACATGCCGGCGAAGGTCGCGCCGCCCTTGAAGTCGACGAGCACGAAGTTGAGCTGCTCGGGCGAGTGGGTGAGGGCGAGGGCGAGCACCATGGTGCGCAGCACCTCCGACTTGCCGGATCCGGTGGCGCCGATGATGAGACCGTGCGGGCCCATGCCCTGCTGGGCGGCCTCCTTGATGTCGAGCACGACGGGTCCGCCGTCGGGCGACTGGCCGATCGGCACCCGCAGCCGGTCGCGTTCGAGGCGCGGCTGCCAGGCGAGGCTGAAGTCGATGTCGCGCACGTCGGGCAGCCCGAGCAGGTCGACGAGCTCGAGCTGGGTGGTCGTGGCGGCGGCCTGGCCGGGCGCCCCGGATGCCGGGCCCGCGTAGAGCGGCATGAGCCGGCGTGCGGTCGCCTCCGCCTCGGCGACGCTCAGGGTGTCGAAGGCGACCTGCGTGACGCGCGAGGTGGTCGTGAGCACCTCGCCCTCCTCGGCGAGCACCCGCAGCACCTGCGGGCTCTCGAGCTCGCCCCAGGTGGCGGGCAGGTCGATGACGGTGACCCCGACCATGCCGTCGGGGCCGAGGATCGGGTCGCCCGGGGGGATGCGGGCGCCGTCGGTCACGACGACGAGGTGCGGCAGCAGGGGGGCGCTGTCGGCGGCGAAGCGCGGCCGCTCGCGCAGGTCGGCGGGCAGCATCCCGAGCAGTTCCGCCCACTCCGAGCCGATGAGGCGGGCCGGGCCGATGGCATCCGAGGCGACGCGCGAGTGCGCGTGCGGCAGCCACTTCACCCACTCCCAGCGGTCGAGGGTGGCGGGCTCGGAGACGACCACGAGCTGCACCGCCTCGGGGTGGTGCAGTGTCGCGATCGAGCTGATCATCGCGCGCGCCATCGCGCGCACGTGCTCCTCGTCGCCGAGCAGTTCGACGCGCGAGTAGCTCCGCAGCCCGTAGGCGAGGGGCAGTTCGCGCTCGACCTCGTGCGCGAGCATGAAGCGGTGGGCCGAGGAGGCCGCCACCGGGTCGAGCTGGGTGAGGTCGGGCAGCGGCGGCGCCTCGAGTTGGATGCACAGCGGCTGGTCGGAGGTGCCGAGCCGCACCGAGAGGAAGTCGGCGTCCGAGGGCGAGCGCTCCCAGACGCGCGTGCGGTCCTCGGCGAGGTAGGTGAGGGTGTCGGGCGCCGGGTTCATCCAGTTGGTGTGCCGGCGCTGTTGGCGTCCGGCCACGCGCACCGTCTCGCGCAGCTCGGAGATGTAGCGCAGGTAGTCGCGGCGCGCCGTGAGGATCTGCGCGTTGCGCTGCGAGCGTTGCCGCCAGCCGTTGACCCCCACGAAGCCGAGCGAGGAGATGAGGAACATGCCGCCGGTGAGCAGGCCCGTGGGACCGGCGTTCGTCGTGACGACCATGATGATCGCGCCGAGCGAGCCGAGCGCGGGCAGCAGGGTCTGGATGAGTCCCCCGCCGTCGGCGGGCTGGATGGTGGGCGGCGGTTGCACCTGCACCTTGCCGCTCGGCAGCCGCGGCGGCGCGAGCCGGTTGCCGGCCATCAGCCCTCACCGCCCAGGATGAGGTTGACGGTGAAGGTGCGGTTGCCGATGCGCACGCGGGCGCCCTCCTCCAGTTCGCGCCGTTCGCCCTTCTGGAGGCGGGTGGTCGTGCCGTCGTCGCCGAGCAGGGTGGTGCCGTTGGTCGAGCCGAGGTCGACCACCCAGGTCTGGCCGCGCGAGTGCTCGATGCGCACGTGGCTCTTGGAGACCGTCGACTCCGGGTCCTGCACCTTGATCGCGCGGTCGCCCGGCTCGGTGCCGGTCGGGGCGCGCCCCAGGTTGATGGCGGCGGGTGTCGGCACGCGCTCGCGCTGGCCCGTGTCGAAGACGAGCAGCAGGGTCGAGACGCCGCTCGGCAGCACCGTCACGACGGTCGACTCGACCCCGCTCGCCGCCTCGAGGTCGGGCGCGACGACACCCGCGAGCACCTCGGGCGCCTCCTCGGCGACGGGGGCGACCGCGGTCGCGGGGTCGGCGACGAGCGGCACCGCCGCGGGGGGGACGAGGGGCGCGACCCCCGCCACGGCGGGCGGGGCGTCGGTGCGGTCGGCCGAGATCTCGAGGTCGTCGGCGAGCAGCACCGCCGGCGCGACCATCGTCGGCGCCGACACCGTGGTCACGGGCGGCGCAGCGACGGATGCGGCCTGCCGGGCAGCCCGCGGCAGCGGCACCACGCGCCGGGTTCCCGCGAGGCGGTCGGCCCAGCTGCGGTGCTGACCGGATCCGTCGGCGAAGCCGGATGCGACCACGACGGCCCCGCCCACCACGAGCCCCACGAGCGCGCCGGCGAGCACCGTGAGGCGCCAGGCGCCCGCCCGGGCGGCGCCCGGCGAGAGGGGTGCCTCGTCGCGCGAGGCGCGCACCCGCAGCAGCAGGTTGCCGAGCGTCGCGCCGGTGCGCGCCTCGATCACCCACAGCAGCACGGCGGCCTCGACGAGCGCGACGACGGCGAAGACGAGGCTGCCGGTGAGCAGCCCGACGCCCGCGGCGAGTCCCACCGCGGCGAGCACGTCGATCGCCCAGGCGAGCAGCTGGCGTCCGACGCCCGCGACCGTGCCGGCGAACTCCGACGGCAGCGGGGTGGGCGCCTGCCGCACCCGCGGGGCGACGACGATGGGCGCCCCGACGGAGATGAGCGGCGCCCCGGCCTGCGGGGCGGATGCGGCGGGTGCCGGGGCGGCGACCGGCGCGGGCGGCGCGGGGCTTGCGGCGGCCACCTCCGCCGCAGCCGCGGGCGCGCCGCCCGCGGGTCCCGCGGCCAGCGTCACGCCGCAGTACAGGCAGCGCTCGGCGCCGAGCCGCATGGCCTGGCCGCAGTTCCAGCACGTGGTGGCCCCGAAGGGACTCGCTCCCGCCATCAGGACATCAGCCTCCGCACGAGCTCCGGGATGTCGGCGGCGAGCAGGGCGGCCGGCAGCGAGAGCGCCACCGCGAGACCCTGCAGCGCATCCGCGATCCGCGAGACGGCGAGCGAGCGGGACCCGCGCGCGATCGGGATGAGCAGGTAGGCGACCACGACCGCCACCAGGAGGGCGACCGTCGCGACGATCGTGCGGGCCGTCGGATCGGCCTGGACCAGCACGGGAACCGCCACGAGCGCGACGACCCCGGCCGCGACGCGCGGGCACCACCGGCCGATGAGCGTGCCGCTGGCCCGCGGGATCGTGAGGAGCGCGACCACGACCGTGCACCACAGGCCGATCGCCCCGCCGAGCGCGAGGGGGCTCGCGGCGTCGAACACCCCGACCGCGAACGGCGCCGAGACCACGGCGAGCAGGCAGAGCGCGACCGTGCCGACCGCGAGCTGGGCGGATGCCGCCTCCACGGCGGGCCGCAGCTCGTCGATGCGCACGGAGCCGGGCGAGCTCGGGATCGAGCCGCGCACGGTCCAGCGGTTGGTGAGGAAGTGCTCGAACTCGATGAAGTAGCCGGGCTCGACCCCCAGCAGGGTCGTCGGCAGGATCCGGAGCGCGACGGGCACGATCCCGAGGCACAGGGCGGCGCTCGCGGCGACGTCGAGGCCGATGAACAGGCCGAGCAGCCACACCCCGCCGGTGAGCAGCACGAGCACGAGCAGGGTCGCGAGGGCCCCGCGCAGCCGCGTGCCGCGCGAGCTCACGAGCATGAGGGCGACGACGACCGCGACGGCCCCGAGCGCGATCACGGTCGCGAGCTGCGCCGCGGCCTCCGCGTCGCGGGGCACGAGCAGGAAGCCCGCCGCCCAGGCGAGGGCGAGCGGGCCGAAGACGAGCACGGCGTCGCGCGTGCGGTCGCCGACCGCGCGACGCACCCACAGGATGCCGCTCGCGATCGCGAGCACCCCCGCGAGCGCCGCGCACGCGAGGCGCAGCCGCTCGTCCACCTCGGTGACGAGGCCGAGGCCGGCGGCGAGCGCGCCCACCGCGAGCAGCGGCAGGATCGCTCCGGCACCGGGGATGGGGGCGGCCTCGGTGCCCGTGGGCCGCTGCGAGAGGTCGACGTCGTCGGGCGCGTCCGGGTCGACGATCGCCAGCAGCGTGCCGTCGAGCAGCTCCGACACGGGAGTGCCGGAGGGCACCGGGCGGCCGTGCTGGTCGAGCACGACCCGGCCGGGGCCGAGGGGATAGCCGAGGTCGTCGAGGCACTGCCGCACCGTCAGCTGGGGGGCCAGCTGCACGTCGAGTCGCCGACCGGGGGCGAGCACGACGATGCGCCGACGCTCGGGTGCCTCGGTCGTCATGTCGTGCGGGATCTCAGAGGTCGCGCAGGAGCTCGTCGAACTCCTCGAGCGACTTCTGCAGCTCGGCGCGAGCCGCCTCCGCCTCGGCGCGCTCCGGGCTCTGCTCGGGGTCGTCGAGCACGTCGGCGTAGTTCTGACGCAGCTCGGGGATCGCGGCGCTCATCTTCGCGCGCACCGCGACGGCCTCGTCGGACTGGTCGATGCCGCCGACGATGTCGTCGAGGGTGGTCTCGCGCATGTCGATGCGCTGCTGCAGCACCTGCCAGTCCCGGCCCTCCGAGCCGGAGCGACGCGCCTCCTCGACCTCGGCGAGGGCCTTGTCGAGCCCGGCGCGTTCGGCGGCGAACGCGGCCTCGCCCTCCTTGGTCCACGCGTCGATCTCCGCCATGGCGGCGTTCATCTCCGCCAGGGTGGCCTCGAGGTCGAACTCGTCCTCATCCATCTGGGTCTCCTTCGTCGCTGTCGGGTTCGATCACGGCCGGGTCAGGTGAACGCCCCGGCGCCCTTCTGGACCTGGGATGCGCCGTGCTGCGCCTGGGTCGCGGCGTCCTGGATCCTGCCGAGACCGCTCTGGGCGCTTCCCGCGGCGCCCGCTGCGGTGCCCGCCGCCTGGGCCATCCCCCCGACGACCGACCCGACGCCGCCGAGTCCCACCGCGTTGAGCCCGGCCTGCGCGGCCTGGAGCACCTGCTGGATCTTCTGCACGGCCGACTTCACCTGGTCGACGATCTTCTTGACCATCTCGACCATCTGCTTGAACTTCTCGATGCCCTCTTTGATGCGCTTGGTCCAGGCGACCACACCCTGGGCGATCGAGGCGACCCACCCCGGCACGCTCACGGCGCCGATGATGGTCGCCGCGGCGGCGAGCATGCCCGCGACCTTGTAGCTGAGCTCCTTGATGGCGGCCATGATCATCTTCGCGAGGTAGCCCGAGAGCTGCGTCAGGCCCTCGCATGCCGCCTCCATCGCCATCCCGAGCGGCGGGAAGAGCATGAGCGCACCCGCCACCTTGACCTGGCTGGAGATGAACGTCGCCGCGCCCTCGCCCTGCCAGCGGAAGCCGATCTGGGGGCCGACGGCGAGCATGTTCTGGGCGACGCCGCCCACCGCCTTGCACGAGTTGTTCCAGGCGTTCGCCCCGCGGGCGAAGGCATCCCAGTCGCCCGCGAGCGGCTTGGCGATCCACTCCTGCAGGATCGAGAACCCCGTGATGCCCTGGATCGCGGAGTCGATGGTCGACACGATGATGCCGGCCTCGGAGCGCAGCTGCTCGAGGGTCAGGCCCGCGCCCTTGGTGCTCGGGGCGACGAGGAACGATCCGGCGTCGACGGAGGCGGAGATGCTCATGGGGTGCTCCGATCAGCGGGAGATCGCACCGAGTGCCGCGGCCGACACCTGGCTGAAGATGGACGAGTCGATGAGGTTGCCGATCTGGGGCAGGGCCGCGACGGGGGTCGCACCCACGAGTTGCGCGATCGAGCCGAAGTCGAACGACACCGGGGTGCGTGCCTGCCAGAGGGACTTCAGCAGCTCGGGGCTGCGGCCGAGCGGATCGGCGGCGGCGCGATCGAGCCACACCGCGTGGTCGATCGGGGGCGGGGGAGCGAGCACCGCCTCGATCGGCGGCGGCCCGATGACCGGCGGGGGCGGCGGGGGCGCGAACACCTCGTGCAGCGGCGGCGGAGGGGGTGGCGGCACCTCGGAGACGGGGGGCGGAGGCGCGTAGCCCCCGGGCGACGTCCCGACGTTCGGCGGCGGGGTCGGGTACTCGCGCTCCTGGTGGGTGAAGTCGGGCGGGGGCACGGGGACGGCGTGGTGCACGGCGCCCGCGGCCGCCCCTGCGGCCGCTCCGCCCGCGCCGCCGAACCCCTTGCCCGAGTTCTCGAGCGCCTGCAGCATCCCGCGGATCAGGTCGTGGTGGGACTCCTCGAGCTGCTTCACCTCGTCCGCGTACTTCTTGACGAGGTCGCGGCGCTTCTCGACCAGGTTGGCGCCGATGCCGAATCCGCTGATCGCGAGCTTCCAGCTGATCTCGTAGATCGGGAAGACGATGAGCAGCAGCAGGCCGAAGTCCTTCCAGTCGATGTGCCCGTGCTCCTCGAGGTACGAGCGCGTCTTCTGCATGACCTGCTGCTGGCTCTCGAAGAACTGGGCGAGCTCCTCGAGCACGCCCTCCTCGATGGCGATCTTCTGCGGCATGACCGTCCTCCTACTCGCCGTCCGGGCGCGTGCGATGACGCCCGCCGGCGCCGGCCCCCGCGGAGCGCGGGGCGGCGTCTTCGTCTTCTTCGAGTTCGGGCGCCTGGAGGCCGAGGCCCGTCGGGCCCGAGTCGCTCTCCCCCTCGGCGCCGCCCATCATGCCGCCGCCCATCATGCCGCTCATGCCCGCGGAGCCTCCGGCGCCGAGCATGCCCGCGGCGCCGCCCGCGGCCGCGCCGCCCGCGCCGAGCACACCGCCCGCGCCGCCGAGCGCTCCGGTGCCTCCCGCGCCGAGGCCCGCACCGCCGACTCCGCCGACACCGCCGGCGAGGCCGCCCGCGCCGCCCGCGCCGAAGCTCGCGCCGCCGACACCGCCCGCGCCGCCGATCGCGGCGCCGCCGTCGAAGGCGAGCCCGCCGGATCCGGGGGTCGCATCCGGGTCGAGTCCGCCGGCCCAGTCCGGCGGGGTGGTGTCCTGCCAGGGAGCCGGGGGTGGCGTGCCGACGTCGATGATGCCCGAGTCGAAGTCGGTGTCCATGGGCTTGGACTGGTTGCCGACCGGTGCCAGGTCGCGCTCGAACTGCTTGAGGCCCTCCTCGCCGCGGTCGTCGTCGTCCTCGCCGAACAGGGCGTTCCACGCCTCGCTGAGACCCAGCGTGGCGACCCCCGCCGCGACCCGGCCGACGATGTCCTGGTTCACCTCGTCGAACTCCTGGTACTTCTGGTACACGCGACCCCACGCCTGGTTGGCCCAGTCGAGTCCGCGACGCGCCTGCTCGGCGGCGAGCTGCGCCCGCAGGATGTCGGCGCGCAGCGTCGCCGCGTACTGCGCCGCCTGCAGCGCCGACTGCCCCGTCCAGCCGGGCTCCGACGCGAAGTCGCCCAGCTGCTCGGCGAGCTCCTCGAACAGCGGCTCGAGCGCGTCGAGTGCATCCCAGGTGAACGGACCGTCGGAGACGACCCGCTCGAGTTCATCCGCCCACTGGCCCATGTCAGACGCCTCCGCCCGTGCCGAGATCGGAGGTGATCCGGCGCGCCTGCGCGTCGGCCTCCTGATCCGTCTTCACGAGGGTGTCGATCGCCGTGTCGACCTGCGACGCGAGGTCGCGGATGCGCTGCGCGAGCTGGTCCGTGACGGACGCCATCTCGAAGGCGCGGCTCCAGAGCGGCTGACTGTAGTTCATGCCGTAGTAGCTCTGCGTGCCCCCTATCCGGCTCACCTCGTCGCGCGACGGCAGCTGGTCGACCAGGTCGACCAGCCGCTGCATGGCGCGCTTGACGGCATCCGGATCCTCGACGCTGATGGTTCGTGAGCTGGTCACGATCCCTCCCTTCGCCCGGTCACGGGCGGCGACGCGATTCGACCGTCAGAGGGCGAAGCGTCCCGCGGCGGACTTGTCGGTCTGGGTGTACTGCGACGAGATCTCGTCGGTCTTCGACGCGATCTGCTCGAGCAGCTGCTGCATCTCGCCGAGCGACTTCGTCCACTTCGCCTGCGCCTGGTCGTACGAGGTCTGCGCCTCGCCGCTCCAGGATGCGCGGAGCTTGCCGACCTCGGACTCGAGCGTGTCGAGCTGGCTCTTGATGCCCGAGGCGCCGTTGCGGATCTGGGCGGCGAGAGCGGATACCTGTGCCGGGTCGACCGACATCGACTGCATGCTCATGATGTTCTCCTAGCTCATCAGCGAGCCGAGGCCCGAGATCGTCTGCTGGTGCTGCTCCTCGGAGGCAGCCTGGTCGCGTTCGGTGCCGGACAGGGCCGCCTCGAGGGTGACGAGCACCTCGTTGAGGTTGCGGGCCTTCTCGTCCCAGCTGTTCATGAGTCCGGTGAAGGCCGTGGCGGCCGAGCCGGACCAGAAGCCGCGCAGCTGGTCGATCTCGCCGCGCACCTTCTTCGCTTCTTGATCGATGCCCGCTTTCGCGGTGTTGACAGCCTGGGCCCCGCGACGCAGGGCTCCTTCTTCGGCTGAGATGACGTTGGCCATGCGCTCATTCCTCGTGGCTCGGTGGGATGTGGGGGGTGCTGGTGCGGAGGTGCGTTGCGAACGCGGGCACGCCGAATACCGATCCGAAAGGCTGGAAGCGGAGGGGGATTTCGTGGTGGTACCGCATCGCCGAGAGCAGACGCCGTCAGGGTAGACCCGCGGTCCCCGCCACCGCAATGGATTCAGCGAACTCCAAGCAAGGCGCTCGCTATCGCCCTCGCGCCGCGCGGAGTAGCATCGGCGCCACACCCGGCGTCACCCGTAGCTACCCCCACCACCACCACGAGATTCCGGCCGTCATGAATCGACGCTCTGCAGCGACCCCGCCCGTGCTCCCCGGGTTCAGCTACGTGCGCCCGCTCGGCTCGGGCGGTTTCGCCGACGTGTTCCTCTACGAGCAGGAGATGCCGCGGCGGGTCGTCGCGGTCAAGGTGCTGCTCGCGGATGCGCTGAATCCCGAGGTGCTGAGCTCGTTCGCCGCCGAGGCGGACGTCATGGCGCGGCTCTCGGCGCATCCGTCGATCCTCACGATCTACCAGGCGAGCATCTCCGCCGACGGCCGCCCGTACCTCGCGACCGAGTTCTGCCCCGACTCCTACGGGGTGCGCTACAAGCAGGCGCCGGCCTCGCTCGCCGAGACGCTCGACGTGGGGGTGCGGATGGCGAGCGCACTCGAGACGGCGCACCGCGCGGGCGTGCTGCACCGCGACGTGAAGCCCACGAACGTGCTCATCGCGAGCCTCGGCACGCCCGTGCTCGCCGACTTCGGCATCGCGGCGTCGCTCTCGGCGGCCGACGACGGCGACGAGTCGTTCGCGATGTCGGTGCCGTGGAGCGCGCCCGAGGTGGTGAGCGGCTCGACCTCCGGCACCGTCGCGAGCGAGGTGTGGTCGCTCGGGGCGACGCTCTACACGCTGCTCGCTGGGCGCAGCCCCTTCGCCTCCGACGACAAGACCAAGAACACCCGCGACGCGATGATCTCGCGCATCATCCGGGCGCACTACACGGAGCTCGGCCGGGCGGATGTGCCGCCCGCGGTCGAGGAGCTGCTGCGGTCGACGATGGCGAAGGATCCGTCGAAGCGTCCCGAGTCGATGGCGGCGCTCGCCGAGAAGCTGCGCTGGCTGCAGTACGAGCTCGGCCAGGTGCCCTCGCCCATCGAGATCGCGGGCGGGCTCGGTGCGGGCGTCTCGGCGGCGTCGGCCGGGGCGCCGCGCGGCCCCGTCATCACGACCGTCAACCCCGACTCGCGTCGGGCGGCACGCGCCGCCGCCGCGAGCGGTCGAGACCCGGACGCCGCCACGCGCCGGGCGTCGGCTCGCCGGCCTATTGGACTCGTGGTCGGGCTGGCCGTGGGGGCGGTCGTGCTGGTGGGCGCCGTCGTCGCGGTGCTGCTCGCGGTCGGGGTGATCTGAGATGCCCGCGCCCCGGCTGCTGCGTCATCCGGGGGTGCCCGTCGTCGCCGGGCTGGCGGTCGTGGGCGTCGTGGCGGGGTTCGCGATCGCGGCGCCCGGCTACGACTCGCGCGAGGTGCCGCACGTCGAGACCTCGGTGTGGGTCACGCGTGCCGCCGGCGAGTACGCGCGACTCGACACCGAGCTGGGCGAGCTTGACACCATCCGCAAGGTCGACGACCCGAGCGGGCTCGTGCAGTCCGGCCCCGCGGGGCTCGTGTTCGGGCAGGGCAACCGCCAGTACTGGTCGATCGACCCGGCCTCGCCCGCCGACCTCGTGGTCGACGAGGGCGGCGCCTCGGGGAACGACCCGGTCGCCCGCGCCCAGCCCACGCCGTCCGGGACGACCGCGGTGCTCGCGGGCGGGTCGCAGCTGCTCGCCCTCACCGGAGGGGGCCCCGCCTACCTCTCGGAGCTCGCCGACCCGGGTGCGGCGGTGGCGTTCCGCGTGCTCGACCCCTACGCCGACCTCCAGCTCGAGGAGGGCGAGACCCGGCCGGTGTACGCGGCGGATGCCGGGGCGATCGACGAGGCGGGCGACGTCGTGCTGTACTCCGCGGAGGAGGGGGCCGTGCGCCGCTGGGACGGCCGCTCGGGCGCGTTCGCGGGCGACGCGGCGACGGTGCCGGAGGCTCCCGCGGACGACGACGGCCTGGCGATGGCGCTCGTCGGCGGGCGCTGGGTGCTGTTCGCGCCGGACTCGGGGCAGCTCTGGGTGCAGGGTCGCGACGCCCCGATCACCGTCGACGTCGACGGCTCGGCCCTCCTGCAGGCCTCGAGCGGGACGGGCTCGACGGTGTTCGTCGCCGACGACCAGGGCCTCGTGGCGGTCGACCTCGACTCGGGCGCGGCCGACCGGCGCGTCGAGGCCTCCGGGGTGCCCGCGGCGCCGGCCGAGCTCGACGGGGTCGTCTACGCGGCGTGGCTCTCGACCGACACGGGCACCCTGTGGTCCTCCGACACCGGGGAGTCGATCCGCCTCGAGACCGAGGCCGACGCGCTCGACGCGGTCGTCACCCTGCAGCCGGTGCTGCGCGGCAACGGCGACCGGATGGTGCTCAACGAGACGAGCTCGGGGCTCGTCTGGCTCGTGCCCTCGGGCGAGCTCATCCCCACGGTGGCCTGGGCCGACGACGAGGTGAGCGACGTCTCCGAGGGGGAGGTGACGGTCGACGACGCCTCCGAGCAGCTGCCGCCGACCGCCGAGCCCGACTCCTTCGGGGTGCGCGCGGGCGCGCTCGTCGCGCTGCCCGTGCTGTTCAACGACCACGACCCGAACCGGTCGGATGTGCTGTCGATCTCGGCCGACTCCCTCGCGGCAGGGCTCGCCGACCCCTCCTTCGGCGACCTCGTGCTCACGAGCGGCGGGCAGGCGCTCGCCATCCGGGTGCGCGCGACGGCGGGCAGCACGACCTTCGGCTACGCGGTGACCGACGGTCTCGCCGTCTCGCCGCCGACCACGGTGACGCTGACGGTCGTCGCCGACGACGCCCAGTCGGCACCCGTGTGGTGCGGTGTGGCGCACTGCACCCAGGACTGGCCGACGCCGCAGCTCGCGGCGGGCGGCACGATCACGGTGCCCGTGCTCGACGGCTGGGTCGATCCCGAGGGCGACCCCTTCGTGCTCTCCGACGTGCGGGTGGCCGACCCCACCGCCCCGGTGAGCGCGATGCCCACCGCGGACGGCCGCCTCGCGATCCGCCACACCGACCCGAACGCGGGCGCCCAGCTCGTGACCGTCACGGTCGTCGTGATGGATGCACGCGGCGCGACGGCCGAGAAGGATCTCGAGCTCTCGGTGAGCTCGGCCCCGACGCTCAGCATGCGTCCGGGGGCATATATCGCGCGGGTGGGTTCCCGCACGGTCGTTGACGTCGTGAGCCTGGTGAGCGGCGGCTCGGGGTCGTACCGGCTGCTCGACGCCGCCGACTCCTCGACGCGCGCCGGCGGCCTCGCGCTCGAGGCCAACACGGCCGACGGCACGGTGAGCGTCGAGGCGAGCGCCGAGGGCGAGTACGCGGTGTCGGTCACGGTGCAGGACACCGGCACGCTCGCCGAGCGCAGCGCCGTGCTGCGGTTCACGGCGATCCCCGGTGCGCTGCCGCTCGCGGTGCCGCCGCTGACGGCGTTCGTGCGGGCGGGCGAGGATGCCACGGTGGGCGTGCTCGACGCCGTGCAGAACACGAGCGGCCGCGTGCTCATCGTGGCGACGGCCGAGTCCGACACCCCCGAGCTCACGGCGGGCGTCGTCGGCCAGAGCTACGTGCGCGTCCGCGGGTCGACGCAGGACGGGCAGCCGGGGCCGATCGGCACGATCCGCTACCAGGTCACCGACGGGGCGGGTGCCTTCGCGGAGGGCACGCTGACCGTCTTCCTCGTGGCGCCCGCGCACGACGTCGCCCCGATCGCCGTCGACGACGCCGTCACGGTGCGCGCGGGCGCCCTCATCGACGTGCCCGTGCTGGCCAACGACATCGGTCCGCGCGGCGAGCGGCTCGCCCTCTACCCGGACGTGACCGGATCGGGCACGCCGGGGGAGCTCGTCTTCGCCGCCGGCAGCACCGTCCGGTACCTCGCCCCGGACGAGCCCGGCGTCTACACCGTGAGCTACAGCAGCTACCTCGAGTCCTCGCCCGGAACCCTCGCGACCGCCCGACTCGACGTGACGGTGCTCGCCGAGGGTCAGAACAAGGCGCCCGAGCCGCGCCTGCTCGTGGCGCGCGTGCTCGCGGGCGGCACGGTCGACATCCCCGTGGACCGCTACGGGATCGACCCGGACGGCGACGTCGTGACGCTCGTCGACGTCGCGCAGCCCGGGGGCGGGCAGGGCGTCGCGACGGTCGCCGCGTCCGGCGCATCCATCGTCTACCGCGCCCCCGCCGCCGGGGTGCGCGACGGGCAGGTCGAGTTCGGCTACACGGTGCGCGACAGCGAGGGGCAGACCGCCACGGGCACCGTGCAGGTGGGGGTGCTCGACGAGGACGTGGCGGATGTGACCCCGGTGACCTTCAGCGAGCACCTGCGGGTGCGGGTCGGCTCGACGACGCCGCTCACGGTGCTGCCGCTGCTCAACGACCGCGACCCCGCGCAGGGCGCGCTGAGCCTCGTCGACCTCGTGCCGAACGCGCCCACGACGGGCGACGGCATCGAGTACGCGCGGCTCGAGGGTCTCATCGGCTCCGACACCTCGCTCGAGGACGGCGTCGTGTCACTGCTCGCCGGGGACGTCGTCGGCACCCACTCGTACATCTACACCGTGCAGTCCTCGGCGACCTCGAGCACGGCGCAGGGGCTCATCGTCGTGACGGTGTCGGAGGGCGCGCCGCCCGACCGTCCCGTCGTCGCGGACACCGTCGTCGACCTCACGACCCGCAACCAGCTCGCCCGCGGCATCGACGTCGTGAGCGGCAAGGTCACCTGGGCGACGGGCGATCCCTCCGGTCTCACCCTGTCGCTCTGGGACGAGGACGACGAGTACACGGTGAACGGATGGTCGATCTCGGGGCGTGCGCCCGCGGGCGGCGACCTCGTGCCGTTCCGGCTCGACGGCACCGACCCGGAGGGGCAGCCGGTCGTCGCCTACGGCTTCCTGCGCATCCCGGCGTTCGACGACATGCGCGTCGAGCTCGCGCCGGGCGTCGACCCCGTGCAGGTGGACGAGGAGGACGAGCGCAGCTTCGACGTGCCGACCGCGCTGCGCATCGACCCCGCCGATCAGATCGAGCTGCGCGAGGGCGACTTCCCCGTGCAGCGGCCCGGCTCCTCGTGCACGCGGGTGGACGCGACGCACGCGAGCTATCGGGCCGGCCGCGACGCACCGTGGACCGACACCTGCGCCGTGTACGTGCGCGTCGCCGGGCAGTCGGCGTGGAGCGTCGTCGCGGTGCCGATCCTCATCGCGCCGGGCGACCCGCAGCCGCTCCTCAACTCGATCACCCGCACGATCGCGCCGGGCGAGAGCGAGAGCATCGACCTGTACGAGAACCTCACCACCTGGGAGGGCGGCCGGGTCGGAGATGCCGCGGCGCTGCAGTACAAGGTGACCTCGGGCGGCTCCGCGTTCGTGCTGACCCAGTCGGGCCGCAACGTCACGATCGAGGCGCGGGCGGACGCGCCGCCCGGCACCCGGGTCGCCTTCGTCGTCTCGCTCGTCGGGCAGGACGTGCTGACCGCGACCATCACGGCCGTCGTCGGCATCGCCGCGCCCGACAGCCCGAAGGGCGCCGTGCTGAGCACCCAGTGCAGCGTCACGGGCGGCGCCTGCACGACGAAGGTCATCGGCGTGCCGGGTGCCGGCGAGTACGACCCCTTCGCCGGCAGCACGGGCGCCGGGCTCACGCTCACGGGCGTGTCGGCACCGGACTGCGCGGTCGCGAGCTTCACGGCATCCGGTGACCAGATCACGGCGAACTGGCCGCCCGGACCGAAGCCCCTCGGGGGCAGCTGCACGGCCGTCTTCACCGTGAAGGATGCGCAGGGCCGCCCCGGGACGGGCGAGCTCACCCTCGACCTGCAGGGCTACCCCGCCACCCCGCAGACCGTCACGACGGTCGCCTACACGGCCACGAGCGTGACCGTCGAGGTCGCGCTCGGCGACGCCGCATCCGCCCACCCGGCGCTCACCGCGGTCGCGCTCTACGAGGGCAACGCGAAGGTCGCCACCGTGTGCACGCCCGCGGGCCCCGCCGCGTACCGCTGCACGATGAACGGACTGCAGAACGGGCAGCCGCACGGCTACAGCGCCCGCGCCGTCAACACCGTCGGCGAGTCGGCGGGCACGACGGTGCACACGACGTGGGCCTACGCGGCGCCCAAGATCGACCAGCTCACGGCCGAGCCCGTGTACGACGGCGAGAAGACCTCGGCGACCGAGGGCGTCGTCCAGCTGAAGATCAAGGCCGGCGACGACGCGCTCTCCTTCCGCATCGACAACACCCACACGACCGTGCCGCGTTCCGGGGCGACGACGACGGCGACGATCACGCTGCCGGCCGGCGCGCCCGTCTCGGTCACCGTCATCCCGGTGAGCAAGTTCGAGCCGCCCACCGGCAGCGGCGGCGAGGGCTCCTCGAAGTCGGTCACCGTGACGCCCGCCGGTCTGCCCATCTACCCCTCGGGCCCGGCCGTGACCATCACGAGTTCGACGACCGCGACGGTGACGATCGCGGATCCGGATGCCAACGGCTCGTCGAGGCCGCGCGAACAGCGGTTCTTCGCGACGACGGGCGACGGCGGTTGCTCGCTCGACTCGCACGGACACGTCACGGGCCCGAACGGCGGCGACGACCGCAGCAACGACGACGGCCACTTCACCGGACTCAAGAAGTTCACCGACTACCACTTCTTCGTGTGCGCGACCTTCGGCTTCGGCGTCATGCGGTCGGATGTCGTGGACAAGATCAGCTACGTCCCGCCGCCCGCCCCCACCGGCACGCTCAGCTACACGGTGGACGGCAGCCCCGCGCTCGGCGGGTACATGGCGTGGGACTCGCTGGACACGGCACCCGTCATCGCGCCCGCGCCCACCGACTTCACGATCGTCTACTACCGTGACGGCACTCCCGGCCCGTCGTTCCAGATCGACAAGTCGAAGTACTCGACCTACGCCGTTGCCTACTGCCTCCAGACCGATCCGACCCAGTGCGGCCCGCAGGCCGCGATCACACCCGCGAAGTTCGGCGCGCCGTTCGACATCACCTTCTACTCGGGCCTGTGCCCGACGACCACCCCCGTCCCGACGGTGAGTTCCTCGGCGACGGGGCAGATCGTGGTGTACACGACCCTCGTCCTCTTCGACCCCCTCACCTTCAAGTACACGTGGTCGTTCCAGGTGGCGGCCTACGGCACCTTCTCGTCCATCGACGGCCTCATCGTGACCTGCACCTCGTGACCCGAAAGGACCACCATGACCATCACCCAGCAGCAGGCCGACTGGTTCACCGAGGCCTTCGGCCTCATCGCGGCCAACGTCGAGCAGGCGATCCTCGGCAAGCGCAACGTCATCGAGCTCGTGCTCGCGACGGCGATCAGCGAGGGGCACGTGCTGCTCGAGGATGTGCCGGGCACGGGCAAGACGGCGCTCGCGCGGGCGCTCGCCCAGTCGATCAAGGGCACCTCGAGCCGCATCCAGTTCACCCCCGACCTGCTGCCGGGTGACGTCACCGGCATCACCGTCTTCGACCAGAAGAAGGGTGTGTTCGAGTTCCACTCGGGGCCCGTGTTCGCCAACGTCGTGCTCGCCGACGAGATCAACCGCGCGAGCCCCAAGACCCAGTCGGCGCTGCTCGAGGTCATGGAGGAGGGCAACGTCACGACCGACGGCGTGACGCGCCCGGTGGGCACCCCGTTCCTCGTGATCGCGACCCAGAACCCCGTCGAGCAGGCGGGCACCTACCGGCTGCCGGAGGCGCAGCTCGACCGCTTCATGATCAAGACCTCGGTCGGCTACCCCGACGACGCGGCCATGACCCGCATCCTCACGGGCGTCGCGGCGGGCAAGACCGCGGTGCAGGGCATCGTCGAGCTCGAGACGATCGTCACGATGACGGATCTCGCGCGCGGCGTCTACGCCAACCCGCTCGTCATCGACTACCTCATGCGGATCGTCAACCAGACCCGCCTCGCCTCCGAGGTGCGGCTCGGGGTGAGCGTGCGCGGCGCGCTGTCGTTCACCAAGCTCGCGCTCACCTGGGCGGTCAGCCGGGGGCGCACCTACCTGCTGCCGGACGACGTGGCCCGCGTCGCCATCCCGGCGCTCGCGCACCGCATCATCCTCGACCCGGAGGCGGAGTTCGACGGGGTCACCGCCGAGCAGGTCGTCGGCAAGATCCTCGTCGACGTGCCCGCACCCAAGGAGAACGGCACGGCGTGAGCGACCACTCCGAGACCACCAGCCGCTCGCGGTCCGGGTCGTGGACCCGCAGCCGCGGCGAGACGATCACGCGCACCGGCACGGGGCGCACGGGCGTCGTCGAGGCGGGCTACGCCTGGACGCGCCGGGTGTCGGGGCGTGCCTCGCGCCTCGTGCGGGCGGTCGCCGGCTGGCTGCGCGAGACGGTGGAGCCGCTCGGCTGGTTCCTGCTCGCGGTGCTCGTGCTCGCGATCCCCGCGGCGTTCGCGCTCGGCTGGACGGAGGCGGCGGTCGTCGCGATCGTGGCGGCGCTGCTCGTGCTCATGAGCCTCGTCTTCCTGATCGGCGGCACCGACATCGACATGCGGCTCGTGCTGGAGCGCGACCGCGTCGTCGCCGGCACCGACGCGCACGCCGCCCTGCACCTCACCAACACCTCGCACCGGCTGAGCCTGCCGTGCGTGGTCGACGTGCCGGTGGGCGACGGCCTCGTCGAGGTGCGGGTGCCGCTGCTGCTCGGTCGCGCGGTGCACGTCGAGCCCCTCACGATCGGCGCCCGCAGGCGCGGCGTCGTGCAGATCGGACCCATGACGATCGCGCGCGGCGACCCCATCGGCATCCTGCGCCGCGAGGTCGCCTGGCCGCAGGTCGAGCAGCTCTACATCCACCCCGCGACCGTCTCGGTGCCGCGGTTCAGCGCCGGCTACATCAAGGACATCGACGGCAACCCCTCGCGGCAGATCGTGGATGCCGACCTCGCCTTCCACGCGGTGCGCGAGTACCTGCCGGGCGACTCGCACCGGCACGTGCACTGGAAGGCGACCGCGCGCACCGGCACCCTCATGGTGCGCCAGTACGAGGAGAGCCGGCGCTCGCGGCTCGGCGTCGTGCTCGACCTCGTGCGGTCGAACTACGCCGACGACGAGGAGTTCGAGCTCGCGGTGAGCGCCGCGACCTCCCTCGCCCTGCAGGGCGTGCGCGAGGGGCGCGACGTGCTGCTCGCGGTGAGCGCCGAGCAGCCCGAGTCGACCCGCGGCCGGGTCATGTCGGTGCGCACCCTGCCGACGCTGAGCCCCGTCGCGCTGCTCGACGCGGCCGCCACGATCGAGGCGCACACCAACGCCCTCACGCTGGAGGAGGCGGTCGGGCTCACCGGCCAGTCGCATCCGGACCTCTCGATCCTCTACGCGGTGACGGGCAGCCTCACGCCGCTCGCCCGCGCACGACGGGCCGCCTTCGCGGCGCCGAAGGGCGTGCTCGCGGTCGTCACGCGCTGCGAACGCGGCGCGCAGCCCGGGTACCGCCCGTTCGCCGAGTTCTCGATCATGACCGTCGGCGCCCTCGTCGACGTGCGGTACCTCATGGCGAGGGGGGCCGCGGCATGACCGACGCCTCCCCCCGCACCCCGCTCTCCCGCGTCATCCCCACCGTCGTGCTCGTGGCGGCGGGGGTCGTCGTCGCGACCGTCTCGGCGTGGCCTATCTACCAGCACGGGGCGATGGTCCAGGTGGCGGTGGCGGGCGGCGCCCTCGGCATCGCCCTCGCGGTGCTCGCCCGGATGCTGCGCTGGCCGTGGTTCGCGGCACTCGGGGTCGCCCTGCTCGGCTACCTCGCGCTCGCGGTGCTCGTGGCGATCCCGGGGGCGACGGCGTCGCTGCCCGCGGCGTTGCGCGGGCTGCGCGACGCGCTGTTCGGGATCGTGCTCGGCTGGAAGCAGCTGCTGACGCTCGAGCTGCCGCTCGGCGACTACCAGACGGTGCTCGTGCCGTGGCTCGTGGTCGTGTTCGGCGGCGGGTTCGCGGCGACCGCTTTCGGGCTGCGGCCCGGCCGGGTCGGGTTGCTCGCGCCGCTGCTCGTCGTGGCGATGGTCGGATTCGGGGCCGCGTTCGGCGCGGCGGAGACCGGCACCGGGCTGCCCCTCCCCGGGCTCGACGGCCCGACGGTGCGCGTCGTGGCGATCGGCCTCGTGACGGTGCTGCTCGGCGTCGGCTGGCTCGCCCTGCGCCGCCGCGGCGAACGCGCGGCCGCCCTCGCGCGCGCATCCGGGGTCACGACGGGTGTCGACCGGCGCACCGGCGGGCGGGGCGCGATCCTGCGGCGCGGGGCGCTCGGCGCGGGCCTGCTCGTGGTCGCCTCGGTCGCGGGCGCGGTCGTCGCGCCGGCGGTCGCGGGCGACCGTGTGACCTTGCGCGAGGGCATCGACCCGACGATCGTCGTCACCCGCATCCCGAGCCCGCTCGGCGACTACCGCAGCTGGTTCGACACCGACGCGTTCGACGCGACCCTGTTCACCGTGCAGGGTGCCCCGGCGGGCGTCGACCGGGTGCGGCTCGTGACGATGAGTACCTTCGACGGCACGCGCTTCCAGGTCGACACCTCGCGCGCCGAGCGCTTCCAGCGGCTCGCCGACCCGATCCGCCCGGCCGACGCGGTGCCCGTGACCGTCGAGATCGGCGACGGCTACACGCTGCCGTGGCTGCCTATCGTGGGGCGGCTCGAGAGCGCGCCGAGCTTCGAGGGGTCGCGGGCCGGGGCGCTCGCCGACGCCCTCTACGTGGCGCCCGGCGGCTCGACCGCGATCGAGGTGGCCGACGGCGCCGCGCTTCCGCTCGAGGAGGGCGACGGCTACCGGATGTGGGTCGCGCCCGATCCCGGCACCGACCGGCTCGCCGCGACCCCCGGCGGCGACGTGCGCATCGACCCCGGACTGTTCCCGCAGCTGACCGCGTGGGCGGATGCCGCCGAGCTGCCGCGCACCGGGGAGGGGCTGCTGCGCGGCGTCGAGCTGCTGCGCGACCGCGGCTACCTCTCGCACGCCCGCGCGGACGACGCCGACGCGGCCGCCTGGGTGGCGGGGCTGCAGGCGCGCACCGACTACCGCTTCGAGCCGAGCTTCGCCGGCCACTCCACGGCCCGCATCGAGGACATGTTCCGCGCGCTCTCCGACCAGCAGCGCAACGCGGGGCCGGGAGCCCCCGACGAGCTGCTCGTCGCGGCGGTCGGCGACGACGAGCAGTTCGCGGCGGCCGCCGCGCTCCTCGCGCGCTACCTCGGGCTCGACTCGCGCGTCGTGCTGGGTGTGCGCCTCGCCGACGCCGACCCCATGGCGGGGGTGCGACCGTGCGACGACGGGGTGTGCACGGGCGGCAACGTGACCGCCTGGACCGAGGTGCGCGACGCATCCGGGTCCTGGGTGCCGGTCGACGTGACCCCGCAGTACATGCGCAGCATCTCGCGCGTGACCCTCAGCGAGGTGCCGCCCGAACAGCCGACCGTGCCCGACGACCCCCAGGCCGAGGTGCTCGAGCCGCCGTCGGCGACCAGCACCGACACCGAGGACGCCGACAAGCCCGCAGACCAGGATGCCGGGGTGCCGGAGGGCCTGCGCCGCATCCTGACCGCGGTCGTGACGATCGTGGTGAGTCTCGCGCTGCTCGCGCTGCCGGTCGTCGCGGTGCCGATCGTGAAGGCGACGATCCGTCGCCGTCGCCGCGCCCAGTCGATCCCCGAGGTGGCGATCGTCTCGGCGTGGGAGGAGCTCATGGACGTCTACGCGGATGTCGGGATCGGCCCGGTGGCGGGCGGCACGCGGCGCGAGATCGCGGCCGCCGTCGAACGTCCCGCGGCGGGTCGCCTCGCCGCGCTCGCCGACGTGGCCGTGTTCGCGGAGCATCCCCCGCAGCGACCCTCGAGCGAGGACGCCTGGGCGATCGTCGACGCCGAGCGCAGCGAGCTGCGCGGCGCCGCCTCGCCGTTCGCCCGCATCCGCGCGGCCCTCAGCCTCGAGTCCGTGCTGCACCGGCTCGGTCGCCGCGCAGCCCACCCCCACCCGACACCGAAAGGCCCCGACGAATGAACGACTCCAGCGGTTACCTGTTCGCGCTCATGATCCCGGGCGTCTCGCTCCTGGTCGGGATCGGCATCTACGTGTGGAGCGCGATCGCGCTGAGCCGGGTGTTCGGCTACATGGGCGCGCCCGGCTGGAAGGCGTGGGTGCCCGTGCTCAACGTCGCCGAGCTGCTGCGGCTCGCCGGCATCAGCCCGTGGTTCGCGCTGTTCCTGCTCGTGCCGGTGCTGAACCTCGTGGGGCTGTTCTTCCTCATCACGGCGTACCACCGCATCAATCTCGCCTTCGGCAAGGGTGTCGGGATGACGGTGCTCGCGGTGCTGCTGTTCCCCGTGTGGGCGACGATCCTCGCCGGGGTCGGCGCCCGGCGGGCCGCGGAGCTCGCGGGCGGGGCACCGGCCGCGGCCCCCGCTGCGGCCCCGGCTGCCGCCGCGCCCGCCCCCCAGCCGGTTCCCGCTGCGGCGCCCGTGCCCGAGGTTGCACCCCCCGCCCCCGCGCCGGCCGTCCCTGAGCCCGCGCCCGCCGCAGCGGCGCCCGCCCCCGCGTCGCTGTTCGCTCCGCCCGTCGAGGAGGCCCCGCCGGCCGCGCCCGCGTCGCTGCCGCCGCTCCCGGGCGCCCCCGAGGCCGCCGCCGACGAGGTGCAGGAGACGGTCGTCGTCCCCTTCGTGCCCACCCCGGAGCCGGAACCCGTTCCGGAACCGGAACCCGTTCCGGAACCCGAACCCGTGCCGGTGCCTGTTCCCGAACCGACGCCGGTGCCTGTTCCCGAGCCGGAGCCGACCCCCGAGCCCGTTCCCGGACCCATCCCCGTCCCGGAACCTGCTCCGGTGCCGATCCTGGTCCCCGAGCCGGAGCCGATCGCCGCACCCGCCCCGGAGCCTGTGCCGGTCTCCATCCCGGAGCCGGAGCCGGAGCCTCAGCCGGAGCCGGTCCCGGAACCCGCGCCCGAGCCGCTGCCCGCACCCGTGCTCGTCCCCGAACCCGAGGACGAGGAGGACGAGGATCACACGGTCGTCGTCGAGCGGGCGCCCAAGGTCGTCTGGGAGCTCGTGACCGAGGACGGCGAGCGGCTCCGCATCCCCTCCGACCGCGTCGTGCTGGGACGCCGCCCGAGCGACCCGGGCGACGGCTCCGTCGCGCTCGCCGTGCCCGACCCCACCAAGACGCTGTCGAAGGTGCACGCGCGGCTCGAGCGCGGCGCCGACGACGCGTGGACGATCACCGACCTCGGCTCGACGAACGGCGTCATCATCCTGGCCCCCGACGGCGCCGAGCAGACCCTCGAACCGAACGCGACCGCCCGGGTCGAGGGCTCCTTCGTGCTCGGCAAGCTCACCCTGCGCATCGAGCGCTCGGGGGGCGCCGGATGAGCGGTCTCCACGTGCTCGACGGGGTCGTGCTCGAGGTGGGGGCGGCGACCGACCCCGGACTCCGCCGCGAGCTCAACGAGGACTCGATGCTCGC
Organism: Protaetiibacter intestinalis; assembly: GCF_003627075.1. Taxonomy (NCBI): domain Bacteria; kingdom Bacillati; phylum Actinomycetota; class Actinomycetes; order Micrococcales; family Microbacteriaceae; genus Protaetiibacter; species Protaetiibacter intestinalis. The sequence continues at coordinate 1,111,364 of NZ_CP032630.1, read as the reverse complement.
CGAGCCGCCCGTCTACCTGGTGGCCGACGGGATGGGCGGCTACGAGTCGGGCGATCGGGCGAGCCGGGCCGTCGTCGACGCGTTCCGCACGGTGTTCGAGGGGCGCGTGCGCGCCGATCTCGACGGCATCCGCGACGCCCTCGACGACGCGGATGCCGGGGTCGCGGCGGTCGCGGGCGGCACGCAGCGCGGTGCGGGCAGCACGGTCGCGGGCGCCGCGCTCGTGTGGCTCGACGAGCTGCCGCAGTGGGTGATCTTCAACGTCGGCGACTCGCGGGTCTACCGCCAGCAGGGCGACACGCTGCAGCAGGTGACCGTCGACCACTCGCTCGGGCAGGAGCTGTTCCTCGCGGGCAGGATCACGGCCGAGGAGCTCGCGAACTTCCCCCGCCGCAACGTCATCACGCGGGCGATCGGCGCCCCCGACGCCGACGCCGACAGCTGGGTCATGCCGGTCGTCAACGGCGAGCGGCTGCTGCTGTGCTCCGACGGGCTGCACGGCGAGGTCGACGACCAGGGCATCATCGAGCTGCTCGTCGCGCATCCGGATCCGACGGAGGCGGCCCGGGAGCTCGTGGAGGCGGCGAAGCGCGGCGGCGGCAAGGACAACATCACGGTCGTCGTGGTGGGGGTCGTCGAGGGCGGGCTGCTCGAGGCGCCCGAGCCGGCGGAGGTCGACGAGGACACGGTCGACGCATGAGCACACCGGAGCGGGACGAGGACGACGAGACCGTCGTCGTCGACCGCGCCGTGCCCGCGCCGCCCGCGGACGAGGAGCCGGAGGCGGAGGACCACACCGTGGTCGTCGAGCGGGAGGACGACGCGACGGTCGCCGTGGAGCGCTCCGGCTCGACGACGGGCGAGCACACCGTCGCGGTGCCCGTCGACTCGGAGGGCGCCCCGCTGCAGCCGGCACCCGCCGAGACCTCCCTCGGGCACGACTCGGGCTCGCTGAGCCCCGTCGGCCCCAAGCTCGCCCGCCCGGCCGGGGCGCGCCGCCGCGGCGAGCTGCGTCCCGCGCCCGTCCCCGCCGGCTTCGGCCGCACCGCGACCCGCGCGGTGGGTGCCGGCGCCGTGCTGAGCTACGCCCCCGCCGAGGTCGCCGCGGCACAGGCCACCGCCCAGCCGATCGCCGCCGCGGCGGAGGCCACCCGCTTCCGCGCGCCGTCCATGCCCTCGGTGCTGCGCAGCTCGCGGCGGGCGGCGGTCACCGCGGTCGTCGTGCTCGCGGGGGCGTGCGTCGTGTCGATCGGCGGCCTCGCCGCGGTCATCGTCTTCCTCGTGACCACCCGCTGACGCGGGTCACGCCTCCGGGTCGGGCGTGGTCGACGGGAACAGCCCGCCACCCGTGCGCGGGGGCGGCTGCGGTTCGGGGCGTCGGCGTCCGAGCGCGATCACGACGATCGCCCCCACGACCACGAGGCTGAGGCTCGCGATGCCGATCGCCAGCTCGCGGGTGATCCGGATGGGCGGCACGCCCGCATCCGGCGCGAGTTCGACCCCCGCCGGGGTGAGGGCGGGCGCCCCCACGCCCTCGGGGGCGGCGGGGCCGCGCAGACCGGCATCGGGCAGCACCGTGAGCGCCTCGAACGGCTGGATGAAGCCCCAGCCGTCGCGGTCGTCGCGGGTGTCGGGGTCGGCGCGCGCGGCGCTCACCATGAGCCGGTACTCGAGCTGCGCGGGGGTCTCCTCGGGGAAGCGCTCGCGCAGCAGGGCGACCGCGCCGGTCGCGTAGCCGGTCGCGTAGCTCGAGGAGGGATCCGTCGCGTTCGTGAACTGGCAGTTGCCCGCGCCGGGGGCCGTGCTCCAGACGTCGGCGCCGGGCGCCGAGACGTCGACCTGCGGACCGTGGATCGACGTCTCGGTGACGCGCCCGTCGAGTCCCGCGGCCGCGACCCCCAGCACATCCGGGTAGGCGGCCGGATAGCGCAGACCGTCGGTCGTGACGACCGCGGTGTCGCGGTTGCCCCCGCTCGCGACGAGCACGACCCCCGCGGCGACCGCCTCGCGCACGGCGGCCGCGAGCTCCGGGTCGTCGACGGGCTGGCTGAGCGAGAGGTTGATGACGTCGGCGCCGTGGGCGACCGCCCAGCGGATGCCGGCCGTCACCTTCGCGGTGTCGGGGCCGAAGCCGGCCTCGACCGAGCGGTCGTCGTCGCCGCGGAACACCCGCACCGAGAGCAGCTCGGCCTGTGGCGCCACCCCGACGATGCCCGAGCCCTCCACGGGGCGCGCGGCGATGATGCCCGCGACCGCCGTGCCGTGCCCCTTGACGTCGGTGAAGCCGTGCGGGTCGGTCCCGTCGCCCACGAGGTCCACTCCGCCCACCACCGCACCCGCGAGCTGCGGGTTCGCGGCGTCGATGCCCGAGTCGACGACCGCCACGAGCACCCCCTGCCCGGTCGCGAGCGCCGACGCCGCCGACAACTGCAGCTGGGTGAGCGGGGTCGGCGTGCCGGCCTGGAAGGCGACGACCCCCGGCGTGCACTCGTCGGCGGCCGCGGTGCGGCCGTCGACGGCGAGGGCCGAGGGGGTGGGCTCGTCGGACGGCGGCTCGACGACGCGCTCGCCGGTGTCGGGGGTGGAGCCCGCCGCGGCGACCGTGAGCTCGGGGCCCGACGGCAGGAACTGCAGCCAGCGGTCGGTGACGCGCGACACGTGCTCGGGCAGGTAGCCGAGCCGCGCCAGCACCTCCTCGTCGGCACCCGGGACGGGGAACGCCGTGCCGGTGGCGTCGACGATCGTGACGACGCCCTGGCTGTCGGAGCCGACCCCGCCCCCGCGCACGAGCGCGCCGGTCGAGGGCTGCAGGCGCACCCCGTCGGCGTCGAGCGCGACCGCGGGGGCCGCCGCCGCGGCGGCCAGCACCGTCGTGGGGTCGCCCGTGTCGTCGTGCTGCAGGAGCGCGCAGGCGGTGCCCTCGAGGGGGGCGAGCGTGCCGGACGGCCAGTCCCCGCCCGCCGGCGCATCCGCCGTCGGGAGCGCCGCGAGCTGGGCGGGGGAGACCGAGACGGCGGGGCCGAGCACGGCCCCCGCGCCCAGCAGGTAGAGCTGGTACGCGAGTTCGCCGAGCGGGGCGAGCCGGCCGTCCGAGGTCACCAGGAACCGCCGGTCGTCGGGGGTGCCGTCGGGGTGCACCACCTGGCCCACGATGAGCGAGGTGCCCGGCACCTCATCCCCCGCATCCGGCACGTCGAGCGGCGCGAGCTCGTCACCCGGCGCGAAGAGGTTGAGCCACCGGCCGTCGACCGGCAGTGGGCGCGCCTCGTCGAGCCCCACCGCGCGCAGCACCGCATCCCGCGCCGACGCCGGCACGGCGAAGCGGCGGTCGCCCGCGACCACGTAGTCCTCGTCGTTCAGCTCGACGACGACACCGCCGTCGCTCGCCTCGGCGAGCGGGCTCGCGGCGATGCCCACCGCCGTGCCGTCGGGGGCCGGGCACGCGGTCCAGCCGTCGCCCTGCAGCGAACCCACCGCGGGCAGGTCGTCGGGGGCGCCCACGATGCCGATCGTCGGACCCACCGGTACGCCCGAGATGGTCGCCTGGTCGGTCATCACGAGCCGGAACTCCGACGACTCGATGAGCAGCCGCGCGCTCGCCGTGTTGATGACCGGGTAGAGGGTGCCGTCGACGGCGACGAAGCGGCCGCCCGTGTCCTTCAACACGATGAGCGAGTTCTGCTGCCAGCCCTCCGGCAGCCCCGGCCGCAGGAAGCCGTAGAACAGGCCCGCCACGACGACCGCCGCGGCGATGCCGATCCCGGCGATCACGGCGCGCAGCGGCTTCGCGGGCTCGAGCTCCTTGCCGCCGGGGGCGCCGCTCGTGAAGGCGGTCAGCAGGCGACGCCGACTGAAGCCGACGGCCTCCTGAAGATCCTTCTTGGTGGCCATCGGCGGCGGGTCAGTTCAGTCCGGCGGTGATGACGCCGAGCGGCAGGAGGGAGGCGACCACGAGCACCTCGGCGATGTCCGCGATCCGGGTGACCGCGGGTCGCGCGCGCGGGGCGAGCAGCGTGAGCGCCACGATCACCGCCGTCGCCGCGAACAGGATCACGAGCAGGGCGGCGTGCAGTTCCGGCTGCGAGACGGCCACCGTGATGCCGGTCAGCACGAGCCCCACCACGCCGATCGCCATGATGACGAACACCCCGACACGGGCGTAGGTCTGCCGCGAGGGGAACATCATCGCCGCGAACGCGGCCGCCATGAGCGCCGCACCCCAGGTGCCGGATGCCGCCACGAGCGGCGTCGCCAGCACCACCGCGAGCGCGAGCCCGATCCGGATCGCCACCGCGATCCGCCGACCCGAACCCACCTGCGCGGCGATCGCGGCGCTGTCGATGGGCGCCGGCGTCGCGAAGATCTCCTGATCGCTCTGCGGCGAGATGACCTTGATGCGCACCGTGCTGAGCGCGAGCCACGGGATGAGGCCCGCGCACGACCCCGCGACCGCGACGAGCACGACCACCGGGAGCAGCGCATCCGCCCCCATCGTGGCGACGAAGACCGCCGGGATCGCGACGGCGACGCCGGCGACGATCGGCACGAGGTGCGGATCGCGCGGCAGCGAGAGCGCGAACGACGCCATGCCGACCACGACCGCGGCGATGCCGGCGAACATGAGCGGCCAGCTCCACAGCTCCTCCGTGAGCCCCAGCCCGTAGAGGAACCCGGCGACCCCGGCGAGCGCGGCCGCCGCGAGGCCGATCCCGGCCGCCGCGTCCGGCTGCCCGAGCCTGCCCAGCACGATGCCCGTCACCGTGAGCACCACCGCCGAACCGGCGGCGATCATCCAGCCGAGCGCGCCCGGCCCCGACAGCACCAGCACGAGCGCCGCGAGCGCGACGAGGCACAGGCTCACCGCGAGCGCGGTGCGCGCGTGGTCGCGGGGGGTCCACGGATGGTTCTGGCTCGAGGTGGCGTCGATGACCGTCTCGACGACGTCGTCGTACACCTTCGGCTGCACGAGGTGCACGCCGCGCAGCAGCGTCAGCACGTCGCCGTCGCGCACCCCCTGCTCGCCGCACGTCTTCGCGGGGTCGAGGGCCGAGCCGTCGGTGCGCTGCAGGGCGTACCCGCCGTGGGTGAGCGAGGGGTCGAGCACCCCGAGCGAGCGGGCGAACCCCGGCAGCAGCTCGATGATCGCCACCTGGCTCGGGATGCCCACATCCAGCCGCCGACCCTCGCTCGCGACGGAGACCCGGATGACCGAGGTGACTGCCGCGGGGGTCGACATGTCGGTCATCCTAGTGACGCGGCCCCACGTGAGATAGGCCCAGGATCACGGGGTTCGTTCCGATAGGCTGGGGTGTAATCCCCCGTCGAACCTAGGGAGAAGAGCTATGCCCGCGATCGTGCTCATCGGCGCCCAGTGGGGCGATGAAGGCAAGGGCAAGGCGACCGACCTGCTCGGCGACCGCGTCGACTACGTGGTCAAGTTCAACGGCGGCAACAACGCCGGCCACACGGTCGTCGTGGGCGACCAGAAGTACGCCCTGCACCTGCTGCCCTCCGGCATCCTGAGCCCCGGCGTCACCCCCGTCATCGCCAACGGCGTCGTCGTCGACATCGAGGTGCTGTTCAGCGAGCTGGAGGCGCTCGGCGCCCGCGGGGTGGACGTGTCGCGGCTGCTCATCTCGGCCAACGCGCACGTCATCACGCAGTACCACCGCACCCTCGACAAGGTCACCGAGCGCTTCCTCGGCAAGCGTCAGATCGGCACCACCGGCCGCGGCATCGGCCCCGCATACGCCGACAAGATCAACCGGGTCGGCATCCGGATGCAGGACCTCTTCGACGAGAACATCCTGCGGCAGAAGGTGGAGGGCGCCCTCGACCAGAAGAACCACCTGCTGCTGAAGGTCTACAACCGCCGCGCCATCGAGGCCTCCGAGGTCGTCGACGACCTGCTGTCGTACGTCGAGCGGCTGCGGCCCATGGTGGTCGACACCGCGCTCGAGCTGAACCGCGCCCTCGACGCCGGCAAGACGGTGCTCTTCGAGGGCGGCCAGGCCACCATGCTCGACGTCGACCACGGCACCTACCCCTTCGTCACCTCCTCGAACGCCACCTCCGGCGGCGCCGCCACCGGCTCGGGCGTCGCCCCCAACCGCTTCGACCGCGTCATCGCCGTCGTGAAGGCCTACACGACCCGCGTCGGCTCGGGGCCGTTCCCCACCGAGCTGTTCGACGAGTCGGGCGAGTTCCTGCGCTCGGCCGGCTTCGAGTTCGGCACCACCACCGGCCGCCCGCGCCGCACCGGCTGGTACGACGCACCCATCGCTCGCTACGCGGCCCGCATCAACGGCGTCACCGACTTCGTGCTCACCAAGCTCGACGTGCTCACCGGCCTCGAGCGCATCCCCGTCTGCGTCGCCTACGACGTCGACGGTGTGCGCGTCGACGAGGTGCCCGTGAGCCAGACCGACTTCCACCACGCGAAGCCCATCTACGAGGAGCTCCCCGGCTGGTCGGAGGACATCACCGGCGTCCGCAGCTTCGCCGAGCTGCCGAAGGCCGCGCAGGACTACGTGCTCGCCCTCGAGCAGATGTCCGGCTCGCGCATGTCGGCGATCGGCGTCGGCCCCGGCCGCGACGCGATCGTCGTGAGGCACGACCTGCTCTGAGCCACCCCTCTGCGGGTTGAGTAGCCCGCGCAGCGGGCGTATCGAAACCCATGCAGGCGTGGATGCAGAGGCCTCACCGAGCGAAGGCGCCCCGTCGAGGGGCGCCTTCGCTGGTTTCGATACACCGCGCTTCGCGCGGCACTCAACCAGCGGGAGGGTGACGCCCGGCGCGCGGCACTCAACCAGCGGGAGGGGTGGCGCCCGACGCACGGTGTCTCACCGCTCGGGCAGGTGCAGCAGGGCGAGGGTGCGGTCGACACCGCGCGGGATGCGGCGGCGGTCGAGGCGCGAGACGAGCACCATGGTGAGGGTCGCGAGCGGCACCGTCCACGCGGCGGGCTGCTCGAGCAGCACGAGGCCGGGCACGAGCGGCCCGACGAGGATGGCGGTGCCGCAGGCGACCGCACCCGTCGCCATCCCGGCGACGGCGCCGCGGGCGGTGAGCCCCCGCCACCAGATGCCGAGCAGCAGCACGGGGCAGAGGGTGGAGGCGGTGAAGGCGAACACGAGCCCGACCGAGCCGGCGAGCCCCGCCGACTCGGTGATCCCGGCGACGACGAGCGGCACGGCGACGGACCCGACGGCGGCGATCCGGAATCCGCGCACCGAGCCGGCGAACAGCTCCTGCGAGACGACGCCGGCGAGCGACACGACGAGCCCGGAGGAGGTCGACAGGAACGCCCCGAACGCGCCCGCGATGACGAGGGCGGTCACCGCCTCCGCGTAGGGCGACGGCAGCACGCGCGACGGCAGCAGCAGGAGGAGCGCATCCGGGTCTCCCTCGGCGAGCTCGGGCAGGAACACGCGCCCCAGCATCCCGATGGCCACGGGGAAGAGGTAGAACGCGCTCAGCAGGCACAGCACGATGAGGGTGGTGCGCCGGGCGGCCGGGCCGTCGGGGTTGGTGTAGAACCGCACGAGCACGTGCGGCAGTCCGAGGGTGCCGAGCAGCAGGGCGACGAGCAGCGACACGGCGCGGTACACCTCGCCGGGGCCGCCGACGCTGAACGGCGGGAAGGCGGCGGCGACGGCCTCCGCATCCGCCCGGATGCCGGGCTGCAGCAGCAGCACGAAGACCACGGGTGCCGCGACGGCGGTGAGCTTGAGCCAGTACTGGAACGCCTGCACGAAGGTGATGGAGCGCATGCCGCCCGCCGCCACGACCACCCCGACGATGAGGGCGACGGCGACGGCCCCCACCCAGCGTGGCAGGCCCGTCGTGATGCCGACGGTGAGGGCCGCCCCCTGCAGCTGCGGCACGATGTACAGCCACCCGATGACGATGACGAGCACCGAGGTCACCCGCCGCGCGAGGCGCGACTCGAGCCGCGCCTCGGTGAAGTCGGGCACCGTGTACGCCCCCGAGCGCCGCAGCGGGGCGGCCACGAACAGCAGCAGCATGAGGTAGCCGGCGGTGTAGCCGAGGGGGAACCACAGCGCCGCCTCGCCCTGCAGCAGCACGAGGCCGGCGACCCCGAGCACGCTCGCCGCCGAGAGGTACTCGCCGCCGATCGCGGAGGCGTTCCACCACGGCCGCACGGTGCGGGACGCGACGTAGAAGTCGGAGGTGGTGCGCGAGATGCGCACGGCGAAGAAGCCGATGAGCACCGTCACGAGCGTGACGGCCGCGATGGAGCCGTATCCGATGCCCGGGCTCATGCGTCGTCCGCGAGCGAGCGGTAGCGGGACTCGTTGCGGGCGGAGGTGCGCACGAAGAGCGCGGCGATGGCGATGAGCACGGGGAACAGCCCCGCGCCGAGCACGATCCACGAGACGGGCACGCCGCCGACGCTCGCCGCATCCAGCCCCGGCACGAGCACGAACACGAGCGGCACGGCGACGAGCACGACGATGAACGCGACGGCGCAGACGATCGCGAGCCGCAGCTGCGAGCGGATGAGGGAGCGGATGTAGAGCGCCCCCGGGTCGCCGAGGCCCGGTCCGGATGCCGCGCGCCCGAGCTCTTCGGCGCGGGGGGCGGTGACCCGCACACGCTGCGGGCGGGGCGCCTCGCTCACGTGCCGGCTCGCAGCCGGCGGGCGTCGAGCGCCTCCCGCAGCGCCGGCTGCAGCCGGCGGGAGACCGGCAGCTCGACGGCGCCGATGGTGACGGTCGCGTGGCCCGCGCCGCCGCGCAGCCGGGTCACGTGGTCGAGCTGCACGAGGTAGGAGCGGTGCACCCGCAGGAACCCGGCATCCGCCCACTGCCTCTCCAGGTCGCTGAGCGGGATGCGTACGAGGTAGCTGGACTCCTCGGTGTGCAGCCGCGCGTAGTCGCCCTGCGCCTGCACGTAGCGCACGTCGTCGCGGCGGATCATGCGGGTCGTGGCGCCGAGGGTCACGGCGACCAGCTCGGGGCGCTGCACCGGTCCCGTGACGGGCGCGGCCCGCATCCCGTCGAGCACGCGGTCGAGGGTGCGGGTGAGCCGTTCGGCGCGCACGGGCTTCAGCAGGTAGTCGACGGCGGCGAACTCGAAGGCCTCGAGCGCCTGGTCCTCGTCGGCGGTCACGAAGACGAGCGCGGGGCGGTGCTCGAAGCGACCGAGGGCGCGGGCGAGGTCGAAGCCGGAGAGCCCCGGCATGTGGATGTCGAGGAACGCGGCGTCGACGGTGCGCTCCGAGAGCAGCCGCACCGCCTCGGCACCGGATGCGGCGCGGTGCACGGCGGCGATCCGCGGATCCTGGCCGAGCAGGTAGGCGAGCTCGTCGAGAGCGGGCGGCTCGTCGTCGGCGATGAGCACGCTGATGCTGCGGGTCTCGGTCATCCGGCGAGCCGCTCCTCTCCCGCGCGCAGCGGCTGCGATTTCGGCACCCGCATGGTGACGAGGGTGCCCGCGCCGACGTTCGTCTCGACGACGAGCCCGAAGTCGTCGCCGTACACCTGCCGCAGGCGCGTGTCGACGTTGCGCAGCCCGACGTGCTCGCCCCCGGCACGTCCGGCGAGCACCGCCCGCGCGAGCTCCGGGTCGATGCCGACCCCGTCGTCCTCGACCGTGATGAGGGCGCAGCTGCCCGCATCCGTCGCCGTGATGGTGACCCGGCCGCCGCGCTCCGCCGACTCGAGGCCGTGGCGGACGGCGTTCTCGACGAGCGGCTGCACGGAGAGGAACGGGATGATCGTGGCGAGCAGCTCGGGCGCGATCTGCAGCGTCACCTCGAGCCGGTCGCCGAAGCGGGCGCGCTCCAGCCGCAGGTAGCCGTCGACGCTGCGCAGCTCCTCGGCGACGGTCGTGAAGTCGCCGTGGCGGCGGAAGCTGTAGCGCGTGAAGTCGGCGAACTCGACGACAAGCTCGCGCGCCTTCGCCGGGTCGGTGTGGATGAACGAGGCGATCGCGGTGAGCGCGTTGTAGATGAAGTGCGGGCTGATCTGCGCCCGCAGCGCCTTCACCTCGGCCTCGGCGAGCGCGGCGCGGGAGGCGTCGAGCTCGGCGAGCTCGAGCTGGGTCGACACCCAGCGCGCCGCCTCACCCGTCGCCCGCACGAGGCCGGGCCGCGCCCCGCGGGCGAAGGCGACGAGCGTGCCGGCCCGGATGCCGCTGCGCAGGATGGGCGCGGACACCGCGTCGAGCGCCTCCCGCCCCTGACCGGCGGCGGCGCGGTGCAGCTGCGGCCGGAGCCCGGAGTGGGCGCGCACGACCCCCTCGGCCACCTCGCGGAGCGCGGCCGGTCCGTCGACGGCGAGCACGCCATCCGCACCGGAGAGGGCGAGCGCGTCGCAGTCGAGCATGGCCCGCAGGTCGCGCGCGGCGCGCACCGTGTCGCCGCCCTCGAGGCCGGCCCGCAGGTGCTCGGCGGCGCGGGTGGCGAGGTGCAGGGTCGTGAACCGGGTGCGCTCGGCCTCGGTGCCGAGTTCGCGCGGCCCCCGCGCGAAACGGCGCGCCAGCAGATACCCCGCCACCGCCAGCAGCGCCACGGCCACGGCGATCGCGAGGCCGCTCGTCAGCGACTCGGCCATGCGACCCACGATAAGCGGTCGCTCGTCGTCGGCACAGCGCCGTTCGTCGCACGCGGACCGCCGCCCGGCGACGACGAGCGGTGTCGCCGCGCGTCACCGGGACGCAACCCCCAGAGTGTTCCGCAATCACGTCGAGACGGGTGCGCAACGGAGCGTGCCCGGGATGAGGAGAGATGATGGGCGACGAAGCCCCCAGCTCGGTCACGGAGGAGGGTGTCGACTTCGCCGGCATCCAGCAATCCGACCGCTTCCAGCAGTTGAAGAAGCGGCATCGATCGTTCGTATTCCCCGTACTGGCCCTCGCACTGGTCTGGTACTTCGCCTACGTGCTGCTCGCGGGCTACGCCCCCGACTTCATGGCTATCCCCGTGTTCGGAAGCGTCAACGTGGGCCTGCTGATCGGGCTCGGGCAGGTGGCGACGACCTTCATCATCACGATGGTCTACGTCTCCTACGCCAACCGGAAGCTCGACCCGCTCGCCGAGGAGCTGCGGGATGACGCCGAGGCCGGGAAGGCGGTGAAGTGATGCTCCCCACCGCGCTGCTCGAGACGAGCGCCTCGCCCGGCAACCCGGCGCTGAACATCGCCATCTTCGGCGGCTTCGTGCTCGTGACGATGATCATCGTGTTCCGGGCCAGCCGGAACAACAAGACCGCGGCCGACTACTACGCCGCCGGACGCTCCTTCTCCGGCCCGCAGAACGGCACCGCGATCGCGGGCGACTACCTGTCGGCCGCCTCCTTCCTCGGCATCTGCGGCGCGATCGCCCTCACCGGCTACGACGGGTTCCTGTACTCGATCGGCTTCCTGGTGGCGTGGCTCGTGGCCCTGCTGCTGGTCGCCGAGCTGCTGCGCAACACGGGGCGCTTCACGATGGCGGATGTGCTGTCATTCCGCCTCAAGCAGCGTCCGGTGCGCATCGCGGCGGCCACCACGACCCTCGTGGTGTGCTTCTTCTACCTGCTCGCCCAGATGGCGGGCGCGGGCGGCCTCGTCTCGCTGCTGCTCGGCATCCCCGACAAGGTGGGTCAGGGCGTCGTCATCGCGGTGGTCGGCGGCCTCATGATCGTCTACGTGCTCGTGGGCGGCATGAAGGGCACCACGTGGGTGCAGATCATCAAGGCGTTCCTGCTCATCGTGGGTGCGGGCGTCATGACGATCTGGGTGCTCGCGCTCAACGGCTTCAACCTGTCGACGCTGCTGGATCACGCGGTCGCGACGGCGGGCAACCCCGACATCCTGGCCCCGGGCATCAAGTACGGCGTCTCGGACATCACCCGCGTCGACTTCCTGTCGCTCGGCCTCGCGCTCGTGCTCGGCACGGCGGCCCTGCCGCACGTGCTCATGCGCTTCTACACGGTGCCGACGGCGAAGGAGGCGCGTCGCAGCGTCGTGTGGGCCATCTGGCTCATCGGCATCTTCTACGTGTTCACCCTCGTGCTGGGCTTCGGCGCGGCGGCGATGATCGGGCCGGAGGTGATCGCGGCGGCTCCGGGCGGCGCGAACTCGGCGGCCCCGCTGCTGGCGTTCGAGCTCGGCGGGCCGATTCTGCTGGGACTCATCTCGGCGATCGCGTTCGCGACGATCCTCGCGGTCGTCGCCGGGCTCACGATCACGGCCGCCGCGTCCTACGCGCATGACATCTACGCGAACGTGCTCAAGAAGGGCAAGGCGGAGCCGGGCTCGGAGGTGCGGGTGGCGCGTCGCACGGTGGTCGTGATCGGCCTCGTCGCGATCGCCGGCGGCATCCTCGCGAACGGGCAGAACGTGGCGTTCCTCGTGGCGCTCGCGTTCGCGGTGGCGGCGGCGGCGAACCTGCCGACGATCGTCTACTCGCTGTTCTGGAAGAAGTTCAACACCCGCGGGGCGCTGTGGAGCATGTACACGGGCCTGATCTCGTCGATCGTGCTCATCGTGTTCTCGCCCGTGGTGTCGGGTGGCCCGACGGCGATGATCCCGGCGGCCGACTTCGACATCTGGCCGCTGTCCAACCCCGGCATCGTGTCGATCCCGCTCGCCTTCCTGGTCGGCTGGATCGCGTCGCTCACGCAGCGCGAGCCGGAGGACGCGGCCAAGCAGTCGGAGATGGAGGTGCGCTCCCTGACCGGTATCGGTGCTGAGGGCGCCGTCCAGCATTGAGACCCGGCGGGGGTGGGTGTCGTGCCTGGCCCCACCCCCGCCGAAACCCCTCGATCCGTAGAGTGGACGCGTGACCGCGACGCGACCGGAGAAGTCGGCCCTCGTCGGGCGGTATGTGCGGCTCGACCCGTACACGCCCGCCGACCTGCCCGCCCTGTGGCGGGCGCTCGGGCATCCGGAGGTCTTCGCCGGCGGCTACGGCGGCGGCCCCGAGGGTCTGCCCGCGGATGAGGCGGCCTACGCCGAGTGGGCGCCCCGCTACTTCCCCCACGAACGCGGCATCACCTTCGTGGTGCGCGTCGCATCCGGGCCCCACACGGGCGAGGTGGTCGGCGCGAGCAGCATGGCCGACTTCGACGAGGCGAAGGAGTCGGCCCACATCGGCTGGACCGCCTACGACCCGCGCGTCTGGGGCACCCAGGTGAACGTCGAGGCGAAGCTGCTCATGCTCGGCCTGCTGTTCGACCACGGCTTCGGCCGGGTGAAGCTGCAGGCCGACGCGATCAACGAGCGCTCGCGCGCCGCCATCCAGAAGATCGGCGCCTCGTTCGAGGGCATCACCCGCCGCGACCAGCGCCGCGCCGACGGTTCGTGGCGCGACGCCGCGATCTTCTCGGTGCTCGTCGACGAGTGGCCCGAGGTGCGCGCGGGCCTCGAGCGCCGGCTCGAGGACTGGGGCGAGCGCCCCGTGCTCTACCGCTCGGTGCCGTCGGCCTGAGCCCGGTACCCTCGGGCTATGACCGCCGACCCGCACGAGGACCCGGGAGCCGTGCTCGCCGGCATCCGGCAGAGCATCGACAACATCGACGCGGCCCTCATCCACCTGCTCGCGGAGCGCTTCAAGTTCACCCAGCAGGTGGGGCGGCTGAAGGCGGCGAGCGGGATGCCTGCCTCCGACCCGGAGCGCGAGCGCGTGCAGGTGGCGCGGCTGCGGGCGCTCGCCGAGGAGTCGCATCTCGACCCCGAGTTCGCCGAGAAGTGGTTCACCTTCGTGGTCGCCGAGGTTATCCACCACCACGAGCGTCTCGCCGGCAACGGCGGCGCGGAGGCGTGACCGCCTGGGATCCGCGGGCGCTGCCGTCGCTCGCCGGGCGCACGGTCGTCGTCACGGGCGGCAACGCGGGGGTCGGCTACTTCACCTCCGAGCAGCTCGCCGCGGCGGGGGTGCGCGTGGTGATCGCCGCGCGCTCGGCCGAGAAGGCGCAGCTCGCGATCGACAGCATCCGCTCCCGCGTGCCGGGCGCCGAGCTCGCGCACGTGCGGCTCGACCTCACCTCGCTCGCCTCGGTGCGCGAGGCGGCGGAGGCGCTCGCGGCGTTCCGGCCGCTCGACGGGCTCGTCAACAACGCCGGCCGCGTGGTCGCGTCGCGGCACCGCCTCACGACGGAGGACGGCTTCGAGGCGACCGTCGGCGGCAACTTCCTCGGCCACTTCGCGCTCACGACGCTGCTGTTCCCGGCGCTCGCGGAGGGTGGCCGCGTGGTCGGCCTCGGCTCGGATTCGACGCGGATGGTGCGGCTCGAACCCGACGACCTCTGGTCGGAGCGGCGCTACCGGCCGTTCCGTGCCTACGGCTTCTCGAAGCACGCCGTGCAGGGCTTCCACCTCGAGCTCGCGCGGCGGCTCGCGGCGGCGGGCGACTCGCGGCTCTCGCTGCTCGCGCACCCCGGCTGGGCCACCAACAGCTACGCCGAGCGTCGCCCCGGCATCACCGACCGCGACCCGCGCGGCGGCCGCATCTTCGAGACCCTCACCGGCTGGGTCGGCCAGGGCAAGGACCGCGGCGCCTGGCCCGCCGTGCGCGCCATCGCCGACCCGGATGCGGTGAACGGCGAGTTCTTCGGCCCGCGGCGCGAGATGTCGGGTCCGCCCGTGCCCACCACGCCGGTCGCCTCATCCGCCGACCCCGCCTTCGGCGCCGCCCTGTGGGCCGACGCCGAGCAGAAGACCGGCATCCGCTTCCCCCTCTGAGCGCGGCCGCCGGGCCCGGCATCCTCCGGCATCTCACCGGCGGGAGCAACCGCACCAGCGGCGGGAGCAACCCGCAGCGCGGGCGGCGAAACCCTTAGGCGGCGGGAGCAATTGCTCCCGCCGGATGCCCGTTTCGCCGTCCGGTGCGGAACGCCGCGCGGCGCCCGCCCGCGCGATGGACTCACACGGGACCCCAGCACGAGGCTCCTCACGAGGGCATCGCGGGCGGAATTGCTGTCATATGGCGGGAGTAATTGCTCCCGCCGCCCAGCAGGTCTGCCGCCCGCGCATGCGGTTGCTCCCGCCGCTGGATACGAGGGTGGAGGCGCGGACGGATGCCGCGGCAGGGCGAGACGCGGGGCGCCGGCCCGCGCGTCAGGCGAAGCGGGCGCGGAGGGGCTCGCGGAAGGTGGAGGCGAGCTCGTCGACGGATGCCGTGAAGAGTCCCTGCACCTCGAGCGCGGGCTCGGAGTCGGTCACGCCGATGCGGATCACCGGGTAGCCGCGGCCCTCGCACAGACGGGTGAACTTGACGTCCTCCTCGCGCGGCACGGCCACCAGCACGCGGCCCGTCGACTCCGAGAACAGGGCGGTCGCCGCATCCACGCCGTCGCGGACGAGCAGCTCGTCGAGGAACACCCGCGCGCCGACGCCGAAGCGCAGCACGCCCTCGGCGAGCGCGATCGCGAGCCCGCCGTCGGCGAGGTCGTGGGCCGCGTTGAGCAGACCCTCGTAGGCCGCCGCCGAGAGCAGCGAGGCGAGCTCCTTCTCGGCGTCCAGGTCGACGGCCGGCGGGCGTCCGCCGAGGTGCCCGTGCACGATGCCCGCCCAGGCGGAGCCGTCGAGCTCGAGGGCGGTCGTGCCGAGCAGGTAGAGGTTGTCGCCCGCGTCCTGCCAGCCGGACGGCACGCGCCGCCCGACGTCATCGATCGTGCCCATGACGGCCACGACGGGGGTCGGGTGGATCGGCACGTCGCCGGTCTGGTTGTAGAAGCTCACGTTGCCGCCCGTGACGGGGATGCCGAGCTGCAGGCAGCCGTCGGCGAGCCCCTCGACCGCGCGCGAGAACTGCCACATGACCTCCGGGTCCTCGGGGGAGCCGAAGTTGAGGCAGTCGGAGACCGCCACCGGGGTCGCGCCCGTGACGGCGACGTTGCGGTACGCCTCGGCGAGCGCCAGCTGCGCACCCTGGTACGGGTCGAGGTAGCAGTAGCGGCCGTTGGCATCCGTCGCGAGCGCGAAGCCGAGGCCCGAGCTCTCGTCGACGCGCACCATGCCGCCGTCGTCGGGGTAGGAGAGCGCCGTATTCCCGAGCACGTACTTGTCGTACTGCGAGGTGATCCAGCTCTTGTCGGCGAGGTTCGCCGAGCCGAGCAGCGCGAGCAGCTGCGCCTTGACTGCGGGCCCCTCGGTGGGCCGCGCGAGGGCGGATGCGGAGTCGGCGTTCACCCGGTCGATCCACGTCGGGTAGGCGACCGGCCGCTCGTAGACGGGCCCGTCGACCGCGACCGTGCGCGGGTCGACGTCGACGATCGTCTCGCCCTTCCACTCGATCACGAGGCGCCCCGTGTCGGTGACCTCGCCCAGCACGCTCGCCTCGACATCCCACTTCGACGTCACCGCGAGGAAGCCTTCGAGCTTCTCGGGGGCCACGACCGCCATCATGCGCTCCTGGCTCTCCGACATGAGGATCTCCTCGGCCGTGAGCGTGGAGTCACGCAGCAGCACCTCGTCGAGCACGATGTGCATGCCGCCGTCGCCGTTGGAGGCGAGCTCGGAGGTGGCGCAGGAGATGCCGGCCGCGCCCAGATCCTGGATGCCCTCGACGAGCTCGCCGCGGTACAGCTCGAGGCAGCACTCGATGAGCACCTTCTCCATGAAGGGGTCGCCCACCTGCACGGCGGGGCGCTTGCGGCCCGCGCCTTCGTCGAATGACTCGGATGCCAGGATCGACGCGCCGCCGATGCCGTCGCCGCCCGTGCGGGCCCCGAACAGCACGACCTTGTTGCCGACGCCGCGCGCGTTCGCGAGGTGCAGGTCCTCGTGACGGAGCACGCCCACGGCGAGCGCGTTGACGAGCGGGTTGGCCTGGTACACCGGGTCGAACCAGGTCTCGCCGCCGATGTTGGGCAGGCCGAGGCAGTTGCCGTAGAAGCTGATGCCGGAGACCACCCCGGGCACGACGCGGGCCGTATCCGGGTGGTCGATCGACCCGAAACGCAGCGCATCCATGACGGCGACCGGCCGCGCGCCCATCGAGATGATGTCGCGCACGATGCCGCCGACGCCGGTCGCGGCGCCCTGGAACGGCTCGACGTAGCTCGGATGGTTGTGGCTTTCGATCTTGAAGGTGACCGCCCAGCCTTCGCCGATGTCGACGACGCCCGCGTTCTCGCCCATGCCGACCATGAGGTTCTGCTTCATCTCGGGCGTGACCTTCTGGCCGAACTGCCGCAGCCACACCTTGGAGCTCTTGTAGGAGCAGTGCTCGCTCCACATGACCGAGTACATGGCGAGCTCGCCGCTCGTGGGGCGGCGGCCGAGGATCTCGCGGATCTGCAGGTACTCGTCGGTCTTGAGTCCGAGCGCCGCGTACGGCTGCTCCCGCTCCGGGCTGGCGGCGGCGTTCTCGACGGTGTCGACGACGTGCGTCGAGGGGGTGCTCACGGGGGAGTGCTCCTTGCGGCGGGGCGGATGCGGCAGCACCGCCATCCTACCGGCGTGGGCATCCCGCATCCCGCGGGGGCGGCTCCGCTAGCCTGCGAGCATGTCCGAACCCGTGAACGGTGCCGTGCCCGCCGCATCCGCGCCGACGCGCGCCGGACTGTACTGGCGCCGCGGCGCGAGCGTGACCGCGGGCATCATGACCCTCGACGCCGGCGTGCTGTCGTTCCGCACCGAGCGGGAGACCGTGTTCAGTGCGCCCGTCGATCGGGTGTCGGCGGAGTTCACGCGCTTCTCGACGCTCGTCGTCACCTCGGATGGGCATCGGCACGTCTTCGTGACGGGGGCCTACGCCGGCAACTTCGCGCGCGAGTTCAGCACCGCGCAGCTCGCCGAGCTCGCGGGCGCACCGCACGCCTCCGAGGCGGCCCAGGCCTTCCGCGAGGGCGCGGCGATCGTCGTCTCGAGCGGGGTCATGCGCAGCGCCGCGGTGATCGCCGGCTCGGCGGCCGGTGCCGCGTTCGCCCTCGTCGGGGACGCGGTCGGGGTGGCGAGCCTGTTCGGCTCGCAGAGCCGCTCGTTCGCGCTCGCCCGGGCGTGGGCCGAGCACCTGGCCGCGAACGGCGTCGCGGTGCGGATGCGCGGCACGACCTTCGCGCGCTCGCAGGCGTTCATCGCGGCGATCGTGCTGCCCTCGGTCGCCGTGTTCGGCGTCGGGGTGTGGTTGCTGCTCTCGGCGCTCGCCTCGTAGTCCCCTCGGCGCGCTGGCGGGAACTCGTGCGGGCGTGGCGGCGTTCGTGCGGTGGTCGGGGACCCGCATCCGGCACGCTGGAGGCATGAGCCTTCGCCGCGTCGTCATCCTGCACGGCTACACCGCGCATCCCGGCAAGCACTGGTTCGGCTGGCTGCGCGAGGAGCTCGCGCCGCACGGCGTCGCCGTCGAGGTGCCCGCGCTGCCCGACACCGACCACCCGGAGGCGGCGGCCTGGACGGATGCGGCGGTCGCCGCGCTCGGCACCGTCGACGCGGAGACGGCGCTCGTCGGGCACAGCCTCGGCACCATCACCGCGGTGCGCGCGCTCGGCCGGGCGCTCGCCGAGCAGCCGGATGCGCGCCTCGGTGCACTCGCGCTCGTCGCCTCGTTCGTCGACCCGGTGCCGATCTACCCCGAGCTCGACCCCTTCACGGTGGGGCTGCCCGAGCTCGGCGAGCTCGCCGCGCGCACCGGGCGGCGGCTCGTCATCCGCTCCGACTTCGACCCCGAGGTGCCGATCGAGCTGACGCCCGCGGTCGTCGCGGGGCTCGCCGCCGAGGAGCTCGTGGTGCCGGGTGCCCAGCACTTCTGCGAGTCGCAGGGCGTGACGACGCTGCCCGCCCTCCGCGACTGGCTCACGGCGTAACCCCCGGGGCCAGCTCGGCGGGTGCACCTGCATCTGCCCTGACTGGTCGGTTTCTGGCCCCATTTCACCGAAATGGGGCCAGAAACCGACCAGTCAGCGCCCGTCGGCGATGAGCGCGTCGAGGGTCGCGATCGTCTCGTCGGCCCACGCGAGGGAGGCGCGCGCCGTGTGCTCGCCCGCCGCGATCGTCATGAGCTGGTACGGGCGGTGCGCCGGATCGGATGCCGCCTCCGTCTCGCGCCGGGCCGCGGCGAGTGCGGCGAGTTGTTCCGCCGCGATGCCGCGATACTCGACGACCAGCTCGCGGCAGGCCCGCGCCCCGAGCGCATCCCCGAAGAACAGCCGCAGCAGCATGCCGTTGCGCGGCGGCGTGCGGGTGGGCGGTTCGCGCATGAGCTCGACGAGCCGGGCGCGGCCGGATGCCGTGAGTCGGTACGCGGACGATCCGGGGCGGTCGCCGTCGCCCGCCTCGACGAGCCCGGCGTCACGCAGCCGCGCGAGCGCGGGGTAGATCTGCCCGAAGCTCTCGCTCCAGAAGGCGCCGAGGTGCGCGAGGATCGCCTCGCGCAGGGCGTAGCCGGTCATCGGCTCGACGCTGAGTGCGGCGAGGACGGCGAGGTCGGTCTGGGTAGCCCGTGGCATCCCGTCATCATATCTGCTAGACATATCGATATATCTGCCAGAAAGGTTCCGGATGTCGTTCGACCCCGCCGTCATCGCCCGCGTCGCCGCGATCGTGGCCGCCGTGCTGTACCTCGGGCTGGTCGCGTTCCAGCTCGCGCTCGCCCTCGGCGCCCCGTGGGGCCGCGCCGCCTACGGCGGACAGAGTGCCGAGCTCTCGACCGCACTCCGCGTCTCGAGCGCGATTGCCGTCATCGTCTGGAGCGGCGTCGCGCTCGTCGTGCTGCGCCGCGCCGGCGTCACCGGCTGGGCTCCGCTGCCGGATGCCTGGCTCCCCGTCGCGGTCTGGGTCGTCGTCGGCCTCTCGGCCGTCGCGATCGTCATGAACGCCATCACCCCGAGCGCCCTCGAACGCGCCATCTGGCTGCCCGTCGCCATCCTGCTGTTCGGCTCGACCCTCACGGTCGCGCTCGCCGCGCCGCGCTGACCCGGCGCACCGGGATGCTTGGCGCTATCCTTTCGACGGATGGCGTTTCCGCCACTGTGCGCGGCGGGCGGGATCCGCGAACCTGACCAGGGCCGTGCACCCGCGGTCGGAACGGAGGCGGCATGCGGCGGCATCGGGTCGTCGTCCTCGTGCTCGACGGAGCGCAGCCGCTCGACGTCGGCATCCCGGCGCAGACCTTCCAGGCGCGCGACGAGCTGCCCTACGACGTGCTCATGTGCGGCGTCGAGCCGGGCATCGTGCGCTCCGGTGAGGGGCTGAACTACGCGGTCGAACACGGCGTCGAGGCACTCCGCACCGCCGACACGGTCATCGTGCCCGGCTACCGCGATCCCGTGCGCCCCGTCGACCCGCGGGCGCTCGAGGCGCTGCGCGCGGCACACGCCCGCGGTGCGCGCATCGCCGCCATCTGCACGGGCGTCTTCGCCGTCGCCGCCGCGGGGCTGCTCGACGGGCGCCGTGCCACCACCCACTGGCGGCACGCGCCCGACCTGGCGCGCCTGCATCCGGAGGTCGACGTCGACGGCAGCGTGCTGTTCATCGACAGCGGCGACGTGCTCACCTCGGCCGGGGTCGCATCCGGCATCGACCTGTGCCTGCACCTCATCCGCAGCGACCACGGGGTGCGGATGTCGAACGTCGCCGCCCGCAGGCTCGTCGCCGCCCCCTATCGCAGCGGCGGGCAGTCGCAGTACGTGCCGCGTTCGGTGCCGGAGGATCTCGGCGACCGCTTCGCGGCCACCCGTGCGTGGGCGATCGAGCGTCTCGGCGATCCGCTCACCGTGCACGACCTCGCCCGCCACGCGGCGGTGTCGACGCGCACGTTCTCGCGGCGCTTCGTGGAGGACACCGGCTACACGCCGCTGCAGTGGATCCTGCGCGCCCGCGTCGACCTGGCACGCGAGCTGCTGGAGCGCACCGACTTCGGCGTCGAGCAGATCGCCGCCGAGGTGGGGCTCGGCACCGGGGCCAATCTGCGGCTGCACTTCCAGCGCATCCTCGGCACGAGCCCCAGCGAGTACCGCCGCATCTTCGCGCGCGTGCCGGCCTGACCGTCGCGCCGCGGTGGCGCGAAGCTCGCGCAAGCTGGCCGACATCCGCACGGTGCCGGGGGCGGTGCGGGCTCATCGTGGAAGGTGAACGATCCACCCACGAAAGGACCCACCCATGACCACGCGCGTCGCCATCAACGGCTTCGGCCGCATCGGACGCAACGTGCTGCGCGCGCTCCTCGAGCGCGACACCGACCTCGAGGTCGTCGCCGTCAACGACCTCACCTCGCCCGCCACCCTCGCGCAGCTGCTGCGCTACGACTCCACGCTCGGCCGACTCGGGCGTCCCGTCACCGCGGGCGACGACCACCTCGTCGTCGACGGGAAGCGGATCGCCGTGGTCGCCGAGCGCGAACCCGCGAAGCTCCCGTGGGCCGAGCTGGGCGTCGACCTCGTACTCGAGTCGACCGGCCGCTTCACCGCCGCCGCCGACGCGGCCGCCCACCTCGAGGCGGGCGCGGGGCGGGTGCTCGTGAGCGCAGCATCCGCCGGTGCCGACGCGACGATCGCGTACGGCGTCAACCACGACACCTACGACCCGGCGAAGCACCGCATCGTGTCGAACGCGTCGTGCACCACCAATGCCCTCGCCCCGCTCGCGCACGTGCTGCACGAGGTCGCCGGCATCGAGGCGGGCTTCATGACGACGGTGCACGCCTACACGCAGGAGCAGAACCTGCAGGACGGCCCCCATCGCGACCTGCGTCGCGCCCGCGCGGCCGGGGTCAACATCGCCCCCACGACCACCAATGCCGCCAACGCCATCGGCCTCGTGCTGCCGCAGCTCGCGGGGCGTCTCGACGGCTACGCCATCCGGGTGCCTGTCGCCGTCGGCTCGCTCGTCGAGCTGAACGTGACCGTCGAACGGGATGTGACCGTCGACGAGCTGAAGGCCGCCTACCGGGATGCCGCATCCGGTTCCCTCGCCGGCGTGCTCAGCTACACGGAGGACCCGATCGTCTCGACCGACATCGTGGGCGACCCGGCGTCGTCGATCTTCGACGCCGAGCTGACCCGCGTGCTCGGCCGCCACGTGAAGGTGGCGTCCTGGTACGACAACGAGTGGGGCTTCTCGAACCGCGTCGTGGACACCCTCGGCCTGATGGCCGGCTGAGGCTCGTGCTCGAGCAGCTCGTCCGGCACACCGGGGAGCGCGCGGGCTAGACCCCGGCGAGGGTGCGCTCGATGACCGAGCTGAAGAAGCGCAGGCCGTCGACGCCCGAACGCATGGCATCCGCCGTGTCGGGGCCGAAGCCCGGCTCGGTGGCGTGCTCCGGATGCGGCATGAGACCCACGACGTTGCCGCGCTCGTTCGTGAGGCCGGCGATGTCGCGCAGCGAGCCGTTCGGGTTCACGTCGAGGTAGCGGAACGCGACGAGACCCTCGCCCTCGAGGCGGTCGAGGGTCTCCTCGGTGGCGATGTAGCCGCCCTCGCCGTTCTTGAGCGGGATGACGATCTCCTCACCCTGCTCGAACGCGGAGGTCCACGCGGTGGAGGCGTTCTCGACGCGCAGCTTCTGGTCGCGGCAGATGAAGTCGCCGTGGTCGTTGCGGATGAGGCCGCCCGGCAGCAGCTGCGACTCGACCAGGATCTGGAAGCCGTTGCAGATGCCGAGCACCGGCATCCCGGCGTTCGCCGCCGAGACCACCTCGGCCATGATCGGCGAGTGCGCGGCGATCGCGCCGCAGCGCAGGTAGTCGCCGTAGCTGAAACCGCCCGGCAGCACGATCGCGTCGACGCCCTGGAGGTCGTGGTCGCCGTGCCAGAGGGCGACCGGCTCGCCGCCCGCGAGCCGCACGGCGCGCTGCGCGTCGCGGTCGTCGAGCGAGCCGGGGAAGGTGACGACGCCGATGCGGGTGGCCATCAGGCGACCTTGACCGTGACGACGTCCTCGATGACCTGGTTGGAGAGGAACTCCTCGGCCAGCTTCTGCGCCTCGGCGAGCACGGCATCCGTGACCTCGCCGTCGACGGTCAGCTCGAAGCGCTTGCCTATGCGCACCCCGCTGAACGTCGACGAGCTCTTGGCGATCGCGCCCGCGGTGGCCTTGCCCGCGGGGTCGAGCAGCTCGGGCTTCGGCATGACCTCGACGACGATGGTGGGCACGGACGACTCCCGGAGTTCGAGGGGCGGGGGAACGCCCTCAGTCTACGGCCACCTGCAGTTCGGCACGGTCCGCGGTCCGGCGGATGACGGCCGCGTTCGCCTCGTCGGGTCCGGTCGCCCAGGCGTGGGCGGCGGCGGGCGTCTTGCCGAAGCGGTGATGGCGCCGGATGAGGCGCGCGATCCGCAGCGCCTCGTCGACGCGCACGAAGGCGGTCACGTCGAGCAGCGGGGCGACGGCCTCCCAGCCGCCCTCGTCGTGCAGCAGGTAGTTGCCCTCCACGAGCACGATGCGGTGGCCGGGGTCGATGCGGATGGCGCCGGGCACCGCCTCCTCGACCTCGCGATCGAAGCCGGGCGCGTCGACCGGGCCGGCATCCGCCCGCACCTCGCCGAGCAGCCGCACGAAGCCGGCGACGTCGAAGGTGTCGGGGGCGCCCATCCGCTCGCGCCGGCCGAGCTCGACGAGCCGGGCCTGCGGCAGGTGGAAGCCGTCCATGGGCAGCACCACGGCATCCGCGCCGAGCGCCTCGGCGGTGCGGCGGGCGAGGGTCGACTTGCCGGATCCGGGTTCTCCGGCGATGCCCACGAGCAGTCGCGCCGTTCCCGCGCGGGTGCGCAGTTCGGCGGCGAACCGCTCGGGCGTCATGCCTCGGCCGGGCGGGGCGCGGAGGCGATCTCGGAGAGGCCGCGGTGCCACGCGTCCTCGACGGCCCAGCGCGCCCAGTCGGCGTAGCCGGAGGCGGAGGGGTGGAAGCGGTCGCTCGCGAAGAAGTCGGGCCCGTACGGCGGCGGCACCTGGTCGGTGATCATCCAGCGCGGGTCGCGGGCGATGACCGTGCGGGCGGCGCGCTCCAGGTTGCGCGAGTGCCGGTAGAGCGTCGTGCGCAGCGGCTCGGGCAGCAGCTCGAAGCGGATGAAGACGGGCAGGTTCGACATCAGGATGCGGGCCTCGGGCAGTCGGTCGCTGAGCGTCTCGAGCAGCTCGCGCAGGTCGCGCGCGAAGGCGCGGGCGGAGCGCGCGTGCAGGGCGTCGTTGGCGCCGAGGGTGACGAACACGAGGTCGGCCGGCCGGGCGAGCGCGTCGGTGAGGTGCCGTTCGAGGAACTGGCCGGTGTCGGCCCCGTTCTCGCCGACCGAGCGCCAGATGACGCCGCGGCCGGTGCGGGCGTGCAGCTCGCGCGCGAGCGATCCGGGCAGCGCCTCGTCCTGGGTGGCGGCGCCCGTGCCGGCGGCGGTCGAATCTCCCGCGACGAGCAGCCGCAGCGGCTCGGGGCCGGCGAGCTTGCCCTCCCAGGGGAGCGCGGCATCCGGGAGCCGTTCGACCTCGGCCTCGAGCTTCTTCTTCTGCCCGAGGATGCGCGGCCCGTGCAGCACGAGGAAGGCGCGGCTCGCCCGCAGCTGGCGCGGGTAGACGGGGTCGTTCACGGTGCGAGTGTAGGAGCGCGCGGCTCGACGTTCGCTGCAGACGCGCTCAGCCGGTGGTGCGGTTTCGGCCGGATGGCGCGGCTTCGCGGCCGCCACCCGGCCGAAACCGCACCACGCGGTTCAGCCGCGACCCGGAACGGTCACCAGGATGCGGTTCGCCCAGGGGTCGTCGAGCTCCACCGTGCGGCCGTCGTCGCGGGACTCGACGCCGAAGTGCGCGAGACGCTCGCCGAGCTCGCCGAGCGAGTCGGCATCCGGCACCTCGATGTCGACCCGGCCGAGGCCCAGGGTCGGCTGGCGGCGGCCGGCGCCCCGCGAGTTCCACACGTTCATCGCCATGTGGTGGTGGTAACCCCCCGCCGACACGAAGAGCGCCTGCCCCGGGATCGCGATCGTCTCGTCGAAGCCGAGCCGGTCGACGTAGAAGGCGCGTGCCTGCGCGATGTCGCCGACGGAGAGGTGGATGTGGCCGACACGCGCGTCGCCGGGGAGCGGGGACGCCATCCCCTCCTCGCTCAGGTTCTCGGCGAGGAAGCGGTTCGGGTCGAGGTAGACGGTGCCCATCTCGATCGTGCCGTGCACCCAGCTCCACTCGCTGCGGTCGCGGTCCCAGTAGAGCTCGACGCCGTTGCCCTCCGGGTCGTCGAAGTAGAAGGCGTTGCTGACGTAGTGGTCGGAGGAGCCGGTGAAGGTTCCCGGATGCTTCTGTGCGACCGAGTAGACGGCGGCGGCGAGCGCGGCCTTCGTGTCGAACACGATCGCGGTGTGGAAGAGGCCCGCCTCGCGGGGTCCGGCGTGCCGCAGCTCGGGGGTGTGCACGAGGATCACGACGGGCCGGTTCGCGGCATCCGCCCGCCCGAGCACGACCCGGGGGCCGGATGCGTCGAGCACGTCGAGTCCGATCGCGTCGCGGTAGTAGCGCGTCATCGCGTCGAGGTCCGCGACGTTGAGGGTCACCGCGCCCATGGCGGTGTCGGCGGCGAAGCGGCTGGTGTCGGTCATGTCCTCCCCAACATAGTTGCCCCAACAACTATTCCGCGACCCCGCCGCCGGTTTCGCAACTCAGGACATCCGGCCGTTTCCCCGGATGCGACCGCCCATCCGCCGGGATCTCCTGAGTTACGAAACCCGCTCGTTCTCGCAACTCAGGAGAAGAGCGGTGCTGGAGGGGGATGCGGCGCGTGTGGAGCGGAATCTCCTGAGTTGCGAAACCGGCGGGAGCGCTCGGGCGTCAGGCCGTGAGGCGCTGGATGAGTTCGCGGTAGCGGGCCGCGGTGCGCTCGACGATCTCGGGGGGCAGCGGGGGCGGGGTGCCCTGCTTGTCCCAGTTCGCGGCGAGCCAGTCGCGCACGATCTGCTTGTCGAAGCTGTCGAGGCGGTGCGGGCCGCCCGCGGCGTACAGCTCCGCATCCCAGTAGCGCGAGGAGTCCGAGGTGAGCACCTCGTCGGCGAGCGTGATCTCGCCCGTCTCCGGGTCGCGCCCGAACTCGAACTTGGTGTCGGCGAGGATCACGCCGCGCTCCTGGGCGATCGCCGACGCCGCCGAGAACACCCGCAGGCTGAGCGCCCGGATCGCCTCGGCATCCGCCTCGCCCACGAGCTCCACGGTGCGCTCGAACGAGATGTTCTCGTCGTGCTCGCCGAGGGGCGCCTTGTAGGCCGGCGTGTAGATCGGCTCGGGCAGCCGGTCGCCGTTCGCGAGGCCGTCCGGCAGCGGGATGCCGCACACCGAGCGCGTCGCCTGGTACTCCGCCCAGCCGGAGCCGACGAGGTAGCCGCGCACGACCGCCTCGATGGGGAACATGTCGAGCAGCTTCACGAGCATCGCCCGCTCGGCGACATCCGCCGGGAGCGGCGTCGAGAGCTCCGCGAGGCCCCCGCGCGCCCCGGCGAGGTGGTTCGGCACGTCGAGCTTGTCGAACCACCACAGGCTCAGCGTCGTGAGCAGCGCCCCCTTGCCCGGGATGCCCGGCTCGAGCACGTGGTCGAAGGCGCTCACCCGGTCGGAGGCGACCACGAGCGCGCGGGCCGGCTCGGCATCCGAGAGGTAGAGGTCGCGCACCTTGCCCGAGTACTCGTGGCGCCAGCGCAGCGCCTCCAGGCGCGGGTCGGCGCTCACCGCGCCACCCGCTCGGCGATGTCGTGGCGGAACTGCCCGCCCTCGAGCCCGATGCGGCCGATCGCCTCGTAGGCGGCGGATCGGGCGGCGCCGAAGTCCTCGCCGCGTGCGACGACGCCGAGCACCCGGCCGCCGGTCGCGAGGTAGTGCCCGTCGACGACGGCCGTCGAGGCGTGCGCGATCGTGACGCCCGGCACCTCGGCGGCGGCGTCGAGTCCGGTGAGCTCGCGGCCGGTCACCGGGTTCTCGGGGTAGCCCTCGCTCGCGAGCACGACGACGACCGCGGCCTCGTCCGAGAAGGTCGGATACGGCAGCCGGCCGAGTCCGCCGGTCGCGGCCGCGAGCAGCAGCTCCGAGAGGCGGCTCTTGAGCCGCGGCAGCACCACCTGGGTCTCGGGGTCGCCGAAGCGGGCGTTGAACTCGATGACCCGCACGGCGGCGCCGCCCGGGTGGCCCTCGTCGGCGACGATGAGGCCGCAGTAGAGCAGCCCGATGAAGGGCGTGCCCTCCGCCTCCAGGGCGCGCACGGTGGGCAGCGCGACGGTGTCGAGCACCTCGTCGACGAACGCCGCCTCCGACCCCCAGCGGGCGGTGAGCCACGGCAGGGGGGAGTAGGCGCCCATCCCGCCCGTGTTGGGGCCCTGGTCGCCGTCGAGCGCGCGCTTGTAGTCCTGCGCGGGGCTGAGCGGCACGACGTCGTGCCCGTCGGCGAGGAAGAACAGCGACACCTCCTGGCCGGTGAGGAACTCCTCGACGAGCACCGGGCCGTGCTGCAGGTAGTACTCGGCGTGCTCGATGGCGGCCTGGCGGTCCTCGGTGACGAGCACGCCCTTGCCGGCGGCGAGGCCGTCGGCCTTGACGACGTGCGGGGCGCCGAGCTCGTCGAGGGCCGCGACGAGCTCCTCGATCGTGGTGGCGCGCACCGCCCGCCCGGTGGGCACGCCCGCGGCATCCATGATGCGCTTCGCGAAGGCCTTCGAGCCTTCGAGCGCGGCTGCCGCCTTGCCGGGACCGAACACGGGGATGCCCTTCGCGCGCAGCACATCCGCGACGCCGGCCACGAGCGGGGCCTCGGGGCCGATCACGACGAGCTCGACGCCGTTGTCGTGCGCGTAGTCGGCCACGATGCGGCCGTTGCTGGGGTCGAGGGACACCGTCTCCACCTGGGCGGCGATGCCGGCGTTGCCCGGTGCCGCGGTGATCTCGTGCCCGGCGTCTTCGGCCAGCAGGGCTTCGACGATGGCATGCTCGCGGGCACCGGATCCGAGGACGAGGATCTTCACCCCGACAGGCTACCGGGCGCGCGGTAGCGTCGAGGCGTGGCGGTGAGGCGGCGGATCGACGCGGATGCGGGACGCGCCGCCGTGCGCGCCTGGCAGGGCGGCGCCGACGACCGGCAGACACTCGCGACGGCCGTGCGCTTCCTGCTCGAGCAGCTCGCCACCGACCACGAGGGCAACTCGGTCGAGGTGCGCGTGCCGCCGTTCGGCGCGACGCAGGCGATCCCGGGACCCCGCCACACCCGCGGCACCCCGCCCAACGTCGTCGAGACGGATGCCGTCACCTGGCTCGCGCTCGCGACAGGCGCGCTCGGCTGGGACGCGGCGCTCGCGGATGCGCGCGTCTCGGCATCCGGAACCCGCGCCGAGCTGCGCGGGGTGCTGCCGCTGCGCTGGGCGTAGCCCGGCCCGCTCGCCCCGCCCGCCCGCCCGCCCGGCGCCGCATCCCGCACGGCGGGAGCAGCCGCCTGCTCGGGCGGCGCGCACCCCACGCGGCGGGAGCAACTTCTCCCGCCGCCTGCGCGCGACGCCGCCCGCGCGTCGATCGCGAGAGCCCGGAGGATGCCCCCCGCGGAGGCTGCGACAATGGAGGGGTGAGCGAACCCGAGACCCCCGACGAGGTGCCCGCGGCCCCCGAGCCGCCCGCCGCACCCGAGGTGCTCGAGACCCGCATCCGCCGCGCCCCCAAGCTCGGGGTGTTCCTGCTGGTCGGCGCCGTGCTCGGCGCCTTCGCGACGCTCATCCTCACGAGCCTGTTCCCGGCCGACCCGAACGTGGGCTTCGCGGCGACGTTCGCCTACTTCTGCCTCTACGGCGTGCCCGCCGGCGTGCTCGTCGCCGCCCTCATCGGCCTCGCGCTCGACCGCCGCAGCGAGCGCCGCGCGCGCACGGTGCGCGTGGAGCACGAGCAGGTCGACTGACGCCGCAACGGGGGTGTGCGACCGGCCACGGGCTCGAATAGCGTCGCAGGGGTGACCGACCGGGCCGACACCGCACTCCAGTTCCACTACACGGCCGACGCCGGTTTCGCGGGGCGGTACGCACGCGCGATGTTCCTCGAGCGCCAGCGCGGCAGCCTCGTGTTCGGAGCGGTGCTGGTGCTGCTCATGGGCGCACTGGGGTTCCTCGAGTCGGCGTTCCTGCTGGGCGCGGGGCTCTTCCTCGCGCTCATGGTCGTGCTCCAGCTCGTCGTCCTCCGCGAGACGCTTCGCGCGGCCCGTCGCGGCGCCCCCGAAGGCGACACGACCGTCGTGCGCTATGACGAGGTGGTGCTCCGCCTCGCGGACGCCGACGTCGACGCCTTCATCCCGTACGCGCGGTTCCGGGATGTGCGCCCGCGCGGCCGGTTCGTGGCCTTCCGCCGGGTGGATGCGGCGCCGCTGCTGCTGCCCGTCGAACTGTGCCCACCGGAGGCCGTGGAGCGGGTGCGGGCAGGGATCGCCTCGCGCGTCGTGCCGCAGCTCGACCCCGCCCAGTTCCCCCACCACGCGACGATCGACGGCGGGTTCCTCCGCGCCGCCTCGCGGCGGGTCGTGGTGCTCATGGCGACGCATCCGACACTGCTGGCCGTCGCGGCGGGGGTGCTCGTCACCGGCGGTGCCCTGACGGTCGCGTTCGCGGACCCGGTGCCGGTCGTCGTCGCGGTCGCGATCCTGGTGCTGTGGCCGATCACCGCGATCGTGGGCACCCGCTCGGCGATCCGCAAGCAGCTCGGCACCGAGACGATCTGGAGCGGGTTCGACGACGAGTACGTGACGGTGGCCCGCGGCGGCGAGGTGCTGCGGATGCGCTACCGCGCGTTCGACCGGTTCGCGGTGTCCCGCGGCGCCGCCGAGCTGCGCGTCGCATCCACGCGCGAGTGGCAGCTGTACCCGCTGGGGCTGTTCCCCGCGGAGGTGCGGGCCCGCTTCAGCTGAGCTGGTTGCGCTCGACCCACTCGAGGTACTCGGGCGTCACGGTGCCGGTGACGTACTCGCCCGTGAAGCAGCTCATCTCGAGGTCGGTGATCGTCGAGCCTTCGAGGATCGCCGACTTCATGTCCTCGACCTCCTGGTAGATGAGGTAGTCGGCGCCGAGGGCGGTCGCGATCTCGGGGATCTTGCGCCCGGATGCGATGAGCTCGGCCCGTGTGGGCATGTTGATGCCGTAGACGTGCGGGTAGCGCACAGGCGGCGCCGCCGAGGTGAAGGTGACCGAGTGGGCGCCCGCCTGACGCGCCATGTCGACGATCTCCTTCGAGGTCGTGCCGCGCACGATCGAGTCGTCGACGATGAGCACGTTCTTGCCGGCGAACTCGGAGCTCATCGCGTTGAGCTTCTGCTTGACGCTCTTCGTGCGCTGCTCCTGGCCGGGCATGATGAACGTCCGCCCGACGTAGCGGTTCTTGTAGAAGCCCTCGCGGTACTCGATGCCGAGCTTGCGCGCCACCTGCATGGCGGCGGGGCGCGAGGAGTCGGGGATCGGCATGACGACGTCGATCGCGCCCGAGGGCGTGTACTTGGCGATCGTGTCGGCGAGCCGGTCGCCGAGCCGCAGGCGGGCGTCGTAGACCGAGATGCCGTTCATGATCGAGTCGGGGCGCGCGAGGTACACGTACTCGAAGGAGCACGGGATGAGGCGCGGGTTCTTCGCGCACTGCCGCGCGTACAGCTCACCCGAGCGCGTGATGAACACGGCCTCGCCGGGGGCCACATCCCGCACCACCTCGTAGCCGCCGTGCTCGAGCACGAGCGACTCCGACGCCACGACCCACTCCTCGCCGACGAGCCCCGCCGAGCGGCGACCCAGGATGAGCGGACGGATGCCGAACGGGTCGCGGAAGGCGAGCAGCCCGTGCCCGGCGATGAGGGCGATGGCCGCGTAGGAGCCCTCGACGCGCTCGTGCAGGGTCTCGATCGCGTCGAACACCTGGTCGGGGTCGAGGTCGGCGCCGCGGATCTGTGACTGCAGCTCGTTGGCGAGCACGTTGACGAGCAGTTCGGTGTCGGAGTTGGTGTTGAGGTGCCGACGGTCGGTGTGGAAGAGCTCCTCGGTGAGCTCGCGCGTGTTGGTGAGGTTGCCGTTGTGGACGAGCACGATGCCGTAGGGCGCGTTCACGTAGAACGGCTGGGCCTCCTGCTCCTTGGAGGCGTCGCCGCGGGTGGCGTAGCGCACGTGCCCGAGACCCATGGTGCCGAGGAGGCTGCGCATGTCGCGCGTGCGGTACGCCTCGCGCACCTGCCCCTTGGCCTTGAACATGTGGATGATCGAGCCCTCGGACGTGGCGATGCCCGTCGAGTCCTGGCCGCGGTGCTGGAGGAGGGACAGGCTGTCGTAGACCTGTTGGTTGACGGGGCTCGATGAGACGATGCCGACGATGCCGCACATGCTGCGGGCTGCTCCTGGGGTTCGTGGGGCGCGCACCGGATGAGTACGCCCCATCCTCCCACACCCCCTCCTGAGAATCCGGATGACCTCGGATGCCGCCCCCTCCTTCCCATCTCAAGGACTCGGGCCTCCCATCTCAAGGAGCTCGCATCCGCATCCGCCCCTTCCTCCCCAGCAGTCGACACCGGTCACACCGACTCCTTGAGACGGGAGGCCCGACTCCTTGAGATGGGACGACCGCGCGCGGGCGACGGCGGATGCGGGGAGGGCGAGCCGGGCCCCGACCCGCCGCGGGTATCCTGGGCACGTGACGAGCGCCCCCGCATCCGCCCCCGCCCACGGCGACGCGAGCTACGCGGCCGCCGGCGTCGACACCGCGGCGGGCGACCGCGCGGTCGAGCTCATGAAGGCCTCGGTGGCCCGCACGCACGGCCCGGAGGTGCTGGGCGGCGTGGGCGGCTTCGCGGGCCTCTTCGACGCAACCGCCCTGACCGGTTACACGCGTCCGCTGCTCGCGACGAGCACCGACGGCGTCGGCACCAAGATCGCGCTCGCACTCGCGGTCGACAAGCACGACACGATCGGCCAGGACCTCGTGGCGATGGTCGTCGACGACATCGTGGTGGTGGGTGCGAAGCCGCTCTTCATGACCGACTACATCGCCACCGGCAAGGTGCACCCCGAGCGCATCGCGACCCTCGTGGCGGGCGTCGCACGCGCCTGCGAGGCGACCGGCACCGCGCTCGTCGGCGGCGAGACCGCCGAGCATCCCGGCCTCATGGCCGCAGACGACTACGACATCGCGGGTGCCGCGGTGGGCGTCGTCGAGGCGGATGCCGTGCTCGGCCCGGACCGCGTGCAGCACGGTGACGTCGTGGTCGCCATCGCCAGCTCCGGCCTGCACAGCAACGGCTTCTCGCTCGTGCGGCACATCCTCGACCAGCGCGGCCTCGCCTACACCGACCACTCGGACGAGCTCGGCGGCGTCGTCGGCGAGGTGCTGCTCGAGCCGACACGCCTCTACACCGCGCCGCTGCTCACCGTCATCGACCAGCTGCCGGGCGCCATCCACGCGCTCTCCCACGTGACCGGCGGCGGCATCGCCGCGAACCTCGCGCGCGTGCTGCCGAAGGGCGCCTGGGTCGAGCTCGACCGCTCCACCTGGAGCCCGCAGCCCGTGTTCCGCACCCTCGCCTCCTGGGGCGGCCTCGAGCTCGCCGACACCGAATCCACCTGGAACCTCGGCGTGGGCTTCTTCGCGGTGGTGGATGCCGCGGCAGCCAGCTCGGTCACGCGCGCCCTCGAGGCGGCCGGCCTGCCCGCGTGGGTCGCGGGCCGCGTCTCCACGGCGTCCCACGACCTCGCCGGCTTCGAGCAGGGCGCCAAGGGCGTCGACGGAGGCGCCGTTCGCCTGGTCGGCGGTTACGCCTCCTGAGGCTCTCCGCGACGGTGCATCAGGGCCTGGGCGTCGCGTTCGCGACGGCCTCGCGCAGCACGTCGGCAGGGGTGGACAGCGGGGCGACGGCGCGCACGATCTCGTCCGGTCCCACCAGCGACACCTCGTGCAGACGCGCACCCGTCCGCACCCAGAAGTCGCCCTCCTGAACGCAGTCCTGCTGCGAGTCGACGCTGCGGGGGTCGGCCGGATCGCGGATCGCGTCCTCGATGCAGGGCGCCGACGCCGGCGCCGGCTGGGCGATGATCGCGAACGCGATCTCGCCTCCTCCTTCGGGAACGTAGGCGGCCCAGTACGCGGGGCCGTCGAGGTCGAGGGCCTCCGGTGCGCCGACGGCGACATACCCCGGCACCACGGTCGTGGTGGGGATGGCGGGGTAAGGCGGGACCTTCGGGGCGGCCAACCCGGCGGCGACGACCCCGATCGTGACGACGAGGGCCACGAGGCCGGCCGCGCCGAGCACCCGGGCGACGCCCCGATGGGCCAGCAAGGCGCAGGCGGCAGCGGCCGTCCCGGCGACGAGGCAGGCGCGCAGGAACTCGGGCGCGGTGTAGACGTCGCCCAGCTCCGCCACCTCCGCTCCCAGGAATCCGAGGATCGCGCCGGCGAGCCAGGCCATCGCCGTGCAGCCGAGCCAGGTCGCCCGGCGGCTTCCGACGAAGGCGATGCCGAGCCCCGCGAAGACGGCGAAGCCGACGACGAGCGTGGTGGCGCCCACCACCGCCAGAACCAGGGGGCCGCCCATGAGCGCGGCGACGGCGATCGAGGGGAGCGCGGTGACGCCAAGGGAGCCCACCCCGAACGCGACGAGCGCGTGCACCCAGGCGCGTGGGCGGCGGGCCTCGCGCAGCGAAACGGCCTCGGAGTCGCGGAACCCCGTTCGCGCATCGGTCACCGGCTCAGCGTGGCAGCCGAGCCCGCCTCACGTCCAGCCGCGTCTGGGGATGACCCGACTCAGGCGGTCTTGACGTCGCTCTCGTCGAGGTCGTCGTCCTCGTCGTCACCGTAGGTGTCGGCGTACTCCGGCCACTTCTCGAGGTCCTCCTCGAGGCGCGGGTTGCCGCCGAGCTCGCGCTCGAGCGCGTTGTAGTTGGTGTCCGGGCTGAAGTACTTCAGCTCCCGGGCGACCTTGGTGTGCTTTGCCTTCTGACGGCCGCGCCCCATGCGTGACCCCCTCGTTTCAGAGCTGCGATATAGGACGGAAAAATCTGCGGGGAGTCTATCACGCAGCGGGGCTCGGGCCCCGGTCGGCGGGGGTCGAGGACGAGCGGCGGGCGCGCCGCTCGGCGACCTTCGCGGCGGCCGTCTTGGCGGCTGCGGTGGCCTTCGTCGACACCTTCCTCGCGCCCTCGAACTCGCTGCCGAGCATCGCCAGCCCGCCGAGCGCGATGAGGGTTCCCGGGCCCGGCAGCGGCATGAGCACGACGCCGAGCGCCACCGTCGCCCCGCCCGTGACGCCGACCGCCGTGCGGTACGCGCGATCGGCCGAGGGGTTGCCGCGGATCGCCTCCCGCGCCCGCCCCGCGGCCCGCTTGCCGCTCGAGAACGCGGCCCCCACCATCCGACCCGCCGCGGCGGTCGCGGATGCCGGGGTCGCGGCGAGCTCGTCGGGGTCGGGGGTCACGGTCATGCCCCGACGATAGGGCGGGCGGCTGAAGATCTCCTGCCCCCAGCCGGAGCCCGGCGGGTAACGTGGGGCGGGTGACTGACCGGCCGACCGACACCTCCGTGGTGATCATCGGCGCCGGACAGGCGGGCCTCTCGGTGGCCTACTACCTGCGCAAGCTCGGCCTCGATCCGGGCAACGACTTCGTGCTGCTCGACCGGGGTCCGGGCGCGGGAGGCGCGTGGCAGTTCCGCTGGGAGGCGCTGCGACTCGGCTACGCGCACCGCGTGAACGACCTCCCCGGCATGGACGAGCTCGGCCTCAGCTTCGACACGGCCGACCGCACCGCGCCCGCGCGCGACGTCGTCGCCGACTACTACGCGCAGTACGAGCGGCACTTCGACCTCAAGGTGGTGCGCCCGGCCGACGTCACCCGCGTGCGGGCGACCCTCGACGGCTTCGAGGTCACCTTCGACGACGCCTACGGCGACCAGACCTTCTCGACCCAGGTGGTCGTGAACGCGACCGGCACCTGGGGCGCCCCCTTCATCCCGTGGTATCCGGGGCGCGACGACTTCCGCGGCCGGCAGCTCAACACGACGGAGTACCGCGACGCCGAGGAGTTCCGGGACCAGGATGTCGTGGTGGTCGGCGGCGGCACGAGCGCGATCGGCTTCCTGCTCGAGCTCGAGAACGTGGCGCGCTCCATCACCTGGGTCACCCGGCGCCCGATCGAGTTCCTCGAGGAGCAGGAGCTCAACATCGAGGGCGGCACGCGCGCCGTCACCCTGCAGGACGCCGCCGCGCGCGAGGGCCGCGCCCTGCCGTCGATCGTGTCGACGACGGGCGTGCCGCGCACCCGCCGCATCCAGGCCGCAATCGACCGCGGGCTGCTCTCCGAGCGCCCCATGTTCACCCGCATCGAACCGGATGGCGTGGTCTTCGCCGACGGCTCCGCCCAGCACGCGGATGCCATCATCTGGGCGACCGGGTTCCGTCCGGAGCTGCGGCACCTCGCCTCGCTCAAGCTGCGCGAGCAGGCGGGCGGCGTGACGGTCGCGGGCGGCGCCGCCTACCGCAACGCGGGCGTCTTCTTCGCCGGCTACGGGCCCACGGCATCCACGATCGGCGCCAACCGCGCGGGCCGCACGATCGCCCGTCAGGTGGTCTCCTACCTCAGCACCCTCGGCTACTGACCGTCAGCGCTTGCGGCCCGTGGGGGTCGGGGGGTTCGGGGCGCGCATCGGGGGGCGCACCGGCTCGCCGCGGCGGTCCTGGCCGGGCAGCGGGCGCGAGCGGCGGCCGTAGATGAGGTCGGACGAGTCGAGCAGCCACGGCACGAGCGCCACCACGACGCCGTGCACGAGCATGAGCTTGTGGCGGATGCGGCGCGCCTTGTGGTTGTGCAGCACGACCTCCCACCAATGCCCCACGATGTACTCGGGCAGGTACACCGTCACCACCTCGGAGCCGTGGGCCGCGCGGTGCTGCTTGATGTACTTGATGAGCGGCAGCGAGATGTCGCGGTACGGCGAGCCGATCACGGTGAGCGGCACGTGGATGTTGTGCTCGGCCCACTGCGCCTCGAGCGTCTCGCTCGCGGCGTCGTCGATCGACACGTGGATCGCCTCGATCGACTCGTGCCGGGCGGCGATCGCGTAGTCGAGCGCCTTCAGCACGGGCTTCGACATGCGCCCGACGAGCACGATCGCGTGGTCGCCGGAGGAGCCGAACACGGTCGTCGCATCGGCCGCGATCTCCCGGTCCACGTCGCGGTAGTAGCGGTTCACGCCGATCATCAGCAGGATCAGCACCGCCATCACGACGAACACGATCCACGCCCCGTGCACGAACTTGGTGACCGTCACGATGATGAGCACGGATGCCGTCATGAGCGCCCCGAGGGCGTTGATGGCGAGCCCCCGCCACACGGAGCCGCGGTCGGTGCAGCCCTCGCGCAGCATCCGCGACCAGTGCCGCACCATGCCGATCTGGCCGAGCGTGAACGAGATGAAGACGCCGATGATGTACAGCTGGATGAGCGCCGTCACGTTCGCCTGCGCGCCGATCAGCAGCACGATCGCGACCGCCGAGAGGGCCAGCACGCCGTTGGAGAAGATGAGCCGGTCGCCGCGGGTGGCGAGCGCCTTGGGGGCGTAGCCGTCGGTGGCGAGCACCGACCCGAGCAGCGGGAAGCCGTTGAAGGCCGTGTTGGCGGCGAGCAGCAGCACCGCCGCGGTGGCGGCCTGCACGATGAAGAACGGGATGGTGTTGTTGCCGAAGGTCGCGGAGGCGATCTGGGCGATGAGCGAGCGCTGCGGCTCGGTCTCGCAGTCGGTGAAGCCGATGAGGTCGCACGCGCGCTCGGCGTAGTGCACGCCCGTGACGAGCGCGACGACGGTGAGCCCGGTGAACAGCACGATCGCGATTCCGCCCATCGCCACGAGGGTGCGCTGCGCGTTCTGCACCTTGGGCCGGCGGAAGGCGGGCACGCCGTTCGAGACCGCCTCGACGCCCGTGAGGGCCGCGCATCCGCTCGCGAAGGAGCGCAGGATGAGCAGCACGAAGGCGGCCTGCGTGAGCTGCTCGCCCTTCACATCCCAGCCGGCGCTCTCGGCGACGGGCGCGTCGCCGAGAGCCATGCGGATGAGCGCCGTGACGAGCATGACGGCGATCGAGCCGATGAAGAGGTAGGTGGGGATCGCGAACGCCTTCGACGCCTCGCGCACGCCGCGCAGGTTGATGGCGGCGAGCACCACGACGAAGCCGACGGCGAGCTCCACCCGCCAGCCGTTGAGCCCGGGGATCGCCGAGATGATGTTGTCGACGCCGGACGCGACCGAGACGGCGACGGTGAGGATGTAGTCCACGAGCAGCGCGGCGGCGACCACGACGCCCGCCTTCTCGCCGAGGTTCTTCGACGCGACCTCGTAGTCGCCGCCGCCCGAGGGGTAGGCCTTCACGAGCTGGCGGTAGGAGGCGACAACGACGATGAGCAGCAGCACGACCGCGCCCGCCACCCAGGGCGCGAAGCTGAGGAAGGCGAGCCCGCCGAGCAGCAGGATCATGAGCAGCTCCTGCGGCGCGTACGCCACGGAGGAGAGCGGGTCGCTCGCGAAGATCGGCAGCGCCAGATGCTTCGGCAGCAACTGCCCCTCGAGGGTCGAGGTGGGCAGCGGATCGCCGATGAGCCAGCGCTTGGGAGATCGGGGTGTGTCCTCGGATTCGCTCCGAGACTCGTCAGTCACGGAGGGGAAGCATACGCTTGCGGCGCCGCTCGTCAAGCGGGCCGCACCTGGCCTCCCGCGCTCCTATGATCGTGCGGTGACGAGTGCGCGACGCAGGAGGCGGTGGCCGTGGATCGCGGGCGCCGTCGCGGTGGTGCTGTTGGTGCCCGCGGCCGTGCTCGGCATCCCGATCCTGCTGCACCAGGACGGCGGTGCGGCCAACCAGGAGACGCCCGCCGAGGATTGGCCGACCACCGTCACCGCGACGGGCGACGACGGCCGCGAGCGCGAGCTGAGCGTCGTCTCACCCGACCCGGGCGGCGTCGTCGACACCTCGGCGCTCACGGTGGGGGAGCGGATCGTGGTCAGCGGCACGGGCTACGACGCGGGCCAGGGCATCTACGTGGCGATCTGCGTGATCCCCGACGACCCCTCGATCAAGCCGGGACCGTGCCTCGGCGGGGTGCCGTCGACCGACGAGCAGCAAACCTCCGAGGGCGAGATCCAGTGGGCGCCGTCGAACTGGATCAACGACGAGTGGGGCTGGAAGCTTTTCGGCGCGCGCCCCTTCGACGACGCGGCCACCGGCACCTTCACGGCCTACCTCGAGGTCGTCGACCCGGTGGGCGACGGCTACGACTGCACGGTCGACGCGTGTGCGATCTACACCCGCAACGACCACACGGCGCTCGGCGACCGCGTGCAGGACCTCTCCATCCCGGTGGCCTTCGCACCCGCCGGGTGAGCTCAGCCGCGCAACGCCCGCGTGACCTCGCGACGCACCTCGTCGAGACGGCTCGTGAGCAGCCCGACCGCCTCCTCGATGCGGCGCCCGGCGGCGTGCTGCGCGCGCAGCTCGCTGCGCAGCTCGGCGCGGAAGGCGGTGAGCGCCGCATCCGCCTCGTGCAGCCGCTGGCGGGCCGCCGAGCGGTCGTCGGCTCCCGGATCGACGCGCACCCCGGCGTGCTGCGGCGTCGTGCGCGCCTCACGGGCGGCGGATGCCAGGTCGGCCCGCAGCGAGCGCATGGCGTCGCTCACGGAGCTGCGCACCTCGTCGGCGAGGCGGCGCACCGAGTCGGTCACGTCGGTCTCGATCGCGTCGAGCTCGTCCTGACGGGATGCCAGCTCGGCGCGACCGGCATCGGTGATCGCGTAGACGCTGCGGCGGCCGTCGGACTCCTTCGTGACGAGGCCCTCGTCCTGCAGCTTCGCGAGCCGCGGGTAGATGGTGCCGGCGCTCGGCACGTAGGTGCCGCCGAAGCGGTCGCCGAGGGCCTGGATGAGCTCGTAGCCGTGCTGCGGCTGCTCGGCGAGCAGGCTCAGCAGGTAGAGCCGCAGGTGGCCGTGGGCGAAGACGGGCGGGGTCATGCGCGCACCGTGTGCAGGATGCTGACGTCGCCGCCGACCGTGTTGATGCGCACGTCGGTCCAGCGCTGGTCGAGCACGCCGTGGCGCGCGGTGTAGCGGCCCTTGACGACGGTGATCGACTGCGCGTCGAGCTGCAGCTTGCCGCCGACGGTCTGCACCGTGTAGCTCGCGGGGGTGTCGGGGTCGAAGCGCGCCGTGACGGCGCCCGACACGGTGTTGACGCGCACCGCATCCGGGATGCCGGTGGCGTCGAGCATGATCTCGCTCGAGACGCCGTCGGCGTCGAACTTGGCGATCGCGCCGCTCGCGATGACGTCGCCCGACACGGTGTTGATGCCGACGGGGCCCGCGTGGTCGCGCACGGTGATCTCGCCGCTGACCGAGTTGACGGTGAGCTTGCCGGTGAGGGCGTCGGCGGTGATGTCGCCGGAGACGGTGTTGAGCTGCGCGTCGCCTTCGATGCCGGCGACGAGCGCATCCGCCGAGACGACGCCGAGCGTCACCGCGAGCTCGCGCGGCACGAGCACGCTCACCTCGGCGCGGATGCGCGAGCCGAAGTTCTTGAAGACGTCGATCCAGTTGTCCCAGCGCAGCTGGGGGTGGTCGATCTCGAGGCGGTCGCCGTCGACCTGCACGAGCAGTTCGCGGCCGGTCACCTCGCGCACCTCGACGCGCACGCCCGGCTCGTCGTGGGCGACGATGTCGACGTGCCCGCCCACGAGGCCCACCTTGAGCCGGTGGATGTTCTCGAGGTCGATCGTCTTGGGCCCGTCCACGAGCCACTTCTCCTGCGCCATCATCCGCTCCTGTCGAGATACATCGCGTCTTGTCAAACTCACGATATATCGTGTCTGTGGATGTGCGCAAGCCGGATGCCGCCCGTGGGGTTGCGGTTGACGTTGCGTCAACGTCTAGCGTCGGAGGCGACGGCACGACGGATGCGGGAGGAGCCGAACATGGAGCACACGATCCAGGAGGTCGCCCGGCTCGCGGGCGTCACGAGCCGCACCCTGCGGCACTACGACCAGCTCGGGCTCGTCGCCCCGAGCAGCGTCGGCGCGGGCGGCATCCGCCGCTACGACGCCGACGCCCTCGTGCGCCTGCAGCGCGTGCTGCTGTTGCGCGAACTCGGGCTCGGGCTGCCGGCGATCGCCGAGGTGCTCGCCGGCGAGACGCGCGACGTGCACGCACTGCGCGCCCACCGCGCGTGGCTCGAGCAGGAACGGGAGCGCCTCGCGCGGCAGCTGACGAGCGTCGAGGCGACCATCGACGCCCTGGAGGGAGGTGAGGAACCGATGGCAGAGCAGATGTTCGACGGCTTCGACCACACGCAGTACCGGGACGAGGTGACCGAGCGCTGGGGCGCCGACGCGTACGCGCGATCCGACGCCTGGTGGCGCGGGAAGAGCGCCGACGAGAAGCGCGAGTGGCGACAGCAGCTCGAGGCGCTGAGCGCCGACTGGATCGCGGCGGCGGCATCCGGCGTCGCCCCCGACTCGGCGGCGGCGCAGGAGCTCGCCCGCCGCCACGTCGCGTGGCTGGCCGGCATCCCGGGCACCCCGGGCGCCCTGAAGGAGTACGTCACGGGGCTCGGCGACATGTACGTCGCCGACCCGCGCTTCGCCGCCCACTACGGCGGCGCCGCGGGCGCGACGTTCGTGCGCGATGCGCTCAGCGCCTATGCCCGGGCGCGGCTCTGAGCATGACGAAGCCCCCGGAGACCTGACTTCTCCGGGGGCTTCGCGGATCTCGGATGCCGCCTACGGCAGCAGCGCCCGGTCGACGGGCAGCTGGCGGTAGCCGTCGTTGGCGGTGATCACGGCGGTGGCGATGATGGCCCAGAGCGACAACGCCCCGAGCGAGAGCAGCACGATCATGCGGTCACCTCCTCCCCGGATGCGGTGGGTGCGGCGGCAGCGGGTGCCGCCTCCGGAACCCGGAAGAAGGGGAGCGTCACGCCGACCATCGGGCCGATGAGCAGCGCGAACGCGACGGTGCCGATGCCGACCTGGCCGCCGAGCAGCCAGCCGACGACGAGCACGGTCACCTCGATGCCGGTGCGCACCGCCCAGATCGGCCAGCCCCAGCGGGCGTGGATGCCGGTCATGAGGCCGTCGCGCGGGCCCGGGCCGAGGCGGGCGCCCACGTAGAGGCCGGTGGCGACGGCGAGCAGCGCGAGGCCGGCCGCGAACAGCAGGCCCTGCGTCCACCACTCGTGCTGCTGCGGGATCCAGGCGAGGCCGAGATCGGCCGCGGGGCCGATGAGCAGGATGTTGAGCACCGTGCCGACGCCCGGCCTCTGACGGATGGGGATCCACAGCAGCAGCACGACCGCGCCGACCGCGACGACGATGACGCCGAACGAGATGCCGGTCTGGGCGACGAGGCCCTGGGTCAGCACGTCCCACGGACCCACGCCGATGCCGGCGCGCACCATCATGGCGATGGCGATGCCGTACAGGAACAGGCCGACGAGCAGTTGCCCGATGCGGCGAGTCCAGATGAGTTGCGGGGTCACGGTGAGCAGTCCACCTCACAATTGGCCCTTGAACAAGAGTCCAATCCGGCTACACTGGCCGCATGAACACCCTCTCGGCGCGCGCATTGGCATTGCTCATGGTCGATTGGCGCGGAAGCGGTCCCGCCTACCTGGCGCTCGCGGACCGCATCCGCCTGCTCATCCTCGACGGCCGCATCCCGCTCGGCACCCGCCTGCCCGCCGAACGCGAGCTCGCGGCGCACCTCGGCCTCAGCCGCACCACCGTGTCGGCCGCCTACGCCGAGCTGCGCGACACCGGCTACCTCGCGAGCGTCCGCGGCTCCGGCAGCACCGCGCGCCTGCCGCAGGACGGCACCGCCGACGACCTGCTCGTGGATGCGCCGCTCGACTTCTCGAAGGCGTCGCTGCCCTCGCTTCCCGCCGTCGCCCAGGCCGCCCAGGCCGCCGTCGAGCGGCTGCCGAGCTTCCTCGGCGACAGCGGCTTCGACCCCTTCGGCCTGCTCGTGCTGCGCCGCGCGATCGCCGACCGCTACACGGAGCGCGGGCTGCCGACCGACCCCGAGCAGCTCATGATCACGGTCGGCGCGCAGTCCGCCATCCACCTCGTCGCCCGCACCCTGCTCTCGCGCGGCGATCGCGCGGTCGTCGAGTCGCCCGGCTACCCGCACGCCTTCGCGGCGCTCAAGGCCGCGGGCGCGCGGCTCGTGCCCGTCGCCGTCACGACCGACGAGGGCTGGGACGAGGCCGGCCTCGAGCAGGCCTTCCAGCGCACGAGCCCCACGC
The DNA here is from genome assembly GCF_003627075.1 of Protaetiibacter intestinalis. NCBI lineage: Bacteria > Bacillati > Actinomycetota > Actinomycetes > Micrococcales > Microbacteriaceae > Protaetiibacter > Protaetiibacter intestinalis. The sequence continues at coordinate 1,069,194 of NZ_CP032630.1, read as the reverse complement.
TCGCCTACCTCATGCCGGAGTTCCACAACCCCACCGGCCGCACCATGGACGACGCCACCCGCCAGCGCGTGCTCGCCCTCGCCGAGCGCGAGGGCACCACGGTGATCGTCGACGAGACGATGACCGGCCTCGGCCTCGACGGTCAGACGCGCGTCGCCCCGTTCCCGGTCACCCGCAACGTCGTCATCATCGGATCCGTCGGCAAGTCGATCTGGGGCGGCCTGCGCATCGGGTGGGTGCGCGCCGAGCGCGAGCTCATCCAGCGGATGGCGCGCACGCGCTTCGCGAGCGACCTCGGCACCCCGATCCTCGAGCAGCTCGTCGTCGCCGAGCTGGTGCCCGACTACGAGCAGATCCTCGCCGGGCGCCGCGCCTACCTGCGCCAGGGCCGCGATCACCTCGCCAAGCGCATCCGCGCGCAGCTGCCCCAGTGGCGGATGCCGCACGTCGAGGGCGGGATCGTCGCGTGGGTGAACATCGGCGCGCCCGTGAGCTCGCAGCTCGCGCTCGCGGCCCGCAACGAGGGGCTCGTGATCGGCGCGGGCCCGCGCTTCGGACTCGACGGCGTCTTCGAGCGCTTCCTGCGCATCCCCTTCGGCATGCCGGCCGACCAGCTGGACCGCGGCGTCGACGCCCTCGCCGCAGCCTGGGCGACCGTCACCCGCCACGGTGCGCGCCTTCCCGAGGCCGACCTCGCCCACGTCGTCTGACCCGTCGTCGCTGACCGGTCGGTTTCTGGCCCCAAACCTGCGGTTTGGGGCCAGAAACCGACCAATCAGCGCCGGGGGCGGGGGTTCAGGGGATTGGAAGGTAGGGGCGCGACGCGGCTGGGATACTGAGGCGAGTGCACAGCGGCGTGCGCGCCTCCCGCCGCGCGAGCGGCATCCACAGCAATCCGGGGGAACCGTGTCACTGCTCTCCGTGTTCAGCCTGCGCAACCGCGCACTCATCGCCCTGCTCACGATCGTCGTCGCCCTGTTCGGCGGCTACGCGCTCACGGCCCTCAAGCTCGAGCTGTTCCCCTCGCTCACGCTGCCGAACGTGACGATCGTCACCACCTACCCGGGCGCGAGCCCCACGGTCGTCGAGAACGACGTCTCCACGCCCATCGAGTCCGCCATCCAGGGCGTCGAGGGCCTCGACTCCACCTCCGCCACCAGCTCGGCCGGTGTCTCCACCGTCCAGGCGAGCTTCGCCTACGGCACCGACCTGACCCGCGCCGAGCAGAAGGTCGAGCTCGCGGTCGGCCGCATCCAGTCGCAGCTGCCCGACGGCGTCGACCCGCAGGTCGTCACCTTCTCGATCGGCGACTTCCCCGTCGTGCAGCTCGCCGTCACGAGCGACCTCGACACCGCCGACCTCGCCTCACGCCTCGAGACCCTCACGGTGCCCGCGATCGAGCAGCTCGACGGCGTGAGCGCCGCGACCGTCTACGGCGCCACCGGTCAGCGCATCACCATCACCCCGGATGCCGCGGAGCTCGCCGCGCACGGGCTCAGCACCCAGGCGGTGCGCGACGCGCTCACGGCGAACGGCATCCTCATCGCCGCGGGCACCGTCGACGACGGCGACCAGACGCTCACGGTGCAGGCGGGCGTCAAGCTCGACTCCACCGACACCCTCGCCGCACTGCCGCTGCTCGGCGGCGCCACCCCCGCCACGATCGGCGACGTGGCCGACGTCGCGATCGTCGACAACCCGATCACCGGCATCTCGCGCGTCAACGGCGAACCCTCGCTCACCATCGCCATCACCAAGACGCCCGCCGGCAACACGGTCGAGGTCTCGCGCGCCGTGAACGCCCAGCTCGACGAGCTCGCCGCGCAGCTCGGAGGCGACACCGGCTTCACGGTCGTGTTCGACCAGGCGCCCTTCATCGAGCGCTCCATCAACTCGCTCGCCACCGAGGGTCTGCTCGGCCTCGGCTTCGCGGTCGTCGTGATCTTCATCTTCCTGCTGTCGATCCGCTCCACCCTCGTCGCCGCGATCTCCATCCCCGTCTCGGTGCTCATCACCTTCGTCGCGATGCTCGCCACCGGCTACTCGCTCAACGTGCTCACCCTCGGCGCTCTCACGATCGCCATCGGCCGTGTCGTCGACGACTCGATCGTCGTCATCGAGAACATCAAGCGGCACCTGGGCCTCGGCGAGCAGAAGAAGGAGGCGATCCTCGCCGCCGTGAAGGAGGTCGCGACCGCGATCACCGCCTCCACCGTCACGACCGTCGCCGTGTTCCTGCCGATCGCGCTCGTCGGCGACATCACGGGCGAGCTGTTCCGGCCGTTCGCCCTCACCGTGACGATCGCCCTGCTCGCCTCGCTCTTCGTCGCGCTCACGATCGTGCCCGTGCTCGCCTACTGGTTCCTCAAGGTGAAGCCCCACCACGCGCACGACGCCGCCGAGGCCGACCCCGCGCATCCGGACGACGAGCTCGAGCGCCCCTCGCCCCTGCAGAGGGGCTACCTGCCGATCATCCGCTGGACGGTCGCGCACCCCGCCATCACGATCGGCGCCGCGCTGCTCGTGCTCGTCGGCACCTTCGCGCTCACACCCCTCGTGCCCACCAACTTCGTGGGCGGCTCGGGGCAGAACACCCTCACCATCAGCCAGACGATGCCCGCCGGCACGAGCCTCGACGCGAAGGACGCCGCCGCGAAGAAGCTCGAGGCGGCGCTCGACGACGTCGACGGGCTCGAGACGGTGCAGGTGTCGGTCGGCTCGAGCGGCGGCTCCAGCTCCGCGCTCGCCGCGATCTTCGGCGGCGGCGGGTCGACCACCTTCTCCATCACGACCGACGACTCCCTCGACCAGGACGAGCTGCGCGCGAACGTGCAGGACGTCATCGACGGACTCGACCCGGATGCCGTGGGCGAGATCTCCGTCTCCTCCGGATCCGGCGGTGGCGGGTTCTCGAACGACATCGCCATCGACATCACCGCCCCCGACGCCGACACCCTGCAGGAGGCGAACGACCGCATCGTCGACGCCATGCGCGGGCTCGACGTCGCCCAGCAGGTGGAGTCGAACCTCTCCGAGACGCAGCCCTACATCGAGATCAAGGTCGACCGTGAGAAGGCGGCCGCCGTGGGGCTCTCCGAGGTGGCGGTCGGCGGCATCGTCGCCGAGGCGATGCTGCCCGCCGCGGTCGGCTCCGTCGAGATCGACGGCAACACCCTCTCCGTCTACATCGACAACCCCGCGGCACCCACGAGCGTGCAGGAGCTCGAGGACTTCGTGCTCCCCACCCTCGCCGGCCCGCAGCCGCTCAGCGCGCTCGCCACCGTCTCGCAGGTCGACGGGCCCGCATCCATCTCCACCCAGCGCGGGGTGCGCACGGCGACCGTCTCGGTGACGCCCGCCACCGCCGACATCGGCACGGCGTCCTCCGACGTCACCGCCGCGCTCGCCGACACCGAGCTGCCCGACGGCGCCACGGCGACCGTCGGCGGCGTCACCTCCGACCAGCAGGACGCCTTCAGCCAGCTCGGCCTCGCCCTGCTCGCGGCCATCCTCATCGTCTACACGGTGATGGTGGCGACGTTCCGCAGCCTCCGGCAGCCGCTGCTGCTACTCGTGTCGGTGCCGTTCGCCGCCACCGGCGCGATCCTGCTGCAGCTGGCATCCGGCATCCCGCTGGGCGTCGCCTCGATCATCGGCCTGCTCATGCTCATCGGCATCGTCGTCACCAACGCGATCGTGCTCGTCGACCTCGTCAACCAGTACCGCGAGCGCGGGATGGGGGTGGTCGACGCGATCGTGCACGGCGCCTCCCGGCGTCTGCGGCCCATCCTCATGACGGCGCTCGCGACGATCTTCGCGCTCATCCCGATGGCGGTGGGGCTCACCGGCCACTCCGGCTTCATCTCGCAGCCGCTCGCGATCGTCGTCATCGGCGGGCTCATCTCGTCCACCGTGCTGACGCTCGTCGTGCTGCCGTCGCTCTACTCCCTCGTCGAGGGTGCGCGCGAGCGTCGCACGGCGAAGCGGGCCGCCGCGGTCTCCGCTTCCGCGGAGTAGCGGGGCGCGCGGCTCACGTCGTGCGCGTCAGGGTGCCCTGGTCTATGGCCGTGATCCCACCGGAGTAGGTGTAGATGTAGCCGAGCTGCGTGAGCGGCGAGTCGAGCAGGGTCAGCACGACGGTCCCGTCGTCGGCGCAGCCGCCGGGAACCGTGAGCGTCTCGCTGAAGGTGACCGTCGTCTCGCTGCGCGCCGTCTGCGTCCACTCCGCCTCGCAGAGGAGCTCGGGGTAGGAGAGCACCCCGGATGCGACGGTGCCGTCGTCGGTGATCGTGACGAGGAGGTTGTAGCCGCCCGGCGGGTTGATCGCGCCTTCCCAGCTGCCGGCGATCGTGACGGGCGCGGGAGCGGTCGCGGTCGCCGTGGGCGTCGGGCTCGCGGTCGCGGTGGGTGCCGCGGTCGCGCAGCCCTCGTCGGCCGCGTGGGCCGCGGGGGAGGTCGCCATCCCGCCTGTCGTCAGGCTGAGCACCAGCACGCCGAGCAGCGCCGCCGGGGCGAGCCGTGAGCGTCGACGGACGAGCAGCGCGAGCGTGATCCCGAGCGCGACGGCGCCGGCAGCGATGGCGCTCACCACGATCCAGGCGTCGGAGGCGCCGGTGGCGGCGAGGCAGTCGGTCATCGGGATCCCCTCGATCAGAAAACTGCAATGATTGTACTTATTTGGCGCCCGCGCGCCAGCCGGGTGCAGTCTGCGGCCCCCGCCGCCCGCGTGCCGCGCGAAGCCGCCACTCCCCCCGCTGGTCGAGTGCCGCGCGAAGCGCGGTGTATCGAGACCCACGACGGACGCCCCTCGACGGGGCGCCCGTCGTCCGTGAGGCCCCACCGGTCCACGTCCGCACGGGTTTCGACCCGCCCGCTGCTCAACCCGCGGGCGGCGCCGCATCCGCCGCATCCGTCGCGGGGGCGACGGGCAGCTCCTTCGGGGCGAGGGTGCGGGCGTAGAAGTCGAGGATGCGCTGCTTGAGGCCGGCGTCGAGCATGGCGATCGAGTGCAGGGTGCCGGTGACGGTGACGAAGGTGGTGTCGACCCCGGCATCCCGCAGCGCGCGCACGAAGAGCTTCGCCTGCCCGAGCGGGATCATCTCGTCGGTCGAGTGGGCGACGAAGAACGGCGGGTCGCTCGCATCCACCCAGGTGTCGGCGGATGCCGCGACGGCGGCCGGGCAGGCGTCCTCGGTGGCGCAGCCGAGGTAGGCGAGCTGCACCGGTACGAAGTCGTCGGTGACGGCGACACCCGTGAGGTCGATGGGACCCGAGAGCTCGACGACCGCCGCCACGCGCGAGCCGACGTCGAGCGACCCGGTGCCGCGGGTGCCGAGCAGCGACACGAGGTTGCCGCCCGCCGAGCCCCCGAACGCGCCGATGCGGTCCGGGTCGATGCCGAAGCGGGCGAGCTGCTCGGGGTCGCGCAGCCACTCGACCGCCGCCCCGACGTCGTCGATGGCCGCCGGGTACGGGTGCTCGGGCGCGAGTCGGTAGTCGAGCGCGAAGGCCGGGTAGCCGGATGCGGCGAGCCACTGGCACACCGCGCGCCACGCCACGTCGTCCTTCGAGCCGCGGGCCCAGCTGCCGCCGTGCACGACGACGATCGCGGCGCGGGCGGGGTCGGTGAGCGCGTCGAAGTCGGGCGGGAGGCACGCGTCGAGCAGCAGCGGCTGCCCGTCTGCCGCCCCGTACTCGATGTCGGCGACGACGGGAACGTCGGGGTAGGTCGCGAGCTCGGGGTTGCTGGCGCCCGCCACCCCCTCGACCTCGGTCGACTCCGCGCCCTGCGGCGCGCATCCGCCGAGCGCGAGCGTCACGAGGCACAGCCCCGCCAGGGCGGCTCGTCTCGGGTTCGCGGCGCGCATGGTCGGACCACCGTAACCCCGACGGTGACGGTGTCAAACGCTGCAGCGCCTGGCCGACCGCGCCACCGATGTCGGGCGCGCGTGGCCGAACGCTGCAGCGTTTGACACGACTCTCACGGCGGATGCTCGGGTGCGGGAATACGGCACCCGCTATGCTCGACGGGTCGGCTCTCGACGAATCGCGGCATTGCGCCGCGTCTGATGCACCTTGTAGGTCGAGCGGGCCGGATCACCAGCGCATCCGCTGGTGAGGACTTCCACGAGGAAAACGGCCCCGGTCCACGTATGCCCGGGTTCTCGTCGCACGCGCGTTTCTGCGTGCGCGGCGCACTCTCATGAACACCGGAGACACATCGATGGCGTACAACGCGCGCGCCGCCCAGGGCGGCAAGAAGAACACGAGCAAGAAGGTCGGCGGCCCCTCCGCCAAGCACCGCGGCTACAAGCCCGAGGCGGATGCCGCTCGAGGCGGCAAGAAGCCCCGCTGGTCGAGCGAGCAGCGGGTCGCGAACGGTCGCGGCGTCGAGCGTCCGCGCGGGCAGCGCCAGGAGCGCGCCGAGGACGGCCGCCCCAACTGGGAGCCGCGCGGCAAGGACGCGCGCAACTCGGTGGAGCGCGCCCCCGCGGCCCGCAAGCGCGACACCGGCTACGGCGAGCGCCGCGACGACCGGGGTCGCACCGACCGCCCCCGCACCGACCGTTTCGTTCGGGAGGACGACGCGCCGCGGCGCGACGGATACCGCGACCGTGACGGCGTGTCATCCTCCCGAAGCAACCACGCGGGCGACCGCCCGCACCGTCTCGCCGGCGACCGCCCGCAGCGGCACAGCTACGGCACCGACCGTCCCCGCCGTGACGATGACCGCGCCCGTGACGACCGTCCGGCGCGCAGCTACGACGACCGCCCCCGCACCGAGCGTTTCGTTCGGGAGGACGACGCGCCGCGTCGGGACGGATATCGGGGCCGCGACGGCGTGTCGTCCTCCCGAACGGACAAGGATGCGCGCCCGCGTCGCGAGTACGGCGACCGGCCGCAGCGGGACGACCGCCGCGGCGGGTACCGGGACGATCGCGGTGGGTACCGGGACGAGCGCCCGCGTCGCGACGACCGCCCGCGCTACGAGGAGCGCCCGCGTCGCGACTATGACGACCGTCCGCGTCGCGACTTCGGCGACCGCGAGGACCGCGCCCCCCGCCCGCAAGTGGAGGACGTCGTGCTCGAGCGTCTCGAGGCGCAGGCCACCCTGGCATCCGACGTCGAGGGCATGACCTTCGGCGACCTCGGACTCGGCCAGAACATCGTGCGCGAGCTGGAGGAGCTGGGCGCCACGAGCCCCTTCGCCATCCAGGCCGCGACGATCCCGGATGTGCTGTCCGGCGGCGACGTGCTCGGCCGCGGCCGCACCGGCTCCGGCAAGACGATCGCCTTCGGCGCCCCGCTCGTCGAGCGGCTGCTGCGCATGCAGGCGGGCGACCAGAAGCGCCGCGAGTTCGGCCGCGCCCCGCGCGCGCTCATCCTCGCCCCGACGCGTGAGCTCGCCCTGCAGATCGACCGCACCGTGCAGCCGATCGCCCGCAGCGTCGGCCTCTTCACGACCCAGATCTACGGCGGCGTGCCCTACGCGCGTCAGCTCGGCGCGCTCGAGCGCGGTGTCGACATCGTGATCGGCACCCCGGGCCGCATCCAGGACCTCTCCGCATCCGGCAAGCTCGACCTCTCGAAGGTCGTCATCACGGTGCTCGACGAGGCCGACCACATGTGCGAGCTGGGCTTCGCCGAGCCGGTCACCGAGATCCTCGACCGCACCGCCGAGGGCGGGCAGCGTCTGCTGTTCTCCGCCACCCTCGACAAGGGTGTGGCGGACATCGTCGAGCGCTACCTGAAGGACCCGGCCGTGCACGAGGTCGCCGGCGAGGACCAGGCGAGCTCCACGATCGAGCACCGCGTGCTGCTGCTCGACCAGCGCGACAAGCAGGAGGTGCTCGTCGAGCTCGCCTCCGGCCCCGGCAAGAAGCTCGTCTTCGCGCGCACCCGCGCCTTCGCGGAGCAGCTCGCCGACCTGCTCGACGACGCCGGCATCCGCGCCGAGTCGATCCACGGCGACCTCACCCAGTCGCGTCGCCAGCGTGCCCTCGACAAGTTCGCGAACGGCCGCGTGCAGGCGCTCGTGGCGACGGATGTGGCCGCGCGCGGCATCCACGTCGACGACGTGTCGCTCGTGATCCAGGCGGATGCGCCCGACGAGTACAAGGCCTACCTGCACCGCGCGGGCCGCACGGGCCGCGCCGGCAAGGAGGGCACCGTCGTGACCCTCGTGCCGCGCAACCGCCGCCGCCGCACCGAGGAGCTGCTGCAGCGCGCCGACATCGTCGCCGAGTGGACGCCGGTCGTGCCGGGCGACGACATCATCCGCGAGCTCGCCGACCGCTGAGCCTGAGCCTGAGCGCCACGAGGGGGCGGCATCCGCAGGGATGCCGCCCCCTCGTCCTGGAGAAATGCAGGAGATATCGCGCTCGACGCCCGCAGAGGCCCGCACCGGCAGAGGAGCTGACGGGGGTCTCCTGCATTTCTCCGCCTCGTTCGGGCGGTCACGACCAGCCGTTGTCGAACCAGCCGTGCCAGAGGGCGTTGTCGAGACCCCGGCCGACCACGTCGAGCCGGTGGTCACCCCACGACGCGACGTCGAGCCCCGAGCTGAACTGGCCGCCGAGCGACTCCCAGCCGTGCCAGCTGCCGTTCCACCAGCGGTGCCAGGCGGCGTTGTCCTGGCCCCGGGCGACGATGTCGAGACGGTTCGGGCCCCAGGATGCGACGCCGGGCGCGGAGGTCAGCACCCCGCCGAGCGACTCCCAGTTGTGCCACGAGCCGTCGAACCACTTGTGCCACAGCGCGTTGTCCTGCCCGCGCGCGAACACATCCAGCCGGCCCGGGCCCCAGGATGCCACCGCCGGGTCGCTCGTGATGACGCCGCCGAGCGACTCCCAGTTGTGCCAGTGCCCGTCGAACCAGCGGTGCCACAGGGCGTTGTCCTGCCCGCGGGCGAAGACGTCGACGCGACCCTTGCCCCAGGATGCCGCGGCGGGTCCGGAGGTCAGCACCCCGCCGAGCGACTCCCAGTCGTGCCACGAGCCGTCGAACCACTTGTGCCACAGGGCGTTGTCCTGCCCGCGCGCCCAGATGTCGAGGCGTCCCTTGCCCCACGACGAGGCCGCGGGGTCCGAGGTGACGATGCCGCCGAGCGACTCCCAGTCGTGCCACGACCCGTTCCACCATCGGTGCCAGACGGCGTTGTCCTGCCCCCGCCCGACGAGGTCGAGGCGGTTCTTCGCCCAGGATGCCGCACCCGGCCCGGAGGTCAGGATGCCGCCGAGCGACTCCCAGCCGATCCCGTCGGGGCGGTGGCTGACCGCGCCGGTGAGACGGTAGTCGACGCCGCTCGGGTGGAAGCGCAGGTTGAGGTCCTGGTCGGCGAGCACCGGGATGGGGAGCGTCATCGAGGTGTCGACGGCCGCGAACACGAGCGGCGTCATCCCGATGAGGTCGTCGGGGTCGCCCCACGACTGCAGGAACAGCCCGATCGCCTCGAGCGTCGACGGCTCGACGGCGGCGCGGATGTTGCGCACGGCCGCGTCGATGTCGGGCTGCGGGTTGGCGAGGTTGAGGTTGCCCTGCTCGACGAGCCGGGTGATCTGGGTGCGTGCCGCGGCGATGAGGTCGTTCACGAGTCCGCGGATGGCGCTGAACGGGGTCGCATCCGATTCGAAGGTCAGCACGATCGCGCCCACCAGCTCGGGGAACTGCCCGGCCAGCACCTCGGCCTGGGTGGGGCGGTCGATGCCGCCGAAGGTGACGGTGCCCTGGTTGCGGGGGATCGCCTTCGACTCGCCGGAGTCGATGCCGTCCGCCCAGTCGTCGTCGAGCACGCCGCTCCAGAAGACGCTCGTGGAGCCGGGGGTTCGGAACCGGGACCGGAAGCCGATCGTGATGAGGTACGGCTCGTCGCCGTCGCTCCAGAAGTCGTCCTCGTCGGCGTCGACGACCCGCAGGCGGTCGAGCGCGATCGTCCATGATTCGGCCATGGTCGTGCCTTTCTCTCTGTTCCGCGGTCGGACGGCCGCGTACGAGGGAGGAGGCCCGACGACGCCGAGTGATACCCGCGGACTCAGCCCACGCGACGCACCGCGACCCGCCGCCGCCCCGCGGTCGCCCACGAGCCGATCGCGATCGCGAGCGGCACACCGACCACGGCGAGCCCGAGTTGAAGCCACGGCGCCGCGAAGTCCTGCAGCGGTCCGCCGCCGGTCCATCCGCCCTGCTCCTGGGCGAGCCGGGTCGCGAGGGCGAGCGTCAGCACCGGCAGCACCCCGACCGCGGCGCCGAGCAGCGTCCCGATGCCGGCGACCACGATCGCCTGCCAGAACGCGACCGAACGGCGCAGGCGCGGCGGGGCGCCCACGGCATCCAGCACCTCGTCGTCGCGCCGGCCGTCGGCGCGGGCGAGGCCGATCGCGACGGATGCGGAGGCGAAGGTGATGAGCGCGACGAGCCCCAGCATCGCCCACGCGAAGCCGCCCGCGTACTGGGGCGGTCCCGCCTCGTAGCGGGCGCTCGCGTTGCCGATGAGGGTTTGCATCCCGGCCCAGAGCGCCTGGTACTGGCGATCGCTGACACCGCCCGGCGCGGGGGCGACGACGCGCACCGGCCCGTAGTCGAGACCCAGCCGGTCGGCGGCCGAACGCGACAGCAGCACCCCGTAGAGCCCGGTGTAGTCCGACGCGACCGACAGTGCGGGCACCGTGACGGAGCGCAGCGGGTCGTCGCCCTCCGACGGCCCGCGCAGCTGCGCGTCGCTCCAGGTGTCGAGCGTGACCTTCCCGTCCTCCACATATTCCGGCCAGAACGCGATCGCGCCGCCGCCCGCCAGCATCCGCGCGGCGTCGTCGTCCGGCTTGTGGCCCAGGATGACGGCCAGGTCGTTCGCGTCGCCCACGTAGAGGTGGTCGTTGCGACCGAACTCGTACGGGAAGCTCGGCACGCACGAGGGGGTCGACTGCTCGCACGGCGAGACGCCGTACACGTGCGGTGTCGTCCACTCGGCGTCCGGCTGCTCGGCACCGAACGTCATCGGGTCGAGCACCGCCTCCAGTACCGTCACCTCGGCGGTGCCGAGCACGCTCGAGAACAGCGCCCGCACGTCGTCGACCTGGTCGTCGGTGGGGAAGGTGCGCACGGACGCGGAGGAGGGGTCGCTCGGGTCGAAGAGGCCCACGGGCGCCAGGTCTCCGCTCACGTCGCCGATCGGCACCTCGTACCGCCACTCGTCGTCGATCGTCTTCTGACCGGATGCCAGATAGGTCATGAGGAAGACGGCGACGCACACCGTGCTCATGACCGCGGCCGCCGCGGGCACCGAGCGCGCGTGGTTGCGGCTCGCATCCCGGCTCGCGAGCCGTGCGCCGTCTCCCACCCGGCTCAGGATGCGGGCAGCGCCGCCCAGCAGCGCCGGCGTCGTGAGGGCGAGGCCGAGCTGCAGCACGATCGCGCCCCCGACGAGCACCGCCATGGCGATCCAGACGACGTCGAGCTGATACCGCGGCCAGTAGCCGAGCACCGCCAGCAGCCCGCCGACGGCGAGCAGCCCGGCCCCGACGAGCGCGACCACGGTTCCTGCGACGGCGCGGCGCCTGTGGGCCGGCTGCGGGCGGCGCGAGCCGCGTAGCGCGGCGACCACGTCGATCCGTCGCGCCCCGCGCGCCGCCGCGAGCGCCGCCAACCACCCCGCGAGCACGCCGACGGCGAGCACCGGCAGGAGCGCGAGCGGCCAGGGGTGGAAGCCCGGCAGCGTCACGGCGTTGCCGTCGTCGGTCAGCGCGTAGTAGCCCCAACCGGCGAGCACGCCGAGGCCGATCCCGATGAGGCCGCCGACTCCGCCGAGCACGACGCCGCCCATCGAGACGATGCGTGAGACGAGCCGCGGGTCGCCGCCGACGCTCGCCACGGTCGCGAGCGAGCGCTGGTCGGCGCGCATGCCGACGATGAACGCGGCTCCGGCGAGGAGGCACACCTGGAACACGGCGAAGCCGCCGATGAGCAGCAGCAGCGAGATGTAGCCGGAGTTGATGTCGTCGGTCCACGAGCCGGAGCCGGCGCCCACGGAGAAGTCGCCGGGCGCCGGGGGATGCTCGACCACCTGGCGCGAGTAGGCGATCCAGCCCTTCTGATTGAGCTCGCGCACCGCGCTCCAGTCGAGCTCGGTGTCGGGCAGGTAGAAGAAGGCGTGCGTCGGGTCGTCGGCCGCGCGGACGTCGCTCACCGCACCGTCGCGCGCGAACACGGTCGCGGTGTCACCGGATCGGGCCCGGTCCTCGATGACGCCGACGACGGTGCCGGTGACCGTGCGGGGCGCGACGATCCGTACGGTTCCGCCGAGCTCGACGCCGAGCCGTTCGAGCGCGGAACCGCTGAGCGCGAACTCGTCGTCGCGCTGCGGCGCCCGCCCCTCGGCCAGGTGGTAGCGCCCCTCGAGCGCGGGATCCCCCGCGTCGCCCTCGATCACCGTGACCGCGTCGATGCCGGCATCCGTGCGCACGGTGGCGTTCACCTCGGAGGTCGAGAGCACACGGGTGCCCGTGGGGAACACCGCATCCGGCGCGAGCACCTCGGCGTCGGGGTCGTAGCCGGTGGGCTCGTAGTTCTCGTCGACGTCCCGCTCCGCCCATCCCGCGACGGTCGGCGACTGGTCGAGCGTCGGGTCGGGCGGCGAGTACGCCTGCACCATCGCCTCGGTGCGGCCGAGGGCGTAGGCGAGCTTCTCGTCCGTGGTCGGGACGGTGCTGGTGATGAGCACGGTGCCGGCCGCGAGTCCGATCGTCGGCAGGGCCACGAGCGCCACGATGAGCGCACTGCGCCCTGGATGCCGCAGTGCCGTGCGCCACGCGATCCGCGCCGCCACCCGGCTGGTGCGCTTCGAGCGCGACGGCAGCGCCGCATCCGCCCGCGAGCTCACGCCCGGCCCCCGACCATGGCATCCACGCCGCGGTAGCTCGACTCGTCGACGATGCGGCCGTCGCGGATGAACACGATCCGGTCGGCCCAGGCGGCGTGCCGGGCGTCGTGGGTGACGAGGATGCCGGCGGCGCCGTGGTCGACGCGGGTGCGCAGCATCCGCAGCACGACCTCGCCGGTGGTCGAGTCGAGGGCGCCGGTGGGCTCGTCGGCCAGGATGAGGCTGCGGCCGCCGACGACCGCGCGGGCGATCGCGACCCGCTGCTGCTGGCCGCCGGAGAGGTCGTCGGGGAAGCGGTCGGCCTGCTCGGCGAGTTCGACCGTGGAGAGCGCGTCGCGGGCGGCGCGGCGCGCCTTCGAGGCCTTCCAGCCGTCGAGCTCGAGCGGCAGCGCGACGTTCTCGATCGCGGTGAGCGCGGGCACCAGGTTGTAGTCCTGGAAGACGAAGCCGAGGTGGCGGCGGCGCAGGGTCGCGAGCTGGCCGGCGCTCAGGCTGCTGAGCCACTGCCCGTCGACGATCACCTCGCCCGAGGTGGGCTTCACGAGGCCGCCCGCGACCGTCAGCAGGGTGGACTTGCCGGATCCGGATGCACCCATGACGGCCACGAGCTCGCCGCGGTGCACCTCGAGGTCGACGCCGGAGAGGGCGGTGACGGCGGTGGGACCCGAGCCGTACTGCACGGAGACGCCGTCGAGGCGGAGGAGCGGGGTGGTGGTCATCGGGTGGTCTCGGTCTCGGCAGCGGCGGTGGTCTCGATACGCCCGCTGTGCGGGCTACTCGACCGACGGGGGGTGCGAGACGTGCGCGCTTCGCGGGCCAGGCGGGCCTCCGAGTGGTCGAGCCAGCGCACCTCGGCCTCGAGCTGGAAGATCATCGACTCGAGCACGAGCTCCCAGGCGAGGTCGCCGGAGTCCTCGCGCTTGAGGCGCGTGAGGTCCTGCAGCGCGCCGAGCGTCGCGGTGCGCTGGGTCTGGATGAGCGCCGGGATGTCGACCCCCGGCAGGGTGACCGCGAGCGCGAGCTTGATGGCGAGCTCGTCGCGGCTCGCGCGCTCGCGGGTCACCGGATGCCCGAGCCAGTCGGCGGTCGCCGCGCGGCCGGCGTCCGTGATCTCGTAGAGCAGCTGTCCCTCCTCGGTGCTCGCGCCGCGACGTACGAGGCCGTCGCGTTCGAGCCGGTCGAGGGTCGTGTAGACCTGCCCGATGTTGAGCGGCCAGGTGCCGCCCGTGCGCTGCTCGAACTCGGCCCGCAACTGGTAGCCGTAGTTCGGCCCCAGTTCGAGCACGGCCAGCAGGCCCTGTCGCACGCTCATGTCACTCCCTCGTCATCGCGGATGCATCACGAGTATATGCATACCCGGTATGCAATCCCGGGGACATCGGGGATGACCCTGATCTCCGCCGTGCGACGCACTGCGCAGATGAGCGCCGGATGAACGCCCGATGACGCGGATGCGCGAAGGGTTGCGCGGCGTCGGGGGCGGAGGGTAGGCAAGGGGGTGGCCCCCAACCGGGGGGTAACCCGACCAACGCTGTCCCCTTCGAACAACGGAGCACCGCGCGTCATGACAACTCCAGAAACCCTCGATCCGTCGCGCCCCGCCCGGCGCCGTCTCACCGCCGTCGCCGCGGCCGCCGTCGCCGCCCTCGGGCTCGCCACGCTGAACGCGACCCCCGCGCTCGCGGCCGACACCACCCACACGATCGCCGAGGTGCAGGGCACCGGCGCGACCACCCCGCTCGGCGGCCAGACGGTCACCGTCGAAGGCGTCGTCACGGGCTACTACAACGCCGCATCCGGCTACCGCGGGCTCTACCTGCAGAGCGCCGGATCCGGGGGAGACACCGACGCCACCCCCGGCGCATCCGACGGCATCTTCGTCTACTTCAACCAGCTGAACCCCGCCGTGGCGGTCGGCGACCTCGTGAAGGTCACCGGCACCGCGGGCGAGTACGGCGGCCAGACCCAGCTCACCGCGACCTCCGCATCCGCATACGAGGTCGTCGAGGCGGGCGCGGGCCTGCCCGCGGCCACGCCGCTGCCCGACACCGTCGTCGGCGACGCGCGCGAGGCCTTGGAGGGCATGCTCGTGCAGCCGACCGGCGACTACCGCCTGGCATCCAGCCACGAGCTGTACAACTTCGGCTCGCTCTGGCTCTCGGCCGGCGGCGAGCTCGTCAAGTCGACCGAGACGACGGATGCGGGCGACGCCGCGAACGCGATCGCCGCGTCGAACCTGGCCCGGCGTCTCATCGTCGACGACGGCTACTCGATCCGCGTCGACAACAGCGCGCATGCGGGGGACCAGCCGTACTTCACGGCCGACACGGTCGTCCGCAACGGCGACCGCTTCGTGCCGCCGACCAACACGATGATCCTCGGCTACGGCTTCGACAACTGGCGCCTGCAGCCGCAGACGCCGCTCACCGATGCCAGCCCGGCCGAGTACAAGCCCAGCTTCGAGACCCTCAACCCGCGCCCCGCGACGGCCCCCGAGGTCGGCGGCGACGTGCAGTTCGGCTCCTTCAACGTCTTCAACTACTTCACGACCTTCGGCGGCGACGCGCGCGGCGCATCCGGCCCCGAGCAGTTCGCGAAGCAGAAGGCGAAGATCGTCGCCGCGATCAACGGGCTCGGCGCGGATGTCGTGGCGCTCGAGGAGATCGAGAACTCCGCCGTGCTCGGCGAGACCGCCGACGAGGCGCTCGGCGACCTCGTCGCGGGGCTCAACGACGCGGCCGGCGCCGGTACCTGGGACTACATCCCCACGCCCGACGCCGCGAACGGCGACGGCAACGACGTCATCACGACCGCGATCATCTTCAAGCCGTCGGTCGTGACGCCCGTCGGCGACAGCTTCGCCGACGCGGACGCCGTGTGGGACATCGCGCGCAAGCCGGTCGCCCAGACCTTCGACATCGGCGACGGCCGGCTGGTGACCGTCGTGGCGAACCACCTCAAGTCGAAGAGCCCGCCGAGCGGCAACACCGCCCCCGAGCCGGCCGACGGCCAGGGCTTCTTCAACGCCGAGCGCACGGCGCAGGCGGAGCGCCTCGTCGACTTCGTCGCCGGCATCGCCGCCGACCCGGCCAAGAGCTCCGACGTCATCCTGCTCGGCGACTTCAACGCCTACGGCCAGGAGGACCCGGCCCAGGCGCTCACCGACGCCGGCTTCGTCGACCTCGTGCCGACGAAGGCGCAGGGCCAGTACACCTACAGCTACAACGGCGAGCTGGGCTCGCTCGACCACGCCTTCGTCAGCGGCTCGCTCGCGAGCTCGGTCACGGGCGTCGGGGTGTGGGGCATCAACTCGGCCGAGTGGAGCGACCGCGGCTACGCCTACGGCGCCACCGACGGCACGAGCCCGTACCGCTCGAGCGACCACGACCCGGTCGTGGTCGGGGTGAGCGCCGTCAAGCCGCCGGTCACGATCGACCTGCTGAGCATCAACGACTTCCACGGCCGGCTCGAGGCCTCCTCGACGACCGCGGGGGCGGCGGTGCTCGGCGGCATGGTCGACTCCTACGAGGCGGCCAACCCGAACACCCTGTTCGTGGGCGCGGGCGACCTCATCGGCGCCTCCACCTTCACCTCGTTCATCCAGCACGACGAGCCCACGATCGACGCGTTCAACGAGATCGGGCTCGACGCGAGCTCCTTCGGCAACCACGAGTTCGACCAGGGGCGCGCGGATGTCGACGACCGCATCCTCGAGCACGCGGACTGGCCGTACCTCGCCGCGAACCTCTACGACCGCGCGACGGGCGAACCCGCCTACCAGGAGTACGAGGTGCGCGAGTTCGACGGCGTGCGGATCGGCTTCATCGGCGCCGTCACCGAGGACCTCACCGAGCTCGTGAGCCCCGCGGGCATCGCGAGCCTCGAGGTCAAGGAGGTCGTGCCCGAGGTGAACCGGGTCGCCGAGCAGCTCAGCGACGGCGACGACTCCAACGGCGAGGCCGACATCCTGGTGCTGCTCGTGCACGAGGGCGCCGCGACCACCGACATCTCGAGCGCGACCGACGACTCCAACTTCGGCCGCATCGTGAACGGGGTCGACCCCGACGTCGACATGATCATCTCCGGTCACACGCACCTCGCGTACGACTTCGACGTGCCGATCCCCGGCACCGACCGCACGCGTCCGGTCATCTCCTCCGGCCAGTACGGGGCGATGTACGGGCACTCGACGATCGTCTACGACCCCGAGACGGAGGCCCTCTCGATCGAGACCGAGAACCTCAACCTGATCGGCGCATTCGCGCCCGACCCGGCCGTCGCGCAGATCGTCGCGGATGCCGTGGAGGTCGCGAAGGAGCTCGGCGGCGTCTCGCTCGGCACGATCACGCAGGACATCCGGCGCGCCGTGCAGTCCGACGGCTCCGA
Source organism: Protaetiibacter intestinalis (assembly GCF_003627075.1). NCBI lineage: Bacteria > Bacillati > Actinomycetota > Actinomycetes > Micrococcales > Microbacteriaceae > Protaetiibacter > Protaetiibacter intestinalis. The sequence continues at coordinate 1,051,934 of NZ_CP032630.1, read as the reverse complement.
GAACCGCGGCGGCGAGTCGATGATCGGCAACCTCATCGCCGACGCGCAGCTCGAGGCGACCAGCGACCTCGGAACCGAGGCCGCGCTCATGAACCCGGGCGGCATCCGCGCCGACCTGGTGTACGCGGGCACGGGCGAGGACGACCCGGACGGCAACGTCACCTACGCGGAGGCGGCGCTCATCCAGCCGTTCGCCAACACGCTCGTGACGCTCGACCTCACGGGGGCGCAGCTGAAGGCCGTGCTCGAGCAGCAGTGGCAGCCGGCCGGGGCGGCGCGTCCGTTCCTGAAGCTCGGGCTGTCGCAGGGGCTCGAGTACGTCTACGACCCGGCCGCGGCGGCGGGATCGCACATCACGGCGATCACGCTGAACGGCGAGCCGGTGACCGACGACCAGGTGGTCAAGGTGGTGACGAACTCGTTCCTCGCCGCCGGCGGCGACAACTTCGGCGCCTTCGCCGAGGGTGCGAACAAGGCCGACTCGGGGCGCATCGACCTCGACGCCTTCGTCGCCTACATCGGCGAGCACTCGCCGGTCGCCCCGCCCACCGAGCAGCGCGCCGTGGGCGCGACGCTCACGGCCCCCGCCGACGGCACCGCCTACCAGGCGGGCGAGCAGGTGACGGCCGAGTTCTCGTCGCTGCTGTTCAGCGCGGGAGGTGCCACCTCGGGCGATGCCACCGTGAGCCTCGGCGGCGAGGTGCTCGGCACGGGCGCCATCGCACTGCAGATCGTCGACACGACGGACGAGCAGGGCACCGCCACCGTGACCTTCACCGTCCCGGAGGGGGTCGAGGGCGCCCAGACGCTCACGATCTCCGGTCCGGGCGGCACCGAGGTGACGCTGCCGATCGACGTGGCCGCGGCCACCGAGCCGGCCGAGCCGGTCGCCACCCGCACGAGCGGCTCCGCGCCGTTGATCGTGTGGGGCTCGCCGGTGAAGTACACCGTCACGGTGCGCACGGCCGACGGGTCGCCCGCGGTGGGCGAGCTCGTCATCCGCGACGGCCTCAAGACGGTCGCGACCGTGCAGCTCACCGAGGCGGACCACGGCAAGGTGACCGTCAACCTCGGCAAGCTGAAGCGCGGCATCCACCTGCTGTCGGCGCAGTTCCACGGCGAGGGCTTCGACCCGTCGCTCAGCTGGCCGTCGCCGGTGATCGTGCTGTAGCCCGGTCGCCGGATGCGTGAAGCGGCCCGCAGGTCCATCCCACTGGTGCCTGCGGGCCGCTGCGCGGCCGTGCACCGCGTGGGGTTTCTGGGGTCCACATGAAGGTGCGGGGGTCGCCGCCCCCCGACGGCGATCCCCCGCTCCGGATTCCCCCCAGATATCCGGTTTACCTTGAAGACGAAGGTAACGATTCAATCCGACGTGCGCGACGACCCCGAAGGGGGGGCACCCGTGCGGGGGTGAACGCGCTTTCACGCCCGCGGCGCGGCGATCCACAGGCGGCGTCCCCGATCCGGTCGACGTCCGAGCCGCCGGGTACGGTAGGCGCATGCCCGCCCCCCTCGAGGTCCTCCACCGCGTCTTCGGCTACGCCGGATTCCGCGGCGACCAGGGCGCCATCATCGACCGGGTGGTGGGCGGCGGCGACGCGGTCGTGCTCATGCCCACGGGCGGCGGCAAGTCGCTGTGCTACCAGATCCCCGCCCTCGTGCGGCAGGGCACGGGCGTCGTCATCTCGCCCCTCATCGCCCTCATGCAGGACCAGGTCGATGCGCTCGCCGCGCTCGGGGTGCGGGCGGCGTTCCTCAACTCCACGCAGAACCCCGACGAGCGACGGCTCGTCGAGCAGGAGCTGCTCGCGGGCGAGCTCGACCTGCTCTACCTCGCGCCCGAGCGGCTGAAGCTCGAGAGCGCGCGCGAGCTGTTCGACCGCGCCCCGATCGCCCTGTTCGCGATCGACGAGGCGCACTGCGTCTCCCAGTGGGGGCACGACTTCCGCCCCGACTACCTCGGCCTCTCGGTGCTGCACGAGCGCTGGCCCACCGTGCCGCGTATCGCCCTCACCGCCACGGCCACCGCCGCCACCCGTCACGAGATCGTCGAACGGCTCGAACTGCAGGGCGCGCAGCAGTTCGTGTCGAGCTTCGACCGCCCCAACATCCAGTACCGCATCGAGCCCAAGAACCAGCCGCTCGCGCAGCTGCTGCAGCTCATCCGCACCGAGCATCCGGGCGATGCGGGCATCGTCTACTGCCTCTCGCGCGCCTCCGTCGAGAAGACGGCCGATGCTCTCGTGGCCGAGGGCATCCCGGCGCTGCCGTACCACGCGGGGCTGGATGCGGGGGTGCGCGCCCGCAACCAGGCGCGGTTCCTGCGCGAGGACGGCATCGTCATGGTCGCCACGATCGCCTTCGGCATGGGCATCGACAAGCCGGACGTGCGCTTCGTCGCCCACCTCGACCTGCCGAAGTCGGTCGAGGGCTACTACCAGGAGACGGGGCGTGCGGGCCGCGACGGCCTGCCGTCGACGGCGTGGCTCGCCTACGGCCTGCAGGACGTCGTGCAGCAGCGGCGCATGATCCAGGAGTCGGAGGGCGACGCCGCCTACAAGCGGCGCGCATCCCAGCACCTGGACGCCATGCTCGCCCTCTGCGAGACGGTCGAGTGCCGCCGGGTGCAGCTGCTGAACTACTTCGGGCAGGCCTCCGAGCCGTGCGGCAACTGCGACACCTGCCTCGCGCCGCCCGAGGCGTGGGACGGCACGGTGCCGGCCCAGAAGCTGCTGTCGACGATCGTGCGCCTGCAGCGCGAGCGCAACCAGCGCTTCGGCGCCGGGCACCTCATCGACATCCTGCTCGGGCGCGACACCGAGCGCATCCGTCAGCAGCGGCACGACGAGCTGCGCACCTACGGCATCGGCGGCGAGCTCGGCGAGCAGGAGTGGCGCGGGGTGGTGCGGCAGCTGCTCGCGCAGGGGCTGCTCGCCGTCAACACCGACGGCTACGGCACGCTCGTGATCACCGAGGCCTCGGCATCCGTGCTCGACGGATCGCGCACGGTGTCGCTGCGGCGCGAGCCGGAACGGGTCGCCAAGCAGAAGAAGCGCAGCGCGGGCGCCGAGCTGCCCGAGGCGGCGCAGCCGCTCTTCGAGCGCCTGCGGGCGTGGCGTGCCGACGTCGCTCGCGCGCAGGGCGTGCCTGCCTACATCGTCTTCGGCGACGCGACGCTGCGCGGCATCGCCCTCACCGAGCCCGCGAGCCTCGCCGAGCTCGGCACCGTCTCGGGCGTCGGTGAGAAGAAGCTCGAGGCCTACGGCGCCGCGGTGCTCGCCCTCGTCGCGGGCGACGAGCCCCCCGCGCCCGCGCCGGCCGTGGCATCCGCCCCCGCATCCGCCCCCACTCCTGCGGCCCCGGACGACGACTACCCACCCCTCACCGACGACGACGCCCCGCCCCTCGACTTCTGAGCGCGCCCGTGCGGTCGGGACGCCATCACTCGCGGTGTTGCGCCGATCGGATGGAGAAGTCGTCGCGCGGCGGGGGAAACCTCTCCCGCCGGGCGACCGCCCCGCCGCCCGCGCCAGCGAATGCCCCCGCCGAAGGTGCAACTCGTCCCGCCGGCGGAGCACCCGCAGCCATCCCCGGAACAAAGCCCGAAGCGTTTCCGCAACTCAGGAGATCCGGCGCTTCCGTCGGGAATCGGCGCCGCACCCGTGCAATCTCCTGAGTTGCGAGAACCGCGGTTTCCGTAACTCAGGAGATCGGGGCGGGGGAGCTGCGGATGCGCCGAAACGTGCGAAGTCTCCTGAGTTGCGAAGAACGACGGGCGCGGGGACGACGATGGCGCGGGGACGACGACGGCGCCGGGACGACGACGGCGCGGGGATGACGACGGCGCCGGCCCACAGGACCGGCGCCGTCGGGCGGGAGTGCGTCAGACCGCGGGCGGTGCGTCCGTCGGCTTCGGGGCCTTCGCGGCGGCCCGCTTCGCCGTGGCGGCGAGGTCGGAGCCGCCGAGCGCGGCACCCGCGGCGCCGCCGAGCAGCGCCGAGAGGTCGAGCCCGGTGAGGTTCTTCACGACCGCGGGGATCTCGGAGGCCACATCCGTGACCGTCTTGGTGACGGCGGATGCGCCCTCGTTCGAGATGACGGTGAGGTTGCCGATCTTCGACAGCGGCTCCGACACGGCGCGGGTGATCTCCGGCAGGCGGCCGATGATCTCCTGCGCGAGGGCGGCCTCGCCGTACTTCTTGAGCGCCTCGGCCTTGGCGTCGATCGCCTTCGCCTCGGCGAGACCCTCGGCGGCGACGGCCGCGGCCTTCGCCTCGCCCTCGGCCTTGATACCTTCGGCGAGCGCCACCTGCTTGTCGCGCTCGGCGACACCGGCGAGCCGCACCGCCTCGGCGGCGGCCTGGGCGTCCTGCACCGCGGCCACCTTGTTCGCCTCGGCGATCTTGGTGCGCTTGAACGCATCCGCCTCGGTCGCCGCGTTGGCGGCGTCGCGCTCGGCGGTGGCCGCCTGCACGGTCGCGTAAGCCGCGGCCTCGGCGGGCTTGCGCACCGAGATGTCGAGGCGCTCCTGCTCCACCCGGGCCTGCTCGGCGAGCGCGTCGCGCTGCTGTACGGCGACGATCTTGTCCTGCTCGGCGGTGGCGAGCTGGCCGGCGGCGTTCGCCTCGGCGTTGGCGCGGTCGGTCTCCGCCTTGATGGCGGCCTGCTTGAGCGAGAGCGCCTTCTGACGCTCGGCGATCTGCTCGGCGGCCTCGATGCGGGCGAACTCGGCCGCGCGCTGCGTCTCGGCCTCCTTGACCTCCGCGTTCTGGCGGGCGAGGGCGGCCTCGGCGCGACCGAGGTCGGCGAGGTAGCTCGTGCCGGGTGTGGAGATGTCGGAGATGTTGAGCAGGTCGACCTGCAGACCCTGCTCGGCGAGGTCGGCCTTCGTCGCCTCGACCACGGCCTCCGACAGCGCGTTGCGGTTGGAGATGATCTCCTGGATCGGCATGTTGCCGATGATCGAGCGCAGCGACCCCTCGAGCGACTGCTGGATGATCTGCGTGAGCGAGTTCTGCTGCGAGAGGAAGCGCTGGGCGGCGCGGCGCACGCCCTCGGCGGTGCCCGAGACCTTGAAGTTGACGGATGCCTGGATGGCGAGCTTGATGAAGTTCTTGTCGACGCCCTCCACCGCGATGCCGATCTGACGCTGCTCGAGCGACACGAGGAAGCCCTGCTGCAGGATCGGCCAGATGAACACGCGACCGCCGATCACGACCCGCTGGCCGGCATCCGGCTCGGCCACCTTGCCGCCGGCGCCGCGGCCGACGACGACCATGGCCGAGTTCGGCGGAACCCGCTTGATGCGTCCGGCGATGAAGCCGAAGATCGCGAGCGCGACGATGATGAGCGCGATCACGGCGAAGACGGTGACGTTCTCGGAGATGAAGTTCACGGGAGCGTGCCTTTCGGGGTGGTGTGCGGGTGGTTCAGTTCTCGGGCGCCGGGGTGGCGCGCTCGACGCGCACGCGGGCGCCCTGCAGCTCGATCACGCGGATGCGGGTGTCGCGCGGGATCGTCTCGTCGGCGAACGCGAGCCGCGTCTCGATCTCGTGCGGCCCGTCGAGGCTCACCTCGCCCGAGGTGGTGGTGACGGTCGAGCGGGTGACGCCGTAGAGCCCGACGGGAGACGACGGCGTGCCGTCTTCGCTGCGGCGCAGACTGCGGATGAGCAGCTGCACGCCGACCAGCACGACGATGCCGACGACGGCAGAGATGAGGTAGGCCGACCACTCGGGCAGCCCGTTCGAGACGGCGATCGCGCCCGAGGCTCCGAACACGACGAGGGCGCTGCCCACCGCGGTGCCCGACAGTGCCCCGTCGAGGAAGTCGAGGATCTCGTCGAAGACGAGCGAGATCAGCACGAGGACGAGTCCGATTCCGCCGACGATGAGGAAGGGGAGCATGCCCTGAGTCTAGGGTGAGGGCTTCTCGTGTGCCCAGGGGAGAGGTCGGGGAGCGCTCCCCTCGTCATACCTCGCGCGGAATGCGCGGGTGCGAGGGTGGGGGGATGCGCTTCCTCAGCCGTCTGCTGCTGTCGCCGCTCGCGCGTCTCGTGTTCCGGCCGCGGGTGATCGGTCGGCGCAACGTTCCCCGGCGGGGCGGCGTGCTGCTGGCGAGCAACCACCTCGCGTTCATCGACAGTATCGTCATCACGCTCGTCGCGCGGCGCTCGGTGTCGTTCATGGCGAAGTCGAGCTACTTCACCGGACGCGGCGCGAAGGGCCGACTGCAGCGCGGCTTCTTCCGCGGCGTCGGCGCGGTGCCGGTGGAGCGCGGCGCGGGCTCGGCCGCGCAGGACGCGCTGGATGCCGGTCTGCGGGTGCTCGAGGCGGGCGAGGCGTTCTCGATCTACCCGGAGGGCACCCGCTCGCGCGACGGCCGCCTCTACCGCGGGCGCACGGGCGTCGCCTGGCTGGCCCTCACCGCGGGGGTGCCGGTCGTGCCGGTGGCCCTCGTCGGCACCGACGACATGCAGCCGGGCGGCAAGGGCCCCATCCGCTTCGCCCGCGTGACGGTGCGCTTCGGCGAGCCGCTCGACCTCTCCGTCTACGGCCCCGCGAGTTCGGGCCGTGCCCGCCGCGAGGCGACGGATGCCGTGATGGCCGCGATCCAGCGCATGTCGGGCCAGGAGGTGGCGGGCGTCTACAACGAGCCGCCGCCCGCGACCGTGCGCGAGCGGGTCGGCCGCATCCTGCACCCGGAGCGCCGCTGACCGTCGCCCTTTCGCGTCGGCGGGACTAGCGTCGTCGCATGACGTTCAACGACGACGCGGACATCAGCAAGGGTCGCGTCAGCCGCCGCGCGAAGACCGGCATCGCGCTCGGTGGCGGGGGCGGGCTCATCGGCATCGTGGTGCTCATCGTGGCGCTCGCCGGCGGCCCGGATCTCACCGGCCTCGTCGAGGGCGTCGGCGGCGGGGGCTCGGGCGGCGAGGACACCGCGGTCGGGTGCACGAGCGGCGAGGAGGCGAACGAGTCGGTCGACTGCCGCATGCAGGGCGCCTACGCCTCGCTCGACGACTACTGGGCGAGCCAGGTGGAGGGCTACCGCAGTCCCGCCGACTTCGTGCTGTTCACCGGCTCGGTGAACACCGGATGCGGGAGCGCGTCGAGCGCGGTCGGCCCGTTCTACTGCCCGCCCGACGAGACCATCTACCTCGACACCGGCTTCTTCGACGAGCTCACGAGCCTGGGCGGCAGCAGCGCCCCACTCGCCCAGCTGTACGTCGTCGCGCACGAGTGGGGGCACCACATCCAGAACATCGTCGGGCAGATGGACGGCCTCGACACCTCGGCCACCGGCCCCGACTCGGATGGCGTGCGGCTCGAGCTGCAGGCCGACTGCTACGCGGGGGCCTGGGTCGGTGCGGCCGAGGACACGGTCGACGACCAGGGCAACCGCTACCTCGACCCGATCACCGACGACCAGCTCGCCGAGGCGCTCGCGACGGCGCAGGCGATCGGCGACGACCGCATCCAGGAGACCACGCAGGGTCAGGTGAACCCCGAGACCTGGACGCACGGCTCGAGCGAGCAGCGGCAGCGCTGGTTCGAGGTGGGGCGCACGAAGGGCCCGCAGGCGTGCGACACCTTCTCGATCCCGGGCTCGCGGCTCTAGCTTCGGGAGGACGACACGCCGTGATCGCCGGCCGGGCCGTCCGTCGGCCGGCGTGTCATCCTCCCAAACGAAATCTGTGATCGTTTGGCGGATTCCGACAACGGCGGCCGACGGCTCAGGCCGCCGTTTGGTGCCCGCCGGACGAGAGGTTAGACACCCTCGGACACCGGATCTACCGTGAGGTCATCCCCTCGATCCCCGCACGGAGGACGCCATGACGCGCACAGAGACCGGCCCCGACACGACCGCCGAACTCCCCGACGAGGTGTCGACGCCGCGCGATGCGGCCACCGCATCCGCCGCGCTCGAGGTCGACGTCGCCTGGCTCGGCGAGTACCTGCTCGGCCGCTGGGCCGAGGACCGCAAGGCCTCCCGCGCGCTCGTCTCGCGCGAGGAGTTCCAGTTCGTCGGCAACCTGAGCTACCAGGAGCACCGCGCCCGCGTGCTCGGCCAGCTGCACCGCCTCGTCGAGGAGGACGCCGTGCACCGCGCCTTCCCGAAGAGCCTCGGCGGCCGGGACGACCACGGCGGCAACATCGCCGCCTTCGAGGAGCTCGTGCTGGCCGACCCCTCGCTGCAGATCAAGTCGGGCGTGCAGTGGGGCCTGTTCGCGGCCGCGATCCTGCACCTCGGCACCGAGGAGCACCACGAGAAGTTCCTGCCGGATGCGCTGAGTCTCGCCGTGCCGGGCGCGTTCGCGATGACCGAGATCGGGCACGGATCGGATGTCGCCTCGGTCGCCACGACCGCCACCTACGACGAGGCCACCGACGAGTGGGTGATCGACACCCCGTTCCGCGCCGCGTGGAAGGAGTTCCTCGGCAACGCGGCCCTGCACGGGCGCGCGGCCGTGGTGTTCGCGCAGCTCATCACGAAGGGCGTCAACTACGGGGTGCACGCGATCTACGTGCCCATCCGCGACGCATCCGGGGCGCTGCTCCCCGGCGTCTCGAGCGAGGACGACGGCCTCAAGGGCGGCCTCAACGGCATCGACAACGGCAAGCTCGCCTTCGACCACGTGCGGGTGCCCCGCACCAACCTGCTCAACCGCTACGGCAGCGTCGACGAGCACGGCGACTACAGCTCGCCCATCGAGAGCCCCGGCCGCCGCTTCTTCACGATGCTCGGCACGCTCGTGCAGGGCCGGGTGTCGCTCGACGGCGCCTCGACCCTCGCCGCGAAGGCCGCGCTGCACATCGCCATCACCTACGGCAGCCAGCGTCGCCAGTTCACCGCGGGCACCTCCGACGAGGAGGTGCTGCTCGACTACCAGCGCCACCAGCGCCGGCTGCTGCCGCGCCTCGCGCAGACCTACGCGATGTCGTTCGCGCACGAGGAGTTCCTCGACATCTTCGACCGCGTGTTCTCCGGCGTCGAGGACACCCCTGCCACCCGCGAGGACCTCGAGACGATCGCCGCCGCCCTCAAGCCGCTGTCGACGTGGGCGGGCCTCGAGATCCTGCAGGAGGCCCGCGAGGCCTGCGGCGGCGCCGGCTTCATGGCCGAGAACCGCCTCACCCAGCTGCGCGCCGACCTGGACATCTACGCGACTTTCGAGGGCGACAACAACGTGCTGCTGCAGCTCGTCGCCAAGCGCCTGCTCACCGACTACGCCCGCAAGTTCAAGAACGCGGATGCCGGGGCGATGGCGCAGTACGTCGCCGGCCAGGTGGGGGAGGCGACCGTCAACCGGACGGGCCTGCGTCAGCTCGGCCAGGCGATCGCCGACTTCGGCTCGCGCGCCCGCTCGGTGGGCTTCGTGCGCGACGAGGCCTCGCAGCGTCAGCTGCTCACCGACCGCGTGCACACCGCGGTTGCCGAGCTCGCCGGCAAGCTGCGCCCGGCATCCAAGCTGTCGCCCGCGGACGCGGCGGCGCTGTTCAACCGCTACCAGAACGACCTCATCCTGACGGCGCGCGCCCACGGCGAGCTGCTGCAGTGGGAGGCGTTCACGCGGGCGCTCGCCGGGGTGCCGGAGGGCGACACCAAGCAGGTCATGACGTGGCTGCGCGACCTGTTCGGGCTCGGCCTCATCGAGAAGGACGCCGCCTGGTACCTCACCCACGGCCGCCTCTCGGGGCAGCGCGCGGAGGCCATCACGGCGTACATCGACGACCGGCTGCTGCCGCGCATCCGTGCGCACGCCGTCGAGCTCGTGGCGGCGTTCGGCCTCACCCCCGAGCTCGTGCGGGCGCCGCTCGCCTCGGGCGGCGAGCAGCTGCGACAGGACGAGGCGCGCGCCTACTATGCGGCGCTGCGCGAGTCGGGCGAGGCGCCCGTCGACGAGAAGTCGCTGCGCTCCGCGAAGAAGGAGCGGCCTCAGTCGTCGAGGTAGTCGCGCAGCTCCTCGCGCAGCGACTGGAGGGCGCGCGAGCGGGCGAGGCCCTTGAGCGGCTTCGTGCGCCCGCGGCCCGGGATGGCGGCGGCGGTCGCCGCGATCTCGTCGAGGGCGCCCGCCCGCGCCTCGACGATGAGGGATGCGACGGCCTCGTCGTCGGCGGCGAGCGCGCGCAGCTCGACGGCGAGCGCGCGCAGCACCTTGCGCCGCAGCTTCAGGGTGGGCACGTCGCGGTCGACGAAGTCGCGGGCGGTCGCGGCGCGCAGGTGCCTGCCGCGCGCGAAGTCGAGTTCGCGGGTGACACGGGCGGCATCCGCCTCCGTCTCCGCGGCGACCGCCTCCAGTTCGGTGCGCACGGCATCCGCGTACCAGCCCTCGTCGAAGTCGGCGCCGTCGCGCAGCGCCCGCAGGATGACGACGTTCTTCACCTGCTGCCGCACGCCCGCGCGCGCGACGAGCATCGCATCCGCGACGCGGTCGGCGAGGCTGACGCGGCGGATGCGACGGTCGGGACGGCGGAAGGGCATCGACGTCACGTTAGCCCGGGGAGGACTCCCCGTGGATGAGTCCTGCTCGATTCGGGGGAGTCTGACACAATCGCTGAAACGCCCGTCGAAGGAGACTCCGTGACCACCACGCCGGAACCCACTACCCCCGCAGAAGCCGAGGCCGCCGCCCCGGAGCGCCGCTCGCGCGCCGCGACCCTGTCGCTGTACCTGACGATCGGCACGCTGCTCGCCGCGGCGCTGCTCGGCGGCTACTTCATCATCATCGGCGACCAGGCCAACGTGGCCGGGCGGGCGTGGTTCACGCTCTTCCTCGTCGCCGCCTTCGCGGGTGCGGTCGTGCTCGACGCCTACGCCGCGCACGGTCCGAACAAGTGGTACCTGGCGGCATCCACCATCGTCAACGTCGTGATCGTCGCGGTGGGTCTGCTGAAGATCTGGAACGGCTGGCTGCAGCCCGAGAACACCGCCGACCCGGGGGTGTGGATCGAGCAGACCGGTCGGCTGATCGCCGTGATCGTGCTGCTGCGCGTCGCGCTGCTCGTCACCCAGCTCTACGGCCTCTACTTCGTCTCGCGCGCGAAGTCGAAGGCCACCCGGTACTCGAGCATGGTCACGATCCTGTTCGTCTGGGTCGTCGCGCTCATCCTGGCGATCCCCTCGGCCTTCCCGGCGCCCGAGTGGCCGGACTGGTGGTGGCGTGCCGCGGGCGCGGCGGCGCTCGTCGCGGTGGTCTCGCTCGTCATCCCGCTCGTCGTGCGCGCCTTCGAGCCGAAGTCGCCGGCACCCGCCGTGCAGGCGCCGGCCGCCGGCTACGGTGCGCCCGTGCAGTACGTGCAGCAGCCGGTGCAGTACCAGCCGATCCCGCCGGGCTACGCGCCCGTGCAGCAGGCGCCGGTCGCCGAGGTGCCGCCCGTGCCGCAGGCACCCGTCGCCGAGGTGCCCCCGGTTCCGCAGGCCCCCGCGGCGGGCGAGCCCGCCGGCGAGCCCGGCGCCCCCGTACCCCCGCAGTAGCGGGGCGGGTTGGTATCACCAACCCGAGGACGTCGCCCCATGCGCAGCCCATCCCGGCCGGCGGGCCCGAGTCCGGACCACCCGGCCGGCGAACCGTGTCCAGGAGATCGAGGCCAGCAGTAGGGCATGTTGCCTGGCCGCACGTGGGCGACCGAAGAAGCTCCCTGCGATCTTCGAGCGGCCGAGTCGATCCCGGTACGGGACCGCGATCCATCCGAGGCGCGCGCGTGGGAGCTGTTCGGCGGCGTAGAGCGTGATGTCTAGGTTCCACGCGAACTGCGGGTGGAATGATCGGCCGGCGGAGTACAGTGCCGATCTTCTAAAAGCGCGAACTGAACCAAGGTCGGGGAAGAACCATCCCGGCGTTGCTCGACGTGCCCAGCTGTCGCGGATGCGACTGGTCAGGAGCGGCCCTCTACGGCGTCCGGAGGGCCCCACGAGTCGTGCGCCGACGACGAAATCCACGCGGTCGAGCGTGATCTGCTGAATCAGCGGGATGATGTCGCACGGGTCGATCGTGCCATCGCAGTCCATCACGCACACGACGTCGGTGAGGGCCGCGGACACGCCGAGTTCAACACATCGACCGGCTTCGCGGGGCTCGCGGTGTTCGATGACATGGACGCCGCGCGATCGGGCGTAGTCTGCGGAGCCGTCGCACGAGCCGTTGTCCACGACGATGACGTCGAGGCCGGATGGAATGCGCGGGAGCAGCCAGTGCAGTGCCTGGATCTCGTTGAGACACGGCATGACGATCGTTGCTGCGGGGAGGCTAGGCACGGGCCAGTCGGTTCTTCTCCGGTAGCCGCCCGCCTCCGAGGCTTCGAACGGGCGGAACGAAGACAAGAAGGTTCACGAGCACGAAAACGCCTGCCCATGCCCATATCGCTCCATGGACCCAACCCTGCGCGGCCTGGTCGGCGATGTGGCCCAGCATGCCTCCCGGTCCGATCGCGATGACGATCCCCGCGGCAAGCGCGGCGCCAGCCAAGGCGGCGAAGAGGGCGATGCTCGCCATGCCTCCCAAGCGGTTCTTCGCATACGCCCCCGTGTCAACGGGAGCGGCCAGCAGGCTCTCCCAGAGGAGGATGTCCGAATTGGTGGGATCGCTCGGATCAGCGCTTGCCGCCCGTCCACGACTCCACGCCAGCTCTCGCTCTCGGAGAAAGTGGCCTGCGCGTTCCATACGGAACAGTTCACCCAACCAGATCCCGAACGCGCACGCGACGACCACCGGCGTAATCATTCCCAAGAGGGCGAAGGCGGCGACGTTGATGCCCATGCGGCCTGGTTCGTCAAGATCCTTGAGCGCGGCGGCCGCCGCGACGGACGCCGCGATGAGAATGCCCACCGTTGCGAGCGTCCACTGCAGGATCGTCTGCTGATTCTGTTTCGCGGAGAGTGATTCGTTCCGTAGAGACACATACTCCTGAACGATCAGTTCGCGTATGTAGGGCGGGGCGTCCGGTCGACGCGAGGGCCAGTTCACGCGGCCACCATGTCCGTCGCCTCCGCCGCCATCTCCCTTATCGGCAACTTCGACGCCGATCATCTGCTCGACGGGGCTCCGGGGCGGGGGCTCCCAGCTCCCTCCGAACCTCTCCAAGGTGCTGCATATCCGCGGCAGGGCTTCGGCCCAGGGCCGCCCGGGATGGTGGCTGCACACCGACACGAGAGGAGACGACGGTGAGCAGAATCCCCGAACCCGAGAACACCCCGGAGGGCCCCCGCTACGAGGGCCGACTCCTCGACCGGGCAGACGACGAGGTCGTCGACCAGGGCGCTCCGTTCGACATGCGCACGCTCATCACGCGACGCGGCCTGCTGGGCGTCGGCGTCATCGGGGCGAGCGCCGTGGCGCTCGCGGCGTGCACGCCGGCCGGCACCACCTCGAGCGGTGACACCGCATCCGGGGGCGGCACGACGACGACCACGACGAGCGACGGCGAGATCCCGGAGGAGACGAACGGCCCCTACCCGGCCGACGGTACCAACGGCCTCAACGTGCTCGAGGAGTCGGGCATCGTGCGCAGCGACATCACGACGAGCCTCGACGGCGGCAGCGCCGTGGAGGGCGTGCCGCTGTCGCTCACCTTCACCGTGACCGACATGGTGAACGACGTGCCCTTCGAGGGCGTCGCCCTCTACGCGTGGCAGTGCGACGCGCAGGGCCTGTACTCGATGTACTCGGAGGGCGTCGAGGACGAGACCTACCTGCGCGGCATCCAGGTGGCCGACGCGAACGGGCAGTTGACGTTCCAGACGATCGTGCCCGGCTGCTACACGGGGCGCTGGACCCACATCCACTTCGAGATCTACCCGGATGCGGCATCCGCCACCGACGTGACGAACGCGATCGCGACCTCGCAGCTGGCGTTCCCGCCGGAGATGCTCGGCGACGTGTATGCGCTCGACGCCTACGCGGGCTCGGCCGAGAACCTCGCGGGCGTCGGCACCCAGATCTCGGACGACGACATCTTCGCGGAGGGCGACTGGAGCCTGCAGGTGGTCACCATCTCGGGCGACGTCGACAGCGGCTACGTGGGCTCGCTCGCGGTCGGGGTCGACACGACCACGGCGGCCGACCGCGGCGGTTCGGGCGGCGGCGGCATGGGTGGCGGCCAGGGCGGCGAACCGCCGTCGGGCGGCGGCCAGGGCGGCCCCGGCGAACCCCCGAGCAACTGATCCCCTGAACGGAAAGTGAGACGACCATGTTCCAGAACCTGACCGGGTGGCACGCCCTCATCGTGCTCGCGATCGTGCTGCTGATCTTCGGCGCCGCGAAGCTGCCGGCGCTCGCCCGCAGCGTGGGCCAGTCGGTGCGCATCCTCAAGACCGAGGCGGCCGACACCGAGCCGGCGCCGACGGCACCGGCGACCGCGGACCGGGCGTCATGACCACGGCCGCCGCCGAGGCGCCCCGGATGCCGCTCGGCGCGCATCTGCGGGAGGCGCGTCGGCGGACGGCCTGGTCGGCGGTCGCGCTGCTCGTCGGCGCGGTCGCCGGGTTCCTGCTCGCGGAGCCCATCCTCGAGCTGCTGCGCGCGCCGATCGAGCAGCTCGCCGAGTCGCGCAACGCGAGCCTCAACTACGACAGCGTGACGGGCGCCTTCGACCTGCGGGTCAAGATCGCGGTCGTCGCCGGCATCGTGCTCTCGAGCCCCGTGTGGCTCTTCCAGCTGCTCGCCTTCCTGGCGCCGGGGCTGAGCCGGCGCGAGAAGCGCTACGTGTTCGGCTTCCTCGGGGCGGCCGTGCCGCTGTTCCTCGGCGGATGCGTCACGGGCTTCCTGATCTTCCCGCACGTCGTCGAGCTGCTCGCCGGTTTCGCCTCGAGCGACGACAGCACGCTGCTGCAGGCCTCCGACTACGTCGACTTCGTGGCGAAGCTCGTGCTCGCGACGGGGGTGGCGTTCGTGCTGCCGGTGTTCCTCGTGGTGCTGAACCTCATGGGCCTGCTGTCGGCGCGGTCGATCGCGCGCAGCTGGCGCTACAGCGTCGTCGCGATCGTCGTGTTCAGCGCGCTCGTGACGCCGGCCGCCGACGTGCTGTCGATGTTCCTCGTCGCGGTGCCGATGGCGGTGCTGTTCGCCGCGGCGCTGCTCGTGACCTGGTTGCACGACCGTCGCGTGGCACGGCGTGCGCTGACGGATGACGTGGTGCCGGTCGCGGTCGGCGCCGGATCGGGGGTGTGACGTGTTCGGTCTGTCGCTCGAGAAGTTCGTGCTGGTGGCGATCATCGCCGCGTTCCTGCTGGGGCCGGAGCGCCTGCCGGTGCTCGCGCAGCGGGCGGGTGATCTCATCCGCGGGCTGCGGGGCTTCGTCGAGAGCTCGCGCACGCGCCTGGAGGAGGAGGCGGGCATGACCCGCGCCGACTGGGAGGCGCTCGACCCGCGCCGCTACGACCCGCGCCGCATCGTGCGGGAGGCGCTCGAGGGCTCCCCGGATGCCGCGGCCGACGTCGCACCCGATCCCGCGCCCCCGGCATCCGAGCCCGCCCGCGTGCTGGCGAGGCCGAGCTCTCGCACCGCCGGTTCCTCCGGCCACCCCACGCGGCTCTTCGGGCCGTGAGGCCCTGCGCGTCAGGGGTCGCCCGCCGCACCTCACGCCCCGCGGATGACGAAAGCCCCCGCGGGGCGGGGGGCTTCGAGAGTGGCTCCGACGGGCGTCGATCCCGTGACCTCACGATTTTCAGTCGTGCGCTCTACCAACTGAGCTACAGAGCCTCAGCGGTCGCCCGCTGATTGTGCAAGAGCCTCCCCTTTCGGAAAGGCTCTCGACCAGCGACCCTGACGGGACTTGAACCCGCGACCTCCGCCGTGACAGGGCGGCACGCTAACCAACTGCGCTACAGGGCCTTGCGTATTGAGTTGTTCGGTTGGTGA
This sequence comes from Protaetiibacter intestinalis, assembly GCF_003627075.1. Taxonomy (NCBI): domain Bacteria; kingdom Bacillati; phylum Actinomycetota; class Actinomycetes; order Micrococcales; family Microbacteriaceae; genus Protaetiibacter; species Protaetiibacter intestinalis. Next base: position 1,036,075 of record NZ_CP032630.1, on the reverse strand, counting down.
CCCCAACGGGATTCGAACCCGTGCTGCCGCCGTGAAAGGGCGGTGTCCTAGGCCACTAAACGATGGGGCCGTGACGGCGGACCGCACAGCAACCGAGGGTCAAGCATACGTGGCATCCGCCCTTAACGCGAATCGGCCCGGCAGCCGTGCCGCCACTCCGTGAGAGTACGTACTTTTGGGCCCGACGCGCCGCCGCGGAGCCCAAAAGTACGTACTTTCGCGGAGAGGGCGCGCCGCGCCCGGAAAGTTCGACCCATGCTTGAAGCTTGGGGATGGCCCGCGCTCCTGGTCAGTGCGGATGCCTGTTGCTACTGTGATGGATGTTGCTCATGTGACATAAGGGTCGGGGTGGCCGTCACGGGGATCGGGGAGACATGAACCACCGAGGTCGAAAGGCCGGGCGCGCGCGCGGGCGGACGCGGGTCACCGCGCTCGCCGCAGCCACCGCATCCGCGGTGCTCGTGGCCACCCTGGGTGCCACCTCCTCGGTGGCAGCCCCCGCCGACTTCCCCAGCTGGTCCGACGTGCAGGCCGCCAAACGCGACGAGGCCGCCGCGAAGACGCAGCTCGCGAGCCTCAACGCCGCCATCACCGCCGCCCAGGTCGAGGTCGACCGCACGCAGGCCGAGGCGGAGGCGCGCGGCGCCGAGTACGCCGTCGCCCAGCAGGCCTACGACGAGCAGGTGATCGTCACCCAGAAGGTGCAGGAGCAGCAGGCTGCCGCACAGGCGGAGGCCGACCAGGCCCAGCGCGACTCCGCCCAGCTCATCGCGAGTCTCGCCAAGCAGGGCAGCACCGATTCGACCGTCGAGCTGCTCGGCGACACGGGAGGTGCCGAAGGCTACCTCTACCGCATCGGGGCGATGCAGAAGATCACCGAGCGCACCGACGCCGTCTACGAGAAGGCCGTGCAGCTGCAGAACACCGCGAAGGCGCTCGCCGACCAGGCCGCCGTCGCCGAGGCGAAGCTCGACGAGCTGAAGAACGACGCCGAGGCCAAGTTCCTCGTCGCGCAACAGGCCCAGGTGGTGGCGCAGCAGAAGTACGACGAGCTGCAGGAGGCCAAGGCGAAGGCCGAGGCGCTCGTCGCCTACCTCACCGACAAGCGCGAGGTGACCGAGGCCGACTACCTGGAAGGCATCCGCCAGCAGTGGGGCTCCGGTGCCGCGGGCGAGGTGAGCGCCCAGGGTTGGGCGCGGCCGTCGGCCGGCGTCATCCGCAGCAACTACGGCATGCGCGTGAACCCGGTGACCGGGGCGTACATCCTGCACACCGGCGTCGACCTCGGCGCCGCCTGCAACGCGCCCATCTACGCCGCGCACGCGGGCACCGTCGTCTACGCCGGATGGCTCGGCACGTGGGGCAACTACATCGAGATCGACCACGGCGACGGCACCGACACGGGCTACGCGCACATCGTGAGCGGCGGGATCGGCGTGAGCGTCGGGCAGACCGTCGGACCCGGCCAGCTGATCGCCAAGGTCGGCACCACCGGCCAGTCGACCGGCTGCCACCTGCACTTCATCACCCGCATCAACGGCAAGACGACCAACCCGGTGCCGTTCATGCGCGATCGGGGGATCACCCTTGGCTGACCGGGCAGCCGGCTCGAAGCCGACCCCCCGCCGGAGCACGGCGGGGCAGGCCGGCAAGGCCGCCGTGTCGATCGCCGCGGCCTTCGCGCTGACCGCGACGGGCGGGATGCCGGCCGTCGCGGCGCCGCGCGTGGACTACCCGACCTGGGCCGAGGTGCAGGCGGCGAAGCAGAACGAGGCCGCCAAGAAGGCCGAGGTCGCCAAGATCGAGCAGATCGTGAACGAGCTGCAGGCGCAGGCCGACGCCCTCGCCAAGGTGGCGATGGAGAAGGCCGAGGATGCCCTCATCGCCCAGTCCGACCTCGAGGCGGCCGAGGCCAAGACCGCCCGCCTCGCCGAACAGCTCGCCGCCGCGCAGGAGCGCGCCGACTCGTCCGCGGCACTCGCCGCGAGCCTCGTCGCCCGCCTCGCCCGCAGCGGCGGAGAGGACACGAGCGCGATGCTCGCGTTCTCCTCGCAGGCGGATGCCGACCGGCTGCTCTCGCGGCTCGGCACGATGTCGAAGCTCACCGAGTCGTCGACGGCGCTCGTCGAGAAGGCGCTCTTCGACAAGCGGACCGTCTCGTCGCTGACCGACGAGGCCACCGTCGCCGAGGAGGAGCGCCGAACCCGCGCCGCCGCCGCCGACCAGGCGCAGGCGGATGCCGAGCAGGCGGCCGCCCAGGTGGAGGCGCAGGCGCAGGAGCAGGCCGCCAACCGCGAGGTGCTCTACGCGCAGCTCGCGAGCCTCAAGGGCACCACGGCGACGCTCGAGCAGCAGTATGCGGAGGGGGTCGCCGCGGAGGCGGCCGCCCAGGCCGCGGCGGCCGCAGCAGCGGCGGCAGCTGCCGCAGCGGCGGCGGGGGGTTCGGGCGGATCCGGCGGTTCGTCCGGAGGCTCCTCCGGCGGCTCGGCCCCCGTGCCGGTCGCGTCCGCCGTCGCGGGTGCGATTGACTACGCGAAGGCGCAGCTCGGCGAGCGCTACGTGCTCGGCGGCATGGGCCCCGACGTGTGGGACTGCTCGGGCCTCACCAAGGCGGCCTACGCATCCGTCGGCGTCTACATCGGCACCCACAGCTCGACCGACCAGTACAACTACATGGCCCGGCAGGGGCGCCTCGTGCCATACAGCCAGGCCCAGCCCGGCGACCTCATCTTCTACTCGGACGGCGGATCGGCATCCGTCGCCCGCAAGTACCACGTCACCATCTACCTGGGCGACGGCATGATGATCGAGGCCCCGAACCCGAGCGTGCGGGTGCGCATCGTTAAGGTGCGCACCTCGGACCTCGTGCCCTATGTGGGGCGCCCGACCGGCTGACTCAGTGGGTCGGCACGTAGGCCACGATGCCGGCCTGCACGATCGCCTCGGCGTCGGCCGCGTTGCCCCAGCCCTCGGTCTTGACCCACTTGCCGGGCTCGAGGTCCTTGTAGTGCTCGAAGAAGTGCTCGATCTCCTTGCGGGTGTACTCCGGGATGTCGTCGACGTCCTGGATGTGCACCCAGCGCGGGTCCTTGGCGGGCACGGCGATGACCTTCGCGTCGGAGCCGCCGTCGTCGGTCATGTTGAACACGCCCACGGGACGCACCTTCACGCCGACGCCCGGGAACAGCGGGTACTCGAGCAGCACGAGCACGTCGACCGGGTCGCCGTCGAGGCCGAGGGTGCCCTCGAAGTAGCCGTAGTCGGTGGGGTAGACGAAGCCCGTGAAGAGCACGCGGTCGAGGAAGACGCGCCCGGTCTCGTGGTCGACCTCGTACTTGTTGCGGCTCCCCTTCGGGATCTCGATGACGGCGGGGTACTCGGCCATGGTGTCTCCTGTAGGGCGCGGATGTCGGTCTAACGTTAGCCGATGGCCTCCGACTCCCCGCGTCCGCGTCTGACGCCCGCCCGCGCCGACATCCGCCGCGCCGTGCGCGAGTCGCTCGCCGACCTCGCGGCGTCCCCGAACCATGTCGAAAATGCAGGAGATTCTGCAGCGCCCCGCGGTATCCGCGGAGCAGCGGGCGCGTCGGCGGGCGAATCTCCTGCATTTTCGACATCACCGCTCGTGCTGGTGGCGCTCTCGGGCGGGGCGGACTCGCTCGCGCTCGCGGCGGCGACCGCCTTCGAGGCGCCGCGCGCCGGCATCCGCGCGGGGGCGGTGGTGGTCGACCACGGGCTGCAGGAGGGCTCGGATGCGGTGGCCGCGCGCGCCGCGGAGCAGGCCCGCGCGCTCGGCCTCGACCCGGTCGTCGTGACGCGCGTCGAGGTGGGCGGCGGGGGCGGCCTGGAGGCGGCGGCGCGGGATGCGCGCTACGCCGCGATCTTCGACGCCGTGCGCGAGACGGGCGCCCGCCTCGCGATGACCGCGCACACCCTCGACGACCAGGCCGAGACGGTGCTGCTGGGCCTCGCCCGCGGGAGCGGCGGGGGGAGCCTCATGGGCATGACGGCGGATGCCGGCCTGTTGCGCCGCCCGCTGCTCGGCATCCGCCGCGCGGCGACCCGGCAGGCGTGCCTCGACGAGGGGCTCGAGCCGTGGGACGACCCGCACAACACCGACACGTCGTACGCGCGCGTGCGGGTGCGCGAGCGCGTGCTGCCGGTGCTCGAGGCGGAGCTCGGGCCGGGCGTCGCCGAGGCGCTCGCCCGCACCGCCGAGCAGGCCCGCGAGGACGGCGAGGCCTTCGCGCACCAGATCGAGGAGTTCATCGAGGACATCTGCGAGCCCGCGGAGGCCGGGGTCGCCGTCGCGGTCGCCGCGCTCGCCGCGAACCCGGCTGCGCTGCGGCAGCGCGTCATCCGCTACGTCGTGCTCGCCGAGTTCGGGGTGTCGCTCACGCGCGCCCACACGCTCGAGGTGGCGCGGCTCGTGACCGACTGGCACGGCCAGGGGCCCATCGACCTGCCGGGCCTCACCGCCCGCCGCGAGGGCCCGCTCCTGGTCTTCTCCGCCGCCGGATGATGCGCGTGGCGCGGTTTCGGCCGGATGGCATCCGCGCGCGCCCGCCATCCGGCCGAAACCGCACCGCCGCACGGAAGTAGGCTGAAGCCATGGAGCCGGCCGAGATCCAGGGTGACCTGACCGAGGTGCTGCTCAGCGAGGCCGACATCCACCAGCGGATCGCCGAGCTGTGCCGCGAGATCGAGCGCGACTACGAGGGGCGCGAGCTGCTCGTCGTGGGCGTGCTGAAGGGCGCGGTGATGGTCATGGCCGACCTCTCGCGCGAACTGCGCCGCCACGTGCAGATGGACTGGATGGCGGTGAGCTCCTACGGGGCCGGCACCCAGTCGTCGGGCGTCGTGCGCATCCTCAAGGACCTCGACACCGACCTCACCGACCGCGACGTGCTCATCGTCGAGGACATCATCGACTCGGGCCTCACCCTCTCCTGGCTGCGCGAGAACCTCGAGAGCCGGGGTGCCGCATCCGTCGAGATCTGCGCCCTGCTGCGCAAGCCCGAGGCCGCCAAGGTCGACGTCGACGTGAAGTACGTCGGCTTCGAGATCCCCAACCACTTCGTCGTCGGCTACGGCCTCGACTACGCCGAGCGCTACCGCAACCTGCGCGCCGTCGGCATCCTCGCCCCCCACGTGTACAGCTGATCGGTCAAACGCTGCAGCGTTGGGCCGGTGGCGGCAGCGATCGCCGTAGCGGAGGGCAAAGCGCTGCAGCGTTTGACCCCTCCGCCTTGGGCGAACGTGGAGGCGGCGTCAAGCGGGCGGGCGGTAGCCTGAGGGGCACGTCTTTCGAGGAAAGGAGCGGGCGCGAGCCCGCCTCACATGGACTTCAAGCGCATCTTCCGCGGCCCGCTCATCTACATCGTGCTGGGCGCGATCATCCTGGTGGTGGGTTTCAACCTGCTGACCGCGGCCGGCGGGTTCAAGCAGATCACCACGCAGCAGGGCCTCGAGCTGCTCGGCGGCTCGACGGTCGAGTCGGTCAAGGTGGTCGACGGCGAGCAGCGCGTCGACCTCACCCTCTCGAAGGCGTTCGTCACCGACGACAAGGTCGACAAGGGCACCTCGGTGCAGTTCTACTACGTCACCCCGCGCGGTGACGAGGTGATCGCCGCCATCAACGCGGCCAAGGACGTGACGTTCGACGACGAGGTTCCGCAGACCAACTGGTTCACGAGCCTGCTCGGCATCCTCATCCCGTTCCTGCTCATCGGCGTGATCTTCTGGTTCCTGTTCAGCTCGATGCAGGGCGGCGGCAACCGCGTCATGCAGTTCGGCAAGTCGCGCGCGAAGCTCGTCTCGAAGGAGAGCCCCAAGGTGACCTTCGCGGATGTCGCGGGCGCCGACGAGGCGGTCGAGGAGCTCGAGGAGATCAAGGACTTCCTCAAGGACCCGGCGAAGTTCCAGGCCGTCGGTGCGCGCATCCCGAAGGGCGTGCTGCTGTACGGCCCTCCCGGCACCGGCAAGACGCTGCTCGCACGCGCGGTCGCGGGCGAGGCGGGCGTGCCGTTCTACTCGATCTCCGGTTCGGACTTCGTGGAGATGTTCGTGGGCGTCGGCGCGAGCCGCGTGCGCGACCTGTTCGACCAGGCCAAGCAGAACGCGCCGGCCATCATCTTCGTCGACGAGATCGACGCGGTCGGCCGGCACCGTGGTGCGGGTCTCGGCGGCGGTCACGACGAGCGCGAGCAGACCCTCAACCAGCTGCTCGTCGAGATGGACGGCTTCGACGTGAAGACGAACGTCATCCTCATCGCGGCCACCAACCGTCCCGACATCCTCGACCCGGCGCTGCTGCGCCCGGGCCGCTTCGACCGCCAGATCGGCGTCGACGCGCCCGACCTGAAGGGCCGCGAGAAGATCCTCGAGACGCACGCCAAGGGCAAGCCGATGTCGAAGAACGTCGACCTGGCCGTGCTCGCGCGCAAGACCCCGGGCTTCACGGGCGCCGACCTCGCCAACGTGCTCAACGAGGCCGCCCTCCTCACGGCCCGCAGCAACGCGCAGCTCATCGACAACCGTGCGCTCGACGAGGCCGTCGACCGCGTGATGGCCGGTCCGCAGCGCCGCACGCGCGTCATGAAGGACAAGGAGAAGCTCATCACGGCCTACCACGAGGGCGGTCACGCGCTCGCGGCGGCGGCGATGCGGCACACCGACCCGGTGACGAAGGTCACCATCCTGCCGCGCGGCCGGGCCCTCGGCTACACGATGGTGCTGCCGCTCGAGGACAAGTACTCGGTCACCCGCAACGAGCTGCTCGACCAGCTCACCTACGCGATGGGCGGCCGCGTCGCCGAGGAGATCGTCTTCCACGACCCCACGACGGGTGCCTCGAACGACATCGAGAAGGCCACCGCGACAGCCCGCAAGATGGTCACCGAGTACGGCATGAGCTCGAACATCGGCGCGGTCAAGCTCGGCCAGTCGCAGGGCGAGGTGTTCCTCGGCCGCGACATGGGCCACCAGCGCGACTACTCCGAGGAGCTCGCCGAGAAGGTCGACGACGAGGTGCGCCTCCTCATCGAGCAGGCGCACGACGAGGCGTACCAGGTGCTCACCGAGAACCGCGACATCCTCGACCGGCTCGCGCGCGAGCTCATCGAGAAGGAGACGCTCGACCACAACCAGCTGGCCGACATCTTCGCGGATGTGCGCAAGCTCCCCGAGCGCCCGCAGTGGCTCTCGAGCGAGTCGCGGCCGATCAGCGACCTGCCCCCGATCGACATCGCCGCCTCGGCGCCGGTGGACGAGGGTGCGGTGGATGCCGGGGTCGACTCGGAGCCGCCGACGAAGCCGAAGCGCGCGCCGCGCCCCCGCCAGACCCCCGGCATCGCGCCCGCGTAGGCGACCGTGTCGATCGACTCGGGACGCATCGAGGCGGCCGTCGTCGAATTGCTGCACGCGATCGGCGAGGATCCGGCGCGGCCGGGTCTCGTGGCGACCCCGCGACGCATCGCCGAGTCGTACGCCGAGCTGTTCGCGGGCGTCGACGAGGATCCGCTCGTGCACCTCGCGGATGCCGCCGAGTTCACGGCGGGCGACGCGGTCGGCGAGCTGGTGCTCGTGCGCGACATCGCGTTCCGCTCGACGTGCGAGCACCACCTGCTGCCGTTCACGGGGGTCGCGCACCTCGCGTACCTGCCGGCCGGCCGCATCGTGGGTCTCGGCAAGCTCGCCCGCGTGGTCGAGACGCTGAGCTCGCGCCCGCAGTTGCAGGAGCGCCTCACCGACCAGATCGCCGACACCCTCGAGCGCGGTCTCGAGCCGCGCGGCGTGCTCGTCGTGATGGATGCCCGGCACGGCTGCGTGACGGCGCGCGGCACCCGGCAGGCCGACTCGACGACGGTCACCGTCGCGGGGCGCGGTGCCCTCGCCGACCCGGGTGCGCAGGCGGGCGTGCTCGCCCTCATCGGCGCCGGCGGCGGGGGGTCGGCGTGACCGAGATCCTCGGCATCCTCAACGTCACCCCCGACTCGTTCAGCGACGGCGGGCGGTGGGAGAAGCTCGACGACGCCGTGCGGCACGCCGCGAGGATGCACGAGGCGGGCGCCCGCTGGATCGACGTGGGCGGCGAGTCGACCCGCCCCGGTGCGGTCGCGATCGATCCCGCCGAGGAGCAGGCGCGCGTCATCCCGGTCGTGCGGGCGCTCACCGACGCGGGCATCCCGGTGTCGATCGACACCCGCAACGCCGAGACGGCGCGTGCCGCGGTCGCGGCCGGCGCCACGATGATCAACGACGTCTCGGGCGGGCTCTACGACCCGCACATGGCGTACGCGGCGGCCGAGTCGGGCGTGCACTTCGTCGTCATGCACTGGCGCGGCGGGGTGGATGTCGAGCCCTCGTACATCGACGTCGTCTCGGAGGTGCGCACCGAGCTGCGCGCCCGCGTCGCCGAGCTCGTGGTGATCGGGGTGCCGCAGGAGAAGATCGTCATCGATCCGGGCCTCGGCTTCGCGAAGACGGCCGAGCACAACTGGGAGCTGCTGCGCCGCCTCGACGAGCTGACGCCGCTCGCCCCGGTGCTCGTCGGGGCGTCCCGCAAGCGGTTCATCGGGCGCCTGCTGCCGGCGAACGCGCCGCTCGGCAAGCGCGATGCGCCGACCGCCACCATCAGCGCCCTCGCCGCGCGCTCGGGCGCGTGGGGTGTGCGCGTGCACGACGTCGCCGCGACGCGGCTCGCGCTCGACGTGTGGGAGCACTGGGAGTCGGGGGGTCGCGTTGACCGCTCGTGACGAGATCGCCCTCACCGGACTGCGGGCGATCGGCTACCACGGCGTGCTGCCCGAGGAGCGGGTCGAGGGCCAGCTGTTCATCGTCGACGTCGTGCTCCAGCTGTCGCTCGCCGCGGCCGCCGCGGGCGACGACCTGACGGCCACGGTGCACTACGGCGAGCTCGCCGCGCGCGTCGTGAAGGCGGTCGAGTCGGACCCTGTCGACCTCATCGAGACGGTCGCCGAGCGTGTCGCGCAGATCGCCCTGTCGTACCCGGTCGTGGATGCCACGACCGTCACCGTGCACAAGCCGAGCGCGCCGATCACGGTGCCCTTCGCGGATGTGAGCGTCACGATCCGCCGGAGCCGCGCGTGAGCGCCGGCACGGCCGCCGTGGTGGCGTTCGGCGCGAACCTGGGCGATCGCGCCGCGACGATCGAGGCGGCCGCGGCCGAGCTCGCCGCGACGGAGGGGGTCGAGCTCGTCGCGATCGCGCCGACCATCGAGACCCCGGCCGTGCGCCCGTACGGGGTCGACCTCGACGCGCCCGCCTACCTCAACACGGTCGCGCTCGTGCGCACGACGCTCGACGCCGCCGAGCTCTTCGCCGTGCTCGCCGCCCTCGAGGATGCCCACGGCCGCACCCGCGCCGAGCGCTGGGGCGATCGCACGCTCGACCTCGACCTCATCTCCTTCGGCGAGCTCGAGCAGGACGATCCGCGGCTGACCCTGCCGCATCCGCGCGCCCACGAGCGCGACTTCGTGCTGCGCCCGTGGCTCGTCGTCGACCCGCTCGCGACGATCCCGGGCCGCGGTCGCGTCGACCGGCTGCTGGCCGGACTCGGGGGCGTGTCGTGACCCGCACGCGCCCCGGGCTGCTCGTGGTGCTCGTGCTCGCGAGCGCGATCGGCGCCGTGCTGCTGCAGCTGGGGCTGGCGAGCGTCGGGCTCTCGAAGATCGTGCCGCAGGTGACGCTCTCGGTGACCCTCGTGCTCATCGCGGTCATCGTCGTGGTGCTCGCGCTGCCGGTGCGCCGTGCGACGCGGGGTGCCGGGACGGATGCCGCCAAGCGGCGCGTCGACCCGTTCTACGCGACCCGGGTGCTGCTCATCGCGAAGGCCTCGGCGGTCGCGGGCGCCCTGCTCGGCGGCGCCGCGGTGGGCCTCGTGATCGAGCTGCTCATCCGTCCGGTGAGCGCCGTCGGCACCGTCTGGGCGGGCGTCGCGATGGTGGTGGCGTCGGTGCTGCTGCTCACCGCGGGGCTCGTCGCGGAGGGCTGGTGCGCCGTTCCGCCGGACGACGAGGACAAGACCTCGACCGGCGCCCACGCCTGAGCGAACACGCCCCTGACCAGGGAGTTTCATTGATGCGTTGCAAATGGTGACGTTCACATGTTAACGTCACCATCGCAACACATCCCCGAGGCGATGCTCAAGGACGAGTACACAGCGCAGACGCAGCGAAGCGTCCGGAAGGCATTCCTCACCCGCCAAGGAAGGACAATGTCTTGAAGCGCACAACGAAGTTCGCCGCAGTCGTCGCGATGACGCTGCCGGTCGCCCTCATCATGAGCGGCTGCTCGAGCGACAACGGCGGCGGCGGAGGAGACTCCGCCGACGACAACACCCTCACCGTCTGGGCCTGGGACCCGGCCTTCAACATCTACGCGATGCAGGAGGCCGAGAAGATCTACCAGCAGGACCACCCCGACTTCAAGCTCGACATCGTCGAGACGCCGTGGGACGACCTGCAGACCAAGCTCACGACCCTCGCGCAGTCGCAGGAGTACGGCGAGCTGCCCGACATCTTCCTCGTGCAGAACAACGCGTTCCAGAAGAACGTCATCAACTACCCCGACCTGTTCAGCGACTTCAGCGACTCGGACGTCGACTTCTCCGAGTTCCCCGACGCGGTGAACGCCTACTCGACCGTCGACGGCGTCAACTACGGGCTGCCGTTCGACTCGGGCACCGCCATCCAGGCGCTGCGCACCGACGTGATCGGCGAGGCCGGCTACACGATCGACGACTTCACCGACATCACGTGGGACACCTTCCTCGCCCAGGCGGAGGACGTGCTCGCCAAGACCGGCAAGCCGCTGCTCTCGGGCCAGGCCGGATCGTCCGACCAGATCATGATGATGCTGCAGTCGGCCGGCGCGAGCCTCTTCGACGCGGACGGCAAGCCGACCATCTCCGGCAACGAGGCGCTCGAGAAGTCGATCGACACCTACATCCAGCTCGTCGACGCGGGCGTCTTCACCGAGGTCAACTCGTGGGACGAGTACGTCGGCAGCTTCGTGAACGGCTCGGTCGCCGGCACCATCAACGGCGTGTGGATCTCCGGATCCATCCAGACCGCGGAAGACCAGTCCGGCAAGTGGGCGGTCACCAACCTGCCCAAGCTCGACGGCGTGTCCGGTGCCACCAACTACTCGGCCAACGGCGGCTCCTCGTGGGCGGTCAGCTCGAACGCCAACGTCGAGCTCGCGCAGGACTTCCTCGCGTCGACCTTCGCCGGCTCCACCGAGCTGTTCGACACGATCCTGCCCTCCTCTGGTGCGGTCGCGAACTGGATCCCCGCCGGTGACAGCGACGTCTACTCGCAGCCGGTGGAGTTCTTCGGCGGCCAGGCGATCTACGCCGACGTCGTGCGGTTCGGCGCCAGCGTGCCGAGCAACAACACGGGCGTGTACTACTACGAGGCCCGGGATGCGGTGAGCGCGGCGATCACGAAGATCATCGGCGGCGCCGACATGAAGACGGCGCTCGACGAGGCGCAGTCCACGGTCGAGTTCGCCATGGGGTAATCCGAGTGGTCCGGTGGGTGGCGGGGCCACCCACCGGACCACCGGTTCCGCCAGAGGACCTTGCGAGATCGGGTGGCTTCGCCGCCCGATAGAGGTCGGCGGGCCGCCCTACTGCCGACGCCACAGAGAAGGAGTGCCACGTGAGTGCGCTGACCGCGACGCCCAAGAGGGCAGAATCCGCGCGGGGTGGGAGCCCCCGCGACCGCAGGCGGCTCGGAACCGACCGCCGCCACAACCTGACCGGCTGGGCGTTCCTGCTGCCGGCCGCGCTGCTCATCGTGCTCGTGAGCTTCCTGCCGATGATCCAGGCGTTCATCCTGTCGCTGCAGACCGGCCGCGGCACGCGCCTCGATTGGGCCGACCCTCTCTGGTACAACTACCAGCGGCTCCTCGGCGACGAGATCTTCAAGCAGACGCTCGGCAACACCTTCATCTACCTGATCATCCAGGTGCCGATCATGCTGGGGCTCGCGCTCGTCCTGGCCAACCTGCTCAACAATCCGCGGCTGCGCGGCCGCACCTTCTGGCGCACCGCCATCTTCCTGCCGTGCGCCGTGTCGCTCGTCGCCTACTCGCTCGTCTTCCGCACGATGTTCGCGACCGACGGCTTCGTCAACGACTTCCTCGGCGTCTTCGGCGTCGCGCCCGTCAACTGGCTCGGCGAGGCCGACACCGCCCGGGCCGTGCTCATCATCGGCCTGCTGTGGCGCTGGACCGGCTTCAACATGATCTTCTTCCTCGCGGGCCTGCAGAACATCGACCGTTCCACGATCGAGGCCGCGCGCATGGACGGCGCCAACAGCTTCCAGGTGTTCTGGCGGGTGACGGTGCCGCAGCTGCGGCCCATCATCCTGCTCACCGCGATCATGTCGACCAACGGCACCCTGCAGCTCTTCGACGAGTCGTGGGCCCTCACGCGCGGCGGCCCCGCCTACGCATCCATGTCGATGTCGCACTACCTCTACGAGGTGTCGTTCCAGCGCAACCCCAACTTCGGCTACGGCGCGGCTCTGTCCTACGTGATCCTGATCCTCGTCGCCGTGCTCGCCTTCATCCAGCTGAGGATCGGTGACAAGCGTGATTAAGAAGCTCCGGGATGTGCCCGGCTACCTCTTCCTCGGGATCTGGACGATCTTCTCCCTGTTCCCGCTGTACTTCATGGTCGTCTCCTCGACGAACACCAGCCAGGACGTGCTGAGCTCGCGCCTGCTGCCGGGCGGCGAGCTGTTCACCAACTTCGCCCACCTGTTCCAGGCGCAGGATGTGCTGCGCGCGATGGGCAGCTCGGCCGCGATCGCGCTCGGCACCACCGTGCTCGCGCTCATCATCTGCTCGATCGCCGGCTACGGCTTCGAGGTGTACCACTCGCGCGGCAAGGACGTGCTCATGGGCGTGCTGCTGCTCGCCATGATGATCCCGTTCGCGGCGACGATGATCCCGCTGTTCCAGGTGTTCGCGAAGCTGGGGCTCGTCAACTCGATCTTCGCCGTCATCATCCCGGCGATCTCGACGCCCCTGCTGATCCTGCTGTTCCGGCAATCCTCGCGCGCCTTCCCGACCGAGATCCTCGAGGCGGCGCGGGTCGACGGCCTCAACGAGTTCTCGATCTACGCGCGCATCTACATCCCCACCATGCGGGCGACCTTCGCGGCGGCGGGCGTCATCACCTTCATGACGGCCTGGAACAACTACCTCTGGCCGCGCGTCATCCTCATCAAGAACGAGGTGCAGACGATGCCGATGCTCATCGTCAACCTGAGCGCGGGTTACGTCACCGACTACGGCGTGCTCATGCTCGCGGTGCTGCTCGCCTCGCTGCCGACGGTGGTCGTGTTCCTGCTGCTGCAGCGCTCCTTCGCCAACGGCATCACGGGGGCGGTCAAGTGAGGCCCGAGCTCGACCGGGTGGCCGATCCGGGCTACGTCTCCGAGAACCGGCTGCCCGCCCACTCCGACCACCGCTGGTTCCGGGATGCCGCCGAGGCGGCATCCGGACGCAGCGTGTTCGAGCAGTCGCTCGGCGGCACGTGGCGGTTCCACTACGCGCCGAACCCCGCGGAGGTCGTGCCCGGCTTCGAGGACCCGGGCTTCGACGTCTCCGGCTGGGACGAGATCCCGGTGCCCGCGCACATCCAGCTGGAGGGCTACGACCGCGCCCAGTACACGAACGTGCAGTACCCCTGGGACGGCTGGGAGCAGCTCGAGCCGGGGCAGGTGCCGACCGGGTTCAACCCGGTGGCCTCCTACCGCCGCGACTTCGCGCTCGAGGCGGCGCCCGCCGAGGGCGAGACCGTGTCGGTCGTCTTCGAGGGCGCCGAGAGCGCCGTCTCGGTGTGGGTCAACGGCCGCTGGATCGGCTACGCGACCGACAGCTTCACCCCCTCCGAGTTCGACATCACCGAGGCCCTCGTGCCCGGCGTGAACGTCATCGCCGCCCAGGTGATCAAGTGGAGCTCCGGGTCGTGGCTCGAGGACCAGGACATGTTCCGCTTCTCGGGGCTGTTCCGCGACGTCGTGCTGCGCCGGCGCCCCGCCGTGCACGCGGAGGACCTCCGGGTGACGACGACGCTCGCCGACGACCTCGCGAGCGCCGAGGTGCGCCTCGAGGTCGCGTTGCAGGGCGAAGGCACCGTGAGCGCGCGCCTCGAGGGCGTCGGCGAGCTGCACGACGCGGGCGACGGCGTGCTCGCCGTGCGCGTCGAGTCGCCACGGCTGTGGAGCCCCGAGTCGCCCGCGCTCTACGAACTGCTCGTCGAGGTGCGGGATGCCGCGGGCACCGTGACCGAGGTCGTGCCGCAGGCGGTCGGCATCCGCCGCTTCGCGATCGAGGACGGCCTCCTGCGGCTGAACGGCCGCCGCGTCGTGTTCCACGGCGTGAACCGGCACGAGTTCGGGCTGCAGGGACGCGTCATGACGCGCGAGCAGACCGAGGCCGACCTGCAGGTGCTCAAGCGCATCAACGTCAACGCGATCCGCACGAGCCACTACCCGAACAACTCCTTCTTCTACGAGCTCGCCGACCGCTACGGCTTCCTCGTGATCGACGAGATGAACCTCGAGACCCACGGCATGTGGGATCGCCTGCGCTACCTCGGCGCCGGCGTCGAGGAGGCGTTCCCCGGCGACCGGCCCGAGTGGAAGCCCGCCCTGCTCGACCGCGCCGCGAACGTGCTCGAGCGCGACAAGAACCACCCGAGCGTCGTGATCTGGTCCTGCGGCAACGAGTCGTACGGCGGCACCGGCATCCGCGACGTCGCCGACTGGTTCCGTGCGAACGACAGCCGCCCCGTGCACTACGAGGGCGTCGACTGGGACCCGCGCCACCCCGACACGACCGACGTGCTGAGCCGGATGTACACGCCGGTGCGCGACATCGAGCCGTACCTCGCCGCGCATCCCGGCAAGCCGTTCATCCTGTGCGAGTACGCGCACGCCATGGGCAACTCCTTCGGCGGCGTGCAGGGCTACCTCGAGCTCGCCTACCGGGAGCCGCGCTTCCAGGGCGGCTTCATCTGGGACTTCTCCGACCAGGCGCTGCCGCTCGTCGACCCGCACGGCCGCGAGTTCCTCGGCTACGGCGGCGACTTCGGCGAGGCGCCGCACGACGGCGACTTCTGCGGCAACGGCATCTTCTTCGCCGACCACAGCCCGAGCCCCAAGGTGCAGGAGGTCGCGAAGCTCTACCAGGGGCTGCAGGTGACGGTCGGGCGCACAGCGTTCACGGTCGAGAACCGGCTGCTCGCGACCGCGAGCTCGGCCTACGCGTGCGTCGTGACGCTCGCGCGCGAGGGCGAGGTGCTCGCGAGCGCGACGGTCGAGACGGATGCGGCACCCGGCGGCTCGGCCGAGTACCCGCTGCCGGTCACGGTGCCCGCGGAGCCCGGCGAGTACGTCGTGCACGTGTCGTTCCGCCTGCGCGAGGGAACCGCGTGGGCGGATGCCGGCCACGAGGTCGCGTGGGGGCAGGGCGTCTTCGGCGCCTGGGCCCCGCCCGCATCCGTCGGCGCCGCGCCCCTGCGACTCGTGCACGGCATCCACAACACGGGCGTGCACGGGGAGCGCTTCCACGCGCTGTTCTCGCGACTGCACGGCGGTCTCGGCTCGTACCGCTTCGGCGACGCCGCCGACGGCGGCCGCGAACTGCTCACCGGGGTGGTGCGCCCCAACTTCTGGCACGCGCCCACCTCCAACGAGCGCGGCTGGGGCGGCCCCGCCGAGGACGGCGCCTGGCTCATCGCGAGCCGGTACCTGCGGGTGAGCCCCGACTCGCGCGACCCCGAGGTGACGCAGCTCGACGACGGCTCGGTGCGCGTCGTGTACCGCTACCCGCTGCCCGTGCAGCCGGCGACGGTGTGCGAGCTCGCGTACCGGGTGGACGCCGCGGGGCGCGTCGAGGTGACCCAGACGATGGAGCTCTCCGACGCACTGCCCGAGCTGCCCGAGTTCGGCGTGCTGCTCGGCACGCGCCCCGAGCTCGACCGCTGGCGCTGGTACGGCGACGGACCCGAGGAGTGCTACGTCGACCGCCGCGAGGGGGCGCGCCTCGGCGTGCACGAGGTGCCGGTCGCCGAGGCGCTCACCCCGTACCTGAACCCGCAGGAGGCGGGCAGCCGCACGGGGGTGCGCTGGGCGGAGGTCACCGACGCGCGCGGCACCGGTCTGCGACTGGATGCCGAGGGCGGCATGGAGTTCTCGGCGCTGCCGTGGACGCCCGACGAGATCGAGGCGGCGCGGCATCCGAACGAGCTCCCCCCGAGCGTGCGCACGGT
Organism: Protaetiibacter intestinalis; assembly: GCF_003627075.1. Lineage (NCBI taxonomy): Bacteria > Bacillati > Actinomycetota > Actinomycetes > Micrococcales > Microbacteriaceae > Protaetiibacter > Protaetiibacter intestinalis. The sequence goes on along the minus strand of NZ_CP032630.1, from coordinate 1,019,763 downwards.
GCTGCGCCCGGCGCTCATGCGGCGGGGTGTCGGTGGTGACGACTCCTGGGGTGCGCGTACACTGCCCGAGTACCGGCTGCCGCGGACGGGCACCCTCCGCTTCCGGTTCGGATTCACGGGGGTCTGACATGGAGACGCGGCGTCCTTCGATGCGGGACGTCGCCCGGGTCTCGGGGATGTCCCTGCAGACGGTGTCGCGCGTGGCCAACGGCGAACCCAACGTCAACGATGCGACGCGGGATCGCGTGCTGACCGTCATGCGGGAGCTCGGCTACCGGCCGAACCTCGCCGCCCGGGCGATGCGCCGCGGCAGCTACAAGACGATCGGCATCGTCTACCAGGGCCTGCACGCGGTGGGCACCCGGCGCACCGTCGAGGCGGTGTCCGAGTACGCGGCCCTGAACGGCTACGCGACGACCCTCATGCCGATCGCCGCCGCGACCGGCCTCGCCACGAGCGGCGCGTTCACGCGCCTCGAGGAGATGGCGGTCGATGTGATCGTGTCGATCCTCACCTCGCAGCTCGAGTTCGACACCCCGATGCAGGTGCCGCCCGGCATGCACGCGATCCTCATCGGCCCGCAGTCGAACCCCGACGTCTCGGCGATGGACTCCGACCAGATCGGCGGCAGCGAGGCCGCCGTCTCCCACCTGCTCGAGGCGGGCCACCACACGGTGCACCACATCGCGGGTGCTCCCGGCTCGTTCTTCGCCGCCCGCCGCCAGGAGACCTGGGAGCGGATGCTGCGCGAGCGCGGGCGCCCCGTGCCCGAGCCCCTGCAGGGCGACTGGTCGGCCCACTCCGGCTACCTCGCGATGCGCCGGCTCATCGAGACGACGCCGCGCGAGGAGCTGCCCACCGCGATCTTCTCGGCGAACGACCAGATGGCGCTCGGCGCCTACCGCGCCCTCGGCGAGGAGGGCCTGCGCATCCCCGAGGACGTCTCGGTGGTCGGCTTCGACGACATCGAGGAGGCGGTCGACTTCAGTCCGCCGCTCACCACGATCGCGCAGGACTGGGACCTGCTCGGCCGCGAGGTGCTGCGGGTGGCGAGCGAATCGCTCGACGGCGCCCCGCCGCAGCGCGTGCTGCTGCCGACGCGGCTCGTGGTGCGCGAGTCGGTCGCGGCCCCGCGCCCGCGCTGACCCGGGTAGCGTGAGGGCGTGACCGACGACGCCCCCGCCCCATCCGGACGACTCGACCCCGTGCCGGGCGACTGGCGGCGGGTGTCGCCCAAGTACCTCGTCGTGGACCTCGTGGGCACCTTCGTCACGGGCGTGCTGTTCACGGCCGCCTCGAGCCTGCCGGCCTGGCTGCTCGGCTGGGGCGCGTGGTGGTGGGCCGCGCCCATCGCGGTCGGCGTCTTCGGCATCGTCATGCTCGCCCTCACCCCGCGCCGGGTGCGCGCGATCGGCTACCGGCTGCGCGAGGACGACCTGCTGTTCCGCACGGGCATCATGTTCCAGCGCTTCGTCGCCGTGCCGTTCGGGCGGATGCAGCTCGTCGACATCAACCGCGGACCGCTCGCCCGGGCGGTCGGACTCGCCGAGCTCAAGCTCGTGACGGCGGCCGCGGCATCCGGGGTCACCATCCCGGGTCTGCCGTTCGCCGAGGCCGAGGAGCTGCGCGACCACCTCGTGGCGGTCGCCGAGACGCGTCGGGCGGGGCTGTGACGCAGCTCGCCGACGGCGAATGGCACCGCCTGCATCCGGCGACCCCGCTGCTGCGCGGCGGGATCGTGTTCATCGCGATCCTCGGCGCCGTCATCGCGAACCTGCGCGAGCGGATCTTCGAGCTGCTGGTACCCGGATTCGACTGCCCCGAGGAGTTCTGCACCGAGGACCCGATCACGATCATCCTCGAGCGCTACCTCGTGATCGGGCTGCTCGTGACGCTCGGGGTGCTGCTGCTCATCATCGCCCTGTTCTGGCTGTCGTGGCGTATGCACACCTTCCGCGTCACCGACGAGCTCGTCGAGGTGCGCTCGGGGGTCGTGTTCCGCTCGCACCGGCAGGCGCGGCTCGACCGCATCCAGGGCATCAACATCGCGCGCCCGCTGTTCGCGCGCATCTTCGGCGCGGCCCGGCTCGAGATCAGCGCGGCGGGGGCCGACGCCAACATGCAGCTCGCCTACCTCGGCGGCGCGAACGCCGACGGGCTGCGGGTCGAGATCCTGCAGCGCGCCTCCGGCATCCAGGAGGCCAAGCGCGCCGCGGCGGCGGGGGATGCGGCGGGCGAGGCGGTCGGCGAGGCCGGCGCACCCGCGCTCGCCGAGGTGGCCCGGGCGCGCATCGCCGAGTTCACCGCGCCCGAGCTCGACCCCTCGATCGCCCCGCCCGAGTCGGTCGTGAAGATGAGCGCCGGGCGGCTCGTCGGCTCGACGATGCTGAGCGCCATGACGTTCATCATGCTCGCGATCGCCGTGGCCTTCATCGTCGTGATCCCGCGCACCGACGCGGGCCCGTACCTGATCTTCGCGCTCCTCCCGATCGTGTTCGGCTACGGCTCGTTCCTCGTGAACCGCGTCGTCAAGTCGTTGCGCTACTCGATCGCCGCGACCCCGCACGGGGTGCGCGTCGGCTTCGGGCTGCTCTCCACGAGCAACGAGACCCTGCCGCCGGGCCGCATCCACGCCGTGCAGATCACGCAGGAGCTGCTCTGGCGCCCCTTCGACTGGTGGACCGTGCGCATCAACCTCGCCTCGCACTCGAGCGCGAGCGGTGCTGCCGGCCAGCAGAGCACCACGATCCTGCCGATCGGCTCGCGCGCCGACGTGCTGCGCGTGCTCGAGCTCGTGCTGCCGGAGCTCGTCGGCGACGGCACCCGCGAGCTCATCGAGGGCGGCCTCGCGAAGGCGCGACCGGACGACGGCTTCACGACCTCGCCCCGCCGCGGCGCCCTGCTGCGCTGGTTCTCGTGGCGGCGCAACGGCTTCCTGCTGCATCCGGATGCCGTGATCCTGCGCCGCGGAGCGATCTGGCGCTCGCTCACCGTCGTGCCGACCGCGCGCACCCAGAGCGTCGCGGCGCACCAGGGGCCGCTCGAGCGCGCCCTGCGGCTGGCCAAGGTGCGCGTGCACACGGTGACGGGGCCGGTCGGCGCCTCGATCGGGGCGCTCGACGTCGCCGACGCGGCGGAACTGTTCCGCGAGGTGTCGGCGGCGGGCGTCGTGGCGATCCGCGCCGACCGCAGCCACCGCTGGGGCACCGCGTGACGAGCCGCGACGGGCGCCTCGGCGTCGGGGTGATCGGCGGCGGCCGGGTGGGGCCCGTGCTGGGCGCCGCGCTCGGCGGAGCCGGCCACGCGATCGTCGGCGTCGCCACGGTCTCCGACGGGGGGCGCGACCGCGTCGACGCGCTGCTGCCCGGCGTGCCCGTGCTCACCGTCCCCGAGCTCGTCGAGCGCAGCGAGCTCGTGCTGCTCGCCGTGCCCGACGAAGAGCTCCCGGACCTCGTGGCCGGGCTCGCCGCCGTCGGCGCGTGGCAGCCGGGCCAGCTCGTCGTGCACACCGCGCCCGGCCACGGCACGGCCGTGCTGCAGCCCGCGCTCGCCGCGGGCGCCATCCCGCTCGCCATCCACCCGGCGATGGCGTTCACCGGCACGAGCATCGACCTCGCACGCCTGCAGGAGTGCTGGTGCGCTGTCACCGCGCCCGCGCCCGTGCTGCCGATCGCCCAGGCGCTCGTCGTGGAGCTCGGCGCCGAACCGGTCGTCGTGGCGGAGGCCGACCGCGCCGCGTACGGTGCCGTGATCGCCTCGGCGCGCTCCTTCGCGGCGGATGCCGTGGCCGGCTTCGTGCGCGAGCTGCGGGAGGCGGGCGTCGACGAGCCGACCCGCCTGCTCGGCCCCCTCATCCGCTCGGCCGTCGAGAACGCGCTCGCGCAGTAGCCTTGTCAACCGTGACCCAGCCCGCCGTCGTGACCACGATCGCCGAGTTGCGCACCCTGCTCGACGGGCGGCGCACGGCGCTCGTGCCGACGATGGGCGCCCTGCACGCGGGGCACCTCGCGCTCGTCGACGAGGCCGCATCCCTCGCCGACACGGTCGTCGTGTCGATCTTCGTGAACCCCCTGCAGTTCGGTCCCGAGGAGGACCTCGAACGCTACCCGCGCGACCTCGAGGCCGACCTCGCCGCGCTCGAGGGCCACGGCGTCGCGTACGTGTTCGCGCCCGACGTCGCCGAGATGTACCCGGACGGCAAGCCCCGCATCACGGTGCGCGGCGGCACCGTCGGCGAGCTCTACGAGGGCCGCAGCCGGCCCGGGCACTTCGACGGGATGCTGACCGTCGTCGCGAAACTGCTCGGCATCGTGCGCCCCGCGTTCGCGCTCTTCGGGCAGAAGGACGCCCAGCAGCTCTGGCTCGTGCAGCGCATGGTCAAGGACCTCGACATCGCGACGAGGATCGTGCCCGTCGAGACGGTGCGCGAGGCGGACGGCCTCGCCCTCTCGAGTCGCAACCGCTACCTCTCGGCCGAGGAGCGCCGGGCCGCCCCCGTGCTGCACCGCGCGCTCGAGGCGGCGGCATCCGCGGGCGACCGGGGCATCGACGCCGTCATCGCGGCCGCCCAGTCGGTGCTCATGGGGGAGGAGCTCGTGGCGGTCGACTACCTTAAAGTGGTCGACCCGCGCACCTTCCAGTCGGTGCCCGACGACTACCGCGGCCCCGCGCGCGTGCTCATCGCCGCGCAGGTCGGGCCCGCCCGCCTCATCGACAACGACGACCTCTACCTGAACTGAGCACCCCCGTGACCGAGCAGAACACCCCCCTCGAACTGACCGGCGAGGAGATCGCCGAGCAGAAGGCCGTGCGGCTCGCCAAGCGCGAGCGCCTCCTCGCCGAGGGCGACGAGGCCTACCCGGTTCGACTGCCGATCACCGCCACCATCCCCGAGCTGCGCGCGCGGTACGGCGAGCTCGAGGCGGATGCCGCCACGGGCGTCGAGGTCGGGGTCGCCGGCCGCGTCGTGCACCTGCGCAACACCGGCAAGCTCTGCTTCGCGGCGCTGCAGTCGGGCGACGGCTCCCGCATCCAGGCCATGGTGTCGCTCGCCGAGGTGGGCGAGGAGTCCCTGCAGCGCTGGAAGGAGCTCGTCGACCTCGGCGACCACCTGTTCGTGCGCGGCGAGGTGATCTCGTCCCGCCGCGGCGAGCTCTCGATCCTGGCCAAGGAGTGGAGGATCGCGGCGAAGGCGATCCTCCCGCTGCCGAACCTGCACTCGGAGCTCTCCGAGGAGACCCGGGTGCGTCAGCGCTACCTCGACCTCATCGTGCGCGAGCAGGCGCGGAACACCGTCGTCGCGCGTGCGAAGGCGGTCGCGTCGCTGCGGGCCACCTTCGCCTCCCACGACTTCCTCGAGGTCGAGACGCCCATGCTGCAGACGATGCACGGAGGAGCCGCGGCGCGCCCCTTCGTCACGCACTCGAACGCCTTCGACACCGAGCTGTTCCTGCGCATCGCGCCCGAGCTGTTCCTCAAGCGCGCCGCCGTCGGCGGCATCGACCGCGTCTTCGAGATCAACCGCAACTTCCGCAACGAGGGGGCCGACTCCACCCACAGCCCCGAGTTCGCGATGCTCGAGGCGTACCAGGCCTACGGCGACTACCACACGATCGCCGACCTCACCCAGGAGCTCATCCAGAACGCGGCCGTGGCGGTATCCGGATCGCACGTCGTCACCTGGGCGGACGGCACCGAGTTCGACCTCGGCGGCGACTGGGCCCGCCTGTCGATGTACGAGTCGCTCTCGGAGCGGAGCGGCATCCGCATCACCCCCGAGACCCCGCTCGCCGAGCTCGCCGCGCTCGCCGCCCGCGAGGGCGTCGAGGTGAAGCTGCCCACCCACGGCAAGTACGTCGAGGAGCTGTGGGAGCACTTCGTGAAGGGCGAGCTCGAGCACCCCACCTTCGTCATGGACTTCCCCGTCGACACCTCGCCGCTCGTGCGCGACAAGCCGGGCGCCCCCGGCATCGTCGAGAAGTGGGACCTCTACGTGCGCGGCTTCGAGCTCGCCACCGGCTACTCCGAACTCGTCGACCCCGTCATCCAGCGCGAGCGCTTCATCGAGCAGGCGAAGCTCGCCGACCGCGGCGACGACGAGGCCATGCGCCTCGACGAGGAGTTCCTGCGGGCGATGGAGCACGGCATGCCGCCCATGGGCGGCATGGGCATGGGCATCGACCGACTGCTCATGGCGATCACCGGCCTCGGCATCCGCGAGACGATCCTCTTCCCCCTCGTGAAGTAGGTTCGAGACATGCCCGACCGTCTGCCCGGGGAGGAACCCCCCAAGATCTCCACGAACCGCATCATCCTGTGGATCGTGGTGGCGGGCGTGGGGCTCTACCTGATCATCACGGGCATCGTCGGGATCGTCGCGAAGGGCTGAGCATGGATCGTCGCACCTCGCGGCTCGTCATGTACGGCGGACTCGTCCTCATCCTCGTGATCGTCGTGCTCGTCGTCGTGCTCAGCCCGCGCTGAGCCCGGGAACGTAGGATTCGGGCATGCCCACCGACTTCTGGGGAAACGCGATCTTCTCCCTCGTCCCCACCATCGCGCTGGGTCTCGTGTTCTGGTTCATCCTCCGCGCGATCATCCGCGCCGACCGCACCGAGCGGAAGGTCTACGCCGACATGGAGGCGCAGGAGCGCGCCCGCCGCGCGGCCGCGAAGGGGTCCGGCGCCGACGAGGGCTGAACTCAGCCGGATGCGGACTCGCGGGGGCGCAGACGCACGTTCGGGAGCTCGGGGGCCGGGAGGGGCGGGCCGTCGTAGCCCGCGACGCGGCCGAAGCGGCCGGCGGGGTCGGCATCCGCGATCACCTCGTGCTGCCACGCGCCGCGGAACGCCACGATCTCGTCGTGGCTGCGGCCCACGAAGTTCCACCACATGACGATCGGCTCCTCGAGCGGGGTGCCGCCGATGACGAGCACCCGCAGCGGGCCGTCGAACGTCTCGATGCGCAGCGCATCCGTGCCCGTGCCGACGACCCCGAGGTGGTGGGCGGGCACCGTCGTGCCGTTCAGCCGCGCGGGCTCGTGGTCGACGACGAGGCCGTACTCGAAGCCCGGGTCGGCGGGCAGCACGACGGATGCCCCGGCCGGCAGCGCGAGTTCGGCCGCGACGAGCGGGGTGTAGGCGGTGACGGGCGAGGTGATGCCGAGCCACGAGCCCACGAACACCCGCAGCGTGCCCTCGCCGACCGTCGCGAGCTCGGCCACGTGGTGCTCGAAGAACGGGGCGACCCCGCGTGAGGCGTCGGGCAGCGCCGTCCACAGCTGCACGCCGTGCAGGGTGGCCGCCGCCGTCGTCGACACCTCGGAGTGCTGGATGCCGCGCCCGGCCGTCATGAGGTTCACGGCGCCCGGGTCGATGAGCTGGTGCGCGCCCGTGGAGTCGCGGTGCTCGATCTGGCCCTCGTAGAGCCAGCTCACCGTCTGCAGCCCGGTGTGCGGATGCGGGGGCGTGTCCATGACGCCGGCGCGCGGGGCCGGGGTGGGGCCGTAGGAGTCGACGAAGCACCAGGCGCCGACGAGCGAGCGCCTGCGCTGCGGCAGGGTGCGGCGCACCATGAGCGCGCGCGGTCCGCCGAGCGGCACCTCCCGCGGCTCGAGCACCTCGACGGTGCCCGCATCCGCCTCCGGGTCCACGACGCAGACGAGCTCCTGCGGATCCCGCTCGAGGTTGCTCATGCCGAGACCCTACGCCCCCGCCCTGACCGGTCGGTTTCTGGCCCCAAACCATCGGTTTGGGGCCAGAAACCGACCACTCAGCGCAGATAGGGTGGGGGACGAGATGGAATTCGTCGTGCTGCTCATCGCCCTGATGTTCGGCACGGTGCTGCTCGCGGGGATCGGCGAGCGCATCCGGCTCCCGTATCCGGTGCTCGTGCTCATCGCCGCCGCGGCCGCCGCCTGGCTGCCGTTCATGCCCGAGCTGCACATCGAACCGGACCTGATCCTGCCGCTGTTCCTGCCGCCGCTGCTGTTCGCGGTCGCGCAGCGCAGCTCGTGGGGCGTGTTCCGGCTGCGGTGGAAGACGCTCGTGCTCATGGCGGTGCTGCTCGTCGCCCTCACCGCCCTCGCCGTCGCGGGTGTCGCCTGGTACCTCATGCCGGTGCTGTCGTTCCCGGCCGCCATCGCGCTCGGCGCGATCGTCGCCCCGCCCGACCCGGTCGCGGTGGAGGCGGTGGCCGGCAAGGTGCGGATGCCGCGCCGGCTCATGACGATGCTGCAGACCGAGGGCCTCTTCAACGACGCGATGGCCATCGTCATCTTCCAGACCGCGGTGTCGGCGGCGCTCTCCGGCGGCGAGGTCGGCTGGAGCCTCGTGCCGGCGTTCCTCGCGGGTGCGGCGGGCGCCGTCATCCTCGGCTTCCTCATGGCGTGGCTCGTCGGTGCGATCAACCACATCGTGCCGAACCGGGTCGCCCGCACCGCCATCACCCTGGTCGGTCCGTACGCGGTGTTCATGCTCGCCGAGCAGCTGCACTTCTCGGGCGTCGTCGCGGTCGTCGTGACCGCCGTCGAGCTCGTGCGCCGCGACCGCCCGCAGGACTCGCAGGAGCGGCTCACCCGCGCCTCCTTCTGGGAGGTGGTCGAGCTGATCACGACGGGTGTCGCGTTCGGTCTCGTCGGCATCGAGATGCGCTACGTCATCGAGGACGAGGGCGCGAACCTGTTCGGCTGGATCCCGGCGATCCTCGCCATCTGCGTCGTGGTCGTGCTCGTGCGGCTGCTGTGGGTCGGGGCGCTGCTCGGCGGCGGCAGGCGCGTCGAGGGCGTGGCCGACGTCCGCCGGTCGAGCGCGACGTCGCGGCTCAAGGACATCGTGCTCGTCACCTGGTGCGGGATGCGCGGCCTCGCGACCCTCGCGCTCGCACTCGCGCTCCCGACCGCGGTGCCGGGCCGCAACTTCATGCTCGCGACGGCCTGCGCGGTGCTCTTCGTGACCCTCGTCATCCCGGGGCTCACGCTTCCGGCCCTCATGCGCATCCTGAAGCCGGAGGACGACCACGTGCTCGTCGAGAGCGAGGAGCGTCAGATCGCCCTGCGCGCCGAGCGGGCGGCGGCGACCGCCATCCAGTCCTCGGCCCACATCGCCGAGCTCGACCCCGAGCTCGTCGAGCGGGCCCGCCGCCGCATCAGCGGCCTGCATTCGCTGCTCGAGCACGACGACGACGTCGTCGACGAGACGTACGAGGCGAAGCAGCGCGCCCAGGTGCATGCGATCGAGGCGATGCTGCGGGAGGCGCTCGCTGCGGCGCGGCGCGAGGTGCTGAGCATGCGCGCCGAGCGCGGCGTCGACCCGGAGGCCGTCAACGCGGTGCTGCGGCGCCTCGATCTGCGCACCGTCTCGCTCGACGGCCAGCAGCACTGAGCCCGCGGGCGCCCGAACGGGGGCGTTCCCGTCGGCGGCGTCCTCGGTAGCGTCGCAGGGGTGAGGATGCGTCGAGGACGGGTCGCGGGGGCCCTCGCGGCGGTCGCCGCGCTCGGTCTGCTGCTGACCGGGTGCGGCTTCGTCGACCAGTATCGGCAGGCGGTCGACGACCTCAGCCACGGCCAGGAGCTGCTCGACCGGATGGACTCGCTCGTGTCGGGTGTGCGCGAGCTCGACGGCGTGGAGGACGCGAGCGCGGACTCGCGGCTGGGCTTCGCACCGTACTCGGCCGACCTCACGGTGCGGATGGACGCGGACGCCTCGGTCGGGCAGTGGCGCGCCGTCGCCGACACGATCATGACGGCGGCGACCGGCGACCTCGACGAGGTCGAGCTCGCGGTCGTGCAGCGGTCGGAGGTGCTCCACGTCGACTACCCCGCGGACGCGGATGCCGCGCCCGCGCCCGACGTGGAGCTCGCGGCTCGCCTGGGGGAGGCGATCGGGCCCGGCCTCCAGTTCAGCCTCATCCGCGCCGCGCCCGCGTGGTCGCGGGTGGTCGGCGCGATCGACCGCGGGGACACCGCCACGACGCGCGCCTTCGTCGCGAACGCGACCGCCGTGCGCGCGGCCCTCGACGCGGCGCCCGAGCGCGGGACGCAGTGGCTGCTGCCGGGGCTCAGCTTCACCGACGGCCTGCCGCCCGACGCCGTGCTCGCCCTCGTCGGCGACACGTCGATCCCGCTGCCGCCCAACGCGCTCCCGGGCGACGAGACGGTTCCCGAGATGCCGGACGAATCGGTCTGGTTCGGGTACCACCATTCCGAGGCCGACGACACCGTCGTGATCGGCCTCCTCCTGACGGTGGCGGATGCGCCTCAGGATGCGGCCCACTGGCGCGAGTTCGCCGCGCTCGTGCGCGAGGCATCCGCCGCCGTCGACGGGGTGCTCGTCGTGAATGTGATGGGGCGGGACGGCGGCGGGGTCGTCACCCGCACCGACTGCACCGACGGCACGCCCACCTCCGGCCCCGACGACGCCGAGCTGGCCTCCGCCCTCGCCGACGCGGGCATCCCCCGCGCCGGCTTCATCCCCGGCTACTGCACCCCGTGACGGTCAGCGCAGACTGAGCAGGTCGCCGGGCTGGCAGTCGAGGGCGTCGCAGATCGCGGTCAGGGTCGAGAAGCGGATGGCGCGGGCCCGGTCGTTCTTGAGCACCGAGAGGTTCACGAGGCTCACCCCCACCAGCTCCGACAGCCGTGTCAGCGTCATCCCCCGCTCCTCGAGCAGCTCGTCGAGCCGGCAGTGGATGCGGCCCTCGTCGTCGGGTTCGGCCGGCGCCATCAGACGAGCCCCTCGAGCTCCCGCTCCGCCACGGCGGCGCGTTCGGCCAGCACGGCCCCGGCGTGGAACGCCACTCCGACCGCCGCGAGGGCGAAGCCGATGAACAGCGGCCAGGAGTCGAAGTCGAGGCGGAGGGACGCCGCATCCGGCCATCCGAAGTCGGTGAGCGAGTCGGGCGACAGCGGCCCGCTGTAGTTCCAGCCCCACACCTGCAGCACCTCCCGGCTCGCGAGCCAGCCGCCGAGCTGGCCGGCGAGGCTGCCGAGCCCGCCCCCGATGAACACCGCCAGTGCGGCGACGAGGAACGCGCGCGGCACGTCGCGGCGGAACGGCTGTCCCGCGCGGATCGCGGCGGCGAGCCGCGCGACGACGTGGGCGAGCACGACCGTCATGCCGGCCATGAACAGGATGCCGAGCGCGAGGGTGACGCGGGTGCCGAGGGTGAGACCCGTGACCTCGGCGGTCATCCGGTCGAGCCCGCCGGAGACGATCGTCGCGGTCGGGCCGTCGGTGAAGACGACGCCGTCGGGGGAGGCGTCGAGCGGCAGCGGCTCGACGGGGATCGTCACGGTGACCGTGTCCGAGAACAGCACCTGCAGGGTCGCCACGACCCAGAGGATGCCGACGGCGACGGCGATGAGGCGGGCGCCGATCCGGATCACCGGCAGCAGTCGGGTCGCGACCGCGGGGCGGAACGCGAGCGACACGAGGACGATGCCGCCGACGACGACGAGCAGCGCGACGAGCGCCACGATCCACAGCACGGGGGAGAACGCGTTCGACATCAGACGAGGCCCTCCGTCTCGCGCTGCAGCCGCGTGCCGGTGCGGAACACGTAGGCGAGCGCCATGACGCCGAAACCGACCACGAAGGGCGTCGGGGTGAAGAGGAAGCCCGGCATGACGATGTCGCCGAGCGTCGGTTCGAGGTCGGTCGCGGCCATCATCTGCCCGAGCCCGCCGATGCCCTGCGAGAGGATGCCGCCGAGGGCGAGCGAGAATCCGGCCACGAGGGCGGCGGCCTGCACCGTGCGGTGGAACGGCCGGCGCTGCGCGACCCGCCACAGCACGTAGGCGAAGCTCGCGGTGACGAGCGCGATCGTGAGCGCCTCGAAGAAGTCGCCGGCCGCGAGCGCCCAGACGGTGCCGGGGGCGAGGCCGTCCGCGTTCACGACGATGCTGTCGCCGTGCACCTGCACGATGCCCGGACCGCCGTCGACGGGCACGTCGGCGAGCAGGCTCACGGGGTAGCGCGCGGGGTCGAGGATGCGGAAGACGGCCGTGACGAAGCCGAGACCGGCGATGAAGCCGCCGCCGAGTGCGCCGATGGCGAGGATGAGCCAGATCGCGACGCGGTCCACGCGGCTCACCTCCGCCGGTGCCGAGGTGGTCTCCATGGCGGAGCTCCCTTCTTATCGAATGTCGTTAAGTTATCGACAAACGATAAGTCGCGCAAGACCCTCTCCCGAGCGATGCGCCCACGGCGAACAGGGGCATGCGGCACGCGGGGTGCTCGTTACCCTCGATGTATCGCCGCGGTACCCGCATCCGCGGTGTGAGGAGATCGAGATGTTCGAGCGCTTTACCGACCGAGCCCGCCGGGTGGTCGTCCTCGCCCAGGAAGAGGCGAAGATGCTCAACCACAACTACATCGGCACCGAGCACATCCTGCTCGGCCTCATCCACGAGGGTGAGGGCGTCGCCGCGAAGGCGCTCGAGTCGCTGGGCATCTCGCTGGATGCCGTGCGCGAGCAGGTGCAGGACATCATCGGCCAGGGTCAGCAGCAGCCGACCGGCCACATCCCCTTCACCCCGCGCGCCAAGAAGGTGCTCGAGCTGAGCCTGCGCGAGGCGCTGCAGCTCGGCCACAGCTACATCGGCACCGAGCACATCCTGCTCGGCCTCATCCGCGAGGGCGAGGGCGTCGCGGCCCAGGTGCTCGTGAAGCTCGGCGCCGACCTCAACCGCGTGCGCCAGCAGGTCATCCAGCTGCTGTCCGGATACCAGGGCAAGGAGCAGGTCGCCACCGGTGCGCAGGAGGCGAGCCCCGACAAGGGCAGCCAGATCCTCGACCAGTTCGGCCGCAACCTCACCCAGGCCGCCCGCGAGGGCAAGCTCGACCCCGTCATCGGGCGCGAGAAGGAGATGGAGCGGGTCATGCAGATCCTCTCCCGCCGCTCCAAGAACAACCCCGTGCTGATCGGCGAGCCCGGCGTCGGCAAGACCGCCGTCGTCGAGGGCCTCGCCCAGGCGATCGTGCGCGGCGAGGTGCCCGAGACCCTGCGCGACAAGCAGCTCTACACGCTCGACCTCGGCAGCCTGATCGCCGGCTCGCGCTACCGCGGCGACTTCGAGGAGCGCCTCAAGAAGGTCACCAAGGAGATCCGCACGCGCGGCGACATCATCACCTTCATCGACGAGATCCACACCCTCGTCGGCGCGGGTGCCGCCGAGGGCGCGATCGACGCGGCCAACATCCTGAAGCCGCTGCTCGCCCGCGGCGAGCTGCAGACCATCGGCGCGACGACGCTCGACGAGTACCGCAAGCACTTCGAGAAGGATGCCGCGCTCGAGCGCCGCTTCCAGCCGGTGCAGGTGGCCGAGCCCTCGCTGCCCATGACGATCAACATCCTCAAGGGCCTGCGCGACAAGTACGAGGCCTTCCACAAGGTGTCGATCACGGACGGCGCGATCGTCGCCGCCGCGAACCTCGCCGACCGCTACGTGCAGGACCGCTTCCTGCCCGACAAGGCCATCGACCTGATCGACGAGGCGGGCGCGCGTCTGCGCCTCAGCATCCTCTCGGCCCCGCCCGAGCTGCGCGAGTTCGACGAGCGCATCGCCGCGGTGCGCGCCGAGAAGGAGGGCGCCATCGAGGACCAGGACTTCGAGCTCGCCGCCCTCAAGCGCGACGAGGAGAAGAAGCTGCTCGGCGAGCGCCTGCGCCTCGAGAAGCAGTGGCGTTCGGGCGACGTGGCCGCATCCGGCACCGTCGACGAGGGCGTCATCGCGGAGGTGCTCGCGGCCGCCACCGGCATCCCGGTGTTCAAGCTCACCGAGGAGGAGTCGGCTCGGCTCATCTTCATGGAGCAGGCCCTGCACCAGCGGGTCATCGGTCAGGAGGAGGCCATCTCGGTGCTCGCCAAGACCATCCGTCGCACGCGCGCCGGCCTCAAGGACCCGAAGCGCCCCTCGGGGTCGTTCATCTTCGCCGGCCCGACGGGCGTCGGCAAGACCGAGCTCGCCAAGGCGCTCGCGGAGTTCCTGTTCGACGACGAGGGTGCCCTGATCTCGCTCGACATGAGCGAGTACGGCGAGAAGCACACCGTGTCGCGGCTGTTCGGCGCCCCTCCCGGCTTCGTCGGCTTCGAGGAGGGCGGCCAGCTCACCGAGAAGGTGCGCCGCAAGCCGTTCAGCGTGGTGCTCTTCGACGAGATCGAGAAGGCGCACCCCGACATCTTCAACTCGCTGCTGCAGATCCTCGAGGAGGGTCGTCTGACGGATGGTCAGGGTCGCGTCGTCGACTTCAAGAACACCGTCATCATCATGACGACCAACCTCGGCACGAAGGACATCACGGGTGGCCCGGTCGGCTTCACGATCGAGGGCAACGCCGAGAACTCGTACCGGGCGATGCGGGCGAAGGTGGTCGAGGAGCTCAAGAAGCACTTCAAGCCGGAGTTCCTGAACCGCGTCGACGAGACGATCGTGTTCCCGCAGCTCTCGCAGGACGAGCTGCGTCAGATCGTCGAGCTGTTCGTCAAGCGCCTCTCGGAGCGTCTGCTCGACCGCGACATGACGATCGAGATCACGGATGCCGCGAAGGTCCGCCTGATCGAGCTCGGCTGGGAGCCGACCCTCGGCGCCCGGCCGCTGCGCCGCGCGGTGCAGCACGAGATCGAGGACAGGCTCTCCGAGGAGATCCTGCACGGCCGCCTCGACGCGGGCGATCACGTGCACGTCGACCTGGTCGACGGGGAGTTCGTCTTCACGACGGGTCGCCAGCCGGGCCGCGAGCTGCCGGCGGGCGTCGGTGCCGCATCCGGCGTGATCGAGGCGGACGAGCCGACCGACTGAGCGGACACGGAAGCGCACACGGGGCGGGAGCGGTGCTCCCGCCCCGTCGCCGTTGCGCGGGATAAGCGCATCCCCCCATTCCTCCCGGGTCCCGCGACCCCTACGCTGGACGCGCCCGAAATCGCGCTCGCGCGCGACGCCCACCCGAACGGAGCTGCCATGCGCCTGCGTCCTTCCCTCGCGCTCGCCGTCGGCGGCGCGGCCGTCCTGACCCTCGTGGTCGCACAGCCCGCGTTCGCGGCCACTCGCACCTGGACGCAGGCGGGCGACTCCTGGTGGTCGACGGCCACCTGGACGGGCGGGGTGCCGATCGCGGGCGATGACGTGACCTTCGACGGCGGTCCGCGCTCGACCTACGACCTCGGCGACCTCGGCTTCGGCTGGTTCCTGTTCCCGACGACGCACGAGGTCGCGAACGGCGGCGGGGCGATCACCCTGAGCGGCGGCATCGAGGTGTCCGGCGGGTCGACCGCCCGCATCGAGCCTCAGCTGACGTCGGTCGGATCGCAGGCCTGGTTCGTCGAGTCGGGTTCGACGCTGCAGCTGCCCTCGGCGGTCGGCAGCGATCCCAGCACCTTCCTGCGGCTGACCGTGGACGGCACGATGACCGTCGAGGCGGCCGGCAACCTCGACGCGGGCGGCACCGGCTGCATCGAGAAGCAGGGCACGGGCGTGCTGCAGCTGCTCGGAGGCGGTGGCGGGGTTGGCACGTGCGCCGGCCAGCCGCGGGGGCTGCTCGTGGCGGCGGGTGAGCTCGCCGTCGTCGGCACCCCGAACCTGGGCGGCAAGGACTTCGCGGTGACGGGCGGCACCTTCACCGGCGGCACCGCCTCCGGTGCGGCCGTCGTGCACGAGCTCAACCTCGTGGGCACCGGCGTGGTGAGCCCCGGCCCCTCGTCGGGCGCGGGGATCGGCATGGTCGAGCTGTGGGGGACGTCGACGTGGACGGGCGGCACGTTCCAGGTCGACTGGGATGCGCCGACGAACGACTCCGACTACGTCTACGGGAGCGGCCAGGCGATCACGGTCGGCGCGACCCGGCTCGACGTGCGTCTCGCCGGAACGCCGACCCCCGGACAGTTCGTGCGCATCCTCGGGTCCGACGTCTCGTTCACCGGCCAGTTCGCGGCCCCCGACGGCACCGCGCTCGCCGACGGCGACGAGTTCACCTCCAACGGGCAGGTGTACTCGGTCGAGTACATCGCGGAGGGCGGCGCGTCGGGTGTGCTGCTGCACTGGCTGCGGGCCGCCCCGGTGGTCGTCCCGCCGGCGGAGCCCGCGCCTTCCGAGACGCTCGCCGACTCCGGTGCGCCGCAGCTGTGGCCGCTCGGTGCCGTCGCGGTCGCGCTGGGGGCTGCCGGCGCAGCCCTGGTCGGGTACCGCCGCCGCACGCGCCGCACCTCCTGAGCGGGATCTCGCAGATGGGGTGAGCGACCTCGTCGCCGCCGTCCTCGTGCCCGCACGTTGACGCGCCGGACTGTGACCGGTTACAGTCGCCTCGTGGCTGGGACCGGTCACAGCACCCGAGGCGGTCAGAGGCGACCGCGCAGAGAGGCACACAGCAGTGCACGCACACAGCATCCGCACCGGACTGGGGATCGGCGCGGTCACCGCCGTCGCGCTCGCCCTGGTCGGCATCCCGAGCGCCATCGCGGCCGCCGACGGGCCGGTCGAGGCCGGCATCTTCGTCGACAGGATCGACGGGCTCGGGGACGACTTCATCAACGGGGTCGACGTCTCGAGCATCCTGTCGGAGGAGGAGAGCGGGGTCGTCTACTACGACACCGAGGGCCACCAGGCCGACCTCTTCGATGTGCTCGAGGACGCCGACATCAACTACGTGCGCGTGCGCGTGTGGGACGACCCCTACGACGCCGAGGGCAACGGCTACGGCGGCGGCACCACCGACCTCGCCCGCGCCGTCGAGATCGGCGAACGCGCCACCGCGCACGGCATGCGGGTGCTCGTCGACTTCCACTACTCCGACTTCTGGGCCGACCCCGCCAAGCAGCACGTGCCGAAGGCCTGGGAGGGCTACACGACCGAACAGCTCGTGACCGCGCTCGGCGCGTACACCGAGGCGAGCCTCGACGCATTCGCGGATGCGGGCGTCGACGTCGGCATGGTGCAGATCGGCAACGAGACCAACAACACGATCGCGGGCGTCGCCGACTGGGACGGCAAGGCCGCCATGTTCAGCGCGGGCAGCGCCGCCGTGCGCGAGGTGTTCCCCGACGCGCTCGTGGCCCTGCACTTCACCAACCCCGAGACGCCCAACCGCTACACGGGCTACGCCGCCCAGCTCGCCGCGCACGACGTCGACTACGACGTGTTCGCGAGCTCGTACTACAACTTCTGGCACGGCAGCCCCGAGAACCTCACCTCGGTGCTGAGCACGATCGCCGACAGCTACGACAAGAAGGTCATGGTCGCCGAGACCTCGTACGTGTACACCTTCGACGACGGCGACGGATGGCAGAACTCGGTCAACGCCGGGAACTTCAGCGGCGACTACCCGGCCACCGTGCAGGGGCAGGCCGACCTCATCCACGACGTCATGGCGGCCGTCGCCGCCGTCGGCGACGCGGGCCTCGGCGTCTTCTACTGGGAGCCCGCGTGGATCCCGGTCGGCACGCCCGACCAGCTCGCCGCCAACCAGCAGAAGTGGGAGCAGTACGGCTCCGGATGGGCCTCGAGCTACGCGGGAAGCTACGACCCCGTCGATGCGGGCGTCTACTACGGCGGCTCCTCGTGGGACAACCAGGCGCTGTTCGACTTCACGGGTCACCCGCTCGAGTCGCTGCAGACCTTCCGCTACGCCCGCACGGGTGCCGTCACCGAGCGCGTCGCGACCTCGATCGAGACGGTCGCCCTCACCGTCTACGACGGCTCGCCGATCGCGCTCCCCGCGACGATCGAGGTCGGCTACAACGACGGCTCGACCGAGCATCCGGCGGTCGCGTGGAGCGACGCGGTCGACTGGATCCGCGGACCGGGCGTCTACTCGATCCCCGGCACGATCGCCTCCGGCGAGGCCATCACGGCGACCGTCACGGTGCTGCAGGCGAACTACGTCGTGAACCACGGCTTCGAG
This sequence comes from Protaetiibacter intestinalis, assembly GCF_003627075.1. Lineage (NCBI taxonomy): Bacteria > Bacillati > Actinomycetota > Actinomycetes > Micrococcales > Microbacteriaceae > Protaetiibacter > Protaetiibacter intestinalis. Next base: position 1,001,872 of record NZ_CP032630.1, on the reverse strand, counting down.
GACGCCGACACGAGCATGTGGTCGCTCGCCACGAACCCGAGCGGTGCCGCGAGCATCACGACGACGTCGAACACGAACGAGGGCACGAAGGCGCTCGACTTCTGGGCCGCGTCCGCGTTCACGATCCAGCTGCAGCAGACGGTGACGGGCGTGCCCGCGGGCGAGTACACGCTGCAGGCGACCGCGCAGGGCGGCGCGCTCGGCGACAGCGACACGCTCACCCTGTGGGCGTACACGGACGACGACTCCGCCGACACCTGGATGTGGCTCTACGGCTGGCGCGACTACCGCACCTTCACGACGCCCCCGCTCACGGTGGGCGACGACGGCACGGTCACGGTCGGCGCCTACATCTCCGCGACCGGCGGGGCCTGGGGCACGCTCGACGACCTGCGGCTCGTGCGGTACATCCCGGATGCCGCGCTCGACACGGGCGCGCTCGAGGAGCTGCTCGACGAGGCCGACGGCGTCGACCGCGCGCTCTACACGGAGGGCTCGCTCGGCGGGCTCGACGACGCGGTCGCGAGCGCGCAGGTGGTGCTCGCCGGCAGCGGAGACCAGGACGACGTGGACGCCGTGGTCGCTCTGCTGCGGGCCGCGCTCGACGGTCTCGCGCTCGCGCCGAGCGGGGAGCCCTCGGGGGAGCCGAGTGGCGAGCCCTCGGAGGGGCCCGTCGACGCGCCGGTCATCACCCTCGGTGCCGGCACCGTGACCCCCGGTGGCACGCTGCACGTCACCGTCTCGGGGCTCGAGGAGGGCAGCATCGAGATCGGCGTCGCGAGCACCTACCGCGCTCTCGCCACGGCATCCGTCGTCGCCGGGACGGCCTCGGCCACCGTGACCATCCCGGCCGACCTCGAGGCGGGCCTGCACCACATCCAGGTGCGCGACGGCTCGGGAGCGCTGCTCGCCGAGGCGGAGCTGCGGGTGCTCGCCCTGGGCGACACCGGCGCCGACGAGACGGTCATCCGGGTGCTCGCGGCACTCGGTGCCGTGCTCGTGCTCGGCGGTGCGGCGGCCTTCGCCTGGGGACGCCGACGCGCGGCGGCCTGAGAGCTCGCGGCCGCGGGGAGAGGCGTCCCGCGGCCGCGAGCCCGGCTCGCTAGGGTGAGCGGGTGAGCAGTGGATTCCGGGTGCGCCGCGCGCGCACCGCCGACGTCCGGGGCATGCTCGGGCTCATCGAGCCGTACGTCGAGCGACGCATCCTGCTCGGCAAGGAACGGGTGACCCTGTTCGAGGACATCCAGGAGTTCCGGGTCGCGGAGACCGCGGGCGGCGAGCTCATCGGCTGCGGTGCGCTGCACGTCATCTGGGAGGACCTCGGCGAGATCCGCACGATCGCGGTGGCCGGCGCGTGGCTCAAGCACGGCGTGGGACACGCCATCCTCGAGCAGCTCGAACAGGACGCGCGCGAGCTGGGGCTCAGCCGCCTGTTCTGCCTGACCTTCGAGACCGAGTTCTTCGGCGGGCACGGCTTCGAGCCGATCGGCGAGCGGGTGGTCGACCCCGAGGTCTACGCGGAGCTCGTACGCTCACCCGACGACGGCGTGGCCGAGTTCCTCGACCTCGCCCGCGTCAAGCAGAACACCCTCGGCAACACCCGGATGCTGAAGCAGCTGTAGGGCGCGGCCGGCTCAGGAGTTGCCGGAGCCCGAGCCGTCGCCCGGCTGGGGCATGTCGCCGTTGCCCGGGCCCTGGCCGTCGCCGAAGTCCGGCATCTGCCCGTCGTTCGGGAAGCCGCCGCCCGGGAACTGCCCGTTGCCGAAGCCGGGGCGCTGCGCGTTGGCGATCGCCCATCCGCTCACGCCGCCGACGCCGAGGCCCAGCACGAGGGCGACGATCGCGGTGATCGCGAGGGTGAGGGTCTTCCAGCGTCGGGCGGGCTTCGCCGGCTCGGCGGATGCGGGGGCGGATGCCGTCTCGTCGACGGCGGGGGTCTCGGCCGGCGCCTCGGTGGGCGTCTCGGCCGCGGGGGCCGTGGAGTCTGTCATGCCGTCGAGGATGCGGGGCCGGGTTGGGCGAACTCACGGCGCACCCTAAGAATCCGCCGAGAGTCCCGCCCATCCGGCACACGCCGTGCACGCGCACCGCCTCCGCGCGCTTCCCGGCCTACCCTGGCGGCATGTCGAGCCAACAGCCCGGACGACTTCCCGCGTCGGTGTACCGGCGTCGGCGGGTCGTCGTGGGGCTCGCGCTGCTCGCGGTCGTCGTCGTGATCGTGCTGCTCATCGTGCGGCCCGGGTCGGCAGCCGACGACACGAAGGGCCCCGGTGGCACGCAGTCGCCGAGCGGCGAGCCGACCGACGCGGACACCCCCGCCGCCGACGGATCGACCGCGTGCGATCCCGCGCAGATCACCCTCACCCCGGTGACCGACCGGACCGAGTACCAGGCGGGCGAGAACCCGATGATCTCGATGACGATCGTCAACTCCGGCACCTCGCCGTGCACCTTCAACGTCGGCACGGATGCGCAGCTCTACTCGATCGTCAGCGGCTCCGACCCGATCTGGAACTCGGCCGACTGCCAGACGGACGCCACGCCGATGGAGCAGGTGCTGCAGCCGGGCGTCGAGCTCACGACGACCCCGTTCGCCTGGGACCGCACGCGGTCCTCGCCCGAGACCTGCAACTCGGACCGCGACCCGGTCGTCGCCGGCGGGGCGACCTACCGCCTGTCGGTGTCGCTCGGCGACGCCGAGTCGGCCGACGACGTGGCCTTCCTGCTCTACTGACGCGACACGGTGCCGCGGGCGCCCCGGTGCGGTAGCGTCGAGCCAGCCCGGGAGCCCGATGTCCGAAACCACCACCGTCGCCGCGGAACCTCAGGAGCAGACCGCGGATCGGCGAGCCCCTTCGACGCTCCGGCGCGCCCTCGTGTGGACGACCATCGTCGGCGTCGTGGCGGCCGGCACCGCGGGGCTCGCGGCATCCGATCTCGTGGCCCCGCCGAGCGACGGCGGGCGCGCCGCACGGTACGTGCCGGCCGACGGTGCGGCCACGCTCACGACGGCGGCCGACGGCACGCGGGCCGTGCACGAGCACGCGCGCGGCACAGGACCGGGCCTGCTGCTCGAACTGCCCGCGAGCGCGGCCGCGGGCTTCTTCGGCGAGTACCCCGAGGCGGCGCTGCGGAACATGCAGCTCTGGCGCGAGACGATCACCCCGATCGACGACCCCGACGACGTCCCGACCTCGACGCTCTACCTGCTGGGCGACGCGGGCGTCTCGATGCTGAGCGTCACGGGCGGGCAGATCGGCTTCGCCTTCTCGCCGGCGCTCGTCATGCTGCCCGCGGATGCCGCCCCGGGCGCCCACTGGACGGGCTCCGGTTCGGCCGTGCCCTCCGGAGCGCTCGGCTACACGGTGTCGGGGGAGGTCGCCGCGGGCGACGCCGGCTGCCTCCTCGCGACGACCGACACCCGCTACTCCGAGGCGAGCTCGGGAGAGGTGCTGCTCGCGATCACCGAGACGATCACCTGGTGCCCCGGCCGCGGCGCGATCCGCGACGTCGGCACCGTGAACGGCGACCCCGTGGACTACTCGAGCGTCGAACTCCCCGCCGGCGGCCTCGGTGCGGCCGGGCTCGTGACCGAGCCGGCACCGCCCGACTGGGCGGATGCCGCCGACTGGCGTTCGCGCGAGCTCTCCTTCGTCATCTCCGACCCCGCGTTCGGCGATTCGCCGCAGGGCATGCCCTTCGACGGCCTCGCCGCCACGACCTCCGACGGCACGCTCGTCTCGGCGATCGGCGCCCGGCTCGTCGCCTACACGGTCGACGGCACGACCGCGACGCGCACCTGGAAGGCCTCGCCCGGCGGCGACCTGCTCGCCCTCTCGGCGATCGGCGAGGTGACGCTCGTGTCCACCTCCCAGCGTCGGCTGCTCGCCTACGACGGGCGCGGCGCGCGGCTGTGGGCGGTCGAGTTCCCGGACGTCGTGCTGTCGCCGCCGACCGCGGGACCCGACGGCGACATCCTCGCGGTGAGCCTCGACGGCACGCTGCGGCGGCTCGACCTCGCGACGGGCGAGACGCTCTGGTCGACGGCGCTGCGCACCGACGTCGAGGCGCCGCCCGCGGTGGGCGACGGGATCGTCGTCGTCGTCGACCGCGGGGGTACCGTCATCGCCCACTCCCTCGCCGACGGCTCCGAGCGCTGGCGCACCCGGTACGACGGCGCCGAGCTCGTCGCGGCAGGCGAGGGCGTCGTCGTCGTGCAGAGCTCCGGGGCGGATGTGTGGGCCCTCGACCCCGCGAACGGCGCGGTGCGCTGGGACTCCGAGCACCGCGGCGTCGGCCGGCAGCTGCTCGTGATGTCGGGCGTCGTCGTCGCGCAGAGCGACGAGTCGGCCGCCGCGTGGGCGGTCGACGGCGACGGCACGATGCTGTGGTCGAGCGATGCGACCGAGGGGCTCTTCGGCGACGGGGAGCGCTTCGTGCTCGTGGGCCTCTCCGGCCTCGAGGTGCGTACCCCCGACGGCGAGGTGCTCGGCGAGGTCGAGCTCGGCGAGGCGTCGATCGGGGTCTCGCGCGTCGTCATGCCGATGCCGCACGGCATCCGGGTGCTGCAGTCGAACACGACCGGCATGGAGGTGGGCGGATGACGCGGCGTCCCGTGCTGCGCGTTGCCCGGCAGGCCGGGTACGAGTTCCTGCACCGGGTGATCCTCGCGCCCGTGCACGAGGGGCGGCTGCGCGACGTGGACTGGCCGCTCGGGCTGCGTCCGCTCGTCACGGTCGGCCTCGTCGGCTACGTCGTGGCGGCGCTGCTCGTGCTGTTCTCGGGTCCGCTGCGCGAGTGGGTGCCGCTCGCCGCGCAGTCGGGCACGGTGCTGCTCACCCTGCCGCGCGCACTCGTCTGGATCGTGCTCGCGCTCACCGCCCTCTCGACGAGCCTCGCCGCATCCGGTGCCCTGCACGCGCGGGCGTGGCTGCGCTGGGTCATGACGGGTTTCGTCGTCGCGATCATGCTGTTCATCTCGGTGCCCGACCAGGAGGACATCCCGGTGGCCCGCATCCTGACGATCGTGGCCTGCATCGGGCTCGTCGTGTTCGTCGCGCTGCGCGGCGGGCGCGGCTACCGCTGGTGGGACTTCGTGGTGATCGTCGTGCTCGTCTGGGGCCCGCTCATCGTGACCGCCGCGGTGCTCACCTCGGTCAACCGGGCGGCCGGGTTCGACTTCGTTCCGCTGCTGCTGAGCCTCACCCTCTCGACCCTCGGGCAGCTCGCGGTGCCCGCCGGCCTCGCCGCCGGTGCCGCCGTGGCGAGCGTGACGGTGTCGTCGGCGCTGTGGGCCGCGAAGGTGGTGCGCGGCGTCATCGGTTCGACGGCCGTCTACATCGTGCTCGGTCTCGTCGCCGTGTGGCGCACGGTGGATGTGGTGCTCGGCGCGGGCGCCCTCTTCGCGGATGCCGAGGCGGTGCGCCCGCTCCTCGGCTCCGCGCTGCTGCTCGGCCTCATCGCGGGCGCCTGGGTGGTGCTCGCGCGCCTGCGTCCCGGCCGCGGCGAGCCGACCGCGCAGGGGATGACCGACCACATCGACGCACTCGCGCTCGTCGTCGCGGCGTTCACCACCACCACGATCTTCGCGACGCCGCTCATCGTGCTCGCCCAGGTGGCGCTCGGCTACGGCGCCCCCGCGGAGGTACCGACGTTCCTCGTGTGGGTCGCGGGTGCGGTGACCGACACCATCCCGCTGTTCATCGTGCGCGGCGTCGGCGCGCTCGTGCTCATCGCGCTCGCCGTCGTGCAGGCCCGCCGCGGTCGGCGCACGCTCCCCGAGCTCATGGCGGCGGTCGGCATCGCGGGCGCACTCATCTCGGCCGCGGCGCTGTTCCGCTTCCCGCTGCTGTGGGGAGGCGACGCGCTCGCGATCCTCGGCGCGGTGCTCGCCCTCGGCGTGCTCGTGGTGTCGCTCGTGCGGCGCGCGCTCACCCCGGCGCGCGCCACCTCCGTGCTCATCGCCCTGCTCATGTCGGCGCTCTTCGCCTACCGCGACATCGTGACCGACCCGATCGCGTTCCTGCTGGGCTTCGCGGGCGGCGCGGTCGTGCTGTTCGGCTTCGTCTGGTCGTTCCTCACCGGCTACAAGGCGGCGAACGAGGACTCCCGCGCCTACCCGCGCCCCGCGCGCGTGCAGCTCGTGCTCGCGAACGCGGTGTTCGGCATCACCGTGCTCGCCTTCCTCGCGCTCGCCCGCGATCCGGATGCCGCCGTGTCGCTCGGCGACCTGGCCGAGTTCGGCGGGCAGGCCTACGGCGACCCGCTCGTGGCATCCGGTCTGCTGCTCGCGCTGTGGGCGGCGGTGCGCGGTCGCGAGCTCGACGACGTTCCGGAGGAGCCCGAGGGCGAGGGCGTCACGGCCACCCTCGCCGAAAGTGAAGATGGCTCTCGAGACGCCCACGCCGTAGGCTGAGCGCACCACAGAGCGGGGGTTGGTCGATGGCATTCGGGCGTGCGCTTCGCGTCGCGACCGCAGGCACGGCGGCGGTGACGCTCGCCGTGCTGCCGACGATCCCCGCGGCCGCCCAGATCGAGCCGCTCGCCGACGGCAGCGGCCTCTACATCACCTTCGTGGCGCGGGTCTGCGACGAGTACAGCGACGTGATGGCCAACAAGGCGCGCAACAACATCATGGAGTCGTTGCGCGACCTGGGCCCCGACTCCGACTACGCGAGCAACGGCATCGTCACCCCCGACGCCGAGGCCGCCGGCTCGCCCGACTGCGAGCCCCTCGCGAACTGGACGCTCACGATGGGGACGGGGATGCTCGGCCCGGCCACCAACCCGCTCAGTCTGAGCACCGTCACGGGGGCGTACGGCACCTCGATCGTCACCCAGGCCTCCACCGCTCTGCTCGACTCGTCGGGCCAGCCGACCGGGGACACCATCGCCGGCGCCACGACCATCGAGCTGGACGCCACGCAGGCCGCTCACGTGCAGTTGGGTCGTCAGATCTGGGTGCAGGGCGGCACGCCCAGCGCCCCGCTCAACAACCAGCAGACCAGCTACGGCTTCGCCGCGCTGCGTTGCGCACAGGACGCCGTCAACGGCGACAACGTCGAGTTCGTGACCTACCCCCTGCACCAGCGGCACGTGTTCTGCTACTACTACGCGGTGCAGCCGCCGCCCGACCCGGGAACCATCACCATCCGCAAGGAGCTCGCGGACGGCGAGGCGGGCCCCGTCTCCTTCCGCTTCGACGGCAACCTCTCCTACCAGGACTCCAACGGCGACGGCGTCAACGACTTCACGCTGACGCCGAACGCGGGCTCGCCCGCCTCGGTGACCTTCGTGCGCGGTGCGGTCGGCGACGGCGATCCCGCGTGGGAGGTCTCGGAGGTGGTACCGGAAGGCTGGAACGACCCCGGGCCCCCGGTGTGCGAGCTCGACGGCAGCACCGTCACGACGGTGGACGGCGTCACGAGCATCTATCTCGCGTCGGAGTCGAACGTCGTGTGCACCTACACCAACAGCCGGGTGCACCTCGGCGACGGCTCGCTCTGGAAGGAGACCACCGGCGGCGTCGGCGACTTCCCGTTCACGATCACCGGCCCGGGGGGCTTCTCCCGATCCGACCTGGCGGAGGTGACCGAGCCCGGCACCGCCGTCGAGGTCGCGACCGACATCGGCATCGCCGCCGGCACCTACACCGTGACCGAAGAGCTTCCCGCCCCGACCCCCGCCGGCAGCTGGGAGCTTGTCTCGGCCACGTGCGGCGAGGAGGATCTCACCGAGGCCGTGCAGAGCGACGGCAACTTCCGCAGCGTCGACGTCGAGGTACCGGACGAGGGCGCCGCCCAGTGCCTGTGGCTCAACAAGTTCACCCCGGCGGGGTCGATCACGATCACCAAGACCACCGTCGGCGGCGTCGGCGCCTTCCCCTACGCGATCGACAGCCTCGATGCCGACGGTGCCGTCGTCACGCAGGGCCGCTACTCGGCGAGCGCGACCACGACGGCGGAGGGCACCCCGGTGGAGGCCGTCGTCGACTCGACGAGCGACCCGATGACGGGCATCGTCGTCGACCCGGCGTCGTACTTCCAGATCCAGGAGCTGCTGCCCGCGTGGTCGACCGAGGGCCACTGGCACGTGCTCGACATCGACTGCGGGGTGAACCAGGTGTCGATGGACCGCCTCGCCGCATCCGTCGTCGTCGAGCTCACGACCGACGACTCGCAGGCGGACTGCGCGTTCACGAACGAGTGGGTTCCGGCATCCGACCTCACGGTGCGGAAGCTGACGACCTCCGACACGGGGCTGCGGCCGGGCGAGGCGCAGCTGCAGCTCTCCTGCACCGAGCCGGACTGGCCGAACGGCAGCGACCTGTTCGAGTTCAGCGTGCCCGTCGGCGAGTCCGAGACCGAGCAGGCGTACACCGTGATGCACGGCACCGTGTGCCGGATCACCGAGCCGGAGACCGGCGCCGCGGATGACGTGCGCGCGACGACGGTCACGACGGTGTCGGTCGACGGCGGACCGGCGGTCGCCCTCGCGAGCTACGACGCCGAGTTCACGATCACGCCGGGCACGACCGTGGAGGTCGTGATCGACAACACGCTCGTGAAGACCGAGGCCGAGATCGCCGCGACCGGCGTCGACCCGCTGCCGTGGACCCTCGCGGGCGCCTTCGCGGTCGCGGGCGGTGTCGTGCTGCTGCTCGTGGTGCGCCGGCGCCTCGCCTGAGCGGGGCCGGAGGGCCGCGTCAGAACGCGGGGGCGTCGACCCGCTCGAGGACGCGCGCCGAGAAGGCGAGCGACTCGGCGGTCTGGATCGAGCCCGCCTCCGCATCGACGATCGTCGTGTAGCCGAGCCGGGTGGCCTCGGAGACCCGTTGCCGGCCGCCCGCGACGGCGCGCACCTCGCCCGCGAGACTGATCTCGCCGATCGCCGCGAGGGTGCGCGGCAACGGGCGGTCCTTCGCCGCGGAGGCGATCGCGAGCGCGATCGCGAGGTCGGAGCCGGGCTCGGCGAGGCGGATGCCGCCCACCGTCGAGACGTAGACCTCCTTGTCGGAGAGCCTGATGCGGCAGCGCTTCTCGAGCACCGCGAGCAGCATGGCGACGCGCGCGCCGTCGACGCCGCTCACGATGCGGCGCGGGTTGGGGGCGCTCGTGTCGACGACGAGCGCCTGCACCTCGACCGGGAGCGCCCGGCGCCCCTCGAGCGTGACCGTGACGCAGGTGCCCGGCACGGGGGTGCGGGTGCGCGAGAGGAAGAGGCCCGACGGGTCGGGCACTTCGGCGATGCCATCGCCCGTCATCTCGAAGCAGCCCGCCTCGTCGGTGGGGCCGAAGCGGTTCTTGAGGGCGCGCACGAAACGCAGCGCCGTCTGGCGGTCGCCGTCGAAGCTCAGCACGACGTCGACGAGGTGCTCGAGCACCCGGGGGCCGGCGATCGTTCCGTCTTTCGTGACGTGACCGACGAGCAGCAGCGGGATCGAGCGCTCCTTCGCGACGCGGATGAGGGTGCCCGCCACCTCGCGCACCTGCGCGGGCTGACCGGGGGCGCCATCCGACAGGGCGGAGGCGATCGTCTGCACCGAGTCGACGACGAGCAGGCCGGGTCGCACGGCGTCGACGTGGCCGAGCACGGTGGCGAGGTCGGTCTCGGAGGCGAGGTAGAGCTCGTCGTCGAGGGCGCCCGTGCGCTCGGCGCGCAGCCGCACCTGACCGGCCGACTCCTCGCCCGAGACGTAGAGCACGCGCGTGCCGCGGCGGGCGGCGCGGGCCGCCACCTCGAGCAGCAGCGTCGACTTGCCGACCCCCGGCTCACCCGAGACGAGCACCGCGGCGCCCGGCACGAGCCCGCCGCCGAGCACGCGGTCGAACTCGCCGATGCCGGTGGGCCGGTGGGTGGCGTCGTCGACGACGTGGTCGGTGATGGGCCGCGCCGCACGCGCGGCCGGCACGGCGGCCGGGGCCACCTTCGTCGTCGGCGCCCCGCGCTCGACGACCGAGCCCCACGCCTGGCATTCGGGGCAGCGCCCCATCCACTTCGCCCCCGTCCACCCGCACTCGCTGCACGCGAAGCCGGGTGCGGGGGTCTTGGCCATGCGGCCACTCTAGGCCGCACCCCCGACCCCGCCCCCCATCCCTCAAGCCCCCGTCGCTGACTGGTCGGTTTCTCGCCCCAAAAGGGGGAAATGGGGCGAGAAACCGACCACTCAGCGCAGAGGTGGAGGGGGCGGGGTTCCCAGGCTCCGCATAGGAACGGGTAGCGAACCGTCCACCGGGACTCCCTACCGTCGCATCCGAGACCCGGCGCGCCCGGCCCGGGCTCGAGGAGGCTTTCGGTGGCATCGTTCCTGAAGCGCGTCCGCACGCGCACCTGGATCATCATCGGCGCGGCGGTCGTGCTGGTACTCGGCGGCACGGCCGTCTACGTGTTCGGATTCGCGATCCCCGGATCGCAGCAGCAGGCGCAGGCGCAGTCGTTCGACATGACCGCCCAGGCGAGCCTCGAGACGCTCGAGCAGACCGTCACCACGAGCGGCACCCTCACGCCGCTCGTCAACGAGACGGTCGACTTCGAGGGCTCGGGCACCGTGCTCACGGTGGATGTGGCCGAGGGGCAGGTGGTCACGGCCGGCCAGCAGCTCGCGACGATCGACACCCTCACCCTCGACGCCGAGCTGCTCGAGGCGAAGGCGACCCTGGCATCCGCCCAGGCCCGCCTCGCCGACGCGAAGTCCTCGTCGAGCGGCTCGGCCGCCGACAAGGCGCAGATCGCCGCGGATGCCGCCGCCGTCGAGGTCGCCGAGGCGGGCGTCGACAGCGCGCAGTCCGCGCTCGACGGCGCGACCCTGCTCGCCCCCGTCGCCGGCACGATCACCTCGATCGGCATCGAGGTGGGCGACACGGTCGGCTCCTCGAGCAGCGGCTCCTCGGGCGGCATGGGCGGCTCGACCTCCTCGAGCAGCTCGAGCACCTCGGCCTTCACGATCGTCGGCACCGACGCCTGGAGCGTGGATGCGACGGTCGGCGAGTCGGATGTCGCGCTCATCGCCGCGGGTGACGCCGTGCACCTCACGACCGACGACGGCACGACCCTCGAGGGCACCGTCTCCGAGGTCGGCATGCTCCCCTCCACGAGCTCGGGCGCGGCCGCCTACCCCGTGACGGTCACCGTCGACGGCACCGCCGACGGGCTCTTCGACGGCGTCGCCGTCGACCTCGAGATCGTCTACGAGAGCCGCGCCGACGTGCTCACCGTGCCGAGCGCGGCCGTCACGACCGGCGACGACGGCACGAGCACCGTGACACTCGTCGGCTCCGACGGCACCCGCACCACGGCCACCGTCACCGTCGGCGAGACCGTCGGCAACCTCACCGAGATCACCGCGGGCCTCAGCGAGGGCGACGAGGTGCTCGTGGCGTCCTTCACCCCGGGCGAGGGCAACGAGGGCTCGACGGGCGGGTTCCCGGGCGGCGGTGGCTTCCCGGGCGGTGACGGCGACTTCACCCCGCCCGACGGCGGCAGCTTCCCCGACGGCGGCAACTTCCCGAGCGGCGGCCAGGGCGGTCAGGGCGGCTTCGGCGGCCAGGGGTCGAACGGATGAGCGCCGTGACCCCCCTCGGCGGCCCCGTCATCCAGCTGGCCGGCGTGCGCAAGACCTACCGCACCGGGGCGGTCGAGTTCGAGGCCCTGCGCGGCATCGACCTCGACATCCACCGCGGCGAGTACGTCGCCATCATGGGCCCCTCGGGCTCGGGCAAGTCGACCCTCATGAACGTGCTCGGCTGCCTCGACGTCGTCACCTCCGGCAGCTACCGGCTCGCGGGGGAGGACGTCGAGGAGCTCGACGAGGGCGAGCTCGCCCGCATCCGCAACCGCGAGATCGGCTTCGTGTTCCAGGGCTTCAACCTGCTGTCGTCGCTCTCCGCCTGGCGCAACGTCGAGCTGCCGCTCGTCTACGCGGGCGTCGCCAAGGAGGAGCGCCGCGAACGCGCCGCCCTCGCACTCGAGAAGGTGGGGCTCGGCGACAAGCTCGAGAACCGGCCGGGCGAGCTCTCCGGCGGCCAGCAGCAGCGCGTCGCCGTGGCGCGGGCGCTCGTCGGCGAGCCGACCATGATCCTGGCCGACGAGCCCACCGGCAACCTCGACTCGGTCTCGACCGCGGATGTGCTGGGCCTGTTCCAGGAGCTCAACGACGCCGGGCGCACGATCGTGCTCATCACCCACGAGCTCGAGGTCGCCGAGCACGCGGGCCGCATCGTGCGGGTGCGCGACGGCCTCATCCAGACCGACGAGGCGGTGGCGGCGTGAACTGGACGGAGACCCTGCACACGGCCTGGTCGGCGGTGCGCTCGCACGCGATGCGCTCGCTGCTCACCGTGCTCGGCATCCTCATCGGCATCGCGGCCGTCATCCTCACCGTGGGCCTCGGCCTCGGCACCCAGAAGGACGTCTCGGCGCAGATCGACTCGCTCGGCAGCAACCTGCTGATCGTGTCGCCCGGCTCCTCGACCGACTCCTCCGGGATGCGCGGCGGCTTCGGCACCTCGACGACCCTCACCCTCGCCGACGCCGAGGCGCTCACCTCCGAGGTGAACGCGCCCGACATCGCCGCGGTCGCGCCCGAGAAGACCACCTCGCTCGCCCTCGAGGCGAACGACACCAACTGGACCACCTCCGTCACCGGCACGACCGTGTCGTGGCTCGACGTGCGGGCGCGCGAACTCGAGTCGGGCTCCTTCTTCACGCAGGAGGACGTCGACCAGGCCGCGAAGGTCGTCGTGCTCGGCTCGGAGACGGCGACCGAGCTGTTCGGGCGCACGGGCGTCGTCGGGCAGACGGTCGAGATCGACGGCACCTCCTTCGAGATCGTGGGCGTGCTGGCATCCGCTGGCTCCGACAGCTCCTCCAACCTCGACGACGTCGCGATCGCGCCGATCTCGACGGTCGCGAACGTGCTCGTCGGCGGCACCTCCGCCTCGAGCGTGTCGACCGTGTACGTGCAGGCGGCATCCGCCGACCAGCTCGCCGCCGCCTACCAGGAGGCGCAGACCATCCTGCTGAACCGCCACGGCATCACCTCGAGCGACGACTCCGACTTCTCGATCGCGAGCCAGGAGGCGCTCGTCGAGACGGCGACCTCCATCTACCAGACCCTCACGATCCTGCTCACCGGCATCGCGGCGCTCTCGCTGCTCGTCGGCGGCATCGGCGTGATGAACATCATGCTCGTCTCGGTGACGGAGCGCACCCGCGAGATCGGCCTGCGCAAGGCGCTCGGCGCCCCGCCGTGGGCGATCCGGCGGCAGTTCCTCACCGAGGCGGCGATCCTCGGCCTCGGCGGCGGCATCCTCGGTGCGGCGCTCGGCGCGCTCGGCACCCTCGTGCTGCCCGGCATCATCGGCAGCTCGGTCGTGCTCTCGGGCCCGGCGGTCGCGGGGGCGCTCGCCGTGTCGATCGCGATCGGCATCGTGTTCGGGGTCTACCCCGCCACGCGCGCCGCGCGCCTCGCCCCCATCGACGCCCTGCGCACGGAATGACGGAGACGAACGTGGTGAAGAAGACGAAGAAGAAGACCGGATTCCGGGGCTGGTTCACGAAGGGCCGCCTGATCGGCGCCGGGGTCGTCACGGGTGCGCTCGTGCTCGCCGGCGGCGGCATGGCGTGGGCGAACGCCGCGAACACGGCGGGCGGCTACCGCACGGCGGTCGCGAGCGTCGGCTCGGTCGACGAGACCCTCACGGTGACCGGGTCGCTCGCCTCCGCGACCCGGCGCGACCGCGCCTTCGCGGCATCCGGCACGGTCGACGCGCTGAACGTGCAGGTGGGCGACCGGGTGGAGGCGGGCGACGTGCTCGCCACGATCGACCCGGGCGACCTCGAGGACGCCGTCGACGCGGCGGAGTCGGACCTCGCCGACGCGCAGCAGCAGCTCGCGACCGACCTCGCCTCGCAGACGTCCACGAGCTCGTCCGGCTCCTCGAGTTCCTCGGATTCCGGCACGGGTTCGGGGTCCGGCGGCTCCGGACCCTCGACCGGTTCGACCGATCCCGCGGTCACGGCCGCGCTCGAGCAGGTCGTCGCCGCCCAGCAGAGCCTGCTGACGCTCGCCGCGACCGCATCCGACGCGCTCGCGGCCGCCGAGAGCTCCTCCGCCTCGGCGACCACCGTGTGCGCCCCGTTCCTCGCCGCGACCCTCGGCGACGACTCGGGCGACGACCCGGGCGACGGCGCGGATGCCGGCGACGCGGAGGTCGCGGGCGACTCCGGCGACGACGCGGGCGACTCCGACGAGGCGACCCCGCTGACCCTCGAGGCCGTGCAGGCGCTGCTGGCCGAATGCCAGACCGCGATCGGCGGGGTCGGCACCGCGCAGGGCGTGGTCGCCGCCGCGCAGACGGCGGTCCAGGCCGGCATCACCGACCTCGACACGGCGGTCACGGCCCTCCGCGACGCGCTCGCGGCATCCGCGTCGACCTCGTCGTCGGGCGGCTCGAGCTCCGGCTCGACCGGCTCCTCCTCGGGTTCCTCGACCTCGTCGTCGGGCTCCTTCTCGGGCGGCTCCTCCGGCTCCACCGCATCCGCGGCCGACATCGTGGCCGACCAGGCCGAGATCTCGGTGGCCGAGGCGCAGCTCGCGATCGCCCAGCACGAGCTGCAGGCCGCGCAGCTGACCACGCCCATCGCGGGCACGGTCGCCTACGTGGGCTTCGCCGTGGGCGACGACGTCACGGCGGGATCGTCGACCCAGTACATCGCGATCATCGGCGACGACGGGTACACCGTCGAGGCGACCGTCACGCTCGCGCAGATCGCGAAGGTCGCGGCGGGCCAGACCGGCACCGCCGTCGTCACGTCGAGCGGGGCGAGCTACGCGGCCACCGTGTCGTCGGTCGGCTTCGTGAACGTCTCGGAGACCTCGACCCCCAGCTACACGGTCGAGATCGCCGTCGACCCGGCCGGCGCGACGCTGCTCAACGGCGCCGCCGTCGAGGTCACGATCGAGCTCGCCGCGGCGACCGACGTGCTCACCGTGCCGCTCTCGGCGCTGCACGTCGACGGAACCCAGCACACCGTGCAGATGCTCGTCGACGGGGAGCTCACGAGCGTGCCCGTCGAGGTGGGCGCGATCGGCACCGAGTCGGTCGAGATCACCTCGGGGCTCTCGGAGGGCGACGAGGTGGTGATCGCCGACCTCTCGGCCGACATCACCTCCGACTCCTCGAGCGACACGGGCGGTTTCGGCGGCGGCTCCTTCACGGGCGGCGGCTCGTTCGGTGGCGGCTCCTTCACCGGTGGCGGCTCCTTCACCGGCAGCGGCGGCCCGCCGTCGTTCGGCGGCTGACGCCTCAGTCGTGCACCCGACGCAGCAGCACCATCACCTCGTAGTGGGTGGTCTGCGGGAACATGTCGAAGACGCGGATGCGCTCGGGCCGCAGCGAGGGCATCGCGGCCAGGTCGCGCGCGAGTGAGGCGGCGTTGCAGCTCGAGTAGACGACCGATCCGACCCGCGAGGACTCGAGTGTCGCGCACAGCTCGGCGCCGAGCCCGCGCCGCGGCGGGTTCACGATGACGAGCTCCGGCGCATCCGCCCCGCCCACCGCCGTCGCATCCCCCACCTCGAACGAGACGTCGACGAGCCCCGCCTCGGCGGCCGAGAGCCGCGCGGAGGCGATCGCGGGCGCGCTCACCTCGACGCCCAGCACCCGCCGCCCGGGCGCCGCGACATGCAGCGCGAAGCCGCCGACGCCGCAGTACAGGTCCCACACCGAGCGGGGTGCGAGCTCGTCGACCCACGCGCGCGCCTGCCGGTACAGGCCCGCCGCGATCGCCGTGTTGGTCTGGAAGAAGCTGCCCGGGCGCAGGTGCAGCGTCACGTCGTCGAGGCGCATCGCGAGCGACTCGTCGGCGGTGAGCGCCACCTCCTCCTCGCCCTCCAGCACGGCCTTGTGCTCGGGCAGCAGGTTCGCGGTCACGACGGCGAGCTGCGGCAGCCCGGCGAGCAGCTCGGGCAGGTGCTTGCGGATGCGGCCGAGCGCCTCCGTCGACCGCAGCACCCAGCGCAGCATGAGGCGGCCGTCGGGCGACTCCGTCAGCAGCACGTGCTTGAGCTCGCCACGGCGCGCGGGGATGTCGTAGGGCACGATCCGCGCGCGCGCGATGAACGCCGTGATGGCCGGGAACGCGCCCCGCAGCCCCGGGGCGAGCACCCCGCAGCCCTGCAGGTCGACCCCGTGCCGCTCGGCGTCGAGGATGCCGAGCGTCGGCGCCTCGACGGTGCCGCCCACGACCATCTTCGCCTTGTTGCGGAAGGCCTCCGGAGCCGACGGCACGGGCGGCAGCCACACGGCGTCCGCCCACGCGGCCAGCAGCCCCTCGGCATCCGCGACCTTGCCCGCGAGCTGCGCGTCGTATCCGACCCCCATGAGCGTGCACGAGCGGCACACCCCGGCGTCGAAGTAGTCGCACTGCACCCCGTCACCCTACGACCAACGTCACCGGTGCCCTCGACTAGTCTGCGAGGGTGACGACCGCGCCGCCATCCGACCCCCGGCGGCGGCGCATCCGCTGGGTCGTCGCGGGCGCACTGCTGGTCGCGTTCGCGGTGGTCGTGGTGCTCGTCGCCCGCTGGCTGACGACGCTCGACCCCGTGGCCCAGTTCCTCGCCCGCTACCCCGGCTACGCGCCGATGCCCGCCGACGTGCCCGTCGGCATCCCCGCGTGGCTCGGCTGGCAGCACTTCCTCAACGCGCTGCTGCTCGTGCTCATCGTGCGCACCGGCTGGCGCTCGCGCGGCGAGAAGCGCCCGGACGCCACCTGGACCTCCCGACGGAACCGCCGCAGGCGGATGAGCCTCACCGTCTGGACCCACCTCGCGCTCGACGTGCTGTGGGTCGCGAACGGCGTCGTCTACCTCGTGCTGCTGTTCGCCACCGGGCACTGGATGCGCGTCGTCCCGACCGACTGGGCGGTCGTGCCGAACGCGCTCTCGGCGACGCTGCAGTACGCGTCGCTCCAGTGGCCGCTCGAGCAGGCCTGGGTCACCTACAACGCCCTGCAGCAGCTCAGCTACTTCGCGGTCGTGTTCGTGGCGGCGCCGCTCGCGATCGTCACCGGCGTGCGGATGTCGGCCTACTGGCCGCGCGACGCCGCGCGCGTGAACCGGATCTACCCCTTCGCGCTCGCGACGCGCGTGCACCTGCCGGTCATGTTCTTCTTCGTGGCGTTCACCGTGACGCACGTCGTGCTCGTGCTCGCCACCGACGCGCTGCGCAACCTGAACGCGATCTACACGGCGCGCGACGCATCCGACTGGTGGGGCTTCGCCGTCTTCCTGGTCTCGCTCGCCGCGATCGCCGGCGCCTGGGCGCTGCTGCGCCCCCCGCTGCTCGACCGCGCCGCGAACACGGTCGGCGAGGTCACCCGCCGCTGACCCCGCCGAGGCGGGCGGGGCTACCCTGGGCGCATGGAGCACCGGATCTTCGGGATGAGCTTCGCGCGCATCTACCCGCTCTACGTCGAGAAGCTGGAGCGCAAGGGTCGCACGACGACCGAGCTCGACGAGGTCATCGAGTGGCTCACGGGCTTCGACGAGGCCGAGCTGCGGCGGCACCTCGAGGCGGGCACGACGCTGCGCGACTTCTTCGCCGAGGCCCGGCTGAACCCGGATGCCGCGCTCATCACGGGCGTCATCTGCGGGGTGCGGGTCGAGGAGATCGACGACCCGCTCATGCAGCGCATCCGCTACCTCGACAAGCTCGTCGACGAGCTCGCGCGCGGCAAGGCCCTGCAGAAGGTGCTGCGCTCGGCGTGACGCGGGCCGCACACCGGCTCGTCGCGGTGCTACGGTCGCGCCATGACCGAGCCCATCCTGTTCACCGTCGATCGGGGTCTCGCCCGCATCACCCTCAACCGTCCCGAGCGACTCAACGCCTTCGACGCCGAGACCGGGCGGGCCTGGGCCCGGATCACGGCGGAGGCGGTGTCGCGTGACGACGTCGGCGCGGTGCTGATCGACGCCGCGGGTCCGTCGTTCTGCGCGGGCGGCGACGTGCGCGCGATGGTCGAGATGGACTCCGGCGCGGCGATGACCGAGCTCGCCGGGGTCATCAACGACGGCATCCTGAGCCTCACCGCCTCCGAGCGGCCGGTGGCGGTCGCCGCCCAGGGCACGACGGTGGGCGGCGGGCTCGGCATCCTGCTGGCGGGCGACTACGCGGTGGTCGGCGAGGGCTCGAAGCTCGGCAGCCTCTACGCGAGCATGGGGCTCACCCCCGACCTCTCGGTGTCGGCGCAGCTCGCGCGGGCCGTCGGCGAGCGACGGGCCCTGCAGCTCGTGCTCAGCGAGCGGACGCTGTCGGGCGCCGAGGCGGTGGAGTGGGGCCTCGCGGCGGAGGCGGTGCCGGATGCCGAGGTCGGCGCGCGTGCGGAGGCCGTCGCGCGCGGCTGGTTGGCCGGTGCGGCATCCGCCTACGGCCGGGCGAAGCGCCTCGTGCGCGACGCGGCCCTGCGCAGCATGCCCGAGCAGCTCGCCGAGGAGGCCCGCTCGATCGGCGCCGCCTACGGCACCGCCGACGCGCAGCGGCTCACGCGGGCGTTCGCGGCGCGCAGCTCGCGGGCATGACGGCGGAGGGCGGCGCGCCGGCGGGGAGCCGACGCGCCGCCCCCGTGCGCTATCCGACCTTGCAGCTCGCCGTGGGCAGGCTGCTGTTGCCGTTCTTGTAGAGCGTCAGGCCGAAGTTGTTGCCGGAGCCGTTGGGCTTCACGGTGCGGGTGTTGCCGCTGCCGCTGACCGTGGCGTTCCAGCTGTTCTGCACGCTCTGGCTGCCGTTGAGGTTCACCGTCACGGTCCAGTTGCTCGAGCCGCTGACCGCGAAGTTGACGTTGAACCGGTCGGACCAGTCGTCGCCCTTGGTGACGCTCACGGTGCAGCCGCTGCTCGTGCCGCCGCCGGTGTTGCCGCCGGTGTTGCCGCCCGAGTTGCCGCCCGAGTTGCCGCCTCCCGAACTGCTTCCGGATGCCGAGCAACTGGCCGTCGGCAGGTTGCCGTTGCCGTTCTTGTACAGGGTGAGCCCGAAGTTGTTGCCCGAGCCGTTGGGCGTGACCGTGCGGGTGCTCCCGCTGCCGCTCACGTTGGCGTTCCAGCTGTTCTGCACGCTCTGGCTGCCGTTGAGGTTCACCGTCACGGTCCAGTTGCTCGAGCCGCTGACCGCGAAGTTGACGTTGAACCGGTCGGACCAGTCGTCGCCCTTCGTGACGCTCACGGTGCAGCCGTTGCTCGTGCTGCCGCCGGTCGATCCACCGGACGAACCGCCCGAGGACCCGCCGCTGGATCCGCCGGACGAACCGCCGGAGCCACCCGACGACGACGACCCGATCGTGATGTTCGAGTTGCCGCTGCTCTGGTAGCCCTCGGTCGCCAGGATCTGGTAGTCGTGGCTGCCGAGGTTCATGCCCTTGCTCGCCCAGGCGTCGAAGTGGTTGCCGGTCGTGATGGTGCCGCCGGTGCGCTTCGACTGGCGCACGCTCCAGTACTGCTGGAAGGTGGCCGTGCCCTGGATGGACGGCTGGTTGGTGCGCGTCGTCTCGTAGATGTCGTACGTGCCGCCGTCGCTCGTGACCGTGCCCTTGAAGGTGCCCGTGGGGCGGTAGGTGCCCCAGTTGTCGACGATGTAGTACTCCACGAGCGGACTCGTCGTCCATCCGTACAGGGCGAGGTACGCGTTCCCCGAGGGGTTGAAGCTGCCCGAGTAGTCGATGGTGCGCCGGGCGCCGGTCTGCCAGCCCTTGCCGGCGACGAAGTTGCCCGTGTTGCTCCACTGGGTGGAGTAGTTGCCGCCGGATCCGAGATCCATCGACACCGTTCCCGACGAGTCGGTCCAGAACGAGTAGAAGTATCCGTTGTTGGTGCCGGTCTGGTTGGAGGTGACCGCCGCGCTTGCGGGGGCCGCCGCCGCCATGATCATCGCACCGGCGATCCCGAGGGCCGCCAGTGCTTTGAGCGTCCGGTGACGCGGGGGCGCACCGGCATTGAGCGTCGAAAGTTTCGACATTGTTTGGCACTCCTTCGTGCTTACTTGTTGGAGGTGGTGGATCGCCCCACAAGCCAGTCGGCGCACGAATCGAAGAGCGTGTGCGCAGAGCGCACGTCCCCCATTCTGACTTTCGCCCCTCACTTGGGGGGCGTCCGTGCCCATGAGTGTGCATCTCCCGGCGAAAACTGTCAAGCATTACTCCGATAGTTTCGGAGCGTTTTCGGGGCCCGCCGCGGGCGTCGGAAACCGTGGTCGCGCTCCCATCCCTGCAAACACGGGAGAGTGGATCCGCGGGCCCCGAGAGGAGAAAGATCGGGGTATGAGCACCCTCGACCGCGCCCGGACCCTTCGCGACCTCCACGAGTCGCCCCGCATCCTGCAGCTCGTCAACGTCTGGGATGCCGTGAGCGCGCGCGTGATCGCCGAACTCCCCGAGACCCGGGCGATCGCGACCGCCGGGCACTCGATCGCGGCCTCCTTCGGCTATCCCGACGGCGGGATGCCGCTCGACGTGGCGCTCGGGGGGATCGCGACGATCGTCGACGCGGTCGAGCTGCCCGTGAGCGCCGATCTGGACGACGGCTACGACGACCCGGGCGAGACGGTGCGGCGCGCGATCGCGCTCGGCGTCGTGGGCGCGAACGTGGAGGATCGCATGCGTCCCCTCGAGGAGGCGGTCGCGCGGGTGCGCGCCGTCACGGCGGCCGCCGAGGCCGAGGGCGTGCCGTTCCAGCTGAACGCCCGCACCGACGCCTTCGTGCGCGGCGAGGGTGACGTCGAGCACAAGCTCGGCGAGGCGATCGCCCGCGGCCGGGCGTTCCTCGCCGAGGGCGCCGCGCTCGTCTTCGTGCCGGGCCCGACGCGGCGCGATCTCGTCGAGCGGCTCGTCGAGGCCTTCGACGGGCGTCTCTCGATCATCGGTCTGCCGGGCGCCCTGCCCGCCGCCGAGTACGAGCGGATGGGCGTGGCCCGCATCTCCTACGGCCCGCTCGCCCAGCGCGTCGCCCTGCGCGCCCTCCGCGACCTCGGCGCCTCCCTCGCCGCCGGCGGGGTCATCCCCGAGGACACCCCCGCCCTCAACTGAGCCGAACGGTCACGACGTCAGGCGAGGACGACCTCGACGCCCGCGTCGCGCAGCCGCTGCAGCTGCCCGGGGTCGGCGGAGTCGTCGGTCACGAGCACATCGACGTCGGCGAGCTCCGCCATGCGGGCGAGCGCGGCGCGACCGATCTTCGAGCCGTCGGCGACGACGATCGTGCGCTGGGCCTTCGCGACCATCGCGTGGTTGGTGCGCGCCTCGGTCTCGTCGTGCGTCGTGATCCCCGCATCCGCGGACACCCCGTCGGCGCCGAGGATCGCGGTGCCCACGTTGATCGCGCTGAAGGTGCCCTCCGCGAGCACGCCGACGAGCTCGAGCGACTGCGCCCGCAGGATGCCCCCCGTCATCACGACCTTGAGCCGTGGGTAGGAGGCGACGAGTGAGGCGATCGACAGCGAGTTGGTGACGATCGTGAGGTCGGCGTGGTTGACGAGCTCGCGCGCGACGCCCGCGGTCGTCGTGCCGCCCGAGAGCGCGACGGCGTGCCGCTCGCGCGGGATGCGGATGGCGGCCGCGCGCGCGATCCGGCGCTTGGCGTCCTGGAAGCGGGTGTCGCGCAGCGCCACCGGCAGCTCGGCCAGCGAGCCGGCGGCCTTCGCCCCGCCGTGCGTGCGCACGATGAGCCCCTGGTCGGCGAGCACCGTGAGATCGCGCCGCAGGGTCGCGGCGGAGCTGTCGAACAGCGCGGCGAGTTGGGTGAGCGAGATCTCGCCCCGTTCGGCGATCGCGTCGAGGATGTCGGCCATCCGACGGGAGCGCTTGGGGGAGCCACCGAGTTCGGCGACGGTGCTGGTGCTGTAGGCGGTGGCCATGGAAAGCGAGCATGACAGATGAGCGAATGCGCGTCAATCCGCTCATTTCCTTGCGCGTCTTGCACAGTCTCCGGACAATCGTTCCCATGCCGACGATCGTGTTCCTCGGTGCGGGGAGTGTCGTGTTCACGCGACAGCTGCTGACTGACCTGCTCCGCTTCCCCGACCTCCCGGTGCTCGACCTCGCCCTGCACGACATCGACGCCGAGCGCCTCGAGGTGGCCCGCCTCACCGCCCTCGACGTCGCCGCGCAGCTCGGCCGCGAGGTGCGGGTCACGGCATCCGCCGACCGCCGCTCGGCCCTCGTCGGCGCCGACTTCGTCGTGAACATGATCCAGGTGGGCGGCATCGCCGCCACCCGCGTCGACCTCGAACTGCCGGCGCGCCGCGGCCTGCGGCAGACCATCGGCGACACGACGGGCGTCGGGGGCGTGTTCCGCGCGCTGCGCACCTTCCCCGTGCTGAGCGGCATCGCGCGCGACATGCGGGAGCTCTGCCCCGACGCCTGGTTCCTCAACTACACGAACCCCATGGCGATGAACATCTGGTGGATGTCGCACGTCGCCCCCGACATCCGGGCCGTCGGCCTCTGCCACAGCGTCTACTGGACCGTCAACGACCTGTGCGAGCTGGTGGGCGTGCCGCTCGAGGGCACGCACTACCGTGCGGCCGGCGTGAACCACCAGGCATGGCTCACCGAGTGGAGCCGCGACGGCGAGGACCTCTATCCGCTGCTGCGCGCCCGGATCGCCTCCGACCCCGAGCTCGAGCGCCGGGTGCGCGTCGAGATCTTCCGACGCATCGGCTACTACCCGACCGAGACGAGCGAGCACTCCTCCGAGTACCTCGACTGGTTCCTGCGCGACGACGCCCAGATCGAGCGCTTCCGACTCGAGCCCCTGCAGTACATCGGCATCTCGGAGGAGAACGTGCGCGAGTTCGAGGACGCGCGTGCGACCCTCGCCGCGGGCGGCCACGTGCCGCTGCACGAGGAGGGGGATGCCGCCGAGTACGCCCCGCAGATCATCCACTCGATGCTCACGGGCACCGCGCGGGAGATCCACGTCAACGTGCCGAACGCCGGGCTCATCGACAACCTGCCGCAGGGTGCCGTCGTCGAGGTGCCCGCGACCGTCGACGCCTCGGGCGTGCACCCGATCGCCTGGGGCTCGGTGCCGCCGGCCGGGGCCGCGCTCAACCGCGCCTACCTGTCGGTGGCCGAGCTCGCCATCCGCGCCGCCGCCGAGGGCGACCCGGAGTTCGTGCGCCGTGCCGTGCTCGTCGACCCGAACGCGAGCTCGACGCTCACGCCCACCGAGATCTGGGAGCTGTGCGACGAGCTCACCGCCGCGCACGCCGCCCTGCTGCCCGTCGCGCTCGGCGGCACCCTCGAGGAACCGCGGTGACGCTCGCGCCCACGCGCGAACTGGTCGCGGAGGCGGTCGCCCGTGGGGGCGCGGTCGCAGGCTTCAACGTCATCACCCTCGAGCACGCCGAGGCCATCGCCGAGGGTGCGACCCGCGCCCGATCCGGCGCGATCCTGCAGTTGAGCGAGAACGCCATCCGCTTCCACGGCGGCGACCCCCGGCCCCTCCTCGCCGGGTGCCGCTCGGTCGCCGAGTCGGCGACGGTGCTGCTCGCACTGCATCTCGACCACATCGAGGATCCCGCGCTCGTCGACCTGGCCATCGCGAATGCGAGAGCCTGGGGCCTCGGCTCGATCATGGTCGACGCCTCGCGGCTCGACGACCTCGCCAACGTGCGGGCGACCGCGGATGCGGCGCGACGCGCCCGGGGCGCCGGACTCTGGGTCGAGGCGGAGCTCGGCGAGATCGGCGGGAAGGACGGCGCCCACGCGCCGGGGGTGCGCACGGACCCGGACGACGCCGCCGCGTTCGTCGCGGCGACCGGCGTCGACGGTCTCGCCGTCGCGGTCGGCAGCTCGCACGCCATGCGGGAGCGCACCGCCGGGGTCGACCTCGCGCTCGTCGCGCGGCTCGCCGCCGCCGTGCCGGTGCCGCTCGTGCTGCACGGCTCCTCGGGCGTCGACGACGCGACGATCCGCGCCGCGGTGGCGGCCGGCATCCGCAAGGTCAACGTGGGCACGGCGCTCAACATCGCGGCGACCGCGGCGGTCCGCGCCGAGCTCGCGGCGCATCCCGATGCGGTCGACCCCCGTCCCTCCCTCCGTGCCTCGCGCGAGGCGATGGCCGACACCGTTGCCCACTTCACGCGCCTGCTCGCGCGCTGACCCGCTCGTCGTCTCCGTTCGGGAGGATGACACGCCGTGTGGGACGGATGATCCGCGCCGGATGCGGCGTGTCATCCTCCCGAACGAACGGGTTCAGCCGAGGAGGCGGCGGGCGTTGTCGCGGTAGAGGGCCGGCAGCAGCGCCGGGTCGAGGGACGCGGCCGAGACGGCCCAGCGGCCCTGTGGCGGGATCGGCTCGCCAGGGGCGTACTCGAAGCCCTCGTCGGCGGTCTCCAGGAAGCGGTAGTGCAGGCGGTACTGCTCGTCGCCCGCCGGGTAGATGTCGGTGCCGAACAGGATGCGGTCGGGGTGCCGCGCCACGAGCTCGGCGAAGCGACGGGGCTGCCGGCCGAGCTCGGCCATGCGACCTGCGATGTCGGCGTGGTAGCGCGGCGCCTCGTCCATGAGCGCCGAGACGCGGTCGAGGTCCTCGGCGGCGCAGCCGAGGTGGGCGCCGATGATGTCGGTGTCCGGGCAGGCGCGCACGAGACGCGCGTGGGCGTCGAGCAGGGTGTCGAAGTCGGGGTGCCGCGCGCGGTCGCCGAACCACCAGTCGCGCGCCCCGCGCAGCTCGTCGAGGCGCTCGTTGTGCGCGTCGAGCGGCTCGAAGAAGGCGATCGGATCGGCGGTGTGGATGAGCACGGGGATGCCGAGCTCGCCCGCCCGCGCGACGAGCGCCACGACGCGCGGGTCGTCGGGGGAGATGAGCGCCCCCGAGGCGTCGCGCACCTCGAGGCCGAGGTTCTTCCAGATCTTCACCCCGCGCGCCCCGCGGCGTGCGCTGTCCTCGAGCAGGCGCAGCAGCAGTGCACCGCCGTCCGGCTCGCCGAGCAGCGACCAGTCGAGCTGGCAGAAGGTCGCGAAGCGCCCCGGATGCGCCCGGTCGTAGCGCTCGAGGTTCGCCTCGAGCTCGTCGCCCCACATCCCGTCGAGGTTGACGATCGTCTCGACGTGGCGCGCATCCATGACGCCGAGCAGGGCGTCGACGTCGTCGATCATCCAGTCGCCGTCGGCGGTGAGCCAGCGCCCCAGGTGGTTGTGGATGTCGACGCACGGCGTGTGCGGCGTGTCGCGTGCCGTCTCGCGGGCGCGCATCATGCTGCGCGGGGTCCAGTCGCGCAGCAAGATGTCGTCGATGTCCACGAGCCCACCTTGGTCGTCGGGCGCTCGGGTGGCAATGATCCGATCACCAGAAATGATCGATTCGCGCATTCCGCTTTACAAATGATCATTCGGCGCAAGGATGGGCGGAAACATCGAGAGGACGCCATGAGACACCACAGCCACAGCACCGTCCGTATCGCCGCCGGAATCGCCGCCGTCGGCACCGCCCTCGCCCTCACCGGCTGCACCGGTGCAGGCAAGGCCACCGAACTCGACCCGGATGCCGACGTCACCATCACCTGGTGGACCGGCCAGTCCGACGAGGCGGAGGCGATCCTCGAGGATCTCGCCGCCGAGTTCGAGTCCGACCACCCGAACGTCACGATCGACATCTCCTCGGGCGCCTCCTCCACCGAGGAGCTCCTGCAGAAGCTCTCCGCGGGCTTCGCGAGCGACACCTACCCGAACATCTCCTACTCCTTCGGCTCGTGGGCGAGCGAGCTCGAGACCTCGGGTCGCACCGTCGACCTGCGCGACCAGGTCGACGACCCCGAGCTCGCCTGGGACGAGTTCCCCGCCGCCGCGCGCGCCACCGTGCAGCCCACGGGCGACAAGATCATCGGCTTCCCGGCCCTCGTCGACAACCTCTCCCTCATCTACAACAAGACGGTCTTCGACGCCGCGGGCGTCGACTACCCGACCGAGGACTGGACCTGGGACGACTTCCGTGACGCCGCGAAGAAGATGACCGACCCCTCGACCGAGACCTACGGCTACGCCTACTCCGTCTCCGGCTCCGAGGAGACCACCTGGCAGTTCTGGCCGCACCTGTGGCAGAACGGCGGCGAGATCCTCGCCGACGACGGCACCGCCGCCTTCGCGAGCGACGCCGGCGTCGAGGCCCTCACCTTCCTGCAGGAGATGGCCGTCGACGACCAGAGCGTCTACCTCGACCAGACCGACACCAAGTTCGCGCAGCTGTTCGCGGCCGACCGCATCGGCATGATGACCTCCGGCCCGTGGCAGCTGTACGACCTCAACACGGCGGGCACGGACTACGGCGTGACCATCCTCCCCGGCACCGACGGCGACCACCAGACCGTCTCCGGCCCCGACATCTGGGCGATGTTCGACACCGGCGACGTCAACGAGGCCTACTGGTCGTTCGAGCTCATGAAGTGGCTCACCGCGCCTGCCCAGGACCTGCGCTGGAACGTCGAGTTCGGCAACCTGCCGCTGCGGGAGAGCGAGGTCGACAGCCCCGAGTTCCAGGCGCAGGTCGCGGCGCTCCCCGGCCTCGACATCATGGCGGCCAACAGCGCGAACGCCATCAACTCGCGCCCGACCGTCACCGGTTATGTCGGGCTCTCCGAGGCCGTCGGCTCCGCCATCTCGCACGTGCTCCAGGGTCAGGGTGACCCGAAGGAGGCGCTCGAGGAGGCGGCCAAGGCGGCCGACGAGGCCCTCTCGGACAACTAGAACCATCCGATCCACCCGGCGGGGCGGCCCATCCGGTCGCCCCGCTCCCACCCTGCAGCAGGAGCGCAGATCCCCATGAACATCACCTCCCTCGAGATCGAGAGCCAGCCCGAGGTGTGGCGTCGCTCGCTCGACCTCCTCCCCGACGCGGTGCGGATGCTGACCCGCTCCGGCGAGCGCGTGCTCGTGATCGGATGCGGCACCTCCGCCTTCGTCGCCGAGTCGTTCGCGCTGCTGCGGGAGCAGGCGGGCTTCGGCGAGACGGATGCCGCCTACGCCTCGGAGCCGCGCCCGTGGCGCCCCTACGACGCGGTCATCGGGATCACCCGTTCCGGCACGACCACCGAGGTGATCGAGGCGCTGCGCGCCGTGCCGGATGGCGTGCGCAAGGTCGTCGTGACGGGCGTCGCCGACTCGCCGTGCGCCGAGCTCGCCGACGAGGTGCTGCTGCTCGACTTCGCCGACGAGCGCTCGGTCGTTCAGACCCGCTTCCCCACCACCTTCCTGTTCCTCGCACGTGCGGCGTTCGGCGAGGACGTGTCGGGACTGCCCGCCGAGGCGGAGGCCGCGCTCGCCGCCGGTGCACCCGAGGTCCCCGAGGGTTTCGACCACGTGGTCTACCTCGGACGCGGCTGGAGCTACGGCCTCGCCCAGGAGGCGGCCCTCAAGATCCGCGAGGCGGCGCAGGCGTGGGCGGAGTCGTATCCGCTGCTGGACTACCGGCACGGTCCGCTCGCGGTGGCGCACCCGGGCTCGCTCGTCTGGTTCCTGGGCGCGATCGACGACGGCCTCGCGCGCGACGTCGAGGCGACCGGCGCGCGCGTCGTGCAGTCGGATGCCGACCCGCTCGTGCAGCTCGCGGTCGCGCAGCAGCTCGCCGTGCGCACCGCGACCGCTCGCGGCCTCGACCCCGACAACCCGCGCCACCTGACCCGCTCCATCGTGCTGTCCTGAACCGAGAATGGTCGAGGAGCCGACGATGACGACCGTGACCGAGAAACCCGTGACCGCGCCCGGGACCCCGAACCCCGCGCCGGCGGGCCGCACCCGGGGCGGCGCGCGCCGCCGGCGCGGGCTCGGCACCCTCACCGGCTGGGCGTTCGTCGCCCCCGCGATGGTGATCATCCTCGGCCTCTCGGTGTTCCCGGCGGCGTGGGCGTTCATCCTCTCGCTGCAGAAGTGGAACGGCTTCGCGCCGCCCAAGTTCGTCGGCGGCGACAACTACGCGAAGATCATGACCGACGCGGAGTTCTGGGCCGCGGTCAGCCAGACGGGCCTCTACGTGCTGCTGTTCGTGCCGGCCTCGGTGCTGCTGGGACTGTTCCTCGCCGTCGCCCTCAACCGCGACATCCGGTTCATCGGGCTCTACCGCACCGCCATCTTCGTGCCGTTCGTGGCCTCCGCGGCCTCCACCGGCATCCTGTCGACCTACCTGTTCAGCCCGCAGTACGGGCTCGTCAACAACGTGCTGCGCGCGCTCGGCCTTCCCGCCCAGGGCTGGCTCGAGGATCCGAACCAGGCGATGCTCGTGATCGCCATCATGTCGCTGTGGGGGCAGGCGGCGTTCACGACCGTCATCTACCTCGCCGCCCTGCAGGACATCCCGAACGAACTGCTCGAGGCGGCCCGCATCGACGGCGCGAACCGGTGGCAGACCTTCTGGCAGGTCGTGTGGCCCGAGCTCCGGCCGGTGACGGTGTTCGTCGGCATCTGGCAGACCATCGGCGCCCTGCAGCTCTTCGACCTCGTCTACACGACCACCCGCGGCGGTCCCCTCGACTCGACGAAGACGATCGTCTACTACCTGTGGGAGAAGGCCTTCAAGGCCCTCGACTTCGGTGCCGGATCGGCCGCGGCGTACGTGCTGTTCGCCGTGACCCTGCTCATCACGATCGGCGCGGTCCTCTTCGCGCGCCGCCGCAACATGGAGGCGTTCTGATGGCGCTCACCTCGCTGACCCGAGGCCCGCGCCTCGACTCGACTCGCCGTCGCACGACGCGCCGGTTCAGCCTCTGGCACCTCGTGCTCGCGCCGATCGCGCTGCTGTTCTTCATCCCGTTCGGGCAGATGCTGCTCGCCTCGGTCTCCCCCCGATCCGACCTCGTGAAGTTCCCGCCGCCGTTCTTCCCCTCGCGGATCACGCTCGACGGGTTCGTCGGGCTGCTCGTCGACACCGACATCCTGCGCTGGCTCGCGAATTCGACGATCGTGGCGGTCATCTCGATCGTGTCGCACATCGTGCTGTGCTCGCTCGCCGGCTACGGCTTCGCGCGGCTGCAGTTCCGGGGGCGCAACGTCGGGTTCTTCGTGATCCTCGCGACGATCATGATTCCGACGCAGCTGCTCATGATCCCGACCTACATCATGTTTTCGAAGCTCGGCATCGTGAACACGCTCGCGGCGGCGTTCGTGCCGTGGCTGGCGTCCGCTTTCGGCATCTTCCTCATGCGGCAGTTCTTCCTCTCGATCCCCGCCGAGATCGAGGAGGCGGCGGCGATCGACGGGGCGAACCGCCTGCAGATCTTCCTGCGCGTCGTGCTGCCGCTCGCCCGCCCCGCGATGGCGACGCTCGCGATCTTCACGCTGCTGAGCTCGTGGAACGACCTGGTCTGGCCGCTCATCGCGATCAACGACGACGGCGCATTCACCGTGCAGCTCGGCATCGCGAACTTCCAGGGCACCCGGCGCACCCAGTGGGATCTGCTCATGGCCGGTAACGTCATCGCGACGGCACCGCTCGTGCTGTTCTTCCTGTTCGCGCAGAAGCAGTTCGTGCAGACGATGACCATGTCGGGGCTCAAGGGATGACGGCACGCGTGCTCGTGGCGGGCGACGCCAACCTCGACCTCGTGCTGCGGGGCGATGTCGTGCCCCGCTTCGGTCAGGCGGAGCAACTGCTCGCGGGCGCGGATCTCGTGCTCGGCTCGAGCGCGGGCATCTGCGCGGCGGGTCTCGCCCGGCTCGGCGTCGACACGGCGCTCGTGGCGCGCGTCGGGCGGGACGTGTTCGGTGCGCGCACGCGCGAGCTGCTGGCGGATGCCGGGGTCTCCACGGAGTCCGTGACGGTCGTCGACGAGCCGACGGGGGTGTCGGTCATCCTGTCGGCGCCCGACGACCGCGCGATCCTCACGCTCACGGGTGCGCTCGCGGGGGTGACGGGCGACGAGGTGCGTGCCGCCGCCGCATCCGCAACCCACGTGCACGTCGCCTCCTTCTTCCTGGTGCCGACCCTCGCGGCGGAGCTGCCCGCGGTGCTCGCGGAGCTGCGGGCGCGGGGCGTGACGACGAGCCTCGACACCAACTGGGATCCCGCGGAGACCTGGGCGGGCGTCGCCGAATGCCTGCCGCACCTCGACCTGCTGCTGCCGAATGCGCAGGAGGCGCTCGCCCTCGCCCGGGCGCTCGGCGACGAGCCTGCGGATGCCGTGGCCGCCGCGACGCTGCTCGCGGCCCGGGGACCGGTGGTGGTCGTCAAGGACGGCGCCGCGGGCGGTTTCGCCGTCACGCCCGCCGGTGACGTCGTACGGGCGCCCGGACTCGTGCTCGACGTCGTCGACACGACGGGCGCCGGCGACAGCTTCGACGCGGGCTTCCTCGCCGCGTGGCTCGACGGCCGCCCGCTCGCGGAGGCCGTTCGCTGGGCCGCGGTCGCGGGCTCGCTCTCGACGCGGGGCGCGGGCGGCGCCGGCGGCCAGGCCACGCGCGCCGAGGTCGAGGCGGAGCTCGAGGCGTGATCACCTGCCTCGGACTCTCTCCTGCGCTCGACGTGACCTACGGCGTGCCCGTGCTCGAGGTGGGCGGCATCCACCGGCCCACATGGAAGCTCGCGCTGCCCGGCGGCAAGTCGCTCAACGTGGCCCGCGCGCTGCACACGCTGGGAGCGGAGGTGCGGGCCATCGCGCCCCTCGGCGGCACGGTCGGCGAGGGGATGCGGGTGGCGCTCGAGGCCGAGGGCGTGCCCGTCGAGGTGGTGCCGGCGCGCGAGGAGACGCGCACGTGCGTGAGCGTCGTCGACGCGACGGACGGACGCATCACCGAGTTCTACGAGTGCGTGGCCCAGCCGGACGACGGCGCCTGGGCGGCGCTGACCGCCACGCTCGAGGGTGTGCGCGAGGGGTGGCTCGCCGTGTCGGGTTCCGTGCCGGACACCCGCGCGGGCGCGCTCGCGGCGGCGCTCGCCGACGCGGCGGATCGCGGGGTGCGGCTCGCCGTCGACCTGCGCGGGGAGGCGCTCGCGGCGGTGCTCGAGCGCACCCGGCCCGCGCTCGTGAAGGTGAACCGGGCGGAGGCCGCCGAGGCCGTGGGGCCGGGCGAGCTCGAGGACCTCGCCGCGTCGCTGCGGGCGCGGGGCGCCGAGACCGCGATCGTGACCGACGGCGCGGCCGGCTCTCTCGGGGCGGATGCCGCGGGCGCCTGGCGCGTGGTCGCCCCCTCGGCCGGCCCGTACACGGTCGGCGCGGGCGACTCGTTCCTCGCCGGCCTGCTCACCGCGCTCGAGGGCGGTGCTGCACTCCCGGAGGCGTTGCGCACCGCATCCGCGGTCGCCGCCGCCAACACCCTCCGGCCCGGAGCCGCCGTCTTCGAGCCCGCCGACATCCCGGCGCTCGCCTCCCGCATCGAGGTGACCCCATCCCATGCCTGAGCCGTCGCCTCGTCGCCGTCGCGCGCCGGCCGCGGCCGTGGCGGTCGCCCTCGCCGCGGCGCTCGCGGGGTGCACGGTGAGTGCGCCGGAGCCGCTGCCGACGGCGGGCGGCGACGGCATCGACCTCGACGTGGGGCCGCGCGCGGCGTTCGTCGACGCGGATGCGACGGGCGTCACGATCGCCGACGGCGACGACTGGACGCTGCCCGACTGGGTGCGGCCGGCCGCGAACTCGGGCTACTTCTCGGAGGAGGCCGACGCGTCCGAGCTCGTCGCCGTACGCTCCGTCGACCTCTCCTGGCGGCAGTTGCGGCCCACGCCCGACGAGGTTCTCGACCGCACCTCGAGCGGCGACGCCCAGGGCATGGGCTTCGACGCGCTCGACGCGCAACTGCGGCAGCCGGGCGACTTCTGGATGCGCATCTTCGCGAGCGGCGAGGACTGGGCGCCCGAGTGGGTCGCGAAGGAGTGCGGCGTCTCGAGCTACGGCCCCGACTACGACGGCGAACGCCACCTGCCGATCTGGGACGAGTGCGTCTGGGGCCACCTCATGGACACCTACCGGATGCTGTTCGTCGACCTCGGGCTGGCCGCCGATCCGCGTCTGAGATTCGTCTACGTGCCGGGCGCCTTCACGTGGGCCGAGTACGACTACGAGATGGTGACGGCCGCCGCGGACGCCGGCGAACTCGACGAGCGGGCCTACCTCGACTGGTACGCGCACGCCTGGAGCGACCTCGTGACGCTCTTCGGCGACCACGCCGACAAGCTCGTCTTCACGGGCGAGGACTACCCGTGGGGTCCGTTCGGCGCGGCCGACGACCTGCTGGCGCGGCGGGCTGTGGATGCCGGGATGGGCATCCGCACGGGTATCACCGAGCTCTCCAACTTCCACCTGAGCGAGGCGCCCGCCTACGGCTCGCACATCGAGCCGAACGGGCACATGACCGTCGACGAGTCGCTGCCGGTCCATTCGGGCCGGTACGTCGTGGCGACCGAGAACGAGTGCTTCACCGACTGCGGCTACTCGACCGACGACGTGTATTACGCCGTGCGCCAGGCGAACCTCAAGGCGCTGCAGCTGCGGGTGAACTGGATGTACGTCGTGCCGGGGCCCTCGTACCTGGCCGAGTACCCCGAGCAGTGGGACTGGCTGCGGCTCTCGCTCGGGCAGACGGCCGAGACCTCGGCGGATGCCTGGGCCGCCCTCCGCGACGCGGAGGACACCTACTGGGCCGGCGACCTCGAGTCGGGTCCCTTCGACGACCCGGCCTCGTGGCCGACCCGTCCGTGGGTGCGCAACCTCGAGCGCTGGCTCGTGCAGGTCGACGAGCCGGGCTCGGTCGCGCACCGCACAGAGGCGGATGTGCACGAGCACGTCTTCGAGGAGGACAACGGCACCGCGTACGAGGGACTGTCGACGGAGGTCGCGGCCGGCGACACGGGCTTCGCCCTCGACGTGGACCCGCGTTTCGCGGCCGCCGCCACCGGGCGCACGGTGCTCAAGGTCACCTACTTCGACGAGGGCGCGGGCTCGTTCGCCGTCGACACGGCCGCGGGCTCCTCGGCCCCGGTCGCCCGCGACGGCTCGGGCGCCTGGCGCACCGCGACGATCGCCCTCCCCGACGGCGCCCTCGCCGCCGGCACCCGCATCCGCATCTCGCTCGCCCCCGGCGCCGACGACCTCGTCGTCCGCTTCGCCCGCCTCGTCCGCCTCGACCCGTGACGCTGACCGGTCGGTTTCTGGTCTCAAACCGCCGGTTTGAGACCAGAAACCGACCGATCAGCGATGTCGGGGGTGAGGATCAGGCGGTGAAGCCGCCCTCGACGGGGAGGACGGCACCTGTGACGTGGCTCGCGCGGTCGCTCAGCAGCCAGGCGACGGCGTTCGCGACCTCGGCGCCCGTGCCCACCTTGCGCAGCGGCATCGCGGCGAGGCGGCGCGGGATGGCGTCGGGGTCGTCGCGGCGCATCGCGTCGAGCATGGCCGACTCGGTCGGTCCGGGGGCGACCGTGTTGACGCGGATGCCGAGCGGCCCGTTGTCGTGGGCGGCGGTGCGGGTGAGGCCGATGACGGCGTGCTTGGTCGCCTGGTACGCGCCGAGACCCGAGCTGCCCTTGTAGCCGCCGACGCTCGAGGTGTTGACGATCGAGCCGGCACCCGCCGCGCGCATGACGCGCAGCTCCTCGCGCAGGCACAGCCACACGCCCTTCACGTTGACCGCGAACAGGCGGTCGAAGTCGTCTTCGCTCACCTCGTGCAGCAGCCCGAGCTGCGTCATGCCGGCGTTGTTGAAGGCCCCGTCGAGCCGCCCGAAGCGCTCGACGGCCGTGTCCACCATGCGCGCCACGTCGGATGCCGAGGTCACGTCGCCCGCCGCCGTCGCGACCGCGTGCCCGCCCTCGGCGAGCTCACCCGCGAGCGACTCGAGCGCATCCGCCGAGCGCGCGGCGAGCACCAGCGAGGCGCCCTCCGCCGCGAAGACCCGCGCGGCCTCCGCGCCGATGCCGGTGCTCGCCCCGACCAGCAGCACGACCTTGTCCTCGAGCAGCCCCATCGTCATCCGTCTCCCTCGACACTTGCGACCCTCACATCATCCCCGTTCGACCGACCTGCCCGCCTCGACGGCCGCGCGGGCGGCGGCGCCGAGCAGGCTCGCGTCGTTGCCGAGGAGGGTGAAGTCGAAGCCGGCGTCGAGCGAGGCGCGCACGTTCGCGGCGGTCGGTCCGCCGGCGTTGCCGATCGGCTTGCCCGCCGCGTGCACGTCCCGTACGGCGCCCGCGATGAGCTCGACGACCGCCGGGTCGGTCTCGGTGAGCCCCTCGCTCGTGGAGAGGTCGGCCGCGCCGACGAGCAGCACGTCGACCCCGGGCACCTCGGCGATTGCGCGGGCGTTGCGGGCGGCCTGGGCGCTCTCGAGCTGCGGGATGAGCACGACCTCCTCGTTGCCGTAGCGCAGGTAGTCCTCGCGCGAGACGGCACCCCAGGCGCCGGCCCGGCTGGTGCTGCCGACCCCGCGCGCACCCAGCGGCGGGAACCGCACGGCCGCGACCGCGGCGCGCGCCTGCTCGACCGTGTCGACGTGCGGCAGCATGATCCCCTCCGCCCCCGCGTCGAGGATGCGCTGCGCGAGCCCGCCCTCGAGGCTCGGCACCCGAACGATGGGCGAGACGCCTGCGAGCAGCGCCGTGCCGATGTGCCGGAACGCGGTCTCGAGGTTCATCGCCGAGTGCTCGAGGTCGATCACGGCGAAGTCGAAGCCGGCGAGCGCGACGAGCTCCATGCTCTCGGTCGCCGGCAGCTTCACCCAGGTGCCGAGCGGCACCCGGCTCGGGTCGGCGAGCGCCGCCCGGAACAGGCTGTGCGCGAGCGGCAGCCCCATCTCAGCTCCCCTCGGGGATGCCGCGGTCGGGCGCCGCGGGGTAGTCGGCGGCGTTCAGCACCCAACCCGAGGTCGAGAAGTCGACGCGGGGCGGCGAGAAGATGTCGATGAGCTGCTGGTGCGGCCCGATGCCCTGCGTCGTGTGCACGGTCGGCGGCGGGATGACGCAGATCGACGGCGTCGCGATCCGCCGGTGCTCGTCCTCGCGCCAGGCGCCCGAATCCGGCCCCCAGGGGTAGCGGATGTGGTGCACGAAGTCGCCCTTGACGGCGAGCGAGATCTGCTCGAAGTCGTCGTGGTGGTGCGGTGAGAGCTTGTGCGGGTCGCGCGGGGTCGGCTCCTCGGCGAGGAAGTTGACCATGACGTTGGTGGTGCGGAAGATGCGTCCGAAGCGGCCGGGCGCGATGGGGGTGTCGGCGAGGCGGTAGACCCGCAGCCGGAAACCTCCCACGGGGT
This sequence comes from Protaetiibacter intestinalis, assembly GCF_003627075.1. Taxonomy (NCBI): domain Bacteria; kingdom Bacillati; phylum Actinomycetota; class Actinomycetes; order Micrococcales; family Microbacteriaceae; genus Protaetiibacter; species Protaetiibacter intestinalis. Next base: position 966,655 of record NZ_CP032630.1, on the reverse strand, counting down.
CCGGCCACTCGCCGAGCGGGGCGGAGCGCGCATCCGGCTCCTCGTACGCCTCGGCGTTGAGGGAGGCCGCCGCCAGGTCGCCGGAGCGCACCGAGAACAGCCGGATGACGGGCCCGTCGCCGCGCAGCTCGATGCGCGAGTCGCCGGGCGGCACGACGACGAAGGCCTCCTCGTCGACTTCCGCCGACTCCTCGCCCGCGGTCACCAGGATCGGCGCGCTCTCCGAGTACTGCAGCACGACGTACTCGTCGACCTGTGCGGCGCGCTCGAGCACGTCTCCCGCGCGCCCCTCGGTGTACGAGACCACGAGGTTCGCGGCCCGCGCGTTCCACACCCGGCTGCCGTGGGCGAGCACCTCGCCGGGCGGCAGCGCGAGGAACTCGATCCACTGCGAGGGCTTGATGGGGGTCGACGGGTCGACCTGCACGGCGGGTGCCGTCGTCTGCAGGGTCGAGCGGATGTCGTCCGTGGCATACGTGCTCATGTGCGGTCCGTTTCTGCGGGTGGTGGGTCAGAGGGTGACGCCCGCGAGGCCTTTGAGGCCGAGCATGCGGCGGGCGTCGTCGGGGGTGGCGAGGGGGCGGCCGAGGTCCTCGATGACGGCGCGGATCTTCTCGACCTGCTGGGCGTTGCTCTCGGCGAGCCGGCCCTTGCCGATCCACAGGCTGTCCTCGAGGCCGACGCGCACATGCCCGCCGAGCCATGCGGAGTGGGTGGCGAACTGCAGCTGGTCGCGCCCGGCCGCGAACGCCGAGAACCGGTACTCGTCGCCGAACAGCTTGTCGGCGATCCGCACCATGTGCTCGAGGTTGGCGTGGTCGGCGCCGATGCCGCCGAGGATGCCGAACACGCCCTGGATCATGAACGGCGGCTCGACGAGCCCGCGGTCGACGAAGTAGGCGAGCGTGTACAGGTGCCCGATGTCGTAGCACTCGAACTCGAAGCGGGTGCCGCGACGTTCGCCGAGCTCGCGCAGCACGTACTCGATGCGGTCGAAGGTGTTGATGAAGGGGTGGCTGTAGGTGCCGAGCACGTACGGTTTCTCCCACTCGTGCTTCCAGTGCGTCACCTTGTCGGCGATGCCCGAGTACACGAAGTTCATCGACCCCATGTTGAGCGAGGCGAGTTCGGGGCTGAATCGGGTGGCGCCCGCGAGGCGCTCCTCCATCGTCATCTGCGAGGAGCCGCCCGTGGAGATGTTGATGACCACGTCGACCTGTTCGAGGATCGGCGGGATGATCGCCTCGAACGCCTCCGCCTCGAACGCGGGCCGCCCGTCGGGGTGGCGGGCGTGCAGGTGGATGATGGCCGAGCCGGCGTGGGCCGCCTCGACGGATGCCTGCACGACCTGCTCCGCGCTGAGCGGCAGGTAGTCGCTCTGCGAGGGGACGTTGACGCTGCCGGTGACCGCGGTGCTGATGATCACCTTCTCGGCGGGGCGCATCATCCGGCCTTCGGCGAGTCCTCGAGGCCGAGGAGGTAGGCGGTGTTGTGGCACATCATCTGCCGCACGTCCTTCTCGGCGATGCCGTGGTCGAGCAGTTGCTGGGCGACGTACAGGTAGCCGTCGACGGGCAGCGGGTTGCCCTCCTGGCCGAGGTCGGAGTCGATGACGGTGCGGTCGGGGCCGATCCGCTCGATCCAGTCGATCAGGCGGGAGATCGGCCACCCGGGCGCTGGGACGCCCGGGTGGTACATGGACATCTCGTGCTCGACGAAGGCGCCGTGCGAGAGCAGCTCCTCGACGTCGTGCTCGGAGGCGCCGACGATGAAGTCCGGGTGGTGCAGCAGGATGCGGCGCACGCCGTTCTGCTTCGCGGTCGCGAAGAGCGCCTTCTGCGAGTCGACGTCGAGGTGGCCGCCCGTCAGCATGATGTCTGCCTTCGCGACGAGCTGGGTGACGCGCACGGTCTCGGCGGAGACGTCGCCCGAGTCGTCGAAGACCGACTCGACCTTCTCCTCGAGGTCGGAGCCGGCGGTCGGGAAGCCGTCGTCGTGGCTGTGGGCGGCGATGTGCTGGGCGGCCGAGACGGTGGGTCCCCACACGGCCCGGCCGCCCATCTTGATCGCGACGGCGACGGCCGAGGGGTTGATGCCGCCGACCTCGGAGTTGAGGGCGACGCCGCCGTAGGCCGGGGTGGGCGCGTCGGCGAGCAGGTCGCGCATGGCCAGCAGGTCCATGACGGTGTTGTGGTGGTGCGACTTGATGAGGATCGCGCGCATGCCGATTCGGGCTGCGTCGTACGACGCCTCGACGTGGTTGACGCGGCGGGGGAAGGGGCTCGGTCCCGAGTGGGTGTGCAGATCCACCGCCCCGGTGAGGACCTTGAGCAGTGCGGGTGACGGGGCGACCCGGTCGTCGACGGTGGACATCCGACGAACCTCCTTGTGTTCGGATGATGAATAGCGCGTTCAGATTACGAAACGAGCGAGGTCTTGTCTACACCACCCCGGCGATCCGTCCAAGCCCGCGGATGCGGCTGATCACGAGTGATGATCGAATCCGGCGCGCGAGTTGACGGACGCCGGATCCTGTTCTAGCGTTCGTATTCTGAAATCGCAGATTGCATTTCGAACATCTGAACCTCGACGAGGAGGTGACATGGCGACGACCGAGGAGCTGCTCGGCACCCCCGAGCTCGCGTTCGAGATCGACCGCGGATCCATCCAGTCGATCGAGCGGGCCGCCGCCGTGCTCGGCCTGCTCGACCAGCACACGCGCGTGCTCACCCCCGCCCTCGTCGCCGAGCGCCTCGGGCTCAACCGCTCCACGGCGCACCGCTACCTGCAGTCGCTGCAGAACTCGGGCTTCCTCGACAGCGCCTACGGGCTCGGTCCGCTGTTCGACCAGCTCTCGGCGCTCGTCGCCGGCCGCCAGCAGCTGCTCGGACTCGCGCCCGCCATCATGCGGCAGCTCTCCGACCGCACGGGCCTCACCTGCGTGCTGAGCTTCCTCGGCCGCACGGGCGCCGTCGTCACCCTTGTCGAGGAGGCGAGCGCGGGCACCATCATCCTCACCGTCCGCACCGGCACCGTGCTCGAGGTGCGCGCCGCCCAGTCGCGCGTGCTGCTCGCCTTCCAGTCCGACCCGGCCGTCGTCGCGCGCGTGCACTCGACGCTCGGCGACGAGGAGCGGCGCGTCGAGACCGGCGCGCTCGCCCGCGTGCGTCGCGAGCGTCTCGCCTGGGCCGACCTCGGACGCATCGGCCTCGCCTCGGTCGCGGCGCCCGTCTTCGGCCCCCACGACATCCAGGCCGCCATCGCGCTGCTCGGCACGAGTCCCGTGCTCTCGCCCGACGACGTCGCCGGACGCGTCGAGCTGCTGCGCGAGGCCGCCGACAAGCTCAGCGTGATGCTCGCCTCGGAGGAGAGGACCCCGTGACCGACCTGATGTCCGACCCCGTCGAGGCCGCGCGCGTCGCGCGTCGGCGACGGCTCGACGCGAACTGGCTGCTGCTCGTGCCCGCGCTCGCCCTGCTGACGGTCGTGCTGCTCGTGCCGCTCGTGCAGAGCTTCATCCGCAGCATCTCGACCCCGAGCTGGGGCTTCGACAACTACGTGAAGCTCTTCACCGACGGGGTCACCCTCACCGTGCTCGGTCGCACCGCGACGACCGCCCTCGTCGTCACGATCGTCGCGTTCCTGCTCGGCTACCCCTACGCCTACTTCATGACCCGGGTCGGCGACCGCACGCGCGCCATCCTGCTCGTCGTCGTGCTCATCCCGTTCTGGACCTCGGTCATGGCGCGCAATTTCGCCTGGCTCGTCATCCTGCAGCGCGGCGGTCCCGTGCAGACCGCGCTCAGCTGGATCGGCCTCGGCGACGTGCAGCTCGTCGGCTCGCAGATCGGCGTGACGATCGCCATGAGCCAGGTGCTGCTGCCGTTCATGGTGCTGCCGCTGTTCAGCTCGCTCTCCGCGATCGACCGGCGCCTGCTGCTCGCGGCGCGCGGGCTGGGCTCGCGCCCCATCGTGGCGTTCTGGAAGGTGTACTGGCCGCTCTCGCGCGGCGGGGTCGTCGCGGGCCTCATCCTCGTCTTCACCCTGAGCCTCGGCTTCTACGTGACGCCCGCGCTGCTCGGCTCGCCGCAGCAGTCGCTCATCGCCCAGCTGCTCGCGCAGCGCACGACCCAGCTGCTCGACTTCGCGGGCGCCGGGGCGCTCGGCATGGTCGTGCTCGTGGTGACCCTGCTGCTCGTCGCCTGGGCCAACCGGGTCGGCGGCACGATCTCCGCGATCGGCGTCGTCGCGACCTCCGGATCGGGAGGCCGTCGATGAGCACCGCACCCGCGCGCGCTCCCGAGCCCGCGCTCGAGACCGTCGCGATCATCGCCGGCTCGCGGGGCCGCCGCCGACGCGACCGCTCGGTCGACCCCATCCCGTGGTGGCTCGCCGTCATCGGCGTGGCCGTCGCGATCTACTTCATCCTGCCGACGCTGTTCGTGATCCCCATGAGCTTCGGCGGACAGGGCAGCTTCCAGTTCCCGCCGAAGGAGTTCACTCTCGAGCTGTACCGCAACTTCTTCACCAACCCGAAGTGGATCGGCTCGCTGCTGAACTCGCTGCTCGTGGCCGTGCTCGCCGCGAGCCTGGCGACGGTCGTCGGCACGGCCGCGGCGCTCGGGCTGCACAACCTGGCCGGCCGGGTGTCGCGCCTCGTGCGCACCCTGCTCATGGTGTCGATGGTGACGCCCGCGATCGTCGTCGCGGTCGCCGTGTACGTCTCGTTCCTGCAGTGGCACCTCGTCGGGTCGATCGGCGGCTACGTGCTCGCCCACGCGGCGATCGGCGTGCCGTTCGTGCTCGTCTCGGTCACGAGCGCGCTCGGCGGCTTCGACCCCAAGCTGCTGCGCGCATCCGCGTCGCTCGGCGCCTCGCCCCTGCGCACCTTCATGCGGGTGACGCTGCCGCTCATCAGTCGCGGGGTGCTCACGGGCGCCGTGTTCGCCTTCGTCACCTCGCTCGACGAGGTCGTCATCGCGCTCTTCCTGCGTTCGCCCACCTTCCAGACCCTGCCCGTGCAGATGTACACGGCCGTCACGGTCGAGGTCGATCCGACGATCGCCGCGTCGTCGAGTCTCGTCGTCGTGACCGTGACCCTGTTGCTGCTCATCCCGCTGCTCGCCCGACCCGCGAAGCGTTGAGAGGAGAACCCATGACCACCCACGCACCGGCCCGCGCCACGAGCGCCGCGCCCGCCGCACCGACGACGCGGGGCACCCGCATCCAGCTCGAGCACGTCACCAAGGACTACGGCCTCGCCGTGCCGGCGGTCGACGACATCACGCTCACGATCGAGCCCGGCGAGTTCATGACGCTGCTCGGCCCCTCGGGTTCGGGCAAGACCACGACCCTGAACCTCATCGCGGGCTTCGAGACGCTCACCGCCGGACGCATCGCCCTCAACGGTGCCGACGTCGGCAAGCTGCCGCCGCACAAGCGCGACCTCGGCATGCTGTTCCAGAACTACGCGCTGTTCCCGCACATGACGGTCGCGCAGAACGTCGCCTACCCGCTGCGCGAGCGCCGGATGCCGCGGGCCGAGATCGCGCGCAAGGTCGCCGAGGTGCTCGAGCTCGTGCAGCTCACCGGCCGCGACGACCACTACCCGGCGCAGCTCTCGGGCGGGCAGCAGCAGCGCGTGGCACTCGCCCGCGCCATCGTGTTCGACCCGAAGGCGCTGCTGCTCGACGAGCCGCTCGGCGCACTCGACCGGAACCTCCGCGGGGCGCTGCAGGCGGAGATCCGCCGCATCCACCGCGAGGTGGGCTCGACCTTCGTGTTCGTGACGCACGACCAGGAGGAGGCGATGAACCTCTCCGATCGGATCGCGCTGTTCAACCAGGGGCGCATCGAGCAGGTGGGCAGCCCCGAGCAGCTCTACCGGCACCCGGAGACGCTCTTCACGGCGCGCTTCCTGGGCGACTCGAACGTCTTCGAGCTGGGCGGCGGTGCCGGTGGCGGCCGGGTCGCCTGGGAGGACCGCAGCTGGGCGGTCGATCCCGCGACGGTCGCGGCCCACCCCGGCGTCGTCGACCGGGCGGCCGTCGTCGTGCGCCCGGAGGACGTCGGCATCGTGCGCGCGGCATCCGAGCTGCCGGCGGATGCCAACTCGGTGGGCGCGCGCGTGGTCGACGTCGAGTACATGGGCTCGTACCGCACCGCCATGCTCGCCTTCGGCGCCGCGGGCGTCGCGGGGCGGGCCCGCATCGACGCGTTCGACGCGTCGGTCGCGATCGGAGACGAGGTGATCGCGCATTGGCGCCCCGGGCGCCAGCGCCTCGTCGCCGCATGAGACGTCGCGGGCGCTCCGGCGCACCGCGATCACGACGGCTGGGACTCCGTCGAACCGTCCGCTCCGGTGGACGTCAACTCCACAGAACCGAACACCCACGAGTCCGGCTCCGGCCGGCCTCTCGACCCGGAGGAACAGACAACGATGTCCCGAATCACATCCCGAACCCGAGCCGGACGGCGCACCGCCGTCTCCGGCATCGGCCTGATCGCGGCCGTGGGGCTGCTCGCGGGCTGCGCGGGCACGCCGACCCCCGAGGGGACCGGCGGTGCCGACGAGCCCGTCACGATCACCTACGTCGGCTACGGCGGCGCCGGGCAGGACGCGCAGATCCAGGCCTGGCAGGTGCCCTACACGCAGGCGCACCCCAACATCACCTTCGTCAACACCTCGCCGCCGGATGTGGCGCAGGTGAAGGCGCAGGTGGAGGCGGGTGCCGTGCTGTGGGACGTGCTCGCGACGGCCCCCTACGCGGCCGAGCAGAACTGCGGCACGCTCTTCGAGCCGCTCGACGTGACGCTCACCGTCCCGGAGGACGACCTCGTGCCCGGCTCGGTCGGCAAGTGCTACACGGCCAACTGGATCAACGCGACCCCGATGGCCTACCGCACCGACGCCTTCCCGAACGGCGGCCCGAAGACCGTCGAGGACTTCTTCGACACCGAGAAGTTCCCGGGGCAGCGCGGCTTCGTCACCAACCTGCAGAACGGCATCCTCGAGTACGCCTCGATCGCCGCGGGCGCCGACCCGGAGAACCTCTACCCGCTCGACGTCGACTCGGCGCTCGACGAGCTCGAGAAGATCCGCTCGGTGACGACCTTCGCGCCGAACGTGGGCGCCCTGCAGCAGGCCGTGGCCGCCGACCAGGTCGACATGTTCTTCCTGCCCGACTCGCGTCTCGTGCCGCAGCTGGCCGAGGGCGACGACCTCACGATCGTGTGGGATGTCACGGTCGCCTCGATCAACGCCTTCGCGGTGCCGAAGGGCTCGCCGCACAAGGCCGAGGTGGAGGCGTTCCTGGCGAGCGTCATGGAGCCGGGTCCGGTGGCGAAGATCTCGGAGCTGCTCGGTGTCGCGCCCATCAACAAGAACGCGAAGCCCGACCTCAACGAGTACGCGAGCCAGGTGCAGGTGTACAACCCGGACGTCAACACGGGCATCACGGTGCTCCAGGACATCCCCTGGTACACCGAGAACTTCAATGACGCCTCGACGAAGCTGACCAACTGGTTGGCCGGCTGACCCGCTGAAGACGAGGAACTGTGCAGACCGCCGGGGGAGGTGTTCTCCATTTGAACTACGATCGTGCGATGGTGAACACCGAGCCCGGCGGCGAGCCCTCGAACCTCGACATCCAGTCGGTCTCGCGGGTCGGGCAGATCCTCGGACTGTTCGGCCCGCGGACCGTCGAGCTGACGGCCGCCGAGGTCGCCGAGCGCGTCGGCCTCAACCGCACCACGGCATACCGCTACTGCGCCTCCATGGCGAGCGCCGGCATCCTCGAGCGCGGGCACCGCAAGGGCTCGTTCACGCTCGGCGGGCTCGTGCTGCAGTTGGGCATCCACGCCCTGCACCGCAAGCGCGTCGTCGACATCGCCCCGGCCTACCTCGAAGACCTCGCCCGCACCGCCGGCTCGACCGCCGTGCTGAGTCTGTGGGGCGTCGACCGACCGGTCGTCGCCCTCGTGCACGAGAACCCGACCCGCACGGTCGTCGTCACGGTGCGCCCGGGCACGCAGCTCGACCTCGAGGCGTCGCAGACGCGCGTCTTCCTCGCCCACCTCACCGACCACCAGACGGTCGAGAGGATGATGGAACCTCTTCCGGCGCCGCAGCGCGCCGAGCTCGAAGCGGCGATCTACACCGCGCGCCGCACCGGCTACTACGTGTCGAAGCTCCCCGACGGGATCTACGGCGCGGCCGCCCCGGTCTTCGACGAATACGGGATCTGCGCCACCGTGGCGCTGCTCGGCTCCGAGATCGGCGCCGACCTGTCCCCGGGTTCCCCCCTCCTCTCGGCCCTCACCTCGACTGCGGCCGCGCTCGGCGCCGAGCTCGCCGGCCGCGAGGGAGAACCGAATGCGAAGCTACGACGAGCTGCGGAATGAGCAGCCACCCGGCTCCAGCTGGAGCACCTTCGGGCCGGGCGACCGGCTCGGCACCGTCAACTTCCTGACGCCGGAGCGCGTCGCCTCCGCTGCGCGCCTCGTGCGCACCGGCAAGCGCTTCAGCCTCGACCACCCGCTCACGGCGTTCGAGCCGTACCCGACCGGCACGCGGCGGCCCATCGAGCACCACCTGTTCGCGAACAACGAGTTCCACCGCGACGACTGGATCGACTCCTTCTACCTGCAGTCGTCGTCGCAGCTCGACGCGCTGCGCCACATCGGGCACCCGCTGCACGGCTTCTACGGCGGGCTCTCACCCGCCGACAACGACGAGCACTCGACGACGCTCGGCATCCAGCACTACGCGGATGCCGGCATCGCCGGGCGGGGCGTGCTGCTCGACGTGCCGCGGTACTTCGCCGCCCACGAGCTCGACTACGACACCGAGCGCACCATCCCGATCGACGCCGAGCTGCTCGACGCGATCGCCGCCTGGCAGGGGGTGGGTTTCGCGGGCGGCGAGCTGCTGCTGCTGCGCACCGCGTGGGCCGAGCGCTACCTCGCGAAGACCCCGGAGGAGCGGGCCGTGACACCCTGGCGGCTGTCGCCCGGACTCGCCCAGAAGGAGTCGGTGCTGCGCTGGCTGTGGGAGCACGAGATCGCGCTCGTCGCGGCCGACAATCTCGCGGTAGAAGCCGACCCCGTGCTCGACAGCGACTTCCGCTACCCGGGCGAGCGGCCACCCGAGCGCGGCGTGGACCACTCCGGGATGCTGCACCGGCCGCTCATCGCGCTGCTCGGCATGGCGCTCGGCGAGCTCTGGAAGCTCGACGAGCTGGCCGCCGACTGCGCGGAGGACGGCGTCTACGAGTTCTTCCTCACCGTCAAGCCCCTCAACCTGCCGGGGGCGGCGGGCTCGCCGCCGAACGCGCTGGCCCTCAAGTGAGCGGACGGCACCGGATGCGGCGCTCAGGCCGTGAGGGCGATGTACTTCTCCTCGAGGTACTCGAGGATCCCCTCCGAGGAGCCCTCGCGGCCGAGGCCGCTCTGCTTCACGCCGCCGAACGGAGCGGCCGGGTCGCTCACGACACCGCGGTTCACGGCGACCATGCCGGCCTCGAGGCGCCGCGCCACGGCGACCGCCTCGCGCTCCTCGCCGAAGACGTAGGCCATGAGGCCGTAGATCGTGTCGTTCGCCATCCGCACCGCCTCGTCCACCTCGGAGAAGCGCACGACGGTGGTGACGGGTCCGAAGATCTCGGTCTCGGTGATGCGCGAACCGTGCCGCACACCCGTGAGCAGGGTCGGCGCGTAGAAGGCTCCGGTCTCGGATGCCGTGGCGCCCGTCACGGCGACCGCGCCGTCGGCGAGGGCGGCGTCGACGAGGGACGCGACCTTGTCGCGCTCGGTCACCGAGACGAGCGCCCCGAGCTGGTTGCCCCGGTCGAGACCGGGGCCGACCGTGTAGGCGGCGAGGCGCTTGGCCATCCGGCCCACGAAGGCGTCGTGGAGCGAGTCGTGCACGTAGAAGCGGTTGGCGGCCGTGCACGCCGAGCCGCCGTTGCGCATCTTCGCCTGCAGGGCACCCTCGACGGCGACGTCGAGCTCCGCGCCCGGCAGCACGATGACGGGCGCGTTGCCCCCGAGCTCCATCGAGGCGCTCACGACGCGGTCGGCGCAGGCGTGCAGCAGCTCACGGCCCACCTCGGTCGAGCCCGTGAAGCTCAGCTTGCGCACCTCGGGTCGGGCGAGCATCGCCGCGACGTTCGGCCCGGTCGGCACGGGGGTCACGAGGTTCACGACCCCACGCGGCACGCCCACGCGGTGCAGCACGTCGACGACGTAGGCCGCGGTGAGCGGCGTCTCGCGGGCGGGCTTGAGGATCGTCGTGCAGCCCGCGGCGAGCGCCGGCCCGAGCTTGCGGGTCGCCATCGCGGCCGGGAAGTTCCACGGCGTGATGAGCAGCGAGACGCCGATCGGCTGGCGGTCGACGACGATGCGCTTGTCGCCCGCGGGAGAGAGGCGGTAGTCGCCCGAGATGCGCACGGCCTCCTCCGAGAACCAGCGGAAGAACTCGGTCGCGTAGCCGGCCTCGCCCATCGCGTCACCCCACGACTTGCCGTTCTCGCGCACCATGATCTCGGCGAAGAGCTCCTTCTCGGCCACGAGCACCTCGAAGGCCGCCCGCAGCAGCTCGCCGCGCTCGCGGGGGGCGGCCGCCGCCCATCCCTCCTGGGCGGCGGCCGCGGCATCCACGGCGGCCATGCAGTCCGCCTCGGTCGCGATCGCGAAGCGCTCCACGACCGAGAGGTCGGAGGGGTCGATCACGTCGAAGCGCCCGCCGCCTGCACCGGGGCGCCACGCGCCGTCGATGTAGAGGTCGGCTCTCAGCTCGGTCATCGGGTGCTCCGTTCGGCGAGTGCGCCCTCGTGGGCGCGGGTCAGGATCTCGAGCAGGAAGGCGGCGTCGGCCGGCACGGGCGACATCGCCACGAGCCGCCGGGAGGCGAGGCCGAGCTCGGCCACCCGCGGCAGCTCGGCGGCGTCGAGGCCGAGCGCCGCGAGCGACGGCGGCAGGCCGATGCGGCGCCCCAGCTCCGCGGTGATCGTGACGGCGTCGTCGACGCGCGCCGACTCGGATGCGGCGGTCGAGCCGAGCGCGGCGCCGAGTTCCGCGATGCGCGCGGCCGCCTCCTCGTCGACGCGGATCGCATCCAGCACGTACGGCAGCAGCAGCCCCGTGCCGACTCCGTGGGCCGTGTGGGTGAGCGCGCCGATCGGGTACTGGAGGGCGTGCGAGAGATGAGTGCCCGTCGGACCGAACGACATGCCGCCCACGAGGCTTGCGTAGGCGAGGTGCCGCCGCGCCTCCCGATGGTCGGGCTCGACGACCGCGACCGGCAGCCAGCGGCCGATGCGCGCGGCGGCGTCGAGCGCCGTCACATCGGAGAAGACGTTGCGTCCCGTGAAGACCGGCAGCACCGCATCCCAGACCGGCTCGACGGGGGCGGCCGTGTACGACTCGGCGAGGTGCACGAGGGCGTCGATGCCGGAGGCGGCGGTCACCCCGGCGGGCGCGCCGAGGGTGAGCTCCGCGTCGACGATCGCCGCGGCGGGCACGAGGTGCGGGCTCGAGACGCCCACCTTGAGCTCGCGGTCGGGGTCGGTGACGACGGCGACGGGGGTCGCCTCGGAACCGGTTCCGGCCGTCGTCGGCACGGCGACGACCGGGGTGACGGGACCGGGCACGAGGTTCTCGCCGTAGTAGCGGCTGAGCGGACCCTCGTAGGCGGCGAGCAGCGCGACCACCTTGGCGGCGTCGAGCACGCTGCCGCCGCCGATCGCGAGGATGACGTCGGGCGCGGCCTCCCGGGCGCGCGCAGCGAGGGCGTCGAGCGAGGCGACCGGCAGCTCGGGCTGCACCTCGGTGACGAGGGTGACGGCGGCCCCGCCCTCCTCGAGCGCGCGCCGGATACCGGCGAAGGCGGGCGTCGTCGCGACGAAGGGGTCGACGATCGCGAACACCCGCGAGCCGAACTCGGCCAACAGGCGGGGCAGTTGGGCGCGGGCGCCCTCACCCACGTGGATGCGCGGCGGCAGGCGCAGGGTTCCCGCGGTCGTCTGGATCACATCCCCGATCCTGCGGCGCAGGCCGAGGCCGAGACCAGGGGGCGTCCCGCGGGACGGGACGGGTCGGCGTCGATGCTGACGCGCGCCTTCCAGCTGCTCGACGCCTTCACCCCCGACCGGCCCGAGCTGACCCTGCGGGAGCTCGCCGCGCGCGCGGGGGTGCCTCGATCGACGACGCACCGGCTGGTGGGGGAGCTGCTCGCCTGGGGTGCCCTCGAACGCGGCCCGCGCGGGGTGCGGCTCGGGGTCAAGCTCTTCGAGCTCGGGGCGCTGGCCCCCACGCCCAACCGGCTCGTCGCGGGAGCCTCCGCCCACCTGCACGCCCTGCGCGAGGTGACGGGCCTGACCGCCAACCTCGCCATCCGCGAGGGCGGGCACCTCGTGTACCTCGACAAGATCGGCGCACGAGACCTGCGGGTGCCGCACTCGCGACTCGGCGGGCGCGGGGCGCTGCACGCGACGGCGCTCGGCAAGGCGATCCTCGCCTTCAGCCCGCAACCCGACGTCGACGAGCTGCTCGCGCATCCGCTCGCCGCCCTCACCCGGGCGACGATCACCGACCCGGATGCGCTGCGCACCGAGCTCGCGCGCGTGCGCCGGGCGGGTGCCGCCTACGACCTCGCCGAGTCGTTCGACGGGCTGTTCTGCGTCGCCGCACCCGTGCGCGACCGGCGGGGTGCCGCGGTCGCGGCCCTCTCGGTGACGGGGGCGACCGCCCGCGCGCAGGCCGAGCGCTTCGCCCCCGCCGTCATCGCGACGGCGCGCACCCTCGAGCGCGAGCTCGACCCCGGCCGCCGCATCGCGACCTGACCACCCCCGCCTCCACCCGTGACGCTGACCGGTCGGTTTCTGGTCTCAAACCGCCGGTTTGAGACCAGAAACCGACCGATCAGCGATGTCGGGGTGAGGATCAGGCCGGGTCGAGGGAGGGCTCGTCGGGGAGCGAGAGGGTGAGGGCGGCGATCGCGATGTTGTCGTGGCGCTCGAGGTCGTCGGAGACCTGGCGCAGGCGCACCGCCACCACCGACTCCGCGTCGTCGTCGACGAGGTCGACCGCGGCGACGAGCAGCAGCTGCCCGGGGCCCACGAACTCGAGGTGCAGGAAGGTCACGCGGGAGATCGCGGCGTGCAGCAGCAGCTGCTCGAGCACCGCGCGCCGGACGGATGCCGGGGGAGGCGCGCCGACGAGGAAGCGACGGTTGCGCTGGATGAGCAGCACCGCGACGACGCCCAGCAGCACGCCGATGAGGATCGACCCCACCCCGTCCCACGCCGAGACGCCGGTCGCCTGGTGCAGGCCGAGGGCGCCCGCCGCGATCGCGAGCCCGACGAGTGCCGCGACATCCTCGAACACGACGGCGCGCAGCGTCGCGTTCGAACCGTTGAGCACGTAGTCGAGCGGCTCGCGGTCGAGCGTCGCGGTCTCGCGTCGCACCTGGCGGATCGACTGCGCGAGCGAGCCGCCCTCGAGCACGGCGGCGACGGCCAGCACGGCGTAGCCGATGCCGTAGTCGGTGACGGCCTCCGGCTCGAGCAGCTCCTGCACGCCGACCGCGATCGACAGCACGGCCCCGATCGTGAACAGGCCGAACGCGGCGAACAGCGACCACACGTACACGTCGCGCCCGTAGCCGAGCGGATGCTCGCGGTCGCGTCGTCGCCGACCGGAGCGCTCCGCGAACAGCAGGAAGACCTCGTTGCCCGCATCCGCCCAGCTGTGCAGCGCCTCCGCGACGAGCGAGGCGGATCCCGTGATGAGCGCCGCGGCCGTCTTCGCGATCGCGACCGCGATGTTGGCGAGGAAGGCGATCACGACGGCCATGCGCCCATCCTCCTCGCTCCGGGGCTCAGGCGGTGGCGGCCGCGGCGACGCCGCGCGTCACGCCGCCAGGTGGAACGTGCTCGCGAAGCGGTCCAACAGTTCGTCGGGTCCACGCAGGACCTCGACGACCCCGGTGGCGATGGCGCGTGCGGGCGCGAGCTCTCCCGAGATGAGGTGGCGGATGTCGGGCCCCGCGGTGAAGTCGAGGTCGGCGGGGCCCGTGCCGCGGTCGACCGCGAGCCGCGAGCCGTCGACCCGGATGAGCAGCTCGGCCGGGCCGAGGCGCGCGGCGTACGCGGTCGCCGGCAGCGACTCCGCGACATCCGCCCGGAATGCGGTGCGCAGGGCGATGGTCATCGAGTCGGCAGTGACCACCTGGTCGTCGCGCGGGTCGCCCATGGCCTTGAACCCCCACGCGCCGAGCGCGAGCACGACCGGCTCGAGCTCGCGGCCGTAGGGCGTGAGCTCGTAGAGCACCACGCGCGAGCGGGGCATCCGGCGGATCACGCCGACGGCCTGCAGCTCCTTCAGCCGTGACGCGAGGATGTTGCTCGGGATGCGCGGCAGGCCCGCGGCGAGCTCGCCGTAGCGTCGCGGGCCGACGAGCAGGTCGCGCACGATGAGCAACGCCCAGCGCTCGCCGACCAGTTCGAGGGCGCGCGTGATCCCGTCGTACTGCCCGTAGTCGCGTGCGGCCAAGCTCAGGCCTGCTGCTCGGCCATGAACGCCTCGGGGCCCTTCTCGGCGGCCACCGGATCCATCCAGCCGAACTCGAGCATGTTGCCGTCGGGGTCGGTGAGCTGGCGCTGGTACATGAAGCCGTAGTCGGCGGCGGGGCGCTCCTCGACGCCGCCCGCGGCCACGCCATCCGTGATCGCCTGGTCGACGGCCTCGCGGCTGTCGAGGAAGATCGCGGTCGACACCGAGACGGCCTCGGCGGGGTTGCCGATGGGGCGGTCTGTGAAGGTCTGGAAGAACTCGCGGACGAGGATCATGAAGTAGTTGTGGTCCTCTTCGACGACGACGCACGCGGCGTTGTGGTCGGTGAACTGCGGGTTGATTCGGAAGCCGAGCGCCGTGTAGAACGCCTTCGCGCGCTCCAGGTCGGTCACCGGCAGGTTGACGAACATCGCGGTCATGGTGGCTCCTTGCAGCTTCGTCGTCCCGATGTGGACAGTGTCCACACTTGCAAATAACAAGTGCCGTTGTCAAGGGTCGAGCGTGGGTGGCTACCAGCGGTTGGCGACATCCTCCGCGAAACCGAAGAGCCGCTCGATGCGGATGCGCTCGCCCCCCACCCGGATCCAGCCGTCGAAGACGCCGAACACCTGGTCGCCGCGCGTGCCGAGCGGGCCGAGGTCGGTGCGCGTCGCGTGGTCGTACTCGGGGGTGAGGGTCACCTCGATGTCGGTGCCGCGGATCGTCCACGGATCCATCGGGCGCTCGAGGTCGTAGACCCACTCGAGTTGCTCCGACACCTTGTGGGTGCGGCCGTCGACCACGAAGCCGTTCTCGGTCATCCCGGTGCCGTCGGTCCACCTCGCGCCGAACTGCAGCCCCACGAGGTGCCCGTCGGTGCGCCCGACCGCGGCGCCCCAGTTCCAGCGCACCGAGTGGTGCCAGCGCCCGCGCCCGTGGTCGAGGATCGCCCACGCCTCGCCGAGCTCCGTCGTCACCCCGTCGACCGTGACGGTTCCGGATGCCGTGCGCACGACATCCTTCACCGTGTACTGGAAGCGGCGCTCCGACCACGGCACCACGACCGCCACGAGCTCGTGCGGCTCCGGGCGCGCGGCCAGCACATCCACCGCGAGCCCCCGTGCGCGGGCCCGCAGGCGCGTGCCGCCCGGCTCCTCGACGAACGAGAGCTCGAGCCCCCGCATCCGGGCGCGGGCGCCGCCCCCGCCGAGCGAGCCGGGCAGCGTCGCCGTCCACGGGCCGCCCACCGCGCCCCGGTCGACCGTCTCGCCCGTGCGGCGGTCGTGCACCCAGAAGCCGTGCACGCCCGCGAAGTCGAGCGACGACACCGTGAGCGAGACGATGTGCGTGGGCGACAGGATCGCCCAGTACTCCCAGCGCTTGTTGCGCCCCCGGTCGCGGAAGCCGCGGCCGATGCCCGAGGTGTCGTGCAGCGCCGTCCGGCTCCAGCCGACCGCCTCGCGGTTCAGGCCGCCGCCCGGCAGGCACAGCGCCACCGGCTCGGTGATCTCGCGTTCGGTCATGGTGCCTCCTCGAGAGTGGCGTGTGCGAAGGCGCGGCGGATGTCGGCGTTGAGCGCGCGCACCGCATCCGCATCGAGCTTCACCTCGCCGCGGTCGGCGGTGAGCAGTCCGTTCGACTCGTCCTCGACATCCGACAGCTGCGTGTAGACGGTCGCGGAGAGTCCGCGGGCGATCGCCGGGATCACCTCGCGACGGTGCAGACGCTCGTAGGCCCGGGTCAGCGCGGCGCGCGAGGCGAGCCGGCGGTAGCCGAACTCGCGTTCCGGGTAGCGGTGCCCGGGCAGCCGCAGGCTGTAGCCGCCGAACTCCGACACGACGAGGGCGCGCCTGTCGCGCCCCCACCAGCGGGCGGGACGGATCGGCTGGAAGTAGACGTGCAGACTGCGGAGATCCCCCGCGCGCTGGTCGTGCCATCCGCTCGCCTGGTCGATCACGCGGGTGTCGTCGAGGGCGCGCACCCGATCGGCGGCCGTGGCGGCGTCGAACTGCCCCCAGCCTTCGTTGAACGGCACCCAGGTGACGACCGAGGGGACGTTGCGCAGCAGCTCGACCGTCGCATCCAGTTCGCCGAGGAACTCCTCGCGCCCCGCCGCATCCGCCCGGCCGAAGGCGCGGTACCAGCGGTCGGGGAAGCGGATGCGCGGCGAGATCACCGGGGTCGTGATGACCCAGGGGCGGTAGCGCTCGCCGCCGTTCACCATGTCCTGCCAGACGAGCACGCCGAGCCGGTCGCAGTGGTGGTACCAGCGCAGCGGCTCGATCTTGATGTGCTTGCGCAGCATCGTGAAGCCGAGCTCCTTCATGCTGCGGATGTCGTGCACGAGCGCCGCATCGTCGGGGGCCGTGTAGAGGCCGTCCGGCCAGTACCCCTGGTCGAGCACTCCGAGATGCGGGTAGGGGGCGCCGTTGAGGTGCAGGCGCGGCACCCCGTGCGTATCCGGCGCCACCTCGACGCTGCGCAGGCCCACGTAGCTCGTGACGCGGTCGTCGCCGAGGGCGATCTCGAGGTCGTAGAGGTGCGGGTCGTCGGGGCTCCACGGGCGCGGCTCCGGCACGCGGATGCGCAGCGTCTCGCCGCTCACCCCGCCCGCCTCCGCGACGCGCTCGCCGCCGTCGAGCACCGCGACGGTGAGCGGATGCGCGCCCCCGTCGGAGGCGTCGACCGTCAGCTCGAGCGTCGCCTCGGCGAGGCCCGCGCGGATGCCGGGGGTGCGCATCCGCAGCGCCGCGACATGCAGGGTGGGCACCTCCTCGAGCCACACCGTCTGCCAGATGCCCGACTGCGCGGTGTACCAGATGCCGCCGCGCGCCAGTCGCTGCTTGCCGACGGAGTGGGCGGCGGTGTCGCTCACGTCGCGCACCTCGACGACGAGCTCGTGCTCGCCCCGCCCGCCCAGGGCATCCGTGATGTCGACCGAGAACGGCAGGTAACCCCCCGTGTGCGCGGCCACCTCGACGCCGTCCAGCAGCACCCGGCACGTCTGGTCGACCGCGCCGAAGTGCAGGATCGTGCGCCGCCCCGGTGCCGCCGTCGCGCTGATCCGCCTCCGGTACCAGAGCGACTCGTGCGGCTGCAGCTGCCGCCCCACGCCCGAGAGCTCCGCCTCGGGTGAGAACGGCACCAGGATGCGCTGCCCCCAGTCGGAGGGCGCCTCGCCCGCCGGGGTGAAGGCGCACCGCCACCAGCCGTTGAGGATCGTGAACCCGGCACGCCGCAGTTGCGGCCGCGGGTACTCCGGATGCGGGACCTCGCTCATCGCGCGCGCTTCTCGGCGCGGGCCCGCAGCACGGCCACCGCGGGGACGAGCACGAGCACCACGGCGGCGGCGAGGAAGATCTCGGCGCCCGGGACCGGCCGCTCCACCCCGAGATCGATGTAGCTCCGCCCGGCGCCCGTGATCACCGCGGCGCCGATGAACGGGCCCACCACCATCGGCACCATGATCACGGTCACCATGCGCAGGCCCTGCACCATCCCGGCCCGCCCCTCCGGGGTCTCGTCGCGCACGGTCGCCGAGAGCGAGGCGATGGCCGTCATCATGCCGCCGAGGGCGAGCGAGGCGGCCACGATCACGGACACCATATCGCGGGCGAAGAACAGCAGCACGAGCCCGAGCGCGAACAGCGCGGTCGCCGGCAGCAGCATCCGCCGCTTGCCGATGCGGTCCATGAGGCGCCCGCCGAGCACGCTGATGACGGATGCCGTGAGCAGCGAGACGCCCAGCACGAGGGCGTACGACTCGATCTGCAGGCCGTACTGCAGGTAGATGATCACGTAGGGCAGGAACACCTGGCTCGCGGTGCCGACCACGAGCCAGGTCAGCAGCGACAGGTAGAGGGCGGGGTTCGCGCGGATCGCGGAGGGGCGGAAGCCCTGCACCAGGCGCGCGAGCATCGAGGGCTCGGATGCGGGACGCGCGGCCTGCGGAACGTCGCGCACCAGGAACCACGACACGACGCCGGTCACCACGACCGCGCCGCCGACGATCGCGAAGAACAGCCGCCACTCGCCGGCCCGGGTGAGGCCGTCGAGGGCGCCGAAGACGAGCAGCATCGCCAGCAGCGGCATGACCGCGACCACCCCGTCGACGCGGCCGCGCGTGCGGGGCGTGGTGGCATCCGTCACCCAGGCGTTGAACGCGGCATCGTTGGCGCCGGAGCCGAAGATGCTCATGACGCAGTCGAGGGCGATGATGCCGACGACGGCGGCGAGCACGTAGGGGGCGGCGACCACGCCCTCCGCGGGGGCGAGCAGCCCGAACGCGGCGGTGGAGGCGCCCCAGGCGAGGTAGCCGACGGCGATGAACGGCCGCCGCCTGCCGGTGCGGTCGGACCACGCGCCGACGACGATCGTGGCGAGGGTGGCGGCGACGGCGCTCGACGCGACGAGGGTGGCGGTCACGGTCGGGTCGGGGGTGATCGTCTCGTAGACGAACACGTTGAGGTACATGTTCTCGACCGTCCACGCGAGCTGGCCGACCAGGCCGACCAGCACCACCGTCCACCAGAGGCGGGCCCCCGGGCGTTCGCGGGTGGTGGGGGCGGATGTGGCGGGCGCTGACGTCATCGTCGGTCCTCGGGTCGTGGGCGGGTGCGTTTTTTCCACGTGGAAAGCCATTTGAGCATAACCTGGTCGCCGTGGTCACGCAGCAGGATGTCGCCGACCGGGCCGGGGTCGGACGCCGCACCGTCTCGCACGTCGTCACCGACTTCCCGCACGTCAACCCGGCCGTGCGCGAGAGGGTGCTGCGGGCCATCGACGAACTCGGCTACGTGCCCAACCGTGCGGCGCAACGCCTGCGCACCGGACGCGGCGGGGTGATCGCACTCGTCGTGCCCGAGATCGGGGTCGGCTACTTCGGCCAGCTCGCCCACCTCGTCGTCGAGGAGGCGGCCGCGCGCGGCGTCGGCACGATCGTCGCCCAGACCCACGGGCTGCGCGAGCGCGAGCTGGTCGAGATCGAACGCATCCTCGCCCTGCAACCGGACGGCCTCATCCTGAGCCCGCTCGGGCTCACCGCCGCCGACCTCGCCGCGCTCGACGTGCGCACCGCCGTCGCCCTCATCGGTGAGCGCTTCGCCGAACCCGACGCGCGCACGATCGTGGTCGACAACGAGTCGGCGTCCGCCGAACTCGTGGCGCATCTCGTCGCCTCCGGCCGCACGTGCGTCGCCTACGTCGGCGGCACGCAGGAGGAACCCCGCTTCGACAGCCTGCGCCGCACCGGGTACCTCTCGGCGCTCGCGGAGGCCGGACTGCAGGCGCCGCCGATCGTCGAACTCGCCGACTACACGACCCCCGAAGGCCACGCCGCGGGCCTCGAACTGGTGCGTCGCATCCGCGCCGGCGAGTCGGTGGATGCCGTGTTCTGCGTGACCGACGAGGTCGCGCTGGGCGTGCTGCGCGCCCTGCACGACGGCGGGGTGCGCGTACCGGACGAGGTCGCGGTGGCCGGCTTCGACGACATCGCCGAGGCCCGCTACGCGACCCCCCGACTCACCACCGTCGCCCCCGACACCGCGCAGCTCGCCCGCCGTGCGGTCGCCGCCGCCCTCGGCGACGCGCCCGCGGATGCCGCGGGCCGCATCCCCCACCGCCTGCAGCTGCGCGAGAGCACCGACGGCTGACGGGCGGTCGCGCGACCGGCGCGGTGCCTACAGCCCGGCGCGGATCGCGGCCTCCAGCACCTCGAGGTCGACATCCGCGAGCCGGCGGAAGCGGATGCAGTAGCCCGTCACCGTCGCCTTGCCGATCGTGGCGCCGAAGGTGCTGCGCAGGTGCTCCCGGTCGGGGAGGCCCATCACGTACACCGAGATGCCGCCCGTGTTCGCGGTGAGGCCGATGCGATAGAAGTCGCGCGTCCTGCCGCCGGCGAGCGTCGTGGTCCGGCGGCCGTAGCCGATGTTCGGGTTCGTCACGACCCTGCCCGTGTCGTCGGTGCCGTCGAGGAACCACAGCTCCGCATCCGGCGCGAGCGCCCGGATGCGGCGGTCGAGCTCGCGCAGCTCGGCCTGCTTCGGCTCGGGCTGGCTCGCCAGGTAGGCCTCGATCCGCTCGGCGACGTCCATGCGGATCGGTATAGCACGTCGGCGTCGCGGCGTATCGTCGCGGGCATGTGCCGCAACATCCGCTGCCTCCACAACTTCGAGCCCCCCACCACCGACGACGAGGTGCGGGAGGCCGCCCTCCAGTTCGTGCGCAAGGTGAGCGGATCGACGCATCCCTCGCGCGCCAACACCCCCGCCTTCGAGCAGGCGATCGACGAGATCGCGGAGGCGACGCGGCGGATGCTGGACCAGCTCGTCACCAACGCCCCGCCGAAGAACCGCGAGGCGGAGGCGGTGAAGGGACGGGCGCGGCACGAGAAGCGCATGGAGCGGGAGGTGCGGGTGCGGACGGGGGTGGGGTAGGTGCTGGGGCGTCGGGGGTTCTGGGGGTGCTGGGGGTACCGGGGGCTCTGGGGTACCGGTGGCTTCGCGGTGCGGCGCCTGCGGCGCCGGCACGCTCGTGCCACGGTGCCTGGCGAATAGGTTGAGGCGCCCGCCCCTCCGGGGCGGACGCCTCAACCTATTGGCGGTACCGGTGGGATTTGAACCCACGGATGGCGTGAACCATCACATGTTTTCGAGACATGCTCCTTCGGCCGCTCGGACACGGTACCGCCGACGAGTCTAACGGACGCACGGCGGTGGTCGAGACCGGGTCCTGAGTCCGTGGCCTACCCCCGGCGGGTGGACGCCGTCACGGTGAACTTCGGGGTGCGGGTGAGTTGCCTCGTCGGGCCGACGAGGCGTTCGAGCGTGGGACGGTAGCCGAGGTGCGAGTTCCACACGACGCGCAGCTCACCGCCCGGGCGCAGCACGCGGGCGGCATCCGCGAACAGCCGGTGCGCGATCTCGGTGGTGACGGCCGCGCCCGCGTGGAACGGCGGGTTGAGCACGATGAGGTCGGCGGATGCGTCGGGCTCGCTCGAGAGGCCGTCGTCGTGGCGGGTCTCGACGCGTACGCCGTTCGCCTCGGCGGTGAGGCGGGCCGACTCGACCGCGACCGCGGAGACGTCGGTGGCGAGGATGCGCGCGGCCGGGTTCGCGCGGGCGAGTGCTACGGCGACGATGCCCGTGCCGCAGGCGAGATCGACGGCGTTCTCGAACGGCGGCAGGGTGTCGAAGGTGGCGAGCAGGGCTCGGGTGCCGATGTCGAGGCTCGCCCCCGCGAAGACGCCCGGCAGCGCCACGACCTCGAGGGGCGGCTGCCCGGATGGAGAGGCGACCGCCCGGCGGGGGTAACTGCTCCCGCCGCCGGTGGATGAGTCCGCCCGCGCTGCGTTCGGCGCCGCCCGCGCTGCGGGCGCCGGCTCGCGGGCGACGATGATGCGCGACTTGGCGCGGGCGTGGGCGACGTCGACGCGTGCGAAGGAGGCAGCGAGCACGTCGTTCTGGGTGGGCGTCATGTGCTTGATGCGCCCGCCCGCGAGCAGCACCAGCTCGGGGCTGGCGGGGCCGGCGAGCGCCTGCGCGACGGCGGCCAGGCGCTCGAGCGAGCGTGGCATCCGCAGCAGCACGAGGGAGGTGGCGGGCGTCACGAGCTCGGCGAGCGGATGCTGCCCCGGCTCCGCGAGGCCCGTGCGGGCGGCGTTCGCGGCGAGCGCGCGCCGCGCGACGATCGAGTCCTGGTGCACCCGCACGGTTCGCGCCCCGAGCGACGCCGCCCCCAGCGCGAGTGCCCCGTGCGTGTCGTCGACCACCGCGACCTCGCCCGCCAGCGCATCCGGGAACTCGGATGCCGCATGGTCGAGCAGGTACCGGTCGGCCGCATCCCATGCCCGCAGCTCGGCGCCGCCGACGTCCGGTTCGCGCGAGAGCGCATCGAGCAGCGCATCCAGGTCCGGCACCCCTCGACGCTACCCGTGCCGGGGATTCCGCAACTCAGGAGATCCGCGCGAGACGGCCCCGCATCCGGCCCGCGGCTCGTTTCTCCTGAGTTGCGAAACCCTCCCACTCTCGCAACTCAGGAAGAAGCCGCCGTCGGGGCCGCGAAGCAGCGGATGCGGGGGAGCCTTCCTGAGTTGCGGAAAGCGGGCGGGGGCCTCACCCCGCGGCGCGCACGGGTCAGGCCGCCGAGCCCGCGCGCAGGGTGTCGGCGATCGGGGTCGTGGGGCGGCCGATGAGGCGCGAGAGGTCGCCGGTCACCTCGGCGAGCAGGCCGTCGCGGATGTTCGCGTCGAGCCCCACGAGGAAGCCCACGAGTCCCGCGTCGAGTCCCGCCGCGGTGAGCGCGGCGGTCTGCTCCTCGGGGGTCTGCGCGACGTAGGCGATCTCGCGGCCGAGCACCTCGCCGATCGTCACGGTCAGCTCCGCGAAGTCCCACGCGATGTCGCCGCCGAGCTCGTACACCTTGCCGAGGTGCCCCTCGCCCGTCAGCACGGCGGCGGCCGCCTCGGCGAAGTCGGCGCGCGACGCGCTCGCGACCCGGCCCGCACCCGTGCTCGACGCGACGACGCCCGTCGCGGCCGCCTGCTGCACCGTGCTCAGGTAGTTCTCGTGGTACCAGTTGTTGCGCAGGATGGTCGCCGGAACACCGGATGCGGCGATCGCCTCCTCGGTGGCCTTGTGCTCGGGCGCCAGGATGAGCGCCGAGGTGGTCGCGTGCGGTGCGCTCGTGTAGACGAGCTGGGCGACGCCCGCGGCGGCGGCCGCGTCGACGACGGCCATGTGCTGCGCGACGCGCTGCCCCAGCTCCGACCCCGAAACGAGCAGCACCTTCTCGACGCCGGCCACGGCATCCGCGACGGAGGCGGCATCCGTGTAGTCGAGGTGCACGGTCTGCACGCCCTTCGCGGCGAGGTCGGCGACCTTCGCGACGTCGCGCGCGCCGGCGCGGATGTCGGATGCGGCGACGCCGCGGGCGAGCAGCGCCTCCACGGTGAGGCGGCCGAGGTGCCCGGATGCTCCGGTGACGAGGATGGTCATGGTGTTCCTTTCGTGGCTTCGTTGGGGAGGACGACGCGCCGACAACGGCCCGGGTGGGTGCCTCCGCGCGGCGTGTCATCCTCCCCAACGAACAGCGGACGCCCCATGGTACTTCCCGATCCGCAGTACCCACTTTTTGGTAAGCTACTGGCATGACGGTGAGTTTGAGGGAACTGCGGCAGCTTCCCGGGTTCGATGACACCCTGCTCACCGACGGATGCCCCACGCGCGTCGTACTCGACCACGTCACCAGCAAGTGGGGCGTGCTCGTGCTGCTGGCCCTGAGCGACGGCACCCATCGCTGGGGCGAGCTGCGCCGGGCCGTCGACGGCATCAGCGAGAAGATGCTCGCCCAGACCCTGCGCATCCTCGAGGCCGACGGGTTCGTGCTGCGCGACGCGCACCCCACCATCCCGCCCCACGTCGAGTACTCGCTCACCGAGCGCGGCCGCGAGCTCACCGACCGGATGCTGCCCCTCGTCGAGTGGATCGCCCGCGACACGAGCGCCACTTTTTCGCCTGCCGCGCCAGGAGTTCCTGCCGCCTGAGGCCGAACGCTGCAGCGTTTGACAGAACAGCCTCGTTCAGCGGGGGTTCAGGTGGGGTTCAGCGGAGCCCAGGATGCGTGGCTAGCGTCGGACGGGTGACCGACGCCGCCACCGCGAACGCCCCCGCCACCGTCCCCACCGTCCCCACCGCATCCGACCTCGCCGTGTACCGCGGACTGTTCCAGTCGATGACCGGCTACGACGGCACCGCCGCCACCGCCGACGGCCAGGTGCCGCTGCAGGTGATCAAGAACCTGCAGAAGCGGGTGGCGCAGTTCCACCTCTCCTACAAGTTCGCGATCGACGAGCTCACGACCAAGATCGGCATCCTCCAGGAGGAGTTCGAGCACACCCACGACTACAGCCCCATCGAGCACGTGCGCACGCGGCTCAAGTCGATGGACTCGATCATCGAGAAGGTGCAGCGCACCGGCACCACGCCCGACGTCGACGCCGTGCGCGCCCGCATCCGCGACATCGCCGGGGTGCGCATCACGTGCGCCTTCGTGGCCGACGCGTACTGGGTGGCCGACATGCTCATGGCGCAGGCCGACCTCGAGGTGCTCGAGATCAAGGACTACATCGCGAACCCGAAGGCCAACGGCTACCAGAGCCTGCACCTCATCGTGACGGTGCCGGTGTTCCTCTCCGACCGCACCGAGCTCGTGCCGGTCGAGATCCAGCTGCGCACCATCGCGATGGACTTCTGGGCGAGCCTCGAGCACAAGATCTACTACAAGTACGACCGCGAGGTGCCGGCCTCGCTCGTCGCCGAGCTCACCGAGGCGGCGGATGCGGCCCGCGCGCTCGACGCGAAGATGGCCACTCTGCGTGATCAGATCCGCGCCCTCGGGTGACCGCGTCGGCCGCCCCTGCCACGATGGGTGCATGAGCACCAGTGTCGGCGTCATCTTCACCCCCACCCGTCCCCCCGAGGCCCTGCGCGACTTCGTCGTCGAGGCGGAGCGGCTGGGGCTGGATGAGGTGCTGCTGTTCGAGGACTGCTTCCGCGAGTCGGGCATCGCCGCCGCCGTCGCCGCGCTCGCCGCGACCGAGCGCATCCGCATCGGCATCGGGGTGCTGCCGATGCCGTTCCGCAACGTGGCGCTGCTCGCGATGGAGGCCGCCACGATCGAGCGGCTGTTCCCGGGCCGGCTGCGGCTCGGCGTCGGCCACGGCGTGCAGGACTGGATGGGGCAGGTGGGCGCGCGCCCGGCATCCCCGCTCACCCTCATGCGCGAGTACGTGCCGGCCCTGAAGGCCCTGCTCGCGGGCGAGAGGCTCGATGTCGCCGGCCGCTACGTGACCCTCGACGGGGTGCAGCTGAACTGGCCGCCCGCGTCCGCTCTGCCCGTGTGGGCGGCGGGCGAGGGTCCGAGAACACTGCTGCTCACGGGCGAGGTGGCCGACGGCACGATCCTCACCACCGGCACGCCCCCCGAGGCGGTGCTCGCCGCCGCCGCACTCGTCGCGCAGGGCCGCGAGGCGGCCGGCCGGGGTGGCATCCAGCCGCTCGCGTCGTTCGTCATGACCGCGTTCGGGGCGGATGCGGAGGCCCGGCTCGCCGCCGAGCTCGCCGCGTGGGGGTACGAGGGCGAGCGTGCCGCGGGGGTCGCGGGTTCGCCCGCCGAGGTGGCCGAGCAGCTGCGCGCCTGGGTCGACGCGGGTGCCTCGTCCCTGCTGCTGCAGCCGCTCGACGACGAGACCGACCTCGCGCGCTTCCTCGCCGACTGCGCCGAGGTCGCCGCCCTCATCCGCTAGCCGTGGCGCGGTTTCGACCGGATGGCGCGGTCGCGCAGGTGCCATCCGGCCGAAACCGCGCCAGGATCGCTCAGGTGAGGCTCTCGGCGGTGCGCTCGAGCTCGGATGCGGGCGCCGGGCGCTGGGTCGCGATCGCGGTGCCGGCCGCGACGCACACGAGCACGATCGCGAGCAGCTGCACCCAGCCGAGCCGCTCGTGCAGCACGAGCCAGCCGAACACGGCCGCGACGACCGGCCCGAACGAGGTGATGATCGCGTACAGCCGCGCCGTGATCCGCCGCAGGATGAAGGTGTCGAGCGCGTAGGGGATCGCCGACGACAGCAGGCCCACCGCGAGCAGCAGCCCGACCACGGGCCACGAGAACGTGGCGGATGCGAGGCCGAGCACCGCGAGCGGCAGGATGAGCGCGAGGCTCACGACGCTGCCGACGGTGAGCCCCTCGAGCCCGGGCAGCCCGAGCGCCACGCGCCGGGTCAGCAGGATGTAGGCGGCCCACGACGCCGCCGCGACGAGCGCGAGCGCGATGCCCCAGCCGTCGACGGTGCCCTCCAGCCCGGTCAGCAGCACGACGCCCGCGCCCGCGACGAAGACGCACACGACATCCAGCACCCGACGCGAGGTGGCGAGCGCGAGCAGCAGCGGCCCCAGGAACTCGACGGTCGCAGCGATGCCGAGCCCCAGCCGGTGCACGGCCTCGTAGAAGGAGAGGTTCATGACGGCGAGCGACACCCCGAGCGCGACCGCGGGCCACAGCCGCCGCCAGGTGAGCAGGGCGCGCCGCGGCCGGTAGAACGGCAGCAGCACGACCACCATGACGAGCTGCCGCGCCGCCACGACGATGGGCGAACCGACCGAGGGGATGGCGACGCCGGCGAGCGCGGACCCGAGGTTGATCGACACCTCGGTGCCGAGCTGCGTCGACGCTCCGACGATCGTGCGTCGCCGGGTCGACGCGGGCACCTGGCTCACCTCCCCATTCTGAGGCGTCGGGTGCGGTCGCGGCGACGCGCGCGCGGGCGACGGAACCGACGCCCCACCCGCCCGCCCCGCGGATGCCCGCGCCGCCTATGCTCGACGCATGGCAGAGCAGCCCGCGATCGACCCGAGGTACGACCCCGCGTTCCAGCGCGGCTTCGACGGCGCCGTGGCCACCGGCTCGCGCGCCCAGGCGGCCGCGCGCCGCTCCGCACCGTACGTCGCGAGCGCGCTGCAGCGGCCCGTCGAGCACCAGCCCGCAGCCCCCGCCGAGCCGCCCGTCGCGATCGGCCTGCCGCCCGCCGCCCCCGCGGAGGAGCCCCAGGCGGCCCCCGCCGCATCCGTCACCGTGCAGCCCGCCCCGCTGCGCCCGCCGTGGACCAACCCCTTCGTCATCGTGCTCACCGTGCTGGGCGCCCTCATCGTCGCGGGCGGCGTGTGGCTGCTGCAGGAGAACTACGCGATGATGCAGAACCTCGAGTCGTTCCAGACCCAGGCGGACTACTGGGTCATGCAGGTGGGCATGACGGCCGGCCCGCTCGCGATCGCGGTGGGGGTGCTCGTGCTCGCCGGGGTGCTGTTCCTGGCCGCGTCGTACTGGGCGCGCCGCCCGCATCCGCCGCGCGAAGACTGAGTTTCCCTCTTCCCCGCACGGCCCGGGCACGCCAGGATCGGAGTCGATTCGGTACCCGTGTCAACCCGAGGCGCCCCTCGCACGTCGTAGAGATGTGAGCACAGCCGTGGCAGAAGGAACCCAGGTGGATCTGGACGCCTTCGTCGCGGGCGAATACCCGAAGGTGGTCGCCGCCGTCGGGCTCATCACGGGCAACCGGCAGGATGCCGCGGATGCCGTGCAGGACGCGCTCGTCGGCTTCCTCGCGAAGCCTCCCGCCCGTCCCGTGCAGAACCTGGCCGCCTGGATCACCGTCGTCGCCGCCAACCGCGCCCGCGACCTGCGGCGCTCCCGCGCCGCCGAGTCGCGTGCCTACGCGAAGGTCGGCACCGACGACGAGTCGCTCGACGCGGAGTTCGCCGGGCTCGACGTCGACGTGAAGGCGGCGCTCGTGTCGCTGCCCGAACAGCAGAAGCAGGTGTGCGTGCTGCACTATCTGCTCGACCAGTCGGTCGAGCAGATCGCCGAGGGCCTCGGCGTGAGCACGGGCACCGTCAAGACCCAGTTGCATCGGGCGCGCAAGGCGCTCGCCACGCGATTGGGACGGAACCGGGGAGAGGAGGAGCACGATGGCTGAGCTCGACGAGCTGCTGCGCGATTCGATCACCCGGATCGCCGACACCACCACGCCGGAGCGCGACTCCGCCGGTGTCGCCGACGCCATCCGTTCGCGGGTGGCGGCCGGCGACACCGGCGCCCCGGCGACCTCGTCCACCGCACCCGGATGGAGCGGCGGCGGTGGTGCCGGCTGGATCCCGTGGATCGGTGTGGTCGTCGTCGCGGGGCTCGTGGGCGGCGCGGTCGGCGTCTCCGGTGTGGTCGCGCATCCGGTCCACGAGGTCTCCGTGGTCGGGGCGAACTCGCTGCTCGCGGAGTCGGTCGACGCCGCCTCGTGCCCGGGCGGCCCCGTCGTGCGCAGCCTGCCTGCCGACTCGCGCGTGCTCACGGTCGAGCGCAGCGAGGACGGCGCCTCCCTCGGCGTTCGGGATCCGGATGCGCTGAGCCAGGTGATCTGGCTGCCCGCCTCCGCGGTCGTCGCCGACGATCCCGCGGGCATCGCCGGCCTGCCGGTGGGTGCCGCCTGCCCGACCGTCACGGTGCAGGCCGAGACGCCCGAACCCGCGCCGAGCCCCGCGCCGAGCGAGGAGCCCGCGCCGGGGCCGAAGCCCGCGCCGCAGCCGAACCCGCAGCCGGCGCCCGACACGACCGCACCCGTCATCTCGGCGATCTCGGCGAGTCCTACTCTCATCGTCAACGACGACCCGACCACCATCACGGTCGCCGCGAGCGACGCGGTCGGCGTGACACACGTCGAGCTCAGCTGGACGGGCGGGGTCTCCGGGAGCGCCTCGATGACCAAGCCCGGCGCCAACTGGACCTACACCTTCTCGAGCAACAGCCCCACCCCGAACGACCTCACCTTCACGGCAAGGGCGTACGACGCGGCGGGCAACGCCAGCGCCCCCGCGTCCGTCGCCGTCGACTGGCAGTACTTCGGGTGACGACCATGACCCCCCGCTGGATCCGCCCCGTCGTCGCCGCCACCTCCGCGCTCGCCCTCGGCGCCGGCGCCCTGTACCTCGGCACGCTGTTCGCCGCTCCCGAGACCGTCACGGTCGCGACCGGCACCGAGTCGGTCGTGGTGGCCGAGCCCATCGTGATCGGCGACGAGCCGATCCCCGCCGCCGACGAGCAGACCCCCGACGAGGACGACGAGACCCCGGATGCCACGCGCACCGTGCGGGTGCCGGCGGGCCCCGTCGACGCATCCGCCCGGCTCGACCCCTCCGTGGCGGAGCTCGTCGACACGCTGGCCGCCTCGCCCGACCCCGCCTACGAGCTGACGGTCATCGGCGGATCGGACGACGGCGGCACCGGCGGCGGCACCGACGACGCGTGCGCGCCGCGCGACGGCGAGCCGGCGACCGACTGCCCCGAGGGGCTCCGCAGCACCGTGCTGCCGCTCGTGCGGGAGTACCTCTGGGGCACGGTCACCGCGTTCCCGCCGAGCGGGGTCAACGGCAGCAGGCTCACCGGCTGTTCGCCCGAGGTGGTCGACCCGCCCGAGGGGGAGACGCCCTTCGGCGTGGTCGCCAACGCGCCCGCACGCTTCCAGTTGCGCTACCAGCCGGTCGACGGCTCGGTCGCGCCGCGCGTGGTCGAGCTCTCCACCCCCGACGACCAGCGCGCCGCGTACCAGGCGGCGATCGCGGCCGGGGCCGACGACGCGACCACCCCCGTCAACGCGTTCTGCTTCACGATCCCCGAGCTGCAGCCCGACACCGTCTACACGGCGCAGCTCACCGGCACCTCGGACGCAGGCGCCGAGATGGTGCCGTACCCGATCTCGTTCAACACCGCGGGCGCACCCACCCGGCCGAGCCTCAGGCTCACGCCCGTCGGCGAGAACCTGCTCCTCGCCACGGCACTGCGCACCCAGGACCAGTCGCTCGACATCCGCGCGTTCGAGGTCGACGCGGACGCCCCGCCGTCGTGCGATGCCGGCACCGCGCTCTCCCCGGCGGCCCGGGCCGAGAGCTCGGTCGACCCCGACCGGCTGCTCGAGCTCAACGTGCTGCCGGAGTACCACGAGCAGCACGCCGCGACCTTCCGGGTGAGCCCGGGCGCGACGCTCGTCGTGTGCGCCCGCTGGTTCGACGCATCCGACGACTCCGCGTCGTGGGAACGCACGCAGCCGATCTACACCTCCACGATCGTGGCGCAGAGCCCCGACCGGCTCGTGCCGAGCCTCGAGATCGCGGACTGGCACGACGGGTCCGGTCTCGACGTCGAGTCCGTCCGTCTCGAGGTCGCGACGGCGGAGGGCGCCTCGTGCCACTCCGCCGAGTGGTCGGCCGACGACCCCATCACCACGCCGCGCGTGCTGTGCACGGCGAGCTTCCTCGACGGCAGCGGCGTGCACGTCGAGGGCGACCGGATGTGGGATCTCGGCTTCTCGGGCGACCTCGTGGTGCGCGGCCGGGTCACCCTCCCGACCGGCTACTCCGAGGATGCCCGGTTGCTGCCGGCCGTCGACGGGGACTGCCGCGGCGCGTGCCCCATCCCGGAGGACCGCGTGTACCGTATGCAGCTCGCCGGGGTGACGATCGACCTGCGCGAGAGCTGGACGCTCGGCGGCGGCAACGGCCGCAGCGACTGGGAGTTCACGACCGCGGTCGACGAGTCACCCGCGTACGTCGTTCCCGAGCTGCCCCAACTCGACATCGACAGCGTCTGGACCTCGAGCGCGCCGAACCTGAGCGGCACGGTCACGATGACACTGGATCTCATGGTCGACCGCCCCGTGGACTATGTGGTGCTCATCAGCGAGGAGCTCGGCGTGGGCTTCCCGAACTGCAGCGGCACCGGGCTCATGGAGGTCCGCGGCCACGCGGAGGCGGGGCACACGCCCGTGCGGATCTACGACGTGTGCATGGGTCTGTATGCACGCAGCCAGGTCGAGCTCACCGACGCCGCCGGGCATTCGGTCGTGTGGGGGTTGTTCGACTCGCGCGCGTGGTGGGGGCCCAACAGCCTCGTCCGCGCCGCGACGCTCGAGCGCGACATCCGCTACCGGGTCGACGGCAGCGTCTGGCCGAACGCGCGCCTGCAGACCTTCGAGCTCTGGCTCGGCGGCACCGACACCGAGCTCGTCAACCTCCGTGGCGGGGAGTGCACGGGCGATGGGCTCCCGTTCGACGAGGGGACGGCCGAGGTGGGGCTCGGCTCGGAGACCAGGTACCACTTCCAGCTGCAGGTCTGGCGGTTCAACGGCCGACCCCCGGACGACTGCGCCGACGACATCGGCACGTACATCTACGCACCGGCCGTGGACGTCGAGGGCACCTTCGCCCTCGCGGACCTGGCGCGACCCGACGGTGTCGTGCTGGAGCTCCACATCCCCGACGAGGGCACCATTTTCATCCACCTCTGGATGTGACGGCGTCGCTCAGCGCTGGCATCGCGGGCACCAGGTGACCACCCGTTCCTGCCCCTCGACGCCGCCGAGCTCGCCGCCCTCGAGCGTCGTGCCGCAGCGCAGGCACGCCCGGCCGGTGCGGCCGTAGACCCAGCTGCGGCGGTCCGGGCGCAGGTCGCCCGTGGTGGAGCGGGTCCATCGGCCGCGGTTCGCCACGAGCATGCGATGCGCGAGCGAGACGAGGGCCGGCACATCCTCCACCTCGCCCATCGGGCGGGTCGGCAGCAGCCCGCGCACGTAGCACAGCTCGTTCGCGTAGACGTTGCCGACCCCGGCGAGCTTGCGCTGGTCGAGCAGCGCCACGAAGACGGGGATGCCGGGATCGGATGCCAGGCGCCGCGCCGCCTCCGCGGCATCCCAGTCGGCTCCGAGCAGGTCGGGTCCGAGGTGCCCCACCACGCGCTCCTCCTCGGCCGTCGGCAGCACCTCGAGGGTGCCGAGCTGGAAGCCGACCGACTGCACCCCCGGCACCTCGAGCACGGCGCGCGCCTGGAACGCGGGCAGCGTCCAGCGCTCGCCGCCGCGGAACAGCCGCCACGCGCCCTCCATCTTCAGGTGCGAGTGCACCGTGAACGCGCCGATGCGGTGCAGCAGGTGCTTGCCGCGCGACACCACCTCGTGCACCGTCTCTCCCGCCAGGTCGAGGGTCGCGAAGGCGGGCACCCGGAAGTCCGACGCGGTCAGCACGCGCCCCGCGAGCGCCTCGTGCTGCTGCCGCGCCGTGCGGTAGACGGTGTCACCCTCGGGCACCCTCGCACGCTACCCCGGAGTGGAGGGGTGTGCTGGCGTGAGGTGCGGCCCGCGGCCGCGCTGTGTTTCGCGGTGAGCCGCGGCGCGCCCTCCCGCTGGTTGAGTGCCGCGCGAAGCGCGGTGTATCGAAACCAGCGAAGGCGCCCCTCGATGGGGCGCCTTCGCTCGGTGAGGCCCCACTGGTCCACGTCTGCACGGGTTTCGATACGCCCGCTGCGCGGGCTACTCAACCCGCAGAGGGGGTGTTGCGCGGGCTGTTCACCCCGCGGGAGGGGGGCTGCGCGGGCTACTCAACCCGCGGAGGGGGCGCCCCCCGACACGCCTACCGCAGCCGCAGGCCCTGCGGGGTGGGGGCGAAGCCCGCGCGCTGCAGGGCGTCGCCGAGCGGGGTGCCGACGGCGAACTCGCCGTCGATCCTCTCCACGCGCAGCCGCCCGCCCGCGGCCCGCACCGTGGTGGCGAGGGATGCCGCGGCAGCCTCGCGGGCCTCCTCGGCATCCGCGTCGAGGAAGCTCAGCACCGTCTTACCGCCCTTCTCGACGTAGAGCCCGAGCGCCCCGTCGACGAGCACGACGAGCGCGCCCGCCTTGCGGCCCGGCCGGTGCCCGGCGGGCGGTTCGGGCCAGCCGAGCGCGGCCCCGTACGGGTTCGCCGGGTCGGTGGCACCGAGCGTCACCGCGACGGGCGGCGCATCCGCATCCCGGTCGCTGTGGAACGAGCGCAGCCGGTCGACCGTCGCGGGGGTCGCGAACTGGGCCGCCCCGAGCCCCTCCACGAAGTAGCCGCGGCGCACGCGTCCGGTCTCCTCGAGGCTCGACAGCACCTTGTAGACGAGCGCGAAGCCGCCCTCCACCCCCTCAGCCTGCACGGCGCCGCGGGTGACGACGCCGTACCGCTCCAGCAGCTGCTCGACGAGCGCCGTCGCGCGGGCGGTGGGCACGGCATCCGGATGCGGCAGCAGGCTCCAGCGGCCGGCGACGGTCGGCGGCGCGGAGGCGGCGAGCGACGCCGACACCCGCGCCCGGGCCCGGTGCGCCCGCCCGCGCGGGGTCGCCCGGGTGCGCGTCGTGGTGGCGCCGAGCCGTGCCCGCAGCCCCGCGAAGGTGTCGCCCGTGACGCGCCCGGCCCAGACGAGGTCCCACAGGGCGCGGGCGAGCTCGGTGTCGGTGGGTGAATCGTCGCCCGCGGCGGCCGCCGCGAGCTGCCGGAAGAAGTAGCCGCCCCCTCCGTCGAGCGCCGTGAGCAGGCGCTCGCGCAGCGGATCCGGCTCGAGCGCGAGCGGTGCGGGCAGGGTCAGCCCGGCGGCATCCGCCAGGTGCAGGCTCACCCAGCCGTCGCCGCCCGGCAGCTCGCCGCGGCCCGCCCACACGACCTCGCCGGATGCCATCAGCTCGTCGAGCATGGCCGGCGTGTAGTCGCGCACGCGGCTCGGCAGCACGAGGCTCTCCCAGCTGGTGGCGGGCAGCGGCAGACCCGCGAGCTGGTCGATCGCCGAGACGAGGCCGTCGAGGCCGCGGAGGCCACCGCCGGTGTGCTGCCAGTCGGGCAGGAACCGCCCGAGCGCCGCCTGCGGCACGGGCTCCACCTCGGCCCGCAGCGCGGCGAGCGAGCGGGCCCGCAGCCTCCGCAGCACCTCGGGGTCGACCCACTCGGTGCCGGTGGCGCCGGGGCGGAACTCGCCCTCGACCGCGCGCCGGTCGGCGGCGAGCCGGCGCAGCGCATCCGTGACCACGGCGACGCCGAGACCGAGCCGGGATGCCGCATCCGCCGCCGTGAAGGGGGCGTGCGTGCGCAGGTAGCGGCTGACGAGGTCGCCGACCGGGTCGGCGACCGGCTCGAGGAACGCGCTCGGCACCCCGATCGGCAGCGGCACGCCGAGCGCGTCGCGCAGGCGCGCGGCATCCTCGACGACCGCCCACCGCTCGACACCGGCGATCTGCATGCGCAGCACCCGGTTCGCCCGCGCGAGCTCGGTCAGCAGTTCCTCGACCTCCTGGGGGGCGGAGCGCGCGGCGAGCTCGTCCACCGAGAGCGGACCCAGCACCCGCAGCAGGTCGACGAGGCCCTCGGCGTCGCGTGCGTGCCGCTCCGGGTCGAGCCGCTGCAGCTCGCGCTCGGTCTGCGCGATCACCTCGGGGTCGAGCAGCTCGCGCAGCTCCGCGCGACCCAGCAGCTCGGCCAGCAGCGCCGGGTCGAGCGAGAGCGCCGCCGCACGGCGTTCCGCGAGCGGGGAGTCGCCCTCGTAGAGGAACGCCGCCACATACCCGAACAGCAGGGTGCGCGCGAAGGGCGAGGGCGCATCCGTCTCCACCTCGACGAGCCGCACGCGACGGTTCGCGATCGCGGTGGCGAGCTCGCGCAGCGACGGCAGGTCGTAGACGTCCTGCAGCACCTCGCGCACCGTCTCGAGGATGATCGGGAAGCTCGGATACTTGCGCGCCACCTCGAGCAGCTGCGCCGACCGCTGCCGCTGCTGCCAGAGCGGCGAACGCCGCCCGGGGTTGCGCCGCGGCAGCAGCAGGGCGCGTGCCGCCGACTCCCGGAACCGGGACGCGAACAGCGCCGAACCGCCCACCTCCTCCGTCACCACGGTCTCCAGCTCGCCCGGCTCGAAGGCGAACAGCTCCGCGCCCGGCGGGTCGGCATCCGTCTCGGGCAGCCGCACCACGATGCCGTCGTCGCCCGCCATCGCCGAGCCGTCGACGCCGAGGCGTTCCCGGATGCGGGCCGCCACGGCGAGCGCCCACGGCGCGTGCACGGGGGTGCCGTAGGGGGAGTGCAGCACGAGCCGCCAGTCGCCGAGCTCGTCGCGGAAACGCTCCACGAGCAGGGTTGCGTCGCTCGGCACGACCCCGGCGGCCGCCTTCTGCTCGGCGACGAACGCGAGCAGGTTGCGGGCGGCGCGCGCATCCAGCCCGTCGGCCTCCAGCCGTTCGGCGCTCACGGTGCCGGATGCCAGCTCCGCCTGGAAGGCGCCGATCGCGCGCCCCAGCTCGGCCGGTCGCCCGAGGCCGTCACCCTTCCAGAACGGCACGCGCCCCGGCTGGCCGAACGCGGGGGAGACGAGCACGCGGTCCGAGGTGATCTCCTCGATGCGCCAGCTGGTCGCCCCGAGCGCGAACACGTCTCCGACGCGCGACTCGTAGACCATCTCCTCGTCGAGCTCGCCCACCCGGCGGGCGCCCTCATCCCCGCCCACGATGAACACGCCGAACATGCCGCGGTCGGGGATCGTGCCGCCGCTCGTGACCGCGAGCCGCTGCGCGCCCGGGCGTCCCGTGATCGTGCCGGCCACGCGGTCCCACACGATGCGCGGCCGCAGCTCGGCGAACTCGTCGGAGGGGTACCGCCCCGCCAGCAGGTCGAGGGTCGCCTCGTAGGCGCTGCGCGGCAGGGTCGCGAACGGCGCCGCGCGGCGCACCGTCTCGAACCACTCCTCCACCTCGACCGTGTCGAGCGCGACGGCCGCCACCGTCTGCTGGGCGAGGATGTCGAGCGGGTTCTGCGGTACGGCGATCGCCTCGATGAGCCCCTCGCGCATCCGCTCGGTCGCGATCGCCGTGTGCAGCAGGTCGGCGCGGTGCTTGGGGAACAGCACGCCCTTCGAGATCTCGCCCACCTGGTGCCCCGCGCGACCCACGCGTTGCAGGCCGGAGGCCACGGACGGCGGCGACTCGACCTGGATCACGAGGTCGACGGCGCCCATGTCGATGCCGAGTTCGAGCGAGCTCGTCGCGACGACGCAGCGCAGGCGGCCCGACTTGAGGTCGTCCTCGATCTGGGCGCGCTGCTCCTTGCTGACGGAGCCGTGGTGGGCGCGCGCCAAGATCGGCCCGGCGCCCGAGGTCTGGCCGGATGCGCCCATCATGGCGGCGGGAACGCGCGCCCCCGCCGCCGGTTGAGCAGCCCGCGTGGCGGGCGTATCGAAACCCGGCTCGCCCGCGAGTTCTTCCGCGTACAGCTCGTTCATCGACGCCGTCAGGCGCTCCGCGAGCCGCCGCGAGTTCGCGAACACGATCGTCGAGCGATGCCGCAGCACCTCGTCGACGATCGCCCGGTCGACGTGCGGCCAGATCGAGCCGCCGGATGCCAGGGCCTTCTCGTCCTCGCCGAGCTCCGCATCCGTGGCCCTCGCCCCCAGCTCGGTCATGTCCTCGACGGGCACCACGACCCGCAGCTCGAAGGTCTTCTGGATGGGCGGCGCCACGATCTCGACCCGCTCGCGCCCGCCGAGGAACCGCGCCACCTCCTCGAGCGGCCGCACGGTCGCCGACAGCCCGATGCGCTGCGCGGGCTTCGGCAGCAGCGCGTCGAGGCGCTCGAGCGACACCGCGAGGTGCGCCCCGCGCTTGGTGGCGGCGACCGCGTGGATCTCGTCGACGATGACCGTCTCGACCCCGGCGAGGGTCGAGCGGGCCGCGCTCGTCAGCATGAGGTAGAGCGATTCGGGCGTCGTGATCAGGATGTCGGGGGGCTCGCGCTGCAGCAGCCGGCGGTCGGCGGCGGGGGTGTCGCCGGAACGCACCCCGACCGTGATCGCGGGGGCCGGCATCCCGAGCCGTTTCGCCGTCTGGGTGATGCCGACGAGCGGCGAGCGGAGGTTGCGTTCCACGTCGACGCCGAGCGCCTTCAGTGGCGAGATGTAGAGCACCCGGGTCCGCCGTCGCGGGTCGGCGGGTTCCGCCGTCAGCAGCCGGTCGAGCGACCAGAGGAACGCCGAGAGCGTCTTGCCGGAGCCCGTCGGCGCCACCACGAGCGCGTGCCGCCCCGACGAGATCGCCTCCCACGCCCCCGCCTGCGCGGCGGTCGGCTGCGGGAACGCGCCGTCGAACCACTCCCGCGTCGCCGGCGAGAACCGCTCGAGGGCCCCATCCATCCCCCCATCTTCGTCCCCGCCCCCGACCTCCGCGAAAGTACGCACTTTTGGGCTCCAGGGGGCCCGAATCGGCCCAAAAGTACGTGCTTTCGGGGACTTCGGGGTCATCCCCGGGAGGTATGCGGCCCGCGCGAGATACCCCGGGCGGGGGCCGAGCCGCGCCGCACCCCCTTCGTAGCGTCGAAGCACACCCCACGAAGGAGGGCACCATGATCGAGGCACGCGGCCTCACCAAGCGATACGGCGACCGGATCGCCGTCGACGACGTCAGCTTCACCGTGCAGCCGGGCACCGTCACCGGCTTCCTCGGCCCGAACGGCGCCGGCAAGTCCACCACCATGCGCATGATCGTCGGCCTCACCCGCCCCACCGCGGGCAGCGTCACCGTCGCCGGCCAGCGCTACGCCGAACTGCGCTCCCCCCTCACCACGGTCGGCGCCCTGCTCGACGCGAAGGCCGTGCACACCGGCCGCACCGCCTACCACCACCTGCTCTCGCTCGCCGCGAGCCACGGCATCCCGAAGCAGCGGGTGCACGAGGTCATCGAGCAGACCGGGCTGGATGCCGTGGCCGGCAAGCGCGTCAAGGGCTTCTCGCTCGGCATGGGACAGCGGCTCGGCATCGCGGCCGCCCTCATCGGCGACCCGCAGATCCTGATCTTCGACGAGCCGGTCAACGGCCTCGACCCGGAGGGCGTGCGCTGGGTGCGCACCTTCGCCCGGTTCCTCGCCTCGCAGGGGCGCACCGTGTTCCTCTCGAGCCACCTCATGAGCGAGGTGGCGCTCACCGCCGACCACGTCATCGTGATCGGCCGCGGCCGCATCCTCGCCGACGCCCCCGTCGCCGAGCTCGTGGCCGGCGCCGGGAGCCCGGCGGTGCGCGTGCGCACCGAGCGCGCCTCCGAACTCGCCGAGCTGCTCGCCCGCAGCGGGGCGACCGTCGCCTCCGACGAGCCCGGCGTGCTCGAGATCCGCGAGCTCGACGTGGCCGACATCGCCGGTGCGGCCGCCGCAGCCGGTATCGTCCTGCTCGAGCTCACCCCGCTCACCACCTCGCTGGAGGACGCGTACATGGCCCTCACCGACGACTCCGTCGAGTACCGCACGAGCGTCCCCGTGGAGGTGGCCCGATGAGCGCCACGACCGCCACCCGGTTCGGGTCCGGCATCCGGCCCACCCTCGCCCGCGGCATCCGCTCCGAGTGGATCAAGCTGCGCAGCCTCCGCTCCACGGTGTGGATCGCGGCCGCCACGGTCCTCGTGATGGCGGCGTTCGCCGCGCTCTTCGCGTGGGCGATCACCGTCATCCCCGACGAGGCCCCGGCGGGCGCCGCCGTGCTCGTGGTCGGCTACCCGATCGCGCAGCTCGTCATCGGCGTGCTCGGCACACTCGTCATCACCGGCGAGTACGCGACGGGCGGCATCCGCTCCACCCTCGCGGCCGAGCCTCGGCGGATGCTCGTGGTCGCCGGCAAGGCGATCGTCGTGCTGCTGAGCTCGTTCGCCGTCTCGCTCGTCGCGCTCGGCGTCTCGGCCGCGGTCGCGCTGCCGATCCTGAACGCGGGCGGCGTGGAGACGACGTTCGGCGCCGACGACCTCCGCGCCCTCGTCGGGGTCGTGCTCTACCTCACCCTCTCGGGCTGGTTCGCGTTCGGCATCGGTCTGCTCGTGAAGCACACCGCGGCCGCCATCACGGCCCTCGTCGGGGTGCTGTTCATCCTGCCGATCGTCGTGCAGATCATCTCCGCGACCACGGGCGCCGAGTGGCTGTGGGACGTCTACCAGTACCTGCCCGCGCCCGCCGGCTCGGCGGTCGTCTCGGGTGACGTCATCGGCATGGGCGGCCTCGAGCCGTGGACCGGCTTCGCCGTCTTCGGCGGCTACACCGCGGCACTGCTGGCGGCCGGAACGTTCGTGTTCTCGAGGCGGGACGACTGATCGACGAGCCACGCGCACAGGCGGCGCCGGATCCCTCGGGGGATGCGGCGCCGCCGTCGCGCGTGCTCGCCCGGCTGCGCGGCTGGTTGCGGCCGGCATCCGCCGCCACCGCCGACGGTCCGTTCACCGAGCTCGACGCCCGCCGGCTGGGGGCGGTGCGCCGCTTCTTCGTGCAGCATCCGGTCTTCACCGATGTCTTCGTCGCGCTGTGGTTCACGGTGCCGTCGCTGTTCGCGGCGCTCGTGCTCGGCTATGTGGGCGATCCGGTGCCCGATCCGGGACGCGGCTGGATCCTCGTCGCGTTCGCCTTCGGCGGCGGCCTCGTGCTGCTGCGTCGCCGCCGGGAGCCGGTGCTCACCGTGGCGGCGCTCGTCGTGCTGCTCGTCGCGTGCCTCGCGCTCACCGGCGAGACGGGCGGGTTCGAGCTCGCCATCGCCCTCGGCATGTACGCGGTCGCGGCCGCGCGCCCGCCCGCCGTCACCTGGCTCGTCGAGCTCGGCGCGATGCTCGTCGCGGGCACCGCCGTCGCGTTCCTCGTGCGGGACACCGCCACCGACCCGGACGTGAACCGGGTGGGCCTCGCGATCGCGACGATCGCGATCATCGCGATCGGCTCCCTCGTCGCCATCGCGATCGGCATCAGCGTGCGGGGCAGGCGGCAGCACATCGACTCCCTCATCCAGCGCGCCAACGCCCTCGCCCACGACCGCGCGCAGAGCGAGGCGCTCGCGGTGGCCGAGGAGCGCACCCGCATCGCGCGCGAGCTGCACGACGTCGTCGCGCACTCGCTCACCGTCATGGTGGCGCTCGCCGACGGGGCCCGGGCGGCATCCGCGAGCGACCCGGAGGGGGCCGCGCGCGCCCTCGACGCCCTCACCGAGACGGGCCGCTCGGCGCTCGACGACATGCGCCGCGTGCTCGGCGTGCTGCGCGAACCCGGCTCCGACGCCCCGCTCGAGCCGGAGCCGGATGTGGGGCTCGACGAGCTCGTCGCCCGGTTCCGGGCGGCGGGCCTCGCCGTGCGGATCGTGCGCTCCGGCGTGCAGGACGAGCTGCCCGTGGCGGTGCGGCGCTCCATCTGGCGCATCGTGCAGGAGTCGCTCACCAACGTGCTGCGCTACGCACCCGCCTCACCGCTCGTGCTCGTCGAGCTGACGCGCGTCCGCGACGCCGCGGGCGAGCGCTTCGAGGTCCGCGTCACCAACCAGGCGCAGCCGCTCACGGCCGAGCGGCCCACGGCATCCGGCACCGGCCGTGGCATCATCGGGATGCGCGAACGGGCGGCATCCCACGGCGGCACCGTGGATGCGGGCCCGCACGAGCGCGGCTGGCAGGTGCACGCCGTGCTGCCGCTCGGGACGCGCACGGCAGAGGGGGAGACGCGGTGACCGGCATCCGGGTGCTCATCGTCGACGACCAGTCGATGCTGCGCATGGGGTTCCGCCTCGTGCTCGCGGCCGAGGACGGCATCGAGGTGATCGGCGAGGCCGGCGACGGCGCCGCCGCGCTCTCGATGGTGCGGGCGCTGCAGCCCGACGTCGTGCTCATGGACGTGCGGATGCCGGGCGTCGACGGCATCGAGGCGACCCGCCGCGTGGTGGCGGAGGCGCCCGACTCGCGCGTCATCATCCTGACCACCTTCGACCT
Organism: Protaetiibacter intestinalis; assembly: GCF_003627075.1. Lineage (NCBI taxonomy): Bacteria > Bacillati > Actinomycetota > Actinomycetes > Micrococcales > Microbacteriaceae > Protaetiibacter > Protaetiibacter intestinalis. The sequence continues at coordinate 925,963 of NZ_CP032630.1, read as the reverse complement.
CGACGAGTACGCCTTCGCGGCCCTCCGGGCGGGGGCGAGCGGCTTCCTACTGAAGGACGTGCGGCCGCCGGAGCTCGTCGCCGCGATCCGCTCCGTCGCCGCGGGCGACGCGGCGATCGCCCCGCGCGTCACGCGCCGGATGCTCGAGCTGTTCGCGGAACGCCTGCCGGACGCCGGCCGGGCCCCCGCCTCCGACGACCGGCTCGCCGCGCTCACCCCGCGCGAGCACGAGGTCTTCGCGGCCCTCGGCGAGGGCCTCAGCAACGCCGAGATCGCCGAGCGCTTCGTGCTCTCGGAGGCCACCGTGAAGACCCACGTCGCCCGCGTGCTCGGCAAGCTGGGGCTGCGCGACCGGGTGCAGGCGGTCGTGCTCGCCTACGAGACGGGCGTGGCGGGGCGATGACGCCGCGCACGCCCTAACATGACCCGCATGTCGTCACCGGATGCCGCACTCCCCGCCGAGGGATGGCATCCGGACCCGGCGGATGCGGCGCGCGAGCGCTGGTGGGATGGCGTCGCCTGGACCGAGTTCACCCGCGAGGCGCCGCCCGTGCCGGGGCCGATCGCCCGCCGCATCCACGTGCGCGAGCAGATCCACCGCCCACCCGACGCATCCACCCGCGCCGTCGCCTGGATCGCCTGGTCTCCCGGCTGGATCGTCTTCGTGCTGCTGCCGATCGCCCTGCTGGGGCTCGCGAGCGCGCTCGCCTCGCTGCTCGTGCCGACCCTCGCCGGGCTCATCGTCGGCGTCCTGCTGGCCCTCGCCTGGCGTGACCGGCGGCAGCTCTACGACCGCGGCTTCCCGCGCCGGCCTGCGCTCGCCTGGATGCTGCTCGGGCCGGTCGGCTACCTCGTGGCCCGGTGGCGCGCGCTCGGCGAGGGGCGGACCGAGATCGTGCTGTGCGTCGCGCAGCTCGCGCTCATCGGTGTCGGCTGGTTCATCTACGAGGCGATCACCCTGGGGCTCGGGGCGTTGGGCGAGCGGCTGTCCGAGACACCGTGAGGCGCGGCTAGTCCGTCGCGCGCGCCCGCAGGAACTCGACCACGTCGCGCAGCATGGCGTCCGGCACGGTGTGCCCGACGCCCGGGTAGACGGCCGACTCGAGCGAGGTGTGGAAGGGCAGCCACGCCTCCGCGCGCGCGATGAGTTCGGGGGAGAAGAACGGGTCGACCCCGCCGCGCCCCCAGTAGACGGGCGGGGGCTCGCGCACGAGCCGGTCGTCGCCCGGGTGCGTGCCGCCGACGACGAACCCCGACATGTTCACCGCGAACTCGACGCGGCCGTACCCCTGCCGCAGCAGGTGGGTGGCGATCGCGCCGCCCTGCGAGAAGCCCGCCGCGCCGACCGCGGGCGGCATCCAGCCGAGCCCGTGCAGCCAGGCGAGCACGGCATCCGCGGCCGCGTCGGCGGACGCCATGCGCGGGTCGCCCGGCACCTCGACCGCGTCGTCGAACCACGCGAAGCCCGGACCGAATGGGTGCGGCGCACGCAGCGAGGCGTACACGAACTCGGCGGGCAGCAGCTCGGCGAGGCCGGCCAGGTCGCGCTCGTCGGAACCGCGGCCGTGCAGCAGGATCACGAGGGGGCGACCGCGGCGGGCCGCCGGCTCCACACTCCACTGCACGAGGTCCGGGTCGATCGACAGCTCCGTCACCCCTCCATCGTGCCCCGCATCCGCCCCTCCCGTGTCGAAAATGCAGGAGATCCCGCACGCGCCCCCCGGATTTCCGGGGGTGGGACCGGATGCGGATGCCGTTTCTCCTGCATTTCTCACGTCGGGCGGGCGGGGGCGCCCGCCGCGTGCGACACAATGAAGCCATGAGCACCGTGGGCGCCGGCATCCCCGAACCTCCCCGCGACGAGCCGAACTCGGCGTGGCTGAACGACGAGGAGCTCGCGTGGGTGCGCGGGCGGATGCCGCTGCTCTACGTCGAGGCGGTTCCGGTGCGCGTCGACGGGCTCGGCATCGTCACGCACGTGGGCGTGCTGCTGCGGGCCAACCCGGTCGGCGAGATCACCCGCACGCTCGTCTCGGGTCGCGTCATGTACGGCGAGACGATCCGCGACGCGCTGTTCCGGCACCTCGAGAAGGACCTCGGTCCGATGGCGTTCCCGCAGCTGCCGACGAGCCCGGTGCCGTTCCAGGTGGCCGAGTACTTCCCCATCCCGGGGCTGTCGGCGTACGTCGACGACCGCCAGCACGCGGTGTCGCTCGCCTTCGTCGTGCCGGTCACCGGCACGTGCGAGCCCCGTCAGGACGCGCTCGAGCTCACCTGGGTGACGCCCGCCGAGGCCTCGGCGCGCACCTTCCACGACGAGATGGAGGGCGGACGCGGCACGCTGCTGCGCGCGGCCCTCGCCTCCGCGGGCGTGCTCGGCTGACGCCGGCGGCTGGTCAGCCCGCGGGGCGCGCCGCGCGGCGGCCCCCGCGGCGCGGGTTGCCCTGCGGCGCTGAGCTCGACGAGCTGTAGACGGTGGCGCTGCCGCCGCGCGTGGTGGCCGAACGGCCTCCACCCGAGCGGGTCTGCCCGGAGGCGGATCCCGCGGCACGCTGCTGCTTCGCCGCCGGACGCCCCGAGCGGTCACGCCGCGGACGGTCGGCCCGCGGCTGCGCCGCCTCGCGCTCGGCACGCGCCGCGCGCTTGCGCTGGGCGTTGGCGCCCTGGCTGCGTCCGCCGCCGCCCTGCTGCTGGCGCGGCTCCTTCGGGGCCGGCTTCACGTACTCCGCGACCTCGCCGACGAGCGCCGTCACGGCATCCGACGTCGCGGTCACGCGCTCGGGCGTCGCCGTGATGGCGGCCTTCCGCATGAGCTGCGCGAGGTCCTTCTCCTGGCCGGGCATGACGACCGTCACGACGTCGCCCGCGCTGCCGGCGCGCGCCGTGCGGCCCGAGCGGTGAAGGTACGCCTTGTGCTCCATGGGCGGGTCGACGTGCACGACGAGCTCCACGTCGTCCACGTGCACGCCGCGCGCCGCGACATCGGTGGCGACGAGCACGCGCACCGAGCCGTCCGAGAACGCGGCCAGGTTGCGGTCGCGCTGCGGCTGCGACAGGTTGCCGTGCAGGTCGACGGCCGGGATGCCGGATGCCGTGAGCTGCTGGGCGAGCCGCTTGGCGTGGTGCTTGGTGCGCATGAAGAGGATGCGGCGGCTGGTGCCGGAGGCGAGCGCCTGCACGAGCTCCTTCTTGGCCTCGACGCCCTCGACCGAGAACACGTGGTGGGTCATCGCGGCGACGGGGGAGTGGGCCTCGTCGACCGAGTGCAGCACGGGCTGGTCGAGGAAGCGCGTGACGAGCTTGTCGACGCCGTTGTCGAGCGTGGCCGAGAACAGCAGCCGCTGCCCGCCCTCGGGTGTGGCCGCGAGGATGCGGGTGACGCCCGGCAGGAAGCCGAGGTCGGCCATGTGGTCGGCCTCGTCGATGACGGTGATCTCGATGGCGTCGAGTCGCACGAGCTTCTGGCCCATGAGGTCCTCGAGGCGGCCGGGGCAGGCGACGACGATGTCGACGCCGGCGCGCAGCGCCTCCACCTGGCGGTTCTGGGAGACGCCGCCGTAGATGGTGGTGACGCGCAGGCCGTACGCCTCGGCGAGCGGGGCGATGGTGGTGGCGATCTGGGTGGCGAGCTCGCGGGTGGGGGCGAGCACGAGGCCGAGCGGCAGGCCGCCGCGGCGCCCGCCGCCGGCGAGCTTGGTGCCGAGGCGCGCCACGAGCGGCAGCGCGAAGGCGATGGTCTTGCCGGAGCCGGTGCGGCCGCGGCCGAGCACGTCGCGCCCGGCGAGGGTGTCGGGCAGGGTGTCGGCCTGGATGGGGAACGCCTCGGTCTTGCCGTCGGCTGCGAGGGCGGCGACGAGGGGGGCGGGCACGCCGAGCGTGCGGAAGTCGGTGGTCATGGTGATGCTTTCGGGTGGTGCGCACGCGTGCGTGCACGATGGGCGAGCGTGCCGGACGGCACGTCGGGTTCGCCGGGAAGAGATGTCAGCCGCGCAGCGATCCGGATCGGGTCCGGTTCGGGCGGCGAGGGATGCGTTCACGACGCGGGCGCGGAGCTGCGCCTCGGCAACCCTAGCCTGTTTCCCCGCGTGACCCGTGGTTTCGGGGCGGATGCTCAGCCGCGGATACCCTCGGGGGCATGAGTTCTCCGCGCGTGCAGTCGTACTACCAGGTCCGCTTCGAGTGGGGTGCCGAGGGCGCCGCCGCGGTGGCCGACGGCGTGCACGCGATCGTCTGGGTGGATGAGCTGGGCGCCGAGCAGGTGCCGGCGCTGCCCGTGGACGTGGTGGCCGGGTCGCTGCGTCACGCGGATGCCGTGGCCCGCTGGTCGCTCGAGCGGCAGGCCGAGCTGGGCGGCCGGTTCGTGGTCGCGGTGGTCGCGGCCGGGGCCCGGCAGGACGACGGCTCGCTGCGCTTCACGGTCGAGGATCTGCTCGCCGCGGGCGCCGTCATCGACGCGATCGCCGAGCTCGGCATCGACCACCAGTCCCCCGAGGCGGCGGCGGCCGCATCCGCCTACTCGGGCCTGCGCAACGCCACCCGCCACCTCGTCACCGCCTCCGTCTCGGCCCGCGAGCTCGGCGCCACCTCCCTCGACCTGACCCCCGCCGCCGTCGAGTTCCTGCACTCCCCGGCGTGACGGCCCGGCTCGGCGTAGCCTGAGCCCATGTTCCAGGCGAAGCTCGGAGACCAGGTCATCGCGCAGGCCGAGGAGGCCGACGTCATCCACATCGAGGGGAACGTCTACTTCCCGCCCTCCTCGGTCGTCGAGGGTGTGCTGCGCGACAGCCCCACCCCCTACACCTGCCCCTGGAAGGGCGAGTGCCAGTACCTGAGCGTGCGCGACGGCGAGCAGTGGCTCACCGACCGCGCGTGGACCTACCCCGATCCGTACCCGACGGCGATCGAGAAGGTGGGTCGCGACTTCAGCGGCTACGTCGCCTTCTGGAAGGACGTGCGGGTCTCCGAGGCCTGATCACGCGGTGCGCGCGCGCTCGCGGTGGGCGCGCACCTTGGCCCGGTTGCCGCACGTCTGCATCGAGCACCAGCGCCGGGTGCCGGTGCGCGATTCGTCGTGGAACACCCGGCGGCAGTCGTCGGCCGCGCAGCGCTTGAGCCGCGCGCGGGCGTCCGGATCGAGCACGCCGACCGCGTCCCGGGCGACGCTCGAGAGCGCCTGGGTGGTGCGGATGCGGCTCGCGCCGGCCTGGCGACGACCGCCGGCGAGTGCGGGCGGCACGTCGGGGGATGCCGCGAAGAGGTTGAGCGTGTCGACGTCGTCGGCCGCGGCGGGGCTGTCGTCGACGGAGGCCGCGGCGAGCCGCAGGATCGCCTCGCGCAGCAGCTGCGCGTCGCGCCGCTCGCCGTCGGTGATCGACGCCGCATCGACGGCGGGGTAGCGCCGGGCGACCCAGGCGTCGAGCTCGCCGGCATAGGCGAAGTCGAGGCTGAGGGCTCCCGCGTCGAACACGTAACCAGGCTAGCGGGTTAGCCGGTCACCGCCGTACCCACGCGATCCGCAGGGCCGGGTCGAAGCGCCGCGAGCACACCCCGCACGAGGTGGGCCGGGTGGGGCGGCGGTAGCGGTAGCTCACGTGCCCGTTCGGGCAGGTGCCCACCCACGGCGCGAGCTCGTTCGGCACCGGCCCGTCGTGCGTGCGCCCGCCCGCGTAGCCGAGCTCGTCGGCGATGCGCTTCCAGCTCGCCCCGTGGCCGGCCTTCGGCCCCGCGATCGCGTGCGCCACCTCGTGCAGCAGCACCTGGTGGATCTCGTCGTCGTCGGAGCGCTGCGCGATGTAGCGCGAGACCGAGATGCGCTTCGCCGTGAAGTTGCACAGCCCGGCCCGCGTCTTGGCGTGGTCGAAGGCGAAGCTCCAGCCGTCGTCGAGGTGCAGACGGATGAGGGCGTCGGCCCAGGTGCGCACGCGCGTGAGCTCAGCCATGCGCCCATTCCAGCACCCGCCCCCGGCATCCGCCGGGCACGTCACCGATTCGGGGGGATCTGGAAGATGTTGCGACCCGGGGGAGGAGACGCCACGGCCGTCGCATCCGTCACGACGCGCGCCCCCGCGATCCAGTCGCGCAGCTCGCGCCCGTGCAGCAGCTGGGCCGGATGCGGTCCGCCGGCGAGCAGGCGCGGCATCCAGTCGAGCGGCAGCGGCGCGGGCGAGCCGACGAGCACGAAGTTGCCGAAGCGGCGTCCCTTCAGCACGCCCGCCTCGCCGAGCACCGCGGTGTCGGCGAACACCATCCCGAGTGTGGCCGCCTGGCCGCGCGCGAACGCCGCCCCCTGCCCGTCGGCGATGTTGGCGAGCAGCACGCCGCCCGGCGCGAGGAACGCCGCGCACTCCGTGTAGAACTCGACGCTCGTCACGTGCGCGGGGGTGCGGGCGCCCGAGAACACGTCGACCACGAGCAGCTCCACCTGGCCGAGCAACCCCTTCGGCAGGCGCCCGAGCACCTCGCGCGCGTCGCCGTAGCGCACCCGGATGGAGGCGTCGCGCGGCAGCGGCAGCTCGCGCCGCACGAGCTCCACGAGCTCGGGCTCGAGCTCCACCACCTGCTGGCGCGAGCCCGGGCGGGTGGCCGCGATGTAGCGCGGGATGGTGAGGGCCCCGGCCCCGAGGTGCAGTGCGGTGATCGGTTCGCCGGGGTCGCCCAGCTGGTCGATCACGTGCCCCATCCGCGCGATGTACTCGAAGAAGAGGTGCGTGGGGTCGTCGAGGTCGACGTGCGACTGGGGGGTGCCGTCGACGACGAGCTCGTAGCCGCCGGTGAGCCGGTCGGGGCGCACCTCGGCCCGCATCCCGTTCGACAGGCGCACGCCCGGAGGTTCCTCCACGCCTCTATTGTCGTCGCCGTGGGGTTGGGGGGATGACCCCACCCGCCGCGGGGGTCGACCGGATGCCGCCCGCGCGCTCACGGCGGAAGGCTGGGGGCGAATCGAGAGGAATCCCCCCATGACCATCACCACCCCCACCACCCGCCGCGCCCTCGCCGCCGTCGCCGCGTTCGCCGTCGCCGGCGTCGCGCTCACCGGCTGCGTGCGTCTGCCGTCCGCCGCCCCGCTCGTCACGACCGAGCACGAGGTCTCGGACGAGGTGCACGCGCTGCGCCTCGAGAACTCGGGCGACGTCGTCGTGAAGCTGGGCGACGAGCCGGGGCTCACGGTGCGCGCCCCCGAGTCGGTCGTCGACCGGCTGACCGTCGAGGAGCAGGACGGCACCCTCGTGCTCGGCATCGACGGCGCCTCGCTCGGGGAGGGTCGCATCCGGTACACGCTCACCGTGCGCTCCTTCGACGAGCTGGAGCTCGAGGGCGCGGGCGATGTCCGCGCCGACTTCTCGGCCGCCGACACCGTGCGCATCCGGGTCGACGGCTCGGGCGATGTGCGCGCCGACGACGTCGACGCCGACGAGGTCTCGGTCGAGATCGAGGGCTCGGGCGACGTGCGCCTCGACGGCCGCGCCGCGGATGCCGACTACCGCGTGCAGGGCTCGGGCGACATCGACGCGCACGAGCTGCGCCTCGTCGACGCGGTCGCCGAGGTCGGCGGCTCCGGCGACATCGCCCTCTTCGCGACCGGTTCGGTGCGCGCCCGCATCGGCGGCTCGGGCGACATCCGGGTCTCGGGCGGTGCCTCCGTCACGAGCGAGGTCTCAGGCTCCGGCGACGTCATCCAGCTCTGACGGCCGGTCCCATTCACGCCGGTCCCATTTCAAGGAGTTCCGCAACCCGTCTCAAGGAGTCGGCGCGGCGGCGGGTGCCCCTGCGCCCCATCCGCCACACCCGTCACGTGGCCTCCTTGAGACGGGATGCCCGGGTCCTTGAGATGGGACGGTGACGAGGGGGTCGCGGGCCGCGGCGGCGGGGTTATAGACCCGAGTCGGACGGATGTCAAGGAATATGTGGACACGGCGCGTCGTTGAGGCCTATAGTTGTTCTTTGCGCTCCCCCACACCTGTGCCCTCATATTGCGGTCGGCCTTCGTGTGCTCCGGCGGCGGATCCCGAAAATGACGGCGGGATCGCTCGAGAGAAGCTGGGGCGCCTCTCCACTACCGACACACACTGAGACCGACGGGTCTCACGGAGGTTGTTTTCCTTGGCTGCTGCGCGCTCCGCATCCAGTAAGAATTCCCCCAAGAACGGTCGGGCCGCATCCCGGCTCTCGTTCGCGAAGATCACGGACACGCTGACGGTCCCCGACCTGCTGGCCCTCCAGACCGAGAGCTTCGACTGGCTCGTCGGCAACGAGGCCTGGAAGGCCCGGACCGGCGGCACCGACACCACGGGCCTCGACGAGATCTTCGAGGAGATCTCGCCCATCGAGGATCTCGGCGAGACGATGCAGCTGTCGTTCTCCCAGCCCGAGCTCGAGGAGCCCAAGTACTCCATCGAGGAGTGCAAGGAGCGCGGCAAGACCTTCGCCGCGCCGCTCTACGTGAACGCCGAGTTCATGAACCACATGACGGGCGAGATCAAGACCCAGACGGTCTTCATGGGCGACTTCCCGCTCATGACCGAGAAGGGCACCTTCATCATCAACGGCACCGAGCGTGTCGTCGTGTCGCAGCTCGTCCGCAGCCCGGGCGCCTACTTCGACCGCACCCCCGAGAAGACCTCCGACAAGGACATCTTCTCGGCGCGCATCATCCCGAGCCGCGGTGCGTGGCTCGAGTTCGAGATCGACAAGCGCGACCAGGTGGGCGTGCGCATCGACCGCAAGCGCAAGCAGTCGGTCACCGTGTTCCTCAAGGCCCTCGGCCTCACGAGCGAGGAGATCCTCGCCGCGTTCCCCGGCTACGAGTCGATCGCGTCGACGCTCGAGAAGGACGCCATCCTCACCAAGGAGGAGGCCCTCAAGGACATCTACCGCAAGCTCCGTCCGGGCGAGCAGGTGGCCGCCGAGGCCGCCCGCGCGCTGCTCGACAACTTCTACTTCAACCCGAAGCGCTACGACCTCGCCAAGGTGGGTCGCTACAAGATCAACCGCAAGCTCGGCCTCGACGCGCCGCTCAGCGACTCGGTGCTCACGATCGACGACATCATCGCGACGATCAAGTACCTCGTGGCGCTGCACGCCGGCGAGACCACCCTCCCGGGTGTGCGCGACGGCAAGAAGGTGGAGCTGCGTCTCGACACGGACGACATCGACCACTTCGGCAACCGTCGCATCCGCGCGGTCGGCGAGCTCATCCAGAACCAGGTGCGCACCGGCCTCAGCCGCATGGAGCGTGTCGTGCGCGAGCGCATGACCACCCAGGACATCGAGGCGATCACGCCGCAGACGCTCATCAACGTGCGTCCGGTCGTCGCCGCGATCAAGGAGTTCTTCGGCACCAGCCAGCTCTCCCAGTTCATGGACCAGAACAACCCGCTCGCGGGCCTCACCCACAAGCGTCGCCTGAGCGCGCTCGGCCCCGGCGGTCTGTCCCGTGAGCGCGCCGGCGTCGAGGTCCGTGACGTCCACCCGTCTCACTACGGCCGCATGTGCCCGATCGAGACCCCGGAAGGCCCGAACATCGGCCTCATCGGCTCGCTCGCGTCGTTCGCGCGCATCAACTCCTTCGGCTTCATCGAGACCCCGTACCGTCGGGTCTCGGGTGGCAAGGTGTCGAGCACGATCGACTACCTGACCGCCTCCGAGGAGGACGACTTCGTCGTCGCCCAGGCGAACGCCCCGCTGAACGCCGACGGCAAGTTCTCCGAGGCTAAGGTGCTCGTCCGCAAGAAGGGCGGCGAGGTCGAGCTCGTGGATGCCGACCAGGTCGACTACATGGACGTCTCGCCGCGCCAGATGGTGTCGGTCGCGACCTCGCTCATCCCGTTCCTCGAGCACGACGACGCGAACCGCGCCCTCATGGGTGCCAACATGCAGCGCCAGGCCGTGCCGCTGCTGCGTTCCGAGTCGCCGCTCGTCGGCACCGGCATGGAGGGCTACGCGGCCGTCGACGCCGGGGATGTCGTGACCGCCTCGAAGGCGGGCGTCGTCTCCGAGGTCTCGGCCGACGTCGTCACCGTGCAGCTCGACGAGGGCGGCACGCAGGACTACTACCTGCGCAAGTTCGACCGCTCCAACCAGGGCACGAGCTACAACCACCGGGTGCTCGTCAACGCGGGCGACCGGGTCGAGGTCGGCGAGGTCATCGCCGACGGCCCGGCCACCGAGAACGGCGAGCTCGCGCTCGGCAAGAACCTGCTCGTCGCGTTCATGCCGTGGGAGGGTCACAACTTCGAGGACGCCATCATCCTCAGCCAGAACCTGGTGAAGGACGACGTGCTCAGCTCGATCCACATCGAGGAGTACGAGGTCGACGCCCGCGACACGAAGCTCGGCAAGGAGGAGATCACCCGTGACCTCCCGAACGTGAGCCCCGAGCTGCTGGCCGACCTCGACGAGCGCGGCATCATCCGCATCGGCGCCGAGGTGCGCCCCGGCGACATCCTCGTCGGCAAGGTCACGCCGAAGGGCGAGACCGAGCTCTCGGCCGAGGAGCGCCTGCTGCGCGCCATCTTCAACGAGAAGAGCCGCGAGGTGCGCGACACCTCGCTCAAGGTTCCTCACGGTGAGGAGGGCACGATCATCGCCGTCAAGGAGTTCTCGGCGGAGAACGACGACGAGCTCGGCTCGGGCGTCAACCAGCGCGTCGTGGTCTACATCGCCCAGAAGCGCAAGATCACCGCGGGTGACAAGCTCGCCGGTCGTCACGGCAACAAGGGCGTCATCTCGAAGATCCTGCCGGTGGAGGACATGCCGTTCCTCGCGGACGGCACCCCGGTCGACGTGATCCTCAACCCGCTCGGCATCCCCGGTCGCATGAACTTCGGCCAGGTGCTCGAGACCCACCTCGGATGGGTCGCGAAGCAGGGCTGGAAGGTCGACGGCTCCCCGAAGTGGGCGGCGCGTCTGCCCAAGGAGGCGCACGAGGCCGCCCCGAACACCAAGGTCGCGACCCCGGTGTTCGACGGCGCGCTCGAGGAGGAGATCGAGGGTCTGCTCGACTCGACCACCCCGAACCGCGACGGCGTGCGGATGATCGACCACACCGGCAAGACGGTGCTGTTCGACGGCCGCTCGGGCGAGCCCTTCCCGGAGCCGATCTCGGTCGGCTACATGTACATCCTGAAGCTGCACCACCTCGTGGACGACAAGATCCACGCCCGCAGCACCGGCCCCTACTCGATGATCACCCAGCAGCCGCTCGGTGGTAAGGCGCAGTTCGGCGGCCAGCGCTTCGGTGAGATGGAGGTGTGGGCGCTCGAGGCCTACGGTGCCGCGTACGCGCTGCAGGAGCTCCTGACGATCAAGTCCGACGACATCCTCGGCCGCGTGAAGGTGTACGAGGCGATCGTCAAGGGCGAGAACATCCAGGAGCCCGGCATCCCCGAGAGCTTCAAGGTGCTCATCAAGGAGATGCAGTCGCTCTGCCTGAACGTCGAGGTGCTCGCCGCCGACGGCACGGCCATCAGCCTGAAGGACACGGATGACGAGGTCTTCCGTGCCGCCGAGGAGCTGGGCATCAACATCTCCACCCGCTTCGAGTCGTCGTCGATCGACGACATCTGAGCCGGGCCACAACAGGATTTCGTAGAGAAGAAGCGAGAGAGAACACACACGTGATCGACGCAACCACTTTCGATCAGCTCCGCATCGGCCTCGCGACGAGCGCCGACATCCGTGCCTGGTCGTACGGCGAGGTCAAGAAGCCGGAGACGATCAACTACCGCACCCTGAAGCCCGAGAAGGACGGCCTGTTCGGCGAGCAGATCTTCGGACCCTCGCGCGACTGGGAGTGCTCCTGCGGCAAGTACAAGCGCGTGCGCTTCAAGGGCATCGTCTGCGAGCGCTGCGGCGTGGAGGTCACCAAGAGCTCCGTCCGTCGTGAGCGCATGGGCCACATCGAGCTCGCCGCCCCGGTGACGCACATCTGGTACTTCAAGGGTGTGCCGAGCCGCCTCGGCTACCTGCTCGACATGGCGCCGAAGGACCTCGAGAAGGTCATCTACTTCGCCGCGTACATGGTCATCAACGTCGACGAGGACGGCCGTCACGCCGACCTCCCCGGCCTCGAGAACGAGCTCCGGCTCGAGGTGAAGGCGCTCGAGCAGCAGCGCGACGACCGCATCAACGCGCGTCTCGTGCAGCTCGAGGGCGACCTCGCTTCTCTCGAGGAGGAGGGCGCCAAGGCCGACCAGAAGCGCAAGGTGAAGGACGCCGGCGAGAAGGAGATGGCCCAGATCCGCAAGTCGTACGACGAGCAGATCGGTCAGCTCGAGCGGGTCTGGGAGGACTTCCGCAACCTCAAGGTCGGCGACCTGAAGCCGGAGGACTCGGTCTTCCACGAGCTGCAGGACCGCTACGGCCTGTACTTCGAGGCGTACATGGGCGCCGAGGCGATCCAGCGTCGCCTGCAGGCCTTCGACCTCGCGGCCGAGGCCGAGCTGCTGCACGACCAGATCGCCAACGGCAAGGGCCAGAAGAAGATCCGCGCCATCAAGCGCCTCCGGGTCGTCAACTCGTTCCTGCAGACCGGCAACTCGCCGGCCGCCATGGTGCTCGACGTCGTGCCGGTGATCCCGCCGGAGCTGCGCCCGATGGTGCAGCTCGACGGCGGCCGCTTCGCGACCTCCGACCTCAACGACCTCTACCGTCGTGTGATCAACCGCAACAACCGTCTGCGTCGTCTGCTCGACCTCGGTGCCCCCGAGATCATCGTCAACAACGAGAAGCGGATGCTGCAGGAGGCCGTCGACGCGCTGTTCGACAACGGCCGCCGTGGTCGCCCGGTCACCGGTACCGGCAACCGTGCGCTCAAGTCGCTGTCCGACATGCTCAAGGGCAAGCAGGGCCGGTTCCGTCAGAACCTGCTCGGCAAGCGCGTGGACTACTCGGGCCGTTCGGTCATCATCGTGGGTCCGCAGCTGAAGCTGCACCAGTGCGGTCTGCCGAAGCAGATGGCGCTCGAGCTGTTCAAGCCGTTCGTCATCAAGCGCCTCATCGACCTGTCGCACGCGCAGAACATCAAGGCCGCCAAGCGCATGGTCGAGCGTTCGCGTCCGCAGGTGTGGGACGTGCTCGAGGAGATCATCCGCGAGCGCCCCGTGCTGCTGAACCGTGCGCCGACGCTGCACCGTCTCGGCATCCAGGCGTTCGAGCCGCAGCTCGTGGAGGGCAAGGCCATCCAGCTGCACCCGCTCGTCTGCACGGCGTTCAACGCGGACTTCGACGGCGACCAGATGGCCGTGCACCTTCCCCTCTCGGTGGAGGCGCAGGCCGAGGCCCGCATCCTGATGCTCGCCTCGAACAACATCCTGAAGCCGTCGGACGGCCGCCCGGTCACCCTGCCCAGCCAGGACATGATCATCGGTCTGCACCACCTGACCACGGTCAAGGAGGGTGCCGCCGGTGAGGGTCGCGCGTTCAGCTCGATCTCGGAGGCGATCCTGGCGAAGGACGAGGGCACCCTCGACCTGAACGCCAAGGTGCGCATCCGTCTCGAGGGCGTGTACCTCCAGGACGCCGACGAGGACTTCGTGCAGGGCTCGACCAAGGTGCTCGAGACGACCCTCGGTCGCGCGCTGTTCAACCAGGCGCTGCCGGTGAACTACTGGTACACCGACGCCGTCGCCGACAAGGGCAAGATCTCCGCGATCGTCAACGACCTCGCGGAGCGCTACCCCAAGGTGGAGGTCGCCGCGGCGCTCGACCGCATCAAGGACGCCGGCTTCTACTGGGCCACGCGTTCGGGTGTGACGGTCGCGCTCAGCGACATCGTCACCCCGAAGGACAAGCCCGCCATCGTGTCCAAGCACGAGAAGCAGGCCGCCAAGATCCAGGGCGAGTTCGACAAGGGTCTCATCGACGACGCGACGCGCCGCAAGGAGCTCATCGACATCTGGACCGAGGCGACCAACGAGATCGCCGCCTCGATGCAGGAGAGCTACCCGAAGGACAACAACATCTTCCGGATGGTGTCCTCCGGTGCCCGTGGTAACTGGCTGCAGGTGCGCAACATCTCGGGTATCCGCGGCCTCGTCGCGAACCCGAAGGGTGAGACGATCGCCCGTCCGATCATCTCCTCGTACCGCGAGGGTCTGTCGGTGGCGGAGTACTTCATCGCCACGCACGGTGCCCGCAAGGGTCTCGCCGACACCGCCCTCCGCACCGCGGACTCCGGGTACCTCACGCGTCGTCTCGTCGACGTCTCGCAGGATGTCATCATCCGCGAGGACGACTGCGGCACGACCAAGGGCCTCGAGCTGCGGATCGCGGTGAAGGTGGGCGACGAGCTCGTCCGCGACGAGAACGTGGAGAACTCGGTCTACGCGCGCTCGCTCGCCGAGGACGCGGTCGACGCGAAGGGCACCGTGGTCGCGGAGGCCGGCTCGGACGTCGGCGACGTGCTCATCAACGAGCTCATCGCCGCGGGCGTCGAGACCGTCAAGGTGCGCTCCGTGCTCACCTGCGAGTCGGCGGTCGGCGTCTGCGCCGCCTGCTACGGCCGTTCGCTCGCGACCGGCAAGCTCGTGGACATCGGCGAGGCGGTCGGCATCATCGCCGCCCAGTCGATCGGCGAGCCCGGCACGCAGCTCACCATGCGTACCTTCCACCAGGGTGGTACCGCGGGTGCGGACGACATCACGCAGGGTCTGCCGCGTGTCACCGAGCTCTTCGAGGCCCGGACCCCGAAGGGTGCGAGCCCGATCGCGGAGGCCGCCGGTCGCATCGAGATCGAGGACACCGACAAGCAGCGCCGCATCGTCCTCACGCCCGACAACGGCGACGAGCCGCAGATCTACCCCGTGCTCAAGCGCGCCACCCTCCTCGTGGAGGACGGCCAGCACGTGGAGCTCGGTCAGCAGTTCGTGGTCGGCAACCTGGACCCGAAGGAGGTGCTGCGCGTGCAGGGCGTCCGCGCCGTGCAGCAGCACCTGGTCGACGGCGTGCAGGGCGTCTACCGCAGCCAGGGTGTGCCGATCCACGACAAGCACATCGAGGTCATCGTGCGTCAGATGATGCGCAAGGTGACCGTCGTGGAGCACGGCGACACCGACCTGCTGCCGGGCGAGCTCGTGGACCGCGCGCGGTACACCGAGCTCAACCGTGCCGCGATCGTCGAGGGCAAGAAGCCCGCGTCGGCGCGTCAGGAGGTCATGGGCATCACGAAGGCGTCGCTCGCGACGGAGTCGTGGCTGAGTGCCGCGTCGTTCCAGGAGACCACCCGCGTGCTCACGCAGGCGGCGATGGAGGGTCGCTCCGACCCGCTCGTCGGTCTCAAGGAGAACGTCATCATCGGTCAGCTCATCCCCGCGGGAACCGGACTCTCGAAGTACCGGAGCGTGGCGGTGGACGCGACCGAGGAGGCGAAGGCGGAGCGGTACCCCAACCGCATCTTCGCCGACGACTCGGCGTTCTCGGAGGCCGACCTGAGCTTCGTCGACTTCGACAGCTTCAGCTCGGACGACTTCCAGCCCGGTACCTACAACTAGGTGATCCACCCGGAAGGCCCCGCGCGAGCGGGGCCTTCCGGCGTTAACCGTCGCTAGGCTGATGCCGAGCGAAGGAGCACGCCATGGCGAACCCCACCGAACCGCAGACCCCCCTCGAGCCGGAGCCCGTGGAGCCCGTGGCGGCATCCGAGCACCTGGGTGTCGAGCCGGTCGTCCCGGAGGTGGACGAGGCGGAGGTCGTGGACGACGTGGCCGAGCCGGTCGTCGTCGAGCCCGTCGCCCCGGCGGCGGTCCCGCTCGCCGACCCGAGCCCGCGCGAGGTCGTCTACGTGCAGGCGCCCACGCCGCCGGCGCCCCGCGGCAACCGCGGTTTCGGCGTGCTCATCTCGATCATCGGTGCCATCGCGTTCGCCCTGCTGTACCTCGGGGCCGCCTCGATCATCATCGCCTTCACCCCCGGCGCGAACGTCGAGGCGAGCATCGGCAAGTTCCTGGTCAGCGGCGCCTTCTGGGCACCCGTCGCGGCGTATGCCGTCTTCGCCGTGCTGTTCGCCCTCATCGTGAACCGCGCCGCCTGGTGGGCGCACGTGATCGGAAGCCTGTTCGTCGCGGCGCTCACCTATGCCGCCTCGATCGCGGCGCTCGCCCTCGCGAGCAACATCTTCGCGATGACCCCCGACCAGGCCGTCGACTTCTTCGGCATCGTCGCGGTCAGCCCCTTCCTGCTGAGCGCCCTCGCGCTCGCCCGCGAGGCTTCGCTGTGGTTCGGTCTCGCGATCGCGTCGCGCGGTCGGCGGGTGAAGGAGCGCAACGCGACCGAGCGGGCGCTTTTCGAGCAGAGCGTCGCCGAGCGTCGTGCGGAGTATGAGCGCGCCCACCCCCACCCCTGAGCCGTCCCGGCATCCCGAGCGGATCGCGGGGATCTTCGTCGCGGTCGTGTGGGCGTCGATCGTCTTCGCCGTCGACGGCGTGCTCGCGGTGGTGCTCGATCGCGACCCGATCGAGCTGCCGGTCGGTCCGTTCTACGGCGTCCTGGCGCTCGGGATCGCGATGCTCGCGGTGTACCTGGGGATCGTGTTCACGGTGCCGGCGCCGCGCCCGTGGCTCGGGGCGGTCGCGACGGCCGCCGCCGTCTACCTCGTGACGCTGGCGTCCGGGGCGCTCGTCGACACCTCGCTCGCGCTCGCCCAGGCGGGCAGCCCCTTCGTGCTCACGGCCGCCGTCCTCGCGGCCGCCCCGCCCATCGCCTGCTGGGCATATTTCGCGAGGCGCTGAACGCTACCCCCCGCATGCGGGTATCGTCCCCGCGGCATACGGCGGATAGCCTGACGCTCTCGGGGATGTGGGGTTCCCGGAAGCGGCGCCGCTCGGGGGGGCAGGCGCCGTGAGATCCGTGCAGATCACCTAGGGGGGTGGCATGGCCTCCCTGTCCGAGATCCTGATCATCCGTGGTCAGCTGCCGATCACGAGCATCGATGCCGCCGCGGGTGACGACGAGCCGCAGATCCGCGAGCTCGTCGCGCAGGGCATGCTGACCGAGGGCCAGGTGGCGTCCGCGCGTGCCGCGCAGATGAACCTGCCGTTCGTCGACCTGACCGAGTACCCGGTCGACCACTCGGCGGTCGCGCTCGTGCCGATCGGCCTGCTGCGCCGCCACGAGGTGCTGCCGATCGGCCGCGACGGCGACCGCCTGCTCGTGGCGATGGCCGACCCGAACAACGTCGTCGCGCTCGACGACATCCGCGCCGCGGTGCGTTTCTCGGTGCGCGCGGTGGTGGCCGAGCGTCAGGATCTGCTCAACGCGATCACCCGCTTCGTGCGCGCCGACAGCGAGCTCAACGACCTCTCGAGCGAGATCGAGGGCGACGCCGAGTCGACCGGATCCGAGCTCGAGCGCGCGGAGGTCGAGGACGACGCGCCCATCGTGCGCTTTGTGAACCTGCTCATCAGCCAGGCCATCCAGGACCACGCATCCGACATCCACATCGAGCCGGCCGAGCACGACCTGCACGTGCGGTACCGCATCGACGGCGTGCTGCACGAGATGCAGCGCGCGCCGAAGTCGATCCAGAACGGCGTCATCAGCCGCCTCAAGATCATGAGCGACATCGACATCGCCGAGCGTCGCAAGCCGCAGGACGGCCGCCTCTCGGTCATGCACGGCGGCCGCAAGATCGACCTCCGCGTCGCGACCCTGCCGACGGTGTACGGCGAGAAGGTCGTCATGCGTATCCTCGACAACTCGTCGACGCAGCTGGGCATCCAGCAGATGGCGATGCTCGACCACAACCTCGAGCGCTTCAGGAAGTCGTACTCGAAGCCCTACGGCATGATCCTCGTGACCGGTCCGACCGGTTCGGGTAAGTCGACGACGCTCTACACGACCCTCAACGAGGTCGCGAAGCCCGAGATCAACGTCATCACCGTCGAGGACCCGGTCGAGTATCGCCTGCCCGGCATCAACCAGGTGCAGGTGAACGTCAAGGCGGGCCTCACCTTCGCGAGCGCCCTGCGCAGCATCCTGCGTTCGGACCCGGATGTCGTGCTCATCGGTGAGATCCGCGACCAGGAGACGGCCCAGATCGCGATCGAGGCCTCGCTCACCGGCCACCTCGTGCTCTCGACGCTGCACACCAACGACGCCCCGAGCGCCGTGACGCGTCTCATCGAGATGGACATCGAGCCGTTCCTCGTGGGCTCGGCGCTCGACTGCGTGGTGGCCCAGCGTCTCGCCCGGCGGCTGTGCGACAAGTGCAAGCAGCCGTACCACCACCCGCCGGAGGAGCTGCAGTCGCTCGGCTTCGCCTTCGACCCGCGCATGGGCATCCCGACGCTGTTCCGTCCGATCGGCTGCCAGCACTGCTCCAACACCGGCTACCGCGGCCGCATGGCGCTGCACGAGGTCATGAGCGTCACGGAGGACATCGAACGTCTCGCGGTCGCGCGCGCATCGAGTGCCGAGATCGGCCGCGTCGCCGTGCAGCAGGGCATGTACACCCTGCGGCAGGACGGCTGGGGCAAGGCCCTGCTCGGCATGACGAGCATCGAGGAGATCCTGCGCGTCGTCGCCTGACGGCTCGTTTCGGAGGTTCCGCATGGAGGGGGAGGACCACCGCGTGAACAACAACATCTACGAGATCCCGTTGACGGATCCCGCGGCACCGCCGTTCGGCGTGCCGGGAACGAGCGGCACGCTGCCGCCGCCGCACGGCGTGCTGCCGCCCGACGCGGCGCCTACGGTGGACTTCTCGCAGCTGCCGCCGCCCGGATCGAGCGCCCCGCCCGTGGTCGCCGAGCCGCAGGCGCCCGCCCCCGACCTGTCGGCGCCCGCGGCCTTCGAGTCGTTCTCCGCGGCACCTGCGACGCCCGGCTACACGCCGCCGCCCGCCGTCGACCTGCAGGTGCCGGTCTTCGACGCCGAGGCCGCGCGGGGTCCCGCGCTCGTGGCCCCGCCCATGGCGAGCGCGCCCGCGAGCGCCGAGTCGATCCTGGACGACGATTTCGCCCGCGCCGCTCGCGCGAACGCGGATGCCGACCTGCTGCACTGCCTGCAGGAGGTGCTGCTCGCGGGCGCATCCGACCTCCACATCTCGACCGGCACGGCACCGCTGCTGCGCATCGACGGCACGCTCACGCCCGTGCACGAGCAGGAGATCTGGGACCGCGAGAAGACGGCGACGGCGCTCTACAGCATCCTGTCGCCCACCCAGCGGGCCAAGTTCGACGAGGTGCTCGAGCTCGACTTCGCCTTCACCCTCTCGGCGAACGCCCGCTTCCGTGTGAACTTCTACCAGCAGCGCGGCGCGATCGGCGGTGCGTTCCGCATCATCCCGACCGAGATCAAGTCGCTCGGCCAGCTCGGCGTGCCCGGGCAGGTGGGGGAGTTCGCGAAGCTGCCGCGCGGTCTCGTGCTCGTCACCGGCCCGACCGGTTCCGGCAAGTCGACGACCCTCGCGGCGCTCATCGACCTCGTGAACAACACCCGTCGCGACCACATCGTGACGGTCGAGGACCCGATCGAGTTCCTGCACCGCAACAAGAAGTCGCTCATCAACCAGCGCGAGGTCGGGGCCGACACCCACTCCTTCGGCAACGCCCTCAAGCACGTGCTGCGTCAGGACCCCGATGTGATCCTCATCGGCGAGCTCCGCGACCTCGAGACGATCTCGGTGGCGCTGACCGCGGCCGAGACCGGTCACCTCGTGTTCGCGACCCTGCACACGCAGAGCGCGGGCTCGACGATCGACCGTGTCATCGACGTGTTCCCACCGCACCAGCAGGACCAGATCCGCGTGCAGCTCGCGGCGACCCTGCAGGGCGTCGTGTGTCAGACGCTCGTCAAGCGCTCGACCGGCCGCGGCCGGGCGGTCGCGACCGAGATCATGTTCATCACGCCGGCCATCGCCAACCTCATCCGCGAGGGCAAGACCTACCAGGTCACCTCGGCGCTGCAGTCGGGTGCCGCGGCAGGCATGCACACGATGGACCAGCACCTGTCCGAACTCGTCAACGGCGGTGAGGTGCCCTACGAGGCCGCCATGGAGAAGGTGCAGGACCCCGAGACGTTCAACAGGCTCGTGACCCGGCGCGATCTCGCCGGCAACGGCGCCTCGAGGAGCATCTGATGGCCGCGGGTGCGGCCGCCGCCGTCGCCGGAGGCCCCCGGAACTGGAGCTACCGCGCGCGAGACGCATCGGGCAAGGTCGTCAAGGGGAAGCTCGACGCCCCGACGGAGAGCGCCGCGATCGACCGTATGCGCGTCATGGGGCTGAGCCCGGTCAAGCTCGACGAGGTGGTGGCCGGCACCGGCCTCAACCGCGAGATCGAGATCGGCAACGGCGCCCGGGTGAAGCTCAAGGACCTCGCCGTCGTCAGCCGCCAGGCGGCGACGATGGTGAGCGCGGGCCTGTCGCTGCTCAAGACCCTCAACGTGCTCGCGGAGCAGACCGAGAACAAGAAGCTGAAGACGACGCTCGGCATGGTCGCGCGCGACGTCGAGGTGGGCTTCTCGCTCTCCGACGCCCTCGGCAAGCATCCACGCGTGTTCCCGCCCCTCATGATCAACATGGTGCGGGCCGGTGAGATCGGCGGCTTCCTCGACGGCGCCCTCAACACGGTCGCCGTGAACTACGAGAAGGAGGCGAAGCTCCGCGAGCAGATCAAGTCGGCGATGACCTATCCCGTGATGGTGCTCATCATGTCGCTCGTCGCCGTGATCATCATGCTCACGTTCATCGTCCCGATCTTCAAGACGATGTTCGCGGGCTTCGGTGCCGATCTGCCGTTGCCGACGCAGATGCTGGTGACGTTGAGCGAGTCGATGGTCTTCGTCGTGCCGGTCGGCATCGTGGCCGGGATCGCCTTCGCCGTCTGGTGGAACGCGAACAAGAACACCGAGAAGGTGCGAAGTTTCGTGGATCCCATCAAGCTCAAGCTGCCGGTCTTCGGCAAGCTCACGGCGAAGATCGCGATCACCCGGTTCTGCCGCAACCTCGCCGACATGGTGAACGCCGGCGTGCCGATCCTTCAGGCGCTCAACATCGTGGGGGAGGCCTCCGGCAACTGGGTGATCGAGCAGGCGGCGCGGAACGTCGCCAACTCGGTCCGGGTGGGCAAGTCGCTCTCGGGTCCGCTCGCGGAGGAGAAGGTCTTCCCGGCGATGGCCGTGCAGATGATCTCGGTCGGTGAGGATGCGGGCGCGCTCGACACGATGTTGTCGAAGGTGGCCGACTTCTACGACGCCGAGGTGCAGGCGACGACCGAGGCGCTCACCTCGATCATCGAGCCGTTGCTCATCGCCTTCCTCGGCATCGTCGTGGGCAGCATGGTCATCGCGCTGTACATGCCGATCTTCCAGATGGTCAACGTCGTCGGCGGCGGATGACCCCTGACGTGGGGCTACCCGAGAGGTGTATGCCGCCACGATCATCTAAGCGTCGAGTCAGAACCGTATTGGGGGGGACGGCTCGCGAACCATCAACAACCAAGTGGAAATGGAAAAGCACATGACTCGCATCACCAAGGCCCTGTGGGCCAAGCGTGCGGACCTCGAGAAGAAGGAAGAGGGCTTCACCCTCATCGAGCTCCTCATCGTCGTCATCATCATCGGCATCCTCGCCGCGATCGCCATCCCGGTGTACCTGAACATCCAGCAGGGCGCCTGGAAGTCGTCGGTCGAGTCCGACCTCGGCAACGTCGCGATCTCGCTGCAGGCGGCCTCGACCCAGAACAACGGCTCCTTCGCCGGCCTCACCGTTCCCGGTGCGTCCACCGCGTCGGTCGCCGGCAAGTACGACATCACGAAGACCACCGGCGGCGCCGTGGTCGGCAGCTACACCGTGTCGCCCGGCAACACCGTCGCGATCACGATCGCCACCGACGGCTCGTACACGCTCGTCGGCTCGAACTCGAACCTGACCGGCCAGTCGATCACCTACAGCAGCGCGACCGGCGGCCTCGGCTCCTGGACGACGGGGACCGCCACGTCGTAAGCCGCGAGCTCGACTCGTGAGCGGGGTGGGGCGTCGGAGTTCCGGCGCCCCACCTCCACCCGGAGGCTCGGCCTCCGTTCTTCCATTCGGATCCGCAGGGGAGGAGGCGGTGATGAGCAGCACACACGATGCGGCACAGTCCGACCGTCCGTTCCACGGAGACGAGTCCGGCTTCACCCTCATCGAGGTGGTCGTGGCGGTCGTCATGCTCGTCGTGATCACCGCGGCGGCCCTGGCCTTCGCCATCCAGGGCCTCAAGGGCTCGCACGCCCAGGAGCGCGTCGAGATCGCGACGACCGTCGCGACCCGCGCCATGGAGGCGGTGCGCGCCTACAACATCATCGAAGACCCGAGCTCGCACAAGTCGAGCATCTACAACGGGCGAACGCAGGCCGCGGTGCAGGCCGCGTGGACCGCCAACTCGACCGTCGCGCCCGCCGTCGCAAGCACCTACGCCGAGTGGGACACCGCGATCGGTACGGGGGAGACCGAGGCGCTCCCGATCTCGCAGAACGTCGTCTTCGGCGACACCACGTACACCGTCGTGACCCTCGTCGGGAAGTGCTTCGTTCCGGCCACCGGAGACCGCACCTGCGGGCTCGCGACCGGCTACACGAACGCCCAGGGCGGCTGGAGCTCCGCCTGGACCGTGCCGAGCGGCGCGACCGAGATGATGCGCGCCACCGTGATCGTCAAGTGGACGGCGGGCGAGGCATGCGCGGCGAGCGGATGCACCTACACGATCAGCAATCTGATCGAACCGAAGAGCATCGACCTCGCGTGGAGGTCCGGATCATGAGGTGGGCACGCCTGAAGCGTGAGGAGGGGTTCTCGGTCATCGAGCTCATCGTCGCGATGCTGATCTTCACGATCTTCGCCGTCATGCTCTCGACCACGCTCATCGCCTTCACCCGCTCGACCCTCACGGCGCAGCAGACCGCGCGAACCGGTGAACAGATGGTCGTGGCCTTCGGGGCGCTCGACAGTCAGATCCGCTACGCGGAATCCATCAACTTCCCCGGGCCCGGTACCACCGCCGGCAACGTCTACGTCGAGTGGCTCACCCGCGCCGAGAGCTCACCCACGCGGCAGGACCTCTGCACCCAGTGGCGCTACGTGCCGTCGAGTGGCGTGCTCGAGTACCGCCGCTGGAACCTGGCCGACAGCACGACGGCGCCGCCGTGGACGCTCGAGGTCTCCGGGGTCGTCAACACGGGAGCCAGCGGCTACCCCTTCCAGCTCATCCCGGCGAACGACAGCCCGACCGGCACGCTCCTGCAACAGCTGGTCGTCACGATCTCCGCGGGCAACGCCAACGCGAACGCCCTCACGGGCACCCGGACGAGCTTCGTGGCGCGCAACAGCTCGTACACGAAGTCGGTGAGCAACGCCGAGACCTCCCCGGGCTCGGGCGTCAGCGCCAGCCCCGTCTGCAATCCCAGCTGGTATCGGCCCTGACCATGCGAGGACCCATGATCCGCTTCAACTCCGCCCTGCGGACCCGCCTCCGCGCAGACTCCGAGCGCGGTTCTGCGCTGCTCGGCGCGGTGCTGTTCTCGGTCATCATCGCCGGGATGGCGGTGGTGCTGCTCAGCATCATCGTGACGGCGGTCTACCCCGCGGCCCTCGCCCAGGCGCGCGGTCGCACCGTGTACAACGCGGAGGCCGGATTGCAGTCGGCGCTCGGCATCCTGCGCGCGGCGAAGGCGAGCCCGGCGACCGTCGACTCCAAGACCGGCTCGTACCTCGGCGACCGCGCGAAGCTGCCGTGCTCGATCACGGGCTACACCGACGGTGTCACGACGGGCCAGGAGAAGTACGTCGTCTCGCTGCGCTACTACCTCGACAATCCCTCCGGCAAGGACGAGGCTTGGCGCGCCTCGAACGCGTTGCCGTGTCCGCTGAGCTCGACGCAGCCCTACTTCGCACTCATCGAGGCGACCGGCTCGACGGGCGCCGTCGCATCGAGCGGCAGCGCCGGCGACCGCAAGCTCTCCGCGATCTACGAGTTCACCGTGTCGAACGAGCGCATCCTCGGCGGCCGCATCTGGACCTACGGCAGCGGCAAGTACTGCCTCGAGGCGACCGGCACCCCGCCCGCCTCGGGTGAGCCGTCGCCGACCATCAACGTCAAGTTCACCCCGGCCGCCCAGTGCACCTCGGCCAACAACGCGACACAGCTGTGGGAGTACACCACGGACTGGCGGATCAAGCTCTCGAGCACCGTGACCGAGAGCTTCGCGGGCTACTGCATCACCGCGCCGGTGGATACGACGACGACGACCGTTAGTCCCGAGACCCGCTCCACGGAATCCGACGAGTGGTACCAGACGCCGACGAACTCCAGCTACACGCCCTCGAATATCAGGCGTCAAGGGCAGACGACATCGCGCTCGTTCTCGGGCGAGCGTGCTTGGCCTGATGCATATGGGCAGATCCAGCTGTCGAGCAACTGGTACACGCTGGACTCGTCGGTGCTCTACGGGTCGCCGAGCGTCACGACGGTCAACAACGGCTACGGCCCCGGCACCCAGAAGGTGACGACGGTGACGACCTACCGCGATGGCTACAAGCGGAACTCGACGACCCGGTACATCGATCGTGTCGAGACGGTAGTCGAGAAGGTCGTCTTGGCGTCGACGGTCACGACGACGACCAAGAGCTACACGGCCGAGCTGCATCCGTGCGTCGCCACGACGACGAGCTACGGGTGGGGTCAGGTCTTCTCCTGGACGGGCAACGCGACGTGGTTCGGGCTCAGTGAGACCGGCACCCACAACACGGTGAGCTCGACCGCGTGCTTGTGGTCCGGGGTGTACTCCGCGGGTGCCGAGTCGGCGTGGACCCTGAACGCCACCGCTCGGCTCATGGTCGGCAAGCCGAGTCCCTACGAGTGCGCGAGTCAGGAGTACTGGGGCTCGTTCAATCCGGATCCGGCGGTAGGCGCCGGCCGCGCCGCGCCCGACTTCGTCGATGGCAAGGCGGTGACCCAGACCGGCCAGTTGGTGAACTTCAAGGAGTTCGGGCGCTGCGCCGACGTGACGGGGGCGAACATCAACAACGCCGACAGCGCCGCCGAGTTCAACATCGTCTACCCGTGCAAGCAGGACCCCACGGGTTCCGGGCTCGCCTGGAACCACAAGTGGAACTACACCCCGCCGTCGGTCGGCTACACGAACATCACGCCGATCTGGGTGAACAACGGCAGCAACTACTGTCTGCAGACGCCCGACCCCGCGACGAGCAACAAGTACCCGATCTGGGCGAGCTGCGGCGTCACCAACCCCAGCACGACCGTGCCGTCGAGCGCGCGCCTGAAGTGGACGCGCTATGAGTACACGGGCGTCTACTCGCGGAGCTACATCTTCGTCGACCAGTGGAACCGCTGCCTCACGGCCGACAGCACCGACACCTACATCAACGGCGGGCAGGCGTGGTCCAAGATCACCGTCGCCGCGTGCAACGGCTCCGAAGCGCAGAAGTGGAACGCTCCCGCGTACCTGACGGACGCCAGCTTCGGCGACTACCGGGAGATCACGGGATGATCGCCGTCGTCGGAGGCTTCACGGGAGCGCTGGGGTTGATCATCGGATCCTTCCTCAACGTGGTCGCGTGGCGGGTGCCCCGCGGGGAGTCCATCGTGACGCCTCCGAGCGCGTGCCCGAGCTGCGGACACGAGATCCGTGCGCGCGACAACGTGCCCGTGCTGTCGTGGCTGCTGCTCCGCGGCAGGTGCCGCGACTGCCGGGTCGCCATCTCGGCGCACTACCCGGTGATCGAACTGCTCACGGGTGCGGCCTTCGTGGCCGTCGCGCTGTGGCTCGCGCCGTCGATCCTGGGCGCCGCGGGGCTCGAGGCGGGGGCGTGGGGGGCCGCCCAACCCGCGCTGCTCGCCGGCACCGTCGTCCAGCTCGTCGCGTTCCTCTACCTCGCCGCCCTCACCGTGGTGCTGAGCGACATCGACATCGCGGTGCACCGTCTGCCGAACGCGATCGTGCTGCCGGGCTACGTGGTCGGGGCCGTGCTCCTGACCGCCGCCGCCCTTCTCATGGGTGAACCGCAGCGGTTGCTCGTCGCAGCGATCGGCATGGCGGGTTCCTTCCTCTTCTATGCGATCCCGGCCTTCCTCTATCCGGCCGGGATGGGCATGGGCGACGTCAAGCTCGCGGGCGTGCTCGGGATGTTCCTCGGCTACCTGGGTTGGGAACAGCTCGTCGTGGGCGTCGCCGCCGCGTTCGTGGTCGGCGCGGTCGCCGGGATCGCCCTCATGATCTTCCGTCGCACCGGGCGGCGGACCCCCATCCCGTTCGGCCCCTGGATGTTCGCCGGGGCGTGGATCGGGATCTTCGGAGGAGTGCCCCTGGCCTCCGGATACCTGAAGCTGGTCGGGCTCGCCTGACCGGAGAGAAATCGAGGAGACAAACTATGGCATCGACAGTCGTGGGGCTGGACTTCGGGCGCGGGGTCATCCGCGCCGCGGAGGTCCAGGGCGCTGCCACCGCCCGGCCCTCTCTGGTGAGGTACCACCAGATCCCCATTCCCGAGACCGCGGTCGACCGCGGTGACGTCGTCGACAAGGACACCGTCGCCTCCGCCCTCAAGCAACTGTGGGTGCAGGCCGGGTTCAAGACGAAGAAGGTCATCGTCGGCGTCGGCAACTCGCGCGTGCTCGTGCGCGAACTCGCCGTGCCGAAGATGCCGATGAACCGGATCCGGGAGACGCTGCCCTTCCAGGTGCAGGATGTGCTGCCGGTCCCCGTCAACGAGGCGCTGCTCGACTTCTACCCGGTCGCCGAAACCCTCGACGACGGGAAGCCCGTCATCACCGGGTTGCTCGTCGCCGCCATCAAGGAGAGCGTGCTGTCGACGGTCGAGGCTGTCGAGGCGGCGAAGCTCGAACCGGTCGATGTCGACCTCGTGCCCTTCGCGTTGCACCGCGCGCTCATGGTCGGCAACGCGGCGGAGGGTACTGCGGCGCTCGTGCACATCGGCGCCGAGACCACCATCGTGCTCATCTCCATCAACGGCGTGCCCGCCTTCGTGCGCATCATCCAGAACGGCAGCGACGACATCAACCGTGCGCTCGTCACCCGCCTCAACATGGAGCCCACGCAGGCCGAGTACATCAAGCGCCAGTTCGGGCTCTCCACCCAGGGCGCAGGCGCGGAACTGCGGCCGGCGTTCGAGGTCATCTACGAGGCGACGGGCGACCTCGTCGTCGCCATCCGCAACACCCTCAGCTTCTACCTGTCGAGCAAGCCGGGTGCCACCGTGGAGCGCATCCTGCTCTCGGGTGGGGGTTCCGCCCTCAACGGCTTCGCCACCGCCCTCGCCGACGCCACCCGGATCCCCGTGCGGGCGCCCGGGCAGGTGGAACGTCTCGCCATCGCACGATCGGTCGATCAGGATCAGCTCGCGCGAGGCATCGCAGGCCTGCCGGTCGCCGCCGGCCTCACCCTCGGGAGCAAAGCATGACCGCAACCATCAGCGAGCCGACGACGCGGGTGCGCAGCAGCGCGTCGCGTGTCGCCGTGCCGATCGGAGTCGCCCCGCGCGTCTCGCTCATGCCGCCCGAGATGGGCGAGCGCAACCGGCAGCTCGGCATCCAGCGCAGCCTGCGGTTCGCGATGCTGCTCGTGCTCGTGCTCGTGGTCGCGGGAGTCGCGGGTGCCTGGTACCTGTCGTTCACCGCAGCCAACGCGCTCGCGGCCGAGTCGCAGCGCACGCAGTTGCTGCAGGCCCAGCGCCTGCAGTACGCGGACGTCGATCAGGCCATCAACGAGGTCGCCCTTGGCGAGGCGGGCCTGCGGGTGGGTGGATCGACCGAGATCGACTGGCAGGACTACATGAACCGCGTGCAGGCATCCTTGCCTGCCGGGGTGCTGATCGCGTCCTTCAACGTCGACGCGGCCAACAGCACCACGCAGTACGGGCAGTCGACCATCCCCCTGCAGGGTGCGCGCATCGCGACGCTGCAGTTCTCGGCGCAGAGCACCACCATCCCGGAGATCCCGGACTGGTTGAACCGCCTGAGCGAGCTGCCCGGCTTCGTCGACGCCAACCCGAACACGGTCGCCGCCAACACGGACGGCACGGCCTTCACCGCGAGCATCACGATGCACATCGATGCGGCCGCCTACTCGAACCGCCTGGTCGAGAGCGCCGACGACGCAGCGGGTGCCGACACCACGACCGAGGAGGCGGGACAGTGAAGCTGGGAACCCGGGTATGGGGCGTCATCACGGTCGTCGTCGTCGTCGGACTCGTCGCCGGGGGATGGTTCCTCGGCGCCGCACCGCTGCTCGACGCGAAGACCTCCTCGGATCAGGCCCGCGCCGCGATCCTCGTGCAGAACGACCTGCTGGCCGCGCAGAACACCGCGCTCGAGGCGAAGCGGGCGGAGCTCGACGACCTCGAAAAGCGTGCGAGCGAGCTGGAGACGGCGATCCCCAGTGAGGTGGGCGGTGCGGACTTTATCCGTGATCTCAACGACCTCGCCGTGGCGACCGGGGTGTCGATCAGCTCGATCGGCATCAGCGACGGGACGCGCTACCTGCCTCCCGTCGAGGGGTCGGACGTGGAAGGGGCTCCCACCCCGCTCACCGACCCGCTCATCACGGAGGAGAACTTCGTGCTCGTGCCGGTGACCGTCACCGCGACGGGCGGCTGGAACGAGCTGCTCGCCTTCGTGCACGCGGTGCAGACGGGTCAGCGGCTCGTGCTCGTCACGGGCCTCACCTCCAGCGCCGACGCGGGCACGTACCAGTTCCAGATCAGCGGCACGATGTACGCACTGCAGCGTCCGGGTGGCCCTGCCGTCGACACCGAGGCGGATGCCGACGGTACGTCGACCGACGGGGCGGCCGCCAGCTGAGCAGCCCTTTCCGAGCTTCGCCGGGGAACCGGCGACCGCATCCCTCCGCCCCGGCGAGCCCTCCCGTCCGCCGGGGCGGAGCCTTTTGCCCGCTGCTCCGACGCCACATTGCGGCAGATTACGCGCGCGGGTATGCTTGACCGCGTGTGTGCATTCGCGCACGTTCCCCATGCCCCGAGAACAGCTCCCCTGGAGTGCGTCTCGGTGTGGGAACGCAGCGGAATCCCCACAGGGCCAGGCCCCGGCATCCGCCGGAGCTGACCCCCACGGCATATCCGCCGGCAGTCCCGCAGCCGCTTGGCTGCGGGGGCGGATTCCGGTGGATCCCACCATGAGCTGTCACCGTGCAGCGCGAACAAGGAGCAGTTTTGCCCACTATTCAGCAGTTGGTCCGCAAGGGCCGCTCGCCGAAGGTCACCAAGACCAAGGCACCCGCCCTCAAGGCGAACCCGCAGCAGCGCGGCGTGTGCACCCGTGTGTACACGACCACCCCGAAGAAGCCGAACTCGGCCCTCCGCAAGGTGGCCCGTGTGAAGCTCTCCAACGGCACCGAGGTCACCGCCTACATCCCCGGCGAGGGCCACAACCTGCAGGAGCACTCGATGGTGCTCGTCCGCGGCGGTCGTGTGAAGGACCTCCCCGGCGTGCGCTACAAGATTGTCCGTGGCGCCCTCGACACCCAGGCCGTCAAGAACCGCAAGCAGGCCCGTAGCCGCTACGGCGCGAAGAAGGGTTAAGGAAGATGCCTCGCAAGGGACCCGCGGCCAAGCGCCCCGTCGTCGCCGACCCGGTCTACTCGTCGCCGGTCGTCAGCCAGCTCGTCAACAAGATCCTCCTCGACGGCAAGAAGGACCTCGCCCAGCGCATCGTCTACGGCGCGCTCGAGGGCGTCGGCACCAAGTCCGGTCAGGATGCGGTCGTCGTGCTCAAGAAGGCGCTCGACAACGTGCGCCCCACCCTCGAGGTCAAGAGCCGCCGCGTCGGCGGTTCGACCTACCAGGTGCCGGTCGAGGTCAAGCCGCACCGCGCGAACACCCTCGCGCTGCGCTGGCTCGTGAGCTACTCGAAGTCGCGTCGCGAGAAGACGATGACCGAGCGTCTGCAGAACGAGATCCTCGACGCCTCGAACGGCCTCGGTGCCGCGGTCAAGCGCCGCGAGGACACCCACAAGATGGCCGAGTCGAACAAGGCGTTCGCCCACTACCGCTGGTAAACCTCCGGGTCGTCCGGATGCCGTAGGCTCCGCGCCGCGGCATCCGGGCCACCCGAATCACATTCCCGAAAGAAGGAACACCCCGTGGCACAAGACGTGCTCACCGACCTCACGAAGGTCCGCAACATCGGCATCATGGCGCACATCGATGCCGGCAAGACGACGACGACCGAGCGCATCCTCTTCTACACGGGCGTGAACCACAAGATCGGCGAGACGCACGACGGCGCCTCGACCACCGACTGGATGGAGCAGGAGAAGGAGCGCGGCATCACCATCACCTCCGCCGCCGTCACCTGCTTCTGGAACAAGAACCAGATCAACATCATCGACACCCCCGGACACGTGGACTTCACGGTCGAGGTCGAGCGCTCGCTGCGCATCCTCGACGGCGCGGTCGCCGTGTTCGACGGCAAGGAGGGCGTCGAGCCCCAGTCCGAGACCGTATGGCGTCAGGCCGACAAGTACAACGTGCCGCGCATCTGCTTCGTCAACAAGATGGACAAGCTCGGCGCCGACTTCTACTTCACGGTCGACACCATCATCAGCCGCCTCGGCGCCAAGCCCCTCGTGCTGCAGCTCCCGATCGGGTCCGAGTCCGACTTCGTCGGCGTCGTCGACCTCATCGAGATGCGCGCGCTCGTCTGGCCTGGCGACGCCAAGGGCGACGTGACCATGGGCGCCAAGTACGAGATCCAGGAGATCCCCGCCGACCTCCAGGCCAAGGCCGAGGAGTACCGCGCGGTGCTGCTCGAGACCGTCGCCGAGTCCGACGACGCGCTGCTCGAGAAGTACTTCGGCGGCGAGGAGCTCACGGTCGCCGAGATCAAGGGCGCCATCCGCAAGCTCACCATCGCCTCCGAGCTCTACCCGGTGCTCTGCGGCTCGGCGTTCAAGAACCGCGGCGTGCAGCCGATGCTCGACGCGGTCATCGACTTCCTGCCGTCGCCGCTCGACGTGCCGGCCGTCCAGGGCCACGACGTCAAGGACCCGGAGCTCGTGCTCGAGCGCCACGCGGATGCCGCGGAGCCGTTCTCGGCGCTCGTCTCGAAGATCGCCGTGCACCCCTTCTTCGGTCGCCTCACCTACATCCGCGTCTACTCGGGCTCGCTCGAGTCGGGTGCCGCGGTCGTGAACTCGACCAAGGGCAAGAAGGAGCGCATCGGGAAGATCTTCCAGATGCACGCCAACAAGGAGATCCCGGTGCCCTCGGTCACCGCCGGTCACATCTACGCCGTCATCGGCCTCAAGGACACCACCACCGGTGACACCCTGAGCGACGCGGCGCACCCGATCATCCTCGAGTCGATGACCTTCCCGGAGCCCGTCATCGAGGTCGCGATCGAGCCCAAGACGAAGGCCGACCAGGAGAAGCTGGGCACCGCGATCCAGAAGCTCGCCGAAGAGGACCCGACGTTCCGCACCGAGCAGAACCAGGAGACCGGTCAGACGGTCATCAAGGGCATGGGCGAGCTGCACCTCGACATCCTCGTGGACCGCATGAAGCGCGAGTTCAACGTCGAGGCGAACGTCGGCAAGCCCCAGGTGGCCTACCGCGAGACCATCCGCAAGACGGTCGAGAAGTACGACTACACCCACAAGAAGCAGACCGGTGGATCCGGCCAGTTCGCGAAGGTGCAGATCACGCTCGAGCCGCTCGAGGTGACCCCGGAGACCTCGTACGAGTTCGTGAACGCCGTCACCGGTGGTCGCGTGCCGCGCGAGTACATCCCCTCGGTCGACGCGGGCATCCAGGACGCGATGCAGGTCGGCGTGCTCGCCGGCTTCCCGACGGTGGGCGTCAAGGCGACCCTCGTCGACGGCGCGAGCCACGATGTCGACTCCTCGGAGATGGCGTTCAAGATCGCCGGCTCGATGGCCTACAAGGAGGCCGCGCGCAAGGCGAACCCCGTTCTGCTCGAGCCGCTCATGGCCGTCGAGGTGCGTACGCCCGAGGAGTACATGGGCGACGTCATCGGCGACCTGAACTCGCGTCGTGGGCAGATCCAGGCGATGGAGGATGCGACCGGCGTCAAGGTCGTGCGCGCCCTCGTCCCGCTGTCCGAGATGTTCGGCTATGTCGGCGACCTGCGCTCGAAGACCTCGGGTCGCGCGGTCTACTCGATGTCGTTCGACTCCTACTCGGAGGTCCCGAAGGCTGTGGCCGACGAGATCGTCCAGAAGAGCAAGGGCGACTAGTTCGTCCTGGGTGGTCTCCACCCGCTGGTCGAGGAGCGCCGTAGGCGCGTATCGAGACCACCCACTAAAGTAAATCGAAACCCCGCAACCGCATCCGGAAATCCATCCGGATGCCTGCAACAGAGTCCTGAGGAGGACCCCAAGTGGCTAAGGCCAAGTTCGAGCGGACCAAGCCGCACGTCAACATCGGAACGATCGGTCACGTCGACCACGGCAAGACCACGCTCACCGCGGCGATCTCGAAGGTGCTCGCCGACAAGTACCCGTCGTCGGTCAACGTCATCCGTGACTTCGCCTCGATCGACTCGGCTCCGGAGGAGCGTCAGCGCGGCATCACGATCAACATCTCGCACGTCGAGTACGAGACCCCGAAGCGCCACTACGCGCACGTCGACGCCCCCGGTCACGCCGACTACATCAAGAACATGATCACCGGTGCGGCCCAGATGGACGGCGCGATCCTCGTGGTCGCGGCGACCGACGGCCCGATGGCCCAGACGCGCGAGCACGTGCTGCTCGCCAAGCAGGTCGGCGTGCCCTACCTGCTCGTGGCCCTCAACAAGTCGGACATGGTCGACGACGAGGAGATCCTGGAGCTCGTCGAGCTCGAGGTGCGCGAGCTCCTCTCCTCGCAGGACTTCGACGGCGACAACGCCCCCGTCGTGCGCGTCTCGGGCCTCAAGGCTCTCGAGGGCGACGAGAAGTGGGTGCAGTCGGTGCTCGACCTCATGGAGGCCGTCGACGAGAACATCCCCGACCCGGTGCGCGACAAGGACAAGCCGTTCCTCATGCCCATCGAGGACGTCTTCACCATCACCGGTCGTGGAACGGTCGTCACCGGTCGCGCCGAGCGTGGCACCCTCGCCATCAACTCCGAGGTCGAGATCGTCGGCATCCGCCCGACGCAGAAGACCACGGTCACCGGTATCGAGATGTTCCACAAGCAGCTCGACGAGGCCTGGGCCGGCGAGAACTGTGGTCTGCTCCTCCGCGGCACCAAGCGTGAGGACGTCGAGCGCGGTCAGGTCGTCGTGAAGCCGGGTTCGGTCACCCCTCACACCAACTTCGAGGGCACCGCGTACATCCTCTCCAAGGACGAGGGTGGCCGTCACAACCCGTTCTACGCGAACTACCGTCCGCAGTTCTACTTCCGCACCACCGACGTCACCGGCGTCATCACGCTGCCCGAGGGCACCGAGATGGTCATGCCCGGCGACACCACCGACATGACGGTCGAGCTCATCCAGCCGATCGCCATGGAGGAGGGCCTCGGCTTCGCCATCCGTGAGGGTGGCCGCACCGTGGGCGCCGGCAAGGTCACCAAGATCATCAAGTAACGTCCGTTACTGATCGCGAGGGGCCCGGATCCGTTGGATCCGGGCCCCTTTCGCGTGTACCCCCATAGACAGCCAGTTCTATGGTCCGTTCGGGGGCTCCGTACCCCGCGCGTCTCCTCAATAGGCTGGGTGGGTCGCATGGATGGGTCCACCCTGGCCCGCGTTCTTACCCGACGCTCGCGCGACATCCAACCCGATTCCGTGGAGTCGCATGCCTCCCGCACGCCTCATCATGCCCGCGCGCCCGACGCGCAGGCGTCGTCGGCGTGCCCTCGCATTGGTAGGCGTATTCGCGGTGCTGGCCTCCACGGTGGTCGTCGTCGAAAGCGGCGCCGACCCCGCGGAGGCCGTGGCAGGACAGGTGACGGGGCGCGTCTTCCGGGACTACGACGCCGACGGGGTCTACGCTGCGACAGCATCGGGCAACCGCGTCGCCGAGGTGGGCCTCGCGGGGGTCACGGTGACCGCCTACAACGGCGCCGGCACCAGTGTCGGCACGACGACCACCGCGAGTGGCGGCGGCTACACACTGTCCGGTCTCGGCAACAACACCGCGCTCCGCATCGAGTTCACGGGGTACCCCGCGGGCTTCACCGACTCCACGCGGGGCGGAACCGCGACCGCCACCACGACCGCGAACACCTCCAACACGAGCGTCCAGTTCGTCTCGACGGGCACGAACGGGGCCTCGGAGGTGAACCTCGGCCTTCACAAGGAGACCGACCTCGCCAAGTCGACGGCGACGCCCATCATCACCGCCGTGCAGGCCGTCGGCACGTACAACGGCAACTCCTCGGGCGCATCCGCGATCACCTACATCACGCGCGCGGCGGCGACGAACACCGCCGCGACCACTGCGGCGTCGACCGTCGCGACGTTCTCCCAGGTCGGAGCGACCTGGGGCGTCGCGATGCAGGCCCTGCCCCGCACGAGCTCGACCGCCAACGAGGGCTACTACGTGTACGCCTCCGCCGTCGTGAAGCGGCACTCGGGGCTCGGCCCGGCGGGACTCGCGGGGCTCTATCGGATGTCGGTGACCGCGAACTCCACCACGGGGGCACGGGTCGGCACCGGCACCGCGACGGTCGAGCGCATCAACCTGGCGGGCACGGGCATGCCGAGCTACGGCACCTTCACACGCACGACGGCCGACCTCAACTCCAGCAACACCGACACGGGTCAAGCGCCCGACTCGGGCGCCTTCGCCGCCGCCGGCACCCAGGGGATCGGCGGCATCGCTTACGACGACGGCTACCTCTACGTCGTGAACCTGTACGACCGCAATGTGTACCGCTACGCGCTCAGCACGCTCGCCTTCTCGACGAACGCCACCATCCCGACGCCGAGCGCCGCGCCCACCCTCATCTCCACGGGTCTGGCGTCGGGCGAGCGGCCGTGGGCGATCTCGGTGCACCAGGGGCGGATCTACCTCGGCGTCGCGAACGAGAACGGTCTGACGGCCCGGGTGCTGTCGCTGCCCGTCGGGTCGACGAGCGGCTGGACGCAGGAGCTGTCGTTCTCGCTCGGGTACCAGCGGGGCATCGCATGGAGTACCGCCGCCCCGACCACGGGTCAGACGCAGGCGCAGTGGCACGCGTGGGAGAGCAACCCGGCGACCCTCTACACGGCGTCCAATCTCGGTTCCACCTGGACCACCTGGCAGTTGAGCGCCTACGGTCAGGCGATCCTCTCGGGACTCGACTTCGACGACGGCGGCAACATGCTGATCGGCCTGGCCGACCGCTTCAGCCTGCAGTCGGGTGAGAAGGACCCCTGGCCCAATCAGACGAACCTCGTCGTCGCGACTCCGGTCGGCGACACCCTCTACGCGGGTGTCTCGAGCACCGGCGCCTTCTCTCTCGAGAACGGTGCGAGCCAGGCGGGCGCGACCGCGCCGACACTGCTGACCGTGATGACGGCCGGCAATGAGGCGGCCGCGCGTCAGCCCGGTTACGGGGGGACCGTCGCGACCACGAGCGAGCAGTGGACGCGGCGCAACATCCAGCATGGCGGTCGGGAGTTCTTCGAGGACAGCCTGCGCTACGACGGCGCCGGCGGCATCGACGGTCAGGGCGTCGTGCACGACGAGACCACGCTCGGCGCGGTCGCCGCACTCCCCGGCATCGCCCAGGTGGTCACCTCCTCGTACGACGCGGCGACGTCCTACAACTCGGCGGGCAACCGCTTCCTCGACCTCACCGACGGCCACGGCATCGACGGCTTCAACCAGTACACGCAGAACGACATGTACTTCGGCAAGGGCGGCGGCATCGGCGGGGTCGCCGTGCTGCTCTCGGATGCGCCCGTCGAGATCGGCAACCGCGCCTGGTATGACGCGGACGCCGACGGCATCCAGGATGCCGACGAGCCTGCCCTCAACGGGCTGACCGTGCAGCTGTGGACGGCAGACAGCAGCGGGAACCCGGTGAGCCAGGTGGGCGCGTCCAAGACGACGGCGACCGTCAACGGGCAGGCAGGCACCTACTACTTCCGCAGCCAGGACGCGGCGACCGATCCCACGACCGGCTTCACCAAGAACGGCGACTACGTCGTGAAGTTCGTGAAACCGACGACAGGCTCGCCCACCTACGTGTGGCCGGGGACGACGCCGACCGCGTTCAGCACGACTCCCACCTGGGCCCAACTCGAACTCACGACCCGCACGGCGGGCAGCAACGACCTCATCGACTCGAACCCCGATCCGGTGACCGGCAACGCCCCCGTGACGGTCGGAGACTTCGGCGACGACGACCACTCGATCGATGCCGGCTACGTCGCCCTGCGCACCTACACGATCACCAAGACGATCGCCGCGGGCACTGCACCGCCGGGCGCCCAGTTCACCATCGACGTCTCGTCGGCGACCAACTTCCGCGGCGACGACGTGCTCTCGCCAACGAACTCGACGACCGACGCGTCGCGCGTCACCGTCGAGACGACGAGCTACACGCTGGCCGCCGGACAGACGCTCACGACGACGGAGCGCATCCCCTACGGGTACACCCTGCGGTTCACCGAGGCCGGCATCCCGGGGGCCGCCGTCGCCTTCTCGCCCAACATCGGCACGAGCGACGACACCGGTCAACTGGTGCTCTCGGCGAGTGCGGGCGCACTCACCGTCGCCAACAGCTACACGACCGTCACCGTCACCAAGGCGCTCTCGCCGACCGTGACGCTCCCCGGAGGCACCACCTTCCCGATCGAGTACACCCTCGACGGCGGCTCGACGCAGAGCACGACCGTCGCGGTCGGCACCCCGCTCACGCTCTCGGTGCCGTACGCGACCGTGGTGAAGCTGCGCGAGCCGCTCGTCGGCCCCTTCAGCTGGGGCGGATGGGCGTGGGGCACAGGCACCTGGACCAACGGCGCGACGTCGCTCACCCCCGACGCGAACGGGTGGGTCACCGTCACGGCCAACTCGAGCACGGCCGCGGTGGCGCTCACCCTGACGAACCACCCGTACGTGCCCCCCGCGCTGCCCTTCGCGGGTGGACCCGCGAGCGACCTCTTCACGATCGGCGGGGCGCTCGTGCTCGCGATCGGGCTCGGTCTCGGCACCTGGCAGCTGCTGCGGCGCAGGCGGCAGGGCACGCGGGCGGCGCACCGGGCCTGACCGGCGGGCGGGCGCAGCTCAGAACAGCGACGCGCCCAGGTCCGATCCGTCGCGCATCCCCGGAAGGATCGCGAACGCCGCCGTCGCAGTCGGAGTCGCGAACGCCATCAGCGCGTCGGTCTCGTCGAGCCGTAGTTGGGTGCGTGCGAAGGTCTGTACGTCATTCTGATACGAGATGAACAGATGCCCGTGGTCGTCGTCGGATGCGCGGTAGCTGTAACTGCGTCGCAGCATGAGCGCGCTGCCGGTGAACGAGGGATGGGCGGCCCGGGCGTGTGCGCGCGCCGGCACGAGCAGGGCGCCGTCGGGCGTCTTCGCGTCGAGGTCGACCTGGTCGTCGCGTGCGCCGCCCGACAGGGGAGCCCCGGTTGCCTGCTCGCGGCCGACCGTCGCGTCGCGTTCGGCGGGCGAGAGTCGCCGGAACCCCTCGACGTCGAGCCGGAACCGGCGCATGACGCAGATGGTGCCGCCGGCGAGCGGACCCTCGGCGATCATGACGTCGTCGCGGAGCTCCTGCTCGCTTCGCGGCACGATGATGCCGTCGAAGTACCCGAAGGGGTTGCGTCCGACGCCCTCGACCGGAGTGCCGCGATAGCCGAACTCGGACCAGCGCATCCGCGCTCCTCCCACCTGCTCCATCAACCAGGAGGCGACGGGCTCGAGGATCGTCGGGTCGGAGGCGTTCACACCGAGCAGGAGCTCGCCGCCGCGGCGGTCCGCGGGGAGTGCCGCATCTCCCGCGAACTCGGGGAGCTCGAGGAGCGTGGCGAGTTCGGAGTGACCGGACGCCCCGAGTGCACCGGGCCCGATGCCGACCGTGACCGTCAGGTCGCCCGGGCCGTCGGGGGTGAGGTCCGCGAGCCCGCGCGACGGGTCGGTCATGAGCGCGATCTGCGTACCGAGCGCGCCGAGCGTCGTGCGCAGCGCGGTCGTGTCGAGATCGGCGACCACGACGAGGCAGTGCTGCTGCGGCATTGCGGGGCGCGTCACGCCCGCCTGCTGGGCACCGAGGGCCGGGACGCCCGTCGCGGGCGTCTGCTCGCCCGCGACGGCTCGGAACCCGATCGCGCCGCCGACGGCGGCGGCGGTCGCGCCGGCGCCGACGATGAGGGCTCGCCGTGACAGCTCGGTCGGCTCGGTCTCGTCGCTCACGATCCCCCTTCCGGCAGCGCAAGACGCGGGCCGTCGGCGCCGAAGTCGACCGCCGTCCAACTCGCGTTGAGGTGGACCTCCGCGCGCCGCAGCAGGCCATCGCCGTCGACCCACAGCCGCAACGGCGATGCATCCGGATCTGCGGATGCGGTGGCCTCGAGCGGTTCGTCGGTCGGCGGTGCCGCGAACACCGTCACCGCGGTGCCGTCGATCACACCGGAGCGCAGCCGGAGTGCGCCCGACTGCTGCACGAGCAGGGGGTTGTCGGGGCGGTCCTGGCCGAGCGCGCTGATCGTGGCGAGCAGGGCGAAGAGCGGCGACGCCTCGGGGTCGAGCTCCTGGAACTGCCAACCGGCCTCGTCCGTGTCCGGGATGGGCATCGCAGGGAAACCATCCGCGTCGGGCGTCGTCAGGATGGCGCCCACCGTCGCATCGCTCCACAGCAACGCCTCCGCGTCGAAGGAACCGCTCGCCGTCGCGTAGCCGAGCGCCGCCTCCCAGTCCACCCACCCGGTGAGTTCGGTCGCGACCCCGGAGACGCTGATCGACGTCGAGAAGGCACGGCTTCCTGCGTCGAAGTTGCGGAAGCGCGTGACGGCGAGCAGCTGCGCCTCCTCGCTCGTGACGGCGCGCGGGCCGTCCTCCGGCTGCTCGTCCGTCGACCCGCACGCGGCGAGGACGAGCATGAGCACGACGGCGAGCCCGCCGACTACGACGCTCCGTGCCTTCATCGCGAACCCGACAGCTCGGCGAACAGCGCGACGTCCGGCACCTCGAGCGCCGACACGTCCGGCAACTCGATCGCGTCGGGCAGCGGTTCGCGGGAGACGGGTCGTTCGAGCTGCGGCTGGTCGCGGGGCGCGGCCACCCGCAGGAAGCTCACGCCCTTCGGCACCGCGGGGCCGGCGAGCTCCGCCGTCGCAGGCTGCGCGTCGCCGGTCCCGGCGCAGCCGGCCGCGAGCGCGGAGGCGAGCTCCGCAGGCGCGCTCGCGGGCGCGTCCACCCAGCAGTTGCCGGTCGCGGGGGTGCGATCGGCGGAGAGGTTCGCGATCGCGACCGTGCCGTCGACGATGTTGCCGGCGAAGCGGTTGCCGCTCGCCGGGATGTCCTCCGTATTGGTGAGGATGACGGCCGCCCGCGGGTTGCCCGTGATGCGATTGCGCTCGATCAGGTTGCGCTGGCCGCCGGAGATCCCGACTCCCGTCGCGAAGCCCCCGTCCGCCTGCGACGGGGAGTCGGCCTCCGTGTTGTCGGTGATGAGGTTGCCGACGACGGTGTTGCCGCGCTGCGGGGTGAACGCCTCCTGGTAGCTCGACAGCAGGGTCATCCCCACCCGATTGCCGGAGAAGCGGTTTCCCACCACGACGACCGAATCGCTCGCGTTCGCGTTCTCGAAGCCCACTGCATTGCGCTCGGCCACGTTGCCCGTCACGAGGATGTCGCACTGCTCGCACTGGCCCACGTAGAAGCCGCTGTCGGCCGAGCCCGACGCGTAGGAATCGCGGATGACGCCGTGCTGCGAATCGAACGCGTAGATCCCGTAGAGACCGTTGTTGGAGGCAGTCACGTGATCGACGAGGAAGCGCTGCAGCGGGGGGAACTTCTCGGGGTCCCAGCCCGTGTAGCTGTCGCCGCCGGGCTCCGCGGGCTGATCGCCGTCGTGCACGCCGGAGATCAGCACGCCGTAGAAGGTCGCGCCGGTGACGGTCAGGTTCTCGATGCGCACCCCGTCGGCGATCCCCACGATCCCGTAGGGGCGGATGCCGCCGCCGTCGATGATCGTGGCGTTGCGGTCCTCGCCGCGGATGGTGACGTCCGTCTTGTCGACGACGAGCTGCTCCTCGTACCGGCCCGCCGCGATCGTGATGACGCCGCCCGGTGCGACGAGCTCCATCGCCTCCGCGAGAGTCGCGGCGTCGGCGGGCACCGCGACCTCGTCCCGCAGCGTCGGCGCGGCGCATCCGTTGAGCGTCGCCGCCGCGAGCACGACCGCCATGAGGGCTGCGGGCGGGCGTCGGGACACGGGGCAAGTGTAGACAGCGCTCCCATCGCCCTTGCTGCGCGCTCACCGATGCGACCACAACGGGGGGGCGAGCGGCGAAAGCGCTCCCTCCTAGACTCGGAACGTCGCAGTGGGCCCTTACCCGACCCTGCGCCGCTTACCCCGGTGCGCGCGACAACCGACCCGAACCTCTCGAGGCGTGTGCCGTGTGCGCCCACGCCTCGGCACGTCTGCGCGCGCGGAATCGGGATCGGTCGCATCACCGACGCACTGAGAACCCGAAACCAGAGAGATGGACATGACCATCACCACCCGTCACAGCCGCACCCGGCGCGCGTTCGCCGCCGCCGGCGCACTCGCCCTCGGCCTCATCGGCGTCGCCGGTGTCGCCGGCTCCGCATCCGCCGACACCGTGGGCGA
Organism: Protaetiibacter intestinalis; assembly: GCF_003627075.1. NCBI lineage: Bacteria > Bacillati > Actinomycetota > Actinomycetes > Micrococcales > Microbacteriaceae > Protaetiibacter > Protaetiibacter intestinalis. The sequence goes on along the minus strand of NZ_CP032630.1, from coordinate 885,213 downwards.
CGTCGGCAACATCGACGTCACCCAGGACGGCCACGGCTCGCTCGTCATCACCAAGTACGAGCGTTCGAGCTCCAACGGCAGCACGGCCGGCAACGGAACGCCCGTGACCGTGTCGGGCGACACCATCAACGGCGTGACCTTCTCGATCCAGGAGGTCGTGACGTCGCCGGGCAACGCCTCGCTCGACCTCACCACGAACGCCGGATGGACGCAGGCGCAGGCGATCAAGAGCGCATGGTCCGCAAGCGCGCCCACCACGCTTCCCTCGGGCTACGCCCTGACCACCGCCGTCACCCAGACGACGGCCGGCGCCGGTGTCGCCACCTTCGCCAACCTCGGCTTCGGCCTCTACCTCGTGCGGGAGACCACCCCGCTCGCCGAGGGCATCATCGACCCGGCGCTGCCGTTCCTGGTCACGATCCCGTTCCCGACCGGCACCCTCGCCGGCAACAGCGCCGAGTGGCTCTACGACGTGCACGTGTATCCGAAGAACGGTGTGACGGAGCTCACCAAGGACGTCATCGGCGCCGACGTCGACGACGCGTTCTACACCCAGGCCGGCCACGTGAGCTGGACGATCGCCAGCGATGTTCCGCTCCTGCCGAACACGCAGAACCTGACCCAGTTCCGACTCGTCGACACCATCGACACGGCCGAGCTCGCCTTCGTCGCCACGTCGGCGACCCTGCCGACGGATGTCTCCGGCTACGCGGTCCGCGCCTACGCGGCCGGCAGCACGACGCCGCTCGCCGGGCTCACCACCGCGATGTACACGATCGACGAGGCTGCGTCCGCGACCGGCACGCTCGAACTGCGGTTCACCAACGCGGGCCTCACGTACCTGCAGGACAACGCCCAGGGCGGCCACGTCGAGTTCGACGTGCCGACCACGGTCGTGACCCCCGGCACCGAGACCCTCGAGAACGACGTCACCTCGTACGTGAACTCGTCCGTGCTGCACGCCGACGCCGAGCAGCCGTTCGGCGAGCTCCTCGTCTTCAAGTACGCCGAGACGACAGGAGCGACCCCGACCGAGACGCCGCTCACCGGCGCGACCTTCCAGCTCTACGCCGACGGCAACGGCAACGGCTACGCCGACACGGGCGAGCTCGTCACGATCGGGGGTCAGACCTCCTGGACGGTGACGAGCGTCGACGGCACGCTGCACATCGCGGGCATCAAGCCGGGCGCCTACATGCTCGTCGAGTCGTCGGCTCCGGCGGGCTACGTCACGCCGACCGGTTCGACCCTCGGCAGCGCGGAGAACCCGCACGACGTCACGGTCGTCGCGGGTGCGGCCGACGCGGGCACCGGCGTCAACTACCAGGACGTCGAGAACTACCAGGTCGACCCGTGGATGCTGCCCTTCACCGGTGGCAACGGCGTGCTGACCTTCAGCCTCACGGGTGCCGGCCTCATGGCGCTCGCCCTCGGATTCGCGTTCGTCGCGTTCCGCCGCCGCAAGCGGGCCGAGCAGCACTGATCCGACACTGAGACGATGGCGGGGGTATCCACGGATGCCCCCGCCGTCGTCGTGAGGAGAGCATGACCACCGTCGCCACCATCCGCCACCGCCGCCGATCCCGGCGCGCGGGCGGATGGCGGATGCCCTGGCTCGCGTTCGCGACGGTGGTGATCTTCGTGCTCGGCACCCTCGTCTTCCTCGCGCCGACGATCGCCAACTGGTTCTCCCAGGTGGAGCAGGCGCACCGCATCACCGAACTGGACGACGGGGTCGAAGATCTCAGCACGACCGCGCGCGAACACGCGATCGAGCAGGCCCGTCGCTACAACACGACACTCGTCGGCGGCGCGGTCGTGGCGGCGAACGAGCGCATCCCGCAATCGGCCGGCGGGTCCGACAGCGCCGACCTCGGCTACGACCAGCTGTTGCGCGCCGACTCGGAGGGCCTCATGGCCCGTATCAAGATCCCCGTCATCGGAGTCGACCTGCCCGTGTATCACGGCACCGACGATGCGACCCTCGAGGAGGGCATCGGGCACCTCGAGGGAACCGCGTTGCCGGTCGGGGGCGTCGGCACGCGTTCCGTGCTCACGGGACACCGCGGGCTCGCGACCTCCGAGCTGTTCACCAACCTCGACAAGGTGCAGATCGGCGACACGTTCACGATCGAGGTGTTCGGCGAGGTGCTGACCTATCAGGTGGTCACGACGGAAGTCGTCGAGCCCGAGGACTCGAAGGCGCTCTATCCCGTCGCCGACCGCGATCTCGTGACCCTCGTGACGTGCACCCCTCTCGGTATCAACAGTCACCGCATCCTCGTGACGGGGGAGCGGATCCTGCCCACCCCGCAGGACGATGTCGACGCGGCGGGCAATCCGCCCACGATCCCCGGCTTCCCCTGGTGGATGGTGATCCTGGGTGCCGTGCTCGTCCTCGCGACGGTCTACGTCTACCTCTCCGGTCGCCCCCGCCGCCTCACCCGCTCCCGTTCTGCTGCGGTTTCGGCGCCCCGCGCGGGTTCCGCCGACGGCGGATCGCCGAAACCGTAGCGAAGCCCGCCTGCGCGTCCCCTCCTCCCCAGGGGCGTGTGCGGCGCAGAGTGCGCAGCTCCCCGAAACGGCGGCAGGACGCCGACGCGGGCGCGGCATCGTGAGGGGATGCAGGACACCGCGCATCCCGAACTGATCCTCGCGCGCGAGCTCAGCCGCTTCGACTTCGACGACCCGGCCGCGCGGCGGCTCGCGGGGAGCTCGTCCGCATCCGCCGGGGGATCTACGTGCGCACCGAGGAGTGGGAACAGCTCGGCGCGCGCGACAGGTATCTCGCCGTCGTCCGCGGGTACGCGCTCAGCCGCCGTGAGCAGCCCGTGCTGTCGCACGACTCGGCGGCCGTCGCGTGGGGCCTCCCGCACGTGGGTCCGCAGCCGCACGAGGTGCACATCGCCAACGACGACCCGCGAGGCGGCCGTGCGCGAGCCGGGGTGCGCGCGCATCTGATGCGGCTGGAACCGGACGACGTGACGACCGTCGACGGCGTGCTCGTCACGTCGCTGCGCCGCACGATCGTGGATCTCGCGGCGACGGCATCCGTCATGACCGCGGTGAGCGCCATCGATCACGTGCTGCACGTGGATCGGCGCGGGGTGGCGCGCACCGAGGTCACGCGCGAGGAGCTGCTCGAGCTGCTCGGCGCGGCGCTGCCGTTGCGCGGTTCGGTGCGGGCGCTCGCGCGCATCGAGTTCGGCGAGTCGGGTGCGGCGAATGCGGGGGAGTCGACGAGCCGGGTGACCCTCGCGCACATCGGCGCGCCCGCCCCCATCCTGCAGCGCACCTTCGTCACCGAGCTCGGCGAGTTCGACACCGACTTCTACTTCGAGGAGGCGGATACGGCGGCCGAGCTCGACGGCAAGCAGAAGTATCTCGATCCGGCGTTCCGCTCCGGACGTTCCGCCGAACGGGTGGTGTACGACGAGAAGCTCCGGGAGGACGCCATCCGCCGCCGGGTGCGCGCCTTCCTCCGCTGGGGGATGGCCGCAGGCATGAATCGCGACACCCTCCGCACGCTCCTCGTCTCGGTGGGCGTCCCGGTCGGCCGCGCGCGGCCGCGCATCAGCTGATCCGCTGCGGATTCGGCGCTCCGCCGCCGGCGAAACCGCGGCGGAGCGCCGAAACCGCCACATACGTAGCGGGACGATCGTCGGGGCGACCCGCGCATCCGCTTCCCCGTGAACCCGCCGTGAGCGCGACACGCCCGGGTTGCAGCAAATGCCGGCGTGTGGCAGACTTTCATGGTTCAACACGCCGCGCATCCGTGTGCGGCTCACTGTCCTGGCAGTGCACAGCCCCTGGTCCGATGGATCGGAAGCGGCTGGGCCGCGGGCAGCAGAACGAAGCTTCAATCGAATCCCGAAACCCTGTGGGGTGACGTGCGTCCTGCGCGCGTCGCGCCGGGGGCCAGGTGATTGACAGAAGAACAGCGGTGCGCATCGAAGGATGCGCGGATGTGCGGGCCGGGATCGGTGCCGCACGGGAACAAGGAAGAGAGCTGACCATGGCGGGACAGAAGATCCGCATCCGGCTGAAGTCGTACGACCACGCCGGCCTCGATGCATCGGCGCGCAAGATCGTCGACACCGTGACCCGTGCGGGTGCGACCGTCGTCGGCCCCGTGCCCCTCCCGACGGAGAAGAACGTGGTCGTCGTGATCCGTTCGCCCCACAAGTACAAGGACAGCCGCGAGCACTTCGAGAAGCGCACCCACAAGCGCCTCATCGACATCATCGACCCGACGCCGAAGGCGGTCGACTCGCTCATGCGTCTCGACCTGCCCGCCGACGTCAACATCGAGATCAAGCTCTAGCCGAGCGATCCGGAAGCCAGAAGGAAACCCATGTCTGCAGTGAAGACGACCAAGGGTCTGCTGGGCACCAAGCTCGGCATGACCCAGGTCTGGGACGAGAACAACAAGCTCGTGCCCGTGACCGTGGTCCAGATCACCCCCAACGTCGTGACCCAGGTCCGCACGGTCGAGAAGGACGGCTACGAGGCCGTCCAGATCGCCTACGGCCAGATCGACCCGCGCAAGGTCAACAAGCCCGCCGCCGGCCACTTCGAGGCCGCCGGGGTCACCCCGCGCCGTCACCTCACCGAGGTGCGCACCGCCGACGCCGCCGAGTACTCGCTCGGCCAGGAGCTCGCGGTCGACATCTTCGAGGCCGGCCAGCTCGTCGACGTCGTCGGCACGAGCAAGGGCAAGGGCTTCGCCGGTGTCATGAAGCGCCACAACTTCAAGGGCGTCTCCGCCTCGCACGGTGCGCACCGCAACCACCGCAAGCCCGGCTCGATCGGCGCCTCCTCGACCCCCAGCCGTGTCTTCAAGGGCATGCGCATGGCGGGCCGCATGGGTGGCGAGCGCGTCACCGTGCAGGGCCTCAAGGTCCACTCGGTGGATGCCGAGAAGGGCCTCCTGCTGGTCAAGGGCGCCGTCCCCGGTGCCCGCGGCCGCATCGTCTTCGTCCGCAACGCCGTGAAGGGTGCCTGATCATGGCCGCTAACACTCTCGACGTCGTCGACGCCAAGGGCAAGAAGGCCGGTTCGGTCGAGCTGCCCGGCGCGATCTTCGACGTGCAGACCAACGTCCCCCTCATCCACCAGGTCGTGACCGCCCAGCTCGCCGCCGCGCGCCAGGGCACCCACAAGACCAAGGGTCGCGGTGAGGTCTCCGGCGCCGGCCGCAAGCCGTTCAAGCAGAAGGGAACCGGTCGCAGCCGTCAGGGCTCGATCCGCGCCCCCGAGCACACCGGCGGTGGCGTCGTGCACGGACCGGTGCCGCGCGACTACTCGCAGCGCACCCCCAAGAAGATGATCGCCGCGGCCCTGCTCGGCGTGCTCTCGGACCGCGCCCGCGGCGAGCGTCTTCACGTCATCTCCTCGTTCGGCGTCGACGCGCCCTCGACCAAGGGCGCCGCCGAGGTGCTCTCGGGTCTCGGTGCGACGAAGAACGTGCTCGTGGTCCTCGACCGCGGCGACGACAACGGCGCGCTCAGCGTCCGCAACCTCGCCTACGTGCACGTGCTCTACGCCGACCAGCTCAACGCCTACGACGCGGTCGTCTCCGACGACATCGTCTTCACCCGTGCGGCCTTCGACACCTTCGTGGCCTCGAAGAGCGCCAAGACCGAGGAGGCTGCCCAGTGAGCGGCTACAACAAGGACCCCCGCGACATCATCCTCGCGCCGGTCGTGAGCGAGAAGAGCTACGGGCTCATCGACGAGGGCAAGTACACCTTCATCGTCGACCCCCGCTCGAACAAGACCGAGATCAAGCTGGCGATCGAGAAGATCTTCGGCGTCAAGGTCGCCTCGGTGAACACCATCAACCGCGTCGGCAAGACCCGCCGCACCCGGTTCGGCATCGGCAAGCGCAAGGACACCAAGCGCGCCATCGTCACGCTCAAGTCCGGCTCGATCGACATCTTCACGGCTGTCGGCTAAGGACCAGGAAGAGAATCATGGCTATTCGCAAGTACAAGCCGACGACCCCGGGTCGTCGTGGCTCGTCGGTCGCCGACTTCGCGGAGATCACGCGCTCGACGCCCGAGAAGTCGCTCCTCAAGCCGCTCCCGAAGACCGGTGGTCGCAACAACACGGGCCGCATCACCACCCGCCACATCGGCGGTGGGCACAAGCGCCAGTACCGCGTCATCGACTTCAAGCGCAACGACAAGGACGGCGTCAACGCCAAGGTCGCGCACATCGAGTACGACCCGAACCGCACCGCGCGCATCGCGCTGCTGCACTTCGTGGACGGCACCAAGCGCTACATCCTCGCGCCGAACAAGCTGAACCAGGGCGACATCGTCGAGTCGGGTCCCGGCGCCGACATCAAGCCCGGCAACAACCTGCCGCTCAAGAACATCCCCGTGGGTACCGTCATCCACGCCATCGAGCTCAAGCCCGGTGGCGGCGCGAAGATGGCCCGCTCGGCCGGCGCCTCGGTGCGTCTCGTCGCCAAGGACGGCCCCTACGCGCAGCTGCGTCTGCCCTCGGGCGAGATCCGCAACGTCGACGTGCGCTGCCGCGCCACGATCGGCGAGGTCGGCAACGCCGAGCAGTCGAACATCAACTGGGGCAAGGCCGGTCGCAAGCGCTGGAAGGGCGTGCGTCCGACGGTCCGCGGTGTCGCGATGAACCCGATCGACCACCCGCACGGTGGTGGTGAGGGCAAGACCTCCGGTGGTCGCCACCCGGTCAGCCCGTGGGGTCAGAAGGAGGGCCGCACGCGCCGTCCGAACAAGGAAAGCGACAAGCTCATCGTCCGTCGTCGCACCGTCGGCAAGAAGCGCAAGTAGAGGTAGAGAAGAATGCCGCGCAGTCTCAAGAAGGGCCCCTTCGTCGACGAGCACCTGTTCCGCAAGGTGCAGACTCAGAACGAGGCCGGTTCCAAGAACGTGATCAAGACCTGGTCGCGCCGATCGATGATCGTGCCCGCGATGCTGGGCCACACGATCGCCGTCCACGACGGACGCAAGCACATCCCGGTCTTCGTGACCGAGACCATGGTGGGTCACAAGCTCGGCGAGTTCGCGCCGACGCGCACCTTCCGTGGACACGAGAAGGACGACAAGAAGGGTCGTCGCCGCTGACGCGGCGATACGAGGAGGAAGAGAAATGGTGGAGTCGATCGCCCGCGTGCGACACATCCGCGTGACGCCTCAGAAGGCCCGTCGCGTCGTGGACCTCATCCGTGGCAAGCAGGCTCAGGAGGCGCTCGCCATCCTGAAGTTCGCCCCGCAGGGTGCGAGCGAGCCCGTCTACAAGCTCGTGGCGTCCGCGATCGCGAACGCCCGCGTGAAGGCGGATGCGAGCAACAGCTACCTCGACGAGGCCGACCTCGTGGTCGCGCGCGCCTTCGTCGACGAGGGCACCACGCTCAAGCGGTTCCAGCCGCGTGCCCAGGGCCGCGCGTTCCGCATCAACAAGCGCACGAGCCACATCACCGTCGTGCTCGCCACGCCGGACGAGCCGGTGCTCGCCGGCACGGCTGCTGCGAAGAAGGCAGGTAAGTAATGGGCCAGAAGGTCAACCCCTACGGCTTCCGTCTGGGAATCACCACCGACCACACGTCGCGCTGGTTCTCCGACTCGACGAAGCCCGGTCAGCGCTACGCCGACTACGTGGCCGAGGACGTCAAGATCCGCAACCTGCTGACGAAGAACCTCGACCGCGCCGGTGTCGCCAAGATCGAGATCGAGCGCACCCGCGACCGCGTCCGCGTGGACATCCACACGGCCCGCCCGGGTATCGTCATCGGCCGCCGCGGCGCCGAGGCCGAGCGCATCCGCGCCGACCTCGAGAAGCTCACCGGCAAGCAGATCCAGCTCAACATCCTCGAGGTGAAGAACCCCGAGGCCGAGGCCCAGCTCGTCGCCCAGGGCATCGCGGAGCAGCTCAGCGCCCGTGTCGCGTTCCGTCGCGCCATGCGCAAGGGCCTCCAGGGTGCCCAGCGCGCCGGCGCCAAGGGCGTCCGGATCCAGGTCTCGGGCCGCCTCGGCGGCGCGGAGATGAGCCGCTCGGAGTTCTACCGCGAGGGTCGCGTGCCGCTGCACACCCTCCGCGCGAACATCGACTACGGCTTCTACGAGGCCAAGACCACCTTCGGCCGCATCGGCGTGAAGGTCTGGATCTACAAGGGCGACATCACCAACAAGGAACTCGCTCGCGAGCAGGCCGCCCAGAAGTCGGCCCGCCCCGAGCGTCGTGACGGCGCGCGTCGTGGCCCCCGGGCCGAGGCCGCCGCAGGAGTCGAGGCGTAATCATGCTCATTCCCCGCAAGGTCAAGCACCGCAAGCAGCACCACCCGGGTCGTTCCGGGCAGGCCACCGGCGGCACGAAGGTCAGCTTCGGCGAGTTCGGCATCCAGGCGCTCACCCCCGCCTACGTGACCAACCGCCAGATCGAGTCCGCTCGTATCGCCATGACCCGTCACATCAAGCGTGGCGGCAAGGTGTGGATCAACATCTACCCCGACCGTCCGCTCACCAAGAAGCCGGCCGAGACCCGCATGGGTTCCGGTAAGGGTTCGCCGGAGTGGTGGGTCGCCAACGTCAAGCCCGGCCGGGTCCTCTTCGAGGTCTCCGGCGTCAGCGAGGAGCTCGCCCGCGGCGCGCTCACCCGGGCCATCCACAAGCTGCCGCTCAAGGCACGCATCATCAAGCGCGAGGAGGGCGACGCATAATGGCCGTCGGATCCAAGGAGCTCGCCCCGGCAGAGCTCGACACCTTCGAGGACGACCGCCTGGTCGACGAGCTGAAGAAGGCCAAGGAGGAGCTGTTCAACCTGCGCTTCCAGGCCGCCACCGGTCAGCTCGAGAGCCACGGCCGCCTGCGTGCCGTGAAGCGCGACATCGCGCGCATCTACACCGTCATCCGTGAGCGCGAGCTCGGCATCCGTGCCACGCCCGCCCCCATCGAGGTGCCCGCCAAGGCCACCAAGGCCAAGGCCAAGAAGTCGGAGGCCGCCGAGGCCCCCGCCGATGAGACCGCTGAGGAGGCGAACAAGTAATGGCTGAGACCAAGAAGGCCGCCGCGAAGCCGGCGACGAAGGCCGCCGGACACGAGTCCGCCGCCCACGACGTCAAGGACGCGGACGCCCGCGGCTACCGCAAGGTGCGCCGTGGCTACGTCACGAGCGACAAGATGGACAAGACCATCGTCGTCGAGGTCGAGGACCGCGTGAAGCACCCGCTGTACGGCAAGGTCATCCGCCGCAGCTCGAAGATCAAGGCCCACGACGAGCAGAACACCGCCGGCATCGGCGACCTCGTCGTCATCTCGGAGACCCGTCCGCTCTCGGCGACGAAGCGCTGGCGTCTCGTCGAGATCGTGGAGAAGGCGAAGTAACCCATGATCCAGCAGGAATCCCGCCTCAAGGTCGCCGACAACACCGGCGCCAAGGAGCTCCTCACCATCCGCGTGCTCGGCGGCTCCGGCCGTCGCTACGCGGGCCTCGGTGACGTCATCGTCGCCACGGTCAAGGACGCGATCCCCGGCGGCAACGTGAAGAAGGGCGACGTCGTCAAGGCGGTCGTCGTCCGCACCAGGAAGCAGACGCGCCGTCCCGACGGCTCGTACATCAAGTTCGACGAGAACGCCGCCGTGATCCTGAAGAACGACGGGGACCCCCGTGGCACCCGCATCTTCGGCCCGGTCGGTCGTGAGCTTCGCGACAAGAAGTTCATGAAGATCATCTCGCTGGCCCCGGAGGTCATTTAGTCATGGCGAACATCAAGAAGGGCGACCTCGTCCAGGTCATCAGCGGACCCTCGCAGGCCCGCGGCGGTGACCGGGGCAAGCAGGGTCGCGTCATCGAGGTCCAGGTCGAGAAGAACCGGGTCGTCGTCGAGGGCATCAACTACGTCACCAAGCACGTCCGCGTGGGCCAGACCCAGCGCGGCACGAAGACCGGTGGCATCGAGACCCACGAGGCGCCCATCCACATCTCGAACGTGGCGCTCGTCGACCCCAAGACCAAGAAGCCGACCCGCGTGGGTTTCCGTGAGGAGACCGTCGAGAAGGACGGCGTGAAGAAGACCGTTCGCGTGCGCTACGCGAAGAAGTCCGGAGAGAAGCTCTAAATGGCGAACGCGACTGCCGCGGTGGCTGGCAAGAACCAGCCCCGCCTCAAGCAGAAGTACCGTGACGAGATCACGAAGACCCTGACCGAGGAGTTCGGCTACGCGAACCCCATGCAGGTGCCGGGCCTCGTGAAGATCGTCGTCAACACCGGTGTCGGCGAGGCCGCCCGCGACTCCAAGGTGATCGACGGGGCCGTCAAGGACCTCATCCTCATCACCGGCCAGAAGCCGCAGGTCACCAAGGCCCGCAAGTCGATCGCCCAGTTCAAGCTGCGCGAGGGCATGCCGATCGGCGCCCACGTGACGCTCCGCGGCGACCGCGCGTGGGAGTTCCTCGACCGCCTGCTGTCGCTCGCGCTGCCGCGCATCCGCGACTTCCGCGGGCTCAACCCCAAGCAGTTCGACGGCAACGGCAACTACACCTTCGGTGTCACCGAGCAGTCGATCTTCCACGAGATCAACCAGGACCAGATCGACCGCGTGCGCGGCTTCGACATCACGGTCGTGACCACCGCCAAGACGGATGACGAGGGCCGGGCTCTGCTCCGCGCGCTCGGCTTCCCGTTCAAGGCGGAGTAAGGCCCGCTCGCGGGTTCATCAAACAGGTCGGCATCGGGTGTACCGGGTGTCGAAACCGATTGAGATAAGGAAAACAACGAAATGACGATGACAGATCCGGTCGCAGACCTGCTGACCCGTCTGCGCAACGCGAACCGTGCGTACCACGACACGGTCTCGCTTCCGAGCAGCAAGCTCAAGACCCACATCGCCGAGATCCTCCAGCGCGAGGGCTACATCGCCGGGTGGAAGGTCGAGGAGGCCCGCGTGGGCCACACCCTGACCATCGACCTCAAGTACGGCCCCAACCGCGAGCGGTCGATCGCCGGCATCAAGCGCGTCTCCAAGCCGGGTCTGCGCGTCTACGCGAAGTCCACCGAGATCCCCCACGTGCTGGGCGGCCTCGGCGTGGCGATCCTGTCCACCTCCTCGGGGCTCCTCACGGACCGCGAGGCGAGCAAGAAGGGCGTCGGCGGGGAAGTCCTCGCCTACGTGTGGTGAGCTGAGATGTCTCGTATCGGACGCCTTCCCATCGACGTGCCCGCCGGCGTCACCGTGACGATCGACGGCCAGGACGTCAGCGTCAAGGGCCCCAAGGGCGAGCTCGCGCTCACCGTCAAGAGCCCCATCGAGGTCAAGCTCGAGGACGGCCAGGTGCTCGTCACCCGTCCCGACGACGAGCGCGAGTCGCGCTCGCTGCACGGCCTCACCCGCACCCTCATCGCGAACCAGATCATCGGCGTGACCGACGGCTACTCCAAGAGCCTCGAGGTCGTCGGAACCGGTTACCGCGTGGCGGCGAAGGGCAGCTCGGTCGAGTTCGCGCTCGGCTACTCGCACCCCATCACCGTCGACCCGCCCGCAGGGATCTCGTTCGAGGTCGAGGGCAACAACAAGCTCCACGTCCGCGGCATCGACAAGCAGGCCGTGGGCGAGGTGGCGGCCAACATCCGGAAGCTGCGCAAGCCCGAACCCTACAAGGGCAAGGGTGTGCGTTACTCCGGCGAGGTCGTCCGCCGCAAGGCCGGAAAGAGTGGTAAGTGATCATGGCTGGCATCAGCAAGTCGGCGCAGCGCAACCGTCGCCACGCGCGCCTGCGCAAGCGCATCGCCGGGACCGCGGACCGTCCGCGTCTCGTCGTCACCCGTTCGGCCCGCCACGTCTTCGTGCAGGTCGTCGACGACAGCAAGGGCCACACCGTGGCCTCCGCGTCGACCCTCGAGGCGGACCTGCGCACCTTCGACGGTGACAAGACCGCGAAGGCGAAGAAGGTCGGCGAGCTCGTCGCCGAGCGCGCCAAGAAGGCGGGCGTCGAGGCGGTCGTGTTCGACCGCGGCGGCAACAAGTACGCCGGACGCGTCGCGGCCATCGCCGAGGGCGCCCGTGAGGGAGGGCTGGAGCTGTGAGCGACGCCACCGAGAACAAGGAGAACCAGGACGTGCAGTCCGAGGAGATCACCGAGGGTCAGGTCGTGGAGACCGCCGCCGGCACGCAGTCGCAGGGTGAGCCCCGCGAGCAGCGTCGCGGCAGCCGCGAGCGCAACCCGCGCAACGACCGTGGCGCCCGTGGCGCCCGCGAGGAGAGCCAGTTCCTCGAGCGCGTCGTCACCATCAACCGCGTGTCGAAGGTCGTGAAGGGCGGACGCCGCTTCAGCTTCACGGCGCTCGTCGTCGTGGGCGACGGCAACGGCACCGTCGGCGTCGGCTACGGCAAGGCGCGCGAGGTGCCGCTCGCGATCTCGAAGGGCGTCGAGGAGGCGAAGAAGAACTTCTTCCGCGTCCCGCGCGTCGGCGCCACCATCCCGCACCCCGTGCAGGGTGAGGCCGCCGCCGGTGTGGTGCTGCTGCGCCCCGCCGCCGCCGGTACCGGCGTCATCGCCGGTGGTCCGGTGCGCGCCGTGCTCGAGTGCGCCGGCATCCACGACGTGCTGTCGAAGTCCCTCGGGTCCTCGAACACGATCAACATCGTCCACGCGACGGTCGCGGCCCTCACCCAGCTCGAGGAGCCCCGCGCCGTCGCCGCCCGCCGCGGCCTCGAGTTCGAGGACGTCGCCCCGGAGCGCCTGGTGCGCGCCGAGGCCGACGCGCGTGCGGCCGCTACCGCGAAGGTCGGTGCCTGATGTCCGCGCGTCTCAAGGTGACCCAGATCAAGTCCGTAATCAGCGAGAAGCAGAACCAGCGCGACACCCTGCGCAGCCTGGGCCTCAAGCGCATCGGCGATGTCGTCGTGCGCGAGGACACCCCGGCGAACCGCGGGTACGTCCGTGCGGTCGCTCACCTCGTGAAGGTCGAGGAGATTGACTAATGGCTGACGAGAAGAAGCCGACTGAGAAGAAGGCCGCCGCTCCGAAGGCCGCCGCCGAGAAGGCGACGACCGAGAAGAAGGCCCCCGCCAAGGCCGCAGCTCCGAAGGCCGCAGCCGCGGAGAAGAAGCCCGCCGCCGAGAAGGCCGCCCCCAAGGCGACCGCCTCGAAGGCCGCCGCCGAGAAGCCGGCTGCCGAGAAGAAGGCCCCCGCGAAGGCTGCCGCCCCCAAGGCCGCCGCCGCCGCGAAGGCCGACGACACGGTCGCCGAGAAGCCGGCCGCCAAGCCCGCCGCCAAGAAGGCGCCCGCGAAGTCCTCCGACGTCGCGTCGCGCCCGCAGGTGCTCAAGGCCCACCACCTCCGCCCCGCGGAGGGTGCCAAGAAGGCCAAGACCCGCGTCGGACGCGGTGAGGGCTCGAAGGGCAAGACCGCCGGTCGCGGCACCAAGGGCACCAAGGCCCGCTACCAGGTGCGCGTCGGCCTCGAGGGCGGCAACCTCAACTCGGTCATGCGCGCCCCGAAGCTCCGCGGCTTCAAGAACCCGTTCCGGGTCGAGTACCAGGTCGTGAACCTGGAGCGGCTCGCCGAGCTCTACCCCTCGGGCGGCGACGTCACCATCAGCGACCTGGTCGCCAAGGGTGCCGTGCGCAAGAACGAGAAGGTCAAGGTGCTCGGCGCCGGCGAGATTGCGGTTAAGCTGAACGTTGCGGTCGACAAGGTCTCGAGCTCTGCGGAGCAGAAGATCGTCGCCGCCGGCGGCTCCGTCAAGTAGCCATCGAGGAGGCGGCCCCACCCCGGGGCCGCCTCCCCGCCGCACCACACCCGTGTGCGGCAGCTCCACAATCAACCGGGAGGCGTCGTGTTCAGTGCCGTCGCGCGGATCTTCCGCACGCCGGACCTCCGCCGCAAGATCGCGTTCACGCTGGGCATCATCGCCCTGTTCCGGCTCGGGTCGTTCGTCCCCGCGCCGTTCGTGGACTTCGGCAACGTCCAGCTCTGTCTTGCAGGCAACGCGGGCGCCTCGGGTCTGTACGACCTCGTCAACCTCTTCTCGGGCGGCGCGCTGCTGCAGCTGTCGATCTTCGCGCTCGGCATCATGCCGTACATCACGGCGTCGATCATCGTGCAGCTGCTGCGCGTGGTCATCCCCCACTTCGACACCCTCTACAAGGAGGGCCAGTCGGGCCAGGCCAAGCTCACGCAGTACACCCGGTACCTGACGATCGGCCTCGGCGTCCTCCAGTCGACGACGCTCATCACGGTGGCCCGTTCCGGCGCCCTGTTCGGCTCGTCCGGCGTCGCCGAGTGCTCGCAGCTGATCACCGACGGCGGCCAGACCTGGTACGGCATCCTGCTCATGGTCATCACCATGACGGCCGGCACCGGCGTCATCATGTGGATGGGCGAGCTCATCACCGAGCGCGGCATCGGCAACGGCATGTCGCTGCTCATCTTCACCTCGATCGTCGCGCGCTTCCCCGACTCGCTCGCCTCGATCGCCCAGCAGCGCAACATCGAGACGCTGCTGCTCGTGCTCGCCATCGGCATCGGCATCATGTTCGCGGTGATCTTCGTCGAACAGTCCCAGCGCCGCATCCCCGTGCAGTACGCGAAGCGCATGGTGGGCAGGCGCACCTACGGGGGCAACAACACCTACATCCCGATCAAGGTCAACATGGCCGGCGTCGTGCCCGTCATCTTCGCCTCGTCGCTGCTGTACCTGCCGGCGCTCATCGCCCAGTTCAACCAGCCGGCCGCGGGTGAGACGGCTCAGCCGTGGGTGCAGTGGATCTCCACGTACCTCACGCGCGGCGACCACCCGCTCTACATGGCGATGTACTTCCTGCTCATCGTGGGCTTCACCTACTTCTACGTGGCGATCACCTTCAACCCCGACGAGGTCGCCGACAACATGAAGAAGTACGGCGGCTTCATCCCCGGCATCCGCGCGGGGCGTCCGACGGCCGAGTACCTCGACTACGTGCTCACCCGCGTCACGCTGCCGGGCTCGATTTACCTCGGTCTCGTCGCCCTCATCCCGCTCATCGCCCTCGCGATGGTCGGGGCGAACCAGAACTTCCCGTTCGGCGGCACCTCGATCCTCATCATGGTCGGCGTCGGCCTCGAGACCGTGAAGCAGATCGACTCGCAGCTGCAGCAGCGCCACTACGAGGGCCTGCTGCGATGACGGTGCGGCTCCTCATCGTCGGCCCCCCCGGCGCCGGCAAGGGCACGCAGGCCGCGCGGATCGCCGAGCACTTCGGCATCCCGACGATCTCGACGGGCGACATCTTCCGCGCCAACATCGCGAACGAGACCGAGCTCGGCAAGCGCGTCAAGGCGATCGTCGACGCGGGCGACTACGTGCCCGACTCGCTCACCAACGAGCTCGTCACCGACCGGCTCGCCGAGGCGGACGCGACGACGGGCTTCCTGCTCGACGGCTACCCGCGCACCCCCGACCAGGTGCGCTACCTCGACGGCCTGCTCGCCTCGCACGGGCACAAGCTCGACGCGGTGCTGCGGCTCGTGGCCGACCAGGACGAGATCGTGCGGCGCCTTCGCAAGCGCGCGATCGAGCAGGGGCGAGCGGACGACTCCGAGGAGGCGATCCGCCACCGCCAGGAGGTCTACCAGCGCGAGACCGCGCCCGTGCTCGAGATGTTCCGCGAGCAGGGGCTGCTGATCGAGGTCGACGGACTCGGCTCGGTCGACGAGGTCGCCGACCGCATCTGGGCCGCCTTCGCCGAGCGCGGCCTCGCCACCGGCGCCCCGCAGGCCTAGCCCCCGGCGTCCGTGTCCGCGACGGGGACGGTCACACGCGAGACGTGGGGGCCGTCGCGTCGCGACGTCGCCGCCGAACTGCTCGGCATCGTGACGGCGCTCGCCCTCGCCGTAGTCGTCGCCGCCTTCCTCGCCGAGCACCGTCCGTGGCTCCTGTTCGCCGACGGCGACTCGCTCGTGAACGTGCTCGTCGTCACGTCGATCGCACTCGGGCAGCAGCAGGACTGGGCGATGTCGCCCGTGCTGTTCCTTCCCGAGGCGACGGTGCACGGCCTGCTGTCGGCGTTCGGGTTCGGGGTGCGCGAGACGCTCGCCCTCGGCGCGGTCGTCAACCTGCTCGCCCTGTACGGGGCGCTGCGGATCGCCGCCGGAGCCCGTCGGCACGCGACGGCACCCGTGACGGGCGCGCTCGTGGCGCTCGCGGTCGTCGGCCTGCTCGTGGTGCTCGAGGGCGGCGATGAACGGGAGGGGCTGCAGCTCGCCTGGATGATCGGCACGACCACCTACTACTCCGCCACGGTCGTCGCGGGGGTCGCGAGCCTCGGGTTGATCCGGCGCGCGCTCGAGGCGCGACACCGGCCGTGGGCGGCGATCGTCGGCCTCGCGATCGTGAGCGCGGTATCCGTGCTGAGCAACCCGATCCACGTGGCGTGGACGGTCGTGCCGGCACTCCTCGTGCTCGGAGCGGTACTGGCGGGCGCCCGCCTCGACCGCGCGCGCGTCGGGCTGCTCGCCCTCTCGCTGATCGGCGGATCCCTCATCGGCTGGACGACGCGGCTCGCCTTCGCGGACGTGATCGTCGCCGACGGCGCCAACTACCTGCGACCCGGACGCTGGGCGGATGCGGCCCGGCACTACGCCGAAGGATGGGCGCAGAACGCAGACGGCCCCGGCGGGATCGTCTGGCAGCTCGTGCTGCTCGCCTGCTGGATCGTCGCGGTCGTGCTCGCGCTGCGGGTGCGGCAGGGCACCGGGGCGTGGTGCCTCGCCGCGATCGGAGCCGTGACGCCGCCGTTCACCCTCGTGTGGGCGGTCGTGCTCGGCACGGACGCCGATCGCTACCTCCAGCCGCTCGTCTACGCGCCGGTCGCCGCCCTCGTGCTGCTGCCCGCCCTGCTCGCCGGGCGGGTTCCCGCGTCCGCCCGACGTGCGGCCGTCGCGGTCGCGACCGGGCTCGCCCTCGTCGCGGGGATCGCATCCGCACCCGTGCTCGTGACCGCCGCGCAGCGCACGGATGCCGACCTCGCATGCGTCACGGACTGGGTGGACGCCTCGGGGCGCGTCGGTGCCGGACAGTTCTGGACCGTCCGGGCGCCCAAGGCGTACCTCGCCGACCCGTCGCGGCTGCTGCAGCTCGACGCGTGGTTCCAGCCGTACACGTGGCTCGTGAACCGCGCCGACTTCACCGGGGCGCGGCCCACCTTCCTCGTCGTGGACGAGCGGTCGCAGCCGTTCCAGTACCCCCAAGGCATCACCGAGTCCGACGCCGTGTCCGTCGCGTGCGGGCGGTACACGATCCTCGACTTCGGCCGCGAGCTGCCGCTCGGCACACCGCACAGCTGAATCAGGCGTCGATGAGACGCGTGAGCTCCGCGACGAGGGTCGGCACGTCGGTCGCCCGCGCCACGAGGCCGCGCACGTTCTCGCGATCGGAGAACACCTCGACGAGCTGGTCGAAGACCTCCTGGAACGAGGCGCGCCCGGACTCGCTGAAGGCGATGAACGCGATCACCTCCACCCGTGCCTCGCCCCACGGCATCGAGGTCGTGTTGAGCACGAGCGCGATCGCCGTGCGGTCGGCCGTCATCGCCATCGCGTGCGGCATCGCGAGACCGTCGGTGAACGCCGTCGACGACAGCCGCTCGCGCTCGATCGCGCCCGCGACGTAGGCCTCGTCGACGATCCCCGCCTCCACCATCCGGGCCCCGATCGTGCGGATCATCGCCTCGGGGTCGGGGGCGTAGAGCTCGCGGAAGAACAGCCGCTCGTCGAAGTATCCGGTGAGCCGCTCGGCGAGCCGGGTGCGCCGCCGCTGGCGCCGCACCCGGGCGATCGCCGCCTGGATCGCCTGCGCATCCGCCTCGCCGAGGAAGGGGTGCACGACGATGATGCGGTCCGTGGGCGTCGGCGGCTCGATGACCGAGATGACGAGGTCGCCGGGGAGCGCATCCCAATCGACGTCGGAGCGGGTGTCGAGCTGCTCGATGCGCAGCTCGGTGCCGACCGACGCCTCCACGCGGTGCAGCAGATCGAGGTGCAGGCGGTGGTACGCGGGGGCGACGATCGTCGCGGTCACGGCCTGCTCGCTCTGCCGCTGCTCCTCGAGCCGCGCGCCGAGGTGCATCGCGAGGTAGGCGATCTCGTCCTCCGGGACCGAGATGCCGGTGCTCAGCTGCAGCTCGCGCGCGAGGTACACGGCGAGCTCGTAGATCATCGGGTAGCCCGACTTGATCGAGCGGGTGAGCGGGTTGCGCGAGAACGACCCCTCCTGCGCCCGCCGCACGAGCTGGCGGATGTGCATGGCCAGGCGCAGCAGGAAGTCGTCGTCGCCGTCGAGGTCGACGAGGTACTCGCGCGCCGCCTTCTCGACGATCGCCCGCACCTCGTCGAGCTCGGCGTCGTCGATGGGGGGCGGTCCCGCGTCGACCGGGCTCACGGCCACGCGCGTCCCGAGCAGGAATCCGAGGTAGTCGAGGTCGCCGGGGGCGAGGGTCACCCCGAAATGCTCGGAGACGAGGCCGTCGATGATGGCGGGGAACACGCCCTCGTCGCCGCCGGTGCGGTCCGGCAGGGCGTGCCGCGCCTGCGTGCGGTCGACGGCGATCGCGAGGTGCAGCAGCACCGTGCCGAGCCCGTAGTCGTTGATCTCGTAGCCGTCGGCGACGAGCCGCGCGATGAGCGCCGTCTTGAACGCCGTGAGGTCGCCCGCCGCGAACCAGCTCTCGATGCGGTCGACCTCGCGCATCCCCCGGGTGGCCTCGTCGCGGAACAGGGCGCCGATGAGCCGGCGGCGCGCGCTCTCCGGCCCCTCGAGCTGCACCCTCTCACGCGTGCGCACGATCGTGAGACCCGCGGCGCCGGCGCGGCTGCGGGCGCGTGCGAGGTCCGATTCGAGCGTGGAGTCGCTCACGTGCAGGCGCTCGGCGAGCTCGTAGAGGTCGACGCCCTCCGAATCGGCGGGCGCGTCGAGCAGCGCGCGCAGCACGGCGGAGACGCGCCCCGCCGGGGTCGCCGAGGGCACCCCGCGCTCGTCGCGCAGCCGCCTGCCCCACTCGCCGCGGTCGAGCCGGTAGCCCGAGGGGCCGGATTCGATGAGCGGCGCATCCGAGGCGGCGTTGAGCGCCGAGACGTAGCCGCGGATGCTGCGGTCGGTGACGCCGAGGCGCGCCGCGAGGTCGGCCGCCGTCGCCCAGCCACCGTGCTGGGCGAGCGTGTCCGTCAGCTGCTCGTGTCGATCGACCATCCGACTCCCGCTCCGCGATCCCTCGCGAGACCCAGTCAAGCATCGCCACGGGGTGGGCGCACGGGCCTCCGGGCAGATTTCCGGGGGTGCGGAAGCAGGCCCGCTGGTGGGCGGCGTCGCCCGCGCGGCACACTGGGCACGCCCGCCGGGAGAGGGAACCGGCGGGCCCTGGACCACGGCGACGCCGCCGACGCGAGACCCGCGCCGCACGTCGCAGGAGCGGAGAGGGACGGATGCGGGTGCTCATCGTCTGCGGCGCCGGGGCGTCGAGCACCTTCGTCGCGCAGCGCCTGCGCCGCGCCGCCGCCGACCGCGCGGTCGAGCTCGAGGCCGTCGCCTCCTCGGCCTCCGCCGCAGCAGACCTCGTCGGCGGTGCCGACGTCGTGATCGCCGGGGCACACCTCGGCAGCACGGTCGCCGAGCTCGCCGTCCTGGCGGCCGACGCCCGGGTGCCGTTCGTGGTGCTCGACGACGCGGCACGGCAGGATGGCGACGAACTGCTCGACACGACACTGGCGGCCCTCGGGTCCGCCCCCCGCGAGAGGACCCGCTGATGGAACGCACGCTGCAGATCGCATCCGGCCACGGGCTGCACGCCCGCCCGGCGAAGCTCTTCACCCAGGCGGTCGCCGCATCCGGCCACAAGGTCACCATCGCCCGCCCGGGAGGCGCGGCCCTCAACGCGGCGAGCATCCTGTCGATCATCGCCGCGGGCTTCGAGAACGGCGACGAGGTCGTGCTCACGGTCGAGGGCGACGACGAGGAGCGCGTGCTCGAGGAGCTCGCGGAGTTCCTCACGACCGATCAGGACGAGGCCGCCGGATGATCGAACTGCGCGAGCTCCGCGGCGTCGGCATCGGCACCGGGGTCGTCGTCGGCCCCGTGCTGCACGTCGCCCGGCAGGCCGCGGTCGCGCCGACGGACGCTCCGAGCACGATCGGTGCGGAGGCCGAGGTCGCGCGCGCGCGGGAGGCGCTCGCTGCGGTCTCCGCGCAGCTGCGCGAGCGGGCGGCCGGTGCCGACGACGCGACGCGCGACGTGCTCGAGGCGCAGGCGCTCATGACCGACGACCCGGCCCTGCTCGACGGGGTCGAGTCGAAGCTCGCGGGCGGCATCACCGCCGAGAAGGCGGTCGCCGACTCCTTCGCCGAGTTCGCCGCCATGCTCGCGGATGCCGGCGAGTACTTCGCCGAGCGCGCCGCCGACCTGCACGACCTCTCCGACCGCGCCGTCGCGGTGCTGCAGGGGCGCTCGACCGAGCTCGTCGTCGACCCCGGACACCCCTATGTGCTCGTCGCGCGCGACCTCGCGCCGGCCGACACCGCCGTGCTCGACCTCGACCGCGTGCTCGCCTTCGTCACGAGCGAGGGCGGGCCGACCTCGCACACCGCGATCCTCGCCCGCCAGCGCGGCATCATCGCGCTCGTCGGGGCGACCGGGGTCGAGTCCCTGCCCGAAGGCGTCGAGGTCATCGTCGACGCCGAGCGCGGCCGTGTCTCGGTCGACCCGGATGCGGCCGAGCTCGCCGACGCCGAGGCGCGCATCGCCGCCCGCGCGGCCGCGGCATCCGCCCCGATCGGTCCCGGCGTGCTCGCCGACGGCACCCCCATCAAGCTGCTCGCCAACCTCGGCAAGCCGGGGGAGGCGGCCGACGCCGTGCGCCTCGGGGCGGAGGGCGTCGGCCTGTTCCGCACCGAGTTCCTCTTCCTCGACTCGGCCGACGCGCCGACCGTCGAGGAGCAGACGGCGAGCTACCGCGAGGTGCTCGCCGCCTTCCCGGGCAAGCGCGTGGTGGTGCGTCTGCTCGACGCGGGGGCCGACAAGCCGCTCGCGTTCCTCTCGCCGGGTGAGGAGGAGAACCCGGCCCTCGGTCGGCGCGGGCTCCGGGCGCTTCGAGCCTCGGAGTCCGTGCTCCGCGACCAGCTCGCCGCGCTCGCCGCGGCCGCCGACGGCACCGAGGCCGAGCTGTGGGTCATGGCGCCCATGGTGGCGACCGTCGAGGAGACCCGCTTCGTGTCGGATGCCGTGCACGGTGTCGGCATCCCGGTCGCCGGGGTCATGGTGGAGATCCCCTCCGTCGCCCTCATCGCCGACCGGGTGCTCGCGCACACCGACTTCGCCTCGATCGGCACCAACGACCTCACGCAGTACACCCTCGCCGCGGACCGCCAGCTCGGCTCGGTCGCGGCCCTGCAGGACCCGTGGCACCCGGCGGTGCTGCGGCTCGTCTCGGAAGTGGGCGCCGCCGGCGCCGCCCTCGGCAAGCCGGTCGGCGTGTGCGGCGAGGCCGCCGCCGACCCGCTCCTCGCCGTCGTGCTCGCGGGACTCGGGGTCACGAGTCTCTCGATGTCGCCGACGGCGCTCGCAGATGTCCGCGTCTCCCTCGCGCGGTACACCCCGGACGACGCAGCCGCGATCGCCCGGGCGGCCCTGGCGGCCGAGGAGGCCGCCGATGCCCGAGAGGCGGCCAGGGCGGCCGCCGACACCATCACCGCCGGACGCTAGACCGGCAACGAGCCAGGAGGCACACACCATGACGACGACGTCAGCGACGACGACGGCGCGGGGCGGGGGAGCCCGCGTCGCCGTCCAGAGATTCGGCACCTTCCTGTCGGGCATGATCATGCCCAACATCGCCGCATTCATCGCCTGGGGCATCGTGACCGCGATGTTCATCGACAACGGCTGGGTCGGCAACAACAGCCCGGTCGCCGCATGGCGATGGGCCGACTCCGCCATCCTCGGCGGAGGCACGACCCCCGACGGGACCGAGTGGATCGGTCTCGTCGGCCCCATGATCACCTACCTGCTGCCGCTGCTCATCGGCTACACGGGCGGGCGGATGGTCTACGGCGTCCGCGGGGCCGTCATCGGCACCGTCGTGACGATGGGTGTCGTGATCGGCGCGGCGGGGACGATCATGTTCCTCGGCGCCATGATCTGCGGCCCGATCTCGGCATGGATCCTCAAGCAGGTCGACAGGATCTGGGCGGGGAAGATCAAGCCCGGCTTCGAGATGCTGGTCGACAACTTCTCCTCCGGCATCCTGGGCTTCCTGCTCGCGCTCGCCGCGTTCTTCGGACTCGCCCCGCTCATCAAGATCTTCAGCGACGCCCTCGGCACCGCGGTGAACTGGCTCATCTCGACCCACCTCATCCCGCTCGCGTCGATCCTCGTCGAGCCGGCGAAGGTGCTGTTCCTCAACAACGCCATCAACCACGGCGTGTTCACCCCGCTCGGCACCGCCCAGGTCGAGGAGCAGGGCAAGAGCCTGCTGTTCCTCGTCGAGGCCAACCCCGGCCCGGGCGCGGGACTGCTCATCGCGATCACCGTCTTCGGCGTCGGCGCCGCGCGGGCCACCGCCCCGGGCGCGTTCATCATCCAGTTCCTCGGCGGCATCCACGAGGTGTACTTCCCGTACGTGCTCGCGAAGCCGCTGCTCATCGTGGCCATGATCGGCGGCGGCGCGACGGGCGTGCTGACGAACGTGATCTTCAACTCGGGTCTGCGCGCACCTGCCGCGCCGGGGTCGATCTTCGCGGTGCTGTTCCAGACCGCCCCCGACAGTTACGTCGGGGTGGTGCTCTCGGTGGTGCTCGCCGCGGCGGTCACCTTCGTGATCGCGATGCCGATCCTGCTGGCGAGCCGCAAGCGCGACCTCGCGGCCGCGAGCGAGACGGATGCGAAGCTCGCCGCCTCGATCGCGCAGACGAGTGCGAACAAGGGCAAGGAGAGCGCCGCGCTGTCGGGGCTCGCCGCGAGCGTCGCGGGCGGCACCGCCACCAAGACGATCGAGAAGGTCGTGTTCGCGTGCGACGCGGGCATGGGCTCGAGTGCCATGGGCGCATCCGTGCTGCGCAACAAGTTCAAGAAGGCGGGGGTCGCGGCGGATGTGTCGAATGCGGCGATCGCCAACCTCACGGGCGACGAGGACCTCGTCATCACCCAGAACGAGTTGACGGAACGCGCGAAGCTGAAGGCGCCGAACGCCATCCACGTCTCGGTCGACAACTTCATGAACTCGCCGAAGTACGACGAGGTCGTGGAGCTCGTGAAGAACCAGCAGGACGGGGCCGTCGAGTAGGCCCACGGGTCCGGCGGCGAGAGAGGAGCACACCATGAGCGACGACATCCTGACACCGGAGCGCGTGGTGCTCGAGCACCGGACCCCCACCCGCGAGGAGGCGATCCGCGACGTCGGGCGCCTCCTCGTGGAGGCCGGGGCCGTACGGCCCGGCTACGTCGACTCGATGCTCGCCCGCGAGGCGACCGTGTCGACGTCGATGGGGAACTTCCTCGCGATCCCCCACGGCACCAACGAGGGGCGCGAGTTCATCGACCGGACGGCGCTCGCCGTCATCCGCTACCCCTCCGCCATCGAGTGGGACGGCGACGAGGTGCGGTTCGTGATCGGCATCGCCGGCCGCGAGAACGAGCACCTCGAGATCCTGGGACGGATCGCGGTGCTCTTCTCGGACGACGACGACGTGCAGTCGCTGCTCGCTGCGCCCACCGCCGAGGCCCTCTACGCCCTCATCTCCGCCGTCAACGAGGACTGAGTCCCCGAAAGTACGTGCTTTTGGGCCGACACGCCGTGTCGCTCGCCCAAAAGTGCGTACTTTCGCGGATTATGCGGAATCCGGATCGATCGGCTAAGATCGATCTTTGGTGCTTTGTGCCCGCTGGGCCGAGTCTGCACCGAATCAATCACCCGCATGACCGAGCGTCACCGATAGCGATTTAGAGGGTATGGCCAAGAAAGACGGCGTCATCGAGATCGAGGGATCTGTTCTCGAGGCTCTGCCGAACGCGATGTTCCGCGTCGAGCTGAGCAACGGGCACAAGGTTCTCGCCCACATTTCGGGCAAGATGCGTCAGCACTACATCCGGATCCTCCCCGAGGACCGCGTGATCGTGGAGCTGAGCCCCTACGACCTGACCCGCGGCCGCATCGTCTACCGCTACAAGTGACACTCGGAAAGTAACGGCCTGCGCCCCTGGCACAGGTACGAGGACAGCGAGAAGGAAACATGAAGGTCAACCCGAGCGTCAAGCCCATCTGCGACCACTGCAAGGTCATCCGCCGCAACGGCCGCGTGATGGTCATCTGCAAGTCGAACCCGCGTCACAAGCAGCGTCAGGGCTGAGCCCTCCGCCGCTTCGCGGTTTCACAACTCAATACACACACTGCACCGCCAGAACCTCCTCGGAGGGGACACCCCGGGTCGGAGGCCCGGGCACCGGCGGCGCTCCACACCTCCGAACGACTCCATAAGGAGAAGCCGACATGGCACGTCTCGCCGGCGTCGACATCCCGCGCGACAAGCGCGTGGAAGTCGCCCTGACGTACATCTACGGTGTGGGCCGCACGCGCGCCCTCGCCACCCTCAAGGAGACCGGGATCTCCGGTGACATCCGCGTGAAGGATCTGACCGACGACCAGCTCGTCGCCCTTCGCGACTACATCGAGGGCAACTTCAAGGTCGAGGGCGACCTGCGCCGCGAGGTGCAGGCCGACATCCGCCGCAAGGTCGAGATCGGCTCGTACGAGGGCCTGCGCCACCGTCGCGGCCTGCCCGTGCGCGGTCAGCGCACCAAGACCAACGCACGCACTCGCAAGGGCCCGAAGCGCACCGTGGCCGGCAAGAAGAAGGCAGGTAAGAAGTAATGGCTGCTCCGAAGGCCGCCGCGCGCAAGCCGCGCCGCAAGGAGAAGAAGAACATCGCCGTGGGCCAGGCCCACATCAAGTCGACGTTCAACAACACGATCGTCTCCATCACCGACCCGACCGGTGCCGTCATCAGCTGGGCCTCCTCCGGCGGCGTCGGCTTCAAGGGCTCGCGCAAGTCGACCCCCTACGCCGCGCAGCTCGCCGCCGAGTCGGCCGCGCGCCAGGCGCAGGAGCACGGCATGAAGAAGGTCGACGTCTTCGTCAAGGGTCCGGGTTCGGGCCGCGAGACCGCGATCCGCTCGCTCCAGGCCGCGGGCCTCGAGGTCGGCACCATCAACGACGTGACGCCTCAGGCGCACAACGGGTGCCGCCCGCCGAAGCGTCGCCGCGTGTGATCTCCGCATCCGGATGACCCGCCTGCCCGGCGCGGTCATCCGGATGCCCCACGTCTTCCCATAACTCAACAAGCACGGCGGCCCAGCCACCCGCCGCAACTGTCGTGGGCGTCATATGGCGGACGCCCTCGCCGAAAGGAAACCACGTGCTCATCGCACAGCGTCCCACTCTCTCCGAGGACAACATCTCGGAGTTCCGCTCCGCGTTCGTGATCGAGCCCCTCGAGCCCGGCTTCGGCTACACGCTCGGCAACTCGCTGCGTCGCACCCTGCTGTCGTCCATCCCGGGCGCCGCCGTCACGAGCATCCGCCTCGACGGCATCCAGCACGAGTTCGACACCATCCCCGGTGTCAAGGAGGACGTCGTCGAGATCGTCCTCAACATCAAGAACCTCGTGGTCTCGAGCGAGCACGACGAGCCGATCACCGCCTACCTGCGCAAGCAGGGCGCCGGTGAGGTGACCGCCGCCGACATCTCGGCGCCGGCGGGTGTGGAGATCCACAACCCCGAGCTCGTCATCGCGACCCTCAACGACAAGGCCAAGTTCGACCTCGAGCTCACCATCGAGCGCGGTCGCGGCTACGTGTCGGCCACCCAGAACCGCAGCGAGTTCAGCGAGGCCGGCCAGATCCCGGTCGACTCGATCTACTCGCCCGTGCTCAAGGTGACCTACCGCGTCGAGGCGACCCGTGCCGGTGAGCGCACCGACTTCGACCGCCTGGTCGTGGACGTCGAGACGAAGCCGGCGATCTCGCCGCGCGACGCCATCGCCTCCGCCGGCCGCACCCTCGTCGAGCTGTTCGGCCTCGCCCGCGAGCTCAACACCGCGGCCGAGGGCATCGAGATCGGGCCCGCCCCGGTCGACGCGGTGCTCTCGAGCGAGCTGTCGATGCCGATCGAGGACCTCGACCTCTCGGTGCGCTCGTACAACTGCCTCAAGCGCGAGGGCATCAACACCGTCAGCGAGCTCGTCGCCCTCTCGGAGACGCAGCTCATGAACATCCGCAACTTCGGTCAGAAGTCCGTGGACGAGGTGAAGGACAAGCTCGTCGAGCTCGGCCTCTCGCTCAAGGACAGCGTGCCCGGCTTCGACGGTGCGCACTTCTACGGCGGATACGACGACGACGAGACCGTCTGAGTCCCGCCCTTCTGACACGAAACACATTCTGGAGAACGACTGATCATGCCTCAGCCCACCAAGGGTCCCCGTCTCGGCGGCGGTCCGGCGCACGAGCGCCTGCTGCTTGCGAACCTCGCCGCGGCCCTGTTCACCCACAAGAGCATCACGACCACCGAGACCAAGGCAAAGCGTCTGCGTCCGCTGGCCGAGCGCCTCATCACCTTCGCGAAGCGCGGCGACCTGCACGCGCGTCGTCGGGTGCTGTCGGTCATCGGCGACAAGTCTGTCGTGCACGAGCTCTTCACCGAGATCGCGCCGCTCGTCGCCGAGCGTGAGGGCGGCTACACCCGCATCACGAAGATCGGCAACCGCAAGGGCGACAACGCCCCCATGGCGGTCATCGAGCTCGTGCTCGAGCCGGTCGTGAAGAAGCCGGCCTCGTCGAAGAAGTCGGCCGCCCGCGTCGAGACGCCGAAGGCCGCCCCGGTCGAGGAGGCCCCCGCCGAGGAGGTCGTCGAGGAGGCGGCAGCCGAGGAGACCGAGGCTCCGGAGACCGAGGCCGCCGAGGCCGAGGCTCCTGCCGAGGAGACCACGGACGAGACCGCTGAGGAGTCGGAGGAGAAGTAACTCCCCGCATCCGCTCTACGCCGAGAGGCCCCGCTCCCATCGAGCGGGGCTTCTCGCGTTCTCCGGCCGCGCCATGATCACACAGGGCGGGGGAGGGACTCGTCGGCTGCCTCGTCGCGGAGCGGCGGGAGGGCGGCGAGGCGCTGCAGGGCCTCCTGGATGGTGGCGGTGAAGATGCCGGCGCCGACGTGGCCGAAGTGCACCTGATCGCGGGCGAGCTCGCCGAGGTGCGGTTGGACGGCCGTGTACCAGTCGGCGAGCTCGACGTTGCGGTACTGCCAGGCGAAGGCCGCGAGCCGCTGGTTGACGGTCGGGATCCAGCCGCGCGGCGCCTGCGCCGTCACGACGACGAGCTCGCGGTCGGGCCCGATGATCTGG
The DNA here is from genome assembly GCF_003627075.1 of Protaetiibacter intestinalis. NCBI lineage: Bacteria > Bacillati > Actinomycetota > Actinomycetes > Micrococcales > Microbacteriaceae > Protaetiibacter > Protaetiibacter intestinalis. The sequence goes on along the minus strand of NZ_CP032630.1, from coordinate 857,816 downwards.
CGCACGCGCTCCAGTGCGTCGACGCTGATCGACCCGTTCGTGCCGAGGGCGAGCACGACGACCGGACGCAGGGCGCCCGCGTCGCGCAGGCCCTGGATGAGGTCGGGGGCGACCGACATCTGGCGGGACACGGCGGCGTCGATCTGGATGCCGGGGAACGCCGCCTGCAGCTCGGGGACGGCGGCGAGCATGACCGAGTCGCCGATCGCCGTGATCTGGTCGCCCCGCAGCTGGACGGGTGGTCCGGGCTGCTCCGCGTCCGCGGTCGGGGTCGGCGACGGACTCGGCGTCTGCTCGAGTGCGCGCTGCCCCTCCTCGATGCGCTGTTGCACCTCCGACTCGGCGGGCTGCGTCACGAGCGCGATCGCGGTCCCCGCCGTACCGGCGAGCACGAGCAGCGTCGCCGTCGCGCTCGCGACGACCGCGCGACCCGGTCGACGCCATCCCGCGGCCCAGCGCCGCGCGACCGCGCGGAAGCCGTCGCGGCGGATGGGCGTCTCGATGAAGCGGTAGCTGAGTGCGGCCGCCACGACCGTCACCGCGGCCGCGATGCCGCCGAGTGCCCAGGCGAGACCGGTGTCGGCGCGCCAGCTCGGCAGCGCCGCGACGAGCAGCACGAAGACCGGCCAGTGCCACAGGTAGATGCCGTAGCTGCGCTCCCCGACCCAGCGCAGCGGCGGCAGCTCGAGCCCGCGTGCGAGCGGGGACGCGGGCACGAGCGCGGCCGTGATGACGACGGCGGTGAGCACGGCGACGCCCTGCAGTCCGCCCGAGTAGGTCCACTCGGCGGTGCCCGGCATCCACACGGCCAGCGCGACGAGTCCCGCGAGCGCGACCGCGCCGGCCCAGCCGAGCGCCCGCCGCGCCGCACGTGGCCACTCGAGCGGGCGCGCCGACCACCACTGGCTGACGACCGCGAGCAGCGCGCCGAGCGTGAGCCCGAAGGCGTGGGTGCCCGTGCCGTAGTAGACCCGGGTCGGGTCGCCGGGCGTCAGCAGCAGCGCCATGGCGAGGGCGGAGGCGACGGTCGCGGCCGCGAGCAGCACGATCCGGGTGGGCCGCGCGATCCGCACGATCACGAGCAGCACGAGGACCGGCCAGAGCAGGTAGAACTGCTCCTCGACGGCGAGCGACCAGAGGTTGCGGTAGAGCTCGGGCGCGGTCTCGGCGAAGTAGTCGGAGCCCGTGGCGATGTAGTACCAGTTGCTCGAGAAGGTGACGGCGCCGAACAGCTGCCCGCCGAGGCCCACGAGCACATCGCCCCCCACGAACAGCGCCACCGTGCTCGTGACGAGCAGCAGCACGGCGAGGGCGGGGAGCAGCCGTCGGGCGCGCCGGCGCCAGAAGCCCCCCAGGCGGATGCCGCCCGTCCGGGCGCGCTCGGCGAGCAGCAGGCGCGTGATGATGAAGCCGCTGACGACGAAGAACACGTCGACGCCGAGGTACCCGCCGACGACCGCACCCGGGGTGAGGTGGAAGGCCACGACGACCGCCACCGCGAACGCGCGCAGCCCGTCGAGCCCGGCGACTCGGGAAGTCGCGGGAGCGGAGGGAGTCGAGTCCCGTGCGAGGGCGGGCGCGACGTTGCGGGTCGAAGCGGTCATGGGTGCCTGTCGCGTAACAGCCTAAGCTCGCCTCGTGACCGAACCGGAGGCCCCCACGCGCATCCGGCTCGACATCGCCTACGACGGCACCGACTTCACGGGCTGGGCGCGTCAGCCGGGGCTGCGCACCGTGCAGGGCGAACTCGAGGATGCCCTCGCGACGCTCTTCGCCCGCACCGGCGAGGCGCCGCGCCTCACCGTGGCGGGGCGTACGGATGTCGGGGTGCACGCGATCGGGCAGGTCGCGCACCTCGATCTCACAGCGGGGCAGCTCGAGCAGTTGGATCGTCGGCCGCGCGATCGCGGTGCGGGCGCCGCGGGGGCGGAATCCCTCGCCCGTCGGGTCAACGGGATCGTGGGGCAGGCGGCCGACGTGCAGGTGCTCGCCGCGACGCCCGCCCCCGCCGGCTTCGACGCCCGCTTCTCGGCCGTCTGGCGCCGCTATCGGTACCGCATCGCCGACGCCGAGGCCCTCCGCGATCCGCGGATGCGCGCCTTCACCCTCTGGCATCCGGCCCGACTCGACGTCGAGGCGATGGACGCCGCCGCCGGGGAACTGCTCGGCCTGCACGACTTCGCGGCCTACTGCCGACCGCGGGAGGGTGCCACCACCATCCGCACCCTGCAGGAGTTCGGCTGGCGACGGGATGCGGACGGCGTGCTCGTCGCCGAGGTGCGGGCCGACGCGTTCTGCCACTCGATGGTGCGCGCGCTCGTGGGCGCGTGCGTCGCCGCGGGCGAGGGCCGCCTCGCCCCGGGGCGAGCGGCGAGAATCCGGGACGAGGCGCGGCGCACGAGCGAGTTCATCGTGCTGCCGGCGCGCGGCCTCACCCTCGTCGAGGTCGGCTATCCGCCGGATGCGGAGCTCGCCGCCCGCGCCGAGCAGACCCGCGCGCGGCGTGCGACGCCCGGTTTGGCGGATGAGGCTCCCATCGACTAATCTGTACAGGTTGTCTGCGCACCGTGCTGGCGACCAGTTGGGCCCTCCACCGTCGGGTTCCGCAGCGATCGAGTTGCCGGAACGCACACCGGAGCGGGATTCACGAACATCACCGACCAGAAAGCAGTCATTCCGTGACGCGCACGTTCAGCCCCAAGCCGGCGGACATCCAGCGGGAGTGGGTCGTCATCGACGCCACCGACGTCGTCCTCGGCCGCCTCGCCACCCACGCCGCCGCGATCCTCCGCGGCAAGCACAAGGCGACCTTCGCCCCCCACATGGACATGGGCGACTTCGTCATCATCGTCAACGCCGAGAAGGTGGCCCTCACCGGCCAGAAGCTCGAGAAGAAGATGGCCTACCGTCACTCGGGCTACCCGGGCGGCCTCTCCGCTCAGAGCTACGTCGAGATGCTCGAGAAGCACCCGACCCGCGCCGTCGAGAAGGCCATCCGCGGCATGCTGCCGAAGAACTCGCTGGGTCGCGCCCAGATCAAGAAGCTGAAGGTGTACGCCGGCGCCGAGCACCCGCACGCCGCCCAGCAGCCCAAGCCCTACACCCTCACCCAGGTCGCGCAGTAAGCGCCCGCCGAGACTTTTCAAGGACATCACCGATGGCGAAGATCGAAGACACCGTGGCCGACGAGGTGCTCACCAGCTTCTCGACCGAGACCCCTGCCGATGAGGCGCCGCGCACCCCGCGCGCCGTGCTCAACGTCCCCGGCGCAGCCGTGGGCCGCCGCAAGGAGGCCATCGCGCGCGTGCGCCTGGTCCCCGGCGGCAGCTCGTTCACCGTGAACGGCCGCACCCTCGAGGACTACTTCCCGAACAAGCTGCACCAGCAGCTCATCAACGACCCGTTCAAGGTGCTCGACCTGCTCGGCTCCTACGACGTGATCGCGAAGATCACGGGTGGCGGCCCCTCGGGTCAGGCGGGCGCCCTGCGTCTCGCGATCGCCCGTGCGCTCAACGAGATCGACCGCGAGAACAACCGCCCGGCGCTCAAGAAGGCCGGCTTCCTCTCGCGCGACGCCCGCGTCATCGAGCGCAAGAAGGCCGGTCTCAAGAAGGCCCGCAAGGCCTCGCAGTTCTCGAAGCGCTAAGCCGCGACACAGACGTATGCCGCGTCTCTTCGGCACCGACGGGGTCCGGGGGCTGGCGAACGGTGAGATCATCACCGCCGACCTGGCCCTCGGCCTCGCTCAGGCCGCCGCCGTCGTGCTCACGCGCGGTCGTCACGCCGACCTCGTGCGCGAGGAGGGCCGCCGCCCCCGTGCGGTGATCGCCCGCGACCCGCGGGTGTCGGGCGAGTTCATCTCGGCCGCCGTGGCCGCGGGCCTCGCGAGCTCGGGCATCGACGTGCTCGACGCGGGCGTCATCCCGACGCCCGCCGCCGCGTTCCTGGTGGCCGACATCGACGCCGACTTCGGCGTCATGGTGTCGGCGTCGCACAACCCTGCGCCCGACAACGGCATCAAGTTCTTCGCCCTCGGGGGCGTCAAGCTCCCCGACGAGGTCGAGGACCGCATCGAGGCCGCCCTCGGCCAGCCGAAGCTCGCCCCGACGGGCGCGGGCGTCGGACGCATCCGCCGGTTCGCGGATGCCGAGGACCGCTACCTGCTGCACCTGCTCGGCACGCTCGACGTGCGGCTCGACGGGCTCAAGGTCGTCATCGACGCCGCCCACGGCGCCGCCGCGGGTGTCTCGCCGCAGGTGTTCGCGGATGCCGGAGCCCAGGTGACCGTGATCGGTGCCGACCCCGACGGCCTCAACATCAATGACGGCGTCGGTTCGACGCACCTCGGCAAGCTCCAGGCGGCCGTCCGGCTGACCGGTGCCGACCTCGGCATCGCCCACGACGGCGACGCCGACCGCTGCCTCGCGGTCGACGCGGACGGCCAGGTCATCGACGGCGACCGCATCATGGCGATCCTCGCCGTCTCGCTCAAGCGCCGCGGACTGCTCGCCCACGACACCCTCGCGGTCACCACGATGAGCAACCTGGGCCTGCGCGTCGCGATGGCCGAGCACGGCATCCACCTCGTCGAGACCGGGGTGGGCGACCGCTACGTGCTCGAGGCGATGGCCGAGCACGGCCTGACCCTCGGCGGTGAGCAGTCGGGCCACATCATCTTCAGCGACCACGCGACGACCGGCGACGGCATCCTCACCGGGCTGCAGCTCGCCGCCGAGATGGCCCGCACCGGCAAGACGATCGCCGAGCTCGGCTCCGTGATGACCGTCTACCCCCAGGTGCTCGAGAACGTGCGCGGCGTCGACCACCACGGCCTGCACGACGACGAGGTGATCGCGGCGGCCGTGCGCGGCCACAGCGAGGCGCTCGGCGACGACGGCCGGGTGCTGCTGCGCCCCTCCGGCACCGAGCCGCTCGTGCGCGTCATGGTCGAGGCGCGCGACGCCGCGCAGGCGCAGCGAGTGGCGGACGAGCTCGTGGGAATCGTGCGGGAGCGGCTCGCGTTGTCCTGAGCGACGACACGAGGAGGTCACCACCATGCCGCTGACCGGCGAGTACGGACCGAGCACGTCCGAGTGGGCGCGGAAGCAGGCGGAGGCCTTCGAGGCCTCCGACGGCTCCGAGGCGGGCGAGCTGCGGGGGAAGCCCATCATCGTGCTCACCTCGGTGGGCGCGCGCAGCGGCAAGCTGCGCAAGAACGCGCTCATGCGCGTCGAGCACGACGGCAGCTACGCGGTCGTCGCCTCGAAGGGCGGGGCTCCCCAGCATCCGTCCTGGTACCACAACCTGGTGGCGAACCCGCACGTCGAGCTGCAGGACGGAGCCGAGCGGCACGACTACCTGGCGCGCGAGGTGCACGGCGACGAGAAGACGCTGTGGTGGGCGCGGGCCAACGAGGTGTGGCCCGACTACGCCGGCTACCAGACGAAGACGAGCCGCCCCATCCCGGTGTTCGTGCTGGAGCGCATCACACCTTCCTGATCAGCACGTTCGACACGGTGTGATCGGATGCCTTGCGCAGCACGAGCGAGGCACGCGCCCGGGTCGGCGCGATGTTCTGCTCGAGGTTCGGGCCGTTGATGTCGTGCCAGATGCCGCGCGCCCGGGCGACCGCGTCCTCCTCGCTGAGCGACGCGTAGCGGTGGAAGTAGGAGCGCGGGTCGGCGAAGGCGCCCCGCTGCAGGCGGAGGAAGCGCTCGACGTACCAGCGCTCGATGTCGACCGTGCGGGCATCGACGTAGATCGTGAAGTCGAAGAGGTCGCTCACGGCGAGGCGCGCGCCCGGGCCGGGCGGCTGCAGCACGTTGAGCCCCTCGACGATGAGGATGTCGGGGCGGCGCACGACGATCTCGGCGTCCGGGACGATGTCGTAGAAGAGGTGAGAGTAGACGGGCGCGCGCACCTCGGCCACGCCGCTCTTGACCCGGCTCACGAACCGCAGCAGCGAGCGGCGGTCGTAGCTCTCGGGGAAGCCCTTGCGTGCCATGAGGCCGCGTCGCTCGAGCTCGGCGTTCGGCAGCAGGAACCCGTCGGTCGTGACCAGCTCGACGCGCGGGGTGTCGTCCCAGCGGGCGAGCAGCTCGCGCAGCAGTCGTGCGATCGTCGACTTGCCGACGGCGACCGAACCCGCTACCCCGATCACGAACGGCGTCGGGGGCTCGTCCTGCCCGAGGAAGTCGCGCGTCGAGCGGTGCAGGGCGCGCGCCCCGACCGCGTAGAGGCTCAGCAGCTTGCTGAGCGGCACGTACACGTCCGCCACCTCGCGCAGGTCGAGGGAGTCGCCGAGCCCGCGCAGTCGCACCAGCTCGCCCTCGGTGAGCGGGTTCGCCGCCGACGGCGCGAGCGAGGCCCAGTCGGCACGGTCGAGTTCCAGGAACGGGGTCGCGGCCGTGCGGTCGCCGGGCTCAGACATCCCCTCGAGCGTAGTCCCGCCCGAGGCGCCGCTCGCGTGCGCGCGCGCCGGGGCTCCCAGGGGTGGTGGCCTAGGATCGAGTCCATGTGCGGGATCGTGGGCTACGTCGGACCGGGCAGCAGTCTCGAGGTGCTCGTCGGGGGCCTCACCCGGCTCGAGTACCGCGGTTACGACTCGGCGGGGGTCGCCGTGCTCGGCGACGACGGCGTGATCGGAACCCGGAAGCGTGCGGGCAAGCTCGGTGTGCTCGTCGAGGAGCTCGAGAGCTCGCCGATCGGCGACGGGCACACGGGCATCGGCCACACCCGCTGGGCGACGCACGGCGGACCGACCGACGTCAACGCGCATCCGCACTTCGGCGACGGCGGCCGGCTCGCCCTCATCCACAACGGCATCATCGAGAACTTCGCCGAGCTCAAGGCCGAGCTCGAGGCCGACGGCGAGACCTTCGAGTCGCAGACCGACACCGAGGTCGCGGCGCTGCTCGTGGGGCGTGCGTTCCACGAGTCGGGTGATCTGACCGAGGCGATGCGCCGCACCGTGGAACGGCTCGAGGGCGCGTTCACGCTGCTCGCCCTGCACCAGGATGCGCCGGGGGTCGTCGTGGGCGCTCGCCGCAGCTCGCCGCTCGTCATCGGGCTCGGCGAGGGCGAGAACTTCCTCGGCTCGGATGTGGCGGCGTTCGTCGAGCACACCCGTCGCGCCATGGAGATCGGCGAGGACCAGATCGTCACCATCCGCCCGGACTCCGTCGAGGTCATCGACTTCGCCGGTGCGCCCGCGCAGGCGAAGGAGTTCGAGGTCTCGTGGGACGCCTCCGCCGCCGAGAAGGGCGGCTGGCCGAGCTTCATGAAGAAGGAGATCTCGGAGGAGCCCGAGGCGGTCGCCAACACGCTCCGCGGTCGCGTGCACGAGGGCGCCGTGACGCTGCACGAGCTCGACGGCGTCGCCGAGGTGCTGCAGGGCGTCAACCGGGTGATCGTGCTGGGCTGCGGCACCGCCGCCTACGCCGGCATGGTCGGCAAGTACGCCGTCGAGAAGTGGGCGCGCGTGCCCGTCGACGTCGAGCTCTCGCACGAGTTCCGCTACCGCGACCCGGTGCTCGACGAGCGCACGCTCGTCGTCTCGGTGAGCCAGTCGGGCGAGACGATGGACACCCTCATGGCCGTGCGGTACGCGCGCGAGCAGGGTGCGCGCACGCTGTCGATCTGCAACACGCAGGGCGCGACGATCCCCCGCGAGTCGGATGCCGTGCTGTACACCCACGCGGGTCCGGAGGTCGCGGTCGCCTCGACGAAGGCGTTCGTCGCCCAGGTGACCGCCCTCTACCTGCTGGGGCTGCACCTCGCGGGCCTGCGCGGCACGCTCGACGCGGCGGGCATCGCGCATCAGATGGCCGAGCTGGAGGCCGTGCCGGCGAAGATCCAGAGCGTCGTCGAGACGGCATCCGGACGCATCGCGGAGCTCGCGCACTGGATGAGCGACACCCAGTCGGTGCTGTTCCTCGGCCGTCACGTGGGCTTCCCGGTGGCGCTCGAGGGCGCGCTCAAGCTCAAGGAGCTCGCCTACATCCACGCGGAGGGCTTCGCGGCCGGCGAGCTCAAGCACGGCCCCATCGCGCTCATCGAGCCGGGGCAGATCGTGTTCGTCGTCGTGCCGAGCCCGCGTGACCCGTCGTCGCTGCACAAGAAGGTGGTCTCCAACATCCAGGAGATCCGCGCGCGCGGGGCGCGTGTCATCGCGATCGCCGAGCTCGGGGATGTCGCGGTCGTGCCGTTCGCGGACGAGGTCATCCGCATCCCGCTCGCCGCGCCGTTCTTCGAGCCGCTGCTCGCGGTCGTGCCGCTGCACATCTTCGGCATGGAGCTCGCGACCGCGAAGGGGCTGGACGTCGACCAGCCGCGCAACCTCGCGAAGTCCGTCACGGTGGAGTGAGCATGATCGTCGGGCTGGGCGTCGACGTCGTCGATCAGGCCCGGTTCGAGCGCGCCGTCTCGCGCACGCCGCGGCTGCGCGAGCGCCTGTTCGCCGAGAGCGAACGCGGGCTGCCGCTGCGCTCGCTCGGGGCCCGGTTCGCCGCCAAGGAGGCCCTCATCAAGGCCCTCGGCGACGCCGAGGACGTGCACTGGACCGACATGGCGATCGCCTCGGACGCCACCGGCAACCCCTCGTTCGTGGTCGCCGGCCCGCTCGCCGCGCTGCTCGAGCGGCGCGGCATCGCCCGGCTGCACGTCTCGATGAGCCACGACGCGGGCATCGCGACGGCCACCGTCATCGCCGAGGCCGACGCGTGAGCGCCCCGCGGCGCGAGGCCCGCATCCACCTGGACGCGCTCGCCGGCAACCTCGAGGTGCTGCGCCGCACCGCCGCGCCCGCTCAGCTCATGGCCGTGGTCAAGGCCGACGCGTACGGCCACGGGGCGCTCCCCGTGGCGCGGGCCGCGGTCGAGGCGGGCGCCGACTGGCTCGGCACGGCCGACCTCTCCGAGGCCCTCGCCCTGCGGGCCGCGGGCGTCACGGCACCGCTCCTCGCCTGGCTGCACGGCGGCACCCCCGACTTCGCGGATGCCGTGGCCGCGGGTGTCGACGTCGGGGTGTCGACGCCCGCACAGCTCGAGGCGGCGGCCGACGCCGGCGCGACCGTGCATCTCAAGGTCGACACCGGGCTCAGCCGCAACGGGATCGCGCCCGAGGAGGCCACCGCCGTGTTCGCCCGCGCGGCCGAGCTCGAGCGCGCCGGACGCCTGCGGGTGCGCGGCCTTATGAGCCACCTCTCGGGCACCTCGGCCGAGGACGACGCCGCCCAGCGCGCGGCGTTCGCCGCCGTGATCGGCGAGGCGGAGTCCACGGGCCTCGCGCCCGAGCTGCGGCACCTCGCGGCGAGCCTCGCGGTGATCACCCAGCCGGACGCCCGGTTCGACCTCGTGCGCGTCGGCATCGCCATGTACGGGCTCGCGCCCGACGCATCCGTCGACCCGGCGGTGCTCGGGCTGCGACCCGTCATGCGGCTCGTCTCGGAGGTCGCGGCGGTGCGTCGGGTGCCCGCCGGCACGGGCGTCTCGTACGGCTTCACCCACCGCACCGAGGGCGAGACGACGCTCGCGCTCGTGCCGCTCGGCTACGCGGACGGCATCCCGCGTCACGCCTCCGGTCGTGCTGAGGTCGCCGTCGCGGGCGCACGGCACGCGCAGGTGGGCCGGATCGCCATGGACCAGTTCGTGGTCGACGTGGGCGACGCCCCCGTGGGCGTCGGCGACGAGGTGGTCGTGTGGGGCGACCCCGCCGCGGGCGAGCCCGGCGCCGGGGAGTGGGCGGAGGCCGCCGGCACGATCGGCTACGAGATCGTGACGCGGATCGGGCCGCGGGTCGCCCGGGTGCCGGTGTGACGCCGCTCGAACTCGACGTTCCGGATGCGGAGGCCATGGAGGCGCTCGGCGCACGCCTCGCCGCGGTGCTGCGGGCGGGCGACGTCGTGCTGCTGAACGGCGAGCTGGGTGCCGGCAAGACGACGCTCACGCGCGGGCTGGGTACGGCGCTCGGGGCGCGCGGAGCCGTGACGAGCCCCACGTTCGTGCTCGCACGCACGCACCCGACGACATCCGGGGTGCCGCTCGTGCACGTCGACGCCTACCGGCTCGCGACCGCGGCCGAGGTGGAGGACCTCGACCTCGACCTCGACGGCTCGATCACGGTCGTCGAGTGGGGATCCGGCAAGCTCGACGGCGCCGTCGACTCCTGGCTCGAGCTCGACATCGTGCGCCCGCTCGGCGGCGACCCCGCCGCCGACGACTCGCCCCGCCACGTGCGCCTCACCCCCCACGGCCCACGGTGGGTCGGTCAAACGCTGTAGCGGTTGGCTCCTGGCGCCGCTCATCACCGCCGCGGCCGGTCAGACGCTGCAGCGTTTGACGAACGGACGGAACCGTAGGCTGGGGAGGTGCTGCTGGCGATCGACACCTCGACGGGGACGAGCGTCGCCGTCGTGTCGCGGCGGGGCACCCTCGCCGAGCGCGCGAGCGCCGACACCCGCGGGCACGCCGAGCTGATCGGCGGCTTCATCGCCGAGGCGCTCGCGGAGGCGGGGGTCGCGCCCTCCGAGCTCGAGGGGGTCGCGGTCGGGATGGGTCCCGGGCCCTTCACGGGCCTGCGCGTCGGCATCGCCGCGGCGCGGGCCTTCGCGCTCGGCATCGGGCGACCGGTGCTGCCCGTCGTCTCGCACGACGCGGTCGCCTACGGCCGCACCGAGCGGGTGCTCGTGGTCACGGATGCGCGCCGCCGAGAGCTCGCCTGGTCGCGGTACGCGGCGCCCGGCTCCGACGGCCTGCCGGTGCGGATCGAGGGCCCGGCCCTCGTGCCGGTCGCGGAGGCCGAGACGGTGACCGCCGTCGCCGGTTACGTGCGGATCGACGCCGCCACGATCGACGCGGGCCTGCTCGGGCTGCTCGCCCTCGCGCGCCACGACGCGGGGCTCGAACCCGGCCCCGCCGAACCCGTCTACCTGCGCGCCCCCGACGTCACCCTCTCGACGCCCAAGACGGTGACCCCGTGAGCTGGACGCTGCGCCCGGCCACGGCATCCGACCTCGACGCGATCGACGCGCTCGAGCACGCCATCTTCCCCACCGATGCCTGGTCGCGCGAGACGCTCGCCGCCGAGCTCGCGGGCGAGCACGGCCACTACCTCGTCGCCGTCGACGAGGCGGATGCCGTGCTCGGCTACGCGGGACTCCTCGCCCCCCGCGGCGGCGGCCAGGGCGACATCCAGACCATCGCGGTCGCCGCATCCGCGCGCCGCCGCGGCATCGGCGCCGCACTGCTCGACGCGCTGCTCGCGGAGGCGCGCGGCAGGGACGCCGAGGAGGTGTTCCTCGAGGTGCGCGCCGACAACCCCGGCGCCGAGGCGCTCTACGCGAGCCGCGGCTTCGAGCGCATCGCCGTCCGCCCCGACTACTACCAACCCGACGGCGTCGATGCCATCATCATGCGCGCGAGATTCGTGCCGTTCGGTCGGAATGAGGGCGCGGATTCGACCAACTCGCACGAATCTCCCGGCGCACTGGTGCTCGGGATCGAGACGAGCTGCGACGAGACGGGCATCGGCATCGTGCGCGGCACCGAGCTGCTCGCGAACGTCATCGCGAGCTCGATGGACGAGCACGCCCGCTACGGCGGCGTCGTGCCCGAGATCGCGGCACGCGCCCACCTCGAGGCGCTCGAGCCGACCATCCACGAGGCGCTGCGGGTGGCGGGCGTCGAGCTCGCCGAGCTGGATGCCGTGGCCGTCACGAGCGGGCCGGGTCTCGCGGGGGCGCTCATGGTGGGCGTCGGTGCGGCGAAGGCGCTCGCGCTGTCGCTCGAGAAGCCGCTCTACGCCGTCAACCACCTCGTCGGCCACGTGGGCGCGGATGTGCTGAACCACGAGCCGCTCGTCGGCGACGGCGAGCTCGAGCTGCCGACCATCGCGCTGCTCGTCTCGGGAGGCCACACCTCGCTGCTCTACGTGCGCGACCTCGTCTCGGATGTCGAGCTGCTCGGCGAGACGATCGACGACGCCGCCGGCGAGGCCTTCGACAAGGTCGCGCGACTGCTCGGCCTGCCGTATCCGGGCGGACCCGAGATCGACCGGGTGGCGGCATCCGGAGACCCCACCGCCATCCGCTTCCCCCGCGGGCTCACCGCGTCGAAGGACCAGGAACGGCACCGCTACGACTTCTCGTTCTCCGGCCTCAAGACGGCCGTCGCCCGGCACGTCGAGGCGGCCCGTGCCGCCGGCGAGGAGGTGCCGGTGGCGGATGTCGCGGCGAGCTTCCGCGAGGCGGTCGTCGACGTGCTGCTCACGAAGGCGCTCGCCGCCTGCGTCGAGCTCGGCGTGCCGCGGCTGCTGCTCGGCGGGGGCGTCATCGCGAACCGCCGGCTGCGCGAGGTCGCGATCGAGCGCTGCGCGGATGCCGGGGTCGCGCTGCGGATCCCGCCGCTCGCGCTGTGCACCGACAACGGCGCCATGATCGCCGCGCTCGCCGCGCAGCGCATCGCCGCCGGGTATCCGCCGTCGGAACTCGGCTTCGGCGCCGACTCGACCCTGCCGGTGACGAGCATCCAGGTCTGAGGGCGCCCCGGACGGGTGCTTGCCGTGGTCCGGGGCGGCTGGCACGATGACGGGACACGGAAGGGACGCACTTGTCAGACACCACCACCCCGACCCCCGCCGAACCGGAACCGGGGGAGTACGTGCCGCCTCCCGCCTACACCGCACCGGCCCCCTACGTGGCGCCCAACCCGTACCTCGCGCCGAACCCGTACACGGCGCCGGCTGCAGCTCCCGCCCACGATCCGTTGGCCACGCCCGTCGCGCCGCCGCCGGCGGCCGCAGCCCCGGCCGCCGCTCCGCCTGCCCCGGCTCCCGCGCCCGCCTACGCGAGCGCCCCGGCGGCCCCGGCCTACCAGCCGGTCCCGACGACGCCCGCGCCGTACGCACCGGCGCCCTACACCGTCGGGGGCGTCGCCTACGCCTACGCGCCGCGCACCGACCCCCTCGCGCTCACCTCGATGATCCTCTCGCTCGTGGGTCTGCTGTTCTGGATCCTCGGCATCCCGGGCGTCATCCTCGGGCACATCGCCCTCTCCCGCATCAAGCGCACGGGCGAGGGCGGCAAGGGCATGGCCATCGCGGGGATCGCGGTCGGCTACGCGGTGATCGCCTTCCTGCTGATCTACGTCGCCTTCTTCGTGATCGTGTTCTCGAGCACCTACAACTCCTACTCCGACTACAGCGGTTACTGAGCCGACGGATCGCGTTGACAGGCCCGAGGGGCGCTGGAAGCATGGGCGGAGTCCACCACTACGAAGGAGTTCGGACATGACCGACCCCACTGCCACCCCCGCAACTCCCGAGGAGCCGACGCCCGCCGCCGCCCCCGCCGAGCCCGTCGTCCCCGCGGCCGAGCCCGTCGTCCCCGCGGCCCCCGCCGCAGCCGAGCCCGTGGTGCCGACTGCTCCCGCGGCGCCCGTCGCCGAGCCCGTGGTGCCCGTCGTCCCGGCCGCTCCCGCGGCGCCCGTCGCCGAGCCCGTGGCGCCCGTCGCGCCGGCGGCCCCCGCCGCCCCGGCGGCCGCGCCCGCCGCCAACCCGTACGCGGCGCCCGCCGCCGCGCCCACCTACGCGGCGCCCGGCACGCCCGTCAAGCAGACGCTCAGCATCGTCTCGTTCGTGCTCGGCATCGCCGGCGTCGTGTTCTCGTTCATCTACGGCCTCGGCCTCATCCCCGGCATCATCGCCGTCGTGTTGGGCTTCCGGGCGAAGAAGAGCGAGCCCGCCGCGCCGAAGTGGATGTCGCTCACCGGCATCATCACGGGTTTCGTCGCGATCGGCATCAGCCTGATCGCGGGCCTCATCACGATCGTCGCCATCGTCAGCTACTTCGCGCTGATCAACCAGTATGGCTCGTACTACAGCAACTGAGTCCTCTCGGCTGCAAGGGGGGCGGGGTGCACGGCATCCCGCCCCTTCTGCATCCGCGGGGTCAGACGCGGTCGGCGAGGATCGCCGCGCGTCGTCCCGCGATGCGGGTCAGCACGAGCGTCGCCGCATCCGGGCCCCGCAGCGCCAGCCGCGTGCGCAGGGCGGCGGGGTCGACGTCGACCCCGCGCTTCTTGATCTCGAGCGTGCCGATGCCCCGCTCGCGCAGCGCGGCCTTCAGCCGACGCTCGTCGACGGGCAGCTCCTCGCGCACGCGGAACGCCTGCCCGAACGGCGTCGCGGGCTCCGTGTCGGCCGTCACCCAGGCGATCGTGGGGTCGAGCATCCGGCCGTCGACGCGACGTGCGAGCTCGCCGATGAGCCGCGCGCGGATGACGGCCCCGTCGGGTTCGAGCAGGAACGCGCCGAGTTCGCCGGGATCCGCGTCGGGGGCGGGTCCGGATGCCGTGAGCTCGGCCGACCCTCCGGCGCCGAGCAGCAGCGCGGCGCGGCCGACCCCCTCGCGGGCGAGCGCGCCCGACCAGACCACGAGCTCGACGACCTCCCGGTCGACAGACACCCACTGCGCCTCGCCGCCCTCCGGCAGCAGGGCGTGGTCGAGCGCGGGGCCGAGCTTGACGCCCGCGGGCTTCGCGGCCGCGCGCGCGAACACGGCGTCGAGCGCCGGCGACCAGTCGGCGGGGTCCGCCTGGCGTCGCCCACCCGCCCGGCGGGCGGGGTCGAACCACAGGGCGTCCACGTCGGCGGGCTCCTCGGCGAGCGCGTCGCCCCGCACGACGCGCGCGTCCGGGAACGGGGCGAGGTTGTAGGCGGCGATCGCGGCGGTGACCTCGTCGCGCTCGACCGCGACCACCCGCATCCCGAGCCCCGCGAAGGCGAGCGCGTCGGCGCCGATGCCGCAGCCGAGGTCGGCGACGGATGCCAGCCCGGCGCGGGCGAAGCGCCCCGCGTGCTGCGCCGCCACCGGCAGGCGGGTGGCCTGCTCCAAGCCGTCGGGGGTGAACAGCATCCGTTCCGCGAAGTCGCCGAACTTGGTGCGCGCCCGGGTGCGCAGCCGCGCCTGGGTGAGCACGGCCGCCACGAGCGCGGGGGAGTGGCCGGCGGCCCGCAGCCGCGAGACGATGCGCACGACATCCGCATCCGCCGCGACCGTGCCCACCTCGTCGAGCAGCCGCAGCCCCTCGGGCGACAGCAGCGCGCGCAGCTCCTCCGGCGTCATCCCCTCACGTTATCCGTCAAACGCTGCAGCGCTCGGCCCGCCGCTGCGGTGATGACCGGCGCGCCGGGGGAGCCGCTGCAGCGTTTGACAGAGTCATCCCGGCTGGCAGTCGGATTGAATGAGTGCTAACGGGGGCCTATAGTTGTCCTGGCACTCTCGAACGGAGTGTGCCAAACCTGAGTCTTCAGAAAGAGGTCACACGTGTCGGTCTCCATCAAGCCGCTCGAGGATCGCATCGTCATCAAGCAGGTCGAGGCAGAGCAGGTCACCGCGTCGGGTCTGGTCATCCCGGACACCGCCAAGGAGAAGCCGCAGGAGGGCGAGGTCGTGGCCGTGGGCCCCGGTCGCATCGACGACAACGGCAACCGCGTTCCGCTCGACGTCGCCGTCGGCGACAAGGTGCTGTACTCCAAGTACGGCGGCACCGAGGTCAAGTTCGGTGGCGAGGAGTTCCTCGTGCTCTCGGCCCGCGACGTGCTCGCGGTCGTCGTGCGCTGAACCACGACATCCTGCCGGAAGGCCCCGAGGCTCTGCCATCGGGGCCTTCCGCGTCTGCGGGGCACGTTCCGCGCGGCTAGCCTCGTGAGGTGACCCGCCCCGCACCCGCCCCCTCCCGCGTCGGAGGTCAGGGCGCCGGCCTCGCCTACGCGATCTCGGCCTACGGGCTCTGGGGGTTCCTCCCCGGCTTCTTCCTGCTGCTGGCCCCCGCGAGCCCCTGGGAGATCGTCGCCTTCCGCATCCTGATGTCGCTGGGCTTCTGCGCCCTGCTGCTCACCCTCACGCGCGGTTGGCGCGGCTTCATCGGGCTCTCGCGGCAGTGGCGGGTGCTCGGGATGATGGCGCTCGCGGGCGTGCTCATCTACGTCAACTGGCAGGTCTTCGTGCTCGCGACGCTCGGCGGGCACGTCGTCGAGGGCGCGCTCGGCTACTTCATCAACCCGATCATCACGGTCGCCCTCGGCGTCGTGGTGCTGCGCGAGCGGCTGCGTCCGCTGCAGTGGGCCGCCGTCGGCATCTCGGTGCTCGCGATCGTCGTGATCGCCGTCGGCTACGGCGCCTTCCCGTGGATCGCCCTCGCCCTCGCGCTGTCGTTCGGCTTCTACGGCTTCATCAAGAAGCGGGTCGGGGCCCAGGTGGATGCCGTGAGCGGGCTCACGCTCGAGACGGCCTGGCTCACCCCCGTCGCGATCGTGCAGCTGCTCGTGACGGGCGCGACCGTCGGCCTCACCTTCGGGAACGCGGGCCCCGTGCACGCCGCGCTCATGATCGCGACGGGCGTCATCACGGCCACCCCGCTGCTGCTGTTCGCGGCCGCCGCGCGCCGCCTGCCGCTCGTCGCGCTCGGCCTCACCCAGTACCTCGCGCCCGTGCTGCAGTTCCTCACCGGGGTGCTGCTGCTGCACGAGCCCATGCCGACGGGGCGCTGGATCGGCTTCGGCCTCGTCTGGCTCGCCCTCGTGCTGCTGACGGTCGACATGCTGCGCGCGGCGCGGTCCGGCCGCCGCGCCTCCCTCCCCACCGCCTGACGTCGCGGTAGGGTCACGGCGACACGTCGACCAGGAAGGACCCCGGATGCCGCGCGCGCTCCCGCCCCGCACCCGCCGAGCATCCCTGCTCGCCGCGGCCGCCGCATCCGTGCTGCTCGCGGGCTGCACCGCCGTCGCCCCCATGCCCACCCCCACCCCGACGCCGACCGAGACGGTCGCGCCGAGCGGCGACGGGGTGCTGCGCATCGGCACCCTCTTCCCGACGACGGGCGCGACGGCCTTCCTCGGCTCGGCGCAGCTCGCCGGGGTGAACGCCGCCATCCGCGAGATCAACGCCGCGGGCGGTGTGCTCGGCGCCCCCGTCGAGATCGTCTCGCGGGACTCGGGGGATGCGAGCACCGAGACCGCGGAGGCGTCGTTCGCCGCGTTCGTGGAGAAGGGCGTCGACGTCGTCATCGGCCCGAGCTCCTCGGTGCTCGCCGAGCGACTGCTGCCGAAGGCCGAGGAGGCGGGCATCCCGTTCATCTCGCCGGCCGCCACCTACCCGAGCCTCACGACCGCCGACACGGCGGGCCTGTTCTCGCGCACCATCCCCTCCTACCCGCACCAGGGAACGCTGCTCGGCGCGCTGCTGCCCGAGAAGGGCGCGGATGCGGTGGCGCTCGTGACGAGCGGGGACGAGCTCTCGGCCACCATCCAGGCGCCGCTCGAGGCCGCGCTCGCCGACAACGGCGGCGAGCTGGCCGTCGCGGCCGAGGCGGGCTCGGCCTCCGCCGTGACCGCTGCGGTGGCCAAGGTCACGAAGGCCAAGCCCGACGCCGTCGTGCTCGCGACGCCCGACAACGGCGAGCTCACGCGGGCCCTCATCACGGCGCTGAGCGCCGCGGGCTACGGGGGCGCGAAGCTGTGGCTCACGAGCCAGAACCTCGCCGACTACTCGCAGTCGCTGCCCGCCGGGCTGCTGAACGGCGCGAACGGCGTGCTCGAGGGGGTGCAGCCGGACGACGCCTTCATCGCGAAGCTCAAGGTCGAGGATCCGGGGCTCACCGACCCGCGCTACGCGGCCGAGGCCTACGACGCGACCATGATCGCGGCGCTCGCGGCGACGCTCGCGGGCGACGACGGCGGCCCGTCGATCGCGTCGCGGGTCGTGCAGGCGACGCGCGACGGCATCCGCTGCACGAGCTTCGGCGAGTGCATCGACGTACTGTCGACGGAGCCCGACATCGCCTACGAGGGCATCGTGGGGGCGCTGCGCCTCGACGACGCGGGCGACCCGACATACGCGAGCTACGGGCTCTACGCCTACAACGCGGAGAACAAGTACGGCCGCACGGGGACCGTCAGCGGCTGAGCCCGGACGCGTCCCGGTTGTAACGATTTCATCGCGTTACACCCCTGTAACACCTTCGTATTGTGAACGCATCGGGTGGCACGTACCGTGACTCTCACGCGGCGTACCTGACGCGCGCGCATTTCACACTCCAAGGAGCATCATGGGTGCATTTTCCCGGGCCACCGCGGCCACTCGCTCTCGGAAGTCGAAGGCAATCCTCAGCGGGGCCGCGCTCGTCAGCGCCACTGCCCTCGCCCTGAGCGGCTGTGCCTCGACGCCCGAGGGAGACGGCGGGACCACGCCGGCTGAAGACCTCACGCTGAAGATCGGTACGGTTCTGCCGCAGACGGGCAGCCTCGCCTTCCTCGGCCCGCCCGAGGAAGCCGGTGTGCTGCTCGCGGTCAACGAGATCAACGAGGCGGCCAAGTCGATCAAGATCGACCTCACCCCGGGCGACTCCGGCGACGCCGACAACAAGGCGTTCGAGACCACCGTCCCGAAGCTCCAGAGCGCCGGCGTCTCGGCCATGATCGGTGCGGCGGCCTCCGGTGTCACCAAGCTCTTCCTCGACAGCAACGTGTCGGCCGGCATCATCACCTTCTCGCCCGCCAACACCTCGCCCGACTTCACCACCTGGGACGACGACGGCCTCTACTGGCGCACGGCTCCGAGCGACCTGCTCCAGGGCGAGGTCCTCGGCAACCTGATCGCCGAGGATGGCCACAAGAACATCGGCATCATCTACCAGAACGACGCCTACGGCACCGGCCTCTTCGGCGTCGTCAAGGAGGTCTTCGAGAGCACCGGCGGCACCGTCGTGGCGGACGCCTCCTACAACGACGGTGACGCTTCGTTCGACGCGCAGGTCGCCACCATCGCGGCGGCCAACCCCGACGCGATCGTGCTCATCACCTTCGACCAGTTCGCCACCATCGCCCCGCTCCTCGTGAACGCGGGCCAGGACGCCTCCAACTTCTACCTGGTGGACGGCAACCTGAAGCAGTGGGGTGACCAGGTCTCGGTGAACCTCGCCGGCGCGAAGGGCACGACGCCCGGACCGGTGCTGTCGGACGACTTCCAGGAGCGTCTCAACGCGGCCTGGACGGCGGACGGCAACTCCGACCTGACCGACTTCTCCTACGCGGCCGAGTCCTACGACGCCACGGTGCTCCTCGCTCTCGCGGCGCTCGCCTCGGGCTCGACCGACGCGGCGGACATCGCCGGCAAGCTGCGCGAGGTCTCGGGCGGCACCGGCGACGGAGAGAAGTGCACTTCGTTCGCGGCCTGCGCCGACATCATCCTCGGTGGTGGCACCGCGGACTACGACGGCTACTCGGGCCCCATCACCTTCGACGAGAACGGTGACCCGACCGAGGCCACGATCGGCATCTTCCAGTTCGGCGACGACAACATGCACACCCGCATCAACTGATCGTCTCGATCGACCCGAAGGCCCCGGAGCGATCCGGGGCCTTCGGCATCTCCGCGTCGTGCGAGTGCACGAAGAAGGCGGCCCGTGCATCGTGCACGAGCGGCCTTCCGGGTCGTCGGGATCAGCCGTCGGCGAGCGTCCCCAGGTACAGGCCGATCACCTTCGGGTCGTGCAACAGCTCACGCCCGGTGCCCTCGTAGGCGTCGCGACCCTGGTCGAGCACGTAGCCGCGGTCGCAGATCTGCAGGCAGCGGCGGGCGTTCTGCTCGACCATGATCGTCGTGACGCCCGCCTTGTTGATGTCGGAGACGCGGATGAAGGCATCATCCTGGCGCACCGGCGAGAGGCCCGCGGAGGGCTCGTCGAGCAGCAGCACGGACGGGTCCATCATGAGCGCCCGCGACATCGCGACCATCTGACGCTCGCCGCCCGAGAGCGACCCGGCACGCTGCTTGAGGCGCTTCCCGAGTTCGGCGAAGATGCCGGTCACGAACTCGAGGCGCTCGGCGTAGATCCGCGGGTTCTGGTACAGCCCCATCTGCAGGTTCTCCTCGATCGAGAGCGAGGGGAACACGTTGTTGGTCTGCGGCACGAAGGCGACCCCGCGTTGCACGAGGCGGTCGGCCTTGAGGCCCACGATGCTCTCGCCGTTCACGGTGATGTCGCCGCCCCGCACCTTCACGAGACCGAAGATCGCCTTCAGCAGCGTCGACTTTCCGGCGCCGTTCGGCCCGATGATGCCGATGAGCTCGCCCTGGCGGGCGACGAGATTGGTGCCGTTGAGGATGTTGACTCCCGGCAGGTAGCCGGCCACGAGGTCCGTGACCTGCACCACCACGTCGGTGCCGGCGGCGGTCGACGGTGCCGGCGCGGCTGCGGTGTCGCTCACTTGTTCTCCTCCTCGGCCTCGGCGAGTGCCTGCGCCTCGTCCTCGCGGATCTCCTCGAGCAGCTCCCGGGCCTCCGCGTCGAGCTCGCCCGCGATCCGGCCGGTGACGACGCCGAGGTCGACGTCCTGGTGGCTGCCGAGGTAGGCGTCGATGACCGCCTGATCCTGCATGACGGTGTCGGGCGGGCCCTCCGCGACGACCTTGCCCTCCGCCATCACGACCACCCAGTCGGCGATGTGACGCACCATGTGCATGTCGTGCTCCACGAAGAGCACGGTCATGCCGTCCTCCTTGAGACCCAGGATGTGATCGAGCAGCGACTGCGTGAGGGCGGGGTTCACGCCGGCCATCGGCTCGTCGAGCATCACGAGGTTGGGGTCGCTCATGAGGGCGCGCGCCATCTCGAGCAGCTTGCGCTGGCCGCCGGACAGGGATGCGGCGAAGTCCTTCTCCTTGGCGTCGAGCTTGAAGCGGGTCAGCAGCTCGCGCGCCTTGGCCTCGTTCGCCTTCTCCTGCGGGCGCCACAACGCCGGGAAGAAGCTCGACCAGAAGCGCTCGCCTCGCTGCTTGGGGGCGCCCAGCTTCATGTTCTCGAGCACCGTCAGCAGCGACAACGCCTTGGTCAGCTGGAAGGTGCGCACCTGACCCATCCGGGCCACCTTGAAGGCGGGGATCCCGGCGAGGCTCTTGCCGTCGTACGACCACGTGCCGGTGTTGGGCTTGTCGAAACCGCACAGCAGGTTGAACAGCGTGGTCTTGCCGGCGCCGTTCGGGCCGATGAGCGCCGTGATGGCGTTCCGCGGGATCTCGAGGTGTTCGACGTCGACGGCGACGAGGCCACCGAAGCGTCGCGTCACGTGATCGACCACGAGGATCGGATCGTTCTTCTTGACGCCCGGGGCGGGCTCGCCGACCGCCAGGCCGACGGTCTTCACCGGCTTCGTGGCGGGAGCGGGTGCCGGGGTCTCCGATTCACTTGACAAAGGTCATCTCCCTCTTGTCGCCGAGGATGCCCTGGGGCCGGAAGATCACGATGAGCATGAGCGCGACTCCCACCAGGATGTAGCGCAGGGTGCCCGCCTGGATGTCGGTCATCGGCAGGATGCCGGCCTGGGCGAGCTCGGGCAGCAGGTTGCCGAGCAGCGCCATGACCATCCAGAACAGCACCGCGCCGAGCGAGGGGCCGAAGATGGTGGCCGCCCCGCCGAGCAGCAGGATCGTCCAGAGGAAGAAGGTGAGCGACGTCGTGTAGCTCGACGGCACCACCGCCGAGGGCAGCACGTAGACGATGCCGCCCGCCGCGCCGATCACACCGCCCACCACGAGCGCCTGCATCTTGTAGGCGAAGACGTTCTTGCCGAGGGCGCGCACCGCATCCTCGTCCTCGCGGATGCCCTTGAGCACCCGGCCCCACGGGCTGCGCATGAGGGCCCAGACGAGGAGGATCGCGGCCGCCAGCAGGATCAGGCCGAAGACGCGCACCCACAGGCCGTCCTGGTTCCACTCCCACGGCCCGAAGCCGTAGGTGCCCTCGGGGAACGGGTTCGCGCCGCGGAAGCCCTCGTGGTAGCCGCCCAGGCCGTCGGCCGAGTTGGTCCACTCGTCGAAGAGCTGCGTCGTGAACAGCAGGCGCACGATCTCGGCGGCCGCGATCGTGACGATCGCGAGATAGTCGGCGCGGAGGCGCAGCGTCGGCACACCCAGGATGATGGCGAACAGCGCCGCCAGGGCGAGGCCCACCAGCATGCCGCCCCACCAGGGCAGTCCGAAGCTCAGCACCGAGATGGCGTAGCCGTATCCGCCGAGGGCCATGAACCCCGCCATGCCGAAGTTGAGCAGGCCGGCATAGCCGAAGTGCACCGCGAGGCCCGTCGCCGCGAGCGCGTACGCGATGGTGACCGGGCTCAGCAGGTAGCCCAGCGTGTTTCCGAGAATCGCTCCCCAGTCCATGGCTAGCCCAGCCTCTCTTTCCGTCCGAGGAGGCCTTGCGGTCTCACGAGCAGGATGATGATCAGGACGACGAGGGCGCCCGCGAACTTGAGGTCGGACGGGATCCACAACGTCGAGGTCTCGACGACGATCCCGACGATGATCGAGCCGATGAGCGCGCCGAACGCGGTGCCGAGGCCGCCGAGCGTGATCGCGGCGAACACCAGGAGCAGCATCTGGGTACCCATGTCCCAGCGCACCCCGGGGCGGAAGTAGGCCCACAGCACGCCCGACAGCGCCGCGAGGATGCCCGCGAGCACCCACACGATCCGGATCACCCGGTCGACGTTGATGCCGGAGGCGGCGGCCAGCTGCGGGTTGTCGGAGATCGCGCGGGTGGCCTTGCCGACGCGCGTGCCGAGCAGGAAGTAGGCCACGCCGAGGATGACGACGATGCTCACCCCCATGCTGATCATGTCGATGTACGACAGCTGGATCGGGCCGAGCTGGATGGGCGCGGGGCTCGCCCCCGGCAGTTGCTGGGTGGCGCCGCCCATCAGGTACTGGAAGCTGTAGCGCAGCGCCAGCGAGAGACCGATGCTCACGATCATCAGCTGCACCACGCCGAGTCCGCGCCTTCGCAACGGTCGCCAGAGCGCCGCGTCGAGTGCGAGTCCGAGCAGACCGCCGGCGAGCAGGGCCGCGATCACGGCGAGCCACAGCGGCATCGTCCAGAGCGACGAGACGGCGAAGGTGACGAGTGCACCCCAGGTGACCATCTCGCCGTGGGCGAAGTTCGACAGGCCCGTCGTGCCGTAGATGAGCGCGGCGCCCATCGCGGCCAGGGCGAGCAGCAGGCCGAAGTTGAGGCCGTTCACGAGCCGCACGAGCAGCTGGTCGAGGAACGACTGCGTCACGCGTTCGCCCTCGCCGAGGAAGAGGTTCACGATCTTCGAACCGGTGAGCCCGAACTCGACCTCCTGCGAGGCGGAGTCGCCGTCCACGATGACGCCCTCGGGCAGCGTCGACTCGTCGACCGTCAGCGTGTAGGTGGCCTTCTCCGGAACGTACAGGCGCCAGCGGCCGTCGGCACCGGTCAGCGTCTCGGCCTCGAAGCCGTTCCCCGTGACGAGCACGCGCACGTTCGGGACGGGCTTGTCGTCGAACGTGATCACGCCCCCGAAGTAGAAGTCGGTGGCCTCCTGGTCGGCGCCGGGGGTGTCGGGCGGCTCGGCGGAGACGCTCGCCGACGCGGGGCCGGCCGAGAGCATGAGCGCAGCGAATGCGGTGGCGCCGAGCAACAGGATCGCGGCGAGCCGACGACCCAGCCGTGGGACGTGCGCTGTTCGAGCGTGGGCCACGGAACCTCCAAGACCTCGGGAACGACGAGGCTGCAGGCGCTTCGTCGACCTTGACGTTACTTCCGCCATGTTGCCTTCGTGTTTCGAACGCAGCATCGCGTTCGAACAGTATGGGCGCGTCATGGGCGTCCGTCCAACCCGCCCGCGTCCGGGTGCCCGGAATGTTATGGGCGGGAAGCCGTTAAGATGTACTACCGGTCTTCGACGCAGCAGCCGGGTTCACCTCATCGCGACCCCAGAGGACACCATGGACCAGCCCGATCCGTTCGGATTCGTCGGACTCACCTACGACGACGTCATGCTGCTGCCGGGACACACCGACGTCATCCCGAGCGAAGCCGACACCTCCTCCCGTCTGACGCGCCGCATCCGCGTCAACGCGCCGCTCGTGTCGAGCGCCATGGACACCGTGACCGAGTCGCGCATGGCGATCGCGATGGCCCGCCAGGGCGGCATCGGCATCCTGCACCGCAACCTCTCGATCGACGACCAGGCGACCCACGTCGACAAGGTGAAGCGGTCCGAGTCGGGCATGATCACGAACCCCGTGACGACCACGCCCGACGCCACGGTCGCCGAGGTCGACGCGCTGTGCGGGCAGTTCCGGGTGTCGGGCCTGCCGGTCGTCGAGGGCGACGGCACGCTCGTCGGCATCATCACCAACCGCGACATGCGCTTCGTCTCGCCGTTCGAGGCGGGCACGACGCTCGTGCGCGACGTCATGACGAAGGCGCCGCTCATCACCGCACCCGAGGGCATCGACCCGGATGACGCGGTCGCGATCTTCGCGCAGCACAAGATCGAGAAGCTGCCGCTCGTCGACGGCGCGGGTCGCCTGCGCGGCCTCATCACCGTCAAGGACTTCGACAAGTCGGAGAAGTACCCGAACGCCACCAAGGACGAGGAGGGCCGCCTCCGCGTCGGCGCCGCGATCGGCTTCTTCGGCGACGCGTGGGACCGCGCCGGGGCGCTGCGCGATGCGGGCGTCGACCTCATCGTCGTCGACACCGCCAACGGCGACTCGGCGGGGGTGCTCGACATCATCCGCCGCCTCAAGGCCGACGCGGCCTTCGCGCACATCGACGTCATCGGCGGCAACGTCGCCACCCGCTCCGGCGCCCAGGCGCTCGTCGACGCGGGTGCGGATGCCGTGAAGGTGGGCGTGGGCCCCGGCTCGATCTGCACCACGCGCGTCGTCGCGGGCGTCGGCGTGCCCCAGGTGACCGCCGTCTACGAGGCGTCCCTCGCGGCGCGCGAGCACGGCATCCCGGTGATCGCCGACGGCGGTCTGCAGTACTCGGGCGACATCGCGAAGGCGCTCGTGGCGGGTGCGGACACGGTCATGCTGGGCTCGCTGCTCGCGGGCACCGACGAGTCGCCCGGCGACCTCGTGTACGTGGGCGGCAAGCAGTTCAAGAACTACCGCGGCATGGGTTCGCTCGGTGCGCTCTCGGACCGCGGCAAGAAGACCTCCTACTCGCGCGACCGTTACTTCCAGGCCGACGTGCCCTCGGATGCGCAGCTCATCCCTGAGGGCATCGAGGGCCGGGTCGCCTACCGCGGCTCGCTGAGCGCGGCCGTCTACCAGCTCGTCGGGGGCCTGCGCCAGTCGATGTTCTACGTGGGCGCCCGCACCATCGACGAGCTCAAGCAGCGCGGCAAGTTCGTGCGCATCACGCCCGCGGGCCTCAAGGAGTCGCACCCCCACGACATCCAGATGGTCGTCGAGGCCCCCAACTACTCCCGCTGACCCGGGTTGTTGCGCCCCTGCCGGTCGCATTCCTGCCGGTCGCGCCCGGTCGCACCTGCGGCGGGAGTAACCGCACCTTCGGCGGGAGTTCCTGCAGTACCGGGCGGTGAACTGCCTCCGCGGCGGGGGCAGTTGCTCCCGCCGACCTAGCTGGACTCCGCCCGCGCCTCGTGTGCAGTCGTCGCATCCCGCGCCCCGGCGTCAGGCAGCGCGCGGTTGCGGCGGGGGAACGTGCAGGCGCGGGTGGTCCAACCATGCACCGGCGGGAGCAACTACTCCCGCCGCCCGCACCCAACTCCGCCTGCGCTCTGCGGATGCGTCTTCCCGTCCGGCATCCGCACCACTCCTCCCCAGGCCTTGGATGAGGCAGAGCGTCCCCGGATCGCGTGGATGCCGCCGCACCGCACCGCGCGGGCGGGGATCCTGCACACCATGGAACTCGCACCCTTGGCCGACCCGAGCGGTCTGATCAGCACATCCGACTACCTCCGCGTCGGCAGTGACGTGCGGGAACTCACCCGCGCCGTCGAACGCGGAGAACTCGTCAAGCTGCGGCGGGGCTCGTACGTGCCGGTTCGGCGGTGGGACTCGGCTGGCCCTCGCGAGCGGCACCTGCTCCGCGCGGTCGCCGCGTCGCGGGCAGCTCGGCGAGAGCTGCCCTTCGCCGGCGCCACCGCCGCGGCGATCTGGGAGATGTGGCAGCACAGCTATCCGGAGGAGGTGTCCTTCCTCGACGAGTGGAAGGGTGGAGGGCGGTCGGAGCCGGGGGTGCGGCGGATCACGGCGGCCGCGTCGTCGGCGTTCGTGCGGCGGGTCGACGGGCACCTCGTGACGGGCGTCGCACGCACGGCGATCGACGTGGCCCGGTCGGCCGGAGACTTCACGACGGCGGTCGGAACCCTCGACTGGGCGCTGTGGCGTCGCAATCCGAATCGGGTCACGCGTGAGGAGCTCGCCGCCGAGCTGAAGAAGCTGCCGACGACGCTGCGCCGCCGGTTCGTGGAGCGGGCGATCGCGTTCGCCTCGCCGATGTCCGACTCGTACGCGGAGTCCTACGCCCGGGCGCTCATGTACGTGCTCGGCTACGAGGTGCCCGTGCTGCAGCTCGAGTTCCCGCATGCGACGGGCTCCTACTTCGTGGATTTCGCCTGGCCCGCCTACCTGGTGATCGCCGAGATCGACGGCTTCGGCAAGTATCTGGACCCCTCGATGAACGCTGGCGATCCGGCGCGCGTCGTGCTCGCGGAGAAGCTGCGGGAGGACGAACTGCGCCGCCGCGGCTACCACGTCATCCGCGTCTACTGGTCCGATCTCACGAACCCCGTTGCTCTGGTGACGAAGCTGGATACCGCCGGAATCCCGCGCGGGCGGCGATAGTGCAGTGCGGCGGGGGTAATTGCTCCCGCCGCTCTCACGTGTTGCCGCCCGATGCGGTGAGTACCCCCGGCGGGTGGGTGGTTCCCGTCGCCACGACTGGCGGCGCGGGAGCGGGGCGCCGGTAGGGTGGAGCGGTGAGCGACATCGAGATCGGCCGGGCCAAGCGCGCCCGCCGCGCGTACGCCTTCGACGACATCGCGATCGTGCCGAGCCGGCGCACGCGTGACCCGAAGGACGTCAGCGTCAGCTGGACCATCGACGCGTTCACCTTCGACATCCCCGTGCTCGCGGCCCCGATGGACTCGGTCGTGAGCCCCGCCACGGCCATCGCGATCGGCAAGCTCGGCGGCCTCGGCGTGCTCGACTTGGAGGGCGTGTGGACGCGCTACGACGACCCGGATGCCGTGCTCGGCGAGATCCGCGGCCTCCCCGCCGAGGCGGCGACCGCCCGCATGCAGGAGCTGTACGCCGAGCCGGTGAAGCCCGAGCTCATCAAGGAGCGCCTCGCCGAGATCCGCGCCGCCGGCGTGCCGGTCGCCGGCGCGCTCAGCCCGCAGCGCACCCAGGAGCACTACAAGACCGTGGTCGATGCGGGCGTCGACCTGTTCGTGATCCGCGGCACCACCGTGAGCGCCGAGCACGTCAGCAAGAACGACGAGCCGCTCAACCTCAAGAAGTTCATCTACGAACTCGACGTTCCCGTCATCGTCGGAGGCGCCGCCACCTACACGGCGGCCCTGCACCTCATGCGCACGGGTGCCGCGGGCGTGCTCGTCGGCTTCGGCGGCGGTGCCGCATCCACCACCCGCACGAGCCTCGGCATCCACGCCCCCATGGCGACCGCGGTGGCGGATGTCGCGGGCGCGCGCCGCGACTACCTCGATGAGTCGGGCGGGCGCTACGTGCACGTGATCGCCGACGGCGGTCTCGGCACGAGCGGCGACATCGTGAAGGCGATCTCGATGGGTGCGGATGCCGTGATGCTCGGCTCGACGCTGGCCCGCGCCGCGGAGGCGCCGGGCGGCGGCTGGCACTGGGGTGCGGAGGCGCACCACCCGGAGCTGCCGCGCGGCAACCGCGTGCAGGTGGGCACGATCGCGCCGCTCGAGCGAGTGCTGTTCGGGCCGAGCTCGCACCCCGACGGTCAGGTGAACCTGATCGGGGCGCTGCGTCGCTCGATGGCCACCACCGGCTACTCCGATCTCAAGGAGTTCCAGCGCGTCGAGGTGGTCGTCGCGCCGTACCTGCAGAGCTGAGTCGCACCGAGCGGTGGACCCAGCATCCGCCCGGATGCTGCGACGCGCGGGCGGTGATCTTGCGCCGCGGCGGGGGCAATTGCTCCCGCCGCACGAGCGGGTTGCCGCCCGGTGCGGAGGTTGCTCCCGCCGTGAGTGCGGTTGCCACCGCCGCAGGCGCTGAACTGGCGGTGTGAGGCGCCGCCGCACTGTGCGGCGGATGCGCACCGACGTAGGGTGGAGGCGTGGGCGGGCTCGGACCGGTGGGGCGTGCGGCGGCGCTGGAGGCGCTCCGCACGAGGGAACTCGACGTGCTCGTCGTGGGCGGCGGCATCGTGGGCGCGGGCACCGCGCTGGATGCCGTCACGCGCGGACTCAGCACCGGCATCGTCGAGGCGCGCGACTGGGGTTCGGGCACCAGTTCCCGCAGCTCCAAGCTCGTGCACGGCGGCATCCGCTACCTCGAGCAGCTCGACTTCCGGCTCGTGCGCGAGGCGCTCATCGAGCGTGGTCTGCTGCTGCAGCGCATCGCCCCGCACCTCGTGAGGCCCGTCAAGTTCCTCTACCCGGTGACCACGCCGCTCGTCGAGCGCGCCTACATCGGCGCCGGCATGACGCTCTACGACCTGTTCTCGTGGACGGGCGGCCGCGAGCCCGGGGTGCCGCACCACCGCCACCTCACCAAGCGGCAGCTCGCGAAGGCGGCGCCCGATCTGCATCCGGATGCCTTCCGCGGCGGGCTGGTCTATTACGACGCGCAGGTGGATGACGCCCGCTACGTCGCGAGCCTCGTGCGCACGGCGTCCGAGTACGGCGCCCACGCGGCGAGCCGGGTGAAGGTCGAGGGCCTGCTGCGCGAGGGTGCCCGCGTCGTCGGGGTCGAGGCGCTCGACCGCGAGACGGGGGAACGGTTCGAGATCCGTGCCCGCCAGGTGGTCTCGGCCACCGGCGTGTGGACCGACCAGCTGCAGGAGATGGCGGGCGTGCGTCCCTTCCGCGTGCGTGCCTCGAAGGGCGTGCACCTCGTGGTGCCGCGCGACCGCATCCGCGGCACGATCGGCCTGCTGCTGCGCACCGAGAAGAGCGTGCTGTTCCTCATCCCGTGGGGCAGGCATTGGCTCATCGGCACGACCGACACCGACTGGCACCAGGGTCTCGCCCACCCCGCCGCGACGGCCGCCGACATCGACTACCTCCTCGAGCACATCAACACCGTGCTCGCGACCCCGCTCACCCGCGACGACGTCGAGGGGGTCTTCGCGGGGCTGCGGCCGCTGCTGGCGGGCGAGAGCGAGGAGACCAGCAAGCTCAGCCGCGAGCACATCGTCGCCACCCCGGTGCCCGGTTTCACGGTCGTGGCGGGCGGCAAGCTCACCACCTACCGCGTCATGGCGAAGGACACCGTGGATGCCGTGGCGCGCGGGCTGGACCGCCCGACCCCCGCCTCGGTCACGGAGGACATCGGCCTCACCGGCGCCGAGGGCTACCGGGCCGCGTGGAACCGCCGCGGACGCATCGCGCGGAAGTACGGCCTCACCGCGGGCGCTGTCGGCCACCTGCTGAACCGCTACGGCACGCACGCGCGGGAGGTGCTCGCCCTCATCCGCGAGGACCCTGAGCTCGGCGCCCTGCTGCCCGGCTCGGAGGACTACCTCGCGGCGGAGGCCGTGTACGCGGCGAGCCACGAGGGCGCCCTGCACTTGGACGACGTGCTCGCCCGGCGCACCCGGATGTCGATCGAGGCATGGGACCGCGGCGTCTCGGCGGCACCCGTCGCGGCGCGCCTCATGGCGGGGGTGCTGGGCTGGGACGAGGAGCGCATCGGCTACGAGGTCGAGCGCTACCTCGAGCGGGTCGCCGCCGAGCGCGCGAGCCAGCTCGAACCGGATGACGCATCCGCCGAGCGCGTACGGCTCGAGGCCCGCGAGGTCTGAGCGGCCCCGCCGCGGGGTCGCGGCTCCAGGCGCGCCACGAATCCGCCCCGATAGGGTGGAGGGGAACCGCGAGTGAGGAGCTGCCATGGTCGACGTGCGACGGGTCAAACTCCCCGGGGTGGGGGTGCTGCACACCTTCGTCACGGATGACGGCGGCAAGGTGGGCGTCATCACGCACCGCTCCGGCGCATCCGACCTCATCTCCTTCGCGGATGCCGAGGACGGCGACGGCCGCAAGGTCTCGCTGCGCCTCGACGAGGACGAGGCCCACACCCTCGCCGAGCTGCTCGGCGGCACCCGGATCACCGAGTCGCTCAGCGGCCTCGACCAGATCCCCGGGCTCTCGATCGACTGGTTCCACGTCGACTACGACCACCACATCGCCGGGCAGCCGCTCGGCTCGATGACCGAGCGGGGCCTGCCCGGTGTGACCGTCGTCGCCGTCGTGCGCGGCGACTCCGCGAACCCCGGCCCCGACTCCGACTTCCGGGTGTTCCCCGGCGACACCCTCGTCGTCGCGGGCGCCCCCGAGAAGGTCGCGAAGGCGTTCAACTTCTACCGCACGGGCGAGTTCAAGCCGCGCTCGGGCGACGCGCCGCCCGGGGGCTGAGCCATGCACCTCGGTGAAGAACTCCTCGTCCTCGGAATCCTGTTCCTCATCGCGTATGCGCTGGGCCGGCTCGGGAAGCTCATCGGGCTGCCGTCGATCCCGATCTACATGCTCGTCGGGCTGCTCGCGAGCCCGCACTTCCACCTGTTCCCGCTGCACATCGAGTCGAGCTACGTCGAGCTGATCGCGATCTTCGGGCTGCTGTTCCTGCTGTTCAACCTGGGCCTCGAGTTCGACCAGGACGAGTTCTTCGGCAATGCGGGCAAGCTGCTGCTCTCGGGCGGCAGCTATGTGCTCATCAACATGGGCGTCGGCTTCGCGTTCGGATTCATGGTCGGCTGGGGTACGCGTGAGGCGCTCGTCATCGCGGGGATGACGGCCACCTCCTCGAGCGCGATCGTCACGAAGCTGCTCATCGAGCTGCGGCGCCTCGCCAACCCCGAGACGCCCATGATCCTCGGCGTCACGGTCGTCGAGGACATCTTCATCGCGATCTACCTGGCGATCGTCTCGGTCGTCATCTCGGGCGAGACCGACTTCTGGGCGGTCGTGCTGAAGCTCGCGATCGCGTTCGCCTTCCTCGTCGTGATGTTCACGGTCGCGCGCTGGGGCGGGCGGATCGTGTCGCGGCTCGTGCAGACGAAGGACGACGAGCTCTTCACCATCCTGATCTTCGCCCTCGCGGTCGCCTTCGGCGGCATCGGCGAGCTGCTCGGGGTGACGGATGCGATCGGCGCGTTCCTCATCGGCCTCGCCCTCGGTGCGACCCGGTTCCGGGCGCGCATCGAGGCCTTCGCGACGCCGCTGCGCGACGTCTTCGGCGCGTTCTTCTTCCTCAACTTCGGGCTCGCGCTCGACCCCTCGACCTTCGGCGAGGTGCTGCTGCCGGTCGCCGGGGCGATCCTCATGACGATCGTGCTCAACATCGGCGCGGGGCAGTTCGTCGCCTGGCTGAACGGATTCGGGCCGCAGGCGGGTCTCAACACGGCCGTCATCCTCGTGAACCGCGGCGAGTTCGCCCTCATCCTCGCGACGCTCGCGGCCGCGGGCGGGCTCGACGCGCGGCTCACGCCGTTCGCGGGTCTCTACGTGCTCGTCATGGCGATCGTCGGACCGGTGTTCGCCGTCAACTCGGAGCGCATCGGCGCGCTGTTCCGGCGTCGGCGGAAGGCCGTCGAGGTGCCGCACGAGCTCGACCTCGAGCGGGACCGCGCGCTCGCGCTCGCCGAGGCGGCGATGGCGGGCGAGCTGCCGACCGAGGCGGAGGCCGAGCCGGAACCCGTGCCCGTCGAGCCCGAGCCGGCGCTCGAGGACACCGCGCCGGATGTCGCCTCCGCGCTCGAGCGCGAGGCGCGCCTCGCCGCCCAGGCCCGCAGCCAGTCCGACCGCCTCCTCGAGGACGAGCGTCGCGAGCGCGAGGTCGACCCCGAATACTGACATGACCGACGACACCGACCGTTCGCCGCGCCCCACGGCGGCCCAGTTCTTCTCCGTGGCCCGGCGACCCCGCTGGATCGCGGCGCTCGTGCTCGCGCTCGCCGTGGCGTCCGGGTTCGCGGCCCTCGGCCAGTGGCAGCTGCAGCGCAGCGTCGAGAACGCGGCGGCCCCCGAGATCGACACCGAGACCCCGGTGCCGCTCGAGACGGTCGCCGAGCCGCAGCGGCCGATGACCGACGCCTCCATCGGCCAGCGGGTCACGGTATCCGGTCACCTCGTGGCGGGCGACTTCGTCGTGCTCACCGGCCGCGAGAACGACGGCGTGCAGGGCGCCTGGCTCGTCGGCCACCTCGTCACCGACGACGGCGCCTCTCTCGCGGTCGGCCTCGGCTGGGCGCCGGATGCGGATGCCGCGCGCGCGGCGGAGGCGGATGTACCCACGGACCAGCCGTTCACGGTGGCCGGCCGCTACCTGCCGACGGAGTCGCCCGAGGTGAACGACGTCGAGGCGGGCGAGCAGCGGGCGCTGTCGATCGGCGAGCTGCTCAACCTGTGGGCGGAACCCGGCCCGGTGTTCGCGGGCTACGTCGTGCTGGCCGAACCCACCCCGGGCCTCGACGCCATCCATCAGCCGCCGCCGTTCCGCGACGTGAGCCTCAACTGGCTCAACGTCTTCTACGCCGCCGAGTGGGTGATCTTCGCCGG
The DNA here is from genome assembly GCF_003627075.1 of Protaetiibacter intestinalis. Lineage (NCBI taxonomy): Bacteria > Bacillati > Actinomycetota > Actinomycetes > Micrococcales > Microbacteriaceae > Protaetiibacter > Protaetiibacter intestinalis. Next base: position 825,213 of record NZ_CP032630.1, on the reverse strand, counting down.
CTTCGCCGTCTACCTCTGGTACCGCGTCGTGCGCGACGTGTGGGAGAAGGAGGAGGAGGAGCGCACGGCCGCCGCGCCTTAAGCTAGGTGCATGCCCTCCGGTCCCCGCCCCGTCGACGTGCCCCGACTGCGGATCGCGCTCAAGGTCTACCGCGTCTCCGCGCTGATCACGGGTGTCTTCCTGCTGCTGCTCGTGGTGATGATGGTGTTCCGCTGGGGCTTCCTCGTCGACATCGAGCTCGGCGGTCCGTACGGCTTCCTCGCGCTCACGCCGAAGGAGCAGATCACCGGCATCAACCTGTCGACCGTGATCCTCATCGTGCACGGCTGGCTCTACGTGCTGTACCTCGCGTGCGACTTCGTGCTGTGGCGCCTCGCGCGGTTCTCCTTCGGCCGGTTCCTGTTCATCGCGCTCGGCGGCGTCGTGCCGTTCCTGTCGTTCTACTTCGAGTTCCAGGTGCCGCCGTACATCGCGGCGCGCATCCGGGCCACCACCGGGCCCGAGCCCACGGATGCGGCGCCCGCCGCCGAGGAGGTGAGCGCGTGAGCGAGACCGCTCAGCGCCCCGTGCTGGTCGTCGACTTCGGCGCGCAGTACGCCCAGCTGATCGCGCGCCGCGTGCGCGAGGCGGGGGTGTACAGCGAGATCGTGCCGCACACGATCTCGGCCGAGGAGCTCGCCGCGAAGAACCCGGTGGGCATCGTGCTCTCGGGCGGGCCGTCGAGCGTCTACGAGGAGGGCTCGCCCGACCTCGACGAGGGGATCCTCGAGCTCGGGGTGCCCACCCTCGGCATCTGCTACGGCTTCCAGGTGATGGCGCAGCAGCTCGGCGGCGAGGTCGCGAAGACCGGCGCCCGCGAGTACGGCTCCACCGAGGTGCGCCTCGCGGGCGGCACCGACGGCGGCCTTCTGCTCGCCGAGCAGCCCATCGAGCAGACCGCCTGGATGAGCCACGGCGACTCGGTCGTGAAGGCGCCGGAGGGCTTCGACGTGCTCGCGGCATCCGACTCGACCCCGGTCGCGGCCTTTGCGAACGACGAGCGCAAGCTCTACGGCGTGCAGTGGCACCCGGAGGTGAAGCACTCGCCGTTCGGGCAGCGCGTGCTGGAGAACTTCCTGCACCGGGCGGCGGGCATCCCCGCCGACTGGAACTCGGGCAACGTCATCGCCGAGCAGGTGGACCGCATCCGCGAGCAGGTGGGCTCCGGTCGCGTGCTCTGTGCGCTCTCGGGCGGCGTCGACTCGGCCGTCGCGGCGGCGCTCGTGCACAAGGCGGTCGGCGACCAGCTCGTGTGCGTGTTCGTCGACCACGGCCTGCTGCGCGCGGGCGAGCGCGAGCAGGTGGAGCAGGACTACGTCGCCTCGACGGGCGTGCGGCTCGTGACGGTGGACGCGCGCGAGCGCTTCCTCACGGCGCTCGCGGGGGTGTCCGACCCGGAGCAGAAGCGCAAGATCATCGGGCGCGAGTTCATCCGCACCTTCGAGGCCGCGCAGGCGGAGCTCGTGGCCGAGTTCGCCGCCGAGGGCGACCCGATCCGCTTCCTCGTGCAGGGCACCCTGTACCCGGATGTCGTGGAGTCGGGCGGCGGTTCGGGCACCGCGAACATCAAGTCGCACCACAACGTGGGCGGCCTGCCGGAGGACCTGCAGTTCGAGCTCGTCGAACCGCTGCGCACCCTCTTCAAGGACGAGGTGCGCGCGATCGGCCGCGAGCTCGGCCTGCCGGAGGCGATCGTGGCGCGGCACCCGTTCCCGGGGCCGGGCCTCGGCATCCGGATCGTGGGCGAGGTCACCGAGGAGCGTCTCGAGACGTTGCGCGCGGCCGACCTGATCGTGCGTACCGAGCTGACCGCGGCCGGCCTCGACGGCGAGATCTGGCAGTGCCCCGTCGTGCTGCTCGCGGATGTGCGCTCGGTCGGCGTGCAGGGCGACGGCCGCACCTACGGCCACCCGATCGTGCTGCGGCCGGTCTCCTCGGAGGATGCGATGACCGCCGACTGGACGCGCCTTCCCTACGAGTGGCTCGCGCGCGTCTCGAACCGCATCACGAACGAGGTCGCGGGCGTCAACCGCGTCGTGCTCGACGTCACGTCGAAGCCCCCGGGAACCATCGAGTGGGAGTGAGCCGTCAGGCTCGTGGTCAGGCGATCGGGTTCGTCTCGATGATGGGGATGAGACGTTCGGCCTGAACGAAGAACCGTGCCGCATCGGGCCCGATCGCGTGGCACACGCTGCGCATGTCGCGGCGGACGCGTCGCAGATCCAGGTGCTGAAGAGGCTCGAGGTGCGCGACGCGATTGCGGAGCTCGTGCGCGCTCGCGACGCGCGTCACGACGCTCTCGGGGCCCCAGTCACCGGGCCATGCCGGAAAGGCATGGCTGAGCGCGGCATCCCACAGTCTCTGCTTCGCCTTGACGGACCTCGAAGGAAGCAGGTACCGCCAGGTTCCGAGGGACAGCTGCGCGAGCACGTCGTCGTGGCGTACCGGTCTCCCGCGTTCCGCCGCGATGCGCCTCGCCCGCTGAAGTGCTGCGGCGCGGTCGGCGGGCCGGAGCGACTTGTGGAGGAACTCGTGGGGCGTGAGCAGCCAGTCGGGGTCGCCGTTCATGTTCGCGTTCCACACGCGGAGTTCGCGGTCGAGCGCGTTGCGGAGGATGAGTTCGAAGACGTGCACGGCCTCCATGGCCGCCCCGGCAGCGGCGACGTTCCAGGCGAACAAATCGTTCGCGCGGCGATGGTCACCCTCGACGTCTGCGAGCAGTCGGAGGAGCCGCGGGCGTCCGATGAGTCGCTCCGTGGCGGGCTCGATTCGCGGCATGTGAGGTACACTAGGACCACAAGCACCGGACGTTCGCGGATCGGTGTTCACACATAAGGGGCCCGGTGAAAACCGAGGCCCCTTATCCATGTGCAGGACGGGACGAGGGGCAGCCCCCTTCAGGGGACTGCCGCCGCGCGGCGCCGGCTCATACGCTTCGAGGCATGAACCACGACGGCGACGAGGCGCGCCTGCCTCCCGCGCCGCGCACGGCGCCCACGCCGCTGTTCCTCGGGTTCCTGGGAGCGCTGGTCGTCGTCGGCGGGGTCGCGTTCCGCGCCGGGTTCACCGTCTCGGCCCTCGCCGACTTCCTGCTGCTCGCGGCGATCGTCACGGGCCTCGTGCTCGTCGTGTTCGCGTGGCTCATGATCTGGGCGACCCGCGCGGCCCAGCGCGCGGAGCGGCTCGCGGCCGCCCGCCCGGGGGCCGTCGTGATCCGGGCCGTCGGCTCGCGGGGCCTGCGCCGTGCGGTCGCGGCGCTGCGCACCGAGGTCGCGTTCCTGCCGCTCGGCTTCACGGTCGTCGCCGACCGCACCGGCATCGAGGTGTGGGGCGGCTCGGCCGAGCACCCGCTGCGCATCGGTCGCGCGCCGTGGGATGCGGTGGCCGACATCGCGATCGTGCGAGTGAGCCGCGCCGGTCGCGCAGCGGACGGCCTGAGCGTCGCGATCCTCGACGGCGTGGAGGGTTCCCGCGTCGAGCTGCCGATCGCCGTCGTCGGCTACGGCCTGGGCGGTCTCTTCGCACCGCGGCGTCCGCAGCTGCTCGAGCTGCACCGCGAGCTCACCGTGCGCCGCTCGGCGGCCCTCGAGCTCGCCTGAGCCGGCGTCAGCCGCGCCCGCGCGCGATGAGCCGCGCACCCCACGCGCCCGCGACCATCGCGACCCCGACGATCGCGAGGGCGGGCAGCATCCGCGAGTAGTCCTCCTGGAAGACGTTCCCCACGAGCAGCGCGACGGCGGCGACGGGCACGGCGGTGAGCATCGCGAGCGGCGGGCGGTGCCGCACGAGCAGCCAGCCGAGGTACGGCAGCACGAGCACGATCACGAAGCGCGGACCGGAGAGCAGCAGCCACATCGCGAGCATCGACGGTCCGAGCGCGAGCACGCGCCGCCAGCCCGCCGACGGCAGGACGCACCAGCCGATCGCGGTCGCGGCCGTGCCGAGCGCGAGCACCCACAGCGAGAAGGTGTTGGAGCCGGCGATCGCGAGGCCACCGCCCACGATGAGCCAGGCCCCCGCCCACAGCCGGTCGGCCGCGTGGCCGAAGCGCAGCGGCAGCGCGGCCGTCGGCTCTCGCCACGGCGGTCGCGCGGATGGTGGGCTCATCGAGCGCGAGCGTAGCGGCTGGACGCGGTGTTCGGCGGGTGCGGCTATCGTGACGGGGTGACTCTTCGACCGGCTCAGGGCGGCGACACGCAGCGCCCGTGGGTCATCGGGCACCGCGGGGCGAGCGGCTATCGCCCGGAGCACACCCGTGCGGCGTACGAGCTGGCCTTCGCGCTCGGGGCGGATGCCGTGGAGCCCGACATCGTCGCCACCCGTGACGGGGTGCTCGTGCTGCGGCACGAGAACGAGATCTCGGGCACGACGGACGTCGCCACGCGTCCCGAGTTCGCCGACCGGCGCACGACGAAGAGCTTCGGCCCCGTCACGATGACGGGCTGGTTCACCGAGGACTTCACCTGGGACGAGCTCTCCACCCTGCGGGCGATCGAGCGCCTGCCGGAGCGGCGGCCCGGCTCGGCGACCTTCGACCGGCGCTACCCGATCCTGCGGCTCGACGAGCTGCTCGAGCTGATCGCCGACGCCTCCGAGCGCTACGGCCGCCAGCTCGGGCTCGTGGCCGAGATCAAGCACGCCGTCTACTTCGCCGCCATCGGCCTGCCGCTCGACGAGCTCGTGGTCGACGCGCTCGCCCGCTTCCCGGGGCCGCTCGTGGTCGAGAGCTTCGAGGAGACGGTGCTCGGCGAGGTGCGCCAGCGCGGACTCGACGCGCGGTTCGTGTACCTGCTCGAGGCGACCGGCACCGCGCCCGACCTCGCGATGCGGCTCGGCGCATCCGCCCCCGACTACGACGCGCAGCTCGGCGACGAGGGTCTCGACGACCTCGCGACGCGCGTCGACGGCATCAGCGTCGACAAGTCGCGGCTGCTGACCCCGGACGCGCGGGCCGGTGTCGAGCTCGTCGACCGTGCGCATCGCCGCGGGCTCGAGGTGTTCACCTGGACGCTGCGGCCCGAGAACAAGTTCCTCACACCCCCGTTCCGCGGCGCGGGCGGCGCCTCCGCGTGGGGCGACTGGCGCGGCGAGTTCGACAGCGTGCTCGCGACGGGTGTCGACGGCGTCTTCGCCGACCACCCCGACCTCGCCGTCTCGGCCCGCGACGACTCCTGATCCCGGCCCGGGGTGTGGGCGGGTCGACCTAGACTGGGGCGGCCATGACCTTCCTCCTCGACGGATTCGACAGCGATCCGGGTGACCCCGCCGCGTCCGCGCCCGCCGTCGACGAAGCGCTGCTGGCCGGCCTCAACCCGCAGCAGCGCGAGGCGGTGCAGTACCGGGGCCCCGCCCTGCTGATCGTCGCGGGCGCCGGCTCGGGCAAGACGAGCGTGCTCACCCGCCGGATCGCGAGTCTCATCGCGGGCCGCGAGGCGTGGCCGAGTCAGATCCTCGCCATCACCTTCACCAACAAGGCGGCCGCCGAGATGCGCGAGCGCGTGCAGCAGCTCGTGGGCGGCGCCGCCGACGGCATGTGGATCTCGACCTTCCACTCGGCGTGCGTGCGCATCCTGCGTCGGCAGGCGGAGGTCATGGGGCTGAAGTCGGCGTTCACGATCTACGACTCCGCCGACTCGCGCGCCCTGCTCAAGCGCATCATCAAGGAGCTCGAGGTCGACACCCTCGGGCTCACGGTGCCGAGCGTGGCGGGCCGCATCTCGAAGCTCAAGAACGAGCTCACCGACGTCGACACCTTCGCGCGGCAGGCGAACGCCGACGACCCGGCCGAGGTCGCCTTCCTCGAGGTGTTCCGCCGCTACACCGAGGGACTGCGCCGCGCCAACGCCCTCGACTTCGACGACCTCATCGCCGAGACGGTGCACCTGTTCCGGGCCTTCCCCGAGGTGGCCGCGCTTTACCAGCGCCGCTTCCGGCATGTGCTCGTCGACGAGTACCAGGACACCAACCACGCCCAGTACGCGCTCGTGCGCGAGCTCACCCGGCCCATCAAGCCCGAGCACGTCCCCGACGACACGCGGATGCGCGTGGACGCCACGGGCGGCATCCCGGGCGCCTCGCTCACCGTCGTGGGCGACTCCGACCAGTCGATCTACGCCTTCCGCGGCGCCGACATCCGCAACATCGTCGAGTTCGAGCGCGACTTCCCCGAGGCGAAGGTGATCCTGCTCGAGCAGAACTACCGCTCGACGCAGAACATCCTCGACGCGGCGAACGCCGTCATCGCGCAGAACTTCGACCGGCAGTCGAAGAACCTGTTCACGACGGTCGGCTCGGGCGAGCGCATCACGGGCTTCACGGGCTACTCGGCCTACGACGAGGCGCAGTTCGTGGCCGACGAGATCCAGAAGCTGCACGAGGCGGGGGCCGCCTACAAGGACATGGCCGTGTTCTTCCGCGTCAACTCGCAGACGAGGGCGCTGGAGGACATCCTCATCCGCGCGGCCATCCCGTATCGCATCGCGGGCGGCACCAAGTTCTACGAGCGCGCCGAGATCAAGGACGCGATGGCGTACCTGATCCAGGTGGCGAACCCGGCCGACGACCTGGCCCTGCGGCGCATCATGAACACCCCCAAGCGCGGCATAGGCCCCGCGACCGAGGCGGCGCTGCAGGCGCACGCCGACCGGCTCGGGATGCCGTTGCGCGAGTCGCTGCGGGAGGCCGATCAGCTCGGGCTCGGCCCGAAGGTGACGAAGGCGATCCTCGACCTCGGCCAGGTGCTCGACGAGGTGGAGGCGATGGTGCCCACCTCGCCGCCCGCCGACGTGCTCACCGAGCTGCTCGTGCGCACGGGGTACGTGGACGCGTTGCGCGCGACGCGCGACCCGCAGGACGAGGTGCGCGCGGAGAACGTCGAGGAGCTCCTGTCGTTCACGAAGGAGTTCGCGAAGCGCAACCCCGAGGGGCGGCTCGTCGACTTCCTCACCGAAGTGGCGCTCGTCGCGGCCGCCGACGAGATCGACGACGCCTCGGGCACCGTGACCCTCATGACGCTGCACACCGCGAAGGGCCTCGAGTACGACACGGTGTTCCTCACGGGCATCGAGGAGGACCTGCTGCCGCACCGCATCTCGGCGGGCGAGCCGGGCGGCGTCGCGGAGGAGCGGCGGCTGTTCTACGTCGGCATCACGCGCGCGAAGAAGCGCCTCTACCTCTCGCTCGCGATGACGCGCTCGCAGTTCGGCGACACCTCCGTCGCGATGCCGAGCCGCTTCCTGCAGGACGTTCCCGCGCACCTCATCGACTGGCGGCAGTCGCCCGGCATGGCGAACTCGTACGGCGGCAGCCGCTCGCGCGCGCTCAACGCGGGGCGGCCCCGGCAGAGCTTCAGCTACTCCACCTCCCTGCCGCCCGCGCCCGCGCGCGAGAAGCGCGAGTGGACGAGCGCCGTCACGGGGGCGGTGCGCGACAACGGCGACCTGACCCTGGCCCCCGGCGACCGCATCCGGCACACCGACTTCGGCGAGGGGCGCGTCGTGGATGTCACGGGCCAGGCCCCGAAGGCGGTCGCCGAGGTGCAGTTCGACACCGCGGGCCGCAAACGCCTGCTCGTCAAGATCGCGCCGATCGAGAAGCTGTAGGCGCCTGCCGCTCAGTTCTCGCCGAGGGCCTCGGGTTCGCTCGGCTCGACGGGGGCCGTGTGGCGGGTCTCCATCCGGCGTCGCCGCACGAGCACGAGGGCGAGCAGCACGGCCGCGGATGCCAGCAGCAGCGCGGCGTCGATGCCGACCGCCCAGGTGACACCGAGCCAGGAGCCGAGCGCGCCGATGAGGATGCCGGAGCCGACCCGTGAGCCGTTCGACGCCATGGCCGAGGCCCCGAGGAAGCGGCCCCGGCGGTCGGGCGGCGCCTCGAGCTGCACGATCGCCTGCGAGGTCGACGAGGAGGTGAGGTTCGCCATCCCCGCGACCACGAGCACGACGAGGCTGAGCGCGAAGCTCCGCGAGATCGCGAAGACGACGAGCGCGGCGGCGAAGACGATCGTCGCCGTGATGGCGAGCCGGACGCTGACCCGGATGCGCCCGATCGCCTCGAGCCCGATGCCGGCGGCGACGGCGCCGGTGGCCATCGCGACGAGCAGCAGGCCGTAGGCGAGCCCGGACGCCTCGAGGCCGAGCAGCTGGCCGAACTCGGGCAGCAGGGTGACGACCGCCGAGCCGATGAACAGCCCGACGAGCGCCTGCAGCACCATGACCGCGAGGATCGGCGGGTGGCGGGGCACCTCGCGCAGCACCCCGAGCACGTCGCGGAAGCGTGCCGCGGCGGGGCGATCGCTCACCCGGCTGTGGCCGTCGTAGGGCACGAGCAGCAGGTAGATCACGAACGGCAGGTAGAGCAGAACGTTGATCGCCATGCCCCACGCCGCCCCGACGGTGAACAGCAGCGCCGCACCGATCGCGGGGCCGACGAGCATGCCGAGGTTGAGCCCCGTCGCCATGAGGCGTACGGCGCTCGGGAGCTCCTTCGGGCCCACGATGTCGTAGAGCATGAGCTGGTCCGCGGGGCCCCAGAAGGTGCCCGCGAGGCCGTGCAGGATGAGCAGCACGACGCAGTGCCAGGGCTCGAGGGTGTTCGTCGCGATGAGCACCGCCCAGCCGGCGGAGGCGAGCATGAAGCAGGCGGCGCCGAGCTGGATGAGGCGGCGGCAGTCGAAGCGGTCGGCGAGCGCGCCGAAGGGGATCGCGAACAGCAGCTGCGGCACCCAGTGGCTGATGACGGCGAAGCCGGCGAGCACGGGCGACTCGAAGAGCTGCCACATGACGAAGTAGGTGATCGCGTGCTCGACGTGGTCGGCGCCCATCATGAGCGAGCCGCCCGCGAGGTAGCCCTTGTACCAGGGGGCTCGGAGGGCGGCGAATCTCACCCGCCGAGGCTACCCGGGCCTTGTGCTCCGCGAGCGCATGCGTCATCCTGGACGCAGTTTTGGACAATCGTCCAAAACTCGCGCACGACCCGACGATGAGGTGCGATGAACCGCCGCATGAGCTACGAGGACCGCCGCCAGGCGCTCGTCCAGGCCGCGATCCGCGTGATCGCCCGAGGCGGGGTGCCCGCCGCCACCACCCGCGCGATCGTCGCCGAGGCGAGGATGCCGCTCGGCGCCTTCCACTACGTGTTCGCCTCGCGCGACGAGCTGCTCTCCGAGGTGGTGCGCACCATCACCGACGGCGAGCGCATCGCCGCCGAGCTGGCCCTCCCCGCGGGCGTGCCCGTGCAGGATGCCGTCGAGGCGGCCCTCGTCTCCTACCTCGAGCTGCTCATCGCCGACCCCGACCGCGAGCTCGCGCTCACCGAGCTGAGCCTCCACGGGCTGCGCCACGACCCCGCGCTCGCCCGGCGGCAGCACGAGCTCTACTTCCTCGAGATGGAGGCGGTGCTCGGCCAGCTCGCCGAGCGGTGCGGTGTGCGCTGGAGCGAGCCGCTGCCCGAGCTCGCGCGGCGGCTCATCGTCGTCACCGAGGGGCTCACCGGCACCTGGCTCGCCGACCGCGACACGGATGCCGCGCGCGCCGTCATCCGCTCGGTGGCGTCCTGGGTCGCCGGCTCCGCCGAACGGGTCGCCGCATGATCCGCCGCAGCTGGCTCGTCGCGCTGCTGCTCGCCACGGGCGGTGTGTTCGCGGGCTGGTTCGGGCCGATCCAGATCCTGCTGCCCGCGCAGTCCGCCGCGATCGCGGGGGCGGACGGCAAGGAGGCGCTGCTCGCGCTCGTGACCGGCATCGGCGCGGTCGCCTCGCTCGTCGCCAACCCGTTGTGGGGCCTGCTCTCCGACCGGCTCTCGGTGAACGGGCCGCGTCGGCGCCCCGTGCTCGTCGCGGGCGCCGTCATCGGCGTCGTGGGCCTCGCGGTGCTCGCCGTCGCGCCGGACGCCGGCTGGATGATCGCGGGCTGGGTGCTCGTGCAGGTGGGTCTCAACGGACCCTTCGCCGCGCTGCTCGCGATGATCGCCGACCGGGTGCCCGAGGAGCGCCGCGGCCTCGTCGGCTCGTTGTTCGGCATCGCCCAGCTCGCGGGCGTCGTGCTCGGCACGGCGACCGCCGTCGCCCTCGACGAGGGAGCGCTCGGCTACGTCGCGCTCGCCGTGGCGGTGCCGCTGCTCGGCGCGGCGATCGTCGTACTGCCCGAGCCGCGCGAGGCGGTCGCGGGCGCGGATGCCGCAGCCGGTGCCGCGTCCGGGCTCCGCGGGGTGCTCGCGGCGCTGCGCCCCACCGCCGACTTCGCGTGGGCGTGGCTGCTGCGCCTGCTGCTCAACCTCGTCAACGCGCTCGTGCTCGTCTACCTGTACTTCTACCTGCTCGACGGCGTCGGGGTCGACGACCCGGGCACCTGGGTGCTCGTGCTCACGCTCGTCAACGTCGTCGTCACGGGCGTCGGGGCGGGTGTCGGCGGCGCCTGGTCGGATCGCCTCGCGCGTCGCAAGGTCTTCGTGGTGTTCGCGGGGGTCACCCTCGCGGCGGGCGCCGTGGTGTTCGCCGTGCTGCCCGTGCTGCCCGCCGTCATCGCGGCGACCGTGCTCATCGGCGTGGGCTGGGGGCTCTTCGTGAGCGTCGACGTCGCCATCATCACGCGCGTGCTGCCGAGCGGACGCTCGACCGGCAGCATGCTCGGCGTCGCCAACATCGCCTCCGCTCTGCCGCAGGCGCTCGCGCCCGTCGTCGCAGCGCCGATCGTGACGGGCGCCGGCGGCTACCTCGCGCTGTACCTCGTCACGGCGGCGGTCGCGCTGCTGGCCCTGCTCTGCCTGCCGCGTCTGCGCGGCGTTCGCTGACCCCCGATCCGCCCACGAATCATCGAGAGAAGCCATGAACCAGCTCCCCGCCCTGCCGCCCGGATTCCGTTTCGGCGCCGCGACCGCCTCGTACCAGATCGAGGGGGCCGTCACCGAGGACGGCCGCGGCCCCTCCATCTGGGACGTCTTCAGCCACGAACCGGGTCGCACCCGCGAGGGCGAGACGGGCGACGTGGCGATCGACCACTACCACCGCTGGGAGGGCGACCTCGACCTGCTCGCCGAGCTCGGCATCCACGACTACCGCTTCTCGATCTCGTGGTCGCGCATCCTTCCGGAGGGCACCGGTGCGGTCAACGAGGCGGGGCTCGCGTTCTACGAACGGCTCGTCGACGGCCTGCTCGCGCGCGGCATCCGTCCCGTGCCCACCCTCTACCACTGGGACCTGCCGCAGACGATCGAGGAGCGCGGCGGCTGGATGGTGCGGGACACCGCCGAGGCGCTCGCCGACTACGTCTCGGTCGTCGCCGGGCGGCTCGGCGACCGGGTGCGCGACTGGATCACGCTCAACGAGATGAGCGTGCAGGTGCTGTACGGCTACGCGCTCGACTCGCACGCGCCCGGCCGCGGCCTCGGCTTCGGGGCGCTGCCGGCGGCGCACCACCAGCTGCTCGCGCACGGCCTCGCGGTGGGGCGGCTGCGCGCGGCGGGCGCCGAGCGCGTGGGGGTGGCGCAGCAGCATCCGCTCATCGTGCCGGCCTCGGATGCCGAGGAGGACCTCGTGGCGGCGGGCACCTTCCACGCCATCACCAACCGGTTGTTCTCGCAGCCGATCCTCGCGGGCAGCTACCCGGAGGAGCTGCGGCCGCTGCTGCCGATCGACGACGCGCAGCTCGCCGCCGACCTCGCGGTGATCTCGGCGCCGCTCGACTTCTACGGCGTGAACTACTACGAGCCGGTGCGGATCGCGGCCCCGCGCCCCGACCTCGACACCGCCGGGGCGATCGAGGTCGAGCTCCCGGAGGGGATGCCGTTCGCGCCCGTGCCGTACCCGTCCGAGGAGCGCACCGACTTCGGCTGGGCGATCGTGCCGGAGGGGCTCACGGGCGTGCTGACCGAGCTGCGCGCGAGCTACCCCGAGCTGCCGCCCGTCGTCATCACCGAGAACGGGGCGTCGTTCCACGACGTGCCGGAGGCCGACGGCGCCGTGCGCGACCCGCGTCGCGTCGCGTTCCTCGACGCGCACCTGCGGGCGGTCGCGGATGCGGTGGCCGCGGGCGTCGACGTGCAGGGCTACTACGTGTGGAGCGCCTTCGACAACTTCGAGTGGGCGGCGGGCTATGCCGAGCGCTTCGGCCTCGTCTACGTCGACTACGCGACGCAGGCCCGCACCCCGAAGGACTCGTTCCGCTGGTACCGCGACGTCATCGCCGCCTCACCCGCGGGGGAGGAGCAGGCGCGAGGGTAGGCGCCGGATCCGGCGGGGCGTGAGGCGGGCGAGCGCGCGCGCGAGCGCGAGGGCGGCGCGCTCGCGGCGGGGGCGGCGCGGGAGGCCGTAGGCGTCGCGGATCGCCTCCGGCAGCAGGGCGGCCGTCGTGAGCCGCGCGAGCGGCAGCACGGCGCGCACCCACGCGGGCACGGTGCCGCGCGCGGGGTGCAGGATGCCGTGGGCCACCGCGCGCGCCTCCTCGCCCACGGCGAGCGTCGGCAGCATCCGCTCCCAGTACGCCGCGAAGTCGGCGCGCGTCGCGGGCCACATCCCCTCCGGCACCTGCAGGCTCGTGCCGAAGCGGCCCGAGACCGTGTAGACCTCGTCGGCCACGGCATCCGGCAGCGGGCGGAACAGCACCTCGTGCACCTGCATCCCGACGCCGTAGAGCGTCGCCGCGACCCACAGCTGCGGCTCGGGGTCGACGGCGCCCGGGATGCCGCGGTGCGCGCGGTCGACGGCGCGCGCCGCCGCCTCCGCGACCTCCGGCGTGCCGAGGCCGATCGCGTACACGTAGCCGAGCGTGTGCCGCAGCCGCCGCATCGGATCGCTCGCGAACCGCGAGTGCCCCGCGACCGCGCGGGCCACCGTCGGATGCGCGAGCTGCAGCAGCAGGGCCGCCCCGCCGCCGAGCACGAGCGAGCCCTCGGCGAGGTAGTCGTCGGCGGTGCTCACCACCCCATCCTTGCTCTTCGTTCGGGAGGACGACACGCCGTGCTGGGGCGGTGTCGGGCCGCCGAGGCGGCGTGTCGTCCTCCCGAACGAAGCAGGTAGAGTGGCAGACGGCCAACTATCTCGACATCGAACTATCTCGGCGTCGAGAGAGTTCCGGCCCCTCCATCCCCGACGCACTGGAAGAAGCGACAAGCGTGGATCTCTACGAGTACCAGGCCCGCGACATGTTCGAGAAGCACGGGGTCCCCGTGCTCGCAGGCATCGTCGCCGACACCCCCGCCGAGGCGCGCGCCGCGGCCGAGAAGCTCGGCGGCGTGACCGTCGTCAAGGCGCAGGTGAAGACCGGAGGCCGCGGCAAGGCCGGCGGCGTCAAGGTTGCGAAGACCCCGGACGACGCGGAGGCGGCCGCCGAGGCGATCCTCGGCCTCGACATCAAGGGCCACGTCGTGAAGCGCCTCATGGTGGCGGCGGGCGCCGACATCGCGCAGGAGTACTACTTCTCGGTGCTGCTCGACCGGTCGAACCGCTCGTACCTGAGCCTCGCCTCCTACGAGGGCGGCATGGAGATCGAGCAGCTCGCCGAGGAGCGCCCCGAGGCGCTCGCACGCATCGAGGTCGACCCGCTCGACGGCATCACCCTCGAGAAGGCGAAGGAGATCGCGGTCGCCGCGAAGTTCCCCGCCGAGCTCGTCGACAAGGTCGCCCCCGTCTTCGTGAAGCTCTACGAGGTCTACACCTCGGAGGACGCGACCCTCGTCGAGGTGAACCCGCTCGTGCTGACCGGCGCTGGCGACATCGTCGCCCTCGACGGCAAGATCTCGCTCGACGACAACGCGAGCGAGGTGCGCCACCACGAGCACGAGGCCCTCGAGGACAAGGGCGCCGCCGACCCGCTCGAGGCGAAGGCGAAGGCCGCGGGCCTCAACTACGTGAAGCTCGACGGCGAGGTCGGCATCATCGGCAACGGCGCGGGGCTCGTCATGAGCACCCTGGATGTCGTGGCCTACGCCGGCGAGAACCACGGCGGCGTGAAGCCCGCCAACTTCCTCGACATCGGCGGCGGCGCATCCGCGGAGGTCATGGCGGCGGGCCTCGACGTCATCCTCGGCGACCCGCAGGTCAAGAGCGTGTTCGTGAACGTCTTCGGCGGCATCACCTCGTGCGTCGCGGTCGCGAACGGCATCGTGAAGGCCCTCGAGATCCTCGGCGACGCGGCCACCAAGCCGCTCGTGGTGCGCCTCGACGGCAACCAGGTGGAGGAGGGCCGTGCGATCCTCGCGGCCGCGAACCACCCGCTCGTGACGATCGCCACCGGCATGGACGAAGGCGCCGACAAGGCCGCCGAGCTGGCCTCCAAGTAAGGACTGAACAGAATGTCGATCTTCCTCACCAAGGACTCCAAGGTCATCGTCCAGGGCATCACGGGCGGCGAGGGCACCAAGCACACCGCGCTCATGCTCAAGGCGGGCACCCAGGTCGTGGGCGGCGTGAACGCCCGCAAGGCGGGCACCACGGTCGAGCACGACGGCGGGGTCACCCTGCCCGTGTTCGGCACGGTCGCCGAGGCCATCGAGAAGACGGGCGCGGATGTGTCGATCGCCTTCGTGCCCCCGGCCTTCACCAAGGACGCGATGATCGAGGCCATCGATGCCGAGATCCCGCTGCTCGTGGTCATCACCGAGGGCGTGCCCGTGCAGGACACCGCCGAGGCGTGGGCGTACGCGAAGGCCAAGGGCAACAAGACCCGCATCATCGGGCCGAACTGCCCCGGCATCATCACCCCGGGTGAGGCGCTCGTGGGCATCACGCCCGCCAACATCACCGGCAAGGGCCCGGTCGGCCTCGTGTCGAAGTCGGGCACCCTGACCTACCAGATGATGTACGAGCTGCGCGACCTCGGCTTCTCGACCGCGATCGGCATCGGCGGCGACCCGATCATCGGCACGACCCACATCGACGCGCTCGCCGCGTTCGAGGCCGACCCCGAGACGAAGGCGATCGTCATGATCGGCGAGATCGGCGGCGACGCCGAGGAGCGCGCGGCCGCCTTCATCGCCGAGAACGTCACCAAGCCGGTCGTCGGCTACGTCGCGGGCTTCACCGCCCCCGAGGGCAAGACGATGGGCCACGCGGGTGCGATCGTGTCGGGCTCCGCGGGCACCGCGCAGGCGAAGAAGGAGGCCCTCGAGGCCGCCGGCGTGCGCGTCGGCAAGACCCCTTCCGAGACCGCCACCCTGCTCCGCGAGGTGCTCGCCTCGGCCTCGTGACATGAGCACCGCCGACCTGCCGCACTCGACGCCGTCCGCGGAGGGGGTGGATGCGCGCGGGATCGCGGCGCTGCTCGACGCGCTCGAGACCGACCCCGACATCCGCCCGCACGGGCTCGTGCTGCTGCGGCACGGCGCCGTCATCGCCGAGGGATGGTGGGCGCCCTACGCCGCCGACCGCGTGCAGCTGCTGTACTCGCTCAGCAAGAGCTTCACCTCGACCGCCGCGGGGTTCGCGCACGCCGAGGGGCTGTTCGAGCTCGACACCCCGGTGATCGACTACTTCCCCGAGTACGACGCCGAGGTGACCGACCCGCGGACGCGGCGCATGACGGTGCGGAACATCGCGTCGATGGCGAGCGGCCACGCCGAGGAGACGATCGACCGCGCCTCCCAGGCGGGCGGGGGCGACCTCGTGCGCGGCTTCCTGCTGACCCCTCCGGATGCGGAGCCCGGTACCCTCTTCGCCTACAACCAGCCGTGCACGTACACCCTCGCGGCGATCGTGCAGCGCGCCTCGGGGCAGAGCCTCATCGACTACCTGCGGCCGCGGCTGTTCGAGCCGCTCGGCATCCGCGAGGCCTCCTGGTTCGAGGAGCCCGCGGGGGTCGACCTCGGCTTCAGCGGCCTGCACGCCACGACGGATGCCGTGGCGCGGCTCGGTCAGCTCTACCTGCAGCGCGGGCGCTGGGGCGAGCAGCAGCTGCTCGACGCCGACTGGCTCGCCGAGGCGACGCGGGTGCAGGTCGCGAACCCCGGCGACTGGGGCCCGGACTGGAGCCAGGGCTACGGCCTGCAGTTCTGGATGTCGCGGCACGGCTACCGCGGCGACGGCGCCTACGGGCAGTTCTGCATCGTGCTGCCCGAGCACGACGCCGTGCTCGCGATCACCTCC
Organism: Protaetiibacter intestinalis; assembly: GCF_003627075.1. Classification (NCBI taxonomy): domain Bacteria; kingdom Bacillati; phylum Actinomycetota; class Actinomycetes; order Micrococcales; family Microbacteriaceae; genus Protaetiibacter; species Protaetiibacter intestinalis. Next base: position 809,098 of record NZ_CP032630.1, on the reverse strand, counting down.
GAGACCGAGCAGATGCAGCGCCTGCTCGACCACGTCTGGGCGCGGCTGCTGCCCGCGTTCGACGGCGAGCCGCATCCGGATGCGGACGCCGCGCTCGCCGAGCGCCTCGCCTCCGCCGCGCTGCCGGTGCCGCCCTCGGCGCCGCAGCCGGTCACGGCCGCCTCCGCCGTCTTCGCGGTCGCCTCGGCCGGTCGCGCGCCCGCCGGTATCCGCGAGGTGCGCCTGCGGTCGGAGGGGGACGGCTGGGTGCTCGGGCTCGTCGACAGGGCGGGCGAACTCGTCGTGCCCGTCGGCATCGGGGAGTGGGTCGAGTCGGCCCCGGACGGCGTGCCGATCGCCGCCGCGGGCGGCTGGGACGGCGACGGCTTCGCGGCCGAGGTGCTCTTCCTCGAGACACCGCACACGCTGCACCTCGCGTGCCGCGCCGACGGCACGGCGCAGCTGCGCTGGCTGACGACGCCGCTCCACCCCGACCGGCTGCGGGAGCTGCGGCACCCCGTAGGCTGAGCGCATGTCTTCCCGCACCCGTGCGCGCGGCCTGCGCGCCGCCACCGCGGTTCTCGCCGCGGCCGTCCTGCTCGCCGGCTGCACCGGGCTGCCGTTCCTCGGCGGAGGCGGCACGAAGGACGACGGGCGCCCCGGGCCCACGGGGGAGGACGTGCCGGCCGAGCTCGAGCAGTACTACACGCAGACCCCGTCGTGGAGCGGCTGCGGCGCGAGCGGCATCGACTGCACCGAGGTGACCGTGCCGCTCGACTGGGACGACCCGACGGGCGACACCATCCAGATCGCGATCGCCCGGCACAAGGCGAGCGGCACGCCCATCGGCTCGCTGCTCATCAACCCCGGCGGCCCCGGCGGCTCCGGCTACGACTTCGTGCACGACTCGGTCGACTACATCGTCACCTCCGACGTGCTCGACGACTACGACGTCATCGGCTTCGACCCCCGCGGGGTCAACCACTCCACGCCCGTCGAGTGCTACACCGACTCGGCCGACCAGGACGAGTGGCTGTACGGCACCTACTCCTCCGCGTACGGCACGCAGGGCTGGCTCGACGAGCTCACCGAGCGCGCCGCCGACTGGACGGCGGCCTGCGACGCCAACACGGGCGCGCTCATGGGCCACCTCGACGCGGCATCCGTCGCGCGCGACATGGACGTCATCCGCGCCGTGCTCGGCGACACCGAGCTGCACTACCTCGGCTACTCGTACGGCACCTACCTCGGCACGATGTACGCCGAGCTGTTCCCCGAGAAGGTGGGGCGGATGGTGCTCGACGGCGCCGTGGACCCCTCGGTCGGCGACCTCGACGCGCTCGCCACGCAGATGGCGGGTTTCGACTCGGGGCTGCGGGCGTACATGACCTGGTGCATCTCGAGCGGAGGCGACTGCCCGTTCTCGGGCGACGTCGACGCGGCGATGAAGTCGGTGCGGCAGATGCTCGACACGGTCGACGCGCGGCACTTCGTCGCCTCCGACGGTCGCGAGCTCGACTCGGCGACGGTCGCGACGGGCATCATCCTGACGCTCTACTCGGAGAGCTACTGGCCCGAGCTCTCGAACCTCTTCACGAGCCTGCGCAAGGGCGACGCCGACACCGTGTTCGTCTACGCCGACGCCTACAACGGGCGGGACGCGGGCGGCGGCTACTCCGACAACTCGATGGAGATCTACACGGCCGTCACCTGCAACGAGGGCGACCTCGCGACCGACGGCGTCTCGACGCTCGACGGGCTCGCCAAGATCGACGCGGCCGCACCCATCCTCGGCCGCTACGCCGCCTACGACGACTACGCGATGCTCGACGTGGTCTGCTCGAACTGGCCGTACCCGGTCGCCGAGCTGCCCACCACCTTCGACGCCCAGGGTGCGCCCCCGATCATGGTGATCGGCACGACGAACGACCCCGCGACCCCCTACGCGAACGCCGTGTCGCTCTCGAAGCAGCTCTCGAGCGGGTTCCTCGTGAGCTACGAGGGCGAGGGGCACACCATCTACGCGCAGGGTGTGGCGTGCGTCGACGACACGGTCGACGCCTACCTCCTGAAGGGGACGGTGCCGGCGTCGGACCCGATGTGCTGACGCGCTCAGTCCTCGTGGGTCGACACCCGCGGCGGCCAGGTGGTGGCGCCGAGCTCGCGTGAGATGTTGCGGGCGGTCTCGCGGAGGTCGTTGAGCACCCCGTCGACGGGCGGCCACTCGCTCGACGGCAGCACGACGGCGACGGCTGCGACCACCCCTCCGGATGCGTCGGCGACCGGTGCGGCGATCGACGACTCGCCGAGCACGGCCTCGTCCTCCTCCGTGGCGACGCCGCGTTCGGCGATCCCGGGGAAGGCGAGGGTGAGCTTGGCGGGGTCGGTGATGGTGTCGCCGGTGAGGCTGCGGAGGGCGACGCGCAGCACGGTGTCCTGGTACTCCTCGTCGTAGGCGAGCAGCACCTTGCCCATCGCGGAGGCGTGGGCGGGGATCGTCATGCCGGTCTCGAGCATCTGCTGGCTGCCGTCGGGGCGCCGGTTGTGGTGGATGACGAGCACCTCGTCGAAGAGCTCGACCCCGAGCCGGACGGCGAGCCCGGTGCGACGCGCGAGCTCGCGGGTCCAGCGCATGGCGCGTGCGCGCACGTCGAGGGTGTCGAGGTAGACGTTGCTGAGCTTCACGAGGGCGGGGCCGAGCATGTACCGGTTGCCGCCGCGCTCCTTGGCGACGAGCCCGTGCTCCGCGAGCGACTTGACGATCCCGTGCACGGTCGAGGGCGGCAGCTCGAGCATGGCGGAGAGCTCGGTGATGCCGAGGTGGCGGGCGCCTTGCAGGGATTGCAGCACTTTCGCCGCCCTGTCGATGGCCTGGATCACGTGTCACCCCCTCGTGGTCGTTCCATTATGGGGTCGGATGCACTTCGTGCTGGACCCTTGACATCCGGCGATTTCAGTACAATATTCGACATTGTCGAATGACGTTCCGTGATTCGATCAACTTCCCCCTATGTCCGAAGGAGTACATATGGATGAGAACCGCCTGTGGCAGAAGCTGGCTGCAGAGTTCCTCGGCACCGCGTTCCTCGTGTTCGTCGGCGTCGGATCCGTCCCCGCCCTCGCCCTCGCCCGAGGCGACGCCCCGTTCACCGGCGCGGAACTCGGATTCATCTCGCTGGCGTTCGGCACGGTCGTGGTCGTCACGGTCTACGTGTTCGGCTACATCTCCGGCAACCACATCAACCCGGCCGTCACCTTCGGCCTCGCCGCCACCGGCAAGTTCCCCTGGAAGCTCGTGCCCGCCTACGTGGTCGCCCAGGTGCTGGGAGCCATCGCCGGTTCGTTCATGATCGTCGGCGTGCTCGGTCAGGCGGCCAGCGAGCTGGGGCTCGGCGTCGCGTCGTTCTCCGCCGAGACGCCCATCCCGCAGGCGTTCTTCGCGGAGTTCGTCGGCACCTTCCTGCTGGTGTTCGCCGTGTTCGGGGTGATCTACCGCAAGGCCGCCCCCGGATGGGCCGGCCTCGCGATCGGCTTCGTCGTGTTCGCCGCCATCATCCCGGTGGCCCCCACGACCGGGGCATCCATCAACCCGGCACGCACCACCGGCCCGATGATCGTGCAGTCGATCCTCGGCGGCGAGGTGCAGTGGGAGCAGTACTGGGTCTACATCGTGGCCGAACTGCTGGGCGGCGTGCTCGCGGCGCTCGCGTTCGGGCTCATCGCGCACACCAGGGCCGACCGGGCCCCGGTGCAGAACGAGGAGGTCAAGGCGTGAAGAAGCTCATCAACGCACCGGAGGACGTGCTCATCGAGTCCCTCCGCGGTGTGGCGGCGGCCCACCCGGAACTGTCGGTCGACTTCGAGAACCGGGTCATCTACCGCGGGACTCCGAAGGCCGATGGCAAGGTGGCGCTCATCTCGGGCGGGGGATCGGGGCACGAGCCGCTGCACGGCGGATTCGTCGGCTACGGCATGCTCGACGCGGCGTGTGCGGGCGAGGTCTTCACCTCGCCGACCCCCGACCAGATGCAGGCGGCGACCCTCGCGGTGAACCGCGGCGGCGGCGTGCTCCACATCGTGAAGAACTACACGGGCGACGTGATGAACTTCGAGATGGCGGCCGAACTGGCGGCGGCCGACGGCGTCGAGGTCTCCACGATCGTCACCGACGACGACGTCGCCGTACAGGACTCCACCTGGACCGCGGGTCGCCGCGGTGTCGGCGTGACCGTGCTGCTGGAGAAGATCGTGGGTGCCGCGGCCGAGGAGGGCCGCGACCTGGCGAGCGTGCTCGCCATCGCCGAGAAGGTGAACGCCGGTGGTCGCTCGATGGGCATGGCGCTCACGAGCTGCACCGTTCCCGCCGCAGGCAAGCCGACCTTCGACCTGCCCGACGACCAGATGGAGATCGGCATCGGCATCCACGGCGAGCCGGGACGCCATCGCGTGCCGCTGGCGCCGGCGCGCGACATCGCCGCGCAACTCGTCGAACCGATCCTCGCCGACCTCGACTTCACCGGTGGACCGACCATCGTCATGCTGAACGGCATGGGCGGCTCGCCGCTGATCGAGCTGTACCTGATGTACGGCGAGGTCGCCCGCATCCTGGAGTCGTCGGGGGTGACCATCGCCCGCAACCTGGTGGGCGACTACATCACCTCCCTCGACATGGCCGGCTGCTCGCTCACGGTGCTCCAGGCCGACGACGAGCTGCTCGGGCTCTGGGACGCCCCCGTCAACACGCCGGGTCTGCGCTGGGGCCTGTAGCCCGGACCGATCCGCAGGAAGAGAATGACCGCATGAGCGACGACACCCTGACCATCGACCGCCTCGTCGAATGGCTCGCGGCCTTCCGCGACGCCGTCACCGAGCAGCGCGCCTGGCTGACCGAGCTCGACTCGGCGATCGGCGACGCGGATCACGGAGCGAACATGGCGCGCGGCATGGCCGCCGTCATGGACAAGCTCGACCAGGGGCATCCGGCGACCGTCGACGAGCTGTTCAAGTCGGTGGGGATGACGCTCGTCAGCTCGGTGGGGGGCGCGAGCGGCCCGCTCTACGGCACCTTCTTCCTCCGCATGGGCATGACCGCGGGCGCCGTCACCTCGTTCGACGGTGCGGCGCTCGCGGCGGCCCTGCGCGCGGGTCTCGACGGCATCGTCGCCCGCGGCAAGGCCGAGGCGGGCGACAAGACGATGTTCGACGCCGTGTCGCCGGCGGTCGACGCCCTCGACGCGGCGCTCGCATCCGGCGGATCGCTCGCGGAGGCGACGCGCGCGGCGGCGGATGCGGCGCTCGCCGGTCGTGACGCCACCGAGCCGCTCGTGGCCCGCAAGGGACGCGCCAGCTACCTGGGCGAGCGCAGCGCGGGTCACCTGGACCCGGGTGCGTCGTCGTCGGCCATCCTCTTCGAGACCCTCGCAGAGACCGTCTCCCGGACCTGACATGATCGGCATCGTCATCGTCTCGCACAGCGCAGCGCTGGCCGAGGCGGCGGTACAGCTCGCCCACCAGATGGTGCAGGGCGACCGTCCGCAGATCGTCACCGCGGCGGGGGCCGGCTCCGACGCCGACGGTGCGCCCATCCTCGGCACCGATGCGACGCGCGTCGCCGCAGCCGTCGACGAGCTCGCCGCGGACGGCGCCGAAGGCGTGCTGCTGCTGATGGACCTCGGCTCGGCGGTGCTGAGCTCCGAACTCGCGCTCGAGCTGCGCTCGAGCGACGTGCCCGTCCGGCTCGCGGCGGCCCCTTTCGTGGAGGGGCTGCTGGCGGCCACCGTCGCGGCGGCGGGGGGCGCGAGCCTCGACGCCGTCGCGGCGGAGGCCTCGTCCGCGCTCGCGGCGAAGGCGTCGCAGCTCGGCGACGCGGAGGCCCCCGCAGAGGCTCCGGCATCGACCGACGAGGACGCGATCGTGCGCCGTGTGACGTTGCGCAACCGTCTGGGCATCCACGCGCGCCCCGCCTCCGTGATCGCCGGGATCGTCGGTCCCGCCGATGCGCAGGTGACGGCGCGCCGGCTGCCGCACGGCGTACCCGTACAGGCCGGCAGCATGACGGGCCTCCTCTCGCTCGGTGCGGCGGGGGGCGACGAGGTCGAGTTCCGCGCCTCGGGCCCCGAGGCCGCCTCCGTGCTCGACGCGATCGACGGTCTCGTCGCCGACGGCTTCGGCGAGGACGACGCGGGGCCGCGGCCCGCCGCCGAGGCGGCGGTCGTGACCGACGTCGGGCCCGCATCCGTCGCCGACGGCCTGCTGCACGGTCGCGGGGTGAGCGGGGGGCTCGCCGCCGCCCCCGTGGTGCGGCTCGGAGCCCCCGTGCCGGAACCCGAGGCGGGCGCCCCCCTCGACGCGGGGGCGCGCGAGACCGAGGCGGCACGCATCGGCCCCGCCGCCTCCGCCGTCGCCGACGGCCTGCGCTCCCGCGCCCGACTCGCAGCCGGGGAGGCCGCGGCGATCCTCGAGGCGACCGCGCTCATCGCGCTCGACCCGGAGCTCGCCTCCACGGCGGAGACCTCCGTGCGCGAGCGCGGCCTCGACGCCGCCCGTGCCGTCTGGGAGGCGGCCGCCGGGTACGAGCAGCTGCTCGCCTCGCTCGGCGGGCGGATGGCCGAACGCGCCTCCGACATCCGCGACGTGCGCGACCGCATCGTCGCCACCCTGCAGGGCCTCGAGCCTCCCGGGATCCCGCAGCGCGACGATCCCTTCGTGCTCGTCGCACGCGACCTGGCACCGGCCGACACGGTGACGCTGTCGGGCAGCGGCTGTGTCGCGCTCGTCACCGAGCTCGGCGGGCCCACCTCGCACACGGCGATCATCGCCCGCGCCCTCGGGCTGCCGGCGGTCGTCGGCGCCGCGGGGGCGACGGGGCTCGCGGAGAGCTCGGTCGTGGTGGTCGACGGCTCGGCCGGCACGATCGACCCCCACCCGGATGCGGCGGAGCTCGAGCGCGCCCGGGCGCGCGTCGAGGTCGTCGCCTTCGACGGCGCGGGCGTCACCGCCGACGGCATCCGCATCCCCCTGCTCGCGAACGTCGGCAGCGCCGCCGACGCGGAGGCCGGTGCCGCCGCGCACGCGGAAGGGGTGGGGCTGTTCCGTACCGAGTTCTGCTTCCTCGACCGGCGGACGGCCCCCGGCGTCGACGAGCAGGAGCAGGCGTACGCCGCCGTGATCGCCCCCTTCGACGGCCGCAAGGTGGTCGTCCGCACACTCGACGCGGGCGCCGACAAGCCCCTGCCGTTCGCGAACGACGACGAGGAGGAGAATCCGGCGCTCGGGGTCCGGGGCCTGCGGGTGGCGCGGAGGAACCCGGCGCTGCTCGACGACCAGCTGGCCGCGCTCGCCCGCGCGACCACCGCATCCGCCGCCGAGATCCAGGTGATGGCTCCGATGGTGGCCACCGTCGACGAGGCCCGCTCCTTCGCCGAGCGATGCCGTGCCGCCGGACTGCCGACGGTCGGGGTGATGATCGAGACCCCGTCGGCTGCGCTGCTGGCGGCCGAGATCCTCGACGTCGTCGACTTCGTGAGCCTCGGCACCAACGACCTCACCCAGTACACGATGGCCGCCGACCGGCTGCTGTCCGAGCTCGGCGAGCTCGGCGACACCTGGCAGCCGGCCGTGCTGCGGCTCATCGGCGTCGTCGGCGCCGCGGGCGCGAAGGCAGGCAAGGCGGTCGGCGTGTGCGGCGAGGCCGGGGGCGACCCGGAGCTCGCGCCCGTGCTCGTCGGGCTCGGCGCCACCTCGCTGTCGATGTCGCCGCGGGCCCTCGGACCCGTCGCCGCGCGTCTCGCCCGGCTCACCCTCGCCGACTGCCGACGGGCCGCCGAGGCGGCCGCCGCGTCGGAGACGGCCGCGGCCGCCCGCGCCGCCGCCGCGGCCGTGCTCGCGGACGCGGAGGCCGCATCCCGCGGACGGCTGCGCGTCCGCCCGGGAGGCGACACGGGGGTGGCATAGGGTCGCTTCGTGACCCGGCGCCTCACCCTGCTCTTCGCGGCGTTCGAGGCGGCCCTCGTGCTCGCGATCGGCGTCGCGGTGCCGCTGCTCGTGGCGACCGTGCTGTGGGCGGCGCAGTTCGGCTTCGGCCCCGACTGGCTGGGGTTCTGGCGCGGTGCGGTCGACGTGTGGCTCATCGGACACGGGGTCGACGTGACCTTCGTGCTCGACGAGACGACGGCCGCGGCGATCGCGGCCCCCGCCGGCACGGTCGTGAAGGTCACGATCGCGGCGCTCGGCTTCGCCCTGCTGACGCTCGCGCTCGGCGTGCGCGCCGGCATCCGCATCGCCGAGACCGGCCACCGACGCCTCGGCTCCCTCACGAGCCTCGCCGTCTTCGCGGCGCTGTCCTTCCTCGTGACGTTCTCGGTGCTGCACCCCGACGCCCGCCCCTCGCTCTGGCAGGGCACCCTGCTGCCCCCGCTCGTCTACGGTGCGGGGCTGCTGCTCGGCGTGCTGCGGGAGAGCGCGGATGCCGCCCCCGGCTCCCACCGCGGGTTCGCCGCCCGCTTCGCGGCCGTCGACGCGCGCACCCGCGGGGTGCTGCGCGGCGGCCTCACCGCGGGTGCGGCGTCCGTCGCGCTCACCCTGCTCGTGAGCGCGATCGCCGCGACCGTCGTCGTGGTGGTCGGCTACGCGCAGGTGATCCGCATGTACGAGAGCCTGCACACGGAGGTGCTCGGCGGGGTCGTGCTGACGGCCGGTCAGCTCGCCTTCATCCCGAACGTCGTGATCTGGGCGGCCTCGTGGTTCGCGGGGCCCGGGTTCGCCCTCGGGCTCGGCTCGCAGGTGTCGCCGCTCGGCACGGCGGTCGGGCCGCTGCCCGCCATCCCGATCCTCGGGGCGCTGCCGAGCGGCGAGCTGTCGTTCGGCTTCGTGGGTCTCGTCGTGCCGGTCGTGGCGGGGTTCCTCGCGGGCGCGGCCGTGCGTCCGGGGGTGATCCGCGCCGGGGGCGACGGACCGCGGGCCGGCCGGCTCGCGCTCACGGCGCTGCTCGGCGCCCTCGTCGGCGGCCTGCTGCTCGGCCTGCTCGCCGCGGCATCCGCGGGTGGGCTCGGCCCCGGGCGGTTCTCGGTGATCGGACCGGACCCGCTCGCGGTGGGGCTGGCCGCCGCGGCCGAGTTCGCCGTGGGCATCGGACTGGGCATCGCGACGGGTGCCCTGCCGGGTCTCGCGGCACGGCTGGGCCGCCGCCGCGACCGGTAGGCTGGCCCGGTGCTCCGCCTCGTCGTCCTGATCTCCGGGGGCGGGTCGAACCTCCGCGCCCTCCTCGACGCCTCGCAGGACGCCGAGTTCCCGGCCCGCGTCGTCGCCGTCGGTGCCGACCGGCAGGCCGACGGTCTCGCCCACGCCGAGCACTACGGCATCCCGAGCTTCGTCGTGCCGTTCACCTCCTTCGACAGCCGCGAGGCCTGGGGCGACGAGCTGCTCGCCCAGCTGCGCGAGTGGCAACCGGATGTCGTGGTGCTGTCGGGCCTCATGCGGCTGCTGCCCGCGCAGGTGGTCGCCGAGTACGCGCCCGCCATCATCAACACCCACCCCGCCTACCTGCCCGAGTTCCCGGGCGCGCACGGGGTGCGCGACGCGCTCGCGGCGGGCGTCACCGAGACGGGGGCGAGCGTCATCGTCGTCGACGACGGCGTCGACTCCGGACCGATCCTGCACCAGCGCCGGGTGCCGGTCGAGCCGGGCGACACCGAGGCCACCCTCCACGAACGCATCAAGCCGGTCGAGCGCGAACTGCTCATCCAGACCGTGCTCGACCTCGCCAACGGCACCATCGACCTCAAGGAGTACCGCGCATGAGCGGCCCCGCCATCGACCCCTCCCTCTACCGCGCGCGCGACCGCGTCGCCATCCGCCGCGCCCTCGTCGCGGTCTCCGACAAGACCGGCCTCGTCGAGCTGGCGCGCGCCCTCGCCGACGCGGGCGTCGAGATCGTCTCCACGGGCGGCACCTCGAAGGCGATCGCGGATGCCGGCATCCCCGTCACCCAGATCGGCGAGCTCACCGGCTTCCCCGAGCACCTCGACGGGCGCGTGCGCACCCTGCACCCCAAGGTGCACTCGGGCCTGCTCGCCGACCTGCGCCTCGAAAGCCACGAGGCCGAGCTCGCCCACTTCGGCATCGAGCCCTTCGAGCTCGTCGTCGTCAACCTCTACCCCTTCGCCGAGACGGTCGCCTCCGGCGCCGCACCGGATGCCGTGATCGAGCAGATCGACATCGGCGGGCCGGCCATGGTGCGCGCCTCCGCGAAGAACCACGCCAACGTCGCGGTGGTGGTCTCGCCCGCCGCCTACGGCACCGTCGTCGAGGCGCTCGCGAGCGGTGGCACCACGCTCGAGCAGCGTCGTGAGCTTGCCCGCGACGCGTTCCGGCATACAGCCGACTACGACGCCGCGGTCGCCGCCTGGTTCGAGCAGCAGGTGCCTGGGCCGGACTGGACGGTTCAGGTGGGCGAGGGTGCCTCCTCGGCGGACGATCCGGGCGCCTTCGTCCCGACGCTCGAGGTGCATGCCGAGCTCGCTGCGACCCTGCGCTACGGCGAGAACTCCCACCAGCGCGCGGCCCTCTACGCCCACCCGCGCGGGGCGGGCATCGCCCAGGCGACGCAGCACGGCGGCAAGGAGATGTCGTACAATAACTACGTCGACGCGGATGCCGCGCTGCGCGCCGCCTACGACCACGACACCCCCGCGATCGCGATCATCAAGCACGCGAACCCGTGCGGTATCGCGACGGCCGACGACATCGCCACCGCTCACGCGCTCGCCCACGCCTGCGACCCGGTGTCGGCGTACGGCGGGGTGATCGCCGCCAACCGGGTGATCACGAAGGCCGCGGCCGAGTCGATCGCGCCCATCTTCACCGAGGTGGTCGTCGCTCCCGGCTTCGAGCCGGAGGCACTCGAGCTGCTGCAGGCGAAGAAGAACCTGCGCCTGCTCGAGCTGCCCGCCGAGTACGCTCCGCGGGTGCGAGGTCGTGCGGAGATCCGGCAGATCTCCGGAGGTCTGCTCGCCCAAGACCCCGACGCGCACTTCGCCGACCCCTCGAGCTGGACCCTCGCCGCGGGCGACGCCGCAGACGCCGCAACCCTCGCCGACCTGGAGTTCGCCTGGCGTGCCGTGCGCGCGGTCAAGTCGAACGGCATCCTGCTCGCCTCCGGCGGCGCCTCGGTCGGCGTCGGCATGGGGCAGGTCAACCGCGTCGACTCCTGCAAGCTCGCCGTCGAGCGGGCGGGGGAGCGGGCGGCCGGCTCGGTCGCCGCATCCGACGCCTTCTTCCCCTTCGACGACGGCCCCCGCATCCTGCTCGAGGCGGGCGTGAAGGCCATCGTGCAGCCGGGCGGCTCCATCCGCGACGCCGACGTCATCGCCGCGTGCGAGGAGTACGGCGTGACCCTCTACCTCACGGGCGAGCGCCACTTCTTCCACTGACGCCGACGTCGCCCCCGTCCCATTTTCGCAACTCAGGAGATTCCGCCCGCAGCCGGCGATCGGCGCGCCTCAAGCCCTCCGTTCCTGAGTTGCGGACACGGCGTGTTCTCGCAACTCAGGAAGAGGTGCGGGATGCGGGGGACGGCGCCGCGAAAGCGGCCGAATCTCCTGAGTTGCGGAAACCACGCGGATGCGGAGGGTCGCCGCGGCGCGCGGCGTCCGCGTGCGCACGCTGCCGCGGCCGCCGGGGTCAGCCGGTGAAGAGGGCCTCGAGGGGGCCGCGGGCGAAGTAGAGGACGAAGCCGACCGCCACGATCCACAGCAGCGGGTGGATGGTCTTGGCCTTGCCGCTCAGCGCGTTCACGATCACCCAGCTCACGAAGCCCGCGCCGATGCCGTTCGCGATCGAGTAGGTCATCGGCATCACGGTCGCCGTGAGGAACACCGGCAGCAGCACGCGGAAGTCGCTGAAGTCGATGTGCCGGATCTGCGAGAGCATCATGGCGCCCACGAGCACGAGGGCGGCCGCCGCGACCGCGCCCGGCACGATCGAGGTGATGGGGGTGATGAACATCGCCAGCAGGAACAGCACGCCCGTGACGGTCGTCGCGAAGCCCGTGCGGGCCCCCTCGCCGATGCCCGAGCCCGACTCGATGAACACCGTCGCCGACGAGGACGAGGTGCCGCCGCCGACGATCGCGCCGACGCCCTCCACGACGAGCGCCGACTTGATCCGCGGGAAGTCGCCCTTCGCATCCGCGAGGCCGGCCTCCTTCGCGAGGCCCGTCATGGTGCCCATCGCGTCGAAGAAGTTCGAGAACACGAGCGTGAAGACGAACATCACGAGCGTGACGAAGCCGACCTTGCCGAGGTCGAAGCCGAAGTCGAGTGCGCCGATGAGGCTCAGGTCGGGCAGGCTCACGATGCCGTGCGCGAAGCCGAAGTCGAGGCCGAACGGCCAGATGAGGTTGAGCAGCGCGGCGAGCAGGGTGCCGGCGACGAGGGCGATGAGGATCGCGCCCTTCACCTTGAGTGCGATGAGCACGCCGCCGAGCAGCAGCGTCACGACGAACACGAGCGTCGCGAGGGTCGCGACCGAGCCGCCCTGGCCGAGGTCGACGGGCGGCGAGTCGGCGCCCGTCGCCGTCACGAAGCCCGCGTTGACGAAGCCGATGAAGGCGATGAACAACCCGATGCCGACCGTGATGGCGAGCTTCAGCTCGACCGGCACGGCGTCGAAGATGAGCTTCCGGAGGCCGGTCGCGGCGAGCAGCACGATGATCGCGCCGTTGATGACGACGAGCGCCATCGCCTCCCGCCAGCTCACCTGCCCGACGACCGTGAAGGCGAGGAAGGCGTTGATGCCGAGGCCCGCGGCGAAGGCGAACGGCAGGCGCGTGATGACGCCGAACAGGATCGTCATGACGCCCGCCGTGAGCGCCGTGCTCGCGGCGACCGCCGCCTGCGGGAGCGTGTTCCCGTCGACGTCGGGCGTCGACAGGATGATCGGGTTCAGGATCACGATGTAGGCCATCGTCACGAAGGTGACGACGCCTCCCCGGATCTCGGTTCCGAGGGTCGAACCGCGTTCGCTGATCTGGAAGAAGCGATCGATCGCGGAGGAGGGACGGGCGGGCGCGGTGGTGTTCACGGATGCTCCGGGGTGGTTCGGTGGTGCGGAGCGACGCTGCTCCGGGCCCGAGTCTAGCCACGCGCGCGGACGCTCATCCCGTCTGATCGCGTGTTGCGTGTCGGCGGGTGCGGGCATAGTCTGTAGGGCTGCTCGGGCATCCTTCCGGGCGGTCGAGCTCGCACAACGAGGAGGCATCATGACGTACACCGGCACACCGCGCCCGCTCACGGCCGCGATCCCGGCGGTCGCCTTCTCCGCGCGGCGCCGTTAGCGGCCCAGCCCGCCCGCCTCTTCGACGGATCCGGAATCCGTCGCCACCTCTCCACGTTCCACCTCTCGTGCGCGCCGTCGCGTGCGCCCAGCTCCGGATGATCCATGCCTGAACAGACCACCTCCGTCGCCGCCGGACGCGGCACCGTGCGCACCCTCGCGCGCATCCTGCCGTTCGTGCGCCCCTTCCTCGGCCGCACGATCGTCAGCCTCTTCGTCTACATCGCGCTCGTGCTCGTCTCGCTCAGCGTGCCCGTCGTGCTGCAGTGGATCATCGACGGTCCGCTCGCGGCGGGCGACCCCGCGCAGGTCTGGCCCGCCGCGGTCGTCGTGCTCGCGCTCGGCGTCGCCGAGGGCCTGCTCATCATGCTGCGCCGCTGGCTCGTGCTCACCCCGTCGACGCACATCGAGGCGAGCATGCGCAACGCCCTCTACGCGAAGCTGCAGGATCTGCCGGTCGCCTTCCACGACCGCTGGCAGTCCGGTCAGCTGCTGTCGCGCTCGATGGGCGACCTCGGGCTCATCCGCCGCTGGCTCGCCTTCGGCGTGATCCTGCTCGTCGGCAACGTCGTCATCATCGTCGTCGGATTCGGCATCCTGTTCACCTGGTCGTGGCAGCTCGCGCTCGTGTTCATCGTCGCGTCGATCCCCATGTGGGTGGTCGGGTTCCGCTTCGAGCACCGCTACTCGGTGGTGTCGCGTCGCGCCCAGGACCAGCAGGGCGACCTCGCGACGACCGTCGAGGAGTCGGTGCACGGCATCCGGGTGCTGAAGGCCTTCGGGCGCGGCACGCACAGCCTCGAGAACTTCCTGCACCAGGCGGAGGAGCTGCGCGGCACCGAGCTCGAGAAGGCGCGTTCGATCGCGGGCCTGTGGCTGTGGCTGCTGCTCATCCCGGATGTGGCGTTCGCGCTCTCGCTGCTCGGCGGCGTCGTGCTCGCAGCGGGCGGGCAGCTGACCGTGGGAGGTCTCATCGCCTTCTTCGCGGCGGCCGCCGTGCTGCGCTGGCCGATCGAGTCGATCGGCTGGCTGCTGTCGATGACCTTCGAGACGCGCACCGCCGTGGAGCGCATCTTCGAGGTGCTCGACGAGCCCGACCTGATCCGCGACCCCGAACATCCGCAGACGATCGCCGAGCCCCGCGGGCGCCTCGTGTTCGACCGCGTGCACTTCCGCTACCAGGACTCGCCCGACTCGGTGCCCGACCTGCTCGACGACATCGTGCTCGAGGTCGAGCCGGGCGAGACGATGGCGCTCGTCGGCCTCACCGGTTCGGGCAAGACCACCCTCACGGCCCTCACGACGCGGCTCTACGACGTGACGGGCGGCGCCGTGCGGCTCGACGGCGTCGACATCCGCGAGCTGACCCGCGAGGAGCTGCGCGCCCGGATCGCGATGGCGTTCGAGGAGGCGACGCTCTTCTCGGCCTCGGTGCGCGAGAACGTGCTGCTCGGGCGCCCCGAACTCGACCCGGGCTCGCCCGAGGGCGAGGCGGTGCTCGACGAGGCGCTCGAGATCGCGCAGGCGGACTTCGTGGCGGCGCTGCCGCACGGCGCCGACACCACGATCGGCGAGGAGGGGCTCAGCCTCTCCGGCGGCCAGCGGCAGCGCATCGCGCTCGCCCGCGCGGTCGCGGCGCGCCCCTCGGTGCTCGTGCTCGACGACCCCCTGTCGGCGCTCGACGTCGACACGGAGGCCCGCGTGGAGGCGGGGCTGCGTCGCGTGCTCGCCTCGACGACGGCCCTCATCGTGGCGCACCGGCCCTCGACCGTGCAGCTCGCCGACCGGGTGGCGCTGCTCGAGCACGGGCGCATCACGGATGTCGGGCGCCACTCCGAACTGCTGGCCCGCAACGAGCACTACCGCTACGTGATCTCCTCGCTCGAGGAGGGCCGCGATACCGAGACGGCGGATGAGGGGGTGACGGCGTGAGCGCGCTCGAAGGCGTCGAGGGAGAAGACCGCCAGGACTACACGCGCGAGGAGAGCCGCGCCATCCGGCAGCGCTCGTCGCGGCTGCTCGGCTCACTGCTGCGTCCGCTGCGGGGCCGGGTCGTCGTCGCCATGGTCATCGTCGCCGTGTCGACGGGTCTGCAGACCGCGGGCCCCGCGCTCATCGCGTTCGGCATCGACGCGGGGCTGCCCGCGATCATGCAGCACCGGGATGCCATGCCGCTCGCACTCGTCGTGCTCGCCTACCTCACCGCGGCGATCGTCGGTGCGGTGCTCATGTGGCACTACACCCTGCTGTCGGCGCGCATCAGCCAGGCGTTCCTCTACGACCTGCGCGGGCGCATCTACCGGCACGCCCAGCTGCTGAGTCTCGAGTTCCACGAGAGCTACACCTCGGGCCGCATCATCGCGCGGCAGACGAACGACCTCGACTCGATCCGCGAGCTGCTCGACTCCGGCATCCAGGGCCTCATCCGCGGGGTGCTCTACATGGCGTTCATCGCGATCGCGCTCGTGCTGCTCGACCCGATCAGCGCGCTCGTCATCGCCTGCTCGCTGCCGATCCTCGCCGTGCTGACGCGCTGGTTCCAGGTCACCTCGCAGCGCGCGTTCCGTGCGACGCGGGTGCACTCGGCGCGCCTCATCGTGAAGTTCGTCGAGACGATGACCGGCATCCGCGCGGTCAAGGCGTTCCGTGCCGAGGGGCGCAACGAGCGCGAGTTCGGCGTGCACGTCGAGAACTACCGCGAGGCCAACGCGAAGGCGATCGGGGTGTTCGGCGTGTTCGACCCGAGCCTCGTGGTGGTGGGCAACGTCGTGGTCGCCGCCGTGCTGCTCGTGGGCGGCCTGCGGGTGGCGGACGGCCAGCTCGCGGTGGGTGTGCTGCTCGCGGCGCTCATGTACGCGCGGCGCTTCTTCGACCCCATGGAGGAGATGGCGCAGTTCTACAACTCGTACCAGTCGGCCTCCGCGGCGCTCGAGAAGATCTCGGGCGTGCTCGACGAGACCCCCTCGGTGCCCGACCCCGCGCGGCCCGTCGACCTGTGGCACGCCTCGGGCGCGATCGACTTCGACGGGGTGCGGTTCGCCTACCGCGACGACCGCGTCGTGCTGCCCGCGTTCGAGCTGCACATCCCCGCGGGGCAGACGGTCGCGCTCGTCGGATCGACGGGCGCCGGCAAGTCGACGCTCGCGAAGCTCGTGGCACGCTTCTACGACCCCACCGAGGGCACCGTGAGCCTCGACGGCGTCGATCTGCGCGAACTGCACCCGAAGGACCTGCGCCGGGCGATCGTGATGGTCACCCAGGAGGCGTACCTGTTCTCGGGCACCGTCGCCGACAACATCGCACTCGGCAAGCCCGGCGCCTCGCTCGACGAGATCCGGGCGGCCGCGCACGCGGTCGGCGCCGACGCCTTCATCGAGGCGCTGCCCGATGGTTACGACACGGATGTGAACAAGCGCGGCGGGCGCGTCTCGGCCGGCCAGCGGCAGCTGCTGTCGTTCGCGCGCGCGTTCCTCGCCGACCCGGCGGTGCTCATCCTCGACGAGGCGACGGCCTCCCTCGACATCCCGAGCGAGCGACTCGTGCAGGAGGGTCTCACGACCCTGCTCGCCGACCGCACCGCGATCGTCATCGCGCACCGGCTGTCGACCGTCGAGATCGCCGACCGCGTGCTCGTCATGGAGCACGGCGCGATCGTCGAGGACGGCACGCCCGAGGAGCTGATCGGCGGCAGCGGGCGCTTCGCCCGGCTGCACAAGGCGTGGAGGGATTCGCTCGTGTGAGCCCGGGGGACGCCCCGGGGCCTCAGCCGATCGTGTTGAGGATGATCGCCACCACGATGGCGACCGCGACGACACCGCCCGCCGCGACGCCGAGCATCGTGTAGAGCTTCTTGCGGTCGATCGACTCGCGGAAGCCGAGACCCTCGGCCTCGCGGCGCACGAGGCGACGGACGGGCTCCGCGCTCACCCGCAGGTCGACCTCGTCGCGCATGCGCTGCTTGGGCGCCCCGCCGCCGTGCGCCACGAAGTGCGGGGCGTCGTCGCCGGCCCACTCGACGAAGCGGGGGATCTCCACGATCGTGAACTTGGAGTCGATCTCGTCGGTGAGGATCTGGAAGCTGGAGGTCTCGGACAGCCGGGTCTCCTTGAGCACGCCCCACCACTGCTTGTTGGCGAGGTCGAGGTCGATGTCGAACCCCTTGGCGGTGCGTGCGAAGACGAAGGCCGTGCCGCGCATGTGCCTCTGCATCGTCGCCATGAGGTCATCGGTACGGGTCATGGGATGAGAGGCTACCGGGCCGGGGCCTCCCCGCGAACGCGCCCATTCGGGGGATGGGACGGCCGGTCGCCTCAGGGCGCGTCGTCCGGCTCGTGGCGTGCCGCGCGCAGGTCGACGCGGTACGAGCCGCGGTCGCGCGACCACACGAGCGGGGTGCCCTCGGCGCGGTAGTGCTCGAGGGCGCGGTCCTCGTGGCCGGGCGCGGGGTGGCCGGATGCGCGCACGACGCGCCACCAGGGCACCTCGCCGCCGTAGTAGGCCATCACCTGCCCCACGCCGCGCGCGGCGCGGGAGCCGATCGCCGCGGCGACGTCGCCGTAGCTCATCGCGCGGCCCTCGGGGATCTGCGCGACCACGTCGAGCACCGCGCCCACGAAGTCCTCGGGCGGGAGCGGCATCCAGGCCCCGCTCAGAGGGCGAGGGCGCCGAGGTTCTCGCCGTACGGCGTCTCGCCGACGACCTCGAAGCCGACCGCCTTGAAGAACTCCTCGGGGCCGGCCTCGCCGGAGGCCCACACGACCGTGAGACGGTCGAAGCCGCGACGGCGCGCCTCGTCGGCGAGCGCCTGCACCGCGAAGCGTCCGACGCCCGCGCCCTGCGCATCCGCCTCGACGTGCACGCGCCAGAGCGCGGCCTTGAGGAAGTCCTCGGTCGCGTCGGCGTCGAAGGCGCCCATCACGTAGCCGACGAGGTGGTCGCCGTCCATCACGACGCGGGGCCACGAGCCCGCGGGGTCGAGGTCCTGCTCGACGTGCACGTACGTCTCGGGGGCGATGAACGCAGCCTGCCCGGGCTTGAGGGCGAGGTTGCGAGCCGCGACGATGGTCTGGGCCGTCAGTTCTTCCAGTCTCAGCTCCGCCATTCGGACAGGCTAACCCGCGACGCCGCCGAGCGCACAGATATCTCGATATCGAGATATCTCGGATGCGCGGTAGGCTGGTCGGCGGCGTACGACGCGAAAGGACAGCACGTGGTCGAGAAGATCAAGGTCGAGGGGACGGTCGTCGAACTCGACGGCGACGAGATGACCCGCATCATCTGGCAGTTCATCAAGGACCGCCTCATCCACCCCTACCTCGACGTGAACCTCGAGTACTACGACCTCGGCATCGAGAACCGGGACGCGACCGACGACCAGGTCACGATCGACGCGGCGCACGCCATCCAGAAGCACGGTGTGGGCGTCAAGTGCGCCACCATCACGCCCGACGAGGCGCGCGTGGCCGAGTTCGGTCTCAAGAAGATGTGGAAGAGCCCGAACGGCACGATCCGCAACATCCTCGGCGGCGTCATCTTCCGCGAGCCGATCGTCATCTCCAACATCCCGCGCCTCGTGCCCGGGTGGAACAAGCCCATCATCATCGGCCGCCACGCCTTCGGCGACCAGTACCGCGCCACCGACTTCGTGTTCGACGGCCCGGGCACGCTGACCCTCTCGTTCCAGCCCGCCGACGGCGGCGAGGCGCAGAGCTTCGAGGTGTTCCAGGCCCCGGACGGCGGCGTCGCGATGGCGATGTACAACCAGGACCCGTCGATCCGCGACTTCGCCCGGGCGAGCTTCAACTACGGCCTCTCGCGCGGCTACCCGGTGTACCTCTCGACGAAGAACACCATCCTGAAGGCCTACGACGGCCGCTTCAAGGACCTCTTCCAGGAGGTCTTCGACGCCGAGTACAAGGAGCGGTTCGAGGCCGCCGGCATCACCTACGAGCACCGCCTCATCGACGACATGGTCGCCTCCGCGCTCAAGTGGGAGGGCGGCTACGTCTGGGCGTGCAAGAACTACGACGGCGACGTGCAGTCCGACACGGTGGCCCAGGGCTACGGCTCGCTCGGCCTCATGACCTCGGTGCTCACCACGCCCGACGGCAAGGTCGTCGAGGCGGAGGCCGCGCACGGCACCGTGACGCGCCACTACCGCCAGCACCAGGCGGGCAAGCCCACCTCGACCAACCCGATCGCCTCCATCTTCGCGTGGACCCGCGGCCTCATGCACCGCGGCAAGCTCGACGGCAACCAGGCGCTCATCGACTTCGCCGAGACGCTCGAGGACGTCGTCATCAAGACGGTCGAGTCGGGCAAGATGACGAAGGACCTCGCGATCCTCGTCGGCCCCGAGCAGGAGTGGCAGACCACCGAGGACTTCCTCGCCTCCCTCGACGAGAACCTCGCGGCGCGTCTGGCGTAGCAGTCCTCGAAAGTACGTACTTTTGGGCGCCCGAGTCCAGGAATCGCCCAAAAGTACGTACTTTCGCGGAGAAGGCCGGGCCCTTGGGCCCGGCCTTCCGGCGTGCACGGCGCGTAGCGTGAAGGGGTGCGCACCCCCATCACCGTGACCGTCACGGGCGCCGCCGGTCAGATCGGCTACGCCCTCCTCTTCCGCATCGCCGCGGGCGACATGCTCGGCGGCTCCCCGGTGCGGCTGCGGCTGCTCGAGATCCCGCAGGCGGTCGCCGCCGCCGAGGGCACGGCGATGGAGCTCGCGGACGCGGCCTTCCCGCTGCTGGACTCCGTCGACGTCTTCGACGACGCGGATGCCGCCTTCGAGGGGGCGAACGTCGCCCTGCTGGTGGGCGCCCGGCCGCGCACCGCAGGGATGGAGCGCGGTGATCTGCTGGCTGCGAACGCGGGCATCTTCGGCCCGCAGGGGCGCGCGATCGGCGACCACGCCGCCGACGACATCCGGGTGCTCGCGGTCGGCAACCCGGCCAACACGAACGCCCTCATCGCGCAGGCACACGCGCCGGACGTGCCCGCCGAACGCTTCACCGCGATGACGCGTCTCGACCACAACCGCGGGCTCGCGCAGCTCGCGGCGAAGCTCGGCGTGGGGGTGGGTCGGCTCACGCGGATGACCGTCTGGGGCAATCACTCCTCCACTCAGGTGCCCGACCCCTCGCACCTGCTGCTCGACGGGGAGCCCGTCGGCTTCGCGCCCGAGTGGGTGGCCGACGAGTTCGTGCCGACGGTCGCGAACCGCGGGGCCGCGATCATCGCGGCGCGCGGGGCGTCGTCGGCGGC
Source organism: Protaetiibacter intestinalis (assembly GCF_003627075.1). Lineage (NCBI taxonomy): Bacteria > Bacillati > Actinomycetota > Actinomycetes > Micrococcales > Microbacteriaceae > Protaetiibacter > Protaetiibacter intestinalis. Next base: position 788,527 of record NZ_CP032630.1, on the reverse strand, counting down.
GAGCGCCGCATCCGCCGCGATCGACCACGTGCGCGACTGGGTGCTCGGCACCCGGGAGGGCGACTGGGTGTCGGTCGCGCTGCCGAGCACGGGACTCTACGGGGTGCCCGCGGGCCTCGTGAGCTCGTTCCCCGCGACGAGCGCGGGCGGCGAGTGGCAGGTGGTCGAGGGGCTCGAGCTCTCGGATGCCGTGCGCGCGGGCATCGCGGCCTCCGCGGCGGAGCTCGTCGCCGAACGCGACGCGGTGCGCGCCCTCGGCCTGCTGCCGTAGCGGATGGCGCGGTTTCGGCCGGATGGCACCCGCGAAACCGCGCCATCGGGCCGAAACCGCGCCACTCAGTGGAAGGTCTCGCCGCGCTCGAGCATCCCGAGGAAGCGGTGGGCGTTGCGCTCGCGGGTGGCCGCCTGCTTGCCCTGGGCGATGCGGAAGATGAAGGCCCAGCGGTTCTGCGCGCTGAGGCCCGCGAAGAAGGCGGATGCGGTGGGGCTCGCATCCAGCAGCACCTGCAGTTCGGGCGGCACCGGGGCGTCCTTCTGGCGGTAGGCGGCGTCCCACCGCCCGTCGGCCTTCGCGCGGTCGATCTCCGCGAGACCGGCGGGTCGCATCCGCCCCTCCTCGATGAGCCGGGCCACATGCTCGCGGTTGATCTGCGACCACGGGCTGCGGGCGCGGCGCGGCGTGTAGGCCTGCAGGCTGTAGTCGTCGTCGAACGCCCCGGCCTGGCCGTCGATCCAGCCGAAGCACAGCGCGACGTCGAGCGCCTCCTGCCGGGTGATGCCGGGCACTTCGGCCTTGGCCTTCAGGATCTTCACCCGCACTCCGTCGGCCGGCGGCTCGCCCGCGAGGAACGCCTCCCACTCCCGCCAGTCGGTGAAGGGCAGGATCGGCTTCTCGGCGAACGACGACATGCCGCCACGATACGACCCACCCCCGTCGGCGAGCAGGTGTCAAACGCTGCAGCGCTCGCCCTCCGGCTGCGGGAAATGGTGGCGCGCGAGGGTTGGCGCTGCAGCGCTTGACCTATTGCGGGAGGTCAGTAGCCGAGGAAGACGTCGGTGCGGATGCGGCGGGTGCCCGCCGCGCGGAGGGTGCGGCGCAGGCGGGCGACGTCGGTGGGGGCTCCGGAGAGGTAGACGGTGCGCTCGGCGGCGTCCGGGATGGTGCGGTGCACGAGCTCGGCGTCGAGCGCGCCCGCGCCGAGCCACGTCCAGTGCGCGGGCAGCTCGCCCGGGTCGTCGGGGGAGAGCACGGCCACCCGGCAGCCGGTCGCCGCGAGCTCCTCGCGGTAGGCGAGGTCGGCGGATGCGCGCACCGCGTAGAGCAGCTCGGCGTCCGCGGCGCGCCCCGCGGCCGCGAGCGTGCGCAGCTGCGAGACGAAGGGGGTCACACCGATGCCGGCCGCGACGAAGGCGAGCTTCGCCCCCGGGTCGCGCGGCAGCGTGAAGTCGCCCCACACGCCCGTCGCCCGCAGCCGGGCGCCCGGCTCGAGCGAACGGAGCGCGCGCTTGAACGACGACGGCTGCTCGCGGATGCGCACGCCCACCGTCACCTCGTCGTCCCCGGCCGCCTGGGTGAGCGAGAACACCCGGCGGATGCCGCCCGCATCCGGTCGGCGGTGGGGGAGCGTCAGCTCGAGGTACTGCCCCGGCGCGAACCGCAGCGGGGCGGCCGGCCGGAAGCGGAACTCCCACGCGGTGGGGGTGAGCTGCCGCTTCTCGACGAGTTCGAGCTTCACGCCGCGCCGCTGCGCGAAGAAGAAGGCGAGCACGCCGCCGATCACGAGCGCGAGCTCGGGGGTGTTGCGCACGGGTCCGATCGCGAGGGGCGCGCTCGTGAGCACGCCCACGACGACCGCGTAGAGCATCCGCTGCCAGCGCCGCGGCGGCAGGGTGAGCGGCTCGCTCACCATGAAGCCGGCGGCGAAGACGACCGGCGAGGAGACCAGCGTGAACGACAGCGCGCTGCCCGCATCCGCCCCGAACGCGAGGTAGCGCACGAACAGCAGGCCACCCGCGACGGCGAGGTAGACGAGCCCCATGCCGAGGTGCCGGGTGCGCCACAGGATGAGCAGCGCCCCGAGCGCGACCGCGGGCAGCATCGGCCCGGTCGCGACCCACCACGACGAGAGCGTGAGCCCCGTTACCCCGACGAGCACGGCGGCGATCGCGGCGGGGTTCACGAGGTGCCGCCCGCGCCACGCGATGAGGTACTTCGAGGCCGCCGCGATCGCCGCGGCGAGCGCGAGCACGAGCAGCCCGTCCGGCTCGAGGCTCGGTTCGAGCACGAAGAACAGCAGCATCGCGGTGATGAAACCGGATGCCAGCAGCGGCGTCGTGCGGAACACGAGCCCGAGCACCTGGTTGGCGATCCACGACGCCGCGAGCAGCACGGTCGCGCTCGCGAGCAGGGTCAGCGGGTCGAAGGGGATCGCCCCGACGGCGCCGAGCACGACGGCGAGCACGGCGAGCACCACGAGGATGCCGAGCACGAGCAGGTACATCGTGACGCGGCCGAGCAGCCGGTCGATCCGTGCGACGAGTGCGGTCATGCGAACACCTCTCCGGGGAAGCCGGGGCTGGCCTCGAGCGAGCCGTCGGACAGCATCCTGACCCATTCCACGCCGCGGCGCTCGAGCCAGCCGCGGTCGACGTCGAAGAACAGCGCCGTGGCGGCGCCGTCGGCGACGAGGTCGTCGGCGGCGACGGCCCAGGTGGCGACGACGTCGCGCGCGGGCAGTCCCGTCACGGCGTCGAGCACGTGGTGGCGCCCGTCGGCGTGCCGTCGACGGTTGCCGGCGCTCGCGGAGAGGGCGCCGCCGACGAGTTCGGCGACGCCGACCGCCCGGGTGGCGTCCGCGGGATGCTCGAGCGCGATCCGCATGGGCACGTCGCGGATGCGGAGGTCGCCCGAGCCGTCGACGACCGAGCGCGCGATGCCCGCCTCGGCGAGCAGTCCGCTCACGAGGTCGACGAGGTAGCCCTTGCCCGCCGCGCCGACGTCGAGCAGCACGGGGGAGGCGGTGTCGAGGTGCTCGCCGTCCCAGGCGAGTGCGTCCTCGAAGCGGGGCACGGCATCCGGCACGCCGCCGAGCCGCGGGCCGAAGCCGGCCGCCGCGAGCGCGCCGCCGACGAGCGGCGACACCCGGCCGCGGGTGGCGGCGTACAGTTCGCGGTAGAGCCCGAGCAGCGGCGCCGCGTCGGCGGGCAGGCGGTGGCGTCCGGGGTGGCGCGCGATGCGGGCGACGAGCGAGTCGTCGCGGTAGCGCGACCAGTCGCGGTCGAAGCGCTCGACGCGGGCGGCGACGAGCTCGCGCACCTCGTCCGGCAGCGGTTCCTCGGTGTCGATCCGCCACGGGGTGCCGAGCGCGTCGAACCTCCAGGCGTTCGGGAGCGGATCGGCGATCACGCGCGGGCCTACGACTCGAGCGCGTCGGCCTTGATGGTCGCGAGCGCCTGGTTGAACCCGCCGCTCGTGAGCGAGGAGCCGGCGACGCGCGAGACGTCGAGGGTGTCGATGTCCTTGCCGACCACGACATCCGCGATGCCGCCGGCGAACTTCTCCTGGAAGCTCTCGGCCTGCGGGTCGTCGGCCTCGGGGGTCACGGTGACGGCGGTCACGATGTCGTCCTCGAGGGTCAGCTCGACCGTGATCGACTCCTGGCCGGCGGGGGAGACGTAACTGCCTTCGGCGGTGTACGTGCCGTCCGTGTAGCTCGCCGAGGTGTCGGTCGAGCCGCTCCCGGAGCTGTTGTCGGCGGCGTCGGATGCGGTGGCGCACCCCGCGAGCGAGAGGAGGCCGATGCCGGCGATGCCCGCGATTCCGAGTGTGCGGTGGGGTCGGGGGGAGGTCGTCATGCGGTTCAGGATGTCAGCGAATCCTTGGGTCGGGCTGGCAGTTCCTATGAATTCGCATGGAGTCGTCCCGGCGGCGGAGTATTACGGGTTTGTTAACCGTCCGATCAAACCTTGCGCGTCTTTTGTTCGTACGCTTTACTAACAAACATGTCCGCACCGGAAGCGCAGCGAAGCGCCCCCCTCCGCGCCCTGCGCCCGAGCGCGAAGGTGCTGCCGGAGCACGCCCGCGCGCACAACCGCTCGCTCGTGCTGCAGACGCTCTACCGCGGCGGCCTCCAGAGCCGTGCCGACCTCGCCCGCGAGACGGGCCTCACGCGCGTCACCGTCTCCGACCTCGTCGCCGAGCTCATCGCCGACGGGCTCGTCGTCGAGACCGGCCAGCGCGACGAGGCGCGTCCCGGCAAGCCCGCCATCCTGCTCGACATCAACCGCGCCGGCCACCGCATCATCGGCATCGACCTCTCCGACACGGGCGTCTTCCGCGGCTCCGTGCTCGACCTCGACGGCGGCATCGTCACGCGCATCGAGGTCGCCACCGACGGCGCCGCGGGCGCCGAGGTCACCCGGATCGCCACCGAGCTCGCCCGCGAACTCGTCGCGGCCGCCGACCAGCCCGTGCTCGGCATCGGCATCGGCTCCCCCGGCATCGTCGACCTCACCGGCACGGTGCTCTCGGCCCCGAACCTCGGCTGGGTCGACGAGCCGCTGCAGGCGACCATCGCGACCGCCACCGGCCTCCCGGTGATCGTCGCGAACGACGCCAACGCCGCCGCCCTCGCCGAGCACAGCTTCGGCGACGCGCTCGGCGACTTCATGCTCATCCGGGTCGGCCGCGGAGTCGGCGCGGGCCTCATCCTCGGCGGCACCCCCGTGTTCGGCAGCCGGTTCGCGGCGGGCGAGCTCGGCCACGTCGTGGTCGGCACCGACGGCGGCGACCTCTGCGTGTGCGGCAAGCACGGCTGCCTCGAGACCTGGCTCTCGGTGCCGCGCCTGCGCGCCGGCCTCGCCGAGGCGCCGGATGCCGCCGCCCGCGACGCCGTGCTGCGTCGCGCCGGCGAGCGCCTCGGCATCGCCCTCGCGCCGGTCGTCGGCGCCCTCAATCTCGACGAGGTCGTCATCAGCGGCCCCGTCGAACTCCTCGAAGGTCCCCTCACCGAGGCGGCCATCGAGACCTTCCGCGCCCGCACGATGGCCGAGTTCCACGGCGATCTGACGGTGCGGATGTCCGAGCTCGGTCAGGACATCGTCATGCGCGGCGCCGCCGCCATGGTCCTGTCGAGCCGACTCGGGGTCTCCTGACGCCGAACCCGCAACACCCATGCACCAGCGGTGCCGCCACCCGGCCCATCGCAATTCAAAGAAGAAGGAAAGCACGAATGAAGCGAAAGATCGGAGCAGTCGCTGCCGCGACCGCTGCGCTCGTCGTCCTCGCGGGCTGTGCATCCACGCCCGAGACGCCGAGCACGGATGACGCGAAGGGGCAGGACATCACGTTCTGGCTCATGGGGGGTGACACCCCGGACGCGCTGCGCGACTACCTGAAGACCGAGTACAACGAGCGGACCGGGGGCACCCTCACTATCGAGGAACAGGGCTGGGGTGACGCTCTCGCGAAGCTCACCACTGCACTGCCTGACGCCGACAATACCCCCGACGTGACGGAGATCGGCAACACGTGGTCGCCGACCTTCACGACCGTCGGCGCCTTCTCCGACATCACCGACATGGTCGACGAGCTCGGCGGCGACAAGCTGCTGCAGTCCTTCGTCGACGTCGGCAAGGTCGACGAGGTCAACTACGCCCTGCCGTACTACTTCGGTTCGCGCTACGTGTTCTACCGCAAGGACCTGTACCAGGCGGCCGGCGTCGAGGTCCCCACGACCCTCGGCGAGGTGACCGAGGTCGCGCAGACGCTGCGCACCGACTCGCTCTCGGGCTTCTACCTGGGCGGCGAGGACTGGCGCAACGGCATCTCGTGGATCTTCGCGCACGGCGGCGACCTCGCGAAGAAGGACGGCGACACGTGGGCCTCCTCGCTCTCCGACCCGAAGACGATCGAGGGTCTCGAGGCGCTGCAGGAGCTGTTCACCACGGGCTCGAACGCCCCGGTGACCGAGGCCGACAGCACCCCGTGGGTGAACATCAACACCCAGCCCGAGGCGGCGGCTCCCGAGGCGGCCACGATCATCGCTCCCGGATGGGCGCACTGGTCGATCGGCGACCTCGCCCCCAACCCCGAGGACGAGACCAAGCCGATCCCCACCTGGAACGACGACGTGTTCGGCACCTACGTGCTGCCCGGCGTCGACGGCGGTGTCGCCCCGGTGTTCGCCGGCGGCTCCAACATCGCGATCTCGGCGGCCTCGAAGAACCAGGCCGGTGCCCGTGAGCTGCTGCGCATCATCTTCAGCTCCGAGTACCAGACCATGCTCGGTGAGAACGGCCTCGGCCCGGCCAACTCGGACTACGTCTCCGCCCTCGGCGACGACCAGTTCGCGCAGGCCCTCATCGAGTCGGCCCTCGGCTCGAAGCTGACCCCCGCGGCGCCCGGCTGGGCCGCCGTCGAGGGCTCGGGCCTGCTCGAGGAGTTCTTCGGCAAGGTCAACGGCGGCGGCGACATCACCGCGCTCGCAGCCGAGTACGACAAGAAGATCGACGAGCTCATCAACGGCTAGTCGGCACAGCCGGTCGGGCAGCGCGCGCTGCCGCTGCCCGACCGGCACCCCGGCACCGCCGCCGGACCCCGCAGCGCCCGCACACCTCTCGCCGCCCTCGCGGCATCCACCCGCACCTGCCAGCCTTGTCGAAAGGAGGTTCCCGCATGTCCGCGAAGAGCTCCGCCGTCCGCATCCAACCCCGCCGTACGGGTATCCCCTATTTCCTGATCGTGCCCGCGGTCGTCTTCCTGCTGCTCGGCCTCGGCTACCCGCTCGTCTGGCAGTTCATCACCGCCTTCCAGAAGTACGGTCTCGCCCAGCAGTTCGGCAAGCCGCCGGAGTGGGTGGGCTTCGCCAACTTCGCCGAGCTGCTCTGGAAGGGCGAGTTCTGGGCCGTGCTCGGCCGCTCGCTCGTCTTCTGCGTCGTGACCGCCTTCGTCACCGTCGTGGTCGGCGTCGGGATGGCGCTGCTCATGAACGCCGTCGGCAGGGCCGCCCGCCTCATCCTGCAGATCTCGATGCTGCTCGCCTGGGCGATGCCCGTCGCCGCCGCGACGACCGTCTTCATCTGGCTGTTCGACCGTCGCCGCGGCGTCGTCAACTACCTGCTCGACGCGATCCCGGGCGTCGACATGAACCGCTACGACTGGCTCGGCAACCCGGCCACCTTCTTCCTCGTGGCGAGCGTGCTCATCATCTGGATGTCGGTGCCCTTCGTCTCGTTCGCCGTCTACGCGGGGCTCACCCAGATCTCCGACGAGGTCATGGAGGCGGCCCAGATCGACGGTGCGAACGCCTGGCAGCGCTTCACCCGGATCGTCGGGCCGATGATCCGCCCCGTGCTCTCGATCGTGCTGCTGCTGCAGCTCATCTGGGACCTGCGGGTGTTCGCCCAGATCACCCTGCTCAAGGACGCCGGCTCGAAGTCGGGCGACTTCGACCTGCTCGGCACCTACATCTACAAGCTCGGCGCCTCCGCCAACGACTTCGGCATGGCGAGCGCCGTCTCCATCATCGTGCTGCTGATCACCCTCGCGCTCAGCTGGGTGTACGTGCGCGACCTGATCAAGGAGGACGAGGGACGATGACCGTCAAGCTCGGACGCATCCTGCTCACGGTGCTCGCGATCGCGCTCGCGGTCGTGTGGGCGTTCCCCGTCTACTGGATGGTGAACTCGGCCTTCATCTCGACCGCCGTGCTGCAGCAGTTCACGCCGCACTTCTTCCCCGGCGAGTACTTCACCACCTCGAACTTCACGGGCGCGGTCGCCGACGGCTCCTTCTTCGGCGCGCTCGGCATGAGCGTCTCGATCACCCTGCTCGTGGTGGCGTTCTGCCTCGTCTTCGCCTTCCTCGGCGCCGTCGCGATCAGCCGCTTCAAGTTCCGCGGGCGCAAGAGCTTCGTGCTCGCGCTGCTGCTCATCCAGATGCTGCCGGCCGAGGGCCTGTTCATCGCGCAGTACAAGATGATGTCGTCGGTCGGCCTGCTCAACTCGGTCGTCGGCGTCTCGGTCATCTACATCGCGGCCGTCATCCCGTTCACGATCTGGATGCTGCGGGGCTTCGTCGCGGGCGTGCCCGCCGAGCTCGAGGAGGCCGCCATGGTCGACGGGCTCAGCCGCTTCCAGGCGTTCATGCGCATCACCTTCCCGCTGCTGGCGCCCGGGCTCGTCGCCTCCGGGGTGTACGCGTTCCTGCAGGCCTGGAACGAGTTCACGGTCGCGGTCGTGCTGCTGCCGGCCGAGGCGGCGCAGACGCTGCCGCTGTGGCTGCGCGGCTTCGTGCAGGCCTCGGCGACCCGCGAGACCGACTGGGGTCAGGTGATGGCCGCGTCGACGATCGTCGCGATCCCGGTGATCGTGTTCTTCCTGCTCGTGCAGGGTCGCATGACGAGCGGCATCGTGGGGGGTGCGGTCAAGGGATGAGCGCACCGAACCCGTCCGCCGTCCTGCTCCCGGGCTTCGTCGGCACCGAACTGCCGGAGTGGCTCGCTGCGCGGCTGCGCGCCGGTCTCGCCGGGGTGTGCCTGTTCGCGGAGAACCTCGTCTCGGTCGAGCAGCTGCGCGAGCTCACCGCCGCGATCCGCGCGGCCAACCCGCGCGCCCTCGTCGCCATCGACGAGGAGGGCGGCGACGTCACCCGCCTGCACGCCGCCACGGGATCCCCGTTCCCCGGCAACGCCGTGCTCGGCCGGCTCGACGACACCGGGCTCACCGCCCGGGTCGGCGCGGCCGTCGCGGCCGAGCTGCGCGCCGTCGGCGTCAACCTCAACTTCGCGCCCGACGTCGACATCAACTCCAACCCCGACAACCCCGTCATCGGGGTGCGCAGCTTCGGCGACGAGCCGCGGCTCGTCGCGCGCCACGCGACCGCCTGGATCGCCGCGCACGAGGCGGGCGGCGTCGCGGTGAGCGCCAAGCACTTCCCGGGCCACGGCGACACCTCCGCCGACTCGCACCTCGCGCTGCCCGTCGTCGACCTGCCGCTCGAGGTGCTCCGCGAGCGCGAACTCGTGCCCTTCGTCGCGGCCGTCGCGGCCGGGGCGCGCACCATCATGTCGAGCCACATCCTGCTGCCGCAGCTCGACCCCGCCCAGCCGGCGACGTTCTCGCCACGGATCCTGCGGGAGCTGCTGCGCGGCGAGCTCGGCTTCGAGGGGGTCGTCGTCTCGGACGCGCTCGACATGGCCGGCGCCTCGGGCGAGATCGGCATCCCGGCGGCCGCCGTGCGTGCGCTCGCGGGAGGCTGCGACCTGCTGTGCATCGGCACGCGCAACACCGAGCGGCAGCTCGCCGAGATCGAGATCGCGATCGCCGACGCGATCGCCGACGGTTCGTTGGCGGCCGAGCGGCTCGACGACGCCGTCGCCCGCGTGACCGCGCTCGCCGGGGGACTCGTCGCCGAGGAGGCCCCCGTGCCCGCGCCGTTCGAGCTCGACCCGGCCGTGATCGCGCGCGCCTTCGAGCTGCGCGACGGCGTCGCGCTCGATCCGGCGGCCCGCATCCTCGCCCTCGAGACGACCGCCAACGTGGCCGTCGGCGAGGTGCCGTGGGGGCTCGCGGGCGTCGGCGTCGAGGTCGAGGTCGTGCGCGAGGGCGACGCACTGCCGGCATCCGATGCGCCCTACCTCGTCGTCGGCAAGGACAACCACCGTCGCGCGTGGACGCGCGAGCTCATCGACCGGGCGCGCACCGCGCAGCCCGGCACCGTCGTCGTCGACATGGGGTGGCCCGGCCCCGACCGCCGCTACGCCGACGTCGCCACCTTCGGCGCCTCGCGCGCCGTGTCGCTCGCCCTCCGGGGCCTCATGGAAGGGACCTCGCGGTGAGGGTCGGCATCGACATCGGCGGCACCAAGACGGATGCCGTGGCGATCGGCGACGACGGGCGCGTCGCGCACACCCTGCGCCTGCCGACCGGATTCGGCGCCGACATCGTGCTGCTCACCGCCGTCTCGGCGGTGCACCAGCTCTCCGAGGCGTCGGGCACCGCGGTCGAGGAGTTCGCCTCCATCGGCATCGGCATCCCGGGTGCCGTCGACCCGGCGACCGGGCGCGTGAGCCACGCCGTCAACCTGGGGCTCGAGGACCTCGAGCTGGGCGCCCGCCTGCAGGAGCGCCTCGGCCGCGCGGTGCGGGTCGAGAACGACGTCAACGCGGCGGCCCTCGGGGCGTTCCACCTGCTCGAGCGCGGCCCGACCCGGTCGATGGCCTACCTCAACCTCGGCACCGGCCTCGCCGCCGGTCTCGTGGTCGGCGGCCGGCTCTGGCGGGGCGTGCGCGGGGTGGCGGGCGAGATCGGGCACATCCCCGTCGACCCCGCCGGCCCGGTCTGCCCCTGTGGCCAGCGCGGCTGCCTCGAGCTCTACGCCTCCGGCTCGGCCGTCGCCCGGCAGTGGCCGAGCGACGACCCGCTGCCGGTGCGCGCGCTCTTCGCGGCCGCCGCATCCGGCGACGCCGCCGCGACCGCCGTGCGCGACCGCCTGCTCGAGGCGACCGCCGAGGCGGTGCGCCTGCTCGTGCTCGCGGTCGACGTCGACGACGTCGTCATCGGCGGCGGCATCAGCCGCCTCGGCGACGCGCTGCTGGACGGCGTGCGCGGCGTGATCGCACACTGGGAGAGGGACTCGGCGTTCGTCGCCTCCCTCGGCCTCGGGGAGCGCCTGCAGCTGCTGCCCGCCGACTTCCCGGCGGCCGCGGTCGGGGCGGCCTTCGTGGGCGAGGGCGAGCCGAGCACGGAGGAGGTGGCCGCATGGCCGAGGTCGTGATCCTGTCCGGCGCCCCGGAGGAGGCGAAGGCCGCCGCGGGCGAGCTCGCCGCGGGGCTCATCGCCTCCGTCGTGCGGGCGAAGCCCGACGCCGTGCTGGGGCTCGCGACCGGGTCCACCCCGCTGCCGGTCTGGTCGGCGCTCGCCCGGGCCGGGCTCGACTGGTCGCGCGTGCGCGGCTTCGCGCTCGACGAGTACGTCGGGCTGCCGGCCGGCCACCCCGAGAGCTACCGCGCGGTCATCACGCGCGAAGTCGTCGACACCCTCGGCCTCACGCCGTCGCTCGTCCACGTGCCTGGGGACGACGGCGGTGGGATCGCGACCGCGGGCGCCCGCTACGAGGCCGCGATCGCCGCGGCCGGGGGTGTCGACATCCAGGTGCTCGGGATCGGCCGCACCGGCCACATCGGCTTCAACGAGCCGGGGTCGTCGTTCGCCTCGCGCACGCGCGTGAAGACGCTCACCGAGGCGACCCGCGCCGACAACGCGCGCTTCTTCGACACGCCGGGCGACGTGCCGCGGCACTGCCTCACGCAGGGCCTCGGCACGATCCTCGACGCGCGCGCCCTCGTGCTGCTCGCCTTCGGCGAGGCCAAGGCGGACGCCGTCGCGGGTGCCGTCGAGGGGCCGGTGTCGGCGTCGCTGCCGGGATCCGCCATCCAGCTGCACCCCGAGGTGACGGTCATCCTCGACGAGGCCGCCGCCTCGAAGCTGCGCTTCGCCGACTACTACCGCTACGCCTGGGCCAACCGCCCCGACTGGGCCCGCTGACCGCTCAGCGGATGCGCGCGCCCGCTGCCCACACGGCCGTGACGGCGCCGTCGGCGTCGAGGGCCACCGCGTCGGCGGCGTAGCCGGGCTCGAGGAGGCCGAGGCGGTCGCCGTAGCCGAGCGCGCGGGCCGGGACGGCGGTGACCGCGCCCACGGCATCCGGCCACGGCAGCCCCACCACGTCGACCGCGCGGCGCAGGGCCGCGTCGAGGGTGAGCGTGGAGCCCGCGATCGTGGAGGTGCCCGAGAGCACGGCGAGGCCGTCGCGCACCGTCACGTTGAGGGCGCCGAGGCGGTAGTCGCCGTCGGCGCTCGCCGCCGCGGCCATCGCGTCGGTGATGAGGGCGACCCGCGAAGGGGCCTCGTCGAAGGCGAGCGCCACGACCGTGTCGTGCACGTGGTGGCCGTCGAGGATCACCTCGAGCGTCACCCGTTCGTCCGAGAGCGCCGCGATCACGGGGCCCGGTTCGCGGTGGTGGATGCCGTTCATGGCGTTGAAGGCATGCGTCAGGATGCTGGCCCCGCGGTCGAAGGCCCGCGCGGCGGTCTCGAAGTCGGCCTCGGTGTGGCCCACCGCCACCCGCACGCCCGCCGCGACGAGCACGTCGATCGCGGCATCCGCGCCGGGGAGCTCCGGCGCGATCGTGATCTGCCGCAGCGTGCCGTGGGCGGCCGCGATGAGCTGCTCCACCTCGATGAGGTCGGGCTCGCGCAGGTAGTCGACGTGGTGCGCCCCGCGCCGCCCCGGGGCCAGGAACGGGCCCTCGAGGTGCGTGCCGAGCACGAGCGGGTCCGTTGCGCAGAGCTCGGCGACCTCCGCCAGCGCCGACCGCAGGGCCGCGAGCGGGTTGGCGACGAGCGAGATCACGGAGCGCGTCGTGCCGTGGGCGCGATGTGCGGCGAGGGCCGCCGCGAGCTCCTCGCCCCCGTCGTCGTAGGCGTGCCCGCCGCCGCCGTGGCCGTGGATGTCGATGAAGCCCGGCACGAGCCGCGCGCCGCCGAGATCCACCGACTCCGCGGCCTCCGGCGGGGCGCCCGCACCGACCGCGACGATCGCGTCGTCGCGCATGAGCACCCAGCCGTCCGGGGTCTCGCCCCGCTCGTCGGTGAGGAGGGCGGAATACAGCAGGAGCGTCACGATCCGAGCGTAGGGGAGTCGCGGGCGGGCGGGCTCTTGACGGGCCGCCCGGCGGCGACTACCGTCCAGCGTTCGTGACGACCCGAACGTTGCGTGACGCCGTCGCCGCGGCCGACGCCGAGCGTTTCACGGGCCGGGAGGCCGAGCTGGCGATCGTGCGCGCCCTCCTCGACCCCGCCGGCAGCCGCCGCGTGCTCTACGTGCACGGGCCGGGCGGCATCGGGAAGTCGGCCCTGCTGCGGGCCACCGCGCGTCTCGCGGCGGCGGCGGGGTTCGAGGTCGAGACCCACGACGCGCGGGTGCTGCCGGCCGATGTCGCGCAGCTCGTGGAGCGGGTGGCGGGAGGCTCCTCCACGGGTCGCTGCGTCGTGATCGACGAGGTCGACGCGCTGGGCGCCGCACTGCACCCGCTGCGCGACGCCCTGCTCGACCGGCTCGACGAGGCCTCCCGCATCGTGCTCGCGGGGCGATCGGCGCCCAACCCCTCCTGGCACTCCGACGGGCTGCCGGCGATCCTCGTCGACCTGCCCCTCGCCCCGCTCGACGACACCACTGCCGACGAACTGCTCGCGGCGGGCGGCGTGCTCGAGCAGGCGCGGCGTGAAGAGATCATCGACTGGGCCCAGGGCTCGCCGCTCGCCCTCACGGTGGCGGCGGCGGTGCCCGCCGGGGCGCCGGGATCGCGGGAGTCCGAGCTCGAGGGGCGCCTCACCGCCTGGCTCGCCGGCCAGCCCATCCTCTCCGTCGACCCGGCGGTGCTCGAGGTCGCCGCACTCGTCCCCGCCGTCGACGCGCGCCTGATCGCCGCCGCCCTCGCGGGGCGCTCGACCCGGGATGCCATGCGCGGGCTCGCCGCCCTGCCCGTCGTGCAGCGGCTGGGGAACGGGCTCGCGCTGCACCCCGTGCTGGCATCCGCGATCCGCGCGCGACTCCGGGCGACCGCCCCCGCCCACTACCACCAGCTCGTGCGCCGCATCGCCTTGCATCTCGGCATGCGGGCCCGGATGGGCGACATGGACGCGCTCATCGAGCTCTCGCAGTTCATCGAGAGCGAGGAGTACCGCAGCGCGATCTCGAACCGCCCGAGCGCCACCCACTACGCCGACTCGGCCGCTCCCGGCGAGTTCGAGGAGTTCGCCCGCGCGCACGGCTTCGCCGACCGACCCGGATGGGCGGAGCTCGCCGAGTGGCGGGCCGCCCCCGAGCTCGACTTCGTCATGCGCCGCAGCGACGGCCGGGCGCTGCTCTACAACCGGCTCGTGCTCGCCTCGCGGCTCGTCGCGATCGGACCGGTCACCGCGAGCCTCATCGGCGCGGTGCAGGCGACGGGCCTCGACCCCGAGCGCACCTTCGCCGGGGTGACGCTCCACGCCGACGTGCCCGAGCACGACCGGGCGGAGGCGTCGCGGCTCGCGAGCGGCGCGTTCATGCACCGGGTGGGGATGCCGGATCTCCAGGGGGTGCTCATCCACTTCGCGGCGCCCGAGCGCAACCCCATCCGCGCCGAACTGCTCGGGGGCGAGGTGCGTCCCGAGGGGGGTCTCCCGGTGACCGTGGTCGACCTGCGCCCCTTCGGCGCGGCCGGCTTCGTCGAGGCGCTCGTGCTGCACGAGCACGGCTTCCCGCCGCGATCCGTCGCCCCGCGCGAACTGCTCGAGCAGGGGGAGGATCCCGAGCGCGAGGCGCGGCTGCGCGCGGTGCTCGACCGGGCCTTCGGCGCGACCCCCGACGACCGCCGCCTGCGGCAGGTGATCGAGCTCGCGCACCTCGGGCCGCGGCGACGCGAGGAGGAGCTGCTCGCCGAGCTGCACGTGAGCCGTCCCACCTGGTACCGGCTGCTGCGCCGGGCGCGCGAGCGGGTGCTCGCGGCGGCCGAGGAGGCCCCCGCGGCGCCGTGAGACTCTCACTTTGATACTGCCGTGAGACCGTGCGGATCCCTAGTTTCGAGCCGCAGCGCACCTTACCCTGCCCACCCGCACCAGGAACATCGAGAACGAGGCGACCCGTGTCCGCAACCACCACCCGATCCGTCCGGCGACCCCTCACGGCCGTCGCCGCCACCGCGCTCCTCGCGCCCGCCTTCGCGGGCTGCAGCCTCATCCCCTCGGTGGGGGGAGGCGGCGACGCATCCGTCACCTACGACGGCAAGGACTCGAGCGCCGTGCAGTCGGCGACCATCCAGTTCTCCGGTCAGGGCACCTTCATCGAGCCCGACACCCTCGACCCCGCCGAGTACTCCTGGTCGGGCTCCGGCTTCTTCATCACGCCCGACGGCATCGCCGTCACCAACAACCACGTCGTGACGGGTGCCGGCTCGCTGAGCGTCACCATCGGCGGCGAGGGCAAGAGCTACCCGGTGCGCGTGCTCAGCACCTCGGAGTGCCTCGACATCGCGGTCGTCCAGGTGGACGTCGACGACCCCGTGCCGTACTTCGGCTGGGCGAAGGGCGAGATCTCCACCGGCAGCGAGGTCTACGCGCTCGGCTACCCGCTCGGCGACCCGACCTTCTCGATGACGAAGGGCGCCGTCGTCAAGGCCGACTACGCCTTCGACACCTTCGACAACGTGGTCGAGCACGGCATCCAGTCGGATGCCACGATCCGCGGCGGCAACTCGGGCGGCCCGCTCATCGACTCCGAGGGCAAGGTCGTCGCCGTCAACTTCTACGGCAACGACCAGATCGCCACCTCCAACTACGCGATCGGCCGCGACGACGTGCTCCCGGTGCTCGACGACCTGAAGGCCGGCAAGTCGGTGCTGAGCCTCGGGCTGAACCTCGCCGCCCTCACCACCGACGACCCGTACGGCCTCTCCGGCATCTGGGTGCAGTCGGTCGCCGCGGGCAGCGCCGCCGACAAGGCGGGCATCGAGCCCGGCGACGTGCTCGAGAAGCTCGGCGGCGTCACCCTCGCGGGCCCCTCGAGCCTCTCGCAGTTCGAGGGCACCACCGAGGGCACCATGAAGAACTACTGCGACGTGCTGCAGACGAAGGGCGTCGACGCGGCCATCGAGGTGGAGGTGTACCGTCCCTCGACCGACGAGCTGCTCGAGGGCGAGGTCAACGGCAGCGGTGAGATCGAGGTGACCCAGAGCGGCGTCTACGGCGGCGGCGGCAACGACGTCCCCACCGGCTACACCACCGTGTCGAGCGACGACGGCCGCATCGTCGTCTCCGTGCCGGCGGAGTGGACCGACCAGGCGACCACGCCCGGCAGCGGCGAGACCCAGCTGCAGGTGAGCACCGACCTGAACTCCTTCGGGGCGCTCGCCGCGGAGGGCGTCGAGCTGCACGCGACCGCCTACCAGGCGCTCGGCACCCCGTCCGACGTCATCGCGACGCTCGACAACGGACTCGCGGGCGTCGGCTGCTCTCCCGCATCCGGCCAGGTCGATCAGGCCTACGACGACGGCTACTACACGGGCCTGTGGTCGGTGTTCACCGGCTGCTCCACGGGTGCGGATGTGGGGGTCGTCGTGGTCGACTCCGTCGACGGCTCGGCATCCGGGTACCTCATCATCGTCGGCACCTTCGGCGAGGCGGCCACGAGCGACCCCACGGTCATCCAGATCCTCAACACCTTCATCCTGAGCTGAGGCGTCGGGGCCGAGGTCGTCGGGCGCGGGTCGCCCGGCGGCCTCAGCGGAAGATGATGGTGCGCGCGCCGTCGAGCAGCACGCGGTCCTCCGCGAACCACTTGACGGCCTGCGTGAGGGTGCGGCTCTCCTCGTCCTGCCCGATCGCGACGAGCTCCGCCGGGGTGCGGGTGTGGTCGACCCGCACGATGTTCTGCTCGATGATGGGCCCCTCGTCGAGGTCGCTCGTCACGAAGTGGGCGGTCGCGCCGATGATCTTCACGCCGCGCGCGTGGGCCTGCTTGTAGGGGTTCGCCCCCTTGAACCCGGGCAGGAACGAGTGGTGGATGTTGATGACCCGGCCCGCGAGCGACTCGCACAGCTCGGGCGACAGGATCTGCATGTAGCGGGCGAGCACCACGAGCTCGATGTCGTGCTCCTCGACCACCTCCAGCACGCGCTCCTCGAAGGCGAGCTTCTGGCCGGGCGACGTCACCGCGTGCGACTCGAACGGCACCCCGTAGAACGCGGCGAGCTCGCCGAGGTCCGGGTGGTTCGAGAGCACGAGCGGGATGTCGACGCCGAGCTGCCCCGCGCGCTGCCGGAACAGCAGGTCGTTGAGGCAGTGCCCCGCCTTCGAGACGAGCACGAGGGTGCGCAGCGGCCGGCCGACCACATCCAGCTGCCACGTCATCCCGTAGCGCTCGGTGACGGGTTCGAGGGCGGCCTCGAACTGCTCGCGCGTCGCGGCCGACTCGACCTGCAGGCGCATGAAGAAGGTGCCCGTGTCGGCGCTCGAGAACTGCTGCGACTCGGTGATGTTGCCCGCGGCCTCGACGATGGCGCCCGAGATGGCGTGCACGATGCCGGGCCTGTCCTCGCAGATGAGGGTGAGGATCCAATGGGTCGCGGTCATAGGCACCCAGCGTAGAGCGCTCGGCCGCCCCGACCGCGCGCATCCGGTCGACCGGTTCGCGGCTAGGCTCGTTCGGTGAGTACGAACGACGGCAACGGCTTCCCCTTCTTCAAGCTGCTCGTGCTCACCGGGGCGATCTTCGCCTCCGTCTCGAGCGAGTTCCTGCCGACCGGTCTGCTGCCCGAGATGGCCGCCGAGCTGCGGGTGTCGGAGTCGCAGATCGGCCTGCTCGTGACGGTCTTCGCGGGCACCGTCGTCGTCTCGACCGCCCCGCTCACGGTGCTCACCCGCCGCTACTCGCGCAAGTGGCTCATGGTGCTGCTGCTCGGCATCTTCGCCCTCACCAACGTGCTGTGCGCGATCGCGCCCACGTATTGGTTCCTGCTGGCCGCGCGCATCCTGGGCGGTCTCGCCCACGGCCTGTTCTGGGCCGTCACGGGGCCCTACGCGGCGCGCCTCGTGCCGAAGCACCAGCTCGCGCGCGCGATCTCCGTCACCAACGCGGGCGGCACCCTCGCCTTCATCCTGGGTGTGCCGCTCGGCACCTTCCTCGGCCACGCGCTCGGCTGGCGCTTCGCCTTCGCGGCGATGGCGGCCGTCGTGCTCGTGTTCATGGTGTTCGTGATCGTGTACCTGCCGCCCGTGTCGCACCTCGTGCCGCTCGCGACGGGCGAGATCCCGCTCCCCGCACACAAGGACCGCTCGCTGCCCGCCGTGCTCATCGTGTGCGTCACGGTCGTGCTCGTCATCACGGGGCACAACGTCTTCTACACCTACATCGCGCCGTGGGCGATCCAGGTGGGCGGGGTCGACGAGGCGTGGGTCTCGGGGCTGCTGTTCGCCTACGGGGCGGCCGGCGCGATCGGCCTCGCGCTCGGCGGCGCGTTCGGCGATCGCTACCCGCGCGGATCGGTGAACCTCGCGCTCGTCGGCGTCGCGCTCAGCGTGCTGGGGCTCGGCGCCTTCGGCACGGATGCCGTGCCGATCGTGATCGGCATGGTGCTGTGGAGCGTGTTCTTCGGCGGCGTGCCCGCCCTCATGCACTCGCGCGTGCTGCACTCGGCCTCGGAGCGCATCCGCGACCTCGCCGCGGCGTGGCTCACGACCGCGTTCAACCTCGCGATCGGCGGGGGCGCGCTGCTCGGCGGGGCGCTGCTCGACGGACTCGGGATCGCGGTGCTGCCGTGGTTCGCGGCGGCGATCATCGCGGCCGGGCTCGTCTTCGTGCTCGCGACCGACCGCACGCGCATCGCCCTGCACCGCTGAGCGCGGGGCTCAGGAGGGCGTCTGCCCCTGCTCGGCGGCGGCGAACCAGCCCACCCAGCCGTCGGCGTAGGGGATCACCTGGTAGTCGCCGCAGTGCAGGGCGTCCTCGAGCAGCGAGCCGTCATCCTTCTGGAGGGCCTCGGAGGGCACCCAGTCGGGCGTCTCGAACGGCATCGTGGTGCGGTCGCCGGGCTCGCAGTCGACGGGGTCGCTCGGCGAGTCGATGCGGATGATCGACTGCGTCTCGTCCTCGGTGGCGTAGTTGTGCAGCCCGGTCGCGTCGTCGGGGATCCACGCGGGGATCTCGACGCCGACCCAGCCGTCCGCGGCGGCGGCGTAGTCGGGGAACGACTCCTCGTGCACGTGCGTGAGACCGTTGACGAGCTGGGCGCAGCCCGTGAGGCTCACGGCGAGCAGCAGGACGGCGGCGCCGCCCACGATCGGGGTGAGCAGTTGGGCCGTGGTGGGGAGGGTGCGGTTCGACATGCCTCCAGCACAGCCGAGCGGTGGGGTCGCGCGCGTCGGCCCGCGGTCGCGCGACCCTCATCCGCGGGGCTGATCCGGCGATCCGCCGGGGAGCGGATCGCCGGATCGGTCACCCGGTCCGCGCCGCGCTCAGGCGATGCGGCGGCGACGGGCGAGCAGCAAGGCGCCCGCGAGGGCGAGCGCGGCGGCGACACCGGCTGCCGGGAGGGGCGAGACGCCCGAGTCGGCGAGCTCGGGGGCGCCGGGGGTCACCTCGGCCTCGTCGTCGACCTCGACGGTCCAGGAGGTCACGGCGAGGGTGGTGAGGGCGAAATCCACCGAGGGGCCGGCGGGATCGCTCGACTCGAGCGAGCCGACCAGGGTCGGCGTCGCGGTCGCGAGTGCCGCTCCGGGGGCGAACGACAGCAGCTGCTGGCCGGACGCGCTCGAGGAGTAGCTCAGCCACAGGGTGCCGTCGGGGTCGTAGTCGGCGCCGAGCGGCGAACCCGACCCGATCGCGTCGACCGTGCCGGTCATCGTCGTCGGCGCGCCGGCCACGCCGTCCGAGACGATCACGACGGTCGGGGCGTAGTCGAAGAGGTTCGGGTCGAAGGGGTTGTAGAAGAGCGCGATGTCGCCCGTGAGGGGGTCGGTGGCGAGCTCGTCGGGCGTCGACTGGGTCAGGCTGCGCAGCTCGCTGATGTCGACCGTCGCGGTGAAGACGGCCGTCACCGGGTCGAGGGTGCCGATGAAGCATCCCTCGTCGCCCGAGTCCTCGTAGTCGACGTAGGTGCAGAGCACCGTCTGCAGGGTCGTGCCGTCGGCCGAGTCGAGTCCGTTGTAGTCGGGCCAGGAGGCGATCCAGCCCGGCTCGAAGGGCAGCGAGGAGTCGTCGACGGTGATCTCGGTCGAGCCGAGCACGGCGCCCGTCGTGGTGTCCCAGGTGACGAGCTGGGTCGTGAAGGTCGTGTCGACCCAGGTGGGCACGACGGCGTAGCCGGTGTCGCCGAGGATCTCGATCCCGTTCGGCTCGGTGAGGGTGAACGGGGTCGGCAGCGCCGTGAGCTGGGCGTCGGTGCGGGATGCCGTGCCGAAGCTCGTGGTGGCGGGGCCGTCGCCGTCGAAGGGCGTCGTGACGACGAGGTACACCGAGTCGGGGTCGGTCGCGGCGGATGCGGAGACGGCTCCCGCGCAGCTGAGGGCGCCGACGAGGGCGAGGGCGAGCAGGGATCGGGTGCGGCGACGCATGGGACTCCTCGGGTAAGCGGGCGCAGCCACGACATTACTGCAATCAATGCAGTAATTCGCAACCGAGATGAGGCGGCCGCGCGGAGGTCCGCATCCCGTACACTGGGCACGTCGCGACTGGCGTTCGGATGGGTCACCATCGGGGAGCGACGAACACGTGAACGGCGGCCGTACGCCTGGGCCGCTCACCCCGTACCGGGTAGTTTTTACGTGACGTGAGGAGCGCCAGTGTCCGCCGAATCCACCTTCCTGTCCCCGCTCGCCGAGGTCGACCCCGAGGTCGCCGCCGCACTCGAGGCCGAGCTCGGCCGCCAGCGGTCGACCCTCGAGATGATCGCCTCCGAGAACTTCGTGCCGCGCGCCGTGCTCGAGGCGCAGGGCTCCGTGCTCACCAACAAGTACGCCGAGGGCTACCCGGGCCGCCGCTACTACGGCGGCTGCGAGTTCGTGGACGTCGTCGAGACCCTCGCGATCGAGCGCGCCAAGGAGCTCTTCGGCGCCGCCTACGCCAACGTGCAGCCCCACTCGGGCGCCTCCGCCAACGCCGCCGTGCTCGCCGCGATCGCCCAGCCCGGCGACCGCATCCTGGGTCTCGAGCTCGCCCACGGCGGCCACCTCACCCACGGCATGAAGCTCAACTTCTCGGGCAAGCTCTACGAGGCGCACTCGTACAAGGTCGACCCCGAGACCTTCCGCGTCGACCTCGACGAGGTGCGCCGCGTCGCCCTCGAGATCCAGCCGCAGGTGATCATCGCCGGCTGGTCCGCCTACCCGCGCCAGCTCGACTTCGCCGCGTTCCGCGCCATCGCCGACGAGGTGGGCGCGAAGCTGTGGGTCGACATGGCGCACTTCGCGGGCCTCGTCGCCGCGGGCCTGCACCCCTCGCCCGTGCCCCACGCGCACGTCACGAGCTCGACCGTGCACAAGACGATCGGCGGCCCGCGCTCCGGCTTCATCCTCACCAACGACGAGGACATCGCCAAGAAGATCAACTCGAACGTCTTCCCCGGCCAGCAGGGCGGCCCGCTCATGCACGTCATCGCCGCGAAGGCGACCGCGTTCAAGCTCGCCGGCACGCCGGAGTTCCGCGACCGTCAGGAGCGCACCATCCGCGGGGCGCAGCTCCTCGCCGAGCGTCTCACGCAGCCGGATGCGAAGGCGGCGGGCATCGACGTGCTCACCGGCGGCACCGACGTGCACCTCGTGCTCGTCGACCTGCGCACCTCCGAGTTCAGCGGCAAGGAGGCGGAGGACCGCCTGCACGAGGTCGGCATCACGGTCAACAAGAACGCCGTGCCGAACGACCCGCGCCCGCCGATGGTGACCTCGGGCGTGCGCATCGGCACCCCGGCGCTCGCGACGCGCGGCTTCGGCGACGCCGAGTTCACCGAGGTGGCCGACGTCATCGCGCTCGCCCTGCAGCCGGACGCCGACATCCCGGCCCTGCGCGCCCGCGTCGCGAGCCTCGCCGAGGCCTTCCCGCTCTACGAGGGCCTCACGAGCCCCACCACCTGGTCCTGACCCCCGACTCCCCCCACCTGTCCCCGAAAGTACGTACTTTTGGGGCCCAGGAGGGGCGGGATGGCCCAAAAGTACGTACTTTCACGGAGATGACATGAGCGCACGGGTGCTGGACGGGATCGCGACGGCGAGCGCGATCAAGGGGGAGCTGACGGCGCGGGTCGCGGCGCTCGCGGAGCGCGGCGTCGTGCCGGGGCTCGGCACGCTGCTCGTGGGGGCGGATCCGGGCTCGGTGAGCTACGTCGGCGGCAAGCACCGCGACTCGGCCGAGGTCGGCATCCGCTCGATCCGCGAGGAGCTGCCGGCGGATGCGAGCGAGGCGGATGTGCGCGCGGCGATCGCGCGACTCAACGCCGACCCCGAGGTGACCGGCTACATCGTGCAGCTGCCGCTGCCGAAGGGCATCGACGAGAACGCGATGCTCGAGCTGATCGACCCCGCGAAGGACGCCGACGGTCTGCACCCCACCAACCTCGGGCGGCTCGTGTTGGGCGTCGACGGCGAACTGCACTCCCCGCTGCCGTGCACCCCCGCGGGCGTCGTCGAGCTGCTGCGCCGCCACGAGGTGCCGATCGCCGGGAAGCACGTCACGATCATCGGCCGCGGCCTCACGGTGGGCCGCCCGCTCGGCCTCGTCTTCACCCGCAAGGGCGTCGACGCGACCGTCACGCTCACCCACTCGCGCACGCCCGACATCGCCGCCGAGGTGGCGCGGGCCGACATCGTGGTGGCCGCCGTCGGCGTGCCGCACTTCGTGAAGCCCGAGTGGGTGAAGCCCGGCGCCGCGGTGCTCGACGTGGGCGTCACGCGCGTCGGCACCACCGAGTCCGGGCGTGCCAAGCTCGCGGGCGACGTGCATCCCGACGTCGCCGAGGTGGCGGGATGGCTCTCGCCGAACCCCGGCGGCGTCGGGCCCATGACGCGCGCGATGCTCATCGCGAACGTCGTCGAGGCCGCGGAGCGCGCGCTGGGTTAGCGCTGCGGCGCGAGGGCGAAACGGATCTCGCCCTCCGGGGTGACGACCGCGTCGAGCGTCATCTCCTCGAGCACCCGGGCGACGGGCGCGTCCATGAAGACGCGTGCCCCCGCCTGCTCGACGACGACCTCGCTCGGCGCGGGCGCATCCGCGATGGCGACGTCGAAGCGGTCGGCGCCCTGCTGGATGCGCAACCCCGCGGTGTCGACCTCGCTCGCGCGTGCGACGAGGTCGGAGACCACGGTTCCGGCGTTCTCGGTGAGGGTGAGCATTGCGGTTCCCCTTTCCCTTGGGTTTCGGAGTCGGCCACGATTCCGAGATTCCGGGGATGCCGCAACCCCGCCCGCGGCGATTCGCGCGCATACGGAGGCAACTGCCAGGGTCCTCGAAAGTACGTGCTTTTGGGTCTGGGCGCGGCGTGTCGCGCCCAAAAGTACGTACTTTCGGGGACTCAGCTCTCTCGGCGCGCGCCCGCGGAGGGGGTCACCGTGAAGGTGACCGGCTGGGCGAAGCCGTGCTCGGCGAAGGCGCCGTCGACCGCCACCTGCAGGCGCGAGACGAGGTCGCGGTGCACGAGCGCGATCGCCGAGCCGCCGAAGCCGCCGCCCGTCATCCGGGCGCCGATCGCGCCGTTCTCCTGCGCCGTCTCGACGGCGAGGTCGAGCTCCGGCACCGAGATCTCGAAGTCGTCGCGCATCGAGCGGTGCGAGGCGTCGAGCAGCTCGCCGATCGCGGTCGGACCCTCGGATGCCAGGGTCGCCACGGTGTCGAGCACGCGCTGGTTCTCGGTCACCACGTGCCGCACCCGGCGGAAGGTGACGTCGTCGAGCAGCTGCTGCGCGCGCGGCAGGTCGTCGACGGTCACGTCGCGCAGCGAGGCGACGCCGAGCGCGGCGGCCCCCGCCTCGCACGAGGCGCGCCGCTCGCGGTAGCCGCCGCTCGCGTGCTGGTGCTCGACCTGGGTGTCGATCACGAGGATGGCGAGGTCGTTCTCGGCGAGCCCCAGGTCGACGGCCTCGGCCTCCTCGCTGCGGCAGTCGATGAACACGGCGGCGTCGTCGCGGCCGAGCAGCGACGCCATCTGGTCCATGATCCCGGTGGGGGCGCCCACGAAGTCGTTCTCGGCCTTCCGGCCCACGCGCGCGAGCTCGACGCGCGTCAGGTCGAGCCGCCACAGCTCGGCGAGGGCGATCGCGACGGCGCCCTCGATCGCGGCCGAGGAGGACAGCCCCGCGCCGACCGGCACGTCCGACTCGAGCATGATGTCGACGCCCGGTACGGCCGCCAGGTCGGCGTGCCCGAGCTGTCCGAGCGCCCACGCGACGCCCAGGGGGTAGGCGGCCCAGCCGTCCACGGCCTCCGGGCTGAGCTCGGCGATGTCGATCTCGGCCACCTCGTCCGAGAAGGTCGAGCCGACCCGGATGCGGGTGTCGTCGCGCACGCCGACCGCGGCGAAGGTGCGCCGGTCGATGCCGAACGGCAGCACGAAGCCCTCGTTGTAGTCGGTGTGCTCGCCGATCAGGTTGGCGCGGCCGGGGGAGGACCAGACGCCGATCGGCGTCGTGCCGTAGGCCGCCTCGAACTCCTGCCGCACGAGGTCGCGCAGATCCTGGCTCATCCCTGTGCCACCGCCTCCCGCAGCCGGGCGGCCGCATCCTCCGGAACGATATCCGCCACCCAGGCGCCCATGGCGGCCTCCGAGCCGGCGAGGAACTTGAGGCGGTCCGCCCCCCGGCGCGGCGAGGTGAGCTGCAGCATGAGCCGCACCTCGTCGCGGCCCTCGCGCACGGGGGCCTGGTGCCACGCCGCGATGTAGGGCGTGGGGGTGTCGTAGAGCGCGTCGACGCCCTGCAGCAGGCGCTTGAAGACGACGGCGAGCTCGGCCCGCTCCGCCTCGTCGAGGGCGTCGATGTCGGGCACCTGGCGGTGCGGCAGCAGGTGCAGCTCGATCGGCCAGCGCGCCGCGAAGGGCACGAACGCGGTCCAGTGCTCGCCCGCGAGCACGACGCGCGGGCCCGCCTGCTCGCGCTCGAGGATGCGCGCGAAGAGGTCGGGGCCGAGCTCGCGGATCGCGTCGAGCGTCGAGCGGGTGCGCGGCGTGACGAAGGGGTAGGCGTAGATCTGGCCGTGCGGGTGCCCGAGCGTCACGCCGATCGCCTCGCCGCGGTTCTCGAAGGGGAACACCTGCGCGACGCCGGGCAGCGCCGAGAGCTCGCGCGTGCGATCCGCCCAGGCCTCGATGACGGTGCGGATGCGCGTGACGCTCTGGGTGCCGAGCGAGCCGGTCGACTCGGGGCTGAAGCACACCACCTCGCAGCGGCCGACGGAGGGGGAGGTGCGGTCGAAGCCGCGGCCCGCCGGGGCGAGCGGGCCGTCCGTGTCGGGGCCGAAGGAGGGCGACTTGTTCTCGAAGACGACGACGTCGTAGAGGTCGGGGATCTCGGAGGGGTTCTCGGGGGTCTGCGGCGCGAGCGGGTCGAGGTGCGCGGGCGGCAGGAAGACCCGGTTGTTGCGGCCGGAGGCGACGGAGATCCAGTCGCCCGTGAGCACGTCCTGCCGCATGGTGGCGGTGGCGGGACGCGGGTCGAGCCGCCGCTCGTCGAGGCGCCGCTCGGCGGGCAGCGTCGAGCCCGCGTCGTCGAAGTAGATGAGCTCGCGTCCGTCGGCCATGCGGGCGGTGCGGCGGGTGACCCCGGTCATGTGCTTACGATAACGTAAGCGAGTCTTGCCAAATCGAAGGGATCCGTAAGTGACGGATGCGTCGCTCCCCGCCGAGCTGCGCCGCGCCCGCATCGCCGAGCGCGTGCGCGAGGACGGCGTGCTGCGGGTCGCCGAGGCGGCCACCGCGTTCGGGGTGAGCGAGGTGACGATCCGCGCCGACCTCGTGCAGCTCGAGGCCGCCGGGCTCGTGCGACGCGTGCACGGCTCGGCGCTGCCCGTGCCGGGCGGCCCCCGGGAGGAGCCGGTCGAGCGCGTCTCGGGCCGCGACGCCGCCACCAAGCGCGCGATCGGCCGCCGCGCCGCCTCGCTCGTCGAGGGCGGTACGAGCGTGCTGCTCGACGTCGGCTCCACGACCCTCGCCGTCGCCCACGCGCTCGTCGACCGCGCCGAGCGCGGTGACCTCGACGAGCTCGTCGTCGTCACCAACGGCCTCACGATCGCCCTCGCCCTCGAGGCGGCCGTCCCGCGCATCACGGTCGTGCTCACGGGCGGCACCCTGCGACCCCTGCAGCACTCGCTCGTCGACCCGGGCGCCTCCGAGTCGATCGCGGGCCTGCACGTCGACCTTGCCATCCTCGGCTGCAACGGCCTCGACGCCGACGGTCGCATCACCAACCTCAACCTCGCCGAGGCCGAGGTCAAGCGCGCCATGATCGCCGCATCCGCCGCCCAGCTCGTGGTCGCGGATGTCGGCAAGCTCGGCGCCCGGCACCTGGGGCTCGTGGGGGTGGCGGGGCCCGCGACGACGCTCGTGACCGCCGGCCCCTGGACGGATGCCGCCGCCTCGACCGCCGCCTCCCTCGCCTCCCTCGGCGCGCGCGTCATCCGCGCCGACGCTCGCTAGGCTCGTGCCCGTGCCATCCCCCCTCGGCGAGCTCATCGAGCTGCGCACCGGGCGCTCGAGCGCCCAGGTCGCGACCCTCGCGGCCGCCCTCCTCCACCTCGTGGTCGACGGCGTCGAGCTCGCCGAGCGCACCCCGCCCACGCGCATCCCCTCGCACGGGCACGGCATCGTGCTCGCCCCCTGGCCGAACCGCGTGCGCGACGCGCGCTGGAGCCACGACGGCGTGATCCGGCAGCTCGACATCACCGACCCGAGCCGCGGCAACGCCATCCACGGGCTGCTGCGCAACACGGCCTACCGGGTGCGCGAGCGCACGGATGCCGCGGTCACCCTGGGCGCGGTGATCCACCCCCAGCACGGCTGGCCCTTCCTGCTCGACACCCGGGTGCGGTACGCGCTCGCCGACGACGGCCTGACCGTGACGCACGGCGTTCGCAACCTCGGAACCGCGCCCGCCCCGTGGGCGGTCGGCACGCACCCCTATCTGCGCGTCGGCGCTGCCCCCGTCGAAGAGCTCACGCTCGAGGTGCGCGGCGGCCACCACCTGGAACTCGACGAGCGCCTCGTGCCCGTCGCGGTGCGCGAGGTGGAGCCGGGCTCCGGGCTCGACCTGTCGACCCCGCGCGCGCTCGGCGGTCTCGACCTCAACGTCGCCTACCAGGACGTCGCGACCGGCCCCGAGGGCGCCGCCGTGCTCACCTCACCGGATGGCACGCGCGCCGTGCTCTGGCAGGATGCGCCGTTCCGCTGGCTGCAGGTGTTCACCCCGCGCGACTTCCCGCACGTGGCGGACGACGCATCCGAGACCCCGGCGCTCGCCGTCGCGCTCGAGCCGATGACGGCCGCACCGGACGCCCTCAACTCGGGCGAGGGGCTCGCGTGGCTCGAGCCCGCACAGGACTGGCAGGCGTCGTGGGGCGTCCGCCTGGAGAGGAACGAATGAGCACCATCACGGGAGTCGGCGAGCGCTTCGAGCTGCGCGCGGGCGACACGGTCGCCGAGGTGGGCACGGTCGCCGCCGTGCTGACCGCGCTGCGCGTCGGCGGGGTCGACCTGACCGAGCCGCTGCCGGTCGAGACCGCGCCGCCGCCGTTCTGCTCCGGCATCGCGCTCGCCCCGTGGCCGAACCGGGTGCGCGCCGGGCGCTGGGTGCTCGACGGCGCCGTGCAGCAGCTCGACATCACCGAGCCGGCCCGCGGCGGTGCCCTGCACGGGCTGCTCGAGTTCACCGAGTACGAGGTGCGCGAGCGCACGGATGCCGCGATCACGCTGGGGGCCGTGATCCACCCCCAGCACGGCTGGCCGTTCCTCGTCGACACCTGGATCCGCTACGAGGTCGTGGAGGGCGGGCTCGTCGCCACCCACGGCGCCCGCAACCTCTCGGAGCGCCCCGCGCCGTACGCGACGGGCACGCATCCCTACCCCCGCATCGGCGCCTACGACGTGGCCGAGCTCGTGCTCACGGTGCCCGCCGACGAGTACCTCGAGGTCGACGAGGTGCTCGACCCGATCGCGTGGCATCCGGTCTCGGGCGGCACCGACCTGCGCGGTGGCGTGCCGGTCGGCGAGCTCGCGCTCG
Organism: Protaetiibacter intestinalis; assembly: GCF_003627075.1. Classification (NCBI taxonomy): domain Bacteria; kingdom Bacillati; phylum Actinomycetota; class Actinomycetes; order Micrococcales; family Microbacteriaceae; genus Protaetiibacter; species Protaetiibacter intestinalis. The sequence continues at coordinate 760,732 of NZ_CP032630.1, read as the reverse complement.
ACACGGCGTTCCGGTCGCTCACCCCCGCGGACGGCGTGACGGCGACGCTGACGGCGCCCGACGGTTCGCGGCTCGAGGTGTGGCAGGACGCCGACTGGCGCTACCTGCAGGTGTTCACGACGCCCCTCTTCCCGAAGGCGCACGGCCTCGGCACGGCGGTCGCGATCGAGCCGATGACGGCGCCGCCCGACGCCCTCAACTCGGGCGACGACCTCATCTGGCTCGCGCCCGGCGAGAGCTACGAGGGCCGCTGGGGCTTCCGCTACACCGCCGCCCGCTGATTCGGCGCCCCGCAATCCGGGCGGGCTCGGCAGAATAGGCGGGTGCATCACCCGACCCCCGCCCAGATCCGCCGCTGGCGCCGCTACCTCGCGGCCGAGCGGGCCGAGCGGGAGATCTACCGCGACCTCGCCGAGCGCCGCGAGGGCCGCGAGCGGGAGATCCTGCTCGGGCTCGCGGATGCCGAGCTGCGGCACGAGCAGCACTGGCTCGAGCTGCTCGGCGAGCACCAGCTGCCCGCCCCGCGCCCCGACCTGCGCACGCGGCTGCTCGGCTTCCTCGCGAAGCGTCTCGGCTTCCTGTTCGTGCTCGCCCTCGCCCAGCGCGCCGAGGGTCGCTCGCCCTACGACGACGACTCCGACGCGACCGAGCGGATGGCGGCCGACGAGCGCATCCACGGCGAGGTGCTGCGCGGTCTCGCCGCCCGGGGGCGCACGCAGCTCTCCGGCAGCTTCCGCGCCGCCGTGTTCGGGGCGAACGACGGCCTCGTCTCGAACCTCGCCCTCGTGCTCGGCATCGGCGCGACGGGTGCGAGCCCCCAGGTGGTGCTGTTCACGGGCTTCGCGGGCCTGCTCGCGGGCGCCCTCTCGATGGGCGCCGGGGAGTACGTGTCGGTCAAGTCGCAGCGCGAGCTGCTCGCGGCATCCCGCCCCGACCCCGAGTCGCAGTCCGCCCTGCCGCACCTCGACGTCGACGCGAACGAGCTCGCCCTCGTCTACCGCGCGCGCGGCATGGGGCAGACGGATGCCGAGGAGCACGCGCGCCAGGTGCTCGCGACCCTGCACCTCGACTCGGACGCGCCGCCCGAGGAGCTCGACCCCGACGAGGCGGTCGGCTCGCCCTGGAAGGCCGCCATCTCGAGTTTCCTGTTCTTCGCATCCGGCGCCTTCATCCCCGTGGTGCCGTACCTGTTCGGCATGACGGGGCTCGGCGCGGTCGCGCTCGCCGCGTCGCTCGTCGGCATCGCACTGCTCGGCACGGGCGCCGTGGTCGGCATCCTGTCGGGCACCTCGCCGCTGCTGCGGGCGCTGCGCCAGCTCGCGATCGGTTTCGGTGCGGCGACCGCGACGTACCTGCTCGGCCTGCTCTTCGGCGCCACCGTGGGGTAGAACGGTTCCATGGACCGCGCCGATCTCGTCCGCCTGCGCAGGGCGCGCGACCGCATCGACCGCGAATACGCGGAGCCGCTCGACGTCGAGTCGCTCGCCCGCACGGCCCTCATGTCGTCGGGGCACTTCGCCCGCAGCTTCCGCGCCGCCTACGGCGAGACGCCCTACGGCTACCTCATGACGCGGCGCATCGAGCGGGCGAAGGCGCTGCTGCGGCGCGGCGACCTCTCGGTCACCGAGGTGTGCGTGGCGGTCGGCTGCACCTCGCTCGGCTCGTTCAGCGCGAGCTTCACGAGACTCGTCGGGGTACCGCCGAGCGAGTACCGCGCGGCCGCGCATCCGGATGCCGCGGAGTCGACGCTCGACGGCATCCCGTGCGTCGCGAAGAGCGTCACGCGACCGGTCAGGATTCGAGAAGCGGCGCGCGACTGAACCGCCGTAGCGTGACGGCATGACGATCAGGATCCAGCACAGCTACATCGCCTTCGACGACGCGGAGGCGGCCCTCGTCTTCTACCGCGACGTGGTGGGCTTCGAGGTCACACGGGACGTCGACATGGGCGGCGGGATGCGGTGGATCACCCTCGCGCCGGCCGGCTCCGAGGTCTCGGTCGTGCTCACGCCGGTGGGCGCGGGCGAGTCGGATGCCGACCGCGAGACGCTGGCCGACCTGCTCGCGAAGGGTGTGCTCGCCGGCCTCGTGCTGAGCACCGACGACCTCGACGGCGACTTCGAGCGCATCGCCGCATCCGGGGCCGACATCGTGCAGGAGCCGATGGACCAGCCGTGGGGCGTGCGCGACGCCGCGTTCCGCGACCCCGCGGGCAACCAGCTGCGGCTCACGCAGCGCTGAGCGATGTGCGCCCTGCAGGCGGCCGACGGCCGCTGGACCCCCGTGCCGTCACGGCGCCTCGCCGACGACGCACGTGCCGTCCCGCTCCTCGTCCCGGACGACGCGCACGACGAGCCCCCGCCCCTCGAGCAGTGACGCGGTACGCGCGGCCTGGCGGCGGCTCGTCTCGATGACGACGCGGCCGCCGGGCGCGAGCCACTCCCGGCATCCGGCCGCGATGCGGGCCTGCACCGCGTGCCCGTCGGCGCCGCCGTCGAGGGCCACCCGGTGCTCGTGGTCACGTGCCTCCGACGGCATATTCGCGATCTCGGCGGTGGGCACGTAGGGCGCGTTGGCGACGAGCACGTCGACGCGGCCGCGCAGCGCGGCGGGCAGCGCCTCGTAGAGGTCGCCCTCGAGCACGCGATCGGGCGGCAGGTTGCGCCGGGCGACGGCGACGGCGTCCGGGTCGACGTCGCTCGCCCACACCTCCGCGTCCGGGCGCGCCGTCGCGACGGCCGCCGCGATCGCCGCGACCCCGCAGCACAGCTCGACGACGACCGCGGCATCCGGCAGCGCCTCGAGCACGGCGTCGACGAGCGTCTCGCTGCGCAGCCGCGGCACGAACACGCCGGGTGCGACCGCCACCCGCAGGCCCGCGAACTCGGCCCAGCCGAGCAGCACCTCGAGCGGTTCCCCCGCCACCCGGCGCGCCACGAGCTCCTCGAGCGCGGCACCGGATGCCGCCTCGCGCAGCAGGGTCGCCTCGTCCTCCGCGAACACGCAGCCGGCGGCCCGCAGCCGGGCGACCAACGCATCCGCATCCGTCACCGGGCCACGGTACCGCCCCGCTCTCTTCCGCCGCCGCCCGCGGGCGAGGATACTGAGCCGCATCCGGGCCGCCCGGGCCCGAGAGGGGAGCACGACGAGGTGCGTTTCGAAGTGAAGGCAGACAAGGGCGGCCACTACTCGTGGTGGCTGATCGCGAGCAACGGCCAGACGGTCGCGTGGGCGGGTGAGTCGTTCGCGTCGAAGTCGAACGCGAACCGCGCGGCGGAGGCGTTCAAGGTGGGCGCCGTCGCCGCCGACTACGAGCTCTACGAGAACAAGGGCGGGCACTGGAGCTGGCGGGCCCACCGCGGCGGCCACATCGTGGCGGTGCCGGGCGAGTCGTTCGCCTCGAAGTCGAACGCCCAGCGGGCGGCCGACAACGTGCGCGACCGGGCGGGCGGCGCGACCGGCCCCGAGTGACCGGGTGCCCGGCGCGGGTGCGCCGCGCCTGAGAGGATCGGGGGGTGACCTCCACCGACCGCTACGTGCTCGCCACCGACGGCGCCTGCAAGGGCAACCCCGGCCCCGCCGGCTGGGCGTGGGTGGGGGAGGACGGCGAGTGGGCCGCCGGTTCGCTGCCGCAGGGCACCAACAACATCGGCGAGCTGCTGGGGCTGCTGAACGCCATCCGCGACCACGCGCAGGTGCGCGAGCTCGTGGTGCAGGCCGACTCGAAGTACGCGATCGACACCTACTCCTCGTGGATGGACGGCCACAAGCGCCGCGGCTGGGTCACCTCGGCCAAGAAGCCGGTCGCGAACCGCGACATCCTCGAGCAGCTCATCGCGGTGCGCGACGCCCGCCGCGCGGCGGGGCTCCCGGATGTCGTGCTCGAGCACGTGCGCGGCCACGCCGGCCACCGCCTGAACTCGTGGGCGGACGAGCGCGCCGTGCGCGCCTCGCACCACGCCGCAAAAGGCACCGCCTCCGAGTGGTCCTCGCTCGGCGGGAAGCAGGAGCGCCTCGACGTGTCGGTCGACCCGCCGCGCGGCTCGGGCGACCGCCGCTAGTCGACCGTCTCGCAGTACCGGGCGGCGGTTGGTGCCAGCCGCCGGTCGACGGTGAGCAACGGCGCAGCGAGCGCTTCGGCGAGCGCCACGTGGGTGCGGGTGGGCCCGGTGGGGCTCGAACCCACGACCCGCGGATTAAAAGTCCGATGCTCTACCGACTGAGCTACAGGCCCGATGCATCCAGGGTAGTCGCGGATGCCGCGCTCACCGCGCGAGCGCCGCATCCGCCTGCGGGGGAGAATGGGGCGATGGCCGACGACTTCCACAAGCCCACGCTGTTCGGCGGACGCGAGTTCGAGGCGTTCGAGGGCGCGGCGCCCGACCCGGCCGTCTCGCGTCGCATCGCGCACGACACGGCGCGCAGCCTCGTGGCGCGGGTGCGCGACAGCGCCGACCCCGAGGTGCTGGACCGCGTGGTCGGCTTCACCGACGAGCACGGACTCGACGCGGTCGCGGAGCTGTGGGCGCGGTCGAGCCCGCGCAGCCTGCCGGGGGCGCTCTGGCGGGTCTACCTGCTGCGCACCATGATCCGCCAGGACCCCGATGGCGTCGCGCTGCTGTTCCAGCGCGGCAGCGAGGTGCTGAGCACGATCGACCCGGTCATCGCCGGCGCCCCGAGCCCCGCGGGGCCGCAGGAGGTGCTCGAGCTCTCGGAGCGCATCCTGCGCGGCGTCTTCGACGGCGACCTCGCCGACGCCCTCGATCGGGCGGCCGCCTTCTGCCGCGTCGAGGCGGCGGGTGCCGCATCCGTCGCCGACGACCAGGATGCCGCATCCCCCGAGCGCTCCACCGAGCTCACGACGCGCGCATCCCGCCTCGCCACGATCGCCGACGAACTGACCACCTGCGCACGCCTCGCCCGCGACGACGCCCTCGACTGAGCCGCCGCGCCGCTCGCCCGCATCCCACTCCAGAAATGCAGGAGATCCGGCGCCGGATGCGGGCCGTCACCGCACCGGGCGGGCCGAGCCGCCCGAATCTCCTGCATTTCTGAGGCACCTGCAGGGCGGATGGTGCTCGCGTAGACTGTCCCGGCCGGGCCGCAGTAACCCCGGGCTCCAATATTCGCCGCTTCGAGCGGCCTTCCGCCGAGAGGCGTTCTGCGGCTCGGCGCCTCCCTCTCCGGCCCCGCACCCGGCCCGCGCCCGCGCCCCGCGCCGACCCGCAGCGCGGCATCCCATCTCAAGGAGTCGGGCAACCCGTCTCAAGGAGTTGATGGGGCGGATGTCGTCTGACGTGGCGGGTGCGGCGGCTGAGGCGGGCGCTTCCTTGAGATGGGATGCCCGACTCCTTGAGATGGGAACGAGCGAGGGAGAGAGCGAGCGCGGGAGCGAGCGGCAGACAGCGGCCGCAGGTCACCCGAACTTGCCGGAGACGTAGTCCTCGGTGGCCTTCACGGACGGCATCGAGAAGATCTTCGTCGTGTCGTCGTACTCGATGAGCTTGCCGGGCTTGCCGGTGCCCTCGATGTTGAAGAAGGCGGTCTTGTCGGAGACGCGCGAGGCCTGCTGCATGTTGTGGGTCACGATGACGATCGTGTACTCCTGCTTGAGCTCCTCGATGAGGTCCTCGATGGCGAGCGTCGAGATCGGGTCGAGCGCCGAGCACGGCTCGTCCATGAGGATCACCTCGGGCGACACCGCGATCGTGCGGGCGATGCAGAGGCGCTGCTGCTGGCCGCCCGAGAGGCCGGATCCCGGCTTGTCGAGGCGGTCCTTGACCTCGTTCCACAGGTTGGCCCCGCGCAGCGACTTCTCGACGAGCTCGTCGGCCTCGGGCTTCGGCATGCGGGTGTTGTTGAGCCGCACGCCCGCGAGCACGTTCTCGCGGATCGACATGGTGGGGAACGGGTTCGGCCGCTGGAACACCATGCCCACCTGCCGCCGCACGAGCACCGGGTCGACGCCCGGGCCGTAGAGGTTGTTGCCGTCGATGAGCACCTCGCCGTCGACGCGCGCGCCGGGGATCACCTCGTGCATGCGGTTGAGGGTGCGGATGAAGGTCGACTTGCCGCAGCCGGAGGGGCCGATGAAGGCGGTCACCGTGCGGGGCTCGATCGTGAGCGAGACGCCCTCGACCGCCCGGAAGGCGCCGTAGTAGACGTCGAGGTCGCGGACTTCGATGCGCTTGGACAAGGTGGTTCCTTCGGTGGGTCAGCGCCCGAGCTTGGGCGAGAAGAAGTGGGAGACGAGGCGGGCGACGGCGTTGAGCAGGGCGACGATGAGCACGAGGGTCAGCGCGCCGGCCCACGCGCGGGCGATGTAGGGGTCGGGGTCGATGCCCGGGATCGTGTACTGCGTGTACACGAACACCGGCAGCGACATCATCCGCTCCGAGAACGGGTTGTAGTTCATGGATGCCGTGAAGCCGGCCACGATGAGCAGCGGCGCGGTCTCGCCGATGACGCGCGAGATGGAGAGCATGACGCCCGTCGTGATGCCGGCGATCGAGGTGGGCAGCACGACCTTCGCGATGGTGCGCCACTTCGGCACGCCGAGCGCGTAGGAGGCCTCGCGCAGCTCGTTCGGCACGAGGCGGATGATCTCCTCGCTCGAGCGCACGACGACCGGGATCATGAGGATCGACAGCGCCACCGACCCGGCGAAGCCGCTGCGCACCCCGTCGCCGAAGAACAGGGCGAAGAGCGCGTAGGTCGCGAGGCCCGCGACGATCGAGGGGATGCCGGTCATCACGTCCACGAGGAAGGTGATGCCGCGGGCGAGCTTGCCCGTGCCGTACTCGACGAGGTAGATCGCCGTCATGAGGCCGATCGGGATCGAGATGACGGCCGCGAGGCCCGTGATGATGAGCGTGCCGACGATGGCGTGCAGGGCGCCGCCGCCCTCGCCGACGACGTTGCGCATCGAGTTGCTGAGGAACCCGCCGTCGAGGAGCGTCGGCAGGCCGTCGACGACGACCGTGAGGGTGAGCCAGACGAGCGGGATGAGCGCGAGCACGAACGCGCCCGTGACGAGCGAGGTGACGAGCCGGTCGGCCGCCTGGCGCCCGCCCTCGACGAGCCGGGCGATCACCCAGTTCACGACGACGAACAGGATCACCCCGACGATCGTGCCGGCGATCCAGTTGAACTCCTCCTCGGCCGCCGCGGCCATGAGCCCGAACGCGGCGAGCGCGACCGCGAGCGAGCCCGCGAGGATCGGCCACGGCATCCAGCGCGGCAGCTTGCCGGCGGTGAACGCGTTGGCGACGAGGCGCGGCGCGGGGGCGGTTCCGGTCGTCATCAGTTGGCTCCCGAGAATTCCTTGCGGCGGGCGACCGCCCACCGGGCCGCGGAGTTCACCGCGAAGGTGATCACGAACAGGATGAGGCCGGTCGCGATGAGCACGTTGACGTAGCTCCCGTGCGCCTCGGGGTAGTTGAGGGCGATGTTGGCCGGGATGGTGGTGGGGTTCTGCGGACCGGTCAGCACGAAGCTGATGACGGTGGCGGGCGAGAGCACCATGGCGACGGCCATCGTCTCGCCGAGCGCGCGTCCGAGGCCCAGCATGACCGCCGAGACGATGCCGGGGCGCCCGAACGGCAGCACGGCGAGCTTGATCATCTCCCAGCGGGTGGCGCCGAGCGCGAGCGCCGCCTCCTCGTGGAGCTTCGGGGTCTGCAGGAAGATCTCGCGGCAGAGCGCGGTGATGATCGGCAGGATCATCACCGCGAGCACGATCGCGACGGTCAGGATGGTGCGGCCCGTGCCGGAGACCGGCGGGGCGAACAGCGGGAACCAGCCGAAGTTGTCGACGAGCCAGGCGTAGAAGGGCTGGATGGCGGGGGCCAGCACGCCGGCGCCCCACAGGCCGAAGACCACCGACGGCACGGCGGCGAGCAGGTCGACCGTGTAGCCGAGCCCCTGCGCGAGGCGACGGGGCGCGTAGTGGGAGATGAACAGCGAGATGCCGAGCGCGATCGGCACGGCGATCAGCAGGGCGAGCGCCGCCGCCCACACGGTGCCGAAGACGAGCGGGCCCACGTAGGCCCAGAAGCTGTCCGGCTCGCCCTTGATCTCGGACGGATCGATGAGGAAGGCGGGGATCGACTGCGCGATGAGGAAGATCGCGACACCCGCGAGGATGACGAGGATGAAGGCACCCGCGGCGAGCGCCGCGCCGGAGAAGAGGACGTCTCCGGGGCGCTTCCTGGCGGTGATCCGTCCCGTTGCGGCGGTCATGGGTCCTCGTCTGGTCGTGTCGGCTTCAGTGTGTCGGGCTGCGGTCCCCGGTGCAATGCCCGGGGACCGCAGCCCGACGGTGGTGCTGGATTACTTGATGGTCGCGACGACCGCGGCGACCTTGGCCGAGAGGTCGGACGACAGCGGCGCCGAACCGGCGGCATCCGCGGCGACCTGCTGGCCCTCCTCGCTCGTGATGTAGCCGATGTAGGCCTTCACGAACTCGCCCTTGGCCGGGTCGGCGTACTCCTGGCAGACGATGCTGTAGGAGACGAGCACGAGCGGGTAGTGGCTCGGGTCGGTCGTGGTGCGGTTGAGCTTGAACGCGAGGTCGTTGCCCTCGCGGCCCTCGACGAGCGGCGACTCGGCCACGACGGCGGCCGCGGCCTCCGGCGTGAAGGCGACGAACTCGTCGCCGACCTTGAGCTTGGCCGTTCCGAGGTCGCCCGCGGCGGAGGCGTCGGCGTAGCCGATGGTGCCCACACCGTTCTTGACCGCGTCGATGACGCCGCTCGTCTTGGCGGCACCCTCACCCGACTGGAAGGGGAAGGCGTCGGCCGGCTTCTGGTCCCAGATCTCCGGGACGACCTGGTTGAGGTAGTCCGAGAAGTTCTTGGTGGTGCCGGAGTCGTCCGAGCGGTGCACGGCGGTGATCGCGAGGTCGGGGAAGGTGGTGCCCTCGTTGATCGCGGCGATCGCCGGGTCGTTCCAGTTGGTGATCTCGCCCTTGAAGATCCTCGCGAGGGTGGTGGGGTCGAGGTTCAGCTCGTCCACGCCCTCGACGTTGAAGACCACCGCGATGGGGGAGATGTAGGTGGGCAGGTCGATCGCCTTCGTGTCGGCGGCGCACGCGGCGAAGGTGCCCGCGAGCTCGTCGTCGTTGAGGGCGGAGTCGGAGCCGGCCCAGTCGGAGCCGCCCGCGATGAAGGTCTCGCGGCCCGCACCGGAACCGGTCGGGTCGTAGTTGATCGTGACCTTCGGGTTGGCGATCTGGAAGGCGGCGATCCAGGCCTCCTGCGCCGCGCCCTGCGCGGAGGAGCCGGCGCCGTTGAAGGTGCCGGAGAGGGTGCTCTCGGGAGCCTCCGAGTCGTCGCCCGAGGGGGTCTCGTTGGCGGCGCAGGAGGTGAGGGCGAGGGCGCCCACGAGCGCGAGGGCGGCGATGCCACCGGTACGCGTGATCTTCACTGTGTTCCCTTCGGGAATGTCGGTCAGGTTCTGAGGCTCTTGGCGGCCTCGGGGCGACGCTACGAACCGACGGTGACCAGGTTCGGCGGGAACGGTGAACGGAAGGTGAACGGAAACGCAACAGGCGGTCGTCGCGGCGACCGGGCGCGACCGCGTCAGACGGTCGGTCCGTGCACCTCGACGGCGACGATCCCGGATGCCGGGTCGTCGACCGGCACGTGCAGCACGGCGTACTCGGCCGTGGCGAGCGCGGCCGCGCGCTGCAGCCGGGTGGCGCCCGATCCGCCCGTCTCGGCGGCGACCGCCGCGATGATCTGCGGCAGCACGGGTCCGTGGCTGCACAGCACGACCGACTCGCCCTTGCGGATGCGTTTGGCGACGAACTCGCGCACGGCCTGCCCGCCCGAGCGGTACGCGTCCTGGCTGATGACCGGGTCCTCGTCGACCGGCAGCCCCGTCACGCGCGCCGTGGGGGCGATCGTGCGCAGGCAGCGCTCGGCGGTCGAGCTGATGAGCTTCTTCGGCCGGAAGGCGGCGACGCCGTGGGCGACGCTGAGGGACTGGTCGGTGCCGCGCTGCATGAGGGGGCGGGTCGAGTCGGGGCCGTCCCAGTCCTCGGCGGGCACGGCCTTGCCGTGCCGCAGCGCCACGATCGCGAAGGTGCGCGCGCGGCCCTGCGCGAACAGCTCGGCGAAGCGGTCGACGATGTCCATGTCGTGCGGGTAGCTGAGCACGCGGCGGGCCTTCTCGAGCCCCACCCAGTGCAGCTCCTCGATCTCGTCGTTGGAGGCGAAGGTCGAGTTGGCGATCGCGTCCGGGCTCACCTCGGCCGCCCAGTAGTACACCTGCTTGTCGCGGCCGCCGGGCAGCTGGTATTCGACGACCCCGAGCGGGGCGCCGAGCGCGATGATGAGCCCGGTCTCCTCGGCGATCTCGCGCACCGCGGTCTCGGGCAGCGTCTCGCCCGGGTCGAGCTTGCCCTTGGGCAGCGAGACGTCCTTGTGCTGCGTGCGGTGCACGAGCAGGATCTTCGGCTTGCCCTTCTTCGAGACGCGCCAGCACACCGCCCCCGCGGCGAGCACCGGCGGCTGACTCACCGTGCTCCCCGCCGACGACTCGACACCTGGCGCCAGCGCTCGTCCTGCGCGTCGCGCAGCGGCACGCCCGCGGCGTCCCGGTCGTGGCGCACCCACACGCCCTCCGGCTCGAGGTGCCACGACGAGGTCTCGTCGTCCATGCCGAGGTCGAGCAGCTGCTGGATCTCGGTGAGGTGCTCGGGCTTCACGAGCCGCACGAGCGCCTCGACGCGGCGGTCGAGGTTGCGGTGCATCATGTCGGCGCTGCCGATGTAGACCTGCGGGTCGCCGTCGTTGTGGAAGGAGAAGATGCGCGAGTGCTCGAGGTAGCGCCCGAGGATCGAGCGCACCCGGATGTTCTCGCTGAGCCCCGGCACGCCCGGCCGCAGCGAGCAGATGCCCCGCACGAGCACATCCACGGGCACGCCCGCCTGGCTGGCCCGGTAGAGCGCGTCGATGATGGCCTCGTCGACCATCGAGTTGACCTTGATGCGGATGCCGCTGGGCTTGCCCGCGCGCGCCGCCTCCGCCTCCGCGTCGATGCGCTTGAGCAGCCCCGCGCGCAGGTGCAGCGGCGCCACCAGCAGGCGCTTGAACTTCTTCTCGATCGCGTAGCCGGAGAGCTCGTTGAAGAGCCGGGTGAGGTCCTTGCCGACCGTGTCGTCGGCGGTCAGCAGCCCGAGGTCCTCGTAGAGGCGGCTCGTCTTCGGGTTGTAGTTGCCCGTGCCGATGTGGCTGTAGTGGGTGAGCGTGCCGCCCTCCTGGCGCACCACGAGCGCGAGCTTGCAGTGGGTCTTCAGCCCGACGAGGCCGTACACGACGTGCACGCCCGCCTTCTCGAGCTTGCGGGCCCACGAGATGTTGGCCTGCTCGTCGAAGCGCGCCTTGATCTCGACGAGCGCGAGCACCGCCTTGCCCGCCTCCGCCGCGTCGATGAGCGCCTCGACGATGGGGCTGTCGCCGCTCGTGCGGTAGAGGGTCTGCTTGATGGCGAGCACGTTCGGGTCGGCGGCCGCCTGCTCCAGGAAGGTCTGCACGCTCGTCGCGAACGACTCGTAGGGGTGGTGCAGCAGGATGTCGCCCTTGCTGATCGAGGCGAAGATGTCGGGCCGCTCGGTCGGCTCGGTCGGCTGCAGGTAGACGGAGGTCGTGGGCACCCGGCGCGGGTACTTGAGCTCCGGCCGGTCGAGTCGGGAGACCTCGAAGAGACCGCCGAGGTCGAGCGGCGCCGGCAGCCGGTACACCTCGCGGTCGGTGATCCGCAGCTCCTGCATGAGCAGGCCGAGCGTCACCTCGTCCATGTCGTCGGTGATCTCGAGGCGGATGGGCGAGCCGAAGCGGCGGCGGAGCAGCTCCTTCTCGAGCGCCTGCAGGAGGTTCTCGGTCTCGTCCTCCTCGATCACGACATCCTCGTTGCGGGTCACCCGGAACTCGTGGTGCTCGAGCACCTCCATGCCCGGGAACAGCTCGCCGAGGTGGTTGGCGATGAGGTCCTCGAGGGGGATGTAGCGCAGCTGCGCCTGCGAGTTCGGCAGCTGCACGAAGCGCGGCAGGTTGGTGGGCACCTTGAGGCGGGCGAACTCGACCTTGTCGGTCTTCGGGTTGCGCACCCGGATGGAGAGGTTGAGCGAGAGGCCCGAGATGTAGGGGAAGGGGTGCGCCGGGTCGACCGCGAGCGGCATGAGCACGGGGAAGATCTGGTTCTGGAAGGTCTCGTGCAGCACCTCCCGGTCGGCCTCGTCGAGCGCGGCCCACGTCTCGACGCGGATGCCGGCCTCGTCGAGGGCGGGCTTGACGAGCTCGTTGAAGGCGCGCGCGTGGCGGGCCTGCAGCTCGTGGGCGCGCTCGGAGATGTCGCTCAGCACGTCCAGCGGGGCGCGGCCCACGTTGGTGGGCACGGCGAGGCCCGTGTCGATGCGGCGCTTGAGACCGGCGACCCGCACCATGAAGAACTCGTCGAGGTTGGAGGCGAAGATCGCGAGGAAGTTGGCGCGCTCGAGCAGCGGCAGGGCCGGATCCTCGGCGAGTTCGAGCACCCGCTGGTTGAAGGCGAGCCAGCTGATCTCGCGGTCGAGGAAGCGGTCGGGAGGCAGCGTCCCGTCGTCGACGGGCGCGGGATCCGCGTCGTAGTCGTCGAGCAGGTCGGCCGCGAGTGTCGCGTCGCCGAGCGGGCTGTTGGTCTCCATCGCCCCATCCTGCCAGGTGCCGGGTTAACGCATCCCTACCGGCAGGAAAACCCGGACTCAGACGCCCGAGCCCACCGGGGTCTGCTCGTCCTCGTAGACGTTGAAGCGGTAGCCGACGTTGCGCACCGTGCCGATGAGGCTCTCGAGGTCGCCGAGCTTGGCGCGCAGGCGCCGCACGTGCACGTCGACGGTGCGGGTGCCGCCGAAGTAGTCGTAGCCCCACACCTCGCTGAGCAGCTGCTCGCGGGTGAACACGCGGCTCGGGTGGGTGGCGAGGAAGCGCAGCAGCTCGAACTCCTTGAAGGTGAGGTCGAGCGGGCGGCCGTGCACCTTCGCCGAGTAGCTGGCCTCGTCGATGACGACGCCGGAGGCCTGGATCTTCGAGACCGAGTTCTCCTTGGCGAGCCGGTCGATCACGAGGCGGATGCGCGCATCCACCTCGGCGGGCCCCGCGGTGGAGAGGATGACCTCGTCGACGCCCCAGTCGGCCGACACCGCGGTGAGCCCGCCCTCGGTCAGCACGAGCACGAGCGGCACCGCGAGACCGGTGGTGCGGAGGATCTTGCACAGCGACTTCGCGCTCGCCAGATCCTGGCGCGCATCCACGAAGACGAGGTCGGAGGTGGGGGCGTTGACGAGCGACGCCGGCTCGGCCGGGATCGCACGGACACGGTGGCTGAGCAGGTTCAGCGCCGGCAGCACGTCCGTGTCGGCTGCAGAGCTCAGAATCAGGAGCTGCGCCACTCGGGTCCTTTCCGGGCGAATCCGGGTCTTCGTCGCCTTACGCGACAGTGTACGCAGCCGTAGCATGAGGCGGTGACCTCCTCGTTGCCCAGCGTCATCCCGGTGTGGGTCGTCGCCCTCGTCGGTGCCGTGTTCGTCGGCATGCTGCCCTGGGCGTCGGCGATCACCTGGATACCGGTCGTGATGGCCGTCTCCCTGCTGCTGACCTTCGCGATCCAGATGCTGCTGGCCCGCAAGGAGGGCCTCGTCGAGCGGCTCGTGGCGAGCCTCGCGGGCGCCTTCGTCATCCTCGTCGTCGCGACGGGCGTGTTCACGGTGCGCGCGCTGCTCACGACGGAGGGGCCGATCGAGGTGCCCTGCGGGTGCCTGGAGGTCGGCGACGGCGCGTGACGGCGGCTAGAGTGAGGGCATGATGCTGGCGCTCGAGCTCTTCTTCATCGGCCTGCTCGGCCTCGCGACGCTCTCCATCGGCGCCGTCTCGGTGGTCGTGCTCTACAACCTCTTCCGCGGCCAGCGCTGAGGCCGTGTTCGAGCTCGACGTCGACCTGCCGGCGGAACTCGTCCCGCTCTCCTGGCTGATCGGCGTCTGGGAGGGCTCCGGCGTCGTCGCCTACCGGGTGGGCGACGAGGTGCGCGAGCACGAGTTCGGTCAGCGGGTGGCGTTCAGCCACGACGGCACCCCGCACCTGCAGTACAGCTGCTCGACGTGGCTGCTGCCGGACGCCGCATCCCTCGCCGACGACGAGCCGGCGCCCGACCCGCGTCCGCTGTTCTCCGAGATCGGCTACTGGCGTCTCGCCCGGCCGCTCGGCGACGCGGATGACGGCCCAGCCATGCTGCCGGGCTCCGGGGCGCCCGTGTTCCGCACCGCCGAGGCCGTCGAGACGCTGCGCAACGGGCGCGGCGCCTTCGACATCGAGGTGCTGCTCGTGCAGCCGGGCGGCGTGAGCGAGCTGTACCTCGGCGAGATCAAGGGGCCGCGCATCGACCTCGCGACGGATGCCGTGCTCCGCTCGCCGACCGCGAAGGAGTACGCCGCGGCGACCCGCCTGTACGGCCTCGTCGAGGACCACCTGCTGTGGGCGTGGGACATCGCCGCGCTCGGCCAGGACCTGCGCACCCACGCATCCGGGCGGTTGGCGCGTGTCGAGTAAGCCGCCCGCCGAGCACTACGGCGACCCGTTCGGCGAGCAGCGCGCGCTCGCCGCGGGCCGCGCGATCGTCGACCTCTCCGACCGTGACGTCGTCACCGTGACGGGCCCCGACCGGCTCAGCTGGCTCGACTCGCTCACCTCGCAGGCCCTCGCGCAGCTCGCGCCCGGCGCATCCGCCGAGACGCTGCTGCTCGACCCGAGCGGCCGCATCGAGTACGCGGCGCGCGTGCTCGACGACGGCGAGACGACCTGGCTGCTCATGGACGCCGACACGGGCGCCGGCTTCGCCGCCTTCCTCGAGCGGATGCGGTTCATGCTGCGCGTCGAGGTCGCCGACCGCTCGGCCGAGTACGCCACGATCGGCACGCTCGGCGAGGCGCCCGCCGCGACGGCCGCGCCGAACGGCGTGCCGCTCGTCTGGGTCGACCCGTGGAGCGCCGTGCAGGCGGGCGGGTACCAGTACGCCGCCGGCGAGCACCCCGCCGCGGGGTGGAGCTACCGCGAGGCGCTCGTCGCCCGCGATCGCCTGGGCGAGCTCGCCGGGCTGCCCGCCGCAGGCACCCTCGCGCTCGAGGCGCTGCGCATCGCCGCCTGGCGCCCGCGCGCCGGCACCGAGCTCGACGAGCGCGCCATCCCGCACGAGTTCGACTGGCTGCGCAGCGCCGTGCACCTCGCGAAGGGCTGCTACCGCGGGCAGGAGACCGTCGCCAAGGTGCACAACCTCGGCCACCCGCCGCGTCGCCTCGTGCTGCTGCACCTCGACGGCAGCGACAACGTGCTGCCGGCGCCCGGCGCCGAGGTGCGGCTCGGCCGCCCGGACGCCGCGGGCGACGTCGTCGGGCGGGTCACGGCATCCGCGATCCACCACGAACTCGGCCCGGTCGCGCTCGCCCTCGTGAAGCGCTCGGCCGACCCCGCATCCGAGCTGACCGTCGACGCCGACGGCGTGCTCGTGCCCGCCGCGCAGGAGGTCATCGTGCCCCCGGGGGCGGGATCCGTGGCGGAGGTGCCGCGCCTGCCGCGGCTCGGCGCTGTGCGGCGCTGAGCGTGACCGACGGGCGTGCCGACGGCGTGAGCGCCGAGCTGCGCCGACTCGAGCGGCGCGTGCGGCGGCAGGTCGACGCGCGGATGGCGGGACGGCGCGTGTGGGAGTCGCTGCCGGCGATCACGCAGATCCTGGTGGCGGTGGCCGCCGCCTACGCGATCGCGCACTGGGGGTTCGGGCACGCGGTGCCGCTGCTCGCGGTGACCGTCACGATCAACTCGCTCGGGTTCACGCGCGACGCCCGGCCGGTGCGGGTGGCCGAGACGGTGCTCGGCATCCTGCTCGGCATCGCCCTCGGCGACGCGCTCGCCCTGCTCGTCGGTCGGGGGCTGTGGCAGCTCGTGGTCGTGCTCGCCGTGGTGTTCGTCGTGGGGCGCGCGGTGTCGGCGAACCCGGCGTTCGCGGTGGCCGCGGCCGTGCCCTCGGCGCTCGTCGTGCTCCTGCCGGAGCCCGACGGCGGCCCGTTCACGCGCTCGCTCGACGGGCTGATCGGCGGCGCGGTGGCGCTGCTCGCGACGGCGCTCGTGCCGCGCGACCCGCGGCGCGCGGCGGCGCGCGACGGGCGTGCGCTGTTCTCGGTGCTCGAGGAGTCGCTCGCCGGCGTCGTCGACGCGCTCGCGGATGCCGACCCCGCGGCCGCCGAGCTGGCCCTCTCGCGGCTGCGGCGCACGCAGCCGCTCGTCGACGCCTGGGCGACCTCGCTCGACTCGGCGATCTCGGTCGCGCGGATCTCCCCGTGGGTGCACCGGCAGCTGCCCGAGCTGCGCCGCGACGCGCGGGTGGCGGCGGCCGCCGACCTCACGGCGCGGCACCTGCGCACGATCGCGCGGCGCTCCGAGTTCCTCGTGCGCGACGGGCGGTCGCGACCCGAGCTCGCGAGCGTGGTGTCGCAACTCGCGACCGCCGTGCGTCTGCTCGGGCTGGAGCTCGACGACGCGGAACTCGCGGGCTCGGCCCGCACCGAGCTCACGCACCTCGCCGCGCGGCTGGACCCCGCATCCCTCATCCCGGGTGCGGGCGCCTCCGACGTCACGGTGCTCCTCCTCCTGCGCCCCCTCGCCGTCGACCTGCTCGTCGCCACCGCCCTCACCCCGGGCGAGGCCCGGTCCCTCCTCCCGCCCGTCGACTGACGGCATCCGCGGCGTCGATTTCGGTCGGGCGGATGGGGTGTGGGACGACCGAAAGTGACGCCTCAGGGGAGGGGTGCGACGGCGGCCCAGGGGAGCGAGAGCTCGCCGAGGCGCCAGCGGCCGCGGCCGCCGAGCGGCGGGCGGTCGAGGACGGGATGGCCCGCGTCGCGCAGGGATGCGACGGTCGCCTGCCAGCGCTGCACCGGACCGTAGACGCCGAGCGGGGCGTTCGCCGCCCAGGCGCGGTCGAGCTCGACGAGCAGGCCGTGGATGCGCTCGCCCGGCACGTTGCGGTGGATGAGGGCCTTCGGCAGCCGCTCCGCGACGATCGACGGCGCCTCGAGCCCCGCGAGCCGCAGCGAGACCGTGAAGCTCTGCGGCCCGGATGCGTCGAGCGTCACCCAGCTCGCGACGCGCCCCAGCTCGTCGCAGGTGCCCTCGACGAGCGCGCCGCCGGGGGCGAGCCGCGCCGTCATGCGCGCCCAGGCATCCGCGACCTCCGCCTCCTCGTACTGCCGCAGCACGTTGAAGGCGCGGATGATCGCGGGGCGGCGTCCGTCGTCCGTCGGCACCTCGAAGCCGCCGAGCCGGAAGCTCACCCCGGGCCGCGCGGCGGCGGACGCCAGCCGTACGCGCTCGGGGTCGATCTCGATGCCCAGCACCTCGACGTCCGCCCGCACCCGGGCGAGCCGCTCGTGCAGCTCGTTGCTCGTCGTCGCGGAGGCGCCGTAGCCGAGGTCGACGACGAGCGGGTCGGATGCCGCCCGCAGCGCCGGCAGCGCCGCGATCCAGCGGTCGACGCGCCGCAGCCGGTTCACCCCGGTGGTGCCGCGCGTGATCCGCCCCTGCGGTCTGCCCAACCTCGCCATCCTGTGTCAAACGCTATAGCGCCTCGCCGCGCGCGCCAGGAATACCTGCCGCGTCACACCCAGCGCTACAGCGTTTGACCAACATGTGCGCTCGGTAGGGTGGGGGCATGACCTCCACGCTCATCCTGCTGCGCCACGGCAACTCCGACTGGAACCAGAAGAACCTCTTCACCGGATGGGTGGATGTGCGCCTCTCCGAGCAGGGCGTCGCCGAGGCGAAGCGCGCGGGCGAGCTGCTCGCCGAGTCGGGCCTGAAGCCCGGCATCCTCTACACGAGCGTGCTGACCCGCGCCATCCAGACCGCCAACCTCGCCCTCGAGGTGGCCGACCGCCTGTGGATCCCGGTCAAGCGCAGCTGGCGCCTCAACGAGCGCCACTACGGCGCCCTGCAGGGCCTCGACAAGGCCGAGACCCTCGAGAAGTACGGCCCCGAGCAGTTCCAGACCTGGCGTCGCAGCTTCGACACCCCGCCGCCGCCGCTCGCCGACGACGCCGAGTACAGCCAGGTGGGCGACGAGCGCTACGCCGACCTCGCCGACGCCGAGCTCCCCCGCACCGAGAGCCTCAAGCTCGTGATCGACCGGATGCTGCCCTACTGGTTCTCCGACATCACGCAGGACCTCGCCGCCGGCACGACGGTGCTCGTCACGGCGCACGGCAACTCGCTGCGCGCCCTCGTCAAGCACCTCGACGGCATCGGCGACGACGAGATCGCCGAGCTCAACATCCCCACCGGCATCCCGCTCGTCTACGAGCTCGACGACGACTTCCGCCCCACCGGCCCCGGCCGCTACCTCGACCCGGAGGCCGCCGCCGCCGGCGCCGCCGCGGTCGCCGCGCAGGGCAAGAAGTAGGGCCGGGCGGATGGTGCTCGTCGCCTTCTCGGTCGCCCCGTCCGGCACCGGCAACGCGGACGGCTCGGTGCACGACGCCGTCGCGGCGGCGGTGCAGATCGTGCGGGAGTCGGGCCTGCCGAACCGCACCACCTCGATGTTCACCGAGCTCGAGGGGGAGTGGGACGAGGTCTTCGACGTCGTCAAGCGCGCCACGGATGCCGTGGCCGCCTTCGGTTCGCGCGTCTCGCTCGTGCTGAAGGCCGACATCCGCCCCGGCTACGCGGGCGAGCTCGACGGCAAGGTCGAGCGGCTGGAGCGCGCGATCGACGAGCTGGGCTCCTAGCGCTCGGGACCCCGCCGTGCGTGCGCACGTGTCTGCGCGTATACTTCCAAACTGGAAGTAGGTGAGGCATGGCCCGCAAGCTCGACCGCGACGACGCGACGCAGCATCCGCAGCGCCTCGACCTGCCCTACCGCGACGACGTCACCGCCTCGCTCGTGCGCGTGCTCGCTCAGTGGAGCTCCGGCGACTACCAGCGCGAGATCGCGCGCGGCGCCGGCATCCCCGACGACGAGCGCGCCATCCGCCTGATCTACGCGCTCGCGGCGCGCGGACCCCAGCGTCCCTCGGCGCTGGCCGGGCTGCTCGACACCTCGCCGGCCGCCACGAGCCGCCTGCTCGAGAGCCTCGCCGCCGCGGGGCTCGCCCACCGGACCCCGGATCCGCTCGACGCACGCGCCACGCTCGTCGTGCTGACGGATGCCGGGCGCGCGTCGGCGCGGAACCTGTTCTCGGCCGGCGACGCGCTCATGCGCCGACTGCTCGCGGACTGGACGGAGGCCGACCGCGAGCGATTCGCCGCCCTGCTCCACCGCTTCGCCGACGCCGTCGAAGCCCGACCCGACACCCACGGAGGAACCCCATGAGCACCTACGCCGTCACCGGATCCGCATCCGGAATGGGCAAGGCGACCGCCGACAAGCTGCGCGCCGCCGGCCACACCGTCATCGGCGTCGACCTGAAGGACGCGGAGGTCGTCGCCGACCTCTCGACGGCCGAGGGCCGCGCCGCCGCCGCGAAGGCGGTCGTCGCGCGGGCCGACGGCCGGCTCGACGGCGCCGTGCTCGCCGCGGGCCTCGGGCCGCACCCCGGCCGCGAGCTGCTCATCGCCGAGGTCAACTACTTCGGCGTCGTCGAGCTGCTCGAGGCGTGGCGGCCGGCGCTCGCCGCCGCGGGCTCCTCGCGCGTCGTCGTGTTCTCGTCGAACTCCTCGACCACCGTGCCGGTCGTGCCGAAGCGGACGATCGCCGCCTTCCTCGCCGGGGACGCCAAGAAGGCGGTCGCCGCGACCCGGCTCTTCAAGGACAACGCCTCGGCGATGGTCTACGCGGGCTCGAAGATCGCCGTCACCCGGTGGCTCCGCCGCGCGGCCGTGCGCCCGGAGTGGGCCGGCGCCGGCATCCGCCTCAACGCGATCGCGCCCGGCGCCATCCTCACCCCGCTGCTGCAGGCGCAGCTCGACGACCCGCACCAGCGCGGGGCGATCGAGGCGTTCCCGATCCCGGTCGGGCACCTCGGCGACGCCGAGCAGCTCGCCGACTGGGTGGTGTTCCTGCTCGGGCCCGCCGCCGAGTTCATGGCGGGCAGCGTCGTGTTCGTCGACGGCGGCACGGATGCCTACTTCCGCAGCGAGGACTGGCCGCGCGCCGTGCCGTTCAGCGGCCTGCGCCGCTACCTGCGGCTGAACAAGGAGTTCGCGGCGCGCAAGGCCGCGGCCGCCGGGAGCTGAGACTCAGGTCCAGTCGCCGGTGGCGAGGTACTGCACCTTCTTGGCGATCGAGACGGCGTGGTCGGCGAAGCGCTCGTGGTAGCGGGATGCCAGGGTCGCGTCGACCGTGTCGGCGGTCTCGCCCTTCCACGTCTCGCCGAGCACCTTGTCGAACACCGCGAGGTGCAGCGCGTCGACCTTGTCGTCCTCGTTGCGGATGTGCTCGGCGATCGCCGGGTCCTCGGTGGCGAGCAGCTCGGTGAGCTTGCGCGCGATCTCGACGTCGAGGGCGCCCATCTCGCGAAAGGTGCCGCGCAGGCCCTTCGGCACGACCTTCTCGGGGAAGCGGTAGCGCGCGAGCTGCGCGATGTGCTCGGCCATGTCGCCCATCCGCTCGAGCGAGGCCGAGATCCGCAGCGCGCTCACCACGATGCGCAGGTCGCGCGCGACCGGCTGCTGCCGGGCCAGGATCGTGATCGCGAGCTCGTCGAGCTCGGCCGCGAGGGCGTCGATGCGGCGGTCGTCCTCGATCACCGTCTCGGCGAGCGAGACGTCCGACTCGTTGAAGGCGCGGGTGGCCTTCTCGATCGAGTCGCCGACGAGGGTGGAGATCTCCACGAGGCGCTCCTGCACCTCACGCAGCTCCTGCTGGAACACCTCGCGCATCGATTCCGATCCTTCCTCGCCGACCCCGGGTCGGCCTCGTCGCGGGCACAGGGCACCGGATGGCGCATCGGCCCGCATCGGACACGGTGTCGCGGGAAGGTGAACGGGCGGTGTCCTGGTCGTGAACATCCACCTAAGGGATGTCGAGACCTCGCGCACCCGCCGTTCACCCGTGCGGGCCCGCCCTAATCTAGTCGCATGGACGCGGCATGGCTCGTGCCCGCTGCCCTGGGCTTCGGGTTGGCGGTGGGGGTCGGTGGCACCGCCGCCGTCGTCGCCGCGCACGCGCGCGGCCAGCGTGCGGCCGCCGTGGTGACGCCCTCCGTGCCCGACGGGGTCGAGGAGGTCATCGACGCGCTCGAGTCGGCCGGCATCGTGCTCGACTCCTCCAACAGCGTCGTCACGTGCTCGACGGCGGCGGTGGCGCTCGGCCTCGTCTGGAACCACGCCCTCGCGCACCCCGAGCTCGTCGAGCTCGTCGACCGGGTGCGTCACGAGGGCACCGCGGCCAACGAGGAGCTCCAGCTGCCGCGTGGTCCCTACGGCGACGCCCAGGTGCACCTGCTCGTGCGCGCGGCGCCGCTCGGCGCGCGCTTCGTGCTGCTGCTCGCCGACGACCGCACCGAGGCGCACCGCCTCGAGGACGTGCGCCGCGACTTCGTCGCCAACATCTCCCACGAGCTGAAGACGCCGATCGGCGCGATCGGCCTGCTCGCCGAGGCCCTCGAGCTGGCCGCCGACGAACCGGATGAGGTGCGCCGTTTCGCCGATCGGCTCACGATCGAGGCCGAGCGGCTGCGCAGCCTCACCCACGAGATCATCGAGCTGAGCCGCCTGCAGGCGGCCGACGCGCTCGAGAACGCCGACCGCGTGAAGATCGACACGATCGTCGCCCAGGCGGTCGACGCGAACCGCGTCGCCGCCGAGTCGCACCGCATCACGATCGTCGCCCAGGCCGAGCCCGACGCGGTCGTCTGGGGAAACGAGTCGATGCTCGTGACCGCCGTGCACAACCTCATCGCCAACGCCATCCAGTACTCGCCCGACGGCACGCGCGTCGGCGTCGGCGTCAGCCGCCGCGACGGCGCGATCGAGATCGCCGTCGCGGATCAGGGGGTCGGCATCCCCGAGTCGGAGCGCGACCGCGTCTTCGAGCGCTTCTTCCGCGTCGACTCCGCCCGCAGCCGCCAGACCGGCGGCACCGGCCTCGGCCTCTCGATCGTCAAGCACGTGGTGCAGAACCACGGGGGCGACGTGCGGGTGTGGTCGCAGCAGGGGCGCGGCTCGACGTTCACCATCCGCCTGCCGGAGGCAGCACCTGCGCCGGCCGTCCCCAGCCGTGGAGCCCGTCCGTGACCCGAATCCTCATCGTCGAAGACGAGCCCTCGCTCTCGGAGCCGCTCGCGTTCCTGCTGCGGCGGGAGGGCTACGAGACGGTCATCGCCGGCGACGGCCGCGCGGCGCTCGCCGAGTTCGACCGCGCGGGCGCCGACCTCGTGCTGCTCGACCTCATGCTGCCGGGGCTGCCCGGCACCGAGGTGTGCCGTGAGCTGCGCAACCGCTCGAGCGTGCCGATCATCATGCTGACCGCGAAGGACTCCGAGGTCGACATCGTCGTCGGCCTCGAGCTCGGCGCCGACGACTACGTCACCAAGCCGTACTCGAGCCGAGAGCTGCTGGCCCGCATCCGCGCCGTGCTGCGCCGGCACGTGGAGGCGCCCGTCGAGGAGCTCGACGCGGTGCTCGAGGCGGGGCCGGTGCGGATGGACATCGAGCGTCACGCGGTCATGGTCGACGGCGCCGAGGTGTCCATGCCGCTCAAGGAATTCGAGCTGCTGGAGTTCCTGCTGCGCAACGCGGGACGCGTGCTCACGCGCGGTCAGCTCATCGACCGGATCTGGGGATCCGACTACTTCGGCGACACCAAGACGCTCGACGTGCACATCAAGCGCATCCGGGCCAAGATCGAGCCCGACCCCTCGCAGCCGCAGCTGCTCGTCACGGTGCGCGGCCTCGGCTACCGCTTCGAGAACTGAGCCGGGCTACGGGGCCGGCGTCGCGGTGGGCGTCGGCGTCGGAGTGGGCGTCGGGGTCGGGGTCGGCAGCGAGTCGCCGTACTCCGGGAACGCCGCGTCGAGCACGGGGATCTGCTCGCCGCGCTGGTCGTCGGCGACGTGGATGACGGTGTCGAGCAGGCCGCCCGGCGCCACCCCGAGGTTGTCGAGGTTGACGCGCTGCCCGTCGCCCCAGCCGAACGCGGTGCTCGCGTCGGCCTCCGCGACGAGCGCCACCTGGTTCCACTCGCCGTCGGTCTGCCACTGCACGAGGAACGGGATGTCGTCGTCGGTCGTGTTGACGGCGACCGCCACGAAGCTGCCGGTCTCGCCGTCGTCGGTGATGACGAGCACGTTGCGCAGCTTGAGGTCGCCGACCGTGAAGTTGATGCCGTCGCTCGGGTCGTAGGGCGTCGTCGTCGCGGGCGGGGTGACGAAGTTGCACCCTGCCAGGCCGAGGGCGAGCGCTCCGCTCAGGGCGATGGCGGCCACGGCACGTGCTCTCACGGAATCCTCCAGGCGATCAGACGACGAGCCCTCCCAGCGTACCCGCTCGGCGGAGCGGCCCGTGCCCGGCCGGGCCCGCATCCGGGGTGCCGTGTTAGAATGAGAGGTCTGCGGAAGGAACAACTCCATGCTCTTCGAGGTCGGCGAAACCGTCGTTTACCCCCATCACGGTGCGGCAACCATCATCGAGGTGAAGGACCGGGTCATCAAGGGTGAGACCAAGAAGTACCTGAAGCTCAACGTCACCCAGGGCGACCTCATCATCGAGGTGCCGGCGGAGAACGTCGACCTCGTCGGCGTGCGCGACGTGATCGGCAAGGAGGGCCTCGACAAGGTCTTCGAGGTGCTCCGCGCCCCCTTCACGGAGGAGCCCACCAACTGGAGTCGCCGCTACAAGGCCAACCTCGAGAAGCTCGCCTCGGGCGATGTCATCAAGGTCTCCGAGGTCGTGCGCGACCTGTGGCGCCGCGACCAGGACCGCGGCCTCTCGGCCGGTGAGAAGCGCATGCTCGCGAAGGCGCGCCAGATCCTCATCTCCGAGCTCGCGCTCGCCGAGAAGACCGACGAGGAGAAGGCGTCGACCGTCCTCGACGAGGTCCTCGCCTCCTAGCCCCCCCGTAGGCTCGTCGCATGACTCCGACCCCGGATGCCGTGCGCCTGGCCGTCGTCGTCGTCGCCGCGGGCGGCGGCACGCGTCTCGGGCGCGAGGAGCCGAAGGCGTTCGTGCAGCTGCACGGCGCGACGATCCTCGAGCACGCCCTGCGCGGGGTGTTCGCGTCGGTCGAACCGGCGCAGGTGATCGTCGTCGCGCCGGCCGCGCTGCTCGCGCGCGCCCGGGCGATCGGCGAGCATGTCGCGGGGGCGGCATCCGAGCACCTCACGGTCGTCGCGGGCGGCGAGACGCGCCAGCAGTCGGTCGTGGCGGGGCTCGCGGCGCTCGCCGAGGGCGTGCAGGCGGTGCTCGTGCACGACGCGGCACGCGCCCTCGCGCCGAGCGCGCTCATCGACCGGGTCGCCCACGCCGTGCTGCAGGGCGGCGAGGCGGGCGTCATCCCCGCGCTGCCCGTGATCGACACCGTCAAGCGGGTCGAGGGGGAGCGCGTGGTGGGTGCGGTCGACCGCAGCGACCTCGTGCACGTGCAGACGCCGCAGGGGTTCCCGCGTGCCGCGCTCGAGGCCGCCTACGCGGCGGCGACCGAGGACTTCACCGACGACGCCGCGCTCTTCGCCGCCGCGGGCGGTGCGGTCGTCACGGTGCCCGGCGAGCCGCGCGCCTTCAAGATCACGACCCCGTGGGATCTGAACCGCGCCGAGCAGCTGCTCGACGGCGGCTCGCGCATCCGCACCGGGGTCGGCGTCGACGTGCACCGCTACGACGAGGCGGTGCCGCTCTGGCTCGGCGGCGTGTACTTCCCCGACGAGCCGGGACTCGACGGGCACTCGGACGGCGACGCCGTCATCCACGCGATCTGCGACGCCCTGCTCTCGGCCGCCGGGCTCGGCGACCTCGGTTCGCGCTTCGGTTCGGCCGACCCGCGGTTCGCGGATGCCGCCAGCGGCATCTTCCTGCGCGAGACGCTCGCGCTCGTGGCCGGCGCGGGCTTCACGGTGGGCAACGTCGCGGTGCAGGTGGTCGCCAACCGGCCCCGGCTCGCCGCCCGCCGCATGGAGCTCGAGGCGCACCTCGGCGAGCTGGTCGGCGCCCCCGTGAGCGTCGCCGCCACGACCTCCGACGGTCTCGGCTTCACGGGCCGCGGCGAGGGCCTCCTCGCCGTCGCCACCGCCCTCCTCACCCGCTGATCCTGGTCAAACGCTGCAGCGTTCGGCCTGGCGCGGGTCGAAATGCAGGCGCGCGGGGCGAAGCGCTGCAGCGTTTGACCGAGAACACAGAGCCGCCCGTCCGGTCCCGGGTGCGCCGGGGGCCGGACGGGCGGAGTCGGTGGTGCGTCAGCCGCGGCGGCGACGCACCAGGATGACGGCCGCGGTGACGATCGCGGCGGCGAGCAGGGCGATGAGCAGCACGGTCGCCCAGAGCGGCCAGCCCGCGGATGCGGTCTGCTCGGGGGCGAGGTCGTCGTCCGTCGCCTCGGCGGTCGGCTCGTCGACCGCGGTCTCGACGCATCCGCTCTCGACGGTCGCGGTGATCGTCACCGGGTCGAGCTCCTCGCCCTCGGGGTAGGTGCCGAACGCGGCGGCCCCCGCGGCGGTGAGCGTCGCGGGGATGTCGGCCCACGTCACCTCGTCGCCCTCGACCGTGCGCTCGACGCCCGAGAGGTCGAGCTCGGCGAACTCGACGGCCGTCTGGGAGACGGCCTCGCCCTCCTGCGTCGTGCCTGTGACGTCGAGCAGCAGCACGGCGCGGTCGCCGTCGATCACGACGCGCGGGTTCGCGACCGTCGTGTCGAGCACGCCGCCGTGACCCGTGAAGCGCACCGAGCCCGAGTACTGCACGTCGAGCGCGCCGTCCTCGTCGGCACCGCCGCTGCCGCCGGTCCAGGTGAACACGGGCGTCGCGTAGGCGACGTCGCCCTCGGTCGTCCACTCGCCGTTCGCGATCGAGCCGTCGATGTAGGCGCGGAAGCTCTCCTTGAAACCCCACACGAGGCTCGCGTCGGATGCCGTGCACGGCAGGGTGCTCGCGGCCGCGATGTTCAGCACGATGCCGCGGTCGACGGAGCCCTGGAAGGTGAGCGTGTGCTGCCCGGTGAGGCCGCGCGGCAGGGTGCCGGTCCAGCTGACGCGGCCGTCCGCATCCGCCGTCGCGTTCTCGGCGAGCACCGTGGGGGTCGAGTAGATCACCACGAGGATACCGGTCTCGTTCGGCTGGAAGCCGTCGGCCTCCGCGGTGAGCTCGCCGCCCTCGCCCGGCTCGCCGTCGGTGACGGTGATGCCGGTCGTGGCGGGCGGGGCCGCGGCGGGGGTGTTCGTCGGCGTGGCCGGGGCGGCGGACGCCACGACGACCGTGCCGCTCGAGGCGCTGCCGGCGGATCCGACGACGAAGGTCACCGGGTCGAGTGCCGTGCCCGCCGGGTAGAACGTCGAGCCCTCGAGGGAGAAGGCGCCGGCTCCGGATGCCGTGATCGTCGCGGGGGCGCCCGCGTACCGCACGGCGCCCGTGGCATCCGTCGTCTTCGTGGCCGAACCGAGCGCCAGGGTCGCGAAGGCGACGTGCGAGCCGCCGTTCACCCGCACGAGCAGCGTGCCCGCGGTGGCCGAGTCGATGCGCACCTGCGGGTCGGACAGGCGCAGGTCGAGCACGCCGTCGTGACCGGTGAACCGCACCGAACCCGAGTAGGCGACCGTGCCGGTGCCGTTCGTGAGCTGCGCCGCACCCGACTGCGGGAAGACGTAGCCGCCGGTTCCGGCCGTCGCGCCCGTCGTCGAGATGGTGCCGTGCGCGATGGGGCCCGTGACGTACGAGCGGAAGCTCGCCTTCACGCCCCAGCTGAGGCTGCCCGCGACGGGGGTCGGGTTGAGCACGACCGGCGGGAACACCGCATCCCACTGGCTCGTCGTCACGGCGATGTCGGCGCGCGCGTAGATCGTGGCGGCACTCGGGTTGCTGCGGGTCTTCCAGGCGATGACCTCGTACTGCTTGGTCTTGTCGAGGGATGCCGTGGGCGCCGTGAGCTCCTGCGTGAAGGCGCCGTCGACGACCGCCACCTGCGCGGGGGCGCCGATGTAGTTGTACTCGCTGCCCTTCTCGATGATCGAGAGGTAGCTCGCGGTGACGTCGCCGAATGCGGCTCCGGCGACGGAGACGGTGAGTCCGCCCGTCGTGCCCGCCGCGGTCACGGTCGGGGTGAGCGCGGCGGGGGCCGGGAAGACGGCGTTCCACTGCTCCTCGGTGAGGACCACGTCGGCGCGGTCGTAGGTGGTGGTGGGGCCGGGGTAGCTGCGGGTCTTCCAGGCGATGACCTCGTACTGCTTGGTCTTGTCGAGGGATGCCGTGGGCGCCGTGAGGGTCTGGGTGAACGCACCGTCGACGACGGCGACCTGGGCCGCGGCTCCGACGAAGGCGGTGTCGCTGCCCTTCTCGATGAGCGAGACGTAGCTCGCGCTGATGCCGTCGAAGTCGGTGGCGGTGACCGAGACGGTCACGCCGTCGGCCTGCGTGGCGGAGGTGACCGCGACGGCGAGGGTGGGCACCGGCGGGATCAGCGCGTCCCACTGTGCCTCGCTGAGGGTCACGTCGGCGCGGGCGAAGGTGGTGCTCGGCCCGGGGTAGCTCCGGGTCTTCCAGGCGATCACCTCGTACTGCTTGGTCTTGTCGAGGGATGCCGCGGGGGCGGTGAGGGTCTGGGCGAACGCGCCGTCGACGACGGCGACCTGGGCCGCGGCTCCGACGAAGGCGGTGTCGCTGCCCTTCTCGATGAGCGAGACGTAGCTCGCGCTGATGCCCTCGAAGTCGGTGGCGGCGACCGAGACGGTGAGGCCGTCGGCCTCGGTGGCCGTCGTCACGTCGACCGCGAGCGTCGGCACGACGGGTGCCTGCTCGACGGGCCAGCTGAAGGAGACCGGGTCGAGGGCGGTGCCGGCGGCGTAGAAGCCGGCGAAGGCCGGTGCCCCTGCCGCCGTGAGCGCGGCGGGCACGGCCGTGTAGGCGACGGTGGTCGCGGTCGAGGCGTTCGTGCCGGCCGAGAGGTCGAGGGTCGCGAGCACGACATCCGTGTACGTCTCGAACGAGAGCGTGCTCATGCTGCGCGAGACGACATCCGCCTGGAGTTCGGCGGTGGTCGCCGAGGTCACGCGCACGCGCATGTCGGTGATCGTGACGTCGAGGGCGTACTCGCCCGCGGGCACCCCGGTCGCCTCGTGCCCCTGGAACTGCAGGGTGCCGGGGTAGGCGACCGTACCGGTGCCGCCGGAGGCCGCGCCCGTGCCGCCCGACCAGCCGTAGGGCGTCGCGGTATCGACGTCGGTCGCCGTGACGTGGCCGTGGGCGATCGGGCCGGTGAGGTAGTTGCGGAAGCTCTGCTTGAAGCCCCACTGCAAGGTGGCGGCTGCGACGTCGCCGGGGGCGGCGGATGCGGGGGCGGTGGGCACGAGCACGCTCGCGAGGGCGAGCAGCGGGACGAGCAGGATGGCGATCCAGGGCGCGCGGGAGCGCGCGCGGGCAGGCGCGTACGACAAGAGCGAATCTCCGTGGTTGGGATGTGATCGGGTCACGCGACGCGCACCATCGCGAGTGACTCAGGTAAGGCTAACCTTATCGATCTCTCGCGCGGATGTCGACCCGGGCTGCGGGGAGGCGACGGCGCGCCGGTAAACTCGCCGGGTGACGATCCGCCTGTACGACAGCCGCGCCCAGGCGCTCCGCGACTTCGCGCCGCTCGAGCCCGGCCGGGTGGGCATGTACGTCTGCGGGCCCACCGTGCAGTCCTCGCCGCACGTCGGCCACCTGCGCTCCGCGCTCGCCTACGACCTGTGGCGGCGCTGGTTCGCCTACCGCGGCTACGACGTCACCTTCGTGCGCAACGTCACCGACATCGACGACAAAGTGCTCGCCAACGCCTCCGAGCGCGAGCCCTGGTGGGCGGTCGCCTACCGGGTCGAACTCGAGTTCACGGCCGGCTACCGCGCCATCGGCATCCTGCCGCCGAGCTACGAGCCGCGCGCCACCGCGAGCATCCCGCAGATGCAGGAGCTCATCGAGACCCTCATCGAGCGTGGTCACGCCTACGTCGCCGACGACGGCACGGGCGACGTCTACTTCGACGTGCGCACCTGGGCGGCCTACGGGGAGCTCACGCGGCAGAAGCTCGCCGACATGGCCGACTCGCCGGATGCCGCCACCCGCGGCAAGCGCGACCCGCGCGACTTCGCGCTCTGGAAGGGGTCGAAGCCCGAGGAGCCGGAGTCGGCGTCCTGGAACTCGCCGTGGGGCGCGGGACGCCCCGGGTGGCACATCGAGTGCTCGGCGATGTCGAAGCGCTACCTCGGAGCCGAGTTCGACATCCACGGCGGCGGGCTCGACCTGCGCTTCCCGCACCACGAGAACGAGCTCGCCCAGTCGACCGCCGCGGGCGACGCCTTCGCGCGCTACTGGGTGCACAACGGCATCGTCATGGTCGAGGGCCAGAAGATGTCGAAGTCGCTCGGCAACTCGATCTACGCGGCCGAGTTCCTCGCGCTCGCCCCGCCCGTCGTCGTGCGCTACTACCTCGCGAGCGCCCACTACCGCTCGGTCATCGACTACCACCCCGGCGCCCTCGAGGAGGCAGAGGCGGCGCTCGACCGCATCGCCGGGTTCCTCGAGCGCGCCGAGCGCGCCCTCGAGGCGGCCCGGGTGGCGGGCCCCGGCGACGGCCGGGTGCCGGATGCGTTCGCGGCGGCCATGGACGACGACCTCGGGGTGCCGCAGGCGCTCGGCGTGCTGCACGAGACCGTGCGCGCCGGCAACACCGCGCTCGACGCGGGCGACTTCGCCTCCGTCGCACTCGCGCGCGAGCAGGTGCTCGCGATGACGGGCGTGCTCGGCGTCGACCCGACCGCGGCCGAGTGGCGGCAGGGCGGATCGGCCGCATCCGAGATCGCGCTCGGCGCGCTCGTCGAGAAACTGCTCGCCGACCGGGCCGCCGCCCGAGCCGCGAAGGACTTCGCGGCCGCCGACCGCATCCGCGACGAGCTCGCCACGGCGGGCATCGCGATCGACGACACACCCGCGGGTGCCCGCTGGAGCCTCGCATGACCATGACACCGAGACAGGGGAGCCGCTGATGGCGAAGCCGGGACGCCCGGGCGCGCGCAAGTCGAAGAAGGGCGCGACCACGGGCACGGGCGGCCACGGGCGCAAGGCGCTCGAGGGCAAGGGGCCGACCCCGAAGGCCGAGGACCGCAGCTGGCACGTCGCCGGCAAGCGCAAGGCCGCGAACGACCGCCTCGAGGCGGCGCGCGCCCGCCACGGCAAGTCGGGAGACGGCACCAAGCGCCCCCCGCGCGCCAAGAAGGCGGATGAGGGCGAGCTCGTCACGGGACGCAACTCGGTGCTCGAGGCGCTGCGCGCCCGCATCCCCGCCACGACCCTCTACGTCGCGGCGCGCGTCGAGATGGACGACCGCGTCAAGGAGGCGCTGTCGATCGCGACCAAGCGCGGCATCCCCGTGCTCGAGGTGATGCGACCCGAGCTCGACCGGATGAGCGGCCACGACGCCGTGCACCAGGGGCTCGCGCTCAAGGTGCCGCCGTACGAGTACGCGCACCCGCTCGACCTCGTGGAGCGCGCCCACCAGACCGGTCGGCCGCCGCTCATCGTCGCCCTCGACGGGGTGACCGACCCGCGCAACCTGGGCGCCATCATCCGCTCGGCGGGCGCCTTCGGCGCGCACGGCGTGATCGTGCCGCAGCGGCGCTCGGTGGGGATGACGGCATCCGCCTGGAAGACTTCGGCGGGCGCCGCCGTGCGCGTGCCCGTCGCGATGGCCGCGAACCTCACGCAGACGCTGCAGACCCTCAAGAAGGAGGGGCTCTTCGTGCTCGGGCTCGACGGCGGCGGCGACGTGTCGCTGCCCGGCATCGGCTTCGCCGAGCGCCCCATCGTGATCGTCGTCGGCTCGGAGGGCAAGGGCCTCTCGCGGCTCGTCACCGAGACGTGCGACGCGATCGTGTCGATCCCGATCTCCTCCGACACCGAGTCGCTCAACGCCGGCATCGCCGTCTCGGTCGCCCTCTACGAGGTGGCGAAGCTCCGCGCGACCGCGTAGCGGCGGAGCGCCTCCGCGGCGGTCGCGTGGTCGACGACGTCGGGCTCGCCCGAGGTCGTGATCGTGCCGACGAGCTCGCCCGCGACGAAGAGGGGGATCGCGCCGCCGTGGGCGCGTTCCCCGTCATCCGCGGGCTGGAACTCGGTGCCCGCCTCCTCGTGACGGCGGCGCACGAGCAGCGAGGGCTCGCCGAAGCGCGCGGCGACGGCGGCCTTGCCGGCGAGCCACGGGTCGTTGCCGGGCCCGGATGCGCCGAGCTTGGCCTGGAAGACCACGTCGCCGCGCAGCACGATGCGCACCGCGAGGTCGAGACCGCGCTCGTCGATCACCTCGACGGCCGCGAGGCCCAGGTCGACGGCGTCGTCGTTCGTGAACGACGGCACGTCGAACGCCTCCTCGCGCTCCAGATCGGCGACCGTGTACTCGGGCAGCTCGCTCATCAGACCTTCGCCCTCCAGTCCTCTTCGCCGTCGTCGACGACGGCGATCGGCAGGGTGATCGCCGAGGTCGCCGGCCCCACGACCGTCATCTCGTCGCGGCGGTGGCGCAGCACGGTGTCGACGTAGGAGGTGAGCGCCTCCGCGAGCGGCACGTTGCGGTTCTGCTCCTGCGAGAGGTACCAGCGGTGGTCGAGCAGCTGGTGGAACACCTCGGCGGGCTCGAGCTTGCCGCGCAGCTCCTTGGGGATCGAGCGGATGACCGGCTCGAACACCTTCACGAGCCACTCATGTGCCACCATCTCCTCGTCCTCGTCGGCGCGCTTGCGGGTGGCACGGTAGGCGTCGAGGTCGTTGAGCAGGCGGCGGGCCTGGTTCTCGCCCGCGTCGAGGCCGGTGAGCCGCAGCAGCCGCCGCGAGTGGTGCCCGGCATCCACGACCTTGGGCTGGATGCGCACGCTCGTGCCGTCGTCGCCGCGGCGGATCGACAGCTCCTCGATGTCGAAGCCAAGGTCGTTGAGGCGCTCCACGCGCTCGCGGATGCGCCAGCGCTCCGCCTCGGGGAACGTCTCGGATGCCGTGAGCTCGCGCCACAGCGAGCGGTACGCGGCGACGATGCCGTCGGCGATCTCGACCGGGTCGACGGCCTCGTCGAGGCGACCGCCGGACTGCAGGTCGAGCAGCTCGCCCGCGATGTTGACGCGCGCGATCTCGAGGTCGTTCTCGCGCTGCCCGTTCGAGAGCCCGCCGTCGTAGAGCTTGCCGGTCTCGGCATCCACGAGGTAGGCGGCGAAGGCGCCCGCATCCCGGCGGAACAGGGTGTTCGAGAGCGAGACGTCGCCCCAGAAGAAGCCGATGATGTGCAGCCGGGCGAGCAGCAGCGCGAGCGCGTCGACGAGGCGCGTGGCGGTGTCGGGGCGCAGCGCCTGCGAGTAGAGGGCGCGGTAGGGCAGCGAGAACTTGAGGTGGCGCGTGACGAGCGCGGGCGAGAGCTCCTCGCCGTCAGGCGAGACGCGGCCCGTGACGACCGCGACCGGTTCGACGCACGGGATGTCGATGCGCTGCAGGGTGCGCAGCATCTCGTACTCGCGGCGGGCCAGCTCGGCCGAGGTCTCCTTGATGGCGACCACGAAGCCCTCGAGGTGCACGAAGCGCACGAGGTGCCGCGAGATGCCCTTCGGCAGCGCGGCGATCGTCTCATCCGGCCACAGCTCGAGCGGCAGCCCCCACGGCAGGTCGAGGAGTGCCGGGTCGGGCACGGCGGAAGTGATCGACAGGCTGGAGCTCACGCTCCGAGCCTATTCACAAACGCTGTAGCGCTCGGCCCCGGGTTGCAGCAACTGCCGGCGCGGGAAGACAAGCGCTGCAGCGTTTGACACAAACGACGGAGGCCGCACCCCGAGGGATGCGGCCTCCGTGTGGAGCGGATGCTTACGCGAGCGCCGAGGAGCCGATCGGGGCGGCGTTGAGGCGCTCACCCGACTCGACGTCGAACACGTGCACGTGCTTCGGAACGGGCGACACGACGACCTTCTCGCCGGCGTCCGGGTGGTTGCGGCCGTCGACGCGCGCGATGATGTCGACACGGTGGCCGTCCACGTCGGTGTGACCGTAGAGGTAGCCGTCGGCGCCGAGCTCCTCGACGACGTCGACCTCGACCGTCAGGCCATCGCCCGACTTCGAGATCGCCACGTCCTCGGGGCGCACGCCCACGATCGCCTTGCCGTTCTTGGCCTGCGCGAGCACGTCGCGCTCGACCGGCGTCACCGCGGTGCCGAAGCGCACGCCGCCGTCGACGACGTCCGCCTGGAACAGGTTCATGGCGGGCGAGCCGATGAAGCCGGCGACGAAGACGTTCGACGGGGTCTCGTAGAGGTCGCGCGGCGAGCCGACCTGCTGCAGGATGCCGTCCTTGAGCACCGCGATGCGGTCGCCCATGGTGAGGGCCTCGGTCTGGTCGTGGGTCACGTAGACGGTGGTGACGCCGAGACGACGCTGCAGCGACGCGATCTGCGTACGCGTCTGCACGCGCAGCTTCGCGTCGAGGTTCGACAGCGGCTCGTCCATGAGGAACACCTGGGGCTGACGCACGATGGCGCGGCCCATGGCGACGCGCTGACGCTGACCACCCGAGAGGGCCTTGGGCTTGCGGCCGAGGTAGGGCTCGAGGTCGAGCAGCTTGGCGGCCTCGAGCACGCGGGCGGCGCGCTCCTCCTTGCCGACGCCGGCGATCTTGAGCGCGAAGCCCATGTTCTCGGCCACCGTCATGTGCGGGTAGAGGGCGTAGTTCTGGAAGACCATCGCGATGTCGCGGTCCTTCGGCGGCACGTCGGTGACGTCGCGGTCGCCGATCAGGATGCGGCCGTCGTTGACCTCTTCGAGGCCGGCGAGCATGCGCAGGGTCGTGGACTTGCCGCAGCCGGAGGGTCCGACGAGGACGAGGAACTCGCCGTCGTCGACCGCCAGGTCGATCGCGTCGACCGCGGGGCGGGTCGAACCGGGATAGATGCGGGTGGCCTTGTCGAAAGTGACGGATGCCATGACTAATCGTTCTCCTTCACCGGCAGGTACGTGCCGGACGATCCGTAGTGAATGGAAGACCGCCGGCAGCGGTGCCGACGATCCCGCCCAGTATGACACAGCGTGACGCGGCGCCCGCCTTCAGCGTCCGTCCGGACGCTTCCCAGATTGGCTTCCTACCATCGGGGGGAGCCCGCGCGGTTTGGCGCCGCTCGCGCGCGCACCGTATCCTGCCGGAGCGCGCTCCCCACACCCGAGAACGAGGATCGATGACGTACGGCGAGTCCGATCGCCCGGAGCCCGGAGGCAGTGAAGCCCGGGAGGCCGCGAAGGAGCGCGCCCGGGAACTGCGCGAGCTCCACAAGAAGAAGGAGCGCCGCCGCCGCGCCACCGTCTACCTGAGCGTGCTCGGCGGGACCCTCGTCGTGCTCGGCATCGTCGCCGTCACCCTCATCACCATGAACCAGTCGCCGGCCCGCGGCCCGCTCAACATGGCCAGCGACGGCATCAAGATCGGCGAGGAGCTGAAGGCCGTGCGCACGGGTGGCGTGCAGCCCAACACCACGCCGGTCGCCTCCAAGTCCAACGCCGACGGCGTCATCGACATCCAGCTCTACGTCGACTACCTGTGCGCCACGTGCGGCACCTTCGAGCAGAACAACGCCGACCAGCTGCGCCAGTGGGTGAGCACGGGGGCCGCGACCCTCGAGATCCACCCCATCGCGCTGCTCACCACCAAGTCGGCCGGCACCCAGTACTCGCTGCGCGCCGCGAACGCCGCCGCCTGCGTGGCCGAGTACTCGCCCGACTCCTTCTTCGACTTCCACGACGCGCTCTTCACCGACCAGCCGGAGGAGGGCACCGAGGGACTCACCGACGAGCAGCTCGTCGACCGCGCCCGCCAGTCGGGCGTCGGCAGCATCGCCAAGGTGACCACCTGCATCCAGAAGAAGAGCTTCTCGGCGTGGGTGCAGGCCGCGACCCTGCGCGCCCTCAACGGGCCCATCCCCGGCGCCGACATCCCCGCCATCACGACGGCGCCCACGATCATCGTCGACGGCAAGAAGTTCAGCTACACGAAGGACTTCGACCCGAAGGAGCTCGCCCTCTTCGTGACCGACGCCTCGGGCGACCAGTACACGGGCACGCCGACACCCACGCCGACGCCGACGGAGACCCCGGCGCCGTAGGCTTGCTGGCAGCGCGCCTCCTTAGCTCAGTCGGCCAGAGCATCGCTCTTGTAAAGCGAGGGTCGTCGGTTCGAATCCGACAGGAGGCTCCACCGGACGGAGGGTCATGACGCACGAGCACGCGCTGCGCCCCCTCGTCACCACCGCGGCGCTGCTCGGCGCGATCGTCTCCGGGGCGCTCATCGCCGTGCAGGCCCGCCTCAACGGAGAACTCGCCGTCGAGCTGGGCGGTGCGGTGATCGCCGCGTGCATCTCCTTCGGGATCGGCACCGTCATCTGCGCCGTCGCCCTGCTCGGCGGCCGGAACGCCCGCGCGGGTCTCGCCCGCATCTGTTCGGCCGTGCGCGATCGCAGCATGTCGCCGTGGTTCCTGTTCGGCGGCGTCGCCGGCGCCCTCATGGTGACCTCGCAGGGCCTCGTCGCCCCCGTGCTCGGGGTCGCGCTGTTCACGGTCGCGCTCGTCGGCGGTCAGACCGTCGGTTCGCTGCTCATCGATCGGCGCGGGATCGGCACCATGCCCGCGAAGGCGCTCACCGCACCTCGTCTGCTCGGTGCCGTGTTGGCGATCGGCGCCGTCGTCTGGGCGGTCTCCGACCGGGTGCGCGGCGATGCGCCGTGGTGGCTGCTGCTGCTCCCGCTCGTGGCGGGCGTCGGGGTGTCGTGGCAGCAGGCCGTCAACGGCCAGCTCCGGCAACGGGCCGAATCCGTGCTCGCCGCGACCCTGGTGAGCTTCCTCGCCGGAACGATCGTGCTCGCCGTCGCCGGCGTGGTGGACCTGGCCGTCATCGGGGCGTGGCCCGTGCTGCCCGCCGACCCGGCGCTGTACCTGGGCGGCGCCATCGGCGTCGTGTTCGTCGCGGCCGGCGCCGCGATCGTCCCGCTCACGGGGGTGCTGCTGTTCGGGCTCGCGACGATCGCCGGGCAGCTGACGGCCGCCGTGCTGCTCGATGCGCTGTTCCCGGTCGCCAGCGCGGTGCTCGACCTCGCGACGGTCGGCGGTGCCGCGCTCGCGGTGGTGGCGGTCGGGGTGGCCGCCATCCGACGCCCGACGCACCTGCGGGCGCGGCGCGCTACAGACTCGACAGGTGCTTCTTCGCGGTGATCGGCTTGCGCCGGCCGCTCTTCTTCTCCGGCTTCGAACCCACGTAGAGCCAGCCGAGCAGGTGCTCGTGCGGCGCCAGCTCGTGCGCGCGGTGCACGGCGCCCGAACGCGTGTAGAGGCCCGTGCGCCACATGACGCCCCAGCCGGCCTCGTCGAGCAGCAGGCTCAGCGCGTGGGCGACCCCGGATGCCGTGGCCTCCTGCTCCCAGTCGGGCACCTTCATGCTCGGGCGGGGCGACACGACGACCGCGAGCAGCAGGGGCGCCCGCAGCGGCTTCTTCGCGATGCCGCTCGACGCATCCTGGCCCGTCGCCTCCGCGATCGCCCGGCCCACGCGCTCGCGCGCCTCGCCGCGGATCGCGATGACCCGCCACGGGTGCAGCGCCGCGTGGTCGGCGACCGTGCCGGCCGCCTCCAGCAGCTTGCGCAGCTCCTTGTCGCCCGGTGCCTTGTCGCCCACCGAGGAGTGGGACCGCCGCCGCAGCATCGCGTCGGCGACGGTGCCCTTCTTGCCCATGCTCAGTACTCGACCGTGCTCAGTGCTCGGCGGCCTCGCCCTCGGCCTGGAAGCCGAGGGAGAGCGAGTTCATGCAGTAGCGCAGCCCCGTCGGGGTGCCGAAGCCGTCGTCGAAGACGTGACCCAGGTGGCCGCCGCAGTTGGCGCAGCGCACCTCGGTGCGCACCATGCCGAGCGAGCGGTCCTCGATCAGCTCCACCGCATCCGGGTTCACCGAGTCGTAGAAGCTCGGCCAACCGCAGCCCGAGTCGAACTTCGTGCCGCTCTTGAACAGCTCGGCGCCGCACGCCGCACAGGTGTAGAGGCCGGCGCGGTGCTCGTCGAGCAGCTCGCCCGTCCAGGCCCGCTCGGTGCCGGCCTTGCGCAGCACGCGGTAGCGGTCGTCGCCGAGCTCCTCGCGCCACTGCTCGTCCGTCTTGGTGACCTTGTAGCCCATCGCGTTCCCTTTCCGCAGTCATCGTAGGCGCCCGGTGCGGGCTCCCGCTGAATACAACATCGGGCCCCGCCCGGGAGTTCCCCGAGGGCGCCGCGGGTCGTCGGGATGCCGTGAGCCGGCGTGCCTAGGATGGCGGCGCCGATTCGGATGGAGGTGCGCGTGGACGAGCTGCAGCTGCGCGTGCTCGAGTTCGAACGCGACTGGGGGGCCCGGTCGGGCGCGAAGGCCTCGGCGATCCGCGCGGAGTTCGACGTGGCGCCCGCCCGGTACTATCAGATGCTGTCGGCGATCATCGATTCGCCGGCCGCGCTGCGCCACGACCCGCTCCTCGTGCGCCGGTTGCAGCGCGTCCGGGATGCGCGCGCCGCGGCCCGGGCATCCCGCACCTTCCGCATCGACCCCCAGGATCCGACCCCGTAGATGGCCAGCTTCCCCCGAGACCAGTTCGACGATCTCCCCCGCGACACCGACCGGGTCGGCGCCCACCGCGCCCCCGGCAAGCGCGGGCGCGGGTGGATCGGCTTCGGCTGGGCCGTGCTCGCGACGGCCGTGCTCGTCGTGGTGGGCCTGTTCGCGCTCGCGGCGTTCGACTCCCGGTTCCAGCTGCCGATCTTCGCGCAGCCGAGCGAGACGCCGACCCCCACCCCGACGGTGATCGAGACGGCCGACCCGGTGACCGATCCGGCCACCCTCGACCCCGCGTTCCTGCAGGGCATCACGATCTCGGTGCTCAACGGCACCCCCACCCAGGGGCTCTCCGCGACCGCCGCCGACCAGATCGCGGCGGCCGGCTGGCCGAACCCGAGCCGGGCGGCGGCATCCGCGACCGACGAGACCGAGACGTTCGTCTACTACGGCTCGGCCGAGTACGAGGGCGTCGCGCGCGGCATCATGCAGCTCATCGGCGCCGCCGACGTGCGGCTCTCGGATGCGTTCCCGACCGCCACGATCACCGTCGTGCTGGGTTCGGACTACGTGCCTCCGGCCGCCGGCTGAGACCCCGCGGGGCCCGTCCGGGGCCCCAGTGTTACGCCGATGTTTAATCTGCGTTGAATCTTTCCGCCGAGGGCTCATTTGGCGCCCCTCGCGCCGGAACGGCCCCGCCGTGCTCGCTACCATCGCCGATGTGCCGCCCGACACCGGGTGGGGCGGCGCGGGTTCAGCAGCAGGGAGCAACACGATGACCAACGGCACCGTCAAGTGGTTCAACGCCGAAAAGGGTTTCGGCTTCATCACCGTGGAGGGCGGCGGTCAGGATGTCTTCGTGCACTACTCGGCGATCGACATGCCCGGCTACAAGGTGCTGGAGGAAGGCCAGGCGGTGACCTTCGAGGTCGGCACCGGCGCCAAGGGCCCCCAGGCCGAGTCGGTGCGTCCGGTCTGAGCCGGACGCGCCGCAGATGGCCCGGTCCGGGCGGACCGGCCGCCCTAGCATGACCCCATGCAGCTGAGGGGGCGCCGCGGTCTCGCGGGCGCGGTGTTGGTCGCGCTCGCCGCCGTGTCGGCGGGCTGCACGGCCCAGACGCCGACCCCCACCCCGACGCCCAGCCCCACGCCGGAATACGTCTCCGACTACGAGACGCCCGCGCCGATCGTCATCGCGCCGCTCACGGGCGTCGTCGTCGACGACCCGGCGAGCCTCGCCCACCCCTCGCTCGCCGCGAAGATCGACAACCACTGGGACGCCCGACCGCAGGTGGGACTCGAGCAGACCGACCTCGTCTTCGAGGAGCTCGTCGAGGGCGGCCTCACCCGCTACGTCGCCGTGTGGCACTCGCACGTGCCGGCCGAGATCGGGCCCATCCGCTCGATCCGTCCGATGGATCCGGACATCATCTCGCCCTTCGGGGGCATCGTCGCCTACTCGGGCGGCCAGCTGCGCTTCGTCGCGCTCATGCAGCAGACGAACGTGTACAACGCCATCCACGGTCAGAAGGACACCGCGGATGTCATGTACCGCACGAAGAACAAGGCGGCGCCGCACAACGTGATCGTGAAGGCGCCCGAGCTCATCGCGATGCACGCCGAGCTCGCGCCGCCGCCGCAGCAGTACTCCTACGCCGACCGGGCCGAGCAGGCGACGGCTGCGCGGGAGGGTGCCCCGACGCAGGGCGTCGACCTCGTGCTCGGCGGCTCCGCGCATCCGTCCTGGCGGTGGGATGCCGCCTCGGCGAAGTGGCTGCGCTTCCAGGACGGCGACGTCGACCTCGACTCGAACGGCGGGCAGCTCTCGGCGGCGAACGTCGTGATCGTGCGCGTGCCGATCTCCAACGACGGCGGTGTGCCGAAGACGGAGCTCATCGGCGGGGGCGAGGCCTGGGTGCTGTCGGGCGGCGGGATCTCGCATGCGAGCTGGTCGAAGTCCGACCGCACCGCGCCCATCCGCCTGCTCGACGACACCGGTGCGGTCATCCGCCTGGCGCCCGGCAACAGCTGGTTCGAGCTCGTCCCGAACTCCGGCTCGGTCACCCAGCTGCCCGCCGCGTAGCCGCGCGCCGAGCCCGTCACGCCGCCCGCGAACACGGGCGTCGTCGGCTTGCACTCGTCCTGACCGAGTGCCAGACTGATCCTTGGCACTCGTCATCTGCGAGTGCCAAATCACTGTGGATCAAGAGGGACGACACT
This sequence comes from Protaetiibacter intestinalis, assembly GCF_003627075.1. Classification (NCBI taxonomy): domain Bacteria; kingdom Bacillati; phylum Actinomycetota; class Actinomycetes; order Micrococcales; family Microbacteriaceae; genus Protaetiibacter; species Protaetiibacter intestinalis. Next base: position 720,740 of record NZ_CP032630.1, on the reverse strand, counting down.
TACCCATGGCTAAGATCATTGCTTTCGACGAGGAAGCCCGCCGCGGCCTCGAGCGCGGCCTCAACACGCTGGCGGACGCCGTGAAGGTCACGCTCGGACCGCGCGGCCGCAACGTGGTGCTCGAGAAGAAGTGGGGCGCTCCCACCATCACGAACGACGGCGTCTCCATCGCCAAGGAGATCGAGCTCGACGACCCGTACGAGAAGATCGGCGCGGAGCTCGTCAAGGAGGTCGCCAAGAAGACCGACGACGTCGCGGGCGACGGCACCACGACCTCCGTCGTGCTCGCCCAGGCGCTCGTGCGCGAGGGCCTGCGCAACGTCGCGGCCGGCGCCGACCCCATCAGCCTCAAGCGCGGCATCGAGAAGGCCGTGCAGGCCGTCGAGGCCGAGCTGCGCGGCAACGCCAAGGAGGTCGAGACCAAGGAGGAGATCGCGGCGACCGCGTCCATCTCCGCCGCCGACCCCGAGATCGGCGAGCTCATCGCCGAGGCCATCGACAAGGTGGGCAAGGAGGGCGTCGTCACCGTCGAGGAGTCGAACACCTTCGGCACCACGCTCGAGCTCACCGAGGGCATGCGCTTCGACAAGGGCTACCTGTCGGCGTACTTCGTGACCGACCCGGAGCGTCAGGAGGCGGTCTTCGAAGACCCGTACATCCTGATCGTCAACGGCAAGATCTCGAACATCAAGGACCTGCTCCCGATCGTCGACAAGGTGATCCAGGCCGGCCGCCAGCTGCTCATCATCGCCGAGGACGTCGACGGCGAGGCGCTCGCGACGCTCGTCGTGAACAAGATCCGCGGCATCTTCAAGTCGGTCGCCGTGAAGGCCCCCGGCTTCGGCGACCGCCGCAAGGCGCAGCTGGCCGACATCGCCATCCTCACGGGCGGCGAGGTCATCAGCGAGGAGCTCGGGCTCAAGCTCGAGAACGCCACGCTCGACCAGCTCGGTCAGGCGCGCAAGGTCATCGTCACCAAGGACGAGACCACGATCGTCGAGGGTTCCGGTTCGGCCGACCAGATCGCCGGTCGCGTGAAGCAGATCCGTCAGGAGATCGAGAACACCGACTCCGACTACGACCGCGAGAAGCTCCAGGAGCGCCTCGCCAAGCTCGCCGGCGGCGTCGCCGTCATCAAGGCGGGTGCGGCCACCGAGGTCGAGCTCAAGGAGCGCAAGCACCGCATCGAGGACGCCGTGCGCAACGCGAAGGCCGCCGTCGAGGAGGGCATCGTCGCCGGTGGTGGCGTCGCGCTCATCCAGGCCGGCAAGACCGCGTTCGAGAAGCTCGAGCTCTCGGGTGACGAGGCCACCGGCGCGAACATCGTGAAGGTCGCCATCGACGCTCCGCTCAAGCAGATCGCCCTCAACGCGGGCCTCGAGCCCGGCGTGGTCGTCGACCGCGTGCGCAACCTGCCCTCGGGCCAGGGCCTCAACGCCGCCACGGGCGAGTACGTCGACATGCTGGCCGCCGGCATCAACGACCCGGTGAAGGTGACCCGTTCGGCGCTGCTCAACGCGGCCTCGATCGCGGGCCTGTTCCTCACCACCGAGGCCGTCGTCGCCGACAAGCCCGAGAAGGTCGCGGCCCCCGCCGGCGACCCCACGGGCGGTATGGATTTCTGATCCAGCACAACGATCAGCGGGCGGCTCCCACAAGGAGCCGCCCGCTTTCGTGTTGTGGGGGTTACCGCAGGAAGAGCCGCGCGTTGTGCTGCTCGATCTCGGCGTACTGCTGCGCCGCCTGCGCGAGGGCGGTGCCGAGTGCGGCGAGGGACTCCTCGACCCGCTGCTGTGCGGCGCGCCAATCGGCGACGACGCCGCGGAAGGCGGTGGCGGCCGTGCCGGTCCATGACGCCTGCAGCTGCTCGAGCTGGGAGTGGAGGGCACCGACTTCGCCCTGGATGCGCCCGACTGTGCTGCGGGCGGCCGTCGCCTGTGCGAGGACGGCTTCGCTGTCTACCTGGTAGCTGCTCATGCCGCCACGTTAGGGGCGCGGCTCGCCCGTCTGGCCGGCCTCGGCCGCATCCGGGGATGACTCGCCCTCGCCCTCGCGGGGGAGGAGAGGAAGGCTGACGCGGAAGGTGGCCCCGCCGCCGGGGGTCTCGATGGCCTCGACGTGTCCGTCGTGCTTCGCGACGATGCCCGCGACGATCGCGAGGCCGAGACCGGAGCCGCCCGTCTCGCGGGTGCGCGAGGTGTCGGCGCGCCAGAAACGCTGGAAGATCTTCTCGCGCAGCTGCGGCGGGATCCCCTCGCCGTGGTCGACGATCGAGATGGTGCCGTAGCCTCCCGCGCGGTCGACGCCGACCTCGAGCTCGATGGGGCTGTCGTCCGGGGTGAAGCGCATGGCGTTGCCGATGAGGTTCGTGACGACCTGGCGGATCTTGTTCTCCTCGCCGTACACGACGGGCCCCACCTCGGGCAGCGGCGCCGGGGCGTCACCGGGGGCGCTCACGGGATCGGTGGGCCGACGGCGGCGGAGCCGCGCGATCGCCGAGCCGGCGAAGGCGATGGGGCCGGTCATCGTGGTGGCGGGCGGTGTGGTCACGGGCGGGGCCGTGGTGCCGACGGCGGCCTCCGGCTCCTCGTCCTCCTCGACCGGCTCGGGCTCGGCGGGGGCGGTCACCACGACGGTGATGCGGCGCAGCGGTGCGGATGCCGAGGCGTCGAGTGCGGCGTCCTGGGCGACCGGCAGCAGATCGACGGGGCCGCGGGCGAGCGGCCGTGCCTCGTCGAGGCGGGCCAGCTCGAGCAGGTCCTCGACGAGCCCGCCCATCCGGATCGCCTCGCGCTCGATGCGGTCCATCGCCTGGGCGACGTCCTCCGGCTTCTGCAGGGCGCCCATCCGGTACAGCTCGGCGTAGCCGCGCAGGGAGACGAGCGGGGTGCGCAGCTCGTGGCTCGCGTCGCCGACGAAGCGCCGCATCTGCTCGACCGCGCGCTGGCGTTCGGCGAAGGCGCGGTCGATGCGCGCGAGCATCGTGTTGAGCGAGCGGTTGAGGCGGCCGACCTCGGTGTTGGGGGTGGCGCCGCCGAGGCGCTGGGCGTAGTCGCCCGCGGCGAAGCGCGCGGCGGTGCGCTCGACGTCGCGCAGCGGTGCGAAGGTGCTCGTGACGAGCAGCTGGGTGACGGCGGCGCCGAGCAGCACGACCGCGATCGCGAAGAGGAAGAAGATGAGCGCGTAGCGGGTGATCGTGTTGTCGGTGCCCGAGAGGTCGACGCCCACGATGACGGTCGTGTAGCTGGCCCCGCCGTCGAAGGTGACGAACGTGGACTTGACCTGCCAGCGGGGCTCGCCGTTGGTGTCGGTGAGGGTCCACGGCGGCAGGTTGGCGTGCGCGTAGCTCCACGCGAAGTTCATGCCCGTGAAGTCGGGCTGCGGCATGTCGGAGGGCACGTTGGTGCAGATCTCACGCCCCTCGGCGTCGAGCAGCGCGACGAGGTAGCCGTCGGGCTCGTAGCGCACGTTGCACTCGATGAGCTGCGAGCTCGGCATCGCCTGGGCCTCGACGAACCCGGAGGTCGCCTTCGCATCCACCTGCTCGAGCAGGTAGGTGCGCAGCACCGTCATGGTGCCGATGCCGGCGACGGCGAGGCCGAAGGTCAACAGCAGCACGGTGACGCCGGTGATCTTCGTGCGGAGCGAGATCCCGTTCCACCAGTGCTCGAACGAGGCGTGCAGCTTCGCCATCAGGCGCCTCGCATCCGTACCGCCCGAGCCCGCGCGGTCACGCCTTCGCGGTCTTGAGCATGTAGCCGAAGCCGCGCTTGGTCTGGATCATCGGCTCGGTCGAGTGCTGGTCGATCTTGCGGCGCAGGTAGGAGATGTAGCTCTCGACGATGCCCGCGTCGCCGTTGAAGTCGTACTCCCACACGTGGTCGAGGATCTGCGCCTTCGACAGCACCCGGTTGGGGTTGAGCATGAGGTAGCGCAGCAGCTTGAACTCGGTGGGGGAGAGCTCGACGGAGACGTCGCCCACGGTGACCTCGTGGGTGTCCTGGTCCATCGTGAGCTCGCCCGCGCGGATGATGGCGTCCTCCTCGTCCTGCATGGTGCGGCGCAGGATCGCCTTGATGCGCGCGACGATCTCGTCGAGGCTGAACGGCTTCGTGACGTAGTCGTCGCCGCCGACCGTGAGGCCGGTGATCTTGTCCTCGGTGTCGTCCTTCGCGGTGAGGAAGAGGATGGGCGCCGTGTAGCCGGATGCCCGCAGCCGCTTCGTGACGCCGAAGCCGTTCATGTCGGGCAGCATGACGTCGAGGATGATGAGGTCGGGCTCCTCGTCGAGGACCGCGGAGATGGCCTGCGCGCCGTTGCTCACCGCGCGCACGGCGAAGCCGGCGAAGCGGAGGCTGGTGGTCAGGAGGTCGCGGATGTTGGGCTCGTCGTCGACGATGAGGATCTTCGGTCCGTCGCTCATGCCGCCATTGTATCCTGCATGTTCCCTGAAAGCTAGCTGAATCTGAAGATCAATCGGCGAGCCCCAGGCGGTGCACGAGGCCCGCGGCCGCGACCCGCCCCTCGAGCCCGAGCTTCGCCAGGATGTTGGACACGTGCGTGCTCGCCGTCTTGCCGCTGATGAAGAGCTCGCGGGCGATCTCCGGGTTCGACCGCCCCGCGGCCACGAGCATGAGCACCTCGCGCTCGCGGGTGGTCAGCCCGTAGCGCTGCAGGGGGTCGGCCTGCTCGGCCGCGGCCACCGCATCCGGGTCGGCGAGCACGATCCGGGTGCGCTGCGCGAGGCGCCGGGCGCCCGTCGCGAGCGGCTCGGCCCCGAGCGATGCGGCGATCCCGTGCGCCTCGAGCAGCGGCGCTCGCGCCGCGTCCAGCTCGCCCGCCTCGGCAGTCGCCTCCGCGAGCCGCAGCAGCGCGTAGCCCAACTGCCACGGCCAGCCGACGCGGCGCCAGGCGGCGACCGCCGCCCGCCAGGGCTCCGGATCCGCGACGCCGGCCAGCTCGGCGAGTGCGAGGTCGCGGTAGCCGAGCGTCGGGGGCGTCGGGGTGGCGAGGCTCCCGGCGAGCGCGACGAGCACGGGGTCGGGTTCGTCGCCCGTCACGGCGACCCGCTCCGCCTCCGCGCGCAGTCCCGCCCAGATCACCGGCCACAGGTAGCGCGTGAGCGCGGGGTGGTGCTCCGGCATCCCCACCGCGTCGAGCGCCTCCCGGCGTGCCGCGTCGAAGTCGCGTGCGACACGGTGCAGCTCCACCTCGAGCTGGGCGATCGGCATCCGGAACTGCTCGTCGTCGGGGTCGATCGGCAGACGTCGCAGCGACTCCAGGATGCCGGGGAGCGTCGCGAGGTCGCCGCGCAGCAGCGCGAGCTCGCCCCGCAGCAGCTGCGCGCTCGCCTCGAACACGCCCTCCGGCAGGCGCCGCAGCGAGTCGCTCAGGAGCGCCTCCGCCTCCGCCCACTCGCCGAGCCGCAGGCGGGACTCGGCGAGGTTCGCCGCGAGGTAGGCGCCGATCGTGCGCAGCACCCCGCTGCGTTCGGCGCTCGCGATCCCCGGCGTCGCCGCCGCGATCGCCTCCGCGGAACGCCCCCACGACTCGAGCAGATCGGCGAGGTTGGTGTAGCCGCGCGCCATGATGAAGGAGTCGCCCGCCTCGGTCGCGCGGGCGATGCCCTCGCGGAGACGGTCGATGCCGGCCTCGTCGCCCTGCAGCCCGAAGCTCACCCCGAGGGTGATGAGCGCGTCCGCCTCGGCCCGGATGCGCCCCGTGGCGCGCGCGGACTCGACCGCACGGCTCGCGGAGGCGGCCGAGCCCTCCAGGTCGAGCACCCGCAGGAGGGTCGCCGCGAGCGCCGCCTCGAGGTCCGCGCGTCGTGCCGTCGCCCGTTCGGGCAGGCCCGCGAGCTCGCCGCTCAGCAGCTCGACGGCGTCGCGGGCCCGGCCGAGCGAGAGCAGCACCGTGCCGGTCGACAGGGCGAGCTCGGCCCGCCGCTCGTGGTCCTCCTCGCCCAGCTCGGCGCGCGCCTGCTGCGCGAGCTCGAGCGCGGGGTCGAGATCGCCGGCCCCGAACGCCGCGGCGGCCGCGAGCCGCAGCAGCTCGGCCCGGTCGAACTCCTCGGGGCGCTGCCCGGCGTCCAGCTGCGACCAGATCCGCACGGCGCGCTCGTAGTGGGCCCGCGCCTCGTGCGCCGCGAACTGCCGGCTCGCCTCGCGCCCCGCCGCGATCGACGCCCCGAGCGCGGTGGGGAGCTCGCGTGCCGCGAAGGCGTGATGTGCGAGCGAGGCGGCGCCCGAGAGCCCCGAGCCGTCGAGCAGCTCGGGCCGTGCGGCGAGCACCCGCGCGTAGCGGCCGTGCAGCGCCACCCGTTCGCCCGGCAGCATGTCGTCGTAGACCGCGTCGCGGGTGAGGGCGTGCCGGAAGCGGTAGCCGACCCCCATCTCGTCGACGATCAGCAGGTGCGCCTCCACGGCCTCCCGGATCGCCGCGAGCACCTCCGCCTCGGGCTGACCGGATGCGGCGACGAGCAGACGCTCGGGCACGGAGCGTCCCGCGATCGCGGCGAGCCGCAGCACGTCGACCGTCGCGGGCTCGAGCCCGTCGAGGCGGGCGAGCAGCAGCTCCCGCAGTGACGGCGGCAGCCCCTCGGGGTCGCCGGACCGCACGACGCTCAGCAGCTCCTCGGCCAGGAAGGCGTTGCCCTCCGAGCGCTCGTACACGGCGTCGAGCACCGCCTCCTCGGGGTCGGTGCCGAGGATGCCGGCGAGCAGGGCGCGCAGCTCGGCGCGGTCGAGGCGGGCGAGCTCGAGCCGGGTGCCGAGCCGGGCGCGATCCCAGCTCGTGAGGAGCTGTCGCAGCGGATGGCGCCGGTCGACCTCGTCGCTGCGGTAGCTGAACAGCAGCCCCACGGGCATGCCCCGCAGGTTCTGGGCGAGGAACGCCGCGAGCTCGAGGGTCGAGCGGTCGCCCCAGTGGAGGTCCTCGATGACGATGAGCAGCGGCCGCACCGCCGAGAGCCGTTCCACGAGACCGAGCACGAGTTCGAGCACCTGGCTGCCGCTCAGCTCGTCGCCGTCGTCGAGCGGTCCGCGCGAGGTGAGCCGCATGACGAGCTCACGCGCCGGGCCGAGCACGGCATCCAGCCCCTCGGCGTCGCTGCGGACCAGCTGCCGCAGCGCCTCGACGAGCGGCGCGTAGGCGAGCCCCTCGGTGCCGAGCTGCACGCAGTGGCCGACGAGCACCTGCAGCCCGCGCTCGGCGGCGTACTCCACCGCCTGCGCCACGAGCCGGGTCTTCCCGATCCCCGCTTCGCCGCTCACCAGCACGAGACCCGGGGTGCCGGAGGCGAGCTCGTCGACGAGGCGACGCACCGCCTCCCGTTCGCGTGGGCGTCCGACGAACTCGGCACCGCTCACACCGATCGCCACGCTTCCGCCTCCCGCGGGTGAAGCCTAGCGCCGGGTTCTCGGACGATGTCCGACGGATCTCGGACGTCGTCTCGGACGATCGCCCGATCCGCGGCGGGGCCGCGATCGCGAGCCTGGATCCATGAATCTCCTCACCTCGCGCGCGGCGTTGCGCCGCGGCTCGCTCCTCACCTCGGCCGCCCTCGTCGGCGGCCTGCTCTCCGCGGTCGGCCTCGCCGCCGCGCCCGCCTCCGCCGTCGACCTCACCTGGGACTACGGCGAGGCGCAACGGACCTCGTGGTACGTGCCCGACGGCGTCTACGCCTACGACGTCTACCTCGTCGGCGGCGACGGGGGCAGCGGGCTGCACGGCGCCGAGGGCGGCCATGGCGGCTACGTCGACGCCCGCATCCTCGTCACCCCCGGCCAGCTCATCACCGTCGACCTCGGGCAGGCCGGAGCGGACTCCGTCGCCGAGGGCAGGGGGGTGGGCGGCGCCCAGCCCAACGGCCTCAGCGGCGGCGACGGCAGCTTCAGCTACTACTCGTCCTCCGGGGTGTCCGCCGGATCGGGCGGTGCAGGCGGCGGGGCGAGCCAGTTCTCCGTCGACGGCCGCCTGGCGGCGGTCGCGGGCGGAGGAGGCGGTGGCGGTGGCGGCCTCGACGACGCCGGCAACGAGTTCGAGGGCGGCCGCGGAGGCGACGCCGCGCACTGGGGCAGCGCCGGCGCCGGCTCCGGTGCGGGGTCCGCGGGGGCCGGCCTCTGGGAGCACAACTACGGCGAGCGCGGCATCAGCTCGGTGTTCGGCAGCGGTGGTGGCGGCGGCGGTGGCGGCGGATGGCCGGGCGGCCACGCCGGCGGCGCCGGGACCTACTTCGGCTCGGGCGGCGGCGGTGCCGGCGGCGCGAACTGGACGAGCATCCCCGGGGCGACCACGGGCTACGACACGGGGATCGTGCGCGACGGCTGGATCGACGTCATCCCCGTGGCCGTGAAGTCCCCGACGGGCTACATCGACGCGGTCGCCTCCCCGATCCTCGGCGACGGCTCGGCGACGACGCTGCGGGCGCGGGTCTTCGCCGCGGGCGACGGCCTTCCCGTCCCGAGCGGCAAGGTGGCCTTCTTCGAGGGCAACGTCGCCCTCGGCGAGGGCACCCTCGTGGGCGGGGTCGCCTCCCTCGACGTCGTCTTCGCACCCGGCGAGCACGCCGTCGCCGCCACCTACCGCGGCGACCAGACGTTCGTCGCAGGCCCGCTCCTCGGCACCGCGGCCTTCACGGTGACCGCGCCACGCCTGGACCAGCGGATCGCGGAGGTCGGCTCGGGCTCCCTCGCCGTGGTCGCCGACGGCAGCGCCGCGCTCCGGGTGTTCCGCCTGACCAATACCGGGCAGGGGCCGATCGCCGTCTACGAACCCGGCGTGCTCGAGTCGGTGGGTCTCACCGCGACGACGGGCTCGTGCGCCGCGGTCGGCGGGAGCCTCGCGCCGGGTGCGAGCTGCGACTACGTGTTCGCCTTCTCCACCCGCGAGCCCGGCGAGCACCAGGTGTGGGCGCAGATCTCCACGTCGCTGTCCGTGTGGTCGAACAGCTGGATCGTCACCGCCACGGCGCCGCCCGTGCCCGAAGTGCCGGGGGACGACCCCGAGTCCGGCGACGAGGGCGGCTCGGAGACGGGGGGCGACACGGATCCCGCCGACGACCCCGAGACCGAGACCCCGGATGACGGCTCCACCCCGGACGCGGTCGAGAACCCGGATGCGGTCGAGGCCCCGGCGACGAGCCCCGCGATCGCGATGCTCGCGGACGACCCCACCCCCACCTCGATCGTCCCCGATGCCGACGCGACGGACGCGACGGACGCGGCGGAGGCGGAGCACGCCGCCGACCCGGCGGCCGCCGACACCGGCGAGGAGGCGCCGCCCGCGGCCCACGCGGCCGGGATGGATCCCGCACCCGTGGCCGAGGTGGGGCACCCGGACGACCCGCTCCCCTGGGTCGTGGTGATCGCGACCCTGCTGCTCGCAGCCCTCGCCGGCGCGCTCGTGCGGCGGCTGCGCCGGACGGGTCTCTGAGGAGGGCCCGTCCCCGCGGCCCCGTGCCCGCCCGAGCTGGCGGGCGCGGGGCCGCATCGTCGACCGATCCACCCCGCGCCCTGCCGTGCGGCCGAGGAACTGCCTAGCATCGGGACATGGTGTCTGAACGCATCGTGATCGTCGGCGGGGGACTCGCCGGAGCGGGAGCCGCCGCCGAGTTGCGCGAGCGCGGCTTCGACGGCGACGTCGAGCTGGTCGGGGCGGAGCCGCATCCGCCCTACATCCGGCCGCCGCTCTCGAAGGGATACCTCGCGGGCGACGACGAACGCGGCTCGTTCGAGGTGCACCCGCTCGGCTGGTACGCCGAGCACGGCATCCGCTTCGTCCCCGGCTCGACGGCCGTCTCGCTCGACCGCGCGGCGCGGCTCGTGGGGCTCGCGGGCGGCGACGCGCTGCACTACGACAGGCTGCTGCTCGCGACGGGCTCGACGCCGAACCCCCTGCCGGTGCCGGGAGGCGGGCTCGCGGGCGTGCACCTGCTGCGCACGATCGACCAGGCCGACGCGCTGCACGCCGCGCTCGCGGGTGGCGGGCGCCGGGTGGTGCTCATCGGCTCCGGCTGGATCGGCATGGAGGTGGCGGCGACCGCGCGCACGCTCGGCAACGAGGTCGCGGTGCTGATGCGCGGCGAGGTGCCGCTCGCCTCGCAGCTCGGCGCGGAGCTCGGCGGCGACTTCGCCCGGCTGCACGAGGAGCACGGCGTCGTGCTGCGCCGCGGCGTGACCGTGCGCGAGGTGCTCGGCACGGGCGTCGTCGTCACCGGGGTGCTGCTCGACGGCGGCGAGGTGGTGCCCGCGGACGTCGTGGTCGCCGCGGTGGGCGCCGCACCCGCCGTGTCCCTCGCCGAGGCGGCCGGCCTCGCCACCGGCGACGGGGTGCACGTGGACGCCCGGCTGCGCACCGACGACGAGCGCATCTGGGCGGCCGGCGACATCGCGAACGCCGTGCACCCGCTGCTCGAGGCGGCCGGGCTGCCCGCCCGCATCCGCAGCGAGCACTGGGCGAACGCCGAGAAGGGCGGGCCGCACGCCGCGCGCTCGATGCTCGGCGACGAGACCCCGTACGACGCGATCCCGTACTTCTACACCGACCAGTTCGACCTCGGCATGGAGTACACGGGCTTCCCGCGGCTCGCCGCCGAGGGGGAGGTGGTGATCCGCGGCGACCGCGCCGGACGCGAGTTCATCGCCTTCTGGGTGCGCGGCGGCGCGGTCGTCGCGGGCATGAACGTCAACGTGTGGGATGTCGCGGACGCCGTCGAGCGGCTCGTGCGCGCGGGCTTCGCGGGCGCGACGGTCGACGTCGCACGGCTCGCCGACCCGGACGTGCCGCTCGAGGAGCTCTAGCATCGAGCCCGTGACCTCTGCCTCGCTCGTGCGCCGCATCGGTTCGCGCGAGTTCGACTTCGCGCGCCGGGTCGCCGTCATGGCGATCGTCAACCGCACGCCCGACTCGTTCCACGACAAGGGGGCCACCTTCGGCCTCGACCGCGCCGTCGAGGCCTCGCTCGCGGCGGTCGCGGACGGCGCCGACTGGGTCGACGTCGGCGGGGTGCCGTTCGGCCGCGGACCGGTGGTCGAGCTCGCCGAGGAGCTCGACCGGATCGTGCCGCTCGTCGCGGCGATCCGCGCGGCATCCGACGTGGTCATCTCGGTCGACACCTTCTCGGCGCGCGTCGCCGAGGCCGCCCTCGCGGCGGGGGCGGACGTCGTCAACGACACCTCGGGCCTCTGGGACCCCGACATGGCGGGCGCGGTGGCGGCGGGCGGCGGTCACCTCGTGCTCACGCACTCGCTCACGCCTCCCCGCACGCCGCATCCGAGCCCCCGGTACGACGACGTCGTCGACACGGTCGTGGCGCACCTGCGCTCGCGCATCGAGACGGCGCTCGCGGCGGGCGTGCCGTTCGAGCACCTCATCGTCGACCCCGGGCACGACCTCAACAAGAACACCCTGCACTCGCTCGAGCTCACGCGTCGCCTCGGCGAGGTGGCCGAGCTCGGGCCGCCCGTGCTCGTGGCGCTCTCGAACAAGGACTTCATCGGCGAGACGCTCGACCGCACCCAGTACGAGCGGCTCGAGGGCTCGCTCGCCTCGGCGGTCGTGTCGATCGTGAACGGGGCGCGCATCGTGCGCGTGCACGACGTGCGGGCGAGCGTCGCCGCGGTGCGGATGACGGAGGCGATCCTCGGATGGCGGGAGCCCGCGTGGCTGAAGCACAACATGTGAGGATCGACCGGGTCTGGCCCGACCCCGCCGACGACCTCGACGACGACGCGCTCACCGCCGAGCTGCGTCGCGCCGACCCGATGCTGCGGGTCAACTTCGTCTCGTCGGTCGACGGCGCGGCCACCCGCGACGGGCTCTCGGGGGGACTCGGCGACGCCGCCGACCGCCGCTACTTCGAACTGCTGCGTCGCGCCGCGGATGTCGTGGTCGTCGGTGCGGGCACGGTGCGCGCCGAGGGCTACGGTCCGCTGCGGGTCGCGGAGGAGTCGGCGGCCTGGCGTGCGGCGCACGGGCTGCCGCCGCATCCGGTGTTCGCGATCGTGTCGGGCGCGCTCGACCTCGACCCGGACTCCCGCATCTTCGTCGAGGCCCCCGTGCCCCCGATCGTCGTGACGACCGAGGGGCACGACACCCGGGCCTTCGCGGAGCGCGCGGAGGTCGTGGAGGCGGGCCGGGGCGGGCGCATCGACGCGGCGGCCGCCGTCGCGGCGCTCCACGCCCGGGGGCTCACGCGCATCCTGTGCGAGGGCGGGCCGCACCTCTTCGGGGCGCTGCTCGCGGCCGACGTCGTCGACGAGCTGTGCGTGACCGTGGCGCCGAGCCTCGAGGCGGGTGACGCGCGGCGGATCGCGGCCGGCGAGCTGCCCGAGCCGCGCCGACTCGAGCTCGTGCACGTGCTGCGCTCCGGGTCGACCCTGCTGCTGCGCTACCGGCGGGACGCCGAGCCGTCGGCCACCTGACGGGCGATGCGGGCGCCGATCGTGTTGCCGCTCTCCCCCGCGGGCAGCTCGCCGCGCGCGTAGCCGTCGCGCGCGTAGAGGATCGTGGCGGTCCAGGCGGCGAAGATCTCGGCGGCGCGGCTCCACGGCTCGAGTGCGTCGGGGGAGTGGCCGCCGCGCTCGGCGACGTCGGCCGCGAGCCGCTCCTGCGCGCGCACCCAGGAGTGCATGATGTGGCCCGCGATCTCGAGCGCGCCGTCGCCGATGAACTGCACCGTGGGATGCGGGCGCGTCATCTCGCCGTAGCTGCGGTCCGTCCAGCCGTCCGCCACCATCCGGGCGAGCGCCGCCGCGATCGCGTCGGGCACCGGCTCGTCGACGGGTCGCGCGCGGAGGGCGTCGACGAACGCGTCGAGCCAGTCGTCGAAGTGGGCGAGCAGGATGCCCGACTTCCCGTCGAAGTGCAGGTAGATGGTGCGCACGCCGACGTCGGCGGCCTCGGCGATGTCCTCCATCGTCGTCTCGACGTAGCCGCGCTCGGTGAAGAGCCGGTCGGCGGCCTCCATGATGGCGCGGCGCGTCGCCGCCTTGCGCCGCGCCTGGCGGCCGGGGGAGGGGGCCGAGGATTCCATCCCGGTCAACCCTACGGTGCGGGCGGCGGCCGGACGAGCCGCCGCCCGCACCGCGTTCACACGTCGCGTCGCGTGATGAGCAGCGTCCCGCCGAGGAGAGCCGCGACCGCCCAGCCCGCCATCGCGAGCGCGGCCGACCAGGGCTCGAGGCTCACCGTGGCGAGGGTGTTCGTCATCCCGTCGAGCACCGGCGTGTACATGGTCGCGCCGAGGCTGGACGGCAGGAACGCACCCACGTTGAACGCCCACTCGGCGCGGAGCAGCCCGCCCACCAGCTGCAGGATCGTGGGCACCACGAGCAGCAGTCCGAGCACGGAGGCGATCGCGCCGGCCGAGTTGCGCAGCACCGCCCCGACGCCGACCGAGAACACGGCGATGAGCGCCGGGTAGCCGGCCGCGGCCAGGATCGTCAGCCAGACCCTGCCGTCCGCCGGGTCGACCACGAAGCCGGCGCCCGAGAACACGAGGCCGCTGAGGACGGCGCCGATCGCGAGCGAGACGAGCACGACGACGAAGATCGTCGCCCCGATCACGAGCGCCTTCGCGAGCAACGCCGAGACGCGCTTCGGGGCCGCGGTCATCGTGGAGCGGATCATGCCGGTGCCGTACTCCCCCGTGATGACGAGGCAGCCGAGCACGGCCGCGGCGAGCACGCTGAACCCGATGGGCAGCGTCGTCGCCATCATCCAGTTGTAGTAGCCGGAGTCGGCATCCGGGTTCGCGCCGGGGTTGCTCGCCGCGGTGAGCGCGCCGGCGATCAGCAGCGGGATGCCGGCGGTGAGCGCCACGATGACGCCGAGGCACCACCAGGTGGAGCGCAGGGTCACGAGCTTCACCCACTCGGAGCGGATGATGCCGACGCCCGAGAGTCGCGCGTCGGCGAGTCCGGATGCCGGGCCTGCGGTGGCCGGAGCGGTCTGCGCGGTCACGCCGCCTCACCTCCCGCGTGGTACTCGACCTCGTCCTGGGTGAGGGCGAGGTAGGCGTCCTCGAGCGACCCGGCGACCGGGGTCAGCTCGTACAGCACGACGCCCGCGTGCGCGGCGAGCTCGCCGATGCGCTCCGAGCGCAGGCCGGTGACGACCAGCGCGTCGCCGTCCGGGGTGACGCTCGCGCCCTCCGCCGTGACGGCGGGGGTCAGTCGCTCGGCGTGCGGGGTGCGCACGCGCACCGCACCCTCGCCCCGCGCCCCCGCGACGATCTCGGCAACCGGGGCATCCGCGATGACGCGGCCCCGGCCGAGCACGATGATGTGGTCGGCGGTCTGCGCCATCTCGCTCATCAGGTGCGAGGAGAGGAACACCGTCCGGCCCTCGGCGGCCAGATGCCGGGCCAGCTTGCGCACCCAGATCACGCCCTCCGGGTCGAGGCCGTTGACCGGCTCGTCGAGGATGAGCGTGGCCGGGTCGCCGAGCAGCGCCGCGGCGATGCCGAGCCGCTGACCCATGCCGAGCGAGAAACCCTTCACGCGCTTGCCGGCGACGGCATCCAGACCGGTCAGGCCGATCACCTCGTCGACGCGGCGGTTCGGGATGCTGTGCGTCGCGGCGAGGGCGCGCAGGTGCCCGCGGGCGCTGCGCCCGGGGTGCACGGCCTTCGCGTCGAGCAGCACCCCGACCTCGCGCAGGGGCGCCTTCAGCTCCGCGTAGCGGACGCCGTCGACGGTGACACTGCCCTCGGTGGGACGGTCGAGCCCCACGATCATGCGCATCGTGGTGGACTTGCCGGCGCCGTTCGGGCCGAGGAAGCCGGTGACGAGGCCGGGCCTCACGGTGAAGGTGACGTCGTCGACGGCGGTCTTGGCGCCGTAGCGCTTGGTCAGGTGGGTGGCTTGGATCATCGAGTGGACCTCATGCCTCGACCCTAGGGAATCCGCCCGGCGCGCGTCATCCGGTTGACCCCCGAATCGGCGGCCGCGGCCCGAGGTCGCTACGCGGCCAGCTCGTGCGCGTCGAGGATCGTGTAGCTGTAGCCCTGCTCGGCGAGGAAGCGCTGCCGGTTCTGGGCGAAGTCCTGGTCGACGGTGTCGCGCGCCACGAGCGTGTAGAAGTTCGCGGGCAGGCCCGACTCCTTGGGCCGCAGCAGCCGGCCGAGGCGCTGGGCCTCCTCCTGGCGCGAGCCGAAGGAGCCCGACACCTGGATGGCGACGGTCGCCTCCGGCAGGTCGACCGAGAAGTTGGCGACCTTCGACACCACGAGCACCTTCGTCGTGCCGTCGCGGAACTCCTGGTAGAGCCGCTCACGCTCGGGCACCGGGGTGGAGCCCGTGAGCTGGGGGGCGCCCAGCGCCTCGGCGAGCTCCTCGATCTGGTCGAGGTACTGGCCGATCACGAGGATGCGCTCGCCCGCGTGCTTCGCCACGAGATCCTTCACGACCTGCAGCTTCGCGGGGGCGGTCGCGGCCAGGCGGTAGCGCTCGTCGTCGGCGCTCGCGGCGTACTCCAGACGCTCCGACTGCGGCAGGTCGATCCGCACCTCGAAGCAGGATGCCGGGGAGATGAAGCCCTGCGCCTCGATCTCCTTCCACGGCGCGTCGAAGCGCTTCGGCCCGATGAGGCTGAACACGTCGGACTCGCGGCCGTCCTCGCGCACGAGCGTCGCGGTGAGGCCGAGGCGGCGGCGGGCCTGCAGTTCGGCGGTCAGCTTGAACACGGGCGCCGGCAGCAGGTGCACCTCGTCGTAGACGATGAGCCCCCAGTCGAGCGCGTCGAGGAGCGCCAGGTGGGCGTACTCGCCCTTCCGCTTCGCCGTGAGGATCTGGTAGGTCGCGATCGTGACCGGCTTGATCTCCTTCGACTGCCCGGAGTACTCGCCGATCTCGTCCTCGGTGAGGGTCGTGCGCTTCAGCAGCTCGGCCCGCCACTGACGTGCCGACACGGTGTTGGTGACGAGGATGAGGGTGTTGGTGTCGGCGGCCGCCATCGCGCCCGCGCCGACGAGCGTCTTGCCGGCGCCGCACGGCAGCACCACGACCCCGGAACCGCCCTGGAAGAAGTTGTCGACCGCCTGCTGCTGGTAGGGGCGCAGGGTCCAGCCGTCCTCGACGAGGTCGATGTCGTGCGGGGTGCCGGGGGTGTAGCCGGCCTCGTCCTCGGCGGGCCAGCCGATCTTCAGCAGCTCCTGCTTCACCTGGCCGCGCGCCCACGGCTGCAGCGTCCACTCGGTGCTCGTGCGGCGGATGCCGAGGAACGGGCCCACCTTCGAGTTGCGGGTGATCTCGGCCAGCACCGCGGCATCCGAACCGCGGATGACGAGCTCACCCGCGTCGTCGCGGGCGATCACGAGACGGCCGTAACGGCCCACCGTCTCCTGGATGTCGACCGCGACCGTCTGCGGCACCGGGAACTTCGCGTAGCGCTCGAGCGTCGCGAGCATCTGCTCGGCGGTGTGACCGGCGGCGCGCGCGTTCCAGAGGCCCAGGCGTGTGATGCGGTAGGTGTGCACGTGCTCGGGGGCTCGCTCCAGCTCCGCGAAGATCGCCAGCTCGTGCCGCGCCTCCTCCGCCTCCGGGTGCGCCACCTCGAGCAGCACCGTGCGGTCGCTCTGCACGATCAGCGGTCCGTTCATAACCGAGCAAGCCTAGTCGGGCCGATGGCGGGTGTGCTGGGTGCGGCAAGGTGCGGCCGCGCTGTGTCGTGCGGGAGGGCTGTGGCCCTCCCGCTGGTTGGGTGCCGCGCGCCGGGCGTCACCCCTTCCCGCTGGTTGAGTGCCGCGCGAAGCGCGGTGTATCGAAACCAGCGAAGGCGCCCCTCGATGGGGCGCCTTCGCTCGGTGAGGGCCCACTGGTCCACGTCTGCATGGGTTTCGATACGCCCGCTGCGCGGGCTACTCAACCAGCGGGAGGGGGATCGCTGCGCGGGCTACTCAACCCGCGGGAGGGGGTCGCCGCGCGCGGCGTTCAACCCGCGGGAGGGGGAGGGGCCGCCTGCGCGCGGCGTTCAACCCGCGGAGGGGGCGGCGGCGACCGCGACGATGTGCGAGAGGGGGAGGGTGCGCTCGATGTCGGCGCGACGGTCGCGCGCCCGAAGCCGCCCGCCCGCGAGGGCGGCCGGCTCGAGCACGTAGGGCACCTCGGTGCCGTCCGGCATCCGCACGGTGACGGTCACGGTGAGCTTCGCCTTGATGGCGAGTTCGAGCTGGCGCGCGTTCCAGGCGGCGCCCGCCTCGGCGGGCTGCTCGACGTCCGCGTCGCGCAACCGCGCCACGAGGATCGCGGCCGTGTCGGGCGGGTGCGAGGCGGCGGCCGACACGGGGGTCGAGCGCGCGACGGCCCGGATGACGCCCGCGGCATCCTCGAAGACGGCCGGGTAGCGCGCGTCGACGAGCGACCAGTACACCGTCTCCGCGTCGAAGCGGCTCACCGCCCGGTGCTCGCCGACCCGACGCAGCCCGATCGTGGTGAGCGCCTGGTCGATCGCGAGCTGGCCCACGAGCGCCGGGTCGTCGCCGCGCACGTAGGCGTGCGCCCCCGCCTCCACGGTGCCGATGGCGCCGTCGAGCGCGCCCACCCGCAGACTGCCGAAGCGTCCGGCGGTCTCGGTGAGCAGGTACTCGAGCGGCTGCGGGATGCCGGTGAGCGACACCTCGGAGAGCGCGCCGCGCAGCTGTTCGACGGTGAGGCCCGTCGTGAGGGCGCGCGTCACCGAGGCGGCCGTGATGCGGAAGCTCGACGCGACCCCCACCGACTCGACGTCGGCGAACTGCCGCAGGCGTCGGTCGACGTCGGAGGCGAGCGGGCCGGGCGCGATGACCGACAGGTCGTGCTGGATGTACACCTGGCGCACGTCGTCGGGGAACAGCCGGGCGACCGCCGCGGCCGCGGCATCCGCCCCCTCGCCGAGCAGCGCCGCTCCGGGTGTCGACGGCACGCCGTCGCCCACGATGCCGAGCTGCTCGGCCGAGCGGGATGCGGCCCGCAGCCGCTCCGGCAGCCAGTCGTCGCCGGCCGGGTACAGCCAGGCGAGGTAGTCGCGCAGCCCGTCGCCCCAGCGGGCGCGCGCCCGCCGGCGGAAGTGCTCGCGCAGCTCGGGCGGCACCGCGGCGAGCCAGCCCTCGGCGAGCGCCGCCCAGCGTTCGACGCGCGGCAGCCCCCGCCAGCGCAGGCCCTCGTCGGTGGCCCGCCAGGCGCCCGCGTCGACCTGCACGAGGTCCGCGCCCGCGGCGAGGTCGAGCAGCGCGTGCAGCTCGTCGTCGGCGGAGGCGGAGGCGGCCGACAGCATCCGCCGCCAGTCGGGCAGGGCGATGCCGCCGCGCTGCAACCGCCGGGCCGGTTCGCGCTCGAGGGTGTCGACGAGCTCGCCGACGGCGGTGACGGCCGCGAAGGCGCGGTCGGCGGCACCCCGGTCGACGGGGGCGAGGTCGGCCGCCGCGACCGGCTCGAGCGCCGCGGGCCGGTCGTCCTCGAGCAGCTCGGCGACCGAGGGGAGCCCGAGCTGCGGCCAGCCGGTGAGCGCGTCGGTCACGGGGCCCCAGGGCGCGACCCCGCCGTCCGTGTCGTCGACGAGTGCCGCCCGCACGAGCACGTCGACGGGGGAGGCGACCGCGGATGCCGGAACGCCGAGCCGGGCGGCGACCGCCGCCGCATCCGGGGTGCCCCCTCCGGCGGAGAGCTCGCCCGCCGCCGCGAGCACCGCGAGGGTCGGGCGGTCGAGGTGCGCCAGCACCGCCTGGATGGAGGCGGGCTCGAGCAGCGCCTCGGCGAGGTCGAAGCGGTCGCGGATGCCGGACTCGCGCACCGGCCGCGCGTGCAGCAGCGCCGTCAGGGCGTCGTCGTCGAGCGCCCGCAGCCATGCCGCGAGCGCGAGGGCGGAGCTGCTACCGCTCACCGTCCCGGGCGAGCCGGCGACGGCGGGTGGTGCTCACGATGAGGAACACGACGATGAGGACGAACGCGAGCGGCAGCCCGATGTAGCCGATGAGCACGAGGGTGGGCCAGATGCCGCCCTTCATCTCGACGCCCGAGCCGGCCGCGATCATCACCACGACGATGCCGATGATCGACAACCCCATGATCGTCGCGATCATGGCGGTGAGCACACGTTCGATACGATTGAGCGGGACGGGGGCGTTCTCGGGCACGAGACCACAATAGGCCCCGCATCCCCGCCCCATCAGATCAGCGAGAGAGGTTCGGCATGCCGACCGGCAAGGTGAAGTTCTACGACGAGGAGAAGGGCTTCGGCTTCGTCTCCTCCGACGACGGCCAGGAGGTCTTCCTGCACGCGTCGGCCCTGCCTGCAGGCGCGGTGGTGCGCGCCGGCACCCGGCTCGAGTTCGGCATCGCCGACGGACGCAAGGGCGCCCAGGCGCTCTCGGTGCGCGTGCTCGACACCCCGCCGAGCCTCACCAAGATCAACCGCCGCTCGGCGGACGACATGGCGATCGTGGTCGAGGACCTCGTGAAGCTGCTCGACGGCATCGGCGCGGGACTGCGCCGCGGCCGCTACCCCGAGCGCGCGCACGGGGCGAAGATCGCCGCCGTGCTGCGCAAGGTCGCCGACGACCTGGATGCCTGAGCTGCCCGTGTCCGCCGAGGAGCGCGCGCGGATCGCCCGGGAGGCGCTCGCCGAGATCACCCCCGCGTCGACCGTCGGCGAACTCGTCTCGCAGACCGACGAGGGCGAGGGCGTGACGACGGTCGAGTTCGCGGCCACGATGTCCGGCTACCCGGGCTGGCACTGGACGGTGAGCGTCGTCGAGCTGCCGGACGAGGCGCCGACGGTGCTCGAGGCCGAGCTGCTGCCGGGCGACGGCGCGCTGCTCGCGCCCGACTGGGTGCCGTGGTCCGAGCGCCTCGAGGAGTACCGCGCGGCGCAGGCCGCGGCCGCCGCGGAGGCGGGGGAGGAGCTCGACGAGTCCGACGAGGACGACGACGAGGATGAGCTCGACGACGACGAACTCGACGACGACGAGTCCGACGACGCGGAGTTCCACGACGACTTCGGCGACGACCCCGACGACGGCATCGACTTCGAGCACGACGAGCACGACGCATCCGCCGTGCCGGTCGACGACTCAGTCGCGGGGGCGCCGGCGCAGGTGGATGTAGACGAGGACGACGAGGCCGAGGCCGATGCCGACGAGGCAGGTCCACAGCCACCAGACGCGGCCGGAGTCGACGAGCGCTCCGACGAAGAGGAGTAGCCCGCCGAGCGCGAGCACCCACAGCACGAGCCCGACGACGACGGCCGTGCGGTCGTCGGTGACGACCGGTTCCGGGTCGGGCCGGCGTTCGCTCTCGCTCAGCCAGATCCGCATGCGGTCAGCCTAGAGCGCCCCGACGACGTAGTCGATGGAGGCCGTGAGGGCGCGGACGTCGTCCGGGTCGATCGCCGCGAAGGTCGCCACGCGCAGCTGGTTGCGGCCGAGCTTGCGGTACGGCTCGGTGTCGACGACGCCGTTCGCGCGCAGGGTCGCGGCGATCTGTGCGGCGTCGATCGACTCGTCGAAGTCGATCGTCACGACGACCTGCGAGCGGTGGTCGGGCTCGGTCACGAACGGGGTCGCGAAGGCGCGCTCCTCGGCCCAGGCGTACAGGTGCTGCGACGACTCGCGCGTGCGCGCATCCGCGAACGCGAGACCGCCGTTGCCGTTCAGCCAGTCGAGCTGCGCCTCCATGAGCAGCAGCGTCGCGATGGCCGGGGTGTTGAGGGTCTGGTCCAGGCGCGAGTTGTCGACCGCGTTCTTCAGGCTCAGGAACTCGGGGATCCACCGGCCGGATGCGGCGATCCGCTCGATCCGCTCGATCGCGGCCGGGCTCGCGAGGCTGAACCACAGCCCGCCGTCGCTCGCGAAGTTCTTCTGCGGGGCGAAGTAGTAGAGGTCGGTCTCGGCGACGTCGAAGTCGACGCCGCCCGCGGCGCTCGTCGCGTCGATCACGGTCAGCGCGCCGGCATCCCCGTGCACGCGGGCGACGGGCGCCATGACGCCGGTCGAGGTCTCGTTGTGCGGCCAGGCGTACACGTCGACGCCCTCGAGCACCTCCACCTCGGCGCGCGAACCGCCGGGGGCCGAGATGACGTGCGGCGCCTCGAGGAACGGGGCGGCGGCGGCCTGGGCGAACTTCGCACCGAACTCGCCGAAGGTCAGGTTCTCGCTGCGCCGCTCGATGAGGGAGAAGGCGGCGGCATCCCAGAACGCGGTCGAGCCGCCGTTGCCGAGCAGCACCTCGTAGCCCTCCGGCAGGCGGAACAGCTCGGCGAGGCCGCTGCGCACCCGGCCGACGAGCGCCTTCACGGGCTTCTGCCGGTGCGAGGTGCCGAACAGCGCGGCGTTCGCCTGCAGGTGGGCGAGCTGCTCCGGGCGCACCTTGGACGGTCCGCAGCCGAAGCGGCCGTCGAGGGGGAGGAGGTTCTGGGGGATCTGGATGTCCGGCACGCACCGAGTCTATTTGTGCCGGGTAGGCTGGTGACGACGTGCTGGGAGGCCACGATGACCGATCTCGTCGACACGACGGAGATGTACCTTCGGACCATCCTCGACCTCGAGGAGGAGGGGATCGTGCCGCTGCGCGCGCGCATCTCCGAGCGCCTCGGGCACTCGGGTCCTACCGTTTCGCAGACGATCGGCCGCATGGAGCGCGACGGCCTCGTGGTGGTCGAGGGCGACCGTCACCTCGCGCTCACGGTCGAGGGGCGCAGCCGGGCGATGCACGTCATGCGCAAGCACCGCCTCGCGGAGCGGCTGCTGTCGGATGTCATCGGGCTCGACTGGGCCTACGTGCACGACGAGGCATGCCGCTGGGAGCACGTGATGAGCGAGCAGGTGGAGCGTCGGCTGCTCGAGTTGCTCGACCACCCGACCGAGTCGCCGTACGGCAACCCGATCCCGGGGCTCGACGAGCTCGGCGACGAGCCCGCCGGCCGCTTCCTCGACGGGGTGGAGAACCTCGTGACGCGCGTCGCGGCGACCCCCGGCGAGTCGAGCGGCGTCATCCGCCGGCTCGGCGAGCCCGTGCAGTTCGAGCCGGAGCTGCTCGCGCAGCTGCTCGAGGCGGGCGTCGTGCCGGGTGCGACGGCCACCGTGTCGGCGGCGGGCAGCTACGTGCTCGTGCAGGTGGAGGGCTTCGGCGACGGCCTCGAGCTGCCGACCGAGGTCGCCTCGCACATCTACCTGCAGGTCTGAGCGCGGGCCCTCGGCATCCGTTCCTCCCCCGTGCATCCGGGGGACAATCACCCCCGAATGGGGCACGGTGATGTGACATTGCGCCGCGCCTCGCATAAACTCGCGGAGTCCTCCGACCACACCAGGACGGTCGGGGGCCGCACCGCAGGGCGTCTCGTTCACCCATCCTCTGCGGGGCGACGTGACATACGAAAGGGATGGGGCCGTCACCTCGAGCGGCCGGGACGCGGGAGACACCTCTTGACTCCAGGTACCCAGATGGCCCGGCACACCCAGCCGGTCCCCGCAGCCCGAACCCCGCGACGCCACCCGCTCCGCAGCGTCGCGATCGTGGCCCTCGTCGTACCGGGACTGTTCGCCACCGTGGCCCTTCCTGCCTACGCGTACAACCCGTCGAACGAGGCGGCCGCCCCCATCGAGGCCCGCGCGCAGCTCATCGAGCAGAACGCCCAGACCGTCGCGGTCGCCGAGGCCGACGTCGCCGTCGACGCACGCGACGGCTACTCCACCACCTCCGCCGCCGAGCTGCGCCGTGCCGCGCAGCGTGCCGCGCTGCGCTCCTACTCCGGCCCGACCGTGCGCGACTACCTCGCGAACCCGCCGTACCCGAGCTTCAACCTCGACCAGGTCGTGCAGGTGGCGCTCCAGTACCAGGGCATCCCCTACGTCTACGGCGGCTCGACGCCCGCCGGCTTCGACTGCTCCGGCTTCACGATGTTCATCTACGCGCAGTTCGGCATCGCCCTGCCGCACTCCTCGAGCGCGCAGGGCCGCGGCTCGGGCGGCGGTCACCTGATCGCCCGCGCGGACGCCCTGCCGGGCGACCTGGTCGTCATGGACGGCGGCGGTCACGTGGGCATCTACATGGGCGGGAACACGATGGTGCACTCGCCGAAGCCCGGCCGCACCGTCGAGGTGCACAACATCTGGGACTCCAACGCCTGGTTCGTCCGCTACGGGATCTGAGCCGACGGTTTCTGTGTCGTTCCCCTGAAGTTCCCCCTCCGGGGTTACTCTGGGGCTCTCGGAGATCCTTCGGATTCGGGAGGGCACATGCGATCGCCGCACAGCATCCGCACCATGGATGCACGCGCGCGGTTCCGCATACTGCTCAGCAGCCGGCCGGACGTGCACTGTCACGTTCCGGTCGAGTGAGGCGCTGTCGTTCGCGACGGCGCCTTTTTCTGTTCTCGCCCGCATCCGCGGCCTCCGGGGTGTTCGAAGGCCTGCAAGCCGTGCAGGCTCCCTCGAGAGGAGACCCGTTTGCGCACCACCCTCGTTCTCAATGCCGGTTACGAACCGCTCGCCATCGTGTCGTTCAAGAGAGCCCTCGTGCTCGTGCTGTCGGGGAAGGCGGTCGTGGTCGCGTGCGACGACGACCACCCCGTGCGCGCCGCGTCGGGGGAGTGGGATCGCCCGTCGGTGATCCTGCTGAGCCGCTACGTGCGGGTGCCGAGCGGCCGCGCCGTGCCGGTGTCGCGCCGCGGTGTGCTGCGTCGCGACGATCAGCGCTGCGCGTACTGCGGGGTGCATGCGTCGACGATCGACCATGTCGTGCCGCGGTCGCGCGGGGGCGCCGACAGCTGGGAGAACCTGGTGGCGTGCTGCCTTCGCTGCAACAACGTGAAGGGCGACCGCACCCCGCAGGAGATGGGGTGGACGCTGCGGTTCGCGCCGCGTCCGCCGCACGGCACGGCCTGGCTGGTGCGGGGCGCCGAGCGCGCGCAGCCGCAGTGGGAGGAGTTCCTCGCGCCGGCGGCGTGAGGCCCGATGCGGTACGGATTCCCTGCGGATTCCGTCGTGCGGGTGACCTCCCGCCTGGGAAAGTCCTGTGCGGACGACCTGTCTGCCCCGGAAAACGTGGCGTTATCAAGACGTGACATTCGGGGGGATGTCGCGTAACGTCGGTCGGGTCGTCTCAACCCGGAAGACCTCTATCGACGTGACTGACTACGAGACCCTCGCGGCACTGGGATTCACTCCCACCCCCGCAGAGACCTCGGGAGCCGCGCAGCCCGCGCAGAGCCGCCCGTCAGGAGCCGTCGTCACCGGTAATGTCGAGTTTCCGTCGCGTCGTTCGCTCCGCGAACAGGCGGGTGCCGTGGCCGCAACTCCCGCGAGCCCCGTGGCGCCCTCCGCGCCCGTGACGCCCGTGGCATCCGCGCCGGCCGAGGGCGTGCAGTACGCGTCGCGTCGTGCCGCGCGCGAGGCGGCCGCTGCGGCGAGCGCGCCGCCCGTGCCGCAGGCGCCCCGACCGGCCGCCGCCTCGGTGCCGAGCGTCGCGGCGCCGTTCACGACCTTCGCGGCCCCGCCGGCATCCGAGTCCCGTCCGGCCGTGGAGGCGCGCGCCGCGCGCCCGACCGCGCCGCGCCGGCATCCGGTGCGCAAGCGCCTCTCCGTCGTGGGGGCGATGCTCTTCGTGCCGGGCCTGTTCGCCTCGCTCACGCTGCCCGCCTACGCCTCGACCGACTACACGGCCGGGGCGGCCGACGCCACCACCGCGATCGGCTCCCAGGTGCTCGCGCTCGACACCGAGGCGATCGCCTCGAGCGACGACGCGACGGGCGACGCCCGCGACGGCTACCAGTCCACGAGCGCCGCCGACCTGAAGCGCCTCTACCGCGACGCGCTGCGTCAGCAGAACCTCGCCGCCTACCTCGCATCCGGTGCGAAGGAGATGGGCGACGACTACCCGTGGGCGGCCGAGCTGACCCGCGGCCAGGGTGGCGGGCTGTCGCCCCTCAACTACTACTACCGCGAGTGCGTCGACTTCGTGGCCTGGCGCCTCAACCGCGACGCCGGCTCCACCTCGGCCCCGTTCAAGTACGTGTGGTCGACGCTCACCCCCGGCGGCGGCAGCGCCGTCTCGTGGAAGCGCCAGTGGGAGAAGCACGGCTGGCCGATCAGCACCACGCCGCAGGCCGGATGGGTGGCCTGGTTCCCCGGCATGAACCACGTCGCCTACGTCTCGGGCGTGCTCGACGACGGCTCGGTCGCGATCGAGGAGTACAACTGGGGCCCGAACATCTACGGGCAGCGCGTCATCCAGGCCAGCGACGCCATCTACCTCTCGCCCCCGCCGCGCTGATCGCTCGTCCCTCCGCCTCCCCGCGATTCCGCAACTCAGGAGATCCGGCCCGTTCCGCCTCCATGTGCCACGGAATCCGCCTCTTCTCCTGAGTTGCGGTGAGAGCCGTGCGCGGGAGGGGCTCGATAGACTCGAGCGGTCAGCCTCTGTAGCTCAATGGAAGAGCAGTTCCGTCCTAAGGAAAGGGTTGGGGGTTCGAGTCCCTCCAGGGGCACCGACCGAGACGCCCTCCGAGCAGGGCCCGCGACGAGCTGGCGGAAGGCCAGCAGTTGCGCACGCCTCGACCCCGGTGAACCGGATGCTGCGGCACTGACAGCCGCCATGTCGCAGCCCTGTGGGACGATCGCGACTGACGCGCCCGCCCCCGCCGGGTGCGCTACTATTTCGGATCCGATATAGTTGCGGAGGAGGTGCAGGGTATGACCGCAGCGACGATTCTGCGGGCGGCGCGGTTGGATCAAGGGCTCGCGCAGACCGAGCTCGCGCGCCGAGCGGGCACTGCTCAGGCCGATGTGTCGCTCATCGAGCGCGGGCACCGGGTGCCCACCGTCGACACCCTCGATCGGATTCTGAGGAGTGCGGGGCACCGCCTCATCGCCGTGCCCGTGCGCGGTGCGACCGGTGTCGATACTGCGGCGACGATCGCTGACGAGCTCGCCGAGGGACGCGCGGACAAGGCCTTCCGCACCTTCCTCTCCTACTCCGATTCGCTCGCCGATTCCGACCCCGCCGGCCGCGTGATCCTCAGCGCCGCGGCGCCGGCGACGACGGGCGACGACGCGTGGGATGCGGCGCTCGCTGCCGTCACGGAGTACTGGCTCGACGCGGCTCACGCTCCGAAAGCCGAGTGGCTTCGGGACGGCAGCCGCACGCTCGCCGCTCCTCGCCCGCTCGACTACGCCCGCCATGCGGTCTCTCCTGATCCCGCCGACGTGCCACCCCAGTTCCTCAGCCGCAACATCCTCGTCGACGAGACGACGTTGGCGAGCGTGTGATGCCACGCCTGGAGCGGGAGGACATCGTCTGGGGGCTTCGCGAGCTCGTCGCCCGCGCGCGTGCAGCCGGCATCGTCGGGGCTCGCATCTACATCGTCGGCGGTGCCGCGCTGCGACTGGCGTACTTCGACCGGCCGGCGACCGGCGACATCGATGCGCGCATCCACCTCGCGGCGGAGCTCCAGCCCATCATCGACGAGATCGCGAACCAGCGGGGATGGATGCGGGGGTGGCTCAACTCCGCGGCCGAGAAGTTCATCCCCGGGTATGGGTCGCCTGTCGAATGGGTGCCGGTTCTCGATGACCAGAGCGTCTCCGTCTGGATCGCACCCGCCGATACCCTCCTCGCGATGAAGCTCAAGGCGATGGAAGGTCGCCGCGGTCGTGACGAGGACGACGTCGCGTACCTGCTCGCGATCAACGGCATCGCCAGCGCCGAGGAAGCCGAGGAGTTGCTCGGGTCGTTCTTCCCGGGTGATGCGCTCAATGATCGTGCCTACGCGACGCTCATCCGGATCATCGACGATGGCCTGCCCCCACCGGTTCCGCCGATGGACGTCGATCTCGGCGGCTGACGCGACCGCGGAGCTCGCCCTCGATGTGCGGGGAGCCGACGGCGGGTCAGCGGGTCGTGAAGTTGGCCATCATCGCCATGTCCTCATGCTCGAGGTTGTGGCAGTGGAAGACGTACTTCCCGCGGTAGCCGTCGAATCGGATGGCGATCTCCGCCTCCTCGGATGGACGCAGATCGATGGTGTCCTTCCAGCCGGCGTCGAACGGTCCGGGACCTCCGATGCCGCGTGAGAGCACCTGGAACGGGTTGAGGTGGATGTGCACCGGATGATGGAAGTCGGCGACCAGCCGCCACACCTCCACCGTGCCCAACTCGACGGCGGCCGCGATGTCGTTCGGCCGGAACGGGCGGCCGTCGATGAGCCAGCCTTTCCGATGGTCGACGTCGCCGGATCGGAACCGGAAGGTGCGCCTCGCGACGGCGTCGCGGGCGAGCAGCGGTTCGACCGTGGAGAGCGTGTCCGGGATGGCGTAGGGCTCGGCCTCCCGGTCCTCGACCATGAAGCGCATGATCTGCGACATGTTGCCGTCTCCGAAATCGTTGAGCAGCGTCACCGTCGTTCCGGGCGGATAGCCGGAGAAGTCCACGAGGGCGTCGAGGCGCTGGGCGGGCGCCAGCTCGAAGTGGTCGTGCGCGATCGGCGAGGCGAGGAGGCCGCCATCCGTTCCGATCTGCACGAGCTGCGGCGCGGGTCGCGCCTCCAGGCGGAGGTCGAGCCGCCGCGCGTTGCACGCGTTGAGGACACGGAGACGGTAGCTCGCCCGCGCCACCCGCGCCTGCGGCCACGGCGTGCCGTTGACGAGCATCACGTCGCCCAGGACGCCCGCGATGAACGCGTCCGTGACCCCCGGCTTCACCAGCAGGGTGGGGTCGACGTTCGGATAGAGCAGGGACCCGTCGGCGGCGAAGCTCCGATCGGTGATCATGAGGGGCAGCTCCCGCTCGCCGGACGGCAGGCCGAGTGCGTCCTCCGTCTCGTCGCGCACTATGTGCATGCCGGCGAGCCCGCGCCACACCGCGGGGCCCGTGAAGTCCATCCGGTGGTCGTGGTACCAGAGCATCGCCGCACGCTGCTCCAGCGGGTAGCTGTAGACGCGCTCGCCGTCGGATGTATCACCCATCATGACGGAGCCGTGCATCCCGCCCGCGCCGGCGTGCTCGTCCATGAACGAGCGATCGACGGGGTAGACGAAGTCGGTCGGGTAGCCATCGCTGTCGTGCGGGGTCCGCCCGCCGTGAAGGTGGACGACCGTCGGGACGGGCAGCCTGTTGGTGTGGGTTACCATGGCGGCCCGACCACGACGGCTCTCGATCGTCGGGCCGGGGAACATGCCCTGATAGCCCCAGATGGGTGTGCGCACCCCCGGGATGATCGCGGCGTCTGCGACCGTCTGGTCGATGTCGTAGAAGTCGGCGTGCTCGTCGGAACGACGCGGCCGCAGCACGGGAGGAACTCGGAACGGCAGCGTGAACGGTTCCGGGAGCGGGAGCCGGCTGCGGAGCAGGCTCCCCGTCGAGGACGACCCTGCGCTGCCCTGGACGAACGGGATCCCCACCCCCAGGCCGATGCCCGCGAGCATGGTGCCGCCCAGGAACAGCCGCCGCGAGATCCCGCGACCCGCGTCGCCTCCGGTCACGGTCGCCGCCACGCCCAGACGGCGAGCAGGATGGCGATCCCGATCGTCGCGACACCGAGGGGAACATGGATGGCGACCAGCCGGGCGAAGCCGAGCGCGATCTGGGCCGCGATCATCCCGAAGATCCCCAGGCTCGCGAGGATCGGCCACCAGGGTCCGCCGCCCGGCCACCGCACGAGCACGGCCGCGACGGCGGAGATCAGCACGCTGATGCCGGCGTAGGTGGCGTTCTCCCGATGCTGGTGCAGCGACCCGTACGTCCCGTCGAGGAACTGTCCGGCGAAGATCGCCTGGTCGAAGAGCATGACGGCGGATGCGGTGCTGGTGACCCGGAAGACCCACCTCGGCCAGCGGACGCCCTGCGCCGTCCGCGCGCTGCTGCGATCGTTATCGGTCACCGGCCGACCTCCTTTAGATTCATTTGAATCGGATTCAAATAAATCTAACATAGAATGACGGGGATGCCTTCTCCGCCCATCCGTCTCGCGATCGGCCTGCTGTTGCGACGGTCGCACCGTCGGGCCGCCGAAGCCCTCGACGAGGCCCTGCGCCCGCTCGGTCTCACGGGACGACACTTCGGGGTGATGATGCTGCTGGACCGCGAGCAGGTCTCCACGCAACGTGACCTGATCCGCGCGACCGGCAGCGACAAGGCCGGCATGACCCGCACGATCGCCGACCTGCAGAAGCTCGGTCACGTGCGACGGGAACGCTCGACGGAGGACCGTCGGCTCGAGTACCTCAGCCTCACCGACAGCGGACGCTCCGCCTTCGCCACCGCGCGGGCACTCACGGGCGCGGCGGCGGCGCGACTGTTCGACGGCTTCAGCGACGAAGAGCTCGACACGCTCGCCCGACTGCTGCGGAGATTCGCCGACGGCTCGTAGCCGCCCCCGAAGAGGCGACGCCGGTGAGGGCCTCGGCTCCAGTACCGTAAAGGTGTGGGCCGCGCCGAGAAGAAGAGAGTCAAGGATCTCGTCGGCACGCTCGCGTGGAGCGTGCCGGAGATGAATCCGCGCAGCGGCACCCTGCCCCCGAACGGCGACGGCCTCGAGGACTGCGCCGAGTTCGACGTGCTGCCCGGCATCCGCGCCGTGCTGTTCCCGCACGGCGACGAGTGGCGCGGTCTCATCGTGCAGTTCGGCGGCAACGGCCAGGTGACGAGCATGATGGAGCATGGCATCCGCGCCCTCAGCGACGAGGAGGCGCCGCGCTGGTCGATGCTCGTCTTCCACGACATCCTCGCCTCGGTCGTCGCGGGCGGCCCCGCCTCGCCGCTGCCGCAGGAGCGGCTCACCAAGGTCGACGGGCTGATCGACCGGGTCTAGCCCGCCCCGAGCTCGGCGCGCCAGCGCTCCCACACCTCGTCGAGGGGTGAGCGGTGCGCGGCCGCATCCAGGTGCCGTGCGATCGCGCCGGGCGTCTCGAGCACGAGGGCACCCGGCTCGGGCGGGGGCTCGAAGCCGACGGCGATCACCGAGTCGAGCACGCGGTGCGCCCCCAGCACGCCGGGTTCGGGCGCCGCGGCATCCACGTCGAGCCGCTCGACGACGACCGGTCGCCCGTCCTGACGGATGACGGATGCCGCGTCGATCGCGCCGCCCGTCTCGCGGTGCCGCCCCAGCACGAGCGTCTCGCGTACGAGCAGCGCCGCGCCGCGGTCGAGCTCGACCGCGGTCTCGCGCTGCACGCGTGCGTCCGCGGCGACGACGAACGGCAGTCCGCGCCACACGAGTCGCCCGCCCGCGCCCACCCGGGCGACGAGCCGCCACGACGACGCGCCCGGGTAGGCGACCGTGCCGCCCACGTCCTCCACCTCGAGTGTGCAGCCGGGGCCCACCTCCACCTCCACCGTGAGCGCGTCGCCGTCGAGCAGCAGCATCTGCGCGGCCGCCACGGCCACGTGCGCGCTGCGCGGACCGCGCGCGACGACGCGCGGCGCGAGCATGCCCACGGCGAGCTCGACGCGGGAGCGGCCCTCGGCCGCGTGCACGCCGATGCGGGTCGGTTCAGCGACCGGCGACGGTCTCAGCATGCGGGTGGGGGTGCGGATGCGGGTGCTCGTGCTCGTGCTCCTCGTCGTGGCTGTGCACGTAGCCGCCCTCCGGGTGCTCCTCGTCGGCGTGGAAGTGCGGCGCCATCGGTCCCGGATCCTGCGGCACGTGCTCGCCCTGGCGGTGCGCGTCGAGCACGCCGAGCACCCACGCGCGCAGCGCCGCCACCGACTCCGCGTCGGTGCGCGACAGCGCGATCACCGGCCGTCCGTCGCGCGCCTGGAGCGCATCCGCGACCATCTGCGGAACGTCGACCCCGACGTAGGGGGCGAGGTCGGTCTTGTTGACGATGAGCAGGTCGGCCCGCCCGATGCCGGGCCCGCCCTTGCGCGCCACATCCCCGCCGCCCGCGACGTCGAGCACGAACAGCTGCGCGTCGACGAGCGCCGGAGAGAAGGTGGCCGTGAGGTTGTCGCCGCCCGACTCGATGAGCACGACGTCGAGCGGCGCGAAGTCGCGTTCGAGGTCCTCGGCGGCGAGCAGGTTGGCGGTGATGTCGTCGCGGATGGCGGTGTGCGGGCACGCGCCCGTCTCGACGGCGCGGATGCGCTCCGGCTCGAGCACGCCCGCCGAACGCAGGAAGCGCGCGTCCTCGTCGGTGTAGATGTCGTTCGTGATCACGCCGATCCGCAGCTCCCCGGCGAGGGCGCGGCAGATCGTCGCGATGAGCGACGACTTGCCGGTGCCGACGGGGCCGGCGACCCCCAGGCGCAGTGCGCGGACGGATTCGGTCTCATCAACCACGGAACAACCTCCCTTGTGCGACGGCGTGCGATTCGGCCCACGCCTCGGCCTGCGGTGCGCTGAGCGCCGGGATGTCCTCCGGATGTCGGGCCCGTGCGAGCTGCGGGATGCGCGCCTCGATCGAGGCGCAGCCCGCGAGCACGAGCCCGACGCCGTCGGCCGGGTCGCGCGGGTCGAGCTTGAGGAGAGCGGCGACCGCGCTCGCCAGGTCGTCGTACACGGCGAGCCGCACGAGCTCCTCAGGCGCGATGCCCGCCTCGGCGGCGATCGCCCCGAGCACGAGCGGCCGCGGCGGCGGGCCCGGCGGCTCGTGCAGCGCCGCGACGGCGCCCGAGCCGGGCCAGACCCGGTCGGCGAGCCGCAGCAGCCCGCGGCCGAGGTCCCGCGAGGCCACCCGCATCGCGCGGCTCGGGGTGCGCGCCGCCCACGCCTCGTCGACGGGCGCGAGCGGACCGACGCCCGCCGTGCGGCTCGCGACGACCGCGGCGCCCGCATCCACGAGCGAGGTGGTGCGCGCCCGGGCGAGCAGGAAGGCGCCCACCGCGGCGGGCGGCATGCCGCCCATGAGCGCGGGTTCGAGGCCCGAGGAGTGGGCATGCCCGCCGCTCGGCAGGCGCGCGTCGGCGAGCAGCAGGGCGACCGTGGCGGCAGCGGGGGCGATCGTCGTCGTCATCAGAACAGGTGGTAGAGGCGGGTGAGCGGCAGCGTCTCGGCCGGCGCGGGCACCACCGGCTCGCCGTCGATCGCGATCTCGAAGGTGTCGGGGCGGATGTCGATCGTCGGCAGCGCCGTGTTGTTGCGCATCTGCGCCTTGCCGGTCCCGCGCGTCGGCGCGACCGGGGCGAGTCGGCGGCGCAGCCCCAGCTCGTCCGCGAGCCCCGCCTCGATCGCGGCGGGCGCGACGTAGGCGAACGACACGTCCGCCCCGATCGCGTCGCCGAACGAGGGCCGCTGCAGCACCGGCTGCGGCGTCGGGATGGAGGCGTTCGGGTCGCCGAGCGCGCCCCAGGCGAGCGCCCCGCCCTTCATGACGACCTCCGGCCGCACCCCGAAGAACCGCGGATCCCACACCACGAGGTCGGCGAGCTTGCCGACCTCGACCGAGCCGAGGTCGGCATCCACCCCGTGCGCGATCGCCGGGTTGATCGTGTACTTCGCGACGTAGCGCCGGGCGCGCTCGTTGTCGGCGGGCAGGCTCGCACCGAGCGCGCCGCGCCGCGCCTTCATGACGTGCGCCACCTGCCAGGTGCGCGTGATCACCTCGCCGATGCGGCCCATCGCCTGCGCGTCCGAGGAGGTGATCGACAGCGCGCCGAGGTCGTGCAGCACGTCCTCCGCGGCGATCGTGGTGGCCCGGATGCGCGACTCGGCGAACGCCAGATCCTCCGGCACCGCGGGGTTCAGGTGGTGGCACACCATGAGCATGTCGAGGTGCTCGGCGACCGTGTTGACCGTGTGCGGCAGCGTCGGGTTGGTCGAGCCGGGGATCACGTGCGCCAGCCCCGCGAGCTTCAGGATGTCGGGTGCGTGCCCGCCGCCCGCACCCTCGACGTGGAAGGCATGGATGGACCGCCCGCCGATCGCGCCGATCGTCGACTCGACGTAGCCCGCCTCGTTGAGCGAGTCGGAGTGCAGCGCCACCTGCAGCCCCCACTCCTCGGCGGCGCGCAGGGCCGCGTCGATCGCGGCGGGGGTGGAGCCCCAGTCCTCGTGCACCTTGAAGCCGGCGGCGCCCGCGAGCGCCTGCTCGCCGAGCGCCTCGGCCGACACCGTGTTGCCCTTGCCGAGCAGCAGCACGTTCACCGGCAGCGCGTCGAGCGCCCGGAGGATTGTCTTCAGGTGCCACGCCCCGGGCGTGACCGTGGTCGCCTTCGAGCCCTCGGAGGGCCCGGTGCCGCCGCCGACGACCGTCGTGATGCCGGTCGCGAGCGCCTCGTGCAGCTGCGAGGGCGAGAGCAGGTGCACGTGCGAGTCGATCGCGCCCGCCGTGACGATGCGCCCCTCGCCCGAGACGACATCCGTCGACGGGCCGATGACCATGTCGACGCCGTCGCTCACGTCGGGGTTGCCGGCGTGGCCGATGCCCACGATGCGGCCGTCGCGGATGCCGATGTCGGCCCGCACGACGCCCCACCAGTCGAGGATGATCGCGTTCGTGATGACGGTGTCGAGCGCGCCGCCCGCCCGCGGCACGGTCGACTGCGCCATCGACTCGCGGATCGACTTGCCGCCGCCGAACACCGCCTCCTCGCCGCCCGCGGTGCGGTCCTCCTCGATCTCGATCCAGAGGTCGGTGTCGCCGAGCCGCACCTGGTCGCCGAGCGTCGGGCCGTAGATGGCGGCGTAGCGCGCCCGCGTGATCCGCACCATCAGAGCACCCCGCCATCCGCCTTGAGCTGGATGCCCGGCACGACGCGCGCGCCCCGGATCGTCACGGCGTCGAGCTCGCGGGACGCGCCCGGTTCGAAGCGCTGCGAGGTGCCCGAGGGGATGTCGAGCCGGAAGCCGTGCGCGGCGACCCGGTCGAACTCGAGCGCCGTGTTCGCGTCGGGCAGGTGCAGGTGCGAGCCGATCTGGATGGGACGGTCGCCCGTGTTGACGAACACGAGCCGGATGCGTTCGGACGCCTCGCGGTCCGCGTTGAGCTCGATCTCGCCCTCGCGGATGCGATACGCCCCGGGGCCTGTGCCGGATGCCGACGCCACGTCTTGCGCTCCTCAGTCGATCGGGTGGTGGATGGTGACGAGCTTGCGGCCGTCGGGGAAGGTGGCCTCCACCTGCACCTCGACGAGCATCTCGGGCACGCCCTCGAGCACCTGCTCGCGACCCAGCACGCTGCGGCCGGCGTCCATGAGCTCGGGCACGCTGCGGCCGTCGCGGGCGCCCTCGAGCACCCAGTTGGAGATGAGCGCGACGGCCTCCGGATGGTTGAGCCGGAGCCCGCGCGCGAGTCGATCCCGGGCGACCATCCCGGCGACCGCCAGCAGCAGCTTCTCGGTGTCGGCCGGGGTCAGATGCACGCCTCGTCTCCTCTCGATCCGCGACGGTTCACTGACGCTGGAGGCGTGCTCGCCGTCCGCTCGGAATTGCAGAAGTGTGTCACAACCGCGACACGGCCCGCCATGCGCCACGCGCCCCGAAACATTCGAGATCCCTGTAAATACAGGGCAGGCGACCCCTCGATGCCTCGACTGTTAACAAACCCGATACGTTCGAGAAATGGCAGTGTAATGCCGCGGTCCCACAGTGAGACCACCTGCAGTAGCTGACGGTGTTCTGCCGTCGGCGATGATCCGGGTCGGTTCGTCGGGACGCCGACGGCCCGCTCGGAAGCACCTCGCGCAATCCCTCTTCAATGGCGATCGGCTGGATCCACCGGATCCTCGGCCTGGACGGGCTCCGTCCTGCGGCGGAAACGTCGCAGTCGCAGCACCTCCGGCGTCGACCCCCACCACACCGAAACGGAGCACTGCATGATCATCCACAGCACGCGGCGCCGCCGGGCGCTGCTCGCGTCCGGCGCGCTCATGGCGAGCGCCGCCCTGGTCCTCTCGGGCTGCGGCGCGCAGGCCGGCGACGAGACCGAGCCGGCGTCGGCATCCGGCGACAGCTGCATCGACACCTCGGGCGACACCATCAAGCTCGGCTTCCTCAACTCGCTCACGGGCGGCATGGCCATCTCGGAGAAGACCGTCTCGAACGTGCTGCACATGGCGGCCGACGAGATCAACGCCGACGGCGGCATCCTCGGCAAGCAGATCGAGTACATCCAGGAGGACGGCGCCACCGACTGGCCGACCTTCGCGGAGAAGACCGAGAAGCTGCTCACCCAGGACTGCGTCGCGGCGATCTTCGGCGGCTGGACCTCGTCGTCCCGCAAGGCCGTCAAGCCGGTCGTCGAGGAGCACAACGGTCTGTTCTTCTACCCCGTGCAGTACGAGGGCCTCGAGTCCTCGCCGAACATCTACTACACGGGCGCGACCACCAACCAGCAGATCATCCCGGCCATGGACTTCCTCAAGGCCCAGGGCGTGAAGACGCTGTTCCTCGCGGGCTCCGACTACGTGTTCCCGCGCACCGCCAACGCGATCATCAAGCTCTACGCGGCCGAGCTCGGCATCGAGATCGTCGGCGAGGAGTACGTGCCGCTCGACAAGGACGACTGGACCACGCAGGTGGCGAAGATCGTGGCCGCGAAGCCCGACTTCATCTTCAACACCATCAACGGCTCCTCGAACGTCGGCTTCATCAAGGCCTACTACGACGCCGGTCTCACCCCCGAGACGACCCCGATCATCTCGGTGTCGATCGCCGAGGAGGAGGCCCCCGCCATGGGCCACGAGGTCACCGGCAACTACGCCTCGTGGAACTACTTCCAGTCGCTCGACACCCCGGGCAACCCGAAGTTCATCGCGGACTGGAAGGCGTACCCGGGCAGCAGCGGCGTCACCTCCGACCCGATGGAGGCCGCGTACATCTCGCTGTACCTCTACAAGGCGCTCGTCGAGAAGGCGGGATCCTTCGAGGTCGACGACGTCAACGCCGCGGCGAAGGCCGGCGGGATCACGGTGGACGCTCCGGAGGGGGTCGTGACCCTCGACGGTGACAACCACCACATCTCGAAGCCGGGTCACATCGGCAAGATCAACGCCGACAACCAGTTCGACATCGTCTGGGAGTCCGACGGGTTCATCGACCCCGACCCGTATCTCGAGGGATACGACTGGTTCCCCGCCGACGTCCGCGACGCGCTCGTCGCAGCGGCCGGCTGATCCACCTGCAGGACGTGGGGTCCCCTTCCGGAACCGGCAGGGGGCCCCACGCTCCGACCTTCCGGCATCCGCCGCAACCCCAGAGAGTGGAGCGCCCGTGGACGCACTCATCCCGCCGCTGCTGAACGGCACCGCGCAAGGCGCGCTGCTGCTGCTCGCCGCGCTCGGCCTGTCCCTCACCTTCGGTCAGATGGGGGTGATCAACATGGCGCACGGCGAGTTCATCATGGCCGGCGCCTTCGTCG
Organism: Protaetiibacter intestinalis; assembly: GCF_003627075.1. NCBI lineage: Bacteria > Bacillati > Actinomycetota > Actinomycetes > Micrococcales > Microbacteriaceae > Protaetiibacter > Protaetiibacter intestinalis. Next base: position 684,475 of record NZ_CP032630.1, on the reverse strand, counting down.
CCTACCTGACCCAGCTCGTGATCCCCTCGAGCGACATCTCGATCCCCGTCGCCCTGCCGCTCGCCTTCATCGTGGCCGGCATCCTGGGCCTGCTGCTCGAGGTCAGCATCCTGCAGTGGATGTACCGCAGACCGCTCGACACCCTCCTCGTGACGGTCGGTGTGAGCCTCATCCTGCAGCAGGCGGCGCTGCAGATCTTCCCCGCGCAGGGCGTGCCGGTCGAGAAGCCCGGCTGGCTCGACGGGCAGATCGACGTCTTCGGCTACGGCTGGCCCTCGCGCCAGCTCTTCACGATCGTGCTCGCCGCGGTGTGCGTCGTCGCGCTCGCGGCCTGGCTCAAGTACTCGCCGTTCGGCCGCCGCATCCGCGCGACCGTGCAGAACCGCGACCTCGCCGAGACGCTCGGCGTCTCCACCCGCCGGGTCGACCGGCTCACCTTCTTCGTCGGCTCGGGACTCGCCGGGGTGGCGGGCGTCGCCGCCTCGCTCATCGGCGGCACCAACTCGCAGATGGGCGCGCAGTACATCATCCCCGCGTTCCTCGTCGTCGTCGCCGGCGGCATCGGGCAGATCAAGGGCGCGATCATCGCGGCCTGGGTGGTGGGCGTCGCACTCGCCTTCTTCGCCCAGTGGACGACGGGCAGCCTCGCGCAGGTGCTCGCCTTCGTGCTCGTGGTCGTCTTCCTGCAGCTGCGACCACAGGGCCTGTTCACGGTGCGCACGAGGGGGCTGGCATGACGAGACTGCGCCCCTGGCTGCCGCTCATCGGCATCGGCGTCTTCGCGATCGTGCTGCTCGGCGTCGCGCCCGCCGTGCTCTCGATGCACTGGATCAACAACCTCGGCAAGTACTGCTGCTACGCGATCGTCGCGGTCGGCATCGGCCTCGCCTGGGGCCGCGGCGGGATGCTCGTGATGGGCCAGGGCGTGTTCTTCGGCCTCGGCGCCTACGCGATGGCCATGCACCTCTCGCTCGAGACCGCGGGACCCGACAAGATCCCGACGTTCATGATCCTGTACGACCCCCTCGCGCCGCTGCCGGCGTTCTGGGAGCCGTTCCGCAACGGCGCCTTCACCCTCGTGGTGATCGTCGTCGCCCCGATCGTCGTCGCCTCGATCCTCGGCTTCGCGCTCTTCAAACGCCGCGTCAAGGGCGCGTACTTCGCGATCCTCACCCAGGCGCTCGCGGTGGCGCTCGCGACGCTCGTGAGCTCCACGATCCGCGAGACGGGCGGCGACACGGGCCTCAGCGGCTTCAAGTACTTCTTCGGCTACGTGCTCGACGACGACCGGAACAAGCTCATGCTGTTCTTCATCGCCGCCGGCATCCTCGTGGCGTGCCTGCTCGTGGTGTGGCAGCTGAACCGCAGCCGCTTCGGCGAGCTGCTGCTCGCGACCCGCGACGCGGAGGAGCGCGTGCGCTTCCTCGGCTACGACCCCGCCAACATCAAGCTCACGGCGTTCGTCATCGCGGCCGTCATGGCGAGCATCGGCGGCGCGATGTTCGTGCCCATCGTCGGCATCATCACGCCGCAGGAGATCGGCGCCTCCGCATCCATCCTCATGATCGCGGGCGTCGCGCTCGGCGGCCGGGCGTCGTTGTTCGGCCCCGCCCTCGGTGCCATGGCGATCGGCTGGGGGCAGTCGAGCCTCGCGTCGAGCTGGCCCGGCGGCTGGGTGTACCTGCTCGGCCTGCTGTTCGTCGTGGTGACCCTGTTCCTGCCGAAGGGGCTCGCCTCCGTCGTCGACCGGATCCGGGGCATCGTCCCGCGGGGCGGCGCCGAGAAGGGGGTGGCCTCGTGAGCGGGCAGGCACTGCACCCGGATGCCGAGACCTCCGTGGAGGTCAGGAACCTCACGGTCAGCTTCGACGGCTTCACGGCCGTGAGCGACGTCAGCATCCTCATGCTCAAGGGCCAGGTGCACTTCCTGATCGGGCCGAACGGCGCGGGCAAGACGACCCTCGTCGACGCGCTCACGGGGCTCGTGCCCGCCACCGGCAGCGCGACCTACAACGGCATCGACCTGCTCGGCAAGAAGACGAACAAGATCATCCGCGCGGGCGTCGGGCGCACCTTCCAGACCGCGACCGTGTTCGACGAGCTCTCGGTGCTGCAGAACCTCGACATCGCGGGCGGCCTGCACCGCAGGGCGTGGCGGCTGCCACTCGCGCGCCGCGGGGTGCCCGAGTACGTCGAGGAGGCCCTCGAGACGATCGGGCTCGCCGAGGTGCGCGACAAGCCGGCCGGCATCCTCGCGCACGGGCAGAAGCAGTGGCTCGAGATCGGGATGCTGCTCGTGCAGGACGCGAAGGTCATGTTCCTCGACGAACCGGTCGCCGGCATGAACGCCGACGAGCGGGACGAGACCGGTCAGCTGCTGCGCCGCATCGGCGCGACGCGCACCATCATCGTCATCGAGCACGACATGGACTTCGTGCGCAGCTACGCCGACTGGGTCACCGTGATGCACACCGGCAAACTGCTCACCGCGGGCACCGTCGAGCAGGTGCAGGCCGACCGCCGCGTGCAGGAGGTCTACCTCGGCACCACGGCCGACGTCGCGGCCGCCGAGAACGAGGGGGTGCACTGATGCTCGAGATCTCCGGCGTCACCGCGGGCTACGGCCGCACGAGGGTGCTGCACGACGTCAGCATCGAGATCCCGACCGGCAAGGCGGTCTCCGTGATGGGGCACAACGGGGCGGGCAAGACCACCCTGCTGCGCGTCGCGACGGGCCTCATCCCGGTCATGAGCGGCCGCGTGCGCATCGACGGCGAGGATGTCACAAGACTGCCACCGTCGAAGCGCGTCGCGCGCGGGCTCGGCTACGTCCCGCAGGGCCAGCTGTCGTTCCCGCAGATGACGACGCTCGAGAACCTGCAGCTCGTCGCGAAGCGCGGCTCCGACATCGACGAGGTCTTCGACCTCTTCCCGGTGCTCAAGGAGCTGCTCGGGCGCCGGGCGGGCCTGCTCTCGGGCGGCCAGCGCCAGCAGCTCGCGATCGCCCGCACGCTGCTCACCAAGCCGCGGCTGCTCGTGCTCGACGAACCGACGGAGGGCATCCAGCCCAACATCGTCGCCGACATCGAGCGGGTCATCATCGACCTGACGCGCCGCGGCGACCTCTCGGTGCTGCTCGTCGAGCAGCACGTCGGCTTCGCGCTGCGCTCCACGAGCAGCTACTACGTGCTGAAGGCCGGGCGGATCGCCGTGAGCGGCGACGGGGGAGACGTCGCCGACGAGCTCGTGCGGGAGGCCATGGCGATCTGACGCTGATCGACTCGGGGCCGCAACGTGGCTGAAACACGCCCTCGGCAGAATGCTCACATCATCGACCCGGTGGGGGTGAGGAGTGTGGCTCGAGCCGGCGACGCCCGCGCCGCGGCCGAGGACAGCCTCGAGGATTACGCCTTCCGGTACGTTCCGCGTTCCTTCCGCCGGTGGAGCGCGGTGTCGGTCGGCGGCACCGCCCTCGGCTCGATCGCGTTCCTCGCCGACTTCTCGATCGGCGCCGCCATCGGTCTCGAGCACGGCACGACGAACGCCGTGCTGGGCATCCTCGTGGCATCCGTCATCATCTTCGCGGTCGGTCTGCCGGTGGCCGCCTACGCCGCCCGCTACAACCTCGACCTCGACCTGATCGCGCGCGGCTCCGGCTTCGGCTACTACGGCTCGATCATCACGACCGTCATCTTCGCGGGCTTCACGTGCATCTTCTTCGCCCTCGAGGGCGCCATCATGGCGCAGGGCCTGCAGGTGGCGATCGGCCTGCCGCTGCCGATCGGCTACGTCGTCTCGACGATCGTCGTCATCCCCATCGTGGTCTACGGGATGCGTGCCCTCGAGCGCCTGCAGTTCTGGACGACGCCGCTGTGGCTCGCCCTCGCGCTGCTGCCGCTCATCTGGGTGATCTTCACGCAGCCCGAGGCGGTCACCGAGTTCCTCGCGTTCACCGGGGAGTCCGACGGCTCGGTCAACTTCAGCGCGATCGCGGCGAGCGCCGCCGTGTGCTTCGCGCTCACCCCGCAGCTCGCGGAGCAGATCGACTACATCCGGGTCATGCCCCCGCGGCGCCCCTCGAACGCGCGGGCCTGGTGGACGGCGTTCCTGTTCAGCGGGCCCGGCTGGGTGATCTTCAGCGGCACGAAGCAGGTGATCGGCGTGTTCCTCGCCGTCTACCTCGTCACGATGATCGACCCGACGATCGGCGACCGCGCGGTCGAGCCGGTCAAGCAGTTCCTCGGGCTCTACCAGTCGCTGCTGCCCGAGTGGATGGCGCTCGGGCTCACGCTCATCCTCATCGTCGTCGCCCAGGTGAAGATCAACGTGACGAACGCCTACTCGGGCTCGCTCGCCTGGTCGAACGTCTACACGCGGGTGCGGAAGCGCTACCCCGGCCGCACGGTGTTCGTGATCTTCAACCTCGCGATCGCGCTGAGCCTCATGCTGCTCGACGTGTTCAGCCTCATCTCCTTCGTGCTGAGCCTCTACGCGAACGTCGTCATGGCCTGGCTCGTGACGATCTCGACCGACATCGTCATCAACAAGCGGCTGCTGCGCATCTCGCCGCGCTTCCCCGAGTTCCGCCGCGGCATGCTGCACGACTGGAACCCGGTCGGCCTCGTCTCGGTCGGCCTCGCCTCGCTGCTGTCGCTCGCCTGCTTCGCGGGGCTCTTCGGGGAGGCGATGCGGCCCATGTCGGTGCTCGTCGCGATCGCCGTCGCGGTCGTCGTGACCCCGCTCACGGCGATCATCACGCGCGGACGGTTCTACCTGCGCCGCACCTCGGACGGCATCCCGACGCCCCTCCTCGACGAGGACGGCAACCCCTCCGGCGAACGACTTCGCTGCCATGTCACCGGCTACACGTTCGAGCGACCGGATATGCTGGCATCGGCCGAGCAGGGGCCGAACGGCGAGCTGCAATACGTCTCGTCGCTCGCGCTGACGCTCGACGAATCCGACCGATACGTGCTGCCGCCGGAGCACGTGGAGAAGCGGTGGCCCAGGAGGGAGCGGCGCGGATGGATGAGGCAGTCGACACGCAGTCGGCCATCCTCATGAGTGCGACGGCCCTGCTGCGTCAGCGCACCTTCGAGGACATCTCCTACCTCGACCTCGCGGATGCCGTGTCGGTCTCCGAGCGCACGATCTACCGTCGCTTCCCGACCCGCTCGCACCTGCTCGAGGCGCTCGGCCGCTGGATCGAGGCGGAGCACTTCCCGATGCAGGGCTTCGCGACCCCCGCCGAGTTCCGGGCCGCCGCGCAGCGACGCTTCCGAGCGTTCGAGGCGGAGCCCGCCTACGCCTTCGTCGCCGCGCGAGGCGTGTCGCTCTCGCCGATCGCCGACGGGACCGAGTCGCCCATCACCTCCGCGATCTCGGCGATGGTGCGCGGCGCCGCGCCGACCCTCAACCCGCGCGACGCGCTGCGCGTGACCGCGACGATGCGCTACTTCGCCTCCCCGCTGTTCTGGGCCCGGATGCGCACCGGCTTCGACATGAACGCCGAGGAGGTCGTCGCCGCCTTCGACGCCGCGATGGACAGCGTGCTGCCGACACGGCCGAAGGCGAACCGGGCGGCCTGATGTCGGGCGCCCCACCGGCGACCGAGCTGTCGGCGACCGAGGAGAAGATCCTCGGGGCGTACTCGGAGCTGATCGAGGAGGTCGGGACCGACGACGTGTCGTTCCGGCTCATCGCCCTGCGGGCGGGCGTCGGGGAGCGCACCGTGTTCCGCTACTACCCGACGCGCGTCGACCTGCTGCTCGCGACCGCGGCGTGGATCGAGCGCACCATCTTCACCCGCCAGGAGTCGGACTCCGTCTTCGACGTGCCCCTCGCCATCCGGGAGGCCATGGAGGGTTACGACCGGCGCCCGGAGCTCGCCTACGTCGTCGCCGAGACGGCGATGCGCGGCGTCAACGGGGCCGAGCCCGCACCGCACCGGGAGCGCTTCGACGAGCTGCTGCGGAGCGAGGTGCCGACCCTCGGCGCGGGCGAGCGCACGCGCATCGTCGCGGCGCTGTGCCACCTCGACTCCTCGGCCACGTGGGTGACGATGCGGCGTGAACTCGGGATGAGCGGGCGCGACATCGCCGACGCCGCGCACTGGGCGGCCGAGGCGATCCTCGACCCCATCCGGCACCGGGTGGGCTGACTCAGCCGAGGTCGACGCGCAGCCGCTCCTCGAAGCGGCCCAGCCGCCACACGGCGAGCGCGACGAGCCAGGTGGCGACGAGGGTGCCGACGATCGCGTAGCCGAGGAACTCGAGCGTGCCGAACCAGTCGAGGAACGGGTTCGACCAGCCCAGCTCGTCGGCGAGCACCGCGGCGAGCTGCACGCCGCCGATCACGAGCGCGATCACGACCGACATGACCGTGATGACGGCGTTGTAGTAGACCTTGCGCGCCGGGGTGACGAAGGCCCAGCCGTAGGCGAAGTTCATGAGCACGCCGTCGATCGTGTCGAAGAGGCACATCCCGGCGGCGAACAGCAGCGGCAGCGACAGGATCGCCCACCACGGCAGCCCGCCGAGCACGGCCGCCCCCGAGAGCACGAGCAGCGTCACCTCGGTCGCGGTGTCGAATCCGAGGCCGAACAGCACGCCGAGCGGGTAGATCTTCCAGGAGGCGTCGATGCGGTCGGCGAGCCTGCCGAACAGGCGGTTCATGAGGCCGCGCTTGGCGAGCTCGGCCTCGAAGTGCGACTCGTCGAACTCGCCCGCCCGCAGCCGCCGGAACACCCGCACGATCGAGACGGTCACGAGGATGTTGATGATCGCGATGATGAGCAGGAAGACGCCCGAGACGGTCGGGCCGATGATGCCCGTCACGTGGTGCAGCAGCGAGGCGTCGTCGGTGACCTGGGAGTTGACGGCGGCGATGCCGAAGCCGAGCAGCACCGCCATCGCGAAGACGATCGTGGAGTGCCCCAGGGAGAAGAAGAAGCCCACCGCGAGGGGGCGCTTGCCGTCGGCCGCGAGCTTGCGCGTCGTGTTGTCGATCGCGGCGATGTGGTCGGCGTCGAAGGCGTGCCGCATGCCGAGCGTGAGGGCGAGCAGTCCCGTCGCCCAGCCGAACACCGTGGGACCCTCGGCGCCGACGATCGCGTAGTGCTGCGGCACCGCGGCCGCGAGCAGCGAGATGCCGGCCGCGAAGAGGCCGAGCACCACGGCGCCCATAACGGCGATCGAACGCCACCCGGCCGCATCCAGACGATATCGAGCGCCGATCGCGGCTGGAGCGTCGAGTGCGGTCACGGTCCCCCGATGCTGGGTCTGGTCGGTGTCAGATCTCTGCCACTCACGCTATCGCGCCCGACCCTCCGAAGACAAAGCGAGGTTGACCCCCGCGGGTCGCGGGCGGAGGATCGGGACATGGGCGAGCTGGGGATCAAACGGGTCTACGAGCCCGCCGACGACGTCGACGGCTTCCGGGCGCTCGTGGACCGGCTGTGGCCGCGCGGCGTCTCGAAGGAGCGCGCCCGGCTCGACGCGTGGTGGAAGGAGCTCGCTCCGAGTCCCGCGCTGCGGACCGCCTGGCACCACGATCCGGCACGCTTCGACGAGTTCGCGGACGCCTACCGCGCCGAGCTCGACGACGACCTCTTCGTCGCCGAGGCGCTCGACGTCATCCGGGCTCACGATCGCGTCACGCTGCTCTTCGCGGCCCACGACGAGCACGTGAACCACGCCGCCGTGTTGCGCGACTACCTCGCCGCGCGTCTCTGAGGCGTCGATCTCGGTCGTCGGGCGACGCCCACGGGCGACCTCACGCGACCCCTCAGGCGACGAGCGCGAGGGGGAGGGTCAGGGTCGCGAGCACGACCGTGAGGGGGGCTGCGACGAGGCCGAGCAGCAGGTAACGGCGCCACGAGAGGTCGACGTCGAGCGCGCGCAGGCGGTCGTGCCAGAGCAGCACCGCGAGCGAGGCCCACGGCGTGACGAGCGGACCCGCGTTCACGCCGACGAGCAGCGCGGCGACGCGCGCGGGGGAGTCGGCGAGCGGCTCGAGCGCGAGGTAGGCGGGCAGGTTGTTGACCAGGTTCGCGCCGACGGCCCCGGACGCCGACATGCGCAGCAGGGCGCCCACCGAATCCCCCGTGCCGGTGACCGCGCCGAGCAGCTCGGTGAGTCCGAGCGCGTGGGCCGAGCCGACCACGAGGAACAGCCCGCTCGCGAACAGCAGCAGCCCCCACGGCACGAGGCCGGGTCGCAGCCGCCGGCGGTCGCGCCAGGCGAACGCGGCCACGAGCACGAGCGCCGCGGCGGTCGCCGGGATCCACACCGGCACGCCGCTCACGAGCGCGGGGATGAGCACGGCGAGCACCCCGGCCGCCACCCAGAACAGCACCCGGTCGTGCGGATCCTCCGCGGCCACCGGCTCGTAGCGGGTGCCGAGCACCCGGCGGAACACGATCGCGATGACGAGGCACGGCACGACGATCGCGACGAGCGCGGGCAGCGCCATGAGCGCCGCGAAGCGACCCGGGTCGGAGAAGCCGAGCGCGTGCTCGGCGAGCAGGTTCGTGAGGTTCGACACCGGCAGCAGCAGCGACCCGGTGTTCGCGAGCCACACCGTCGTGAGCGCGAAGGGCAGCGGCGGGTAGCCGTGGTGGCGCGCGAGCAGCACGACCACGGGCGTCAGCAGCACCGCGGTCGTGTCGAGCGAGAGGAACACGGTCGCCGCGACGGCGAGCAGCACCACGAGCATCCAGAGCAGCCAGCCGTGGCCGCGCGCGAGCCGGGCGAGCCGCTCCGCGACGGCCGCGAAGACGCCCGCGGCATCCGCGAGCTCGGCCACCACGGTCACCGCGACCGCGAACAGCAGGATCGGCCACACCCGCGCGCCGATCGCCGCGGCGTCCGCGGGCGGCAGCACCCCGGTGGCGAGCGCGACAGCACCGAGCAGCAGCAGGCCGAGCCCGACGAACGCGAGACGCACCGGACGAGCGTACGGCGTCGGATGCGCCAGGATGGCACCGATGACCACGACCGAGATCGCGATCGGCGACCTGACCGACCCCCGCATCCTCAGACTGCTCGAGGACCACCTCGCCGACATGCACGCCGAGTCGCCGCCCGAGAGCGTGCACGCCCTCGACGTCTCGGCGCTGCAGGATGCCGCGGTGACCTTCTGGGCGCTCTCGGACGGGGACGCCGTGCTCGGCTGCGTCGCCCTCAAGCAGCTCGACGAGAGCCACGGCGAGCTCAAGTCGATGCGCACGGATGCCGCCGCGCGCGGCCGCGGTCTCGGCCGGCTGCTGCTCGACCACGTGCTCGCCGAGGCGCGGGCGCGCGGCTACCGGCGCGTCAGCCTCGAGACCGGGACGCAGGACTTCTTCGCCCCCGCCCGCACCCTCTATGCGAGCGCCGGCTTCGCCGAGACCGGCCCCTTCGCGGACTACGTGCTCGACCCGTACTCCGTCTTCATGACGCTCGACCTCGACGCCTGACGCCTGCGCGGGTTTTCGCAACTCAGGAATATCCGGCTGTATCGCCCCGTGGGCGTCGCGTCACGCGATATCTCCTGAGTTGCGAACACGGCGGGGTTCGCAACTCAGGAGATGTCCCGCATCGGGGCGTTCTTGCGCCGGATGCGACGGATGTTCCTGAGTTGCGAAAGGCGCCGACCGAGAGGGGGCGCGGGCGCGGGGCGGCGCATCCCGCGTGGACGACGGGGGCACCCGAGTGGTGGATTCAGCGTGCGAGGGCCACAATCGGAGCAGCCCGCAGACGGAGGAGACGACGATGGACTTCTGGCAGTGGCTCGGCACCTGGTTCTGGTGGATCTTCGACACCTTCGTCTGGATCGCGGGCCTCATCCTGCTGTTCTGGGTCGTGCTCGACCTGTTCCGCGACCGGAAGCTCGCGGGCATCTGGAAGGCCGTCTGGCTGATCTTCCTGCTGTTCGTGCCGGTGATCGGCTCACTGTTCTATCTGCTCGTCCGCGGACGGGGGATGGGCGAGCGCTGGGCCGAACGGCGCGGACCGGTTCCCGAGAAGGACTGGAAGCCGGCCGCGTCCGCGACGCCGGCCGACGACATCCTGCGCGCGAAGGAGCTGCTCGACGCGGGCACCATCACGCAGGGCGAGTTCGACGCGCTCAAGTCGAAGGCCCTCGGCAGGCAGTACTTCGGGTAGCGCGACGGGCGCGTTTCGCTCCCGGGTTCGCGGGGCGGCCGCACCTATCGTGGCCGTGTGTGGCCTGCCAATCGACGGGATGAAGAGTCCGGGGAGATCCCGGTGACCCCGTACGCGTCCTCGCAGCCGGCGACCGCGCCGCTGCTCGTCCCCGCCCCCGAGCTCCGCGACGTCGCGGACCCCGCGCGGGCGGCCTGGCGGGAGGAGCTCGCCGGGCTCGGCGGGCCGTCGCCACTGCTGCACTTCGTCGACACCCCGACCACCCGCATCGAGCTCTCGACGACCCACCCGGGCGGGCTCGCCCGGTTCATCACCGGCAAGAGCACCCTGCTGTCGCAGCTGATCCGCGACGACCTGGCCCTGCGTTCCGCCCGCATCGCGGCCGAGCGGATCACCGCCCGCAGCCTCGAGCTCTCGACGACGCGGGGGCTCGACGCCGTGCACCTCGGCATCGGCATCGTGCGCTGGACGCACGAGCGCGTCGACTACTGCGCGCCCCTGCTGCTGCGTCCCCTCGCCATCCGCCGTCACGGCCGCGACTTCGAGCTGCGCCTGCGCGGCGCCGCCGTGCTCAACCCGGCCCTCGCGCGCACCCTGGAGAAGCAGTACGGCATCTCCCTCGACGCCGCGAGCTTCGTCGCCCTCTCCGACGACGACGGCACCTTCAAGCCGAACGCCGTCATCGACCAGCTGCGTCGCCTGACCGGCCACCTCGGCGAGATCGTCGTGCAGCCGCGCCTCGTCGTGTCGAGCTTCGAGGAGGTCGCCCCCTCGCTCGTCGCGGATGCGGCCGAGCTCGCGCACCCCGTGCTCGACGCGCTCGCCGGTGACGCGACCGCGCGCTGGGCGCTCGAGGAGGGCTACCAGGCCACCACGCCCGTCGACCCCGACCGCCGCGACCCCTCGACCGACGTGCTGCTGCTCGACGCCGACTCCGAGCAGGAGCACATCGTCGCCCAGATCGCCGCCGGCAACTCGCTCGTCGTGCGCACCATGCCCGGCACCGGCGCCACCCAGACGATCGTCAACGCGCTCGGCGCGCTCGTCGGCCAGAACAAGCGCGTGCTCGTGGTGAGCCCGCGCCGCGCGAGCCTGCGCGGCATCGCGCAGCGGCTCGGGGATGTGGGGCTCGCGGGCGTCGCGGTGTCGCCGTCGACCCTGCGGCGGGATGTCGTGCGCGGCATCGCGCGCGCCGAGAAGGCCGCCCAGCCGCAGCTCGCCGAGGTCGACGAGGCGCTCGTGCGGCTGCGCAGCGTGCTCATCGACTACCGCGAGGCGCTCTCCCGGCCCGACGAGACCCTGTGGGTGTCGGTGTTCGACTGCGTGGCCGAGCTCTCGCGCCTCGCGCTGCTGCCGCATCCGCCGTCGACGACCGCCCGGCTGAGCGCCGCATCCGTGCAGCGCCTCGCGGGCGACCGCGCGGCCGCCGCGACCACCATGGTGGAGGCCGCGCGCCTCGGCGAGTTCCGCTACGGACCCGGAGACTCGCCCTGGTACGGCGCCCAGTTCGCCACGGGCGACGACGCGATGCGCGCCCACACCCTCGCCAAGAAGCTGCACAGCGAGACGCTGCCGCGGCTGCTGGTGCGCGCCGGCGAGGTGATCGGCGCGACCCGGATGCGGCCCTTCACCTCGATCGCCGAGCTCGGCATCTACCTGCGGCTGCTGCACGAGCTGCGCGACACCCTCGACAAGTTCGAGCCCGCCGTCTTCGACCGTTCGCTCTCCGAACTGATCGTCGCGACCGCCCCGCGCCGCGACGCCCCCGAGATGTCGGGCGCCAACCGCCGACGCCTCAAGAAGCTCGCGCGCGAGTACGTGCGCCCCGGCATGCACGTGGGCGACCTGCACGAGGCGCTCACCGCCATCCAGCAGCAGCGCATCCTGTGGCAGCGCTACGTCGCCGCGGGCGTCACCCCCGAGGTGCCGACGGGCGTCTCGGACGTGCAGGTGGCCTGGCAGCAGGTGGCGGCCGACCTGGGCGAGCTCGACGGCCCGCTCGGCACGCAGCTCGCCACGCTGCCGCTGCACCAGCTCTCGGCGCTGCTCGGGCAGCTCGCCGAGGACTCCGACGCCCTGCACAACCTGCAGGAGCGCAGCGCCCTCATGCAGCAGCTGCGCGACCTCGACCTCGACGAGCTCATCACCGACCTCGCAGCGCGCCACGTTCCCGAGGAGCAGGTGGCCGCCGAGCTCGAGCTCGCCTGGTGGCGCAGCGCCCTCGACGGCCTGCTCGCCTCCGACCGGGCGCTGCTCGGGGCGAAGACGGATGTGCTGCAGCGGCTCGAGGCGGACTTCCGGCTCGTCGACGAGGCGCACACGCAGGGCAGCGCCGGGCTGCTCGGCTGGCAGCTCGCCGAGAACTGGCGCATCGGCATCGTCGACTGGCCCGACGAGGCGGCCGCGCTCAAGCAGCTCATCGTGGGCGACGGCCTCACCTCGGAGACGCTGCAGCGGCTCGCCCCGCACCTCTCGCGCACCGTCGCGCCCGTGTGGCTCGCCTCGCCGTACGAGGTCGGGCAGGTGAGCGACACGATGCCGGTCGACACCGTGATCCTCGTCGACGCGGGCGCCACGACCGTCGCCGAGAACGTGGGCGCCATCCGCCGCGCCAAGCAGGTGATCGCCTTCGGCGACCCCGTGACGCAGACCCCCGCCGAGTTCCGCATCGGGCTCGCCGAGTCGGACGAGGCGCCCGTGGCGGTCGCGTATCCGTCGCCATACGCGACGATGCCGGTGCGCGTCGTGGCGGATGACGTCGAGGACGAGGTCGAGGACGTCGCCGAGGAGGGTGCCGAGGACGAGGTCGCCGAACCGGTCGAGGAGGCCGGTCTCGACACGCGTGCTGCGGACGCTGCTCAACCGGCGAGCGGCGACGAGCAGGCGATCGATGTCGACGAGGACCTGCACGGACGCTCGGCGTTCGCCCAGCTCGCCGCCGTGCTGCCGACGCTGAGCCTCACCCGCAGCTACCGGGCGGGCGGCGAGGACCTCGCCGAGCTCGTCAACCGCCGCTTCTACGGCGGCCGCATCGACGCGCTGCCCTGGGCGGGGTCGTTCCTCGGCCACGGCAGCCTCTCGCTCGACTACATCGAGAACGGCACGGGCCTGCCCGACCCCGTCACGGGCGCCGTCGAGTCGGTGGATGCCGAGGTCGCGCGCGCCGTCGAGCTCGTCGTCGACCACGCCGTCACCCGGCCGCGCGAGTCGCTCATGGTCGTCACGGCGTCCGAGAAGCACGCCGTTCGCGTCATGAACGCCGTGCTCGCGCAGATGTCGACCCACCCGCAGTTGAGCGAGTTCGTGCTCGGCGAGCGCTCGGAGCCGTTCGCCGTGCTGCCCGTCGAGCGGGCCGTCGCGCAGAGCCGCGACCGCGTCGTGTTCTCGCTCGGCTACGGGCGCACGCCCCACGGCCGCGTGCTCTCCGACTTCGGCGCCCTCGGCCGCCCCGGCGGCGAGCGCCTGCTCGCGGTCGCCATGACGCGGGCCCGCCGCTCGCTCGTCATCGTCACGTGCGTGCAGCCGGACGACCTCGACGAGGACCGCATGAAGCACGGCGCGGTCGCCCTCGCCCAGCTGCTCGGCGAGATCGCCTCGCGCCGCGCCGAGCCGCCGCTGCCCGACGACTCGGACCCCATGCTCGTCGACCTGTCGCGTCGGCTCGAGGCGCGCGGCCTGCGGGTGGCGCTCGGCCACCGCGGCAAGCTCGGCCTCGTCGCGGCGAACGGCGGCATGTGCGTCGTCGTCGACACGGATGCCGTGTTCACCGGCCGCAGCCTCCGCGAGGCCCTGCGCCTGCGGCCCGAGGTGCTGCGCCGGCTCGGCTGGCACTACGCACGCGTGCACGCCTTCGAGCTGTTCGCCGACCCGGACGGCGTGGCCGACCGGATCGCGCGGATGGCGGGACTCGCGGGCGGACCGCTCACCGAGGAGATCCCGGTCGTTGCGGCCCACACCGCCTGACGACGGGGAGCGCCCCGCACCGCGGCCGCGGCGCCGCCGCCGCGTGACGACCGAGCCGCCGCCGGGCAGCGACCCGACGCCGCTGCCCGAGCCCGAACGGCACAGCACGACCGAGAACGACGAGCGGATGCGGCGGGAGAAGCCGCCGCACTACTGAGTCGGCTACTTCTTCTCGGCGAGCAGGTCGCGGATCTCGGAGAGCAGCTGGGTCTCGGTGGGCCCGGCCTCCTCCTCGGCGATGCCCTTCTTGGCGGCCTGACGCTCGCGCAGCTTGTTGACCGGCAGCACGAGCACGAAGTAGACGACCGCGGCGATGATGAGGAAGTTGATGACCGCGCCGATCACGGCGCCGAAGTACATCGTGGCCTCGCCGCCCTCGGTGGTCGGGATGGTCACCGGCAGCGCCGTGTCGAGCGAGTCGGCACGGAACAGCGCACCGATCGCCGGGTTGATGACGGCGCTCACGATCTGGTTGACGATCGCGGTGAACGCGGCGCCGATCACGACCGCGACGGCGAGGTCGATGACGTTGCCGCGCAGGATGAAGTCGCGGAAGCCCTTCATGGTGTCTCTCAATCTGACGTGGTGGAGGAGGGGGTGGAACCGCCGGAACTGCTGGAGGTGCCGGACGTGCTGCTGCTGGGCGCCGCGGATCCCGTGACCGGTCCGCGCGAGTCGGTGCGGTAGAAGCCCGAGCCGTTGAAGGTCACCCCGACCGCGCCGTAGAGCTTGCGCAGCGTGCCGCCGCAGCTCGGGCAGATGGTGAGCGAGTCGTCGGTGAACGCCTGCTGGATGTCGAAGGCGTGGCCGCACGCGGTGCAGCGGTAGGAGTAGGTGGGCATCAGGTCTCTCAGGCTACGGCGAAGCTCGTGATCCCGCTCGGGGTCACGACGCCGTCGACGGGCATGTCGTGGCGTTCGGTGGGCACGGAGTCGACGAGCTCGTCGTCGAAGATGACGGCGTAGACGGGCGGGCAGCCCTCCATCGAGCCGAGGGTCTTGTCGAAGTACCCGCGGCCCCAGCCCATCCGCATCCCGTCGCGGGCGACGCAGGCGGCGGGCACCAGGATGAGGTCGACGCCGTTGATGGCGATGGGGCCGAGCAGCTCGCTCGTGGGCGTGGGCATGCCGAGGATGTCGCGCTCCTCGTCCTCGCCGTCGTACGGCGCCCAGTCGAGCAGGCCGTCCTCCCGCGAGACCGGCAGCAGGATGCGGATGCCGCGCTCTGCCGCCCAGCGCAGGAAGTCGCGCGTGTCGGGCTCGTCGGGGGTGGAGAGGTAGGCGGCCAGGAACCCGACGTCGAGGTCGGCGGCGAGCTGCACGAGGTGGCGCGTGAGGGCCTCCGACGCCTGGGTCCGCTCGGTGCTCGTGCGGATGCGGCGTCGCTCGCGCAGCTCGGCCCGCAGGGCCCGCTTCAGGTTGCCCGGTTCATCGGTCACACCACTGATTGTAAAAGGCGCGTAACCTGCCGCGTCGGGGTGGCCCGATAGCCTGATCCGCATGGCCAGTCCCATCCCCATCACGAAAGCCGTCATCCCCGTCGCCGGTCTCGGCACCCGGTTCCTGCCGGCGACCAAGGCGATGCCGAAGGAGATGCTGCCCGTCGTCGACAAGCCGGCCATCCAGTACGTGGTCGAGGAGGCGGTCGACGCGGGGCTGACCGACGTGCTCATGGTCACGGGCCGCAACAAGAACGCCCTCGAGAACCACTTCGACCGCGCGGGCGAGCTGGAGGCAGTGCTCACGAGCAAGGGCGACGACGAGAAGCTGCGCAAGGTGGACTACTCCACGCACCTCGCCGACGTGCACTACGTGCGCCAGGGCGACCCGAAGGGCCTCGGCCACGCCGTGCTGCGCTCCAAGATGCACGTCGGGCGCGAGCCGTTCGCGGTGCTGCTCGGCGACGACATCATCGACTCGCGCGATCCGCTGCTCAGTCGCATGCTCGAGGTGCAGACCGCGCTCAACACGACCGTCGTGGCGCTGCTCGAGGTCGACCCCGCGCAGACCCACCTCTACGGCATCGCCACCGTGGAGGGCACCGACCAGGAGGACGTGGTGCGCATCACGGGCCTCGTCGAGAAGCCCTCTCCCGGAACCTCGCCGTCCAACTACGCGGTCATCGGGCGCTACGTGCTGCGGCCGGAGATCTTCGAGATCCTCGAGCGCACCCCGCCCGGCAAGGGCGGCGAGATCCAGTTGACGGATGCGCTGCAGGAGCTCGCCACGGGCCCGGTGTGGGGCGGCGGCGTGCACGGGGTGGTGTTCCGCGGTCGGCGCTACGACACGGGCGACCGGCTCGACTACCTGAAGGCGATCGTGCAGCTCGCGAGCGACCGCGACGACCTCGGCCCCGAGTTCCGGCCGTGGTTGAAGAGCTTCGCCGACTCGCTCGGCGGCGGCGGCGACGAGGGCTGGCAGGGCGGCGAAGACGGCTGATCGGGCGTGCGCGCAGTAGTCTGGCGCGCAGCATGGCCACACCGACACTGACCGACGGGCCGGTCACCATCCGCCCCATCCGCCTGCGCGATGCGCGGGCCCTCGAGCACGAGCTCGTGCGCAACCGGGGGTGGCTGCGGCAGTGGGAGGCGACGAACCCGCACGGCCCCGCCGGGTTCGACGTGAAGGCCTCGATCCGCGCCCTGCAGGCCAACGGCCGATCCGGTGGGGGACTGCCGTTCGCCGTCGAGTACGAAGGCGAGTTCGCGGGGCAGTTGAACGTGTCGTCGATCACCTACGGCTCGCTGTCGTCCGCGACGCTCGGCTACTGGGTCGCGGAGCGCTTCGCCGGCCGCGACATCACCCCGACGGCGGTCGCCCTCGCGACCGACCACTGCTTCTTCGGGCTCGGCCTGCACCGCATGGAGATCTGCATCCGCCCCGAGAACGCGCCGAGCCTGCGGGTCGTGCAGAAGCTCGGCTTCCGCTACGAGGGGCTGCGGCGGCGGTACATCCACATCAACGGCGACTGGCGCGACCACTTCTGCTTCGGGCTCGTCGTGGAGGAGGTGCCGGAGGGCGTGCTGCGGCGCTGGCGCGACGGCCGCGCCCCCGAGAGCGTCGCGCGGGTGACGGAGGCCGACCTGCAGGCGGCGACGCATCCCCTGCGGTACTAGCGCGCGCCTCCCGGGCGCGGGCGGCATCCGCTCCTAGCCTTGCCGCATGGACTTCTCGGGTGCGGGCACCGCGATCATGCTGGCGCTCGCCGCCGTGCTGTGGTTCCTGTACCTGCTGCCCACGTGGGTGCGCCGCCGCGAGTACCTCGCGACCGAGCGCAACGCCACCCGGCTGCAGCGCGCCATCCGCGTGATGGCGGAGTCGGCCGAGGTGCCGGAGGAGGTGCACCTGGAGGCGAGCGCCCGCGCCGCCGCCCAGCAGGAGCGGCTGCGCACCGAGGAGCGCCGCCGCGAGGACGCCGCGGCTCGTGCCGAGGTGCACGCCGCCGCGCTGCGCGCCCGCGAGGCGGAGCGACGCGCCGCCGTCGTCGAGCGCGCGCAGCAGCTCGCCGAGCGGCGCCCCGAGACCGCGACCCCCCTCGACCGGCTGCGTCGCGCGCGCCGCGTGGCGGGCCTGCTGCTGCTCGCGACGGTGCTCGTGGGCGGCGTGCAGTTGTGGCTCATCG
Source organism: Protaetiibacter intestinalis (assembly GCF_003627075.1). NCBI lineage: Bacteria > Bacillati > Actinomycetota > Actinomycetes > Micrococcales > Microbacteriaceae > Protaetiibacter > Protaetiibacter intestinalis. The sequence continues at coordinate 666,747 of NZ_CP032630.1, read as the reverse complement.
CGACGACCGGGATGTCGGTCGGGGCGTGGGTGGTGCTGGCCGGATGCGTCGCGGGCGGACTCGTGTCGACGGCGATCCAGCGGCGCATCGTCGAGCGCACGCGTGCGCTCGCGGCCCCTGCCGCGCCCGTCGCGCGCACGGCATCCGTGCTGCTCGACGCCGAGCCGATCGCCGAGCCCGTGCGCGAGTGGACGCCCGTGCCCGTGCCGAAGCCGCTGTACCTCGAGCACCAGCAGGCGCCGCGCGAGCCGGTCATGCCCGCCGTGAGCGCCGAGACGCTGCTGCGCGCGGCCGCCGAGGAGGCCGAGCGTGCGCTCGCCGCCGCGCACGCCGAGCCCGAGGTGGTGCCGTTCCCGCAGCGGCAGGCGCCCGCGGCATCCGCGGCCCCCGCCCCGAGCCGCTTCGCGTCGATGGGCATCGTGGGCGACGTCGACGCCGCGCTGCCCGACCTCGACGAGGTGCTGCGCCGCCGTCGCCTCGGCTGAACCCGCCCCGGTCGGGGAGCCCCTCGCCGGGGTGATATCGTGTTCAGGCAGTCCGGGCCCATGGCGCAGTTGGTAGCGCGTCTCGTTCGCAATGAGAAGGTCGGGGGTTCGAATCCCCCTGGGTCCACCGGTTTCGACGCTTCTGCCTGAGGTCGCTCCTCGACCAGCTGAGCCGTACGACGTCGCCCCGACGTAGGCTGGCGGCGAGCGGAGGGCGACATGAGCGGCTTCAACGAGCGGATCGTCGACGAGTTCCGGAGCAACGCCGGCACGGTCGAGACGGCGGGATTCGGGCGCAGCCTCGTGCTGCTGCATCACCTCGGGGCGAAGTCGGGTGTCGAACGCGTGACGCCCGTGCTCGGCATCCCGAGCGAGCGCGGCTGGCTGATCGCGGCGTCGAAGGGCGGCTCGCCCGAGAACCCGGCCTGGTTCCACAACCTGCACGCGCATCCGGACGTCGTGATCGAGACGCCCGACGAGGGCGAGGTCGCGGTGACGGCGGTCGAGCTGCAGGGTGCCGAGCGGGATGCCGCCTGGGCGCGCTTCCTCGCGCGCGGCCCCGCGTTCGCGCAGTACGAGCAGCGCACGGCCCGCACGATCCCCGTCGTCGAGCTGCGGCGCCGCTGAGCCTCAGCCCCCGAGGCGCTCGGCCAGGATGCGGCCGCGGGCGTGCTGCACCTCGCTCGCGCGGGCGAGCGCGAAGCGGCGCAGGCCCCACGGGGCCGTCACCTCGATACGGTCGATGAGCCGCGTGCCGTGGCCGTCGGGCGTGAGCTCGTAGCCGTAGGCGAGCTGCACGTCGCCCGGGCTGTCGACGTCGCCGCCGACCCACAGCCGGCCGCCCGCATCCACGGTGCGGATCGTCACCCGGATGCGGTTGTCGTAGCGCAGGAACCCGAGAAACCGGAACCGCTCGACCGCGACGTAGTGCACCGTGCCGTCGTCGTCGGTGCGGATGTCGCGCGCTTCGACCACGAGCGGCGAGAGGCCCACGTAGCTGCGCGGATCGCGCAGGTGGTCGAACACGGCTCGCGGCCGGGCGGCGATGTGGAACACCGCCTCGGACACCTCGCCCATCGCACCTCCGTGCACAGGCTAGCGGCCGCAGAGGATGAGACTGCCGTGGGACCGCCCGGAGCCATACCGTCTCGTCATGCGCGCCCATCGCGCCACCGCCCGCCTGCCCGACCTCTCGGCGTGCGGATGAGAGGGAGACCATGAGACGACTCGCCCCCACCGCCACGATCCTGGCGGCGGCCCTGCTGCTGAGCGGATGCGTCCTCGCGCCGTCGCCGACGGACACCGAGACGCCGCTGAACGGCGGCGGGGGAGGCGGTCAGGGCGACGGCGGCGACGGAGGCGATGGAGGAGACGGCGGGAGCGGCGGCGACCCCTTCCCGCCCGAGTATCCGACGAGCATCGACGGATGGAAGGCGCGCTACCAGAACCTGCCGTGGCTCGCCGACGACCTCGACAACGACGACTACTTCATCACCGGCACGGTCGACGGTCACGACGTCATGGGATTCCTGTGCGGCTACGACGGCAACACGCAGGGCTTCGCGCTCGGCACCGGCACCTACGTCGAGGTCGCGTTCCAGAGCGACGTCGACGTCGACATGACGGCGATGCGCTCCGCTCCATACATCACGTTCATGGGCAGTGGCACCTACGCGCTGCCCTCCGAGCCGCAGGGCACGCACACGGTGGTGCCGTCGCTGTCGGTGTCGAACGAGGTCGACTCCGACCCCACCAAGGACGTCACGGCGACGCCCACGAACGGCTCGGTGAGCTTCGACTTCCTCGGGGTGCCGACTCCGGATTCCGACGCGTGCGACGCGGAGAGCTCGTCCTTGTACGGGTGGCTGTACGCCGAGTTCGGCTACTAGTGCTTTTGACAATCATTATCAATAACGGGTAGCTTCGGAGGCATGACCTCCCGACGTCCCCTGCTGCCGCTCGCCCTGCTCGCCACCACCGCGCTCGCCCTCACCGGCTGCGCGGCATCCGACGACCCGGCATCCGACGGCGTCATCCGCATCGTCGCCTCGACCAACGTCTACGGCGACATCGCGCAGACGGTGGCGGGCGACGCGGCGGAGGTGACCTCGATCATCCACAGCTCCACGCAGGACCCCCACGAGTACGAGGCCGACGCGCGCGACGCGCTCGCCGTGTCGCGTGCCGACATCGTGATCGTCAACGGCGGCGGCTACGACGACTTCATGGATGCGTTGCTCGAGGCGCACCCGAACGACGCGGTCGTCGTCATCGACGCCTCCCAGCTCTCGGGCCTCGACCCGGACGCCGACATCCACGACCACGGCGACGAGGGCGACGAGGATGAGCACGAGGGCGAGCACGCGGACGAGGACCACGATCACGACCACGGCGCCTTCAACGAGCACGTCTGGTACCACCTCGGCACCATGGCGACCGTCGCCGACGAGATCGCCGAGGCCCTCGGCGCGCTCGACACGGGCGCGGCGAACGCCTTCCGCGACAACGCGATCGCGTTCGGCGACGGCCTCGACGCGCTCACGGTGCGACTCGGCGACATCGCCGCCCGGCACGCGGGCGCGGGTGTCGCCGTCACCGAGCCCGTCCCGCTGTACCTGCTGGAGGCGGCGGGCCTCGAGAACCGCACCCCGGCCGAGTTCAGCGAGGCCGTCGAGGAGGGCACCGACGCCCCCGCGCTCGTCGTGCAGGCGATGCTGACGCTCGTCTCCGACGGCTCGGTCGCCTTCCTCGCCTACAACGAGCAGACCGTGGGCCCGCAGACCGAGCGGGTGCTCGCCGCCGCGGAGGACGCGGGCACCCCCGTCGTGTCGTTCACCGAGCTGCTGCCCGATGGCATGGACTACACGGCCTGGATGACGGCGAACGTCGACGCCGTCGAGACGGCACTGGGGGCGTAGCGGCTCAGCATCGGGGCTTCGGCCTGCGGATGTGCATGGGTTTCGATACGCCCGCTGCGCGGGCTACTCAACCCGCAGAGGGGTGGCGGCCCCCTCCGCTGGTCGAGTGCCGCCGAAGGCGGTGTATCGAGACCACGGCGGACGCCCCTCGATGGGGCGTCTGCCGTCGGTGGGGGAACGACCTGGCCCGGCTCAGCCCCAGGCGGAGGCGGGGGCCTGCACGACCTTGACGGGGCTGTAGTGCCAATGGGCGCCGTTCGCGTAGTGGCCGCTCGCCCACGGCGACGCCCAGATGGCCGCCTCGATCTCGGCGGCGGGCGCCCCCGCCGCGAAGGCCGCGCGGATGCCGGCGTAGCCGCGGATGCTGTGCAGCGCATCCGCCGCGTTGCGGGCCGCCTCGACGAGGTTCACGTTGCGACCCGTGCCGCCCGCGCCGGCGCTCGCGCCCCAGCCGTTGTTGAGCGGGTTGTTGCGGTTCCACCAGTCGTCGACGCCGTTCTCCTGGCGCATCCAGCGGGTCATCACGGTGACGCTGTCGTCGGTCTGCGGGAAGCCCGCGAAGAGCAGCACGAGCTTCGCCCAGTCGTGGTTGGTGCCGCCCGACTTGTAGGTCTCGATGCCCGCGGTCGCGTCGTACTCGTCGCGCGTGACGGCGCCGCTCGCCTCGAGGTGCGCGGCCGCGTCGGCGGCCGAGACGTCGACCTCCTGTGCGTTCGCGGCGGCGTAGGCCCGCAGCACGGCGGCCTCGGTGGGCGGCGCGGGCGGGGCGAGCGCGAGCGAGGCGAGCAGCGCGAAGCTCGCGGCGACGGCACCCGCGGCGAGCGTGCGGCGGGTTCGCCGACCCGCGCGGGGGGCTTCGAGCCTCTCGCGGAACGCGGCCAGGAGGGTGGGTGTCATAGGCGTCCTGCGCCACCCGCGGGGGGCGGTGGCGACACCCCAGGCTACCAGCGGGGTTGGGAACCGCCTGGGAGTCTCAGCCGCTCGCGGGCGCCGGATGCGGGGCGACGAGGCTGCGCCCGCCGAGGAACTCGAGCAGCGCGGCGGCCGTGTCCTCGAGCACGGGGCCGCGCCCGAACTCCCAGCCGGCGTCGGTGGCGCGCAGCGCGTGCCCGGCGATGACGGCGCGGATGGCGACCGGGGCGGATGCGGCGCGCCCGAGGGCGACGGCGCCCCCCGCGCGCACGGGGAGCTCCGGTTCGTGGCCGATCCGCGCGCACAGGTCGAGGTATGCGTAGACGGCGCGGTCGAGCTCGGGCAGCTTCGCGGGGCGCGGTCGTCCGCCCCGTGCGGGCCGGCCGGGGGCGAGCGCCGCCTCGAACGCCTCGGCGGCCGCGGCGTCCGGATGCGCCTCGAGCGCCACCCGGGCGGCCTCGCGCAGCTGCGCGAGCTCGGCATCCCAGCCGGGGGTCACACCCGACTCGTCGACGCGCGCGCGTCCGAAGAGGGGGAGCTCGCGCCAGAGGTCCGACATGGTGCGGCCAGCCTAGACCGAACCAGAATGTGACTGTCACATTCTGTGCGCTTCCTGTGTCATCATGGCCGCACGGCACGAGCGCCCGCCGCTGCCGTCACCCGCGTGAGAGGGCACCCGTGACGCTCGACCCGGCCGCGTCCGGCCGACCGCCCAGCATCCGCGATGTCGCGCGCGTGGCCGGCGTCTCGCACCAGACCGTCTCGCGCGTGCTCAACAACCACCCGAGCATCCGCGACACCACGCGGCAGCGCGTGCTCGAGGTGATGGCGGAGCTGCAGTACCAGCCGAACCGCGCCGCCCGCGCGCTCGCCTCGAGCCGCTCGCGCACGATCGGCATCCTCTCGGCGATGAGCACCGACTACGGGCCGGCCTCGATCATGACGAGCGTCGAGGCGGCGGCCCGCGCGAACGGCTACTGGGTGAGCGTGGCGAACATCGACCCGAGCGTCGAGGGCTCCATCTCGGATGCGCTCGCCCAGCTGCGCGCGCAGGCGGTCGAGGGCATCGTGGTGGTCGCCCCGCAGGTGCGCGTCTTCGAGGCGCTCGCGACGCTGCCGCTCGACATCCCGTACGTGACGCTGCAGTCGACGAGCGACGACGGTCACGCCCTGTTCTTCGACCAGTACGCGGGGGCGCGGCTCGCCACCCGGCACCTGCTCGAGCTCGGCCACCGCGGCATCTACCACCTCTCCGGTCCGCAGGACTGGATCGAGGCGGACGCCCGCATGCAGGGCTTCCTCGACGAGCTGAACGCCTGGGATGCGCCGACGACGGCGCCGATCCTCGGGGACTGGTCCGCCGACTTCGGCTACTTCGCGGGGCGCGAGCTGCTGCGCGTGCGCGACTTCACGGCGGTGTTCGCCTCCAACGACCAGATGGCGCTCGGGCTGCTGCACGCGCTGCGCGACGGCGGTGTCGACGTGCCGGGCGAGGTGAGCGTGATCGGCTTCGACGACATCCCGGAGGCGGCGCACTTCTGGCCGCCGCTCACCACGGTGCGGCAGGACTTCCCGGAGCTCGGCCGCCGCGCGGTGGCGTTCCTGCTGGGGGAGCTCGACGCGGAGGGGGCGCACACGATCGCCCCGCAGCTCATGGTGCGCAACTCGACGGCACCCGTCGCGCGCTGAGCGGCCGTTACCGTCTCGATATCTCGCCGACTTGACACGTCGCGCCGCGCTCGGGCTAGAGTGCTCGATGTTACCGGTCACATTTACCGGTCACATTTTCAGGACGACGGAGTCGGGAGAGCCGGTGAATCGCTTCGAGCCACGCATCGAGGTCGCCATCGCGCGCACCCGTGCCGAGGTCGCCCGCCTCCACAAGACCCTCCAGCGCGGCGGACTCGTCAGCTGGACGAGCGGCGTCGTGTCGGGTCGCGTGCCCGGTGCCGAGCTCTTCGTCATCAAGCCCGGCGGCCTCGACCACAGCGAGCTCAGCCCCGAGCGGATGGTGCTCGTCGACCTCGACGGGCACGTCGTCGAGGGCACTCCCGGATCCGAGCAGCCGCCGTCGCGCGGCGTCGCCGTGCACGCCCGCCTCTACCGCGAGGACCCCGCGATCGGCGGGGTCGTGCACACCCACTCGCCCTACGCGACCGCGTTCGCGCTGCGCGGCGAGCCCGTGCCGTGCGTCGCCGCGATCGTCGCCGACGAGTTCGGCGGGCCCATCCCCGTGGTGGCGTACGCCGGCCCCGACGAGGAGATCGGCGGCGCGATCGCCGCGACCCTCGCCGCCCAGCGCTCGCGCGCCGTGCTGCTCGAGCGTCACGGCGCGTACGCCGTCGGCGCCGCCGCGCGGGACGCCGTGCGCGCCGCCGCCCTCCTCGAGGACGCCGCCCGCGCCGTGCAGCTCGCCCGCGCCGGCCTCCCCGAAGGCGGCACGATCGAGCCCCTCGCGGCCGACATCGTGGACGCGCTCCACGAGCGCCGCCTCCGCAGCGACGCCGAGCGCGTCGCCGAGCTCGCCACGGTGGGCTCCTATCCGACCTCCCGACCGGGCACCGCCCGGCCGAGCGGCGAGACCGGGTCATGGACGACCCCGGAATCGATCAGCTCCACCCCTGACAACGACGTCCGCAACACACAGTGAAAGGAACAACCGTGAAGACGAAGAAGTTCGCACTCGCCGCCGTCGCGGCCGGTTCGATGCTCGCGCTCGCCGCGTGCGCCCCGACGGGCGACAACGGCGGATCGGGTGGCGGAGACGGCGGCCTCATCGGTGTCGCGATGCCCACCAAGAGCTCGGAGCGCTGGATCCAGGACGGCAACGCCGTCAAGGCGGAGCTCGAGGCCCAGGGCTTCACCGTCGACCTGCAGTACGCAGAGGACGACATCCCCACCCAGGTCTCGCAGATCGAGAACATGATCACGAAGGGCGCCGAGGCGCTCATCATCGCCTCGATCGACGGCACCACCCTCTCCGAGGTGCTCCAGACCGCCGCCGACAGCGACATCCCGGTCATCGCCTACGACCGACTCATCAAGGACACCGAGAACGTCGACTACTACGCGACGTTCGACAACTTCCTCGTGGGACAGCAGCAGGCGTGGACCGTGCTCAACGGCCTCGGCCTCACCGACCTCAAGGGCAACGCGCTCGACGGCGCGCCCGAGGGTCCGTTCAACATCGAGCTGTTCGCCGGCTCGCTCGACGACAACAACGCCTTCTTCTTCTGGAACGGCGCGATGGACGTGCTCCAGCCGCTCATCGACGACGGCACGCTCGTCGTGAAGTCGGGCCAGACCGACATCGAGCAGGCCGCGACGCTGCGCTGGGACGGCGAGACCGCCCAGAGCCGCATGGAGGACCTCCTCACCGCGAACTACTCGGACGGCTCGAAGGTCGACGCGGTGCTGTCGCCCTACGACGGCATCTCGCGCGGCATCATCTCGGCCCTCACCGACGCCGGCTACACGGTCGGCGACGAATGGCCGATCATCTCCGGCCAGGACGCCGAGGTCGACTCGGTCAAGGCGATCCTCGCGGGCGAGCAGTTCGCGACCATCTTCAAGGACACCCGTGAGCTCGCGAAGGTCGCCGCCGGCATGGCCGTCGCGATCCTCAACGGCGACGACGTCGAGGTCAACGACACCACGACCTACGACAACGGCGTGAAGGTCGTGCCGTCGTACCTGCTCGCACCGGTTCCGGTCGTGAAGGACAACGTCAAGGAGGCGCTGGTCGACACGGGCTACTGGACCGCCGAGGAGCTCGGCCTCTAGGCCGGACGCCTTTCGGAAAGCATGATGGTGGGGGAGGAGTCCCCTCCCCCACCATCACCGGAATCGACGAGGAAGACGGGGATCGTGACCGAGAACATCCTGGAGATGCGCGGCATCACCAAGACCTTCCCAGGTGTGAAGGCCCTCTCCGACGTGACCATCGAGGTCGCGCGCGGCGAGGTCCACGCCATCTGCGGGGAGAACGGCGCCGGCAAGTCCACCCTCATGAAGGTGCTGTCGGGCGTCTACCCGCACGGCAGCTACGACGGCGACATCGTGTTCGAGAACGAGACCGTCGGCTTCCGCGACATCTCCGACTCGGAGGCCAAGGGCATCGTCATCATCCACCAGGAGCTCGCCCTCAGCCCCTACCTCTCGATCGCCGAGAACATCTTCCTCAACAACGAGCAGCGCGGCGCCGCCGGGCTCATCGACTGGAACAAGACGAACTTCGAGGCCCAGAAGCTGCTCGCGCGCGTGGGCCTGCGCGACAACCCCACCACGCCGATCCGTCAGCTGGGCGTCGGCAAGCAGCAGCTCGTCGAGATCGCCAAGGCGCTCTCGAAGGAGGTCAAGCTGCTCATCCTCGACGAGCCGACCGCCGCGCTCAACGACGAGGACTCCGACCACCTGCTCGACCTGATCCTGCACCTCAAGGGGCAGGGCATCACGTCGATCATCATCAGCCACAAGCTCAACGAGATCAAGAAGATCGCCGACTCGGTCACCGTCATCCGCGACGGCAAGACGATCGAGACGATGGCGCGCCGCGACGTCTCGGAGGAGCGCATCATCAAGGACATGGTCGGACGCGACCTCGAGCACCGCTACCCGGACCACACGCCGCACATCGGCGAGGAGCTGCTGCGCGTCGAGGACTGGACCGCCCACCACCCGCAGGACCCGAGCCGCGTCGTCGTCGACGGGGTGTCGCTCAACGTGCGCGCCGGCGAGATCGTCGGGATCGCGGGGCTCATGGGCGCGGGCCGCACCGAGTTCGCGATGAGCCTGTTCGGGCACTCCTACGGCAGCCGCATCTCGGGGCGCGTGTTCCTGCGCGGCAAGGAGATCAAGACGCGCACGGTGGCGGAGGCCATCCAGAACGGCATCGCCTACGCGACCGAGGACCGCAAGACCTACGGCCTGAACCTGCTCGAGGACATCAAGCGCAACATCTCGATGGCGTCGCTCAAGAAGCTCGAGAAGTGGGGCCTCGTGCACGACAACGAGGAGTACAAGGTCGCCACCGAGTTCCGGAAGTCGATGAACATCAAGGCTCCCAACGTGCTCGTCAAGACCGGCAAGCTCTCCGGCGGCAACCAGCAGAAGGTCGTGCTGTCGAAGTGGATCTACTCGGATCCCGAGGTGCTCATCCTCGACGAGCCGACCCGCGGCATCGACGTGGGCGCGAAGTACGAGATCTACACGATCATCAACCGGCTCGCGGCCCAGGGGAAGGGCGTCATCGTCATCTCCTCGGAGCTGCCCGAACTGCTCGGCATCTCGGACCGCGTCTACGCGCTCTCCGAGGGGCGCATCACGGGCGAACTGCCCATCGAGGAGGCGACCCCCGAGGCCGTCCTGACCCTCATGACCATGGAACGTCCCCGCTGACCGCGGACGAAGAAGAGGAACCCGCAATGTCCAACCCCACTACCCCGACCCCGACGGAGTCGCAGGCGGTCGGCGGCAACATCAACCCGGCCGACAACAGGTTCACCTCGTGGCTCGGCCACGTGCTCGCCGACCTCGGCAAGAACGGCATCTTCATCGCGCTCATCGCGGTGGTCGTGCTGTTCTCGTTCACGACGAACGGCATCCTGCTGCGGCCGCAGAACATCTCCAACCTGATCGTGCAGAACGGCTACATCCTCGTGCTCGCGATCGGCATGGTGATGGTCATCATCGCCGGCCACATCGACCTCTCGGTGGGATCGGTCGCGGCGTTCGTCGGCGCGTGCTCGGGCGTCTTCGCCGTGCACTGGGGGCTGCCGTGGTGGCTGTCGATCGCGCTGTCGCTGCTGATCGGCGCGCTCGTGGGCGCCTGGCAGGGATTCTGGGTGGCGTTCGTGGGGATCCCGGCGTTCATCGTGACGCTCGCCGGCATGCTCATCTTCCGCGGCCTCGCGCTCGTCGTGCTCGGCAACCAGAACATCGGCTCCTTCCCGCCGGAGTACCGCGCGCTCGGCAACGGCTTCCTCACCAACGTCTTCGGCGAGTTCGAGCTCGACCCGCTCACCCTGGGCATCGGCGCGCTCGCGATCGTGCTCATCGTCATCCAGCAGCTGCGCACCCGCGCCGGCCGCGTCAAGTACGGCCAGGAGGTCGAGCCGGTCGTCTGGTTCGTCGCGAAGCTCGTGTTCGTCTCGGTCGCGATCGCCTTCTTCGCCTACGCGCTCGCCTCGTACAAGGGCATCCCGGTGACCCTCATCGTGCTCGCGCTGCTCGTGCTCGTCTACGGCATCGTCATGAACCGCACGGTGTTCGGCCGCCACATCTACGCGATCGGCGGCAACCGCCACGCGGCCGAGCTCTCGGGCATCAAGACCCGCCGGGTGGACTTCTGGCTGTTCGTCAACATGGGTGTGCTCGCGGCGCTCGCGGGCCTCATCTTCACGGCCCGCCTCAACCTCGCGGGCCCGAAGGCCGGCGACGGCTTCGAGCTCGAGGCGATCTCGGCGGCCTTCATCGGCGGCGCCGCGGTGCAGGGTGGTGTCGGCACCATCGGCGGCGCCATCATCGGTGGTCTCATCATCGGCGTGCTCAACAACGGCATGTCGATCATGGGCATCGGCATCGAGTGGCAGCAGGCCGTGAAGGGCCTCGTGCTGCTGCTGGCCGTCGCCTTCGACGTCTACAACAAGCGCCGCTCCGGCCGCGGCTGACGCGGAGGCGTCAGCCGCCCGCGGCGGCGGTGAGGCGGCGGCCCGCGGTCTGCATGTGGGCCGCCATCGCCGAGGCCGCGGCGTCGCCGTCGCCGGATGCGATCGCATCCCGCACGGCGGTGTGCTCGTCGAGCGCCGCGCGGGCGTGCCCGGCGTCCTCGACCGCGCGGTCGACCCAGACCCGCAGCAGCGAGCGGATGATCTGCAGCAGGTCGACGAGCACGCTGTTGCCGGTCGCGTGTGCGAGCTCGAGGTGGAACTGCAGGTCGGCCTCGACGAAGGCCGGAAGGTCGTCGAGGTGGGCGGCCATCTCGGCGAGGTGGGCGTCGAGCCGTGCCGAGGCCTCGGGCGTCATGCGCTCTGCGGCGAGCCGGGCGGCGTAGATCTCGAGCGCCCCGCGCACCTCGACAAGCTCCTCGGTGGAGCGCCGCCCGATGAGGATGCCCCAGCTGAGGCTCTGGGGGAGCAGCTCGCTCGTGGATGAGCGCAGGTAGGTGCCGGATCCCGGGCGCACGTCGACGACGCCGAGCACCTCGAGCGCGGCGAGCGCCTCACGGACGGCCGAGCGGCCGACCTCGAGCGTCGCGGCGAGCTGGCGCTCCGGGGGGAGGCGGGTTCCGGGGGCGATCTGGCCGCTCGTGAAGAGCTCGAGCAGCTTCGTGGTCACCGCCGAGACGGGGCTGCCGGAGGGGAGACGTCCGAGGGACGCGGAGATGTCATCCGATTCGTCCTTGGGATATGCCGGCATGCGAGCAACGCTAGCAATATCGACGGGCGCGCAATATTGGTCAACCGGTTGACATCTAGAACCGGTTGACCAATACTGGTCGTCGAACGCGCGAGCCCTGCGCGTGACAACGACGTCATCACTAAGGAGTCGACGTGGACACCACCTCCACCGCATCGCCGATCGAGAAGTCGGCGATCAGAAAGGTCGCCGTGCGGCTCGTGCCGTTCGTCGCCCTGATGTTCTTCATCAACTACCTCGACCGCACCGCGATCGGATTCGCCGCCCCGAACGGCATGAACGACGACCTCGCCCTCTCGGCGGCCCAGTTCGGCTTCGCCTCGGGCGTCTTCTTCATCGGCTACATCCTGCTCGAGGTGCCCTCGAACCTCGCCCTGCACCGCTTCGGCGCCCGCAAGTGGCTCGCCCGCATCATGGTCAGCTGGGGCATCGTCGCTCTGCTGTTCACCTGGGTCGGCAACTTCGAGCAGCTCGCCATCCTGCGCTTCGTGCTCGGCGTCGCCGAGGCCGGCTTCTTCCCCGGCGCGATCCTCTTCCTCTCGCTGTGGGTGCCCGCCAAGCACCGCAGCAAGATCCTCGCCCTCTTCTACCTGGCCCAGCCGCTCACCACCGTCATCGGCGCGCCGCTCGCCGGCCTCCTCATCCAGCAGCACGGCGTCTTCTTCGGGCTCGAGGGCTGGCGCTTCATGTTCATGGGCGTGGCGATCCCCGCGATCATCATCGGTGTCGTCGCCTGGTTCTACCTCAAGGACAAGCCCGCCGACGCCAAGTGGCTCACCCAGGAAGAGCAGGAGTGGCTCACCGCGGCACTCGCCCGCGAGTCCGCCGCCACCCAGAAGGTCAACCCCACCGAGCACAACTGGAAGGCCGCCTTCCGTTCGGGCCGCGTCTGGACGCTCTCCTTCATCTACTTCGGCTTCATCTACGGCCTCTACGCGCTCGCCTTCTTCCTGCCGACGATCATCGAAGGCTTCCAGGGCCAGTTCGGGGTGACCTTCGACGTCTTCCAGAAGGGCCTCATCACGGCGATCCCGTACATCCCGGCCGCCATCGCCCTGTACCTGTGGTCGCGTGACGCCACGCGTCGCGGACTCAAGACCTGGCACATCGTGATCCCCGCGATCGCCGGTGCCGTCGCGATCCCGCTCGCCCTGTTCGCCGGCAGCCCCGCCGCCACGATCGCGCTCGTCGCGGTGACCGCGATGGCGATCTTCTCGGCCCTGCCGAACTTCTGGACGCTGCCCACCCGCTTCCTGACGGGGGCGGCCGCCGCCGCGGGCGTCGCGCTCATCAACACGATCGGCAACCTCGCCGGCTTCAGCGCCCCCTACATCACGGGTGCCGTGAAGGACTGGACGGGCGGATACCAGATCCCGATGTTCATCGTGGGCGGCTTCATGCTGCTCTCCGCGGTGCTCATGATCCTGCTCGCCCGCCGCGGCGCCGTGCCGGCCGCCGCGGTCGCCGACGCGGATGCGCTCGCCGTCGGGGAGACGGCGGGCAAGTAGGACCCGATCCGGGCGGCGGCGACCCCGTCGCCGCCCGGATCCACTCGAGGAGCGAGAGAACCATGACACGCCTGTTCAACGACCCGACCGCGTTCGCGGACGAGCTGATCGACGGCTTCGTCGCCGCGCACCCGGGACACGTGCGCCCGGTGCGCGGGGGTGTGGTGCGCGCCACCCGCTGCACCAGCGACACCGTCGCGCTCGTGATCGGCGGCGGCTCCGGGCACTACCCGGCGTTCGGCGGGCTCGTCGGCCCCGGGATCGCCCACGGGGCCGCGATGGGGAACCTGTTCGCCTCGCCGTCGACGCAGCAGATCGTCTCGGTGGCGCGGGCCGCCTCGAACGGCGGCGGCATCCTCCTCTCCTACGGGAACTACGCGGGCGACGTGCTCAACTTCGACGCGGCCGAGGCGCAGCTGAACGCGGAGGGCATCCCGACGCGCACGGTGCGGGTGACCGACGACATCGCCTCGGCCCCCGCATCCGAGAAGCACCGGCGTCGCGGCATCGCGGGCGACCTGACCGTCTTCAAGGTCGCGGGCGCGGCCGCCGAGGCCGGCTACGTGCTCGACGAGGTGGTGCGGGTGGCGGAGCTCGCCAACGAGCGCACCCGCAGCTTCGGGGTGGCGTTCACCGGCTGCACGCTGCCGGGGGCGTCCGAGCCGCTCTTCACGGTGCCGGAGGGGCGCATGGCGCTCGGGCTCGGCATCCACGGCGAACCCGGGATCGGCGAGACCGACATCCCGAGCGCCGACGGCCTCGCGCAGCTCTTCGTGGAGGAGCTGCTCGCCGAACTGCCCGAGGGGGTGGCCTCGCCGAAGGGCCGGCGGGTCGCGCTCGTGCTGAACGGCCTGGGGTCGGTCAAGTACGAGGAGCTCTACGTCGTCTACGGCTGCATCGCCCGGCGCCTCCAGGAGGCCGGCGTCACGATCGTCGAGCCCGAGGTGGGCGAGTTCTGCACCTCGTTCGACATGGCCGGCGTCTCGCTCACCCTGTTCTGGCTCGACACCGAACTCGAACTGTTCTGGCGTGCCGGAGCCGACACCCCCGGCTTCCGCAAGGGGCTCGTCTCGCCGCGCCCGCGCGTGAGCGCCGAGAGCGGTGTGCAGAAGAAGCCCTCCTCGGAGGCCGTGATGGTGCCGGCCTCCGAGGAGTCCCGCGCCGCGGCCCCGCGCATCGTCGCCGCCGTCGACGCGATCGCCGCGGTGATCGACGCGCACGTCGAGGAGCTCGGGCGCATCGACGCCGTCGCCGGCGACGGCGACCACGGCATCGGCATGCAGCGCGGCGCGACCGCGGCCCGTGCGGCCGCGCACGCCGCCGTCGAGGCCGGTGCCGGCGCCGGGAGCGTGCTGCTGCGCGCCGCGGACGCCTGGTCCGACCGGGCAGGCGGAACCTCCGGCGCGCTCTGGGGGGTCATGCTGCGCGCACTCGGAACGCGCATCGGCGACGAGGACGCGCCGGACGCCCACGCGATCGCCGAGGGCGCCGCCGACGCGCTCGCCGGCATCCGCAGCTACGGCAAGGCCGAGGTGGGCGACAAGACCATGGTCGACGCGATCGTGCCCTTCGTGGAGACGCTCGTCGCCCGGGTGATCGACGGCGAGCAGTTGGGGGACGCCTGGGACGCCGCCGCGGCCGCCGCGACCGCCGCCGCCGCCGCGACCGCCGACCTGCTGCCGCGGGTGGGGCGCGCCCGCCCCCACGCGGAGAAGAGCCTCGGCACCCCCGACGCGGGCGCCCACTCCTTCGGCCTCATCGCGACCGCGGTGGCCGCCACCCTCACCCGAAAGGACTTCGCCCGATGACCGCCCTGCAGCCGCTGCGGATCGTGATCGGATCCGACGACGCCGGATACCAGTACAAGGAGGCCCTCAAGCGGGACCTCGAGGCGAACGGCCTCGTCGCCTCGGTCGTCGACGTGGGGGTGGATGCCGACGGGCACACCGCCTACCCGCGGGTCGCGATCGCGGCCGCGGAGCAGGTCGCCGCGGGCGAGGCCGACCGGGCGCTGCTGATCTGCGGCACGGGGCTCGGGGTGGCGATCTCGGCGAACAAGGTGCCCGGCATCCGCGCCGTGACCGCGCACGACTCCTTCTCGGTCGAGCGGGCCGTGCTCTCCAACGACGCGCAGGTGCTCACCATGGGCCAGCGCGTCATCGGCCTCGAACTCGCCCGGCGGCTCGTGCGGGAGTGGCTCGGCTACCGCTTCGACCCGAGCTCCGCATCCGCCGAGAAGGTCGCCGTCATCGAGCAGTACGAGACCACGGGAGCCTGCTGATGCCGCAGGTGACGGTGGGGGTGAGCCTGAAGATGTACTTCGGGCATCGTGCCGCGCGCGAGTGGGCGGCCGAGGTCGCCGACATTGCCGCCCGCACGCCCGCCGTCGCCGACGGCCGCATCGAGCTGTTCATCGCGCCGACGTACCCGCAACTGCTGCCCGCCCTCGAGGCGGTCGCCGGAACGCGCACCCGGGTCGCCGCCCAGGATGCGGCCGCCCACGACCGCGGCGCGTACACGGGCGAGGTGAGCCCTGCCGAGCTCGCCGAGATCGGTGTCGGCATGGTCGAGCTCGGCCACGCCGAACGCCGCCGCCTGTACGGCGAGACGGATGCCGTGGTCGCCGCGAAGACCGCCGCCGCCCTCCGCAACGGCCTCGTGCCGGTGCTGTGCGTGGGCGAGACCGAGCGCGTCTCGCCCGAGGAGGCGCTCGCCTCCTCGGCCGCCCAGGTGCGATCCGCGGTCGCCGACGCGCCCGCCGGGCGCCTCGTCGTCGCGTACGAGCCCGTCTGGGCGATCGGCGCCCCCGAACCCGCACCCGTGTCGCACACCCGCGTCGTCACCGCGGGGCTGCGCGAGCTCGTCGCCGCGCTGCCCGGGCGCGACGGCTCCGTCGTCGTCTACGGCGGCTCCGCCGGACCCGGCCTGCTCGCCGAGCTCGGCGACGACGTCGACGGCCTCTTCCTCGGCCGCTTCGCCCACGACCCCGCCGCCCTGGCCGCGGTCCTCACCGAGGCCACCGCCCTCGCCGACGCACGCGAGGGGGTGCGCGCGTGACGAGCGAACTCGGCCTCGGCAGCTACGCCTTCTTCTGGGAGGGCGCCGACGCGCTGCCCGACGGAGGCAACCGCTGGCCGCTGCCGCTCGCCGGCCAGCTCGTGCGCACCGCCGAACTCGGCCTCGGCCTCTTCCAGATCTGCGACTACGCCCCGCTGCTCGGCTACTCGGCCGCCGAACTGCGCGAGGTGCGCGCCGTCGCCGACGACCTCGGCATCCGCCTCGAGCTCGGCACCAAGGGAGTCGCGCCCGGGCACCTGCGCTCGTTCCTCGGGCTCGCCGAGACCCTCGGCGCGCGCTACCTGCGCAGCATGGTGTTCGCCCCCGACTGCCGGCCCACCCTCGCCGAGGCGGAGCGGACGCTGCGCGAGCTCATGCCCGCGTTCGACGCCGCGGGCGTCACGCTCGGGCTCGAGACCTACGAGCAGGTCTCCTCGGCCGACCTCGTCGGACTCGTCGAGGCGGTCGGAGCGGACGGTCTCGGCATCTGCCTCGACCCCGCCAACACGGTCGCCGGGCTCGAGAACCCGCGCGAGGTCGTCGAGCGCTGCGCGCCCTACGTCAACGGCATCCACGTGAAGGACTTCGCCTTCACCCGCCGCGACGGCTGGGTCGGCTTCACCCTCGCGGGCACGCGGATGGGGGAGGGGCTGCTCGACTACGCCCACCTCGTCGAGACGGTGCGGCCCGCGGAACGCGGCATCACGCGCATCGTCGAGCACTGGTTGCCCTGGCAGGGCGACCTCGAGAGCACCGTCGCGCTCGAGCGCGACTGGACAACCCACAACGTCGGATATCTGAAGGAGAACTGACCATGACCGACACCGCTACCGCAGCACCCACCGCGACGATCGCCGTCATCGGCGCCGGCGGCAAGATGGGCATGCGCGTCTCGAACAACCTCGTGAAGACGGCGCACACCGTCTACTACTCGGAGAACTCGCCCGTCGGGCAGGAGCGGGTGACCGCCGCCGGCCGTGTCATCACGCCGACCACCGAGGCCATCCGGGATGCCGACGTCGTGATCCTCGCGGTGCCCGACCTGGCCCTCCGGGCGGTCTCGGCCGAGGTCGTGCCGCAGCTGAAGTCGGGCGCCGTGCTGCTGACGCTCGACCCGGCCGCCGCCTACGCGGGCCTGCTCACCCGCCGTGAGGACGTCATCCAGGCCGTCACCCACCCCTGCCACCCCTCGGTGTTCGTCGAGCGGCACACGCCCGAGGAGTACGCCGACACCTTCGGCGGCATCGCGGCCAAGCAGGATGCGATCGCCGCCGTCGAGTCGGACGACCCGGCCGTCCGGGAGCTCGTCGAGACGGTCGTGCGCGCCATCTTCGCGCCCGTCGTCGACGTGCACTGGGTGACCGTGAAGCAGCTCGCCCAGCTCGAGCCGACCCTCGTCGAGACGATCGCCTGCATGATCGGCGCGCTGCTCAAGGAGTCGCTCGACGAGACCGTGAAGATCGGCATCCCGGAGCCCGCGGCCCGGTCGATCCTGCTCGGTCACACCCAGGTGGCGCTCGCGAACACCCTCAAGGGCGACAACCCGTTCAGCGACGCGTGCCTCATCGCGATGGAGTACGGCCGGGAGATGATCATCAAGCCCGACTGGAAGCGCGTCTTCGAGGATTCCGAGCTCGACAAGAACCTCGCCCGGATGCTGCACCTCGACCACATCGAGCGCTGACCCTGACCGGTCGGTTTCTCGCCCCATTCCACGTGTTTGGGGCGAGAAACCGACCGGTCAGCGCTGTTCGTAGCGGGTGACGGGGAAGCTGCGGGCGACGAGGGCGCGGAGATCCTCGAGGGATCCCGTGACGAGGCCGTGGCCGCGGGCCTGCACGAGCACGTTGCCGATCGCGGTCGCCTCGACGGGGCCCGCGACGATCGGCAGGCCGGTCGCCTCGGCGGTGAGGCGGCACAGCAGCGCGTTCTGCGATCCGCCGCCCACGAGGTGCACGGTCCGTACGGGCACGCCCGAGAGTTCGGATGCGGTGCGGATGGTTCTCGCGTAGGCCTCGGCGAGGCTCACCAGGATCGAGCGCACCAGCTCGGGCCGCGTGCCGGGAGCGCGGAGGCCGCGCTCGCCGAACCAGGCCGCGATCCGCTCCGGCATCCCGCCGGGGGCGAGGAACACGGGGTCGTCGGCGTCGAACACCGGCACCTCGCCCGTGACCTGCTCGGCGGCGGCGAGCAGGGCGCCGAGGTCGACGTGCTCGCCCGTCTTCTCCCACTCGCGCACCGACTCGCTCAGCAGCCACAGGCCCATCACGTTGTGCAGGAACCGCACGCGGCCGTCGACGCCGCCCTCGTTCGTGAAGCCGGCCTCGCGGGCGGCCTCCGTCACGACCGGCCGGTCGAGCTCCACGCCCACGAGCGACCAGGTGCCGCAGGAGATGTAGGCGATCTCGCGATCCGTCGAGGGCACCGCGACGACCGCGGATGCCGTGTCGTGCGAACCGACGGCGGTCACCACGGCATCCGTCGCGCCCGTTCCCCGCAGGGCGCTCGGCAGCAGCGGCCCGAGCACGGTGCCGGGCTCCACGAGCCCGCGGGCGAGGCGGGTGGGGATGCCGAGGCGCTCCATGAGGGCCGTGTCCCACTCGCCGCTCGTGACCTCGACGAGGCCGGTCGTCGAGGCGTTGGTGCGCTCGGCGACGCTGCGGCCGGTGAGCCAGAAGGCGAGCAGGTCGGGGATCAGCAGGAAGGAGTCGGCCTGCGCGAGCGCGCCCGCGAGGCGGTCGGCGGTGAGCTGGAACAGGGTGTTGAACGGGAGATGCTGCAGGCCGTTGCGGGCGTACAGCTCGGACGCCGTCGCGCGCGCGTGCACCGCCTCGACCGCCGCCAGGTTGCGCTCGTCGCGGTACGAGTACGGCTCGCCCAGCATCCGCCCCTCGCGCAGCAGCGCGTAGTCGACGGCCCAGGAGTCGATGCCGATGGAGACGAGCCCGGGGGAGCGACGCACGCCCTCGGCGAGCCCCTCGACGACATCGCGGTAGAGCTCGGTGACCGACCAGTGCAGCCCGTCGGGTGTGCGCACGGGTGCGTTCGCGAACCGCGCGACCTCCTCGAGGCGCAGCGCCCCGTCATCCAGGTGACCCAGGATGACGCGCCCGCTCGTGGCGCCGAGATCGACGGCGGCGACGGTGCCGGATGCCATGGCGGGCCTCAGCGCAGGAACGCCGCGGCGACGCCCGCGTCGACGGGGATGTGCAGCCCCGTCGTGTGCGAGAAGTCGGGTCCGGTGATGGCGGCGACCGCGTTCGCGACGTTCTCCGGCAGCACCTCGCGCTTGAGGATGGTGCGCTGCGCGTAGAACTCGCCGAGCTTCTCCTCCTCGATGCCGTAGGTCTTGGCGCGGTTCGCCCCCCAGCCGGAGGCGAAGATGCCGGAGCCGCGCACCACGCCATCCGGGTTGATGCCGTTCACCCGCACGCCGTGCTCGCCGAGCTCGACCGCGAGCAGGCGCACCTGGTGGGCCTGGTCGGCCTTCGTCGCCGAGTAGGCGATGTTGTTGGGGCCCGCGAACACCGAGTTCTTGGAGGCGATGTAGACGATGTCGCCGCCGAGCCGCTGCTCGATGAGCACCTTCGCGGCCGCCTTCGAGACCAGGAAGGAGCCCTTCGCCATGATGTCGTGCTGGAAGTCCCAGTCCTTCTCGGTCGTCTCGAGCAGCGGCTTGGAGAGGCTCACGCCCGCGTTGTTCACCACGAGGTCCACGCCGCCGAAGGCGAGCACGGCATCCCGGATCGCGGCCTCCACCTGCGCGGCGTCGGTCACGTTCACCTGCACGCCGACCGCGACATCCGAGCTGCCCAGCTCGGATGCCGCGGCCTGCGCCTTCGCGAGGTCGAGGTCGGCGATCACCACGCACGCCCCCTCGGCCGCGAGCCGCGTCGCGATCGCCTTGCCGATGCCGGATGCGGCACCCGTCACGAAGGCGACCCGCGTCGCGTGGGACTTCGGCTTCGGCATGCGCTGCAGCTTCGCCTCCTCGAGCGCCCAGTACTCGATGCGGAACTTCTCGGCATCCGAGATGGGCGTGTAGCTGCTGATGGCCTCGGCGCCGCGCATGACGTTGATGGCGTTGAGGTAGAACTCGCCGGCCACCCGCGCGGTCTGCTTGTTCGCGCCGAAGCTGAACATGCCCACTCCCGGCACGAGCACGATCGCCGGGTCGGCGCCGCGGATCGCGGGGGAGCCCGCATCCGCGTGCGCCTCGTAGTAGGCGGTGTAGTCGGCGCGGTAGGCCTCGTGCAGCTCGCCGAGGCGCGCGATCGACTCCTCGACGGTGGCGCCCGCCGGCAGGTCGAGCAGCAGGGGCTTCACCTTGGTGCGCAGGAAGTGGTCGGGGCAGCTCGTGCCGAGGGCGGCGAGGGCGGGCGCCTTCTCGGAGGCGAGGAAGTCGAGCACGCGCGGGTCGTCGCTGAAGTGCCCGACCATGGGCTTGTCGTGGGAGGCGATGCCGCGGATGGTGGGGAACAGCGCGGCGGCCTTGTCGCGGCGCGCGGCATCCGGCAGGGCGGCGTTCTTCTTCACCGCCTTGCCGAAGGGGTGCTTCCTGCCCTTCGCGTCGATGAACTTCTGCGCCGTCTCGATGATCCAGCGGCTGTTCTTCTCGGTCTCGGCGCTCGTGTCGCCCCAGGCGGTGATGCCGTGGCCGCCCAGGATGCAGCCGATCGCCTTCGGGTTCGCCTGCTTGATCGCGGCGATGTCGAGCCCGAGCTGGAAGCCCGGGCGGCGCCACGGCACCCAGACGACCAAGCCGTCGAAGGCCTTCTTCGTGAGCTTCTCGCCGTCGGCGGCGGTCGCGAAGGCGATGCCGGCATCCGGATGCAGGTGGTCGACGTGCGCGGCGTCGACGAGACCGTGCATGGCGGTGTCGATCGAGGGGGCGGCGCCGCCCTTGCCGTGCAGGGTGTAGTCGAAGGCGGCCACCATCTCGTCTTCGCGCTCGACGCCGGGGTAGACGTCGACGAGGGCGCGGAGACGGTCGAGGCGCAGCACCGCGAGGCCGGCCTCGGTGAGGGTGCCGAGGTCGCCGCCCGAGCCCTTGACCCACAGCAGCTCGACCGGCTCGCCCGTCACGGGGTCGGTCGCCGTGCCCTTGGCGGAGGTGTTGCCGCCCGCGTAGTTGGTGATCTCGGGGTCGGCACCGAGGCGGTTGCTGCGCGCGATGAGCTCGGCGGCGGGCGACTTCTTCGTCATGGTGGGTCCTCTGGCTGATGGTATGAATCGTTTCAAAGGGTAGCCCGAGCGCGTGGTTCGGCGCAACGCCGGCCCGGCCTTGGATTTATTCGTTGAATCGTTTCGAGAAAGCGCTTTCTTGCAGTAGTGTCTGTCGGCATGGTCCCCCGGCCGGGGGACAGCGTGCGATACAGCGAAGTATCCGAATCAGGAGAGACGATGACGTACTCGACCACCACACGACGCCGGCGACTCGTCGCCGGGGCTGTCGCCGGGCTGCTCGCGGCAACCGCCGTGCCCCTCGGTGCAGCTCACGCAGCGACGCCCGCCAGCCCCGCCGAGAACCTCACGGCGACGTTCGTCGCGGCACTTCCCGACGGCAGCTCCCCCATCGTCGTCGACGGCGTGCGGGACGCGGGTTACCCTGCCGACGCCGCAGCGATCGACAACGCGAAGAACGGGGCGGCGACGGCGGACGTCGTGAGCGCCACCTCCGGACAGCTCCGCGCCACGTGGGACGGGCGTGTGCTGTATCTGCTCGTCGAGGTCGCGGACGGCACCCCTTCGTACAACGCGACCCTGCCCGAATGGGGCGGCAGCAGCGCAACCGACTTCGACGGCGTCGAGTTCGCCCTCGACTTCTGGAACGACAAGCTCGACAAGTTCGAAGACGACGACGGCCTGTTCACCGTCTCGCGGGACGGGAAGCTCAGCTATGTCCCCAACGCCGGCGTCGTGAACCACAGCTCGGTGCACGCCTTCACCGGGAACCGCGAGTACAGCAACCGCATCCGCGACTTCGCGGTGACCGACGGCCCCACGGGATACACCGTCGAGCTCGCCCTCGAGATCCAGGGGGCGCCCCTCGTCAACGGAACCAGCTTCGGGATCGAGACGATGATCGGCGACTCCCCGGCCGACGGCTCGGCTCGGGATGCCCGCGTCTACTGGAGCCATTCCGACAACGGCTACCCCGCGAGCAGCCAGGACCATCCGATGGACTGGGGCAACGTGATCCTCGGCGGCTGGGACGGGAATGCGGCCTTCGCCTTCGACGACTGGGATCTGCGCAACCAGCTGCGCTGGGCCGAATCCAGCTCGCTCGTCAAGGGCGTCTGGTCGGCCGACTCCCAGGCCGCCCTCGACGCAGCGCTCGCGAACGGTCACGCGGTGCTCGACGCCGAGACCGCGACCGATGCCGAGGCGCAGGCGCGCGTGGATGCCGCCGCCGCCCAGCTGCGGCAGGCGATCGCGGGCCTGCGCTGGGTCGACGACCGGTATCCGGACCCCATGGACCTTCCTGAGCAGCTGACCCTCCCCGACCCCTGGACCTTCTTCGACGGCAGCGCGGTCGCCTCGCCGGCCGACTGGTGGGGTGAGGACGGACGTCGTGCGGAGCTGCTCGACCTCGCCCAGTTCTACGAGTACGGCTACAAGCCGGGCGCGCCCGATGCGTTCAGCATCACGGGGATCACCGAGGTGCCGGCGAACCCCGGCTGGTGCTTCCCGGGGTGGGGCTGCATCATCCCGCCGTCGCCGGCGCATCCCGGGATCGAGGTCTCGATCAGCTATGGCGGGGTGACCGCGCCGATGACGTTCGACCTGTACCTGCCGAGCGATGAGGAACGGACCGCGTCCGGGCATGAGGGTCCGGTCCCCGTGGTGCTGAGCTTCGGCGGGTACATCCCCGAGTACACGGCGGCGGGCTTCGCCGTGCTCAACGTGCCGACCTCGGTCACGACCGACGATCGGAACAGCCCGTGGGGCACCCGTGCGGGCACGTTCCGTACCTTCTTCCCGTACACGCGTGATGGCGACCCCGACGAGATCAGCAACGAGATGGCGGCCGCCTGGGGTGCCTCGCGCGCCATCGACGCGCTCGAGCTCGCGGTCGCGGACGGTCTCGATCTCGCCGGGGCCGGAACCGCGGATTCGCTGGTGTCGGCGGACGACCTCGCGGTCACGGGCTTCTCGATCAACGGGAAGTACGCGTTCGTGTCGGGCGTCTTCGACGACCGGATCGATGTGACGATGCCGAGCGCCGCCGGCTCGACCGGGCCCGCCCCGTATCGGTACGCCTCGACCGAGGTGCACGACTACGCGTGGGGCAGCTCGTCGGGTTCCGAGGTCATGGGCGACACGATCCGTCACAACCCCGGGCGCACGACCGAGCTGTTCCGGCGGTTCCTCGAGCCGTTCCACTTCTACGAGCGGGTCGACGGCGCGCACGGCTACGGCCTTCGCCTGCCGTACGACCAGAACGACCTGGTGGCGACCCTGGCGCCGCGCGCGATCGTCGTCAACCACACGCTCGACGACTACGCCGACAACTCGGAGGGGGATGCCCTGAGCCTCACGGTGGCGAAACTCACCTACGAGTGGCTCGGCTATGACGGCGACGACCTCGTGAAGTACAACTACCGCGACAGCGGTGGTCACGGTGAGGATGCGACGCACCGCGCGCGTGCGAGCGAGTACCTCGACCACTACTTCTACGGATCCACCATGACGCCCGAGGTGGCGACCGCGCTTTCGACGGATCCCTTCCTCGCGGATGGCGCCTACGATCGCTACTTCGGTGGGCTCGAGACGATCGCCCCGTGGATGCACTCGCGTGACATCTCGATGGAGGTCGCGCTCGACCCCGTCGCGATCATCGCCGGGGAGTCCGGAGCGGTCGACGTGTCCGTGACGGGGGCGAACCTCGCCGACCGCGAACTCACGGCGACCCTCCTCGACGGGGAAGACGAGATCGCGAGCGTGCCGCTCGAGGCGGACCCCTCGGGCACCTGGAAGGGGCGGTTCGCCCTCGACCCGGTGCCTGCCGCGGGCGAGTACCTCGTGCGGGTGACGGTCGCTGGACAGGATGCGACGGCCGAGGCGACGCTCACGGTGCGGGATGCGCCCACCGAGGAGCAGCTGGGCGCCGGGCCGCGGGACGAGATCTCGGGCCCCGCCTCCGCGGCACCGGGTGACACGATCACGGTGCACGTCGGAGCGAGCCACGCCGGCCAGGCCGTCGAGGCATGGCTGTTCTCGACGCCCCGCTTGATCGGTCGCGCGACCGTGGGCGCGGCTGGGACGATCGCCGTCACGATTCCCGACGACGTCGAGACCGGCTCGCATCGACTCGCCGTGCTGGCCGCCGACGGGACCGTGATCGGGTGGTACTCCATCGAGATCCGCCTGGCGGCCGACCCGTCGGCCGCGCTGGGCGCGACGGGAGCGGATGTGGCCTCCACCTGGTGGATCGCGGTGATCCTGCTCGCGGCGGGCGCGGGCGGGGTCGGGTTCTCGCTCGTCCGTCGCCGTCGGCAGCCGGTCGCATAGCACCCGGTCGGCCCCGCATCCGCGTCCGGGATGCGGGGCCGACCGCGCGCGCCGACGCCTCAGAGGTCGAGGAAGTCGCTTCGATCAGCACGAAGTGTTGCGCGGCACGGTCGTGGTGCCGGTGAACGGCACCCCGAACCGCGTGCTCACGCCGATGCCCGCGGCGACCCGACCGTCCCGCGCTCGACGAGTCGCACGCCGAGTGACACCGGCGCGCGCGGGCCTTCGCCCTTCTCGATTTCGTCGAGGATGATGCGCGCCGCCTCCGCCACCTTCGCCGGCATGTCCTGGGCGATCGTCGTGAGCCCCGGGGAGGTGTAGGCGCTGATGTCGAGATCGTCGAAGCCGACGATCGAGACGTCGTCGGGGACGCGGACGCCCGACTCCGCGAGACCGGCCATGATGCCGATCGCGAGCACGTCGGCGGTCGCGAAGACGCCCGTGACCTCGGGGTGGTCCCGGCGCAGCCGCCTCCCGAGCTCGCGGCCGTCTTCGAAGGTTGTGAGCACGCGCTCGGACCCGATCGCGTCGTGCGGGATGCCCGCCGCGAGGCAGGCCGAGCGGAAGCCCTCGAAGCGCTGCCCGACGACGCCCATACCCTCGTAGGGCGGTCCCGCGAAGAGCACGTGCCGATGGCCGGCATCCATGAGGAGGGCGCCCGCGATCCAGCCACCACGGTGGTCGTCGGTGCGCACGCCGATCGTGCGGGGGTTCGCAGAGTAGCTGTCGAGCGCGACGAGCGGCACGCCGTCGATGCGGATGCGGTCGATCTCGGCGTCCGTGAACTCGACGAGGATCGCGCCGTCGAGCGACCAGCCGCGGATCGCCTGCCCGATCTCGCCCTCGTGCTCGATGCCGCGCAGCAGCACGTGGTAGCCGTGGTGGCGCAGGTGCTGCTCGATGCCGCCGATAACGGCGACGGTGTGCGGGCTCACGAGCAGGCTGTTGTTCTCGCCGACCGGGACGAGCGCGCCGACGATGTGGGAGCGGGACGCCGCGAGACTGCGTGCCGGGATGTTCGGCACGTAGCCCAGCCGGTCGGCGATCTCCTGCACGCGGGCGATGGTCTGCTGCGAGACGCGGGCGCGCTTGCCGTTCATGACGTTCGACACGGTCATGACGCTGACGCCTGCCGCCTCCGCGATGTCGCTCAGCTTGACGGTCATCCGCGCACCTCCGCGACTCATCCTAGGAGCACTCTTGACGGCGCTCGCGGCCGAGGTCTAGCGTTCCACCTGATTTATCGCTAAATCATCCCCCGATCAAAGGAGATCGCATTGTCGACCCGTGTCACCGGCATCCCCCGGTTCATCTCCGCGGCCGCCGTCGCCGCGCTCGCGGCCTCGGTGCTCGCCGTCGCCTCACCGGCCGCCGCCGACGACGCCCTCGAATACGAGGCGGAGGACGCCGCCCTGTTCGGCGGCGCCGGCATCAACTCCGACCACCTGGGTTACTCCGGAACCGGCTTCGTCGACGGCTTCGTCATCGATCATCAGGGCACGGCCGGGGTCACCTTCACGGTCGACGTTCCCGAGGAGGGCGAGTACGGCCTCAACCTCCGCTACGCGAACGGGCTCGGCACCGACATGACGCTCTCGCAGGTGATCGGCGACGAAGACCGCCAGATCACCCTTCCCTCCGCGGTGGGGGCGGGTTGGAGCCAGTGGTTCGTCCACCAGGAGACCGTGCAGCTTCCGGCGGGGGAGCAGGAGATCACGTTCCGCTTCGACGCCGACGACACGGGCAACGTCAACCTCGACGCGATCGCACTCACGACGGTCGGCGACCTCGGCACCCCCGGTGGCGGCGCGACCGATCCCGGCGAGGTGCCCGGCGCCGGACCCGACACGCGGTGGGATGACGTGACGAGGTCCCTCGCCACCCGTTCGGCACCGCGTGGGGGGGAGGTCTACGAGGCGGAGGACGCCTTCTCGGCGAACGGCGCCGTGAACGCCGACGGCGGTATCGACCTCGCGGCAGATCGCGCACGGCTCGTCGTCACGACCTTCGCGCGCGACGCCCGCGCGCAGCTCGTCACCATCCGCTACCGCAACACGGGACCGGATGCCGCGCGCCTCGTGCTCGGGACGGACGGTCTCCCGCTCGGCACCGTGACGCTGCCACGCGGCAGCGGCTGGCGCGAGCTCGCCGTGTCGATTCCGCTGCGTGCGGGCCTCGGCACCCTCGAGCTGCGTCGTACCGGCGACGCCCGCACCGGGGCGCTCGTGGTCGACGCCGTGCGGCTGCAGCGCGGTGAGGCTCCCGCCGAGCGCGGCGCGACCCTGGGCGTCAGCTCCTACGAGGCCGAGCAGGGGCTCACGAGCGGCGAGGTCCTCGCCGAGAGCCGTGCCTTCCACGACCTCGCCGCCGAGGCATCCGGTCGGCAGGCGGTCGTGCTCTCGGATCGCGGCGACGACGTGGCCTGGACCCTGCGGGAGCCGGCCGACGCCCTCGTGCTGCGTGCCTCGATCCCCGACACCGCGGACGGCGCGGGTCAGTACGGCACGCTCGCGCTGTACGCGGGAACCCGGAAGGTCGCCGACGTTCCGGTCACGAGCCGCTACTCCTGGGTCTACGGCGCCTACCCCTACGGCAATGACCCCGCCCAGGGCGGCGCCCAGCGCTTCTTCGACGAGACGCGGGTGGCCTTCGCGAAGCTGCCGGCGGGCACGACCCTGCGGCTCGTGAAGACCGCGGCATCCGGCTCGATCGACTACACCGTCGACCTCGTCGAGACCGAGCTGCGCGCGGCCGCGTTCACGAGGCCCGCCGGCTATCTCGACGTGCGCGACTACGGCGCGACCGCAGGCGACGGGGCCGACGACACCGGCGCGATCCAGGCGGCCGTCGACGCCGCATCCGCCGCCGGAACCGGCGTCTGGGTGCCGAAGGGCACCTTCACTCTCACGGGGCTCGTGCGCCTCGCCGACGTCGCGATCCGCGGTGCCGGTCCCTGGTACTCGGTGCTCGAGGGACGTTCGGGCAAGGGTGGGCTGTACGGCATGGGCACGGGCGTGACGATCGCCGATCTCATGATCGCGGGCGACAACCGCCACCGTGACGACCGGACCGCCGACTCCGGCATCGCCGGCACCTTCGGGCAGGGCTCGCTCGTGCAGAACGTCTGGATCGAGCACACCAAGACCGGTCTCTGGGTCGACCCGGGAACCGACGGCTTCCTCGCGACCGGGCTCCGCGTCCGCGACAGCTACGCCGACGGCGTGCACCTGCACGGCGCGGTCACGGATGCGCGGGTCGAGCAGTCGAGCGTGCGCAACACGGGCGACGACGGCATGGCGATGTGGTCGGCGGGCGGGGCCGTCACACGCGGCGTGTTCGCGCACAACACGGTGCAGTCGCCCCTGCTCGGCAACGGGGCCGCGATCTACGGAGGCGACTCCAACCGGATCTCCGACTCGGTGATCAGCGACACCCTCACCGCCTCGGCGGGCATCGCCGTGAGCACGCGGTTCAACCCCGTGCCCTTCTCGGGCACGACGGTCGTCTCGGGTAACGACATCTTCCGCGGCGGAGGCTGGGAGCCCAACTGGAGCACCTCGTTCGGCGGCATCTGGGTGTTCGCCGACACGAGCCACATCACGACGCCCGTCGTCGTCGAGCGCACGCGGATCGTCGATTCCAGCTACGAGGGCATCCTCGTGAGCGGCAGCCACTGGGTCAACGACCTGCGGGTGAGCGAGGTGATCATCGAGGGCACCGGCTCGTATGCGGTGGCGGCGCGCGTCGGGGGCGACCACCGCTTCCGCGACGTGCGCGTCTCCGGTGTCACGGAGCCCGCCGACGCCCGCAACCACCTGTGGGGCACCTTCATCGACGAGGGCGGCAACACGGGCCTGCTCGCGGCGGAGACCGCGACGTGCTCGGTCTCGGTGCGCGCGATCCCGACCGTCGCGGGGCGCTACGTCGCGACCGTGACGCTCCGCAACGCGGGCACGGCGGCGCTTCCCGCGAGCTCGCTGTCGTGGCACGCGGGCAGCGGCGAGTCGGCGCTGCTGGGGCTCGGCGCGAGCGTGTCGCAGAACGGCACGCGCGTCGAGGCCGAGCTGGGGGATGCGACGTTGCGGGCGGGCAGGAGCCTGACGTTCCTCGTCTACGGCACCGCGAACGCGAAGCGCATCGCCGAACCCGATGCCTTCACCCTCGACGGCGTGCGCTGCAGGGGGTGAGCGGGGCGCCGGCCCCGCGTGCTCAGCGCGGGGCCGGCGCGGCGGTCGTCGCGCGGTCGATGACGACGACGCCGACGGTGAGCGCGGATGCCGAGGCGGTTCCGAAGAGCGCGTCGGCGGCGAGCCGCGAGCGCCGGGCCGGGTCGCCCGTCACGCTCGTGATGCGCGGCCCCGCGGGGGAGGGGAGCCCGTCCGCGAAGCACACCACCGAGACGTCCTCCGGCACGCGGGAGCCACGGAGGACGAGGCCCCCGACGAGGCCCGCGGCGGAGGTCTCGTCGGCGAGCAGCACCGCGCTCGTGTCGTGAGGGGTCCGGGCGAGGCGCGCGGCGAGCCGGGCGCCGTCCGCGGGTCCGTAGCTCGACAGCTCGAGGAACCGCATCCGCAGGCCCGCGTCGGCGAGCGCGCCCTCGAATCCGCGGCGTCTCTCGTCGGCGGGGCGTGAGCGCCCCGCCCGCGGCCCCGCGAAGGCGATGCGCCGGTGGCCGAGCGAGAGCAGGTGGCGTGCCGCCGCCCGCCCGCCGTCGTCGTCGTCGGAGCGCACGATGGGAAACCACGGATCGTGCGCGTAGCTGTCGATCGCCACCACGGGGAGATCGAGCGGGGGCAGGCCCTCGAGCAGTTCGTCGTCGAAGCCGAGCAGCACGGCGCCCGCGAGCTCGTCGCCGGCGGAGCGGAGCACCTCCAGGGGGTTCCCGGATGCGATGCGCACGCCGTGTCCGTACCCGCCCGCGTGGACGCGGAGGCGACTCGCGAAGTCGTGGACGGCGCCCGCCGTGCGTCGCGGTCCGGATGCCGGGGTGATCACGGCGACGTCGCCGGAGGCTCCCATCCGCGCCCCTCCTCTCGAGAGTTGACATCCGCATTCGGGTCGAATATCTTCGCTTCATACAAGGTATATCGCTAAACCTTCCCGCGGACAAGGGGGCCGCACACGCATGGTCGATGGGGATCGCGGGCAGACGCCCGGCACGGCGCACGAGGAGCGCACCGGAGCGAGCCGGGGGAGCGCGCTGGTCGAGCCGTGGTGGCGGGATGCCGTGATCTACCAGATCTACCCGCGCAGCTTCGCGGACGGGAACGGCGACGGCACGGGCGACCTCGCGGGCGTGCGCGAGCACCTGCCGTACCTGGTCGAGCTCGGGGTCGACGCGATCTGGTTCACCCCCTGGTACGCGAGCCCCCTCGCCGACGGCGGCTACGACGTCGCCGACTACCGCGTCATCGACCCCGCCTTCGGCACGCTCGCCGAAGCCGAGCAGCTCATCACGGAGGCGCTCGGCCTCGGCATCCGCACGATCATCGACGTCGTCCCCAACCACGTCTCCGACCGACACGTCTGGTTCCAGGCGGCCCTCGCCGCGGGGCCCGGCTCGCCGGAGCGCGAGCGCTTCTGGTTCCGGCCCGGCGGCGGTCCCGCCGGTGACGAGCTGCCCACCGACTGGGTCTCGAGCTTCGGCGGCGACACCTGGACGCGGACGACGAACCCGGACGGCACCCCGGGGGAGTGGTACCTGCACCTGTTCTCGGCTGAACAGCCCGACCTCAACTGGGACCACCCGGACGTGCGGCGCGAGCACGAGGACATCCTGAGGTTCTGGTTCGACCGCGGGGTCGCGGGCATCCGCATCGACTCGGCCGCCTTCCTCGTGAAGGACGCGGCGCTCCCCTCGCTCGCGACGGCGGCACCCGGAGAGCACCCGCACATGGACCGCGACGAGCTGCACGACATCTACCGATCGTGGCGCTCCATCGCCGACGCGTACGAGGAGCCGCGCGTGCTCGTCGGCGAGGTCTGGCTCGACGACCCCAAGCGCTTCGCCGCCTACCTGCGCCCCGACGAGATGCATGCGGCGTTCAACTTCGACTTCATGACCCAGCCCTGGGACGCGGTGCGGATGCGCGCCTCGATCGAGCGCACGCTCCGCGAGCACGCGCCGGTCGGCGCCCCCGCGACGTGGGTGCTGTCCAATCACGACGTCACGCGTCCCGTCACGCGCTACGGCCGCGAGGACTCGGGCTTCGCCTTCGAGCGCAAGCGCTTCGGCACGCCGAGCGACCTCGAGCTCGGCACCCGACGGGCACGCGCCGCGGCGCTGCTCGTCGCGGCACTCCCCGGCTGCCTCTACATCTACCAGGGAGACGAGCTCGGCCTCCCCGAGGTGGAGTTGCCCGTCGAGGTGCTTCAGGACCCCATGCACTTCCGCTCCCGGGGCGTCGACCCGGGGCGGGACGGATGCCGGGTGCCGCTCCCCTGGGCGGGCGACGCCGCACCCTACGGATTCGGTACCGGTCCCGACCACCGCACCTGGCTTCCTCAGCCGTCCGATTGGGCACCCCTCACGGTCGCGGCCGAGGCCGCCGACCCCGACTCGATGCTGTCGCTGTACCGGTCGGCGCTCGCCGAACGTCGTTCGCGGCACGAGCTCCGCCTCGGGGAGCTCTCCTGGTTCGAGCTCGGCGCGGAGGCCATCGCTTTCCGCCGCGGCGAGTCCCTGCTGAACGTCACCAACCTCGGCAGCACCCCTCTCGCCCTGCCCCCGCATCGCGAGCTCATCCTCGGCAGTGCCGCCCTCGAGGACGGCCTCCTGCCCCCCGACTCCACCGTGTGGTTGACCCTCTGACCCCGCGGTACCGGAGAGGCGTCGCACCCGACGCGCCACAATCGACACAGCACGAAAGGACCAGACAATGAAGTCGAACACCCAGCGGTTCGGCGTCGCGGGCATCGCCCTGCTGTCGGCGAGCGCCCTGCTCGCCGGATGCGGGACGAGCTCCGAGCCCGCCGACGGCAAGGTGACCATCACGGTGTCCATCGACGCCGGCCTCGAGCAGGAGGCGCGCGACAACTTCGATGCGCGCGTCGCCGTCTTCGAGAAGGCGCACCCCGACATCACCGTCGAGGCCCAGGAGTACACCTGGACCGCGACCACCTTCACGGCCGATCTCGCGGGCGGCACGCTGCCCGACGTGTTCACCATCCCCTTCACCGACGGCCGCGGACTCATCGCGGGCGGTCAGCTCGCCGACATCAGCCAGTACGTCGCCGAGCTGCCCTACGCCGACCAGTTCAACCCGAACGTCGCGCAGGCCGGCCAGGCGGAGGACGGCGGCCAGTGGGCCATCCCGATCGCCGCCTACGGCCAGGGTCTGCACTACAACCGCACCCTCTTCGAGGCCGCGGGGCTCGACCCCGACGCCCCGCCCGCGACGTGGGACGAGGTGCGCGAGTACGCGAAGAAGATCTCGGATGCCACGGGCGAGGCGGGCTACGCCACCATGACCTCGAGCAACACCGGCGGCTGGATCCTCACGACCCTCGTGAACGCCTTCGGCGGTCGCACCGAGAACGCCGACGCGACCGCGCCGACCGTCGACTCCGAGGCTGTCGCGGAGGTGCTGCAGTATCTCCACGACCTCCGCTGGGACGACGACTCCATGGGAGCGAACTTCCTGTACGACTGGGGCACCATCAACCAGGACTTCGCTGCCGGCCGCATCGGCATGTACGTCTCGGGCGGCGGCAACTACGGCAACCTCGTGACCCAGAACGCCCTCAACCCGGACGACTACGGTCTCGCGGTGCTCCCGCTGCAGGGGGATGACCCCGGTCTGCTCGGCGGCGGCACGCTCGCCGCCGTCAGCCCCAAGGCCTCGGCCGCGGAGCAGCGGGCGTCCGTCGACTGGATCGACTTCTACTACCTCGCCAAGCTCGTCGACGAGGACACGGTCGTCGAGACCGCGAAGCTGGCCGCCTCGCTCGACCAGCCGGTCGGCGCCCCCGAGCTGCCGGTGTTCGGTCAGGAGCAGTTCGCGCAGTACCAGTCGTGGATCGCACCCTACGTGAACGTTCCCGTCGACCAGATGGCGCCCTACACCGACGCGATCTTCGACCAGCCGCTCATCGCGGAGCCGCGCGTCGCGACGCAGGATGTGTACGCGCTCCTCGACACGGTCGTGCAGGCCGTGCTCACGGATCAGAACGCCGACATCGCGAAGCTCCTCGCCGACGCCCAGACGCAGGCCGAGGCGCTCTACGCGAAGGCCGCGCAGTAACAACCACCCCCGGGGCGCCGACTCGGGCGCCCCGGGGTCCACCCGAACGGAACCCGGATGTCCCAGCTCTCGCCGACGAGGTCGGCCCCACCCGCGCCCGCCGCCGTCGACGCGGTCGCCCACGCGCGCACCCGCCGACCCGGCCGCGGCATCCGCGGCTGGGTCGGCGGCGACGGACCACACATCATCGTCTTCCTGCTGCCGCTGCTGTTCAGCTTCGGGCTGTTCTCCTGGTGGCCAATCGTCCGCGCGGTCGTCATGTCGTTCCAGAAGACGAACCTCGTGAGCGCGCCGGAATGGGTGGGGCTGCAGAACTTCGTCAACGTGCTGCAGGATCCGCTGCTCGGCACCGCCGTCGTCAACACGCTCTACTTCGCCCTGCTCGCGCTCCTCATGGGCTACCCGCTGCCGCTCATCGCCGCCGTGCTGATGAGCGAGGTGCGTCGGGCGCGCGGACTGTACAGCGCCCTCGCCTACCTCCCGGTCATCGTGCCTCCGGTCGTCGGCGCTCTCCTGTGGAAGTTCTTCTACGACGGATCGCCCACGGGCGTCTTCAACGTCATCCTCGGCTGGTTCGGCATCCCACCCCAGAACTGGCTCTCGGATCAGTCCCTCGTGATGCCGTCGCTCGTGCTCTTCGCGACGTGGTCCGCGGCCGGGGGCACGATCATCATCTACCTCGCCGCGCTCGTCTCGGTACCGCCCGAGCTCTACGATGCGGCCGAGGTCGACGGTGCGAGCATCTGGCGCAAGATCTGGCACATCACCCTGCCGCACCTGCGCGGCGTGCTGCTCATCACCTTCATCCTGCAGATCATCGGCACGGCGCAGGTGTTCCTCGAGCCCTACCTCTTCACGGGCGGCGGCCCCGCGAACTCCACCACGACGATCCTGCTGCTCATCTACAAGTACGCGTTCCAGAACAGCCTGGGCGGGGACTACGGGGCCGCGACCGCGCTCAGCATCATGCTCGCGATCGTGCTCGCCGTGTTCTCGCGCCTGTACTTCCGCCTCACCCGCAACTGGAGCACCTCATGACGGCCATCGGCTCGCGGGTCGCCCGCACCCGGCGTCGGGCCGACGCCGAGCAGAAGGATCGCGGCATCATCTCGGCGGCCGACTGGCGCCGGCGCCGCACGCGGGTTGCCACGCGGCTCAGTCACGGCATCCTGCTCGCCTCGCTTGTGATCGTGGGCCTCGGTCCCATCCTGTGGCTCGCGAAGTCGGCCGTCACCCCGACCCAGGACACCCTGCGGCAGCCGCTCGCGCTGTGGCCGAACGGGATCGACTGGTCCAACCTCGCGGAGGCGTGGTCGCGCGTCGAGATCGACCGCTACTTCCTCAACACGGTCGTCATCGCGGCGGGTGTCTGGTTCGCGCAGCTCGTCGTCGCGACGACGGCCGGGTACGCGCTCTCGGTGCTGCGCCCGCGGTACGGACGCTTCGTGGTGAGCCTCGTGCTCGCGACGCTGCTCGTGCCGAACATCGTGCTGCTCGTGCCGCTCTACCTCACGATCGTCGATCCGCCGTTGCTCGGGACCTCGCTCATCAACTCGTTCTGGGCGATCTGGCTTCCGGCGGGGGCGAACGCGTTCAACGTGCTGCTCGTCATGCGGTTCTTCGACTCGCTGCCGCGCGAGGTCTTCGAGGCGGCGCGGATGGACGGGGCAGGCCCCTACCGGCTGTTCTGGTCGATCGTCGTGCCGATGTCGCGGCCCATCATCGGCGTCGTCTCGGTGTTCGCGATCATCGGGGCCTGGAAGGACTTCCTCTGGCCGCTGCTCGTGCTGAAGAACCCGGATCTCCAGCCGCTGTCGGTGCGGCTGCCGCAGCTGCAGCCGTTCATCGAGCTCGACGTGTTCCTCGCGGCGCTCGCGATCTCGACCGTCATCCCGATCGCGCTGTTCCTGGTCTTCCAGCGTCTCTTCCTCAACGGCGCGGGCCTCGGGGGTGCGCTCAAGGGCTGAGCGCACCCCGCTTGACGGATGGCGGCATCCGGACCTATGGTGACTGAACACCGCATGAAACGATTCAGAATCTGTTCAGGTGGTGTGCACCCTCCCGCACCATCCGGAAGAGACGACGATGTCCGAAACCCCCGACGCGCCCGCGCAGCCCGATGCGCCCGCGGTGCTCGAGCTCAGCCGCATCGCCAAGGCGTTCGGCGCCGTGGTGGCGCTCACCAACGGCACCCTGCGCCTCGAGCGCGGCAGCATCCACGCCCTCGTCGGCGAGAACGGCGCAGGCAAGTCCACCCTCGTCAAGATCGTCGCCGGGCTGTACCAGCGCGACGCCGGCGAGTTCCGGCTCGAGGGTGACAGCGTCGACTTCACGAGCACCGCCCAGGCGAAGGATGCCGGCATCGCCGTCATCTACCAGGAGCCCACCCTGTTCCCCGACCTCTCGGTCACCGAGAACCTCTTCATGGGGCGCCAGCCGCGCGGCGCCCTCGGCGTCATCGACCGCCGCGCCATGCGGGCCGAGGCGCTCGAGCTCTTCGAGCGACTCGGCGTGCGGATCGACCCCGACCGCCCCACCCTCGGCCTCTCGATCGCCGACCAGCAGATCATCGAGATCGCGAAGGCCATCTCGCTCGACGCCCGCGTGCTCATCATGGACGAGCCCACCGCCGCCCTCTCCGGCGTCGAGGTCGAGCGGCTGTTCGCGGTCGCCCGCGGGCTGCGGGACGAGGGTCGCGCCATCCTGTTCATCTCGCACCGCTTCGACGAGGTCTTCGCGCTGTGCGACACCGTCACCGTCATGCGCGACGGTGCCTACATCGCCACGAGCCCCATCGGCGACACCACCGTCGCCGAGATCGTGCGCCAGATGGTGGGCCGCGACGTCACCACCCTCTTCCCCAAGCAGGAGGTGCCGATCGGCGACGTCGTGCTCGAGGTCGAGCACCTCACCCAGCCGGGCGTCTTCACGGATGTCAGCTTCGTCGCGCGCGCCGGCGAGATCGTCGCGCTCGCCGGGCTCGTCGGCGCCGGCCGCAGCGAGATCGCTCGCGCCGTCTTCGGGGTCGACCCGTACGCATCCGGCACCGTCACGGTCGCCGGGCGCGCACTGCCGCGCCACTCGCCCGCCGCCGCCATGCGCGCCGGCATCGCCCTCGTGCCCGAGGACCGCCGCCAGCAGGGCCTCGTGCTCTCCTCGAGCGTCGCGCGCAACGCGACCCTCGCCATCCGCCGCCAGCTCGCCCGCCTCGGGCTCATCACCAACGCCGCCGAGAACGCGAGCGCGCGCATCTGGGCGAGCCGGCTCGAGGTCAAGACCGCCTCGCTCGACACCGAGGTGGGCACCCTCTCGGGCGGCAACCAGCAGAAGGTCGTGCTCGGCAAGTGGCTCGCCACCGACCCGAAGGTGCTGTTCGTCGACGAGCCCACCCGCGGCATCGACGTCGGCACCAAGGCCGAGGTGCACCGGCTGCTCTCCGAGCTCGCCGGACAGGGCATGGCCGTCGTCATGATCTCCTCCGAGCTGCCCGAGGTGCTCGGGATGGCGGATCGCGTGCTCGTCGTGCACGAGGGGCGGATCACGGCCGACATCCCGCGCGAGGAGGCGACCGCCGAATCCGTCATGTTCGCCGCCACCCACACCGCGGGGGAGGCCGCATGAGCCGCCTCGCCCACCTGCTCAAGGCGCGCGAGACCGGCATCGCGCTCGCGCTCGTGCTCGTCGTCGTCGCGACGACCGTCAAGAACCCGGCGTTCCTGTTCTCGAGCGACGGATGGCGCGACCTGCTGCTGACGCCGTCGATCCTCATGCTCGTCGCCGTCGGGCAGGCGATCGTCATCATCACGCGCAACGTCGACCTCTCGGTCGGCTCCGTCGTGGGGCTGAGCGCCTACCTCACCGGCCGCGTCTTCATCGACCTGCCCGGCATCCCGTGGCCGCTCGTCTTCGTCATCGGGCTCGTCTTCGGTGGGCTGCTCGGGCTCGTCAACGGCGCCCTCGTCGCCTTCGCCAAGGTGCCCGCGCTCGTCATCACCCTCGGAACGCTCTACGTCTACCGCGGCATCAACGTCATGTGGACCGGCTCCGACCGCATCAACTCCTCCGACATGCCGCGCGAGTTCCTCGCCCTCGGCACGAGCTCGTTCCTGTTCGTGCCGTGGCTCACGATCATCGCGCTCATCGTGCTCGTGGCGGCCGGATGGTTCCTGCGCACCCAGCGGGCGGGCCGTGAGCTGTACGCGATCGGCTCCGACCCCGCGGCCGCCCACCTCTACGGTCTGCGGGTGACGCAGCGCGTGCTCGCCGCCTTCGTCGTGTGCGGGGCGCTCGCGGGACTCGCGGGCGTGCTCTACGCGGCCCGCTACGGCACCGTCAACTCGCAGGCCGGCTCCGGCTGGGAGCTGGATGCCGTGGGCGCGGCCGTCATCGGCGGCGTCGCCATCTTCGGCGGCTCGGGCACCGTGTGGGGTGCCGCGATCGGCGCCTACCTGCTGCTGACCATCAACCGCGCCCTCCCCGTCATCGGGGTGCAGGACTTCTGGCAGCGCGCCGTCGTCGGCGTGCTCATCCTGGGCGCGATCGTGCTCGACCGCGTGCTCGCGGTCAGACAGAGCCGCCGGCTCACGGAGGCGAGGAACCGATGACGACGACCGACGCATCCGCACCCGCCCGGGTGTACCGCGACTACGCCCACCCGCTCTGGCGGCGCCTGCTGTTCACGCGCGAGGCGGCCATCGTGGTGCTGCTCGTGCTCGTGTACGCGGTGGCGGCCGCGAGCGTGCGCAACTTCGCCGCCCCCATCACGATCACCTACCTGCTGCTCGACGTCGCCGCGATCCTGTTCATCGCGCTGCCGATGACGCTCGTCATCATCACGGGCGAGATCGACCTGTCGGTCGCAAGCATCGTGGGGCTCTCGTCGGTGACCCTCGGCACGCTGCACCAGGCGGGGCTGCCGATCGAGGCGGCCGGCACGGTGGCGATCCTCGTGGGCGTCGTCGCCGGCGCGATCAACGGGTTCTTCATCACGGTCGTGGGGCTGCCGTCCCTCGCCGTCACGATCGGCACGCTCGCGCTGTTCCGCGGGCTCGCGGTCGGGCTGCTCGGCACGACCGCGGTCACCGACTTCACCGAGTTCTGGACGGACCTGGCGAAGTCCAAGATCCCCGGCACCCCGATCCCGAGCGTCATGATCGTCTTCGTCGTGCTCGCGATCGCGTTCGCGGTGCTGCTGCACTTCACCCCGTTCGGGCGCGGCATCTTCGCGATCGGGCTCTCGAGCGAGGCCGCCCGCTTCTCGGGCGTCAAGGTCGAGCAGACCAAGTTCATCCTCTTCGTGCTGAGCGGCGCGGTCTCCGCGCTCGCCGGCATCTACTACACGCTGCGCTTCGGCAGCGCCCGCGGCGACAACGCCACCGGGCTCGAGCTGAGCGTCATCGCGGCCGTGCTGCTCGGCGGCGTGTCGATCTTCGGAGGCCGCGGCAACATCCTCGGCGTCATCGCGGGCGTGCTGCTCATCGGCATCCTGGGCAGCGCGCTGCGCCTCGCCAACGTCACGAGCGACGTCATCAACATCATCACGGGAGCGCTGCTCGTCGCCTCCGTGGTGTCCACGAGCGTCCTGGCTTGGGTCCACCGCAAACGGATCGGAGCAGGCATCAAGAAGGGGCCCCCGGCACCTGCGCAGGACTGAGGACCCCCCCACGTCGATGCAATCACATCGGCACCAGCAAAGAGGAGAGAAACAATGACGTTTGGAACCAAGCGCGCGGGCGCTCTGACGGCCCTCGCCGTCACCGTCGCGCTCGTGGCGACCGGGTGTGCGGCGTCGGATGACGGAGGCTCCGGCGGTGGGGGAGACGGCGGCGACAACCTCGCCATCACCTTCCTGCCCAAGAACCTCGGCAACCCGTACTTCGACACCTCGTCGGCGGGCGGCAAGGAGGCGGTCGAGTCGTTCGACGGCACCTTCGCGGAGGTCGGCCCGACCGAGGCCGCGCCGGATGCCCAGGTCAGCTTCATCAACACGCTCACCCAGCAGGGCGTGGGCGGCATCGTCGTCTCGGCGAACGACCCGGAGGCCATCTGCGACGCCCTCAACGAGGCGCGCGACGCGGGCATCAAGGTCGTCACCTTCGACTCCGACACCAACCCCGACTGCCGCGACCTGTTCATCAACCAGGCCACCGCGGAGGGCATCGCCAAGGTGCAGGTCGACCTCATCGCCGACCAGATCGGCGGCGCGGGCGAGATCGCGATCCTGTCGGCCACGGCCAACGCGACCAACCAGAACGCCTGGATCGACCTCATGAAGGACTACCTGGCATCCGACTACCCGGACATCACGCTCGTCGACACCGTCTACGGCGACGACGACGACCAGACCTCCTTCGACAAGACGGCGGCCCTGCTGCAGACCTACCCCGAGCTGAAGGGCATCATCTCGCCCACGACGGTCGGCATCTCGGCCGCGGCGCGCTACCTGTCGACCTCGGAGTTCAAGGGCAAGGTCGCGCTGACCGGCCTCGGCACCCCGAACCAGATGCGCGACTTCGTCGAGGACGGCACCGTCACGGCGTTCGCGCTGTGGAACCCGTCGGACCTCGGCTACCTCGCCGCGTTCGCCGCGAAGGCGCTCATCACGGGCGAGATCACCGGCGCCAAGGGCGACACCTTCGAGGCCGGCAAGCTCGGCAGCTTCGAGGTGGGCGACGGCGGCACCGTGCTGCTCGGCGACCCGTACGTGTTCGACGCCGACAACATCGGGGACTTCGACTTCTGAGTCGAGCCCTCGCGGGCCCGGTCGGTCGCCGCCGGCCGGGCCCACCCATCTCACCCGGAGGACATGATGGTCGTCAGCATCCGTGACGTGGCCCGCGAGGCCGGCGTCTCGGTGGGCACGGTGTCGAACGTCCTCAACAAGCCCGACGAGGTGTCCGCCGACTCGATCGCGCGCGTGCAGAGCGCGATCGACAAGCTCGGCTACATCCGCAACGACGCGGCGCGTCGGCTGCGGGCGGGCGTCAGCTCGACCGTCGGCTTCATCGTGCTCGACGGGCGCAACCCCTTCATCAACGAGGTGGTGCGCGGCGCGGAGGACGAGGCATCCCGGCACGGCATCGCCATCCTGGTCGGCAACACCGACGAGGACCCGGCGCGCGAGGAGATGTACCTCGACCTGTTCGCCGAGCAGCAGGTGCGCGGCGTGCTCATCTCGCCGTATGGCGACATCACGCGGCGCCTGCAGCGGCTGCGCGAGCGCGAGGTGCCGGTCGTGCTCGTCGACCGGATGAACCCCGAGGGGCGCTTCAGCGCCGTCGCCACCGACTCCGTCTCGGGCGGGCGGATGGCCGCCGAGCACCTGCTCGCGCAGGGGCGGCGGCGGCTCGCCTTCGTCGGCGGGCCGTTCGACATGCGCCAGGCACGCGACCGGCTCGACGGCGCCCGCTGGGCGGTCGAGAACTCCGACGCCGGGGCGACGCTCGAGGTGGTGACGACGACGGCGCTCTCCGTCGAGGAGGGGATCGCGGCGGGGCGTCGCATCATGGACCGGCAGCCGGCGCAGCGCCCGGATGCGGTGTTCGCGGGCAACGACCTCGTCGCCCTCGGCCTCCTGCAGTCGCTCTCCACGGGCGGCTCGCTCCTCGTGCCCCAGCAGATCGCGCTCATCGGCTTCGACGACATCTCCTTCGCAGCGGCCGCCGCCGTGCCGATCTCCTCGATGCGTCAGCCGGCGCGGGCGATCGGCCAGACCGCCCTCCGCATCCTGCTCGAGGAGGCGGCGGACGCGACCCTCATCCCGCGCCAGACCGTGTTCCGGCCCGAGCTCGTGGCGCGCGCCTCGAGCGGCTGAGCCGCCTCACCCGGGGATCTGCGGTTCAGCGGGCGAAGGTGAGGTGGATGGTGCCGCTCTCGGCGGTCTCGCTCGTCACCGTGTAGCCCGCCTCGAGGCCGCGCAGCCCGTCCCAGAGGCGGATGCCGCGGCCGAGCAGGATCGGCGCGATCGCGACGTGCAGACGGTCGACGAGCCCTGCGGCGAGGAAGGGGCGGATGGTCGTGGGGCCGCCGCCGATGCGCACGTCGCCGCCTCCGGCGGCATCCGTCGCGCTCGCGAGCGCCTCCTCTGGGGTCGCGTCGAGGAAGTGGAAGGCGGTGCCGTTCGCGAACTCGATGCTCTCCCGGGGAATATGGGTCAGCACGAAGACCGGGCAGTGGAAGGGCGGCTCCTCGCCCCACCAGCCGCGCCAGTCGGGGTCGTCGGCGTGGTCGTGCAGGCCGAACATGCCGGCGCCCATGATCTCGGCCGCGACGTCCTCGAAGTAGGCGGCGGCGTAGCGGTCGTCGACGCCCGTCGTGCCCTCGCCGCTCGTGTCGTGCAGCACGCGCTCGCGGAAGGTGCGGGTGCCGACGTAGGCGGCGGTGAGTCGCCCCCAGTCCTGGCCGAAGGGATTCTCGGGGGTCTGATCCGTCGTCGTCGCGAAGCCGTCGAGCGAGATGTTGAGGTCCACGCGCACTGCCACATCCGCGAGAGTACGTACTTTTGGGGCGTTCCGGGCGCAAGATCGCCCAAAAGTGCGTACTTTCGGGGACTCAGTTCAGGCGGGCGAGCTGGTCCTCGAGGTGGAAGACCTCGGGCAGCTGCGGGGCGCCCTGGTCGGGGCGGGTGCCGGGGAGGGACTCGAAGAAGTCGGCGGCCTCGGCCTCCCACGCCGCGGTGCGCGGGTCGGCGGCGAGCGCGGCGGCGGATGCCGTGTCGTCGTCGGTCTCGTAGTAGCCGATGAGCAGGCCGTCGCCCCGCAGGAAGAGCGAGTAGTTGCGGCGTCCGGCATCCGCGATCGCCTGCAGCATCTCGGGCCACACCGCGCGGTGCCGCTCGACGTACTCCGCCATCCGCTCGGGTCTCACCTGCAGCTGGAAGCACACCCGCGGCACGGGATCAGGCCCCCCAGCCCGCCTGGGCGCCGCCGACGCGGCCCTCGACGATCGAGGCGGCGTAGCCGGAGGCGGCGTAGGCGGCCATCGGGTCGGCCGGCAGCCCCTTCGCCTCGCGGTAGGCGGCGAGGCCGGGGCGCACATCCGTCTGGAACGCGTCCATGAGGATGCCGTTCGCCGCGAGCACGTCGCCCGCGAGCTGGGCCGCGGCGAGGGCCTCGCGGTCGACGAGCAGCGCGCGCGCCGTCATCTCCTGGACGTTCAGCACGCTGCGGATCTGGCCGGGGATCTTGTCCTCGATGTTGTGGCACTGGTCGAGCATGAAGGCGACGCCCGAGTCGCGCCCGTAGCCGCCGCCCCGCACGACCTCCGTGAGGATGCGGAACAGCTGGAACGGGTCGGCCGCACCCACGATGAGGTCGTCATCCGCGTAGAAGCGCGAGTTGAAGTCGAAGGAGCCGAGCCTGCCGAGGCGCAGCAGCTGCATGACGATGAACTCGATGTTGGTGCCGGGGGCGTGGTGGCCGGTGTCGAGGCACACCATCGCGCGCTCGCCGAGCGCCGCCACCTGCACGTAGCTGGTGCCCCAGTCGGGCACGTCGGTGTGGTAGAACGCGGGCTCGAAGAACTTGTACTCGAGCACGAGGCGCTGCTCGGGGCCGATCCGGTCGTAGATCTTCTGCAGCGAGTCGGCGAGGCGGTCCTGCCGACCGCGCATGTCGTCCTGGCCGGGGTAGTTGCTGCCGTCGGCGAGCCAGATCTTGAGGTCGCGGCTGCCGGTGGCGCCCATGATGTCGATGCACTCGTAGTGGTGGTCGATCGCCTTCTGGCGGATGCGGGGGTCCGAGTGGGTGACGGAGCCGAGCTTGTAGTCGTCGTCCTGGAAGGTGTTCGAGTTGATGGTGCCGAGGGCGACGCCGTGGTCTTCGGCGTGCTTGGCGAGGTCGGCGTAGTCGTCGACCTTGTCCCACGGGATGTGCAGGGCGACGGTCGGCGCGAGTCCGGTGAAGCGGTGCACCTGGGCGGCGTCGGCGATCTTCTCGTACGGGTCGCGCGGCACGCCGGGCTGCGCGAAGACCTTGAAGCGGGTGCCGGAGTTGCCGAAGGCCCAGGAGGGCAGTTCGATGGCCTGCTCGTCGAGGAGGGGTGCGATCGGGGTGAGGTCGGTCATGCGTGTTCCTGCGGTCTCGTCGTTGAAACGATTCATCGTCAGGGCTACAGTAGGCGTCACCGCGAAGGCCGTCAAGTCATCCGCTAGGGTTTCGACGACCTGGCGCGGACGACCGGAAGGGGAGCGGATGGCGGTCTCGATCCGCGACGTCGCCGAGCGCGCCGGAGTCTCCGTCGGCACCGTCTCGAACGTGCTCAACCGCCCCGACCGGGTCTCGGATGCCGTCGTCGACCGCGTGCACGACGCGATCCGCGCGCTCGGCTACGTGCGCAACGACGCGGCACGCCAGCTGCGCGCCGGGCGCTCGAGCTCGGTCGGGCTCGTCGTGCTCGACGCGCGCAACCCCTTCTTCACCGACATCGCCCGCGGCGCCGAGGACGAGGCCGCCGAGCACGGCGTGGCCGTGCTGCTCGGCGACAGCGACGAGAACACGGCGCGCGAGGCCGCCTACCTCGACCTCTTCGAGGAGCAGCGCGTGCGCGGCGTGCTCGTCTCGCCGCTCGGCGACCTCCGCGAGCGGCTCGAACGACTGCGCGCGAACGGCACCCCCGTCGTGCTCGTCGACCGCAAGGCCGAGGGCGAGGCGCTCAGCTCGGTGTCGGTCGACGACGTCGCGGGCGGGCGCACGGCCGTCGCCCACCTGCTCGCGGGCGGCCGGCGCCGCATCGCGTTCGTGGCGGGGCCGCTCGCCATCCGCCAGGTCTCCGACCGCCTCGCGGGCGCGCGGGAGGCCGTCGACGCCGTGCCGGGCGCCACGATCGAGGTGCTCGAGGGCACGGCGCTCTCGGTGCTCGAGGGGCGCCGGATGGGCGAGGCGCTCGTCGCGCGGCCCGCCGCCGAGCGCCCGGATGCCGTGTTCGCGGCGAACGACCTGCTCGCCGTGGGGCTGCTGCAGGCGCTCGTGATGCGCGGGCAGGTACGGGTGCCCGACGACGTCGCGATCGTCGGCTTCGACGACATCGACTTCGCCCAGGCCACCGTCGTGCCGCTCAGCTCGATCCGGCAGCCGAGCCGGCTCATCGGGCAGACGGCCCTGCGCATCCTGCTCGAGGAGGCCGACGACCCCGAGCTCGCCCCGCGTCAGGTGGTCTTCCAGCCCGAGCTCGTGGTGCGCGACTCGAGCGCGCCCGCCTGAGCCCGCGCAGCATCCCCTCGCCACGACGGGGGCCGGGCGGCATGATGGTGCCATGAGCGACACCACCACGCCCTCGCCCGCGGAACCCCAGCCCGCGAAGCCCGCTCCGGCCGAGGCCGCGAAGCCCGCCCTCGCGAAGTCCGCCGCCGCGAAGCCCGTCGCGCCGAAGAAGGCCGCCGACGACCCGGCAGCCGTGGCCCGTCGCGCCCGACGCGGCACCGTCATCGCGGGCGCGTTCACCCTGCCGATGGTGACGCTCGGCGTGATCCTGCTCGCCGTGCCGCTCGCCGTCTGGTATCTCAGCACCGTCATCCGCACCCTCGTCGTCGTGGTCGCCAA
Organism: Protaetiibacter intestinalis; assembly: GCF_003627075.1. Classification (NCBI taxonomy): domain Bacteria; kingdom Bacillati; phylum Actinomycetota; class Actinomycetes; order Micrococcales; family Microbacteriaceae; genus Protaetiibacter; species Protaetiibacter intestinalis. Next base: position 622,157 of record NZ_CP032630.1, on the reverse strand, counting down.
CATCGTGAGCGGCAGCGGCGCCGCGAAGGACGCCAACACGACCCTCGGCGAGATCGACCCCGCCGCGCTCGGCGGCGTCACGCTGGGCTTCGCGATCGTGGGCGCCGTGTTCGTGGTGGCGGGCGTGCTCGTGAGCTTCTTCGTGCTGCGCGCGCACCGGGTGAACCGCCCCGGCTACGTCACGGGCTTCGGCCTCGCGGTGGGTCTCGTGATCGCGAGCCTGCTGACGGCGACGGTCGGCGCGCTCACGGGCCTCATCTTCGGCTCGGCCCGCACGGTGGGGGAGGTGCTCGGCAACGCGGCGCTCTCGATCGCGCTCACCACGCTCGGCTCGGTGGCCGTCACGATCGCGACCGGCGTCGTCGTCTGGTTGTGGATGGGCCGCATCTTCGCCACGGCCGCCGAGCCCGCCGCTTCCGCCTCCCGTGCCGCTGATCGGTCGGTTTCTGGCCTCAAACCGCCGGTTTGAGGCCAGAAACCGACCGGTCAGCGAGGGGGGAGTGGGGGCTGACGCCTCAGTCCGAGACGCGGTGGGTCTCAAGGAACTCGTACAGTTCGCGGTCGTCGACGCCCGGGTAGGTGCCGGATGGCAGGGGGCTGAAGATGTGCGCGTGCACCTTCGCGCTCGTCCAGGCCTTGCCCGCCCAGCGTGAGGCGAGCTCCGACGGCGGGCGCTTGCAGCACGCGGCATCCGGGCAGCGGGAGGTCTCGCGGCGCGTCGACTCGCGCCCGCGGAACCACTTCGACTCGACGAACGGCACCCCGACGGTGATCGAGAACTCCTCCGTGGCGCTCGTTCCGGTCTGGCTCGACTCGTAGAAGGTGCCCTCGGGGGTGTCGGTGTACTGGTAGAACTCGGTCGTGCGGTTGGTGCGCGCGAACGCCGTGCGCGCCGCCCAGTAGCGGCACACGATCTGCCCCTCGACGCCGCCCGTGACATCCGTCGGCAGCCGCAGCCCGTCGTTCTCGTAGGCCTTCGCGATGGCGCCGCCGTCGTCGACGCGCATGAAGTGCACGCGCATGTCGAGGTGCGCGGTCGCGAGGTTCGTGAAGCGCAGCGCGGCGGCCTCGTGGGTGACCCCGAAGGCGTCGCGGAAGTCCTCGATCGCGATGTCGCGGTCGGTCTTCGCCTGGCGCAGGAACCGCACGGCGTGGCTGCGCGGCATGAGGCAGGCGGCCGCGAAGTAGTTGATCTCGAGCCGCTGCCGCAGGAACTCGGCGTAGTCGCGCGGCGGGTGGTGCTCGAGCAGGCGGTGGGCGATCGCCTGCAGCGCCATCGAGCGCAGCCCGTGGCCGCCCGGGATGGATGCCGGCGGCAGGTAGATGCGCCCGTTCTCGAGGTCGGTCACCGAGCGGGCGGAGTGCGGCAGGTCGCCCACGTGCACGAGCTCGAAGCCGAGGCGCTTGGCGACCACCGCGACCTGGCGGTGGGTCATGGCGCCGCCCTCGTAGCCTGCGTCGGCCATGACGCGCTCGGCGAGCTCCTCGATCTCGGGGATGTGGTTGTCGGCCTCGCGCATCCGGGCGCGCAGCTCGGTGTTGGCGCGGCGGGCCTCCTCGGGGGTGGCGATCTTCTCGCGCGAGCGGCGGTCGAGCTCGCGGTGCAGGCCCACGAGCGTCTCGAGCACCTCGTCGGGCATCGTGCGCCCGGGTCGCAGCGCGGGGAGCCCGAGCTCCGCGTAGAGGGCGCCCGTCTGCGCGCGCTCGAGCTCGATCTCGAGGGCGGCGCGCGCGGAGGGCGGGGCGTCGTCGAGCAGCTCGCCGACGGGGATGCCGAGGCGGTCGGCGATCGCCGAGAGCAGCGAGAGGCGCGGCTCGCGCTTGCCGTTCTCCATGAGGGAGAGCTGGCTCGCGGAGACGCCGACGGCGCCGCCGAGGTCGCCGAGGGTGAGGCCGGCGGCGCTGCGGAAGTGACGCATCCGCTGGCCGAGGGTCGAGAGATCGGGCATGAATGCACGCTACGTCAATTTCAGCGGAAATTTCCACTATCGGCGCCGAATCAAGCCGTGATCGTGCGCGCAGAGTGGAATCACGCCGATTCTTCAGGAGGATGCCATGCCCGCGTCGCCGACCCCCGTCGCCCCCGTCCGCTCGCTCGACGAGTGGGTCGCCGAGAACGTCGAGCTGCTGCAGCCCGACCGCGTCGTCTGGATCGACGGCTCGCGCGCCCAGCTCGACGCCCTGCTGCACGACATGGTCGAGGAGGGCCGCATCATCCGCCTCAACCCCGAGCATCGGCCCTACAGCTTCCTCGCCCGTAGCGACCCCGACGACGTCGCGCGCGTCGAGGCGCGCACCTTCATCTGCTCCGAGCGCGAAGAGGATGCGGGCCCCACCAACAACTGGCGCGAGCCGGAGGCCATGCGCGAGGAACTGCGCGGGCTGTTCGCGGGCGCGATGCGCGGCCGGACGATGTACGTGCTGCCGTTCTCGATGGGGCCGGTCGGCGGCGCCCTCTCGCGGTACGGCGTGCAGCTGACCGACTCGGCCTACGTCGTGGCCTCGATGTCGATCATGACGCGCGTCGGCGACGCCGTGCTCGAGCGCATCCGCGCCGGCGCCCGCTGGGTGCCCGCGCTGCACTCGGTCGGCGCGCCGCTCGAACCCGGCGACGAGGACGTGGCGTGGCCGTCCAACCCGGTCAAGTACATCTGCCACTTCCCCGAGACGCGCGAGATCGTCTCCTTCGGCTCCGCCTACGGCGGCAACGCGATCCTCGCCAAGAAGTCGTTCGCGCTGCGCATCGCCTCCGTCATGGCGCGCGACGAGGGCTGGTTGGCCGAGCACATGCTGCTGCTGCGGGTGACCGACCCGCGCGGGCGCCGCTTCCACATCGCGGCCGCGTTCCCGAGCGCGTGCGGCAAGACGAACTTCGCCATGTTGCGCTCGGCGTTGCCCGGGTGGCAGGTCGAGACGCTCGGCGACGACATCGCCTGGCTCGCCCCCGGATCGGATGGGCGCCTGCGCGCCATCAACCCCGAGGCCGGGTTCTTCGGTGTCGCGCCCGGTACCGGGCCCGACACCAACCCGACCGCGATCGACACCCTGTGGGGCAACACGATCTTCACGAATGTGGCGCTCCGCGAGGACGGCGATGTCTGGTGGGAGGGCCTCACGAAGACCCCGCCCGCCGGCCTCACCGACTGGCGGGGCGAGCCCTGGACCCCGGATGCCGGCCGCCCGGCCGCGCACCCCAACTCGCGGTTCACGGTCGCCGCATCCCAGTGCCCCTCCATCGCGCCTGACTGGGACGACCCGAACGGCGTGCCGATCGACGCGATCATCTTCGGCGGGCGGCGCGCCACGAACGTGCCGCTCGTCGTGGAGGCGCGCGACTGGGAGCACGGCGTGTTCCTCGGGGCGACGATCGCCTCCGAGCGCACCGCCGCGGCCGAGGGCGAGCTCGGCGAGCTGCGCCGCGACCCCTTCGCGATGCTGCCCTTCTGCGGCTACAACATGGCCGACTACATGCAGCACTGGCTCGACGTGGGCACGCGCCTGCGCCGCACGGGCGGGGTTCCGGGCGTGTACCAGGTGAACTGGTTCCGCAAGGACGCCGACGGGAAGTGGCTGTGGCCGGGCTTCGGCGAGAACGGCCGCGTGCTCGCCTGGATCGTGGAGCGGATCGCGGGGGAGGCCCCCGCCTCGGACACCCCGCTCGGCCGGATCCCCGCGGTCGGCACGATCGACTACCGCGCGGCGGGGGTGGGCGACGCCGACTGGCAGGAGCTCTTCCGCGTCGACGCGCCCGCCCTGCTCGCGGAGGCGGACGACACCGAGGCGTTCCTCGACCGATTCGGCGACAAGCTCCCGGAGGCGGTGCGTCGCCAGCTCGCGGCGCTGCGCGAGCGGCTCGGCGCACCCCGGCGCGCGGGGAAGAAGGCCGTCGCGTGAGCTTCGTCCTCGGCACCGCGGTGCCCGACCGCAACCTCGCGCTCGAGCTCGTGCGGGCGACGGAGGCGGCCGCCATCCGCGCCTCCGCGTTCGTCGGACTCGGCGACAAGAACGCCGCCGACGGCGCCGCGGTGGATGCCATGCGCGCGTTCCTCGGCACGGTCGCGTTCCGCGGCACGGTCGTGATCGGCGAGGGCGAGAAGGACCGCGCGCCCATGCTGTTCAACGGCGAGGTGGTCGGCACGGGCGACGGGCCGGAGTGCGACATCGCGGTCGACCCGATCGACGGCACCTCCCTCACCGCGGCCGGTCGGCCGAACGCGATCTCGATGATCGCGGCATCCGACCGCGGCACGATGCTGGATGCGTCGAGCGTGTTCTACATGGACAAGATCGTCACCGGTCCCGCGGGCGTCGACATCGTCGACATCCGCCGGCCGATCGGCGACAACCTGCGGGCGCTCGCGAAGGCCTCCGGCAAGAAGGTGGGCGACCTCGCAGTGGGCGTGCTCGACCGTCCCCGGCACGAGGGGCTCGTGGCCGACATCCGCGCGGCGGGTGCCGGCGTGCGGCTGCTGCTCGACGGCGACGTGGGCGGCGGCATCGCGGCGGCGTCGCTCGAGGGCGACCTCGACATGTGCGTGGGCATCGGCGGCAGCCCCGAGGGGGTCGCGACGGCGTGCGCCGTGAAGGCGCTCGGCGGGCTCATCCAGGGGCGGCTCGTGCCGGGCGACGACGCCGAGCGCGAGCGCGCCGAGGCGGCGGGGCTCGAGTTCGACCGGGTGTACGAGGCCGACGACCTCGTCGCGGGCGACAACACCTTCTTCGTGGCGACGGGCGTCACCGACGGCGCGCTGCTCGAGGGCGTGCGCAAGCTCGGCCCCGTGATCCGCACCGAGTCGATCGTCGTGCGCGGCGCATCCGGCACCGTGCGCCGCATCACCGCCGATTACCGCACCGAGCGCTGGATGTGAGGCCATGATTGTCAGGCAATCTGATATTGTCTGACAATCATGGTGGAGATGGCGGGTGCGTCGGCCGCGGCGGTGCGGCCGGATGCCGTGGTCGCGTCGCTGCGCACCGCGATCCTCGCGGGCACCGTCGAGCCGGGGGTCGCCGTCACCGAGGCGCTCGTCTCCGAGACGTTCCGGGTCGCGCGGCCGACGGCGCGCATCGCGATCGACCGGCTCGTCGCCGACGGGCTGCTCGAGCGCGAACCGCACCACGCGGCCCGCGTGCGACGCCTCGGCCGGGACGACATCGCCGACCTCTTCGCGGCGCGCGCCGCCGTCGAGGCGGCGGCCGTCGAGCTGCTGGCCGACACCTCGGCGGTGCCGGAGCCCGCATCCGCCGCCCACGCCCAGCTCGAGCGACTCGACGCGGACGCCTCCTACTGGGCCGTCGACATCGCGTTCCACCGCGCCCTCGTGCAGGGCGCCCCCTCCACGCGGCTGCCGCGCCTGCACGACCAGCTGATGGGCGAGATCGAGTTCGCGCTCGCGCAGGTCGACGCGCACCGCCTGCGCTCCACGCGCGAGGTCGCCGCCGAGCACGGTCGCATCCTCGACGCCGTCGCCGCGGGCGACGCCGCGCTCGCCGGGCACCTCACCCGCGCCCACATCCTCGCGTCGCGCGACCGCCTGCTCGCGCACTTCGACTCGCAGCACGGAAGGTGACCACGGTGGTCAAGCGACAGTTCCCCCGCCCGGCCGAGGTGTTCGGCCTCATGAAGTTCAAGAAGCCCGAGTTCGACGGCCGCACGCGCCGGCTGTCGAAGGCGCTCACGATCTCCGACCTTCGCGACATCGCGAAGCGCCGCACCCCGAAGGCCGCCTTCGACTACACGGATGGCGCGGCCGAGGGCGAGCTGAGCCTCGCGCGGGCGCGCCAGGCGTTCGAGGACGTCGAGTTCAGCCCCCGGATCCTCCGCCCGGCGACCGACGTCGACACGAGCTCGACGATCCTCGGCGGTCCGTCGGCCTACCCCCTCGCGATCGCCCCGACCGGTTTCACCCGGCTCATGCAGACCGAGGGCGAGGTCGCGGGCGCCGGCGCGGCGGGCGCCCTCGGCATCCCGTTCACGCTCTCGACCCTCGGCACGACCTCGATCGAGGGCGTGAAGGCCGCGAACCCCGACGGGCGCAACTGGTTCCAGCTGTACGTCATGCGCGACCGCGAGATCTCCTACGGCCTCGTCGAGCGGGCCGCCGCCGCGGGCTTCGACACCCTGCACTTCACGGTCGACACCCCCGTCGCGGGCGCCCGCCTGCGCGACAAGCGCAACGGCTTCTCGATCCCGCCGCAGCTCACCCTCGGCACGATCGTCAACGCCATCCCGCGCCCCTGGTGGTGGTTCGACTTCCTGACCACCCCGACGCTCGAGTTCGCCTCGCTGTCGTCGACGGGCGGCACGGTCGGCGAGCTGCTCGACGCCGCCATGGACCCCACGATCTCCTTCGACGACCTCGACGTCATCCGGGGGATGTGGCCGGGCAAGATCGTCATCAAGGGGGTGCAGAGCGTCGATGACGCGAAGGCGCTCGCGGCGCGCGGCGTCGACGGCATCGTGCTCTCGAACCACGGCGGTCGTCAGCTCGACCGTGCGCCCATCCCGTTCCACCTGTTGCCGGATGTGGTGCGCGAGGTGGGCAAGGACGTCGAGATCGGACTCGACACGGGCATCATGAACGGCGCCGACATCGTGGCCTCCGTCGCCCTCGGCGCGAAGTTCACGATGATCGGTCGCGCCTACCTCTACGGGCTGATGGCCGGCGGCCGGGCCGGTGTCGACCGCGCGCTCCAGATCCTCACGGGCGAGCTGACCCGCACCATGAAGCTCCTCGGCGCCTCGACCCTCGCCGAGCTCGAGCCCGCCCACGTCACCCAGCTCGAGCGCCTCATCCCGCGCCCCCGTCGCTGATCGGTCGGTTTTCGGCCCCAAACCGCAGGTTTGGGGCCGAAAACCGACCAGTCACGGTCAGACTTTGCGGACGGAACGGATGTTCTCCCACGCCGAGGTGGCGATGGAGAGGGCCGCGACGATCACGAGGATCACGTTGACGACGGGGATGATCGAGGCGGGCCAGCCGGCGGCGGCGAAGAACGCCGGGTTGAGCACGTGGTCCGTCGAGGCGAGCACGATGAGCACGATCGCGCCGACCACGTCGACGACCGTCGCCCCGATCGCGAGCGGCATCGTCCACCGTCCCCGCAGCTTGAGGACGTTCGCGCCCACCTGCAGCAGCGGCACGAGCACGAGCAGCACCACGAGCCCGGACTGCCAGATCCACGGGTGGAAGAACGGGATCGGCGCCCCCGCCGCGTCCGCGTGGGGGCTCACGAACGGCGAGAGCAGGAAGGCCGTGATCACGAGGGCCCCGAGCGTCGTCTCGACGACGAACTCGGTGCGGCTGGTGAGCCTCGCGGAGGTCTCCGGCAGCATGTCGGGGTTCCACGTCGTGCGCTTGCAGGCCGCCTCGGGGGCGGTGCGCTCGATGACGGCGAAGACCACGGTGACCCAGAAGGCGAGGAACACCGCGACCGACAGCGCGGTCCACACGGCGCCGCCGATGACGCCGCCGACCTCGTCGCCCTTCAGCACGCCCACGACGGTGAGCGTCGCGAAGACGATCGGCACGACGATGAACTCGAGCACGGTGAGCAGCCGCTTCCAGTCCGGGTAGAGCGCCGGGCCGATGAGATGCAGCGGGCGTCCCGCGTAGCGGGCGCTCAGCACGATCGGGTCGCCGAGCTCGGTGACGGCCTCGTACTCGGCCGTCTTCGCATCCGCGCCCGCCTCGAGCCGGGCGTCGATCGCGTCGGCGAGGGATGCGCGCAGCTCCTGCTCGAGGTCGGCGCGCTGCTTCTCGGGCACACCGCGCACGACGGCGGAGATATAACGGTCGGTGAGGGTGGTGGCGGTCATGACTGCTCCTTGAGGGTGTCGAACGCGGTGTCGAGCGAGCGCCATTCGGCGGTGAGGAGGTCGGCGAGGGCCGCCCCGTCGTCGCTCGTGCGGTAGAACTTGCGCGGCCGGGCCTCGGCGGTGTCCCACTCGGACACGAGCAGGCCCTGCTTCTCGAGCCGCCGCAGCAGCGGGTAGAGGGTGTTGGCATCCGTGGCGAAGCCCCGGGCCTCGAGCGCCTCGATGAGCGCGTAGCCGTAGTCGGGCGTCTTCAGGAGCAGCAGGCAGGCGAGCACGATCGTGCCGCGCCGCAGCTCCTGCAGGTGGGTGGCGAGCACCTCGTCGTCGTACATGTGTCGCACGATACTGTGCGACACACATTAATGTCAACCGCGTGAGCGCGGGATTTGACAGCCCGCCGGAGCGCCACTAGTGTTCTGACTTGTATACAAGTACGGATACAAGGTCGACGCCGACCCAGAGTCGCGAGCGGCCCCCAACGCAGGAGGACCCGTGAGCGGCGACTGGCCCCAGACCTCGGTGACCGGATCGAACTACCTCAAGGGCGTGCTCGCCCGCGAGCTCGGTGCCGTCGTCGGCTTCGACAACGTCACCGACGACCCGGAGGCCCGCCAGAGCGCCGCCGCCGACTGGTCCTGGCAGTCGAAGTTCATGACCTACCGCGGCCTCGAGCAGCCCGCGGCCGACTTCGTCGTGCGCCCGCGCACGACCGCGGAGGTCGAGCGCGTCGTGCAGATCGCGAACGACCACGTCATCCCGATCGTCCCGCGCGGGGGCGGCTCCGGCACCCAGGGCGGCACCCTCGCCCCCTACGGCGGCATCGCCCTCGACCTCTCGCGGATGACCGACATCGTCGAGATCGACGCCGAGTCGCTCATCGTCACGTGCCAGGCGGGCATCGACGGCCCGACCCTCGAGGCCGCACTCAACGAGCAGGGCCTCACCCTCGCCCACTACCCGGGCTCGTACCACCTCGGCGCCTCGATCGGCGGCTTCGTCGCGGCGCGCGGCTCGGGCGTCGTCTCGACCAAGTACGGCAAGGCCGAGAACCAGGTGCTGCAGCTCGAGGCCGTGCTGCCGCCCGGCCGCACCCTCACGACCCTGCGGGTGCCGAGCCACGCCGCCGGCCCCGACCTGCTGCAGACCCTCGTCGGCTCCGAGGGCACCCTCGGCGTGATCACCCAGCTCGCGATGCGGATCGACCCGCTGCCCGCGCGCCGTGAGTTCCTCGCGTTCTCGTTCCCCGACATCTTCGCCGGGATGGAGGCGGGGCGGCTCATCATGACCTCGCGTCTGCGCCCCGCGACCATCCGCCTCTACGACGAGGCCGACTCCGTCAAGCTGCAGGAGTGGGTGGGCACCCCGTTCACGGGCACCCTCATGGTCATCATGTGCGACGGCTCCGACGAGCTCGTCGCCTACGAGACCCGCGCCATCACCGAACTCGCCGAGAAGGCGGGCGGCACCTCGCAAGGTTCCGAGGTCGGACGGATCTGGTGGGAGGGCAAGTACGAGCCCTACGCGAAGGGCAAGCTGCCGCAGCCGCCGCTCATGTACGGCACCTTCGACCAGGTGGCCCGCTTCTCCGACCTGCCGGCGATCTACCGTGCCAAGAAGGAGGTCATCGAGCGCGAGTTCCGCGAGTACGGCGCCCGGTACACCGCCCACCTCTCGCATTGGTACGACTGGGGCTCGATGCTCTACGACCGGTTCTACGTCGACGCGCCGCCGGAGGACCCGGAGGAGGCGATGGAGCTGCACGACCGGCTCTGGGATGCCGGCATCACCGCGGGCCTCGCGAACGGCGGCGTGCTCAACGACCACCACGGCGTCGGCATCAAACTCGGCCGTTTCATGCGCCCGCAGCTCGGTGTCGGCTTCGAGCTGCTGCGCGAGCTCAAGGACGCCTGGGACCCGAACGGGATCATGAACCCCGGCAAGCTCGGCTTCGGTCCGCCCCGCGGTCCGCGACTCTGAGTCGCGCCCCACGACCCCCACAACTGAATACGGCAACGACAATGGTTCGGCACCCATGTGCCGCGACTCAAAGGAGAGTGTGATGCACCTTTCGTCCCACAACTGGATGCGGCAGGAGCCCATCGAGGTCACGATCGCGCGCCTCGCGAAGCTCGGGTTCAAGTCCATCGAGATCTCGGGCGAACCTGAGAAGTACGACCCGAAGCACGTCAAGGGACTGCTCGACGACGCGGGCATGAAGTGCTGGGGGTCGGTGACCCTCATGGTCGACAAGCGCAACATGCAGTCGGCCGACGAGGCCAAGCGCGCCTCGAGCGTGCAGTACGTGAAGGACTGCATCCAGCTGGTGTCCGACCTCGACGGGCAGATCCTCACCCTGGTGCCCGGCACGGTCGGCAAGGTCGTGCCCGACTCGACCCCCGAGAACGAGTGGCAGTGGCTCGTCGAGGGCACCAAGGAGGTCTACGAGTTCGCCGAGCAGAAGGGCGTGCGGGTCGGCATCGAGCCGCTCAACCGCTTCGAGTCGTACCTCATCACGCGTGCCGAGCAGGCGCTCGCGCTGTGCGCGGAGGTCGGCCCGAACCTCGGCGTCGTGCTCGACGCCTTCCACATCAACATCGAGGAGTCCAACCTCTACGACGCGATCCGCCTCGTCGGCAAGGACAAGCTCGTCGACGTGCACGTGGCCGACAACAACCGGATGCCGGCCGGCTACGGCGACTACGACTGGGCCGAGTTCGTGGGGGTGCTCGAGGAGGTCGGCTACACCGGCGCCCTCACCGCCGAGTTCGTGGCGCCGGTGGACCGCACGCCCGCCAACAAGTACCCGAACGCGCTCGAGACGAACCTCGAGAACCTCGACATCGACGAGGAGCAGCTCAAGTTCATCGTCGACCACGGCTCGTCGATCCTCACCGAGGAGTACTACACGTGGCTCTACGAGCAGCACGCCAAGACGCTGCTGCCGCTCGTCGACAACGTGTTCTGATCGGGTCGGCACCGAAGGATCGGAGATCTGCTCCCCATGGGAAGAGTCGTCATCGTCGCCACGCTCGACACGAAGGGCCCGGAGACCGCGTACCTGCGCGATCGCCTCAACGCCCTCGGCATCGAGACCTTCGTGGTCGACAGCGGCATCCTCGGGGAGCCGGTCGGCATCGTGCCGGATGTCTCACACGAGCAGTTGGCTGAGCGAGGCGGCATCACCCTCGCCCAGCTGCAGCACTCCGGTACGCGGGGTCGCGCAGTCGACACGATGCGCGACCTCGTCACCGACCTCGTGCGCGAGCTGCACGAGGCGGGCGAGCTCATCGGCGGCATCGCGCTCGGCGGCGTCGGCTCCGTCATGGGGGCCGCCGCCGTGCAGGTGCTGCCGGTCGGGGTGCCGAAGATCGTCGTCGCGCCGACGGCGAGCGGTCACCACGAGTTCGGGCCGTACGTGGGCCTCAAGGACGTCTTCGTGGTGCACTCGGTCGTCGACATCCTGGGGCTGAACCCCGTGCTCACGACCGTGCTCGACAACGTCGCGGCGGCCATGAAGGGGATGCTGGACGCCGGCCACGCGCTCGGCGCGCCGCCCGCGGGCCGCCGGTACGTGGCGTCCACGATGCTCGGCAACACGACGCGCGCCGTCGCCGCCATGAAGGACCGCCTCGCCGAGGCGGGCTACGAGACGGTCGTCTTCCACTCCAACGGAGTCGGCGGCCCGGCGATGGAGGAGCTCGCCGAGGCGGGCCAGTTCGTCGGCGTCGTCGACTACACGACGAACGAGATCTACGACCCGATGGTGGGCGGCATCCACGACGGCGGCCCCGACCGCCTCGCGGTGGCCGGCCGCCTCGGGCTGCCGCAGGTGGTGCTGCCCGGCTGCAACGACTTCTCGGTGTGGTCGCCCGCGACGATCCCCGAGGACATGCGCGACCGCCCCGCCTACGACCACAACCCCGAGTACACGCTCGTGCGGGCCACCCACGAGGAGAAGCGCGCCCTCGGCCGCGTCTTCGCCGAGCGCCTTAACCAGGCCACCGGGCCCGTGCTCGTGCTCTTCCCCACCCGCGGCCTGTCGATCCCGGCCACGCCCGACGGCGTGTTCTGGGATCCGGAGGGCGACGCCCTCTACCTCGCGGCCATCCGCGAGCACCTGCGGCCCGACATCCCCGTCGAGACCGTCGAGCTGCACATCAACGACCCCGAGCTGGGCCGTCTCGCCGCCGAGCGCTTCCTCGCACTCGTCGGCGGACGCGGTCCGGCCGACTGAACCGCATCCGTCACGAAGGAGAACACGAAGATGCCCCTGGTCCGATCCGAGTCGTCCGGCTACGAGCGCGAGGTCGCGCACCTCACCGAGGGGGACGAGGACTTCCGCGCGAAGTTCGTGTCCTGGAACCTCGCCTACCTCTCGTACGTCGACATCAACGAGTACCTCGCCGTCAAGGACACGGTGCTCGTACCGATGGCCTCGACCGAGCAGCACGGCCCGCACCTGCCGCTCTACACCGACACCATCACGGCCGTCGAGATCTCCGAGCGCATCTCGGAGGCGATCGGCGTGCTGCACACCCCGCCGATCTGGACCGGCTACTCACCGCAGCACATGTACGGCGTCGGTCAGGGTCGCGGCACGATCACGGTGCGCGCGAGCACGCTGCTCGACCTCATGTACGACGTGGCGCGCTCGCTCATCCACCACGGCTTCAACCGGGTGATCTTCATCAACGGCCACGGCTCCAACACGAAGGTCGTCGACCCGGTGCTGCGGCGGCTGCGCTACGAGACGGGTGCGCTCATCTCGTTTGTGAAGCCGTTCATGGAGCGCTATGTGGGTGTGCTCGACGGGCTCATGGAGAACCCGCCCGAGGAAACCCCCGGCTGGCACTCGAGCGAGCTCGAGACCTCGCAGGACATGGCCTGGCGCCCCGAGCTCGTGCGCATGGAGCGCGCGGTCGACACCCGCGCCCACACGCCCGCGTTCCTGCCCGACGCGTTCCAGAAGAACGACGGGATGCCCGACACCGAGTTCGAGGGCTACCAGTACTTCACCTTCCCGATGGACCACCACGAGTTCGTCGAGAACGGCATCATCGGCAACCCGATGCGGGCCACCCCGGAGAAGGGGTTCGAGGCCTTCCGCCGCTATTCGGAGCACACCGCGCGCGGCATCCTCGAGCTCATGAAGGCGCCCGTCGAGGTGCACGACCGGGAGTTCGTCAACCGCGTCATGTGACGCGGGGCCCCGGCGCCCCCGATCCTTCCCGGTCCCGGGGGCGCCGAGGTCGTAACATGAAGCCCTTGCAGGGCCTGCGCGCAGGCGCAGGCCGAGGAGGCGGGATGACACTGACCGACGAGAACCACTCGCGCGTCGAGGGTGCGTACGAGTACCTGCTCGGCGAGATCACCTCCTTCCGCGTGCGCACCGGCGCCCCGCTCTCGGAGAACCGGATCGCGGCGCAGCTCGGGATCTCGCGCACCCCCGTGCGCGAGGCCCTGCAGCGCCTCGAGAAGGAGGGGCTCGTGAAGCGCAGCGACAGCGCGCGCTTCACCGTCTCGCAGCTCACGCCGCAGGAGGCGAACGAGGCCTGCGACATGCTCGAGGTGCTCGACACCTACATCGCCAAGAAGGCCGCGTCGCTGCTCAGCCCCGACGACCACGAGGTGCTGCGCGCCTCCGTCGACGCGATGCGCGTCGCCGCGGCCTCCGGAGACCGCGCGGCGTGGTCGGAGGCCGACCTCGCCTTCCACCGGCTCCTGAACGGCATCGCGGGCAACGCCCTCGTCTCGGAGACGGTGAAGGAGACGCGCCGCCGCGTGCAGCGCTTCTGGCTGCACGCCGCGTCGCTGCAGTCGCGGCTCATCGACTGCTCCGACGAGCACGCGGTGCTCGCGGAGGCGATGATCAGCAAGGACTACGCGGCGATCGAGCCGGCCGTCAAGGAGCACATCGACCACATGCGCGAGCGCATCCTCGACCTGCTGGCCGCCGCCGCGATGTACATCGGGGAGTGAGCCCGCGGGGGCGCGGCGCGTCCGCACCCCCGCGACGCCTCAGTCCTTCGCGGCGAACGCGTCGTCGAACGAGCCGGTCGGCACCGACCACAGCAGCGAGCGCACGAAGGCGAGCCCGGCCGGGGCGCCCTCGAGGCGGTCCATGCCGGCGTCCTCCCATTCGACCGAGACGGGGCCCGTGTAGCCGATGTGGTCGAGGGCGCGGATGGCGTCCTCCCACGGCACGTCGCCGCGGCCCGTCGAGACGAAGTCCCAGCCGCGGCGCGGGTCGGCCCACGGGCGGTGCGAGCCGAGCACGCCGTTGCGGCCGCCGCCCATCCGCATCCGGGTGTCCTTGCAGTCCACGTGGTAGATCCGGTCGGCGAAGTCGAGGATGAACGCGACGGGGTCGAGCCCCTGCCACACCATGTGGCTCGGGTCCCAGTTGAGGCCGAACGCCTCGCGGTGGTCGATCGCCTCGAGGGTGCGCACGGTCGTCCAGTAGTCGTAGGCGATCTCGCTCGGGTGCACCTCGTGGGCGAAGCGCACGCCCTCGGCGTCGTAGACGTCGAGGATGGGGTTCCAGCGGGTCGCGAAGTCCTCGTAGCCCGCGTCGATGACGTCCTGTCCGACGGGCGGGAACATCGCGACGTAGGGCCAGATCTTCGACCCCGTGAAGCCGACGACCGTGTCGACGCCGAGCCTGCGGGCCGCGATCGCGGTCTTCTTCATCTCCTCGGCGGCGCGCTGCCGCACGCCCTCGGCGTCGCCGTCGCCCCACACCCGGGAGCCGACGATGGCCTGGTGGCGGAAGTCGATCGGGTCGTCGCAGACGGCCTGGCCCTTGAGGTGGTTGGAGATCGCGAAGAGCTGCAGCTCGTGGCGCTTCAGGATCTCGAGGCGGGAGGCGACGTACGCGTCGTCCTCGGCGGCGAGCCACGGGTCGAGGTGGTCGCCCCAGCAGGCGAGCTCGAGGCCGTCGTAGCCCCATCCGCTCGCGAGCCGGGCCACCTCCTCGAGCGGGAGGTCGGCCCACTGGCCGGTGAACAGGGTGACGGGGTGGGACATGGTGACTCCTTCGTCGGGGTTGCGGTGGTGGAGGGGGGTTCAGGGGGCGGTGGCCGCGCCGTCGTGCGCCGCGGAGCGCTCGATCGCGTCGAGCACGCGCTGCACGGCGAGGCCCTCCGCGAAGCTCGGCGTCGAGGGGCGGCCGTCGCGGATGTCGCCGAGCAGCTGGGCGAACTGGTGCGTGAAGCTGTGCTCCCAGCCGATGATGTGCCCGTCGGGCCACCAGGCGTTCACCCACGGATGCCCGGACTCGGTCACGAGGATGCGCGTGAAGCCCTGACGCCCGGCGTCGCCGCGGGCGTCGAAGTACTCGAGCTCGTTGAGGCGTTCGAGGTCGAACGCGATCGAGCCGTGCTCGCCGTAGAGCTCGAGGCGCAGGCCGTTCTTGCGGCCGCCCGCGAAGCGCGACACCTCGAGTTGGGCGACGCCGCCGCCCCAGAGGTGGGCGCTCGCCCAGGCGGCGTCGTCGACGGTGACCTCCTCGAGCGGCCCGCCGCCTCCGCTGCCGCCGAGCGCGCCGTCGCCGCTCTCGCCCGCGGGGCGCCGGGTGACGAAGGTGCGCATCCCGCCGTTGAGGCTCTCGATCCGGTCGCCCGTGAGGTGCAGCACGAGGTCGACGATGTGGGCGCCGAGGTCGCCGAGCGCGCCCGAGCCGGCCTGCTCCTTGCGCAGCCGCCAGCTCATGGGGGAGGAGGGGTCGGCGAGCCAGTCCTGCAGGTAGCTCGCGCGCACGTGCCGGATGGCGCCGATGCGGCCCTCGTCGATGAGCTCCTTGGCGAGCGCGATGGCCGGCACCCGGCGGTAGTTGAAGTTGACGATCGCGTGCTGGCCGCGCGCCTCGGCCGCGGCGGCCGCGGCGGCCATCGCCTCCGCCTCGGCGAGCGTGTTGGCGAGCGGCTTCTCGACGACGACGTGCTTGCCCGCCTCGAGCGCGGCGATCGCGATCTCGGCGTGCAGGTGGCCGGGAGTGAGGATGTCGACGATGTCGACGTCGTCGCGCTCGAGCACGCTGCGCCAGTCGGTCGCCGTCTCGTCCCAGCCGTAGCGCGCGGCGGCGCGGCCCACGGCCTCCGCGTCGCGGCCGACGAGGAGGCGGCGGTGCACGGGCGGCACGTCGAAGTAGGCCCCGACGTTGCGCCAGGCGCCCGAGTGCGCCTTCCCCATGAAGGCGTAGCCGATCGCGGCGACTCCGAGCGATCCATCCGGTGCGGGCATCGTGTTCCTTTCGCGTCGTTGCGAGCCCCGCGCGAGGCCTGCGCGGAGGGGGCGCGGGCCGGGATGTTTGACATCTCCGAGCGCGCAGGGATACTGTACCCGAAGTTGTATACAAGTAGGGATACAGTTTGGTGTCCCAACCCGGAAGCCCCTCACAGAGACGTGGAGCGCGTGTGGACCAGATCCTCCTCATCACCCTGAACGGGTTGACGCTGGCGGCCGTCTACTTCCTGGTGGCGAGCGGCCTGACGCTGATCTTCGGCCTCATGCGCGTCATCACGATGGCCCACGGCACGAGCTACCTGCTCGGCGGCTACGTCGGCTACACGATCGCGAAGGCGACCGGCAACTGGTTCCTCGGCGCCCTCGGCGCGGCCGTCGCGATCGGCGTGCTCGGACTGTTCATCCACCAGGTGCTCATCCGCCGCTTCCAGGACGACGACATGCGCGTCGCGCTCATCACGCTCGGCGTCTCGCTCATCGGCACCGACCTCATGCTCGCGACCTTCGGCGGCACCGCCACCCAGGTGCCGGTGCCCGACGAGCTGCAGGTGGCATCCGTCGCGATCCCGGGGGTCGGCTCCTACCCGGTGCTGCGGCTGCTCGTGCTCGCCCTCGCGATCGTCATCGGGGTCGCCCTCGCGCTCGTCATCACCCGCACCCGGTTCGGCTCGATCGTGCGGGCCGGCGTCGACGACAGCCGGATGACGGCCGCCACGGGCGTCAACGTGCGACTCGTGTTCGCCGCGATCTTCGTGCTCGGCTCCGCCCTCGCCGCCCTCGCCGGCGTCGTGGGAGGCACCCTCTTCCCGCTGCTGCCCGGCCAGGACGGCGTGTTCCTGCTGTACTCGCTCGTCGTCGTGATCGTCGGGGGGATGGGGTCCATCCCGGGGGCGGCGCTCGGCGCGGCCCTCGTGGGGCTCGTCTCGCAGTTCGCCCTCGTCTACGCGCCCACCTACTCGCTCGTGCTGACCTTCGCCCTCATGGTCGTCGTGCTCGCCGTGCGCCCCCAGGGCCTCATGGGGAGGGCAGCCTGATGGCCGGCGCCGTCCGCACCCGGCGGTGGACCCGCCGCATCCCGCTCGTCATCGGGCTCGTCGCCCTCGGCGTCGCGATCGCGTTCCCGTACCTCGTCGACCGGCCGCGGTTCTGGCTGCCCAACATCGGCGTGCGATCGATCTGGCTCGGCATCATCGCCATGAGCCTCGTCTTCCTCAACCGCTACGTCGGGCTGCTCTCGCTCGCGCAGGTCACCGTCGCGGGCATCTCCGCCTACGGCGTCGGCTACGTCATGGTGACCCTCGAGCAGGACTTCCTGCTGGGCGCCCTCGTGGGCATCCTCGCCGGCACGGTCGCCGCGTTCCTCATCGCGCTCATTGCGGCCCGCACGCGCGCCATCTACTTCCTCATGATCACCCTCGCGATCGGCCAGGTGTTCTACTCCTGGGCCTCGCAGGCGATCGAGGTGACCAACGCGCGCCGCGGTCTCGCGCCCGTGCTCAAGCCCGACTGGGGCGTCGTCAACCTCAACGACATCACGACGTTCTACTACTTCGCGCTCGCCGTCGGCGTGCTCTGCTACCTGCTCTGCCGCTACGTCGGCGCCTCGACGTTCGGCCTCACCCTGCAGGGCGTGCGCGACAGTCCCGATCGCATGAAGGCGCTCGGCTACAACGTCAACGCCTACCGGATCGCGGCCACCACCTTCGCGGGCTTCATCGCCTCCGTCGGCGGCGTGCTGCTCGTGCTCGACCGGGCGCAGGTCGACCCCGACGTCGTGAGCCTCGGCTCGACGCTCGACGTGCTCGTCGTCGCCGTCGTCGGCGGGATCGGCTCGCTCGGCGGCGTCTTCGCGGGCGCCGTCGTGCTGACTCTGCTCTCCAACTTCGCCCAGAACCTCACCGACCGCTACATGACCCTCACCGGGCTCGTGTTCATCCTCATCCTGCTGTTCGCCCCCTCCGGCCTGGCGGGGATCGGGCGGCAGGTCAAGCGGTTCGTCGACCGTCGCCGTGCGGCGGGCGCCGGACCATCCGAAGAGCCGCCGACGGCACCGTCGACGGAGCATGCAATCACCGAAGGGAAACAGCGATGAAGCTGAAGAAGAAGTCGATCGCCGCGGCGATCGGAATCGGGAGCGCCATGCTCCTGGCCGTCACCGGCTGCTCCGCCCCGGGCGGGGACGGCGGGGACGGTGGCGACACCATCAAGATCGGCGTGCTCGCCACGAGCGAAGGCAACCTCGCCTTCGGCATGGACGAGGCCAAGGCCGCCATCGGCGTCGCGATGGAGGCGCGCGGGGGCACGGCCGAGGGCGGCGAGGTCGCCGGCAAGAAGATCGAGTTCGTCTACGCGGGCACCGATGGCACCACCGCATCCGCGCAGACCCAGGTCAAGAAGCTCGTCGAGAACGACGGCGTCGACATCGTGCTCGGCCCGGTCTCCGGCGACGAGGGCGAGACGGTCGTGCAGTACGCGCTGACCGTCCCGGAGGTCACCTTCGTCAACGGTGCGGCCAGCCCCGTCGGCATGACGCTCGAGGGCGCCGAGAACTTCTTCCGCTTCCATGGCGACTCCGCCATGTGGATGGGCGGCGTGGGCACCTACGCCCACGACGAGAAGGGCTACGAGAAGATCTACCTCCTCGCCGAGGACTACTCCTTCCCGTACGACAACGCGGGCGGGTTCTTCAGCGAGTTCTGCGCCGCGGGCGGCGAGATCACGGGCGCCTCGTGGGTGCCCGTCGGCACGACCGACTACGCGACGATCATCGCCCAGATCCCGGCCGACACCGACGCGGTGTACGTGGGCCTCGGCGGTGCGGATGCGGCCAGCTTCCTCTCGCAGGCGGTCACCAACGGCGTCAGCAAGCCCCTCGTCGGCGGCACGATCGCGGTCGACACCACGGCGCTCTCGGGCGACGCGAACATCGCCTCCGCGGCGGTCGGCATGATCTCGGGCGGACCGGTGCCGGGTGGCGACTACGACACCCCCGAGTGGGATGCCTTCGTTGCGGCCTACGCGACGCAGCCCAACGCCTTCCCGAGCCCGTCGATCTTCTCGATCCTGTACTACAACTCATTCGAGTCGCTGCTGCTCGGCCTCGAGAAGGCGGACGGCGACCTGAGCGACGGCCAGTCGGCGTTCCGCGAGGCGCTCTCGGGCCTCGACTGGACCTCGCCCACCGGTGAGATCAAGCTCGACGAGAACCGTCAGGCGATCGTGACCAACTTCATGAACGAGGTCGTGACGGACGACTCGGGCGCGCTCGTGCTCAGCACCGTCGCCCAGACCGACGGCGTGAAGCAGGGCACCACGGTCTACGACCGCTTCGAGTCCTGCGCCGATCTCGGCTGACCCCCCGGTCCCGGGCCGGATGCGCGCATCCGGCCCGGGACATCCATCCACGCGAAGGGAATCGCGATGAGCACCGACACCGCCCTCGTCGTCGACGACGTGTCGAAGCACTTCGGCGGCCTGAAGGCCATGCGGCACGTGAGCCTCACGCTCGGTGTCGGCGAGCGCATCAGCGTCATCGGCACCAACGGCGCGGGCAAGTCGACGCTGTTCAACTGCATCGCGGGCACCTTCCCGGCGAGCTCCGGACGCATCGAGCTGTTCGGCGAGGACGTCACCCGGATGTCCGCCTCGCGTCGTGCGCGACGCGGCCTCGCCCGCACCTTCCAGACCTCGCGGCTGTTCGAGCAGCTCACCGCCGCCGAGAACGTCTTCATCGCCCTCGGCGGCAACGAGTTCCGCGGCGGTCTGCTGCGACCGAGCCGGTTCGGACGCGAGCGCTGGGACCGTGTCGAGCGGCTGCTCGAGCGCGTCGGGCTCGCGGGACGCGACGAGACGGTCGTCGCCGACCTCTCGCACGGCGAGCAGCGCCAGCTCGAGCTCGCGATGGCGCTCGCCCTGCAGCCGCGGCTGCTCATGCTCGACGAGCCGGCGGCCGGCTTCTCGCCCGCCGAGCGCGTGCACCTCACGACGCTGCTGCGCGAGCTGCCGCAGGAGATCAGCCTGCTGCTCATCGAGCACGACATGGACATCGCCCTCGCGGTCGCCACCCGCGTCATCGTGATGCACGACGGCGAGAAGATCCTCGAGGGCACGCCGGACGAGATCCGCGCCTCCGAGCGGGTCCGCGAGATCTACCTGGGAGGTTCCGTTGCCGACGTCGCCTGACCCCGTCGTCCCCCTCGCCTCGCCCGGCGCCGGGCCGACCGTGTTCGAGGTCGAGAACCTCAACGTGGCCTACGGGCGCGTGCACGTGCTGCAGGACGTGAGCTTCTCGATGGGCACCGAGCCGCTCGGGATGGTCGGCCGCAACGGCATGGGCAAGTCGACGCTCACCAACGCGATCGCCGGCTTCCTGCCGGTGCGCAGCGGCTCGATCCGCTTCGAGGGCGGCGAGCTCGTCGGGCGCCAGCCGTACCAGATCAACCGCGCCGGGGTCGGCTACGTGCCCCAGGGTCGGCGGATCTTCCCCTCGCTCACGGTGCACGAGCACCTGACGATGGTCAAGCGCGCGCGGGGTGCGCGCTGGGACGTGCCCGCGGTGTACGAACTGTTCCCGCGGCTCGCCGAGCGTCGCCGCAACGGCGGCGCCGAGCTCTCCGGCGGCGAGCAGCAGATGCTCGCGATCGGCCGCGCCCTGCTGTCGAACCCGCGCCTGCTCGTCATGGACGAGCCGAGCGAGGGCCTCGCGCCCGCCGTCGTCGACCACCTCGCCGAGGTGTTCCGACGACTCGTGAGCGAGGGGCAGGCGGTGCTGCTCATCGAGCAGAACCTGCGGTTCGCGACCGAGCTGTGCGACCGCATCCTCGTGATGGTGAACGGGCGCATCGCCGCCGACCTGAGCGCCCACGAGATCGCGAACGACGAGGCCGTGCAGAACAAGTACCTCGGCGTCGTCTGAGTAGCCTTCCTCCATGGGCATCCTCGACGACTTCCGGCTCGACGGCCGGCTCGCGCTGGTCACCGGGGCGAGCCGCGGCATCGGCGCCGCGATCGCCGTCGCACTCGCCGAGGCGGGGGCGGATGTCGTGGGCGTCTCGCGCACGATGACGCCCGACGGTGGCGACACGGGCGCCGCGGTGCGCGCCGCGGGCCGGGAGTTCACGGGGATCGCCGCCGAGCTCTCCGACGCCCGCGGCGTCGAGGCGCTGCTGCTCGAGCTCGCGACCCTGGACCGCCCCGTCGACATCCTCGTCAACAACGCCGGCATCGCGGAGCGCAACCCCGCCGAGTCGCACGGCGACGCCCAGTGGGAGGCCGTGCTCGCGGTGAACCTGCACGCGCCGTTCCTGCTGGCCCGCGAGCTCGGCCGCGGCATGCTGGAGCGCGGACACGGCCGCATCCTCTTCCTCTCCTCGATGAACGCGTTCCAGGGCGGGCGCAACGTCGTCGGCTACGCCG
Source organism: Protaetiibacter intestinalis (assembly GCF_003627075.1). Taxonomy (NCBI): domain Bacteria; kingdom Bacillati; phylum Actinomycetota; class Actinomycetes; order Micrococcales; family Microbacteriaceae; genus Protaetiibacter; species Protaetiibacter intestinalis. Next base: position 600,679 of record NZ_CP032630.1, on the reverse strand, counting down.
CCAGCAAGGCGGGCGTGGGCGGCATCGTGCGCGCCCTCGCGAACGAGTGGTCGGATCGCGGGGTCACCGTCAACGCGATCGCCCCCGGCTACGTCGAGACGGAGCTCACCCTGGGCGCCGACGGCGACCCCGAGCGCATCGCGGCGCTCACCCCGCGCATCCCCGTGGGCCGCTGGGCGCGGCCGCGGGATCTCGCGGGCGCGGCCGTGTTCCTCGCCTCGGACGCCTCGGCGTACGTGACCGGCGTCACGCTGCCCGTCGACGGCGGCTGGCTCGTACGCTGAGAGGGTGACGAGCGGGAGACGGCGATGACGACACGACGTGACGAGGAGTCCGTCGACGGCTTCAGCCGGGGCAACGACTTCGCGGGCGGCGGGTTCTTCAACCGCCTCAACCGCCGGCTCTTCCCGTGGCTCGGTCCGCCCCCGCTCGGCCCCTACGACCAGCCCGCGCCGGTGCCCGCCCGGGATCGCGCGTGTCCGCTGTGCGGCGCGCTCATGTCGGAGCACGCGAAGGGTACGAGCGAGGACGGGCGCACCCTGCTCTACTGCCCGGCGACGGCCTCCGACTGAGCCGCGGGAGCGGCATCCGCCGTCGGCTTCGGGCCGGTGTACGAGATGCCGCGCGTCACGCCCGTGCGCTCGACGGCGCGCGCGATCGCCCGGCCGAGCAGCGTGCCCACGACCGCGCTCACGAGCAGCAGGGCGATGAAGGTCGCCTGCGCCCAGGGGGCGAGGGAGGCGACGTCGAGGCTGCGCCACGTGACGAAGCCGTAGAGCACCGCGAGCACGACGGCCGCCGAGAGGAAGATCGCCGGATGCCAGCGCCGGTACAGCAGCACGGCGAACGGCAGCTCGAGCAGCACCCCGATCATGAGCATCGTGATGACCGCGGCGGCGCCGTTCGGCGAGGCCGGGATGGTCACGAGCCCCGCGACGAGCGCGCTCAGCACCCCGGCGCCCGGGCGTCGCAGCAGGGCGAGCGCGACGACGACCGGCAGGATCCAGACGCCCACCACGGGCGCGTACAGCAGCGGCACCCCCTTCGCGACGGTCGCGGCGTACAGGTTCGCCGGGATCAGCAGCAGCCCGCCGGCGACGCCGATGGCGGCGCAGCTCAACAGGTATCGGGTCGTGAAGCGGCCCACGGGGGTTCTCCTCGGTCGTGATGGTCGGATGGCGCGCTAGAGTTAGCGTTGCCTTACCTTAGTCAAGGACCCACCCGTCATGCGCAACCCCTACTCGACCCGCGTCTTCCTGAGCGCGGCCGCCATCGGCGCCGCCGGCGGCGTGCTCGCGATCGCCCTCAACTGGCTCTTCATCGCCCTCAACACGACCCCGATCGCGACCCTCATCATCGTCGCGGTCTTCGGCCTCTGGGTGCTGCCCGGGATGCTCTCCCAGGTGCTCTTCCGGGTTCCCGGCATCGGGCTGTTCACGCTCCTCGTCGCCTCGCTCGTCAACGCACCGTTCACCCCGTACGGCGTCGCGCAGATCTGGAGCACGGTCATCTTCGGGCTCATCCTCGAGCTGCCGTTCGCCGTCACCCTCTACCGCTTCGGCTCGCGACGCATGTTCTGGATCGCGCACCCGCTCTCGCAGCTGCTCGTCATCCCGTTCTACGTCGTCGGCTTCGACCTGGGCGCCTTCGCCTGGTGGGTGCTCGCGATCTTCGTCGTGCTGACGCTCGCGAGCGCCGCGTTCTTCACCTGGCTCGCGCAGTTCCTCGCCGGGCGGCTGCAGGCGGCCGGCGTGGCCCGCCCGCGGCGTGCGGTCGTCACGCCGCCCCCGGCATCCGAGGGATGAGCGCGCCGCCGCTCGCAGCCGCGGGGGTGCGCATCCGCCACGACGGTCGCGACCGTTGGACCCCGGACGGGGCGGACCTCGCGGTCGCCGCGGGCGAGGTCGTGCTGCTGCTCGGGCCCTCCGGCTCCGGCAAGTCGACCCTCGCCCTCGCCCTCGACGGGCTCGTGCCGCACGCCGTGCCCGCGGACCTCGAAGGCGTCGTCACCGTGTCGGGCATCGACACCCGTGCCTCCACGCCGGGCGCGCTCAGCGCGCACGTGGGCATGGTCTTCCAGGATCCGGACAGCCAGCTCGTGACGGGCACGCTGCTCGACGAGGTGTGCTTCGGCCCCGAGAACCTGCTCGTGCCGGTGGAGGAGGTGCTCGCCCGCGGCGAGGCGGCCCTGCGCCGCGTCGGCCTCTGGGAGCGGCGCGCCGAGAGCCCCGACCGGCTCTCGGGCGGCGGCAGGCAGCGGCTCGCGATCGCCTGCGCCCTGGCCATGCGCCCGCACGTCATCGTGCTCGACGAGCCGACCGCCAACCTCGACCCGGTCGGCATCGAGGAGGTGTACGCGGCGCTCGCGGAGGTCGTCGCGGCGCACGAGGTGGCGATCGTGCTCATCGAGCACAACCTCGACGCCGCCGTCTCGCTCGTCGACCGCGTGGTCGTGCTCGACCGCGCGGGGCGCACCGCCGCCGACGGCACGGTCGACGAGGTGCTGCGCGCCCGGGCCGAGGAACTGCACGCGCTCGGCGTCTGGCTGCCCGTCGCGACCCTCGCGGGGCTGCGGTTGCGGGACGCCGGTCTCCACCTCGATCCGCTGCCGGTGACCCCCGGCGAGCTCACGGCCGCCCTCGACGCTCTGCCGGCTTTGCCGCCGCCGCGCGCGGTGCCGGATGTCGCATCCGCCGGCGACGTCGTCGTGCGGGTCGCGGGGCTCAGCGTGGAACGCGGCCGCCGCGCCGTGCTGCACGGGGTGGACCTCGAGGTGCACGCGGGGGCGTTCCTCGCGCTCGTCGGCGAGAACGGCGCGGGCAAGACGACGCTGCTGCAGGCGATCGCCGGCGTGCAGTCGCCGCCGCGCGGGCACGTCGACCTCGCCGGACTCGACCCGGCCCGTGCCGACGTGCGCGCCCTCGCGCGCACCGTCGGCTTCGTCTTCCAGAACCCCGAGCACCAGTTCATCCGCCACACCGTCGCCGAGGAGCTCGCACACGGACTCCAGCTGCAGCGGATGCCGGAGGCCGAGATCGCGCGCCGGGTCGACGGGGTGCTCGAACGCTTCGGACTCTCCGACGCGCGGGAGGTGCACCCCTTCCTGCTCTCGGGCGGGCAGAAGCGGCGCCTCTCGGTGGGCGCGGCGCTCATCGCGGGCGCGCCCGTGCTCGCGCTCGACGAGCCCACCTTCGGGCAGGACCGGGAGCGCGCGGCCGAGCTGCTCGACATGCTCGCGGGACTCAACGCGCAGGGCACCACGGTGCTCGTCGTCACCCACGACATGCAGCTCGTCGCCGACTACGCGAGCCACGTCGCGGTGCTGCGCGAGGGGCGGCTGCTCGCCCACGGCACGACGCGCGAGGTGCTGGCGGGCGACGCGCTCGAGCAGGCCGGGCTGCGGCATCCGCCCCTCGCCCGAGCGATGCGCGGACTGCGGCACGCCGAGTGGCGCGGCGTCACCCGGCTCGCCGAGCTGCCGGGCGCCCCCGAGCGGTCCGCGGAGGTGGGCGGATGACGGCCGTCGTCGACCCCTACGCCGCGGCCGCCCGCGTGAGCGCCGTGCGGTTCCTGCACGGCCTCAACCCGCTCGTCAAGCTCGCCGCCCCGCTGCCGGCCATCGTCGCGCTCGTGTTCAGCCGCGACCTCGCCACCCCCCTCGCCTTCGCCGCACTCGGCTACGCCCTGCTGCTCGTCGGGGCGCGGCTCACCGCGCGCAGCGCCGCCCTGCTGTTCCTCGCCATCCCGCTCACCGCGCTCGTGCTGTCGCTCAGCTTCGGCCTGTGGATCGACGGCTCGCGCGTCGACGACGCGGTCGTGCTGCTCGCCGTGGGCGACTACCGCTTCACGCTCGGCATGTGGCAGGTGGGCGCGGCGACGGCCCTCCGCCTCGCCGCGATCGTCGTGCTGTCGCTCACCGCGGGCCTCACCACGACGGGCCCGGATGTGGCGCGCTCGCTCGTGCAGCAGCTGCGGGTGCCGTACCGCGTCGGCTACACGGCGCTCGCGGCGTTCCGCTTCGTGCCGCGCTTCGCCCACGAGCTCGAGGTGATCCGCCAGGCGCACCGGGTGCGCGGCATGACGGGGGGACGCGGGCCCATCGCGGCCGTACACCGCTGGTTCGGCTACGCCGTGCCGCTGCTGGCGGGCGCCATCCGGCACGCCGAGCGGGTCGCCCTCGCGATGGACTCGCGCGCGTTCGGCGCCCACCGCACCCGCACCGAGCGGCACCTCGTGCCGTTCCGGCTGCGCGACATCGCCTACCTGATCCTCGTCCCGGCGGCGACCGCCGCCCTCCTCCTCACCATCCCCACCCTGGAGTTGCCATGAGCTTCCGCGACGCCCGTAAGTACGACACCCACGCCCTGCTCGAGGTGGTGCGCACCGAGCAGGTGAGCCCCCACATGGTGCGGGTGACGGTCGGCGGCGACGACCTCGCCGAGTTCCCCGACCACGGCTTCGACCAGTGGTTCCGGCTCTTCCTGCCGCGCCCCGCGCACGACGACGCCCTCGGCCGGCTGCCGAAGAAGGTCGACGTGCTCGGCACCCTCAAGTTCATGGGCATGTCCGCGGGCGCCCGTCCCGTCATGCGCTGCTACACCGTGCGCGAGCTGCGCCGCGAGCAGCGCGAGCTCGACATCGACTTCGTCGTGCACGGGGATGCCGGGGTCGCCGCGCCCTGGGCCCGCGCCGCCCAGCCCGGTGAGCGGCTCGCCATCATCGACCAGGGACCCGGCTACGACCTCCGCGAGGGCATCGACCACCACCTGCTCGTCGCCGACGACACGGGCCTGCCGGCCGTGCTCGGCATCCTGCGCTCGCTGCCGCGGCACCACCGCGGCGCGGCCTGGATCGAGATCCCGGATGCCTCCGACGCCCAGCCGCACGACGCCCCCGACGGGGTCGAGGTGCACTGGGTGGTGCGCGAGGACGGGGCGAAGGCGGGCGACACGGTGCGCGCGGCGGTGCAGGCGGCGCCCGTGCCGGACGAGCCGTTCACCGCCTACCTCGTGGGCGAGCAGGCGCTGCCGACGTCGCTGCGGCGGTGGCTCGTCACCGAGCACCACGTGCCGAAGGACCGGATCGCGTTCGTCGGCTATTGGCGGCTCGGTAAGGCGTACATGTAGTCGGCACTTCGTGCCTCCACTGACTCGGCGGTCGCTTCGCTCGCGCCGAGCTGTATCGCCAGAGGATGTGTCCAGAGCCCGCTTCGCGGGCTAGAGGCCGGGCGTGCGCTGCTAGACGACCAGGGGTTCGCGGGCGGCGGCGTTCGCGGCGAGCTGGCTGCGCACGAGGGGGAGGGCGCGCGAGAGCGAGGTCTCGATGCGCTCGCCGAGCTCGTCGCCCGTGACGACGTAGTCGGTGAAGTCGCGCTCGTTGGCGAAGATGCCGAGCGGCAGCGTGAGCGCCTGGAAGAAGCCGAACAGCGGCCGCATCTGGTGCTCGACGAGCAGCGCGTGGCGGTCGGAGCCGCCCGTCGCGGTCAGCACGACGGGGGTGTCGACGAGCGCGTACTGCCCCACGTAGTCGAAGAACAGCTTGAACAGCCCCGAGTAGGTGGCGCGGTAGGCAGGCGAGCCGACCACGAGCACATCCGCCGTCTCGACCGCGTCGAGCGCCTCCTGCGCAGCCTGCCCCAGGTTCGGGCGGTGGCCGCCCGCGGCGAGCGCGGGGAGCACCGTGGCGAGCTCGATCACCTGCGCCTCGCCGCCGAGCCGCTCGGCGAACGCCTCGGAGACCCGGCGCACGAGGGCGGTGGTGCGCGAGGGGTCGGTGGGACTGCCGCTCACCCCGACGACGCGGATGGTGTCGCTCATGCGTCTCTCCTCCGGGCCGCGCGGATCGCGGCGCCCTGCCGATCCTGTCACCGCGGTCGGATGCGGGGCCGCTTTGCGTCCCGAGGTTGCGCTTCGTGACTCCATGTTGCGCGGGACGCGCGTTCGTCCGATTCCCAGGAACGGCATAGGCGCGACCAGGGTGCGGGGGAGGCCCGGATGCGGTACTGGTCGACATGGAATCCCTGCTGCTCATCGCCGCCGACCTCGTCGCCATCGGCGTGCTCGTGTTCGCGCTCTACTTCCCCCGGCACCGCCGGCGCGACCTCGTGGTGGCGTTCCTCACCGTCAACGTGGGCGTGCTCGCGGTGTCGATCGTGCTCGGGAGCTCGTCCGTGGGCCTCGGGATCGGGCTGGGCCTGTTCGGCGTGCTGTCGATCATCCGGCTGCGCTCCTCCGAGATCGAGCAGCACGAGGTGGCCTACTACTTCGCGGCTCTCGCGCTCGGCCTCGTCGGCGGCCTCGGCTCGGGGGCACTCGCCCTCTCGCTCGGACTCATGGTGCTCGTCGTGGCGGTGCTCGCCGTGGGCGACAGCCGGCTCGTGCTGCGCCGCTACCGGCAGCAGCTCGTGCGCCTCGACCAGGCCTACCCCGACGAGGCCGCGCTGCGCGCCGCGCTCGAGCAGACCCTCGGCGCCCGCGTGCACCGGGTGACGGTGCGCGAGCTCGACCTCGTCGACGACTCGACGCTCGTCGAGGTGCGCTACCAGGTGGGCGAGGCCCGCTGATGTCGCTCCTCGCCCCCGCATCCCTCGCCGCGATCGGCCTCGACGAGCTGCTCGAGCTCGCCGCCCTGCAGACCCGCATCGACCGCAAGTACGTGCTGCCGCGGGCGGATGCCGCGCGCATCCTGGCCGCGCTCGACCCGGAGACGCGGGTGCTCGAGATCGACGGCGCCCGCGGCTCGCTCTACGAGTCGGTGTACTTCGACACCGACGAGCTGCTGAGCTACCGGATGGCGGCGCTCGGCCGCCGCCGCCGCTTCAAGCTGCGCACCCGTTCGTACCTCGACACGGGGGCCGCCTACCTCGAGCTGAAGACGAAGGGCGCCCGCAGCGCGACCGTCAAGGACCGCCTCGCCTACGAGATCGCGCACCGCGACGAGCTCACCGCCGAGGGCATCGCCTACGCGGCGCCGACGCTCGACGAGCTGGGCCTGGACGACCCGGCCCGCCTCCAGCCCACCCTCGTGACCCGCTACGTGCGCGAGACGCTCTACCTGCCCGGCTCCGGCAGCCGGGCGACGGTCGACACCGAGCTCGGCTGGGAGGACGCCGCCGGCGACCGCCTCGTCCTGCCGCAGCTCGCGATCGTCGAGACGAAGTCGGCCGGCGCGGCATCCGAGGTCGACCGGATGCTGTGGCGTGCGGGGCATCGCCCGTCGACCGTGTCGAAGTTCGGCACGGGCCTCGCGGCGCTGCGCCCCGAGCTGCCCTCCCACAAGTGGAACCGCGTGCTGCGTCGGCACTTCGCGCACGCCGCCTGACCCCTCCCGGAAGGAGACCCCCATGCCCACCCGCAGAACCTCCGCCCTGCTCTCGGCGGCCGCGCTCGCCGCGGCCCTCGGCCTCACCGGCTGCGCCGTCGCGGCGACCACGACCCAGGACGGGTCGACCCGGACCGCCTCCGAGATCGCGACCCCCGACGACCTCACGGCCGAGGCGATCCTCGCCGCGAACTCCGACGCGACGACCGTGAACGACGACGAGTGGGACGCCTCGACGGCCGTCGACCTCGCCGTATCCGCCGACACCGTGACGATCACCGAGGCGGGCGTGTACCGGCTCTCGGGCGACTACACGGGCGGGGTCGTGGTCGACGCGGGCGACGAGGCGCAGGTCGTGCTGATCCTCGACGGGGCCGAGATCTCGAACGCCGACGGCCCCGGCATCCAGGTCACGAGCGCCGACGACGTCGGCATCTTCCTCGAGGACGGCAGCACCAACACCGTCTCGGATGCGGGCACGGGCTACGCCGACGACGCCGACTTCCACGCCGCGATCGCCTCGGACGCCGACCTCACGATCTCGGGCACCGGCGCGCTCGAGGTCGACGCGGTCGACGACGGCATCTCGACGAGCGACGACCTCGTGATCCTCTCGGGCACGATCGCGGTGACCGCGGGCGACGACGGCCTGCGCGGCCACGACGCCCTCGTCGTGAAGGACGGCGCCCTCACGGTCGACGCGGGCGGCGACGCGCTGACGTCCGACCAGGACGGCGACGAGACCCAGGGCTGGATCGAGCTCGCGGGCGGCACCCTCGACCTGACGGCGGGCGACGACGGCCTCGACGCGCAGACCGACATCGTCGTGACGGGCGGCGCGCTCACCGTCGACGCCGCGGACGACGGCCTGCACTCGGAGGTCGTGCTCGCGATCGAGGGCGGCGAGGTCACGGTCGCGAACGCGAACGAGGGCATCGAGAGCTTCACGATCTCGATCGCCGGGGGCACGATCGACGTGACCACCTCGGACGACGGGCTCAACGCATCCGGCGGCACCTCGAGTGGCGGCGGCATGGGCGACGGCGGCCAGCTCCTCTCCCTCTCGGGCGGCACCCTCACGGTGAACGCGCAGGGCGACGGGCTCGACTCGAACGGCTCGATCGAGATGACGGGCGGCGACGTCGTCGTGCAGGGGCCGACCGCCGACGACAACGGCGCGCTCGACTCGAACGGCAGCTTCACCATCTCGGGCGGCACGCTCGTCGCGATCGGCAGCTCGGGGATGGCCGAGACACCCGACGCCGACTCCGCGCAGGGCTTCGTGTCGATCGGCGTCACCGGTTCCGCGGGCGACGTCGTCGAGGTGACGGATGCCGACGGCACGGTGATCGCCGAGGTGACGGCGTCGAAGAGCTTCGGCAACATCGTCGTGAGCACCGCGGAGGTCGTCGACGGGCAGAGCTACACGGCGACCGTGAACGGCTCCTCGGCCGGCACCGGCACCGCGGGCGAGGCGTCGAGCGGATTCGGCGGCGGTGGCGGCATGGGCGGCGGGGGAGGCGGCCAGCGCCAGGGCGGCGGCGGATCCGCGCCCCGCGGCTGAGCCGCATCCCGCAGACTGGAGGCATGATCTCGACGCGCCTCGCCCTCGAGCTCCGGATGCCGGGCTCGTCTGGACCCCGGCATCCGGCGACGCGTTCCAGCTCGAGGGCGGCGAGTTCGAGGGCGACGTCTTCACGGTGAGCGACATGACGATCGAGGCGCACCACTACCCGACCGGTTCGGTGCTCGGCTTCAACGGCACGACCGAGTGGGCGCTCGACTCGGTGGCCCTCGACGACGCGCTCTGGCTGCCGCGCGAGGAGCAGCTGCGCGAGCTGCTGCGGGGCTCGTTCCGCGGCCTCGAGCGGGTGCCGCAGGGGGCGGGTGCGATCTACCGCGTCACGACCGAGCGGGCCGGCATGACGACCGTCTTCGAGGCGGACGACGCGACCGAGGCGTACGGCGAGGCGCTGCTCGCGCTCATCCGCGCCGCGGCCTGAGCCCGGCTCCCCGGGCGCGCCCCTGCCGCCCCCGCGCCCCCGCGGTGCACAATGGGCGCCATGGAGATCCCCGCGCTCGCCCCCTCGGTCGTGGTGCCGTTCCGCGTCACCGTCGGCGTCACGCTCGTCACGGCGGTCGCGGGCATCGGGCTCGCGATCTACGACCTCGTCGACTCGGGCTGGGACACGAGCTTCCTCTACGCGACGGGCCGCAGCCTGGTGTTCCTGTTCATCGCGATCGCCGTGTCGATCGCGCGCTGGCCGGCCGGTGCGGTGCTCGCGGCGGCCGCGCTCGCCCTCGTCGACGTGCTCGACACGATCGTCGGCGTCATCCGCGGCGACGCCCTGCATATCGTCGTGCCGCTCGTGCTCGCGATCGTGACGGCGGCCGCCGCGGTGTGGCTCAGCCGGGCGATCCGTCGCTCCCGCTGATCGCCGCGCGCGGGGCGGGTGCCTGCGGTATCTCCGCGGCCGGCACCGACGACTGCTCGGCGAGGTAGAGCCGCGAGATGCGCCGGTAGGAGCGCGTGAAGAACGCGCCGGCCGCGGCGAGCACCATGACGAGCCCCGCGACGAGGAAGATGAGCGCGATGCCCCGCGCGGTGCCGTCGCCGAGCAGCCAGCCCCAGCGCGCCTGGCCCGCCTCCGACTCCATGTAGGGGATGACGAGGAACTCGGCGAGCGGCGCGACGAGGAAGGCGGTGAGGGGCGCCGCGGCCGACTCGAAGGCGGCCGCGAAGCCGAACACGCGCCCCTGGGTGGCGAACGGCACGACCCGCTGGATGACGGTCTGCTCGGATGCCTCGATCGCGGGGATGATCACCATGTACAGCCAGATGCCGCCCGCGTAGAGCCACCACCATTCGCGGATCGTGAAGAGCGCGCCGATGGCACCCATGACCATGACGAGCAGGAGCATCGTGCGGATGGGGTTGCGGCCGAGCCCGAACCGCGCGACGAGGAGCCCGCCGATGATGAAGCCCGTCGAGGTGATCCCGAGCACGACGCCCCACCACGCGACGGGGAACAGCTGCAGGCCGTACGGGTCCATGAGGGCCATGTAGACGCCGCCGATGAGGTTGTTGAAGGTCGAGAAGACGAGCAGCGCGAACAGGCCCGTCGCGGCCCGCACCGCCGCGATGCTGCCGCGCAGGTCGATGAGGCCCGTGCGGCCCGGATCGCGCGCCGGCTCGTCCTCGGGGATGCGCAGGAACAGCAGGTGCACGAGCGCGCCCGCCGTCAGCACGAGCGAGATGGCGAGCGTCCACCCCATGCCGAGGAAGCCGACCGAGAGCCCGCTGAACACGCTCGTGACGGTGAAGGCGAGCCCCTGCACGGTGCCGACCATGCCGTTGGCGTTCGCGTGGCGCTCGGGCGGCACGAGCAGGGTCACCGTCGTGGCGAGGGCGATGTTGCGCATGTTCTCGACGACCGCGCCGATGAGGATGATCGTCGTGAAGAACCAGAACGCCGGCCCGCCGATGTCGACGAGCTGCGACTCCGGGTAGAGCAGGTAGAGGCCGCCCGCGATCCCGAAGGCGACGAGCGTCACGACCCCCGCGAACAGCATCACCCGGTGCTTGCGGTGGCGGTCGACGATCGTGCCGAACGCCATCGAGAACAGCGCGACGAGCAGCATGTAGGCGCCGCCGATGATGCCCGTGGCGAGCACCGACCTCGTCTCGAGGTAGACCCAGAACGTGAGGGCGAACCACAGGTAGCTCGTCGTCACGTTCGCGAGCGCCGTGTTGACGAGGATCTGCGCGAAGGTCCGCATCGCCTCAGGCTAGCCCGCGACCTCCGACATGTGAACAGCGTCCACATGTCGGAGGTCGCGTGGTCAGCTCGCGGTGGGCGGTGCGGTGGGCGGTGCGGCGCGGCCGACGCGCCGCGCGACGAGCACGACGACCGTGATGACGATGCCGAGCGTGACGAGCCAGGGCAGCCCCACGCCGAGGGCGACGGCGACGGCCGCCCAGAACGCGGCGAACCCGCTCCAGCCCGCGACGAGCCCCTCCCAGAAGTTCGTCGGGCCCTCGGGCGGCGGCGCGAGCGCCTCCGCGCGCAGCACGAGCGTGACGGTCGACATCGCGACCTGGTCGGCGAGCTCGCGCTGCTCGGCCTCGAGCGACTCGAGCTGCGTCTGCCGCTCGGAGATCGCCGACTCGAGCGCGAGCAGGTCGGCGGTCGTGTCGGCGTCGGCGAGCCACGCGGTGTAGCGCGCGATCGAGGCGCGCAGCGTCGTGATGCGCGAGTCGAGGTCGCGCTGCCGGTCGCCCACCCCCACGGTGTCGAACGCCGACTCGTCGACCGAGCCGAGCTCCTTGAGGTCGGCGCGCACCTGCTCGAGCTGATCGGCGGGGATGCGCAGGGTGAGCGTCGCGGATGCCGCGCGCCCGTCGCGGGGCGCGTTCTCGCTGCGCGCGTCGACCCGGCCGCCCGCCGCATCCGCGATCTCGGTGGCCCGCTCGGCGGCCGCGATCGGATCGTCGGCGGTGATGGTGACGGTGCCCGTGATGACGAGCGCCTGCTCCTGGCTCGAGGTGCTCTCGACGTCGGCGGTGCTGCCCGCGTCGACGGCCTGGGGTGCGTACTCGGAGGTGCCGCCACGGTCGGATGCGCTGTCGGCGCCGGAGGAGGCGGCGGAGCATCCGCTGAGGGCGATGCCCGCCGCGGCGAGCGCGGCGAGGGCTGCGGGGAAACGGGGGATGTGCCTCATGGCGTCACGCTAGGACCGCCCCGGATGCGAGCACCACCCAACTTTCATCACGATTCGGTCGTCCCGCGGTCACGATTCCGTCACGGGCTAGGCCGGTCGCGGGCCGCTGTCAACCCCGTGTCGCGCCCGCCGCATCCGGGCTTCGATGGGGCTACGAGATCCCACGAGGACAGAGGAGGACGACATGGGTTTCCTGGACGACGCGAAGGACGCGGCCGAGGCCACCGGCAAGAAGGTCGGCGACTGGGTGGACGACACCAAGGAGCGCGTGGAGGACAAGGTCGACGAGCTGCGCGCGGACGCCGACGTCAAGCGCGCGGAGGCGGAGCGCGACAGCGTGCACGCCAGGAACGAGTACAAGGAGAAGCTCCGCGAGGACGGCTGAGCGCCTCCCCATCCACCCCGTGCCCCGCTAGCCTCGGGGCATGGGGTGGAATCCGTTCCGGCGCGCACCGCTGCTCCACGTGGCCGACGACCGCGGCTCGGGGCCGGTGGTGGTGTTCATCCACGGCATCGCGTCGAGCTCGATCACCTGGACGAACGTGGTGCCGCTGCTCGAGGACCGCTTCCGGTGCATCTCGATCGACCTGCTCGGCTTCGGCGGCTCGCCCATCCCCGAGCACGCCGACTACACGCTCGCCGAGCACGTCGCCGCGATCGCCCGCACGGTCGCGAGCCTCCGGCTGCGGGAGCCGTTCGTGCTCGTCGGGCACTCGATGGGCGGGCTCATCGCGCCCCGCTACGCGGCGCGGCATCCGAAGCAGGTGCGACGCCTGGTGCTCGTGAGCCCGCCGATCTACATCACCCCGACGGCGCTGTCGATGGACCGCGACCGCAGCGTGCAGCAGTTCTACCTGCGGGCCTACAAGTGGCTGCGCGAGAACCCCGCGTTCACCATCAAGAACGGCGGCATCATCGGCGACATGCTCGCCATCCCGCGCTCGATGGACATCAACGAGCGCACCTGGGTGCCGTTCGTGAAGTCGCTCGAGCACACGATCGAGTCGCAGACGACCATCTCCGACCTCGCGGCGCTGCGGGTGCCGGTCGAGATCGTCTACGGCGACCTCGACGAGTTCAGCTCGCCCGGCGGGATGCGGATCGCGGAGCGCATCCGCGGCGTCACGGTGACGCGCGTGCGCGGCGCCGACCACCTCATCGGCAAGCGCCTCGCCCGGGCGGTCGCCCGATCCGTCGACGAGGAGTGACCGCGGGCGACGCCGTAGGCTCGCAGGCATGCAGCATCGCACGCTCGGCCGCACGGCCCGCACCGTCTCCGTCATCGGCCTCGGCACCTGGCAGCTCGGCGCCGACTGGGGGCAGGTGAGCGAGGCGGATGCCCGCGCCGTGCTCGACGCGAGCGCCGCATCCGGGGTCACCTTCTTCGACACGGCCGACGTCTACGGCGACGGGCGCAGCGAGTCGCTCATCGGCGGCTGGTTGCGCGACAACCCGGGCGCCGGCGTCACGGTGGCGACGAAGATGGGTCGCCGCATGGAGCAGCTGCCCGAGAACTACGCGCTCGCGAACTTCCGCGCCTGGACGGATCGCAGCCGTCGGAACCTCGGCGTCGAGACGCTCGACCTCGTGCAGCTGCACTGCCCGCCGACTCCGGTGTACTCCTCCGACGAGGTGTTCGACGCGCTCGATCTGCTCGTCGAGGAGGGCGTCATGGCGAACTACGGCGTCAGCGTGGAGACGGTCGACGAGGCGCTCACGGCGATCGCCCGCCCGCACGTGGCGAGCGTGCAGATCATCCTGAACGCGTTCCGGCTGAAGCCGCTCGACCGGGTGCTGCCGGCGGCCGAGGAGGCGGGGGTCGGCATCATCGCGCGGGTGCCGCTCGCGAGCGGGCTGCTGTCGGGGCGCTACACGCTCGAGACGAGTTTCGCGGCCGACGACCACCGCAACTACAACCGCCACGGCGCCGCCTTCGACCAGGGCGAGACCTTCTCCGGCGTCGACTACGCCGAGGGTGTGGATGCGGCGCGCTCGTTCGCGGTACTCGCGGCGGATGCGGGGCTCGCGCCCGCGACGGCGGCGCTCGCCTGGGTGGCGCAGCTGCCGGGCGTCTCGACGGTCATCCCGGGTGCCCGCAGTGTGGCGCAGGCGGAGGCGAACGCCGCCGCCGGTTCGGTGCCCGACCTCGGCGCGGCCTTCACGGCATCCGTGCGCGAGCTCTACGACCGCAGCTTCCGCGACGCCATCCACGCCCGCTGGTAGTCCCCGAAAGTACGTGCTTTTGGGGTGATTTCGCCCCGATCGGGCCCAAAAGCACGTACTTTCGCGGACTCAGCTGGGCGGGAGGGGGACCGGCTCGGTGTCGGGGAGGGGGCTCGCGTCGCGGCCGCGGAGGTCGGGGTGCGCGCGCCGGAAGAACACCGGCACGAGGAAACCCGCGAACGCGAAGGCGGCCGCCGCGACGAAGCCGCCGTCGGGTCCGTAGCCGTCGATGAGGAAGCCGGCGACCGCCGAGCCGAGGGCCGCGCCGATGAGCTGGCCGGTGCCGACCCAGCCGTAGGCCTCCGCGGTGTCGGAGAACTTGACGGTCGCCGACACGATCGAGAACATCACGGCGAGCGCCGGTGCGATGCCGAGGCCGGCGATCACGAGGGTCGCCGAGATCGACCAGAACTCGAAGGCGAACACGGCGAGCGTCGAGCCGACGAAGACGATGAACATGCGCCGCGCGAGCGCCCACGGCCCGATCGGGATGTTGCCGAAGCCGAGGCCGCCGACGAGCGAGGCGACCGCCCAGATGCCGAGCACGAGTCCCGCCTCCGCGCCGCCCTCGCCGAAGGTCGCCACGACGCCCGCCTCGACGGCGGCGCACGAACCCACCAGCAGGAAGCCGACGACCGTCGACAGCAGCACCGCGGGGCGCTTGAGCACGACGCCGAACCGGCGCTTCGAGCGCGGGATGCGCACCCGGCCGAGCTCGGGCGAGGAGATGAACCAGGCGCCGCCCACGACGAGGAAGAACACCGAGATGAAGATCCCGGCGACGGTCGACACCTGGATGGCGACGAGCGTCACGACGACCGGCCCGGCGATCCAGATGAGCTCCTGGGCGGATGCGTCGAGCGAGAACAGCGGGGTGAGCTGGCGCGAGTTGACCATCTTGGGGTAGATGGTGCGCACCGCGGGCTGCACGGGCGGGTAGCTGAGCCCCGCGACGAGGCCGGCGATCATGAAGCCCCACAGCGGCATCTGCGCGAGCGCGATCGTGGTGAGCGCGACGGCGCAGACGGTCGTCGTGGCGATGAGCACGGGCCGCATGCCCCAGCGGCCCATCCAGCGGCTCGTGACGGGGCCCGAGATCGCCTGCCCGACGGAGGTCGCGGCGAGCACGAGGCCGGCCGCCCCGTAGCTGTGGAAGAGGTGCTCGATGTGGATGAGGAAGCCGAGCGAGAGCATGCCGCTCGGGAACCGCGCGACGAGCTGCGCGGCGATGATCCGGGCGACGCCCCGGGTGCGCAGGAGGTCGAGGTACGCGTTCACGGCCTTCCCACTGTAGTGCTGTCGGAGGGGCCTCCTAGGGTGTGGAAAGTGTGAATAACAGCGGTGAAGTTATGCACATCTGTGGATGACACGCCCACAACATCTAGGGTTGGCCCGGTGTCAGGAGCCCGATATATAGTGGTGGAACCTCCGGGCCGGGGGAGAGCAACGAAGCTCGAGGACGGGCCGTCGAGGTCGATTCTCACCAGGGTTTTTTCATCGGAATGCGGGGCGCGCAGGACTGCGCGGAGAGGAAAGGGATCACGTGACCATCACCGTCGTGAAGCGCAACGGAGAGCGCGAGCCGTACGACGCCAACAAGATCAACCTGGCGATCGAGCACGCGAGCCAGGGGCTCGACGAGAACATCACCTGGGTCACCCAGATCGCCTCGGAGCTCGAGCTGACCCTGTTCGACGGCATCACCACCCAGCAGCTCGACGAGGCCGTCATCCAGGTCGCCCTCCAGAACGTCAAGGACGACCCGCAGTTCGACACCGTCGCCGCGCGGCTCCTGCTCAAGACCATCTACAAGCGCGTGCTCGGCGACTACACGACCGACGAGCAGCTGAAGGCCCTCCACGCGCAGCACTTCCGCGGCGCCATCGAGCGCGGCGTCGCCGAGACGCTCCTCGACTCGCGCTTCCCCGAGCTCTTCGACCTCGACCGCCTCGCCGCCGCCCTCGAGCCCGCCCGCGACGGCCTGCTCAAGTACATCGGCGTCGTCACCCTCAACAACCGCTACGGCATCAAGGCCCGCAACGGCGAGCCGCTCGAGGTGCCCCAGTTCTTCTGGATGCGCATCGCCATGGGCCTCTCGCTCAACGAGGCCGACCCGACGAGCCACGCGATCGAGTTCTACGACAAGATGTCGAAGCTCGAGTACCTCGCCGCCGGCTCCACCCTCGTGAACGCTGGCACCGCGTTCCCGCAGCTCTCCAACTGCTTCGTCATGGAGATGCACGACGACATCGAGCACATCGCCAAGTCGGTGCGCGACGTCATGTGGCTCACCAAGGGCACGGGCGGCATCGGCCTCTCGGTCACCAAGCTGCGCTCGCAGGGTTCGCCCATCCGCTCCAACAACACCACCTCGACCGGGCCGATCCCCTTCATGCACACGATCGACTCGGTGCTGCGCGCGGTCAGCCGCGGCGGCAAGAAGTTCGGCGCCCTGTGCTTCTACATGGAGAACTGGCACCTCGACTTCCCCGAGTTCCTCGAGCTGCGCAACAACTCGGGCGACCCGTACCGCCGCACCCGCACCGCCAACACGGCCGTCTGGATCTCCGACGAGTTCATGAAGCGCGTGCAGAACGACGGCGACTGGTACCTCTTCGACCCGCTCGAGGTCGCCGACCTCAACGAGCTGTACGGCCAGGAGTTCTCCGACCGCTACGCCGAGTACGCCGCGAAGGCCGAGGCGGGCGAGATGCGGATGTTCAAGAAGATCTCCGCGCGCGCCCAGTTCAAGGACATCCTGATGTCGCTCCAGACCACGAGCCACCCGTGGCTCACCTGGAAGGACACCATCAACAACCGCGCCCTCAACAACAACACGGGCACCATCCACCTCTCGAACCTCTGCACCGAGATCTGCCTCCCGCAGGACCTCGAGAACATCTCCGTCTGCAACCTGGCCTCCATCAACCTCTCGACCCACCTCAAGGTCGACGAGAACGGCGGCCTCGGCTTCGACTGGGCCCTCATCGAGGACTCGGCCCGCAGCGCCGTGCGCCAGCTCGACAACCTCATCGACATCACCGAGTCGTCGGTCGCCGAGGCCGACCACGCCAACCAGACCAACCGCGCCATCGGGCTCGGCGTCATGGGCTTCACGGATGTCGTGGAGCGTCTCGGGTTCTCGTACGAGTCCGAGGAGGCGTACGCCCTCATGGACGAGATCATGGAGCACGTCTCCTACGCGGCCATCGACGAGTCGGCCGACCTCGCCCGCGAGCGCGGCTCCTACGACAACTTCGAGGGCAGCCGCTGGTCGCAGGGCCTCGTGCCCTTCGACTCGATCGAGCTCACCGAGAAGGACCGCGGCATCAAGATCACCGTCGACCGCACCACGCGGCTCGACTGGGACCGCCTGCGCGAGAAGGTCAAGGGCGGCATGCGCAACGCGACCCTCATGGCCATCGCGCCCACCGCATCCATCGGCCTCGTCGCCGGCACCACCCCCGGCCTCGACCCGCAGTTCGCGCAGATCTTCAGCCGCGCAACCAGCAACGGCAAGTTCCTCGAGGTCAACCGCAACCTCGTGAACGACCTGCAGAAGCTCGGCCTCTGGGACACCGTGCGCGAGCAGGTGCTGCGCAGCCAGGGCGACGTGCAGAACATCGCCGAGATCCCCGACGATCTCAAGAACGTCTACAAGACGAGCTTCCAGCTCTCGCCGTACTCGTTCATCGAGGTGGCGGCGCGCGCCCAGAAGTGGATCGACCAGGCCATCAGCCGCAACATGTACCTCGAGACGCGCGACCTCGGCGACATGATGGACATCTACTACGCGGCATGGGAGAAGGGCGTCAAGACGACCTACTACCTGCACATGAAGCCGCGCCACACGGCCGAGCAGTCCACGGTCAAGGTCAACAAGACCGAGGAGCTGAACACCGGCGCCGGCGCCCAGCGCGGCTTCGGTGCCGCGGCGGCCGCCCCGGCGACCGAGGCCCCGGCCGCACCGGCCGCCGCGCCGCGTCGCGGATTCGGAGGCCTCGCGTGAACGGCTACGGAGACACCATCGGCGGTTATGAAGTGCCGCTCGACCCCATGGACGAACTTCAGTGTGAGAGCTGCCAATAATGGCCATCCTCGGCACCGGGGTCCAGGAAGGACTCCTCCTCAAGCCCGTCACCTACCAGTGGGCGATGGACCTCTACGACCAGGCGGTCGCCAACACCTGGTTCCCCAACGAGATCCAGCTCGGCGAAGACCTCGCCGACTTCAAGAAGATGACGGACGAGGAGCGTCACGCCGTCACCTTCCTGATCTCCTACTTCAACCCCAACGAGCTGCTCGTCAACAAGGCCCTCGCCTTCGGCGTCTACCCGTACGTCAACGCCCCCGAGGCGCACCTCTACCTCGCGAAGCAGATGTGGGAGGAGGCCAACCACTGCATGTCGTTCGAGTACGTCCTCGAGACGTTCCCGATCGACCGCAACGAGGCCTACAACTCCCACGTCGACGTGCCGTCGATGCAGCGCAAGGAGGAGTTCGAGGTCGGCTACATCCGCCGGATGACCGAGGAGACCCTCGACATCACGACGACCGCGGGCAAGCAGGACTTCATCCGCAACCTCATCGCCTACAACATCATCCTCGAGGGCATCTGGTTCTACTCGGGCTTCATGGTGGCGCTGTCGTTCCGTCAGCGGAACCTGCTGCGCAACTTCGGTTCGCTCATGGACTGGATCGTGCGCGACGAGTCCCTGCACCTCAAGTTCGGCATCAACCTCATCCTCACGGTGCTCGACGAGAACTCCGACCTGCAGACGCCGGAGTTCGCGGCCGAGATCAAGCAGATGATCCTCGACGCCGTCGAGATGGAGGAGCAGTACAACAACGACCTGCTGCCGAACGGCATCCTCGGACTCAACGCGAGCTACATCAACCAGTACGTGAAGTACCTCGCCGACCGTCGCCTCGAGGAGCTCGGCTTCGGCTCGCACTACAACGTGGTGAACCCGGCCAAGTGGATGGCGACCGCGAACGACACCCTGCAGCTCGTCAACTTCTTCGAGTCGACGAACACCTCCTACGAGTCGAACGCCTCCGCCTCCTCCGGCGACCGCAAGTCCTAGTCCGCGCGGTGGAAGCGGCGGCCGCTCACGCGGTCGGGGGTGATGCGCACGTAGTTGAACTTCTCGTCGGGTGACCACGAGACGAGCCCCAGGATGCCGGAGTGCTCGATCTCGTCGTCGAACTCGAGGCGTTCGGCGGTGCCCCACAGGATGACGCTCCAGGCGACCTCCTCGGAGTGCTCGTCGACCTCGAACGCGACCCGCGGGTGCTCCGCGACGAGTTCGAGCTTCGAGCCCGGCGCGCTGCGGAACAGCACGCTGCGCCCGCCGATCGAGAAGTTGACCGGGAACACCTCCACGTCGTCGCCCTCCGAGAAGATCACCCGCCCGATCCGGGCCTGGGCGAGCAGCTCCCAGCAGGTGTCGAGGTCGAGGGTCTCCGCCGCGTGCTCCATGACGGCACCCTACGTGCGTGCCGCCCCCGCGTCGAGGGTCGCAGGTCCCGCCGGGTTCACACCCGCTCGAACTCGCGCTCGAGCTCCTTCACGGAGAGGCCGTCCTCGGCGAGGCGCTTGGTGAGCAGTTCGAGCAGCTTCGGGTCGCGCTCGATCGCCTTCCACCAGCGGCCCGGGATGCGCTTGCGCCCCGGCTCCTCGCCCTCGGTCGGCTTGTACTCGTCGCCGCCCCTCCACACGCTGAGGGTGCGCACCTCCTCGCGCGTGAACGGGGTGCCGCGGAAGGTCTTGCCCTCCGCCCGGAACAGCACCGTGTAGACGCCCGGAGCGCCGAGGCCGATCGCCTCCACGAACTCGCCCGGGGCGGACTCGGTGAGGTCGACGTCGTACTGCGCGCCGGAGGGCTCGGTGACGGTGGCCCGCACCTGCGCCCGGCCCGACACGGGCACGTCGTACTCGGTGAGCCACGCGACGAGCCGCGCCTTCGCCCCCGGTTCGAGCGAGTCCTGCTCGGTGTCGACCCGCATCCGCAGGCTCGACGAGGCGTGCACGAGCACCGTGCCGGGCAGGCCCCGCCTCGCGATCTCGCGCACCTCCTCGGCCGTGAGCTGCTCCTTGCCGACGGCCGCCTTGAGGTGGCGCTTGTCGATCGTGAAGCGAGCGAGCCAGGTGCCGGAGCGCGCGCCCGCGCCGATCGGGGCGGGCAGCGTCAGCCGGTAGTACACGACGTCGTCGGCCACCCGCACGTAGTTGCGGCCGCCGAGCCCCGCCATGAACGCCGGGTCGATGACGTCGCCGTCGGGGGTGATGAGCGTCATGTCGACGAGCTCCGGATGCTGGGTCAGCAGGAACACGTCGGCCACGAAGTCGGTCTCCGCGAGCACGAACGGCACGTCGACGTCCGACCCGACCGGGATCTTCACCGGCGGGTCGACGACGATCTGGTCGTTCTTGACCCCCGCGAGCACCTGCAGGAAGTACTTCGCGAGCTTGTACCGGCTGTCGGCATCCAGGTCGTCGGTGAGCACGCAGTAGCCGCCGGTGCCCTTCGTGACGGCGGTGAGGGCGGCCGGCTTGATGTTCTCGGCGCGGCCGAGGGCGACCGCGTAGGTGCGGTCGGTGATCGAGCCGGACACGTCGGCGATGAAGGCGTTGCGGTTCTCGTAGCCGTCGGTGAAGACGATCGTCGCCTTCGTGTCGTAGCCGCCGACCGGGTTCAGTTCGTTCTGACCGAGTTCGAGGCCGTCGCCGATCGAGGTCGCGCCGTTGAGGTTCACCGCGTAGCTCGAGATCTTCGAGCGCACGTCCCCGCGCGTCGTGTCGAAGATCGTGGGCGCGAGCAGCGGACCCACGGGCGGCACGAGCACGGGGAAGGAGTCGTCGTCGAAGCCGACGATGCCCACCCCGTCGCCCTCGTGCACGGCCTCCGCGAGGATGCCGGCCGAGTAGTGCAGCACGTCGATGCGCTTCGCCGTGCCGACACCGGATGCGGCATCCATCGAGCCGGAGCGGTCGAGCACGAGCATGACGCACGCGGAGGTCGGCGGCACGGTGTTCGCGGCGATCTGCAGCGTCCACTCCTGGCCGGTCTGGTCGTGCCGCACCGTGATGCTGCCCGCGGCGGTCGCGCCCGCCGTGGTGCCGACGAAGTTGACCCACAGGTAGGCCTCCTGCACCGTCTGGTAGTCGGCGGTGCCGGTGAGCGACTCGGTGGCGCCGAGCGGCAGCCCGAACGGGGCCGCGGGTGCGCCCGTGACGGTGAAGGTGGAGGCGTAGAGGCTGTGCACGTCGAAGCGCACCGCGCGCCAGGCCTCCTCGCCCTCGGGGATGTCGGTGAAGGCGAGCTCGTCGGTCACCAGGTCGATCGTGCAGGCGGCGCGGCTCACCGCCGCGCCCGCGTCGATGCGCCCGGCGCCGAACCAGCGGCTGAAGCTCGGGCCCGCGTAGCCGGGGTCGGAGGAGACGAGGCCGTTGACATCCGTCCAGCGGCCCACCGGGTCGGTCTGGGTGGGGTCGATCTTGACGGCCGTGTCGCGCAGGATCTGGCCCACCTGGTCCCAGCGCAGCTGCGGGTTCGCCGACAGCATGAGCGCCGCGACACCCGCCGTGAGCGGGGTGGCGTGCGAGGTGCCGCCGAAGTCGGAGCGGTAGCGCCGCGGCGCGAAGGCGACGGCGGTGCCGGAGGCGAAGCCGGTGGTGAGGGGGAAGTCGAACGAGACGGTGCCGGCGCCCGCGTCGACGGCGGTGATGGTGCGGCCGCGGGCGGCACGCGTCGCGACGTTGCCGACGAGCAGCGCGCCGCCGACCGTCGCCCCCGCCGTGCTCGCCACCGAGAGGCTCGTCGCCCCCGCCGCGGATGCCGCGCTGAGCGTCGTCGTCGCATCCGCCGACCCGGCGATCGCGGTGCCCTCGGGGGCGTCGGCGCGCGTCGAGGAGAAGATGCCGAACTCGGTGTTCGGGTCGTGGCGGATCGCGGGGTCGGGCGAGCGGAACCGCGTGTGCGAGGGGGCGGCGAAGTCGATCGTGCTGCCGAAGTTGCTGTAGCCGGCGTGGATCTCGGTGACGCCGTCGGTGTCGAGCGTCGATGCGGCCACGCCGAAGCAGCGGCCGTACATGCTCCACGGGCGGTCGGAGGTGGCGTCGAGGTCGCGGATGTTGTTGCCGGCCGAGAAGAACAGCGCGGTGCCGAGCCCCCCGCGCCCGTCGTCCGTGACGGCGTCGAAGGTGTCCTGCATGAGGGCCGAGATCGGCATGCCGATGCTGAAGCCGAAGCTGTTCGTGATGACGTCGACGCCCGTCGCGAGCTGCGCCGGGAAGCCCGCCGTGGACGAGTTCGCGTCGAGGCCGGCGAGCCACAGGTACATCTCCGCGTAGCGCGTCTCGGGCCCGGAGCGCCGGATGCCGAACACGTGGCAGTTGCCCGCGACGCCCGCCGTGCCCTCCGCGTTGTTCACCGCGCCCGCGGCGGTGCCGGCGCAGTTGGTGCCGTGGTCGCCGTCGGCGGTGTTGTCGTTGTCGGCGGCCATCCGCGCGAAGTCGAACAGCCGGCTCACCTTCGCGGTGCCGTCGCTCAGGGTGACCGCCATGCCCGGGTGCCCGTCGTCGACGCCCGAGTCGACGACCGCGATCGTGACGTCGGGCGAGCCGAAGGTGTGGGCGGGGTCGAGGTCCTGCAGCACCTGCCAGGCGTCGGGGGTGCCGATGACGCCGTGGTCCCACTGCTGCGGGAAGAGGAAGTCGTTGGGGGTGACGGCGTCGTCCTCGACCGTGACGACGAGGTTCGGCTCCGCGTAGCGCACGCCCGGCTCGGCGACCACCGCGGCGAGGATGTCGAGCAGGTCATAGCCGGCGCCGGCGGGGGAGCGCAGCACGTAGGTGCGCGGCAGCGCCTCGAAGCGCTTCACGACCTCGAGCCCGTGGCGGGCGGCGAGGGCCACCGGGTCGACGTCGTCCGTCAGCAGCGACACGACGAGCTCGTCGGTGAGGAACGCGGCGCCGCGGTCGGTGAGCTCGACGACCGCGCCGACCTCGCCGAGGCGGTCGACATCCGCCACCTCGCGGCCGATGTCGCGCACCGTGTCGCCGCCCGCGGGGGCGGCGAGTCGAACGACGGCGACCGTCGGGTCGCCGAAGCGGATCACGTCGCGCGCGTCGCCGATCGCGTCGAGGCCGTCGTAGCCCGCGTCGTCCTTCGGGGCCGCACCGCCGACGAGGCGCACGCCCACGGCATCCGGAACCGGGCGGAACGGCACCCGCACACGCCCGCGGTAGTAGGCGGGCCAGCCGGCGGGGGCGAGCACGAACTGCTCGACCCCGTCGGGGCGCACCGGGTAGCCGTCGCCGATCTCGCGTGCGTCGGGGGCGAGGCCCTTCGCGATCGCGGTGAGGGAGGCCGCCTCGCGCGGGTCCGCGTCGAAGCGGGCGATGCCGCGCGCGTCGGTCTCGACCGTGAGGGTCGTGCGGTCGGGTGCCGTGCGGGTGACGGCGGCACCGGCGACGGGGGAGCCGTCGGGGGTGGTGACCTGCGCGGACAGGGGGCGGAAGGCGGTGGCGGACATGGCTGCTCCTCGGGGGGATCGGTGACAGTGAGGAGGGCGGCGGGCCCGGCCTGATACCTCCCGCTAGCCTCGAGCCATGACCGACGAGCTGCGGGCGCGCCTGCGGGCGCTGCCGTCGTTCCCCGCCGAGCTGCCCGTGTTCGACCCGGACGCCGCACCGGCCGAACCCGAGCCGCTCTTCCTCGAGTGGCTCGACGCCGCGGTGCGCGCGGGCGTGCTCGCGCCGCACGCGGCGACCCTCGCGACGGACGATGACGGCGGCCCGAGCGCGCGGGTGGTGATCCTGAAGGACGTGGATGGCACCGGCTGGGCGATCGCGACGCCCGACGACAGCCGGCCCGGGCGGGCGATGGCGGCGTCCGGCGTCGCGGCCCTCGGCTTCTTCTGGCCGGCGCTCGGACGGCAGGTGCGCGTCGAGGGCGAGGTGCGGCGCGCCGACGCCGCGGAGGCGGCCGCCGACTTCCTCGCCCGCCCCGTCGAGGCGCGGGCGACGGCCCTCGTCGGACGCCCCGCACCCGTGCTCGCGGGCGACGCGGAGTACGCGGCGGCGCGCGCCGCCGCGCGCACCCGGGTCGAGGCCGACCCCGGGCTCGTGCCCGCGTCATGGGCGCTCTGGCGCGTCGTGCCGAGCACCGTCGAGTTCTGGCAGGCGGCGCACGACCGCGCCCACCTCCGCCTGCGCTACCGGCGCGAGGGCGCCTCGTGGATGCGCGAGCGGCTGTGGCCGTGACGCGGTGCGGCCTGCGGCCGCGCTGTGTCTTGCGGGACGGTCGCGATGCGGCCTTCCCGCTGTTGAGTGCCGCGCGCCGGGCGTCACCCCTTCCCGCTGGTTGAGTGCCGCCGAAGGCGGTGTATCGAAACCAGCGAAGGCGCCCCTCGATGGGGCGCCTTCGCTCGGTGAGGGCCCTACTGGTCCACGCCTGCATGGGTTTCGATACGCCCGCTGCGCGGGCTACTCAACCAGCGGAGAGGGGAGCTGCGCGGACTACTCAACCCGGGGGAGGGGGCCGCTGCGCGGCTACTCAACCCGCGGAGGGGTGCCGCGGAGAGGGTGGCGCTGTGCGGGCTGCTCAACCCGGGGTGAGGGCCTTGCGGATGCGCTGCACCGAGATGGGGCCCGCGGCGCCGAGGTGCTGGGCGAAGAGGGAGAGGCGCAGTTCCTCGAGCATCCAGCGGACGGGCACGAGGTGCGCGGGCGTGGTGGGGGCGAGGGGGAGGGTGCCGCCGGCGGCGCGGTAGAGGGCCACCGCCTCCTCCACCTGGGTCTGCCAGGCGCGGTCGCGGCCGGGGTTGTCGGCGAGCTTCTCGGCGCGGTGCCGGATGCCGGCGAGGTACACGGGCACACGCGCGAGCTGCGCGAGGCCGGTGATGCGCACGAAACCGGGATGCACGAGCGCCTCGAGCTGCCCACGGGCGTCGGCGAGCGGCCCCATGAAGGCGAGGCTCGACGCCCGCGAGATCGCCTTGTCGGCCTCCTTCGCGCCCGTGAGCACGCGCGCCGTGAGCCCCGCGGCGCGGAACAGCGCATCCATGAGCCCGCCCGAGACGCGCTCCCGCAGCGCCGCGAAGCCCGCCTCGTCGCGGGGCGCCGCATCCCCCGCGAGCTCGTCGACGACGGCGAGCAGCACGTCGTCGAGCAGGGCCTTCGTGTTCGGGTAGGGGGCGGTCGCGAGCACGAGCTTCTCGGGCCCGGTGAGCTGCTCCTGCACGTAGCCGAGCGGGCTCGGCAGGGTGAGGGCGACGAGCCGTCGCACCCCGCGCGGGTGGGCGGCATGCGCCTCCGCGCGCGTCGCGAACACCTTCAGTTCGACGCCGGCACCGGCGTCCACGAGCGCGGGGTAGCCGACGATGGTCGAGCCGCCCTGCGTCGCGGTGACCTGCTCGGGGATCGTGCCGAGGTCCCACGACGTGATCCCGGTGCGTTCGAGCTCGCGGCCGGGGGTGACGGCGGCGACCTTCACGGCCACGTCGGTGCGCGCGCGTTCCGCGAGGCGCGCCTGCAGCGCGGGCAGGTCGCGACCCGCCGCGAGGGTCTTCCCGCGCTGGTCGACCACCTCGAAGCGCATCCGCAGGTGGGCGGGCACCCGCTCCCACTCGATGTCGGATGCCGTGATGGGAATATGCACGGCGGCGCGGATGACCTCCGCCACGGCCTCGCCGACCGGGACGTCCGACAGCACCGGCAGCTCGCCGACGAGGCGCCTCGCCCAGTCGCCCGCGGGCACCACGTGGCGGCGCAGCTGCTTCGGCAGCGCCTTGATGAGCGCCGTCACGAGGTCTTCCCGCAGCCCCGGCACGAGCCAGTCGAAGCCGCGCTCGGCGACCCGGGGCAGCACGGCGAGCGGGATGACGACGGTCACCCCGTCGTCGTCGGCGCCCGGCTCGAAGCGGTAGCGGATGCGGAAGCGGGCATCCCCCTGCACCCACTCGTCGGGGAAGCCGGCGGCGTCGCCCGCGTCGTCGTCCTCGAGCAGCTCGGCGCGGCTCATGGTGAGCAGCTCGGGCTGCTCGGCCTTCGTCCTCTTCCACCAGCTCGCGAAGCGCCGTGAGTCGGTGACCTCGTCCGGGATCCGCCGCTCGTAGAACTCGTAGACGGCCTCGTCGCCCGTGAGGATGTCGCGGCGCCGGGTGCGCTCCTCGACCTCGGCGAGTTCGCGGCGCAGCTTCTCGTTGGCGCGGTCGAAGTCGAGCAGTGCGGAGCGTTGCAGCTCGTGCGGCCAGTCGCCCTCGACGAGCGCGTGCCGGATGAACAGCTCGCGCGCGAGCGGCGCGTCGATGCGGGCGAGCTGCGCGCGGCGGCGCGGCACGATCGGCACCCCGTAGAGCGTCACCTTCTCCCAGACGAGCGCCGCACCTTGCTTGCTCGACCAGTGCGGTTCGGAGTGGCTGCGCTTGGCGAGCTCGCCCGCGATCGGTTCGGCCCAGGCGGGGTCGATCGCGGCGACCGTGCGGGCGAAGAGCCGCGAGGTCTCGACGAGCTCGGCGGCCATGACGGCGTTCGGCTGCTTCTTGGCGAGCCCGGAGCCCGGGAAGATCACGAAGCGCTGGCCGCGGGAGCCCAGGTAGTCCTTCTTCTCGGCGTCGCGCAGCCCGAGCCGCGAGAGCAGGCCCGCGAGCACCGATCTGTGGATGGCATCCGCATCCGTGGAGGCGGCGCCGACCGTCAGCCCGACCGACTTCCCCGCCCTCGTCACCTGCCGGTACAGGTCCTGCCACTCCCGCACCCGCAGGTAGTTGAGATATTCCGCCTTGCACATACGCCGGAAGGCGTTGCCGGAGAGCTCCTGCTGCTTCTCCTCCAGGTGGTTCCAGAGGTTCAGCAGCGAGACGAAGTCGGAGCCCGGGTCGCGGAACCGCGCGTGCGCGGCATCCGCCTGCGGCCGCTTCTCGAGCGGGCGCTCGCGCGGGTCCTGGATGGAGAGGCCGGCGACGATCGCCGCCACCTCGCGCACGACGCCGTGCGTCTTCGCCTCCACGAGCATCCGCGCGAACCGCGGGTCGACGGGCAGCCGCGCGAGGTCGCGGCCGACGCGGGTGATGCGCTGCGCCGCGTCGACCGCGCCGAGCTCGGCGAGCAGGTCGAGGCCGTCGGCGATGCCGCGCGCGTCGGGCGGGGTGAGGAAGGGGAAGGCGCGGATGTCGCCGAGCCGCAGCTCGAGCATCTGCAGGATGACGGCGGCGAGGCCCGTGCGCAGCACCTCGGGGTCGGTGAACTCGGGGCGCCGGGCGAAGTCCTCCTCCGAGTAGAGGCGGATCGCGATGCCGGGGCTCGTACGGCCCGCGCGGCCGGAGCGTTGGTTGGCGGAGGCCTGGCTGATCGCCTCGATCGGCAGCCGCTGCACTTTGGCGCGCGGCGAGTAGCGGCTGATGCGCGCCGTGCCCGCGTCGACGACGTAGCGGATGCCGGGCACCGTGAGGCTCGTCTCGGCGACGTTGGTGGCGAGCACGACGCGCCGCCGGATGCCGGGGCGGCGCTTCGTGTCGAACACCCGGTGCTGGTCGGCGGCCGAGAGGCGCCCGTACAGCGGCACGACCTCGGTGTCGGCGCCGAAGCGGCCCGCCACGACATCCGCCGCATCCCGGATCTCGGACTCGCCCGAGAGGAACACGAGCACGTCGCCCGGCTCCTCCCGCCCGAGCTCGACGAGCGCATCGACGATGCCCTGCTGCACGTCCCCGCCATCCGCCTCCGCGGTCTCCGTTCGGGAGGACGACACGCCGCGTGCGCGGCCTGACGCGGGCGGATGCGGCGTGTCGTCCTCCCGAACGAAGTCGTCGTCGGGGGTGAGGGCTTCGGCCACGAGCGGGCGGTAGCGCAGCTCGACCGGGTAGGTGCGGCCGGAGACCTCGACGACGGGCGCCGGCTCGCCCGCGGCATCCGCGAAGTGGCGGGCGAAGCTCTCGGGGTCGATGGTGGCGGAGGTGACGATGACCTTGAGGTCGGGGCGGCGCGGCAGCAGCTGCTTCAGGTAGCCGAGCAGGAAGTCGATCGTGAGGGAGCGCTCGTGCGCCTCGTCGATGATGATCGTGTCGTAGGCGCGGAGGTCGCGGTCGCGCGAGAGCTCGGCCAGCAGCACGCCGTCGGTCATGAGCTTGATCGCGGTCTCGCTCTTCGTGCGGTCGTCGAAGCGCACCTGGTAGCCGACCACGCCGCCGAGTTCGACGCCCAGCTCGGAGGCGATGCGCTCGGCGACCGAGCGGGCCGCGATCCGCCGCGGCTGGGTGTGGCCGATGCGGGTTCGCCCGAGCTCGAGGCAGATCTTCGGCAGCTGGGTGGTCTTGCCCGAGCCGGTGGCGCCCGCGACGACCACCACCTGGTGGTCGCGGATGGCGCGCGCGAGCTCGTCGTGCGCCTGGCTGACGGGCAGCTCGGGCGGGTAGACGATGCGGTAGGGGGATGCGGGCGCCTCGGACATGAGCCCTCCAGGCTACCGCCGGAGGGCCCACGTGCGTCATCCGAGGGTGGGCAGCACCTCGCGTTCGAAGCGGGCGTACGAGGTCTCCATGCCGTCGGTCATGCCGGTGGCGAGGATCGCGTCGCGCTGCTCGACGCTCGCGTAGGTGATGAGCAGGGTGAGCAGCGTCACGCCGTCGACCTCGTCGAGGGTGAGGTCGTTGACGGTGCCGGGGAGGTCGGTGCCCGACATCCGCTCGGTCGTCACCATGCGCCGCTCCGGCTCGATCACGAGGTTCTCGCCCTCGAAGCCGAACGGCTCGCCGGGGTGGCCCTCCTCGGGCGCCCACGCGGTGCGGTAGGCGCCGCCGACGCGCAGCTCGTTCTCGCAGACCGTCATCGTCCAGCCGTCGGGGCCGAGCAGCCAGCGGCGCATCAGCTCCGGCTCGGTGTGCGCCCGCCACAGCAGGTGGCGCGGTGCCTCGAAGGCGCGGGTGAAGCGCACGTGCGTGTCGTCGAGCATCTCGGTGCGGATGCCGCTGCCGAGCGCGTACTGCCGCAGGTCGGCGAGCACGGTGTCGAGCTGGCCGAACGCCTGCTCCATGCCCTCGGCCTGACCCATCGCGATCACCTGCTCGAGCGCCTCGGCGGTCGGCGACTCCGACACCGCGGTGAAGCGCGCGCCCGTCGGCGTGCTCTCGAAGGTGAGCGTCATCACCCCGGTCGGCACCGAGGTGTCGATCTCGCCCTGCGCGTCGGCGAACGAGTCGCGCACCACGAAGCGGTGCGGCTCGTCGACCTCGACGAAGTCCCAGCGGCCGTAGAAGCGTTCGCCCTCGGGCGAGGTCATCCAGTAGTGCGAGATGCCGCCGGGGTGCACCTCGTGGCGGTCGAAGGTCGCGGGGTAGCCGGGCGGGCCCCAGAAGCGTTCGAGCTGCCGCGGGTCGGCGAACGCGCTCCAGAGGCGCTCGACGGGCACGGGGAAGTCGGCCACGACGGTCATCGTGAGCGCCTCGGGATCGGTGGTGACGGATGTCACGGGCATGGTTCTCTCCTTCAGCTGCGGATGGGTGGTCAGTCGTCGTCGGCGAGCAGCGCGTCGAGACGGTCGATGCGTCCGCGCCAGAGCTCGGCGTAGGCGTCGAGCAGTGCGCGTGCGCGGGCGAGCTGTTCGGGGTCGGCGCGCACGATGCGTGCGCGACCGCGGGTCTGCTTGGTCACGAGTCCCGCTCCCTCCAGCACGGCGACGTGCTTCTGCACCGCGGCGAAGGACATCGCGTAGTCGGCGGCGAGCTCGCTCACGGAGCGCTCGCCGAGCAGGGTGCGTCGCACGATGTCGCGCCGGGTGCGGTCGGCGAGGGCATGGAAGAGGCGGTCGACCTCCGCCTCGCTCAGTTCCGTTTGTGCAACCATTTGGTTGTACGTTACGACCGTCGGTCGTTGGCGTCAAGGGGGAGGGCGAGACTGACACTTGACCCGCAAAGCACTTTGCGTTACAAAGTAGCCATGACCGAGCCCGACGCATCCGACGACGACGACCTCACGCCCGAGCAGTCGCTCGCCCTCATCGCGGGCGAGACGCGCGGCGTGAAGCGCCTGTTCGGTGCCCAGGTGCCCGTCTACTACTTCGTGTGGGGCGGCGCGTGGCTCATCGGCTACACCCTGCTGTGGGCGGCCTGGCCGGGCGGCCCCTCGCCCGTCGCGGTGCCGCTCGTCGTCGCCGCACCCGCGTTCGCGGCCCTCATCCTCGGCGCGGCCGTCACCTCGGCCGTCGTCGGGGTGCGCACCAACCGCGGCATCAAGGGCGTGAGCGACTTCGTCGGCACCGTCTACGGCATCTCGTGGGCCGTGCTCGGCACCGCGACCGCCGCGCTCGGCTACGCGCTCATCCGGGCAGGCGCCACGGACGAGGTGGTCGCCATCTACTTCACCTCCGCCTACGCGCTGCTCGTCGGGGCGATGTACCTCGCCGGCACGATGCTCTGGCGCTCGCCCGACCAGCTCGTCATCGCGCTCGTCATGATCGTCGCGGCCGCCGTCACCGGCTTCTTCGGGGCGCCGGGCAACATGCTCGCGATGGCGCTCATCGCCGGCCCCGCGCTGCTGATCGGCGGGGTCGTCTCCCTCCTCCGGCTGCGGCGGATGTGACGCCATGGACGAACTCGACCCCGTCATCCACGCCTCGGCGCGCCTGCGCATCTGCGCGACCCTCGCGGCGCTCGACGCCGGCGACCGGATCTCGTTCCCCCGCCTGCAGGAGCTGCTCGCGATGACCGCGGGCAACCTCTCCACGCACCTGCGCAAGCTCGAGGACGCCGGCTACCTCGCCGTCGACAAGACCTTCCAGGGCCGCTCGCCCGTCACCTACCTCTCGCTCAGCACGGCCGGGCGCCGTGCGTTCGAGGACTACACCGCCCAGCTCAGATCACTCCTCGGAGGAACCCCATGACCACCCTCGCCGCCCTCGACGGCGTCACCCGGCGCTTCGGCGACATCCTCGCCCTCGACGACGTCGACCTCGCCGTCGGCGAGGGGGAGCTCGTCGGCCTGCTCGGCCCCAACGGCGCAGGCAAGACCACCCTGCTCTCCCTGCTGCAGGGGCTGCGCCGCCCGCACGCGGGTACCGTGCGCCTCTTCGGCGGCGACCCGCGCGACGCGGCATCCCGGCAACGCCTCGGCTGCACCCCGCAGGAGACGGCGCTGCCCGCGACCCTGCGGGTGGGCGAGGTCATCGACTTCGTCGGCGGGCACTTCGCCGACCGGATGCCGACCGCCGAGCTCGCGGAGGAGTTCGGGCTCACCGAGCTGCTGCGCCGCCAGACCGGCGCGCTCTCGGGCGGACAGCGTCGCCGGCTGAGCGTCGCCCTCGCCTTCGTGGGCCGACCTCGCCTCGTGCTGCTCGACGAGCCCACCACGGGGCTCGACGTCGACGGCCGCCGCGCCCTGTGGGACGCCATCCGCCGCCAGCACGCCGCGGGCGCGTCGATCATCGTCACGAGCCACTACCTGGAGGAGATCGAGGCGCTCGCCGAGCGGGTCGTCGTGATCGCCGACGGCCGCGTCGTCGCCGACGACAGCCTGCACGCCGTGCTCGCCCGCGTGGGCGACCAGTGGGTGCGGCTCTCCACGCCCGAGCCGGCGCGCCTGGCCGCGCTCGCGGGGGTCGTCGCGACCGCCGCGGACGAGACGGGCGTCTCGCTCGCCGTGCACGACTCGGACGCCTTCGTGCGCGAGCTCGTCGCATCCGGCATCCCCTTCACGGGGCTGCAGGTGCGCGGCGCGACGCTCGAGGAGGCGTTCCTCGCCCTGACCGAGAGGAGCGCGGCATGAGCACGCTGCGTCTGACCGCCCTGCACACGCGCTACACGCTCGTCGAGACCTTCCGGGTGCCGATCGCGGTGATCGGCTCGCTCGCCTTCCCGGCGCTCGCGTTCCTGTTCTTCATCGTGCCGCAGCGGGTGGTCGCCGACGACCCCGTGTTCGCGACGCAGGCCGTGATCCAGCTCATGGTGTTCGCCCTCATGTCGAACGCGCTGTTCGGCTTCGGCATCTCGATCGCCCAGGCCCGCGAGACCCCGTGGGATCCCTACCTGCGCACCCTGCCGGCGCCGGCCGTCGCCCGCATCCTGGCCCAGGTGCTCTCGACCGGCACCCTCGGCCTCGCCGCGCTCATCCCCGTGCTCGTGCTGGGCGCCACCTTGACGCAGGCGCACGCGGATGCCGCGGGCCTCGTGCTCGGGCTGCTCGCGCTCGCGGCCTCCGCGCTGCCGTTCCTGTTCGCGGGGATCGCGATCGGCTACGCGATGCCCATGAAGGTGGCGATCGCGGTCGTGCAGATCGTGATGTTCGCGCTCGCCTTCGGCGGCGGGCTGTTCCTGCCGCCGGTCATGTTCCCCGGCTGGCTCGACGTGCTCTCGCGCTTCCTGCCCTCGCGGCAGGCGCGCGAGGTGGTCATCGCCGCGGTGCAGGGTGGCGAGGTGCCGTGGTGGGCGTGGGGCGGCATCCTCGCCTGGTGCGCCGTGCTGCTGACGCTCGCCCTCGTGCTCTACCGCCGCGACGAGGGGCGCCGCTTCCGCTGAGCCGTGGTGCGGTTTTGGCCGGATGGCGGCGGCGAAACCGCGCCATCCGGCCGAAACCGCGACTTCGCTACAGCGCGCGCAGGATGTCCTCCACGCGCTCCTTCGCGTCGCCGAACAGCATCTGCGCGTTCTCGCGGAAGAACAGCGGATTCGGCACCCCCGCGTAGCCGGAGGCCATCGAGCGCTTGAAGACGATGACGTTCGTCGCCTCCCACACGCGCAGCACCGGCATCCCCGCGATGGGGGAGCCCGGGTCCTCGGCGGCCGCCGGGTTCACGGTGTCGTTCGCGCCGATCACGAGCACGACATCCGTCTCGGCGAGTTCGTCATTGATCTCGTCCATCTCGAGCACGATGTCGTACGGCACCTTCGCCTCGGCGAGCAGCACGTTCATGTGGCCGGGCAGGCGACCCGCGACGGGGTGGATGCCGAAGCGCACGTCGACCCCGCGCGCCCGCAGCCGCTCCGTCAGCTCGGCGACGGGGTACTGCGCCTGCGCGACCGCCATGCCGTAGCCGGGCGTGATGACGACCGAGCGGGATGCCGTGAGCAGCGCCGCCGCCGAGGTCGCGTCGATCTCGCGGTGCTCGCCCGCCTCCTCCTCGCCGGCGCGCGGTGCGACGATGCCGAACCCGCCCGCGATGACCGAGAGGAACGAGCGGTTCATGGCCTTGCACATGATGTAGGAGAGGTAGGCGCCCGAGGAGCCGACGAGCGCACCGGTGACGATGAGCAGGTCGTTGTCCAGCAGGAAGCCCGCCGCGGCCGCCGCCCAGCCCGAGTAGCTGTTGAGCATCGACACGACGACCGGCATGTCGCCGCCGCCGATCGAGGCGACGAGGTGCCAGCCGAGCAGCAGCGCGAGCGCCGTGACGGCGACGAGCAGCCACAGCTCCGGGGTCAGCACGTACCAGACGGTGAGGCCGGCGAAGGCGACGAGCGCCCCGATGTTGAGCGCGTTCTTGCCGGGCAGCATGAGCGGCCGCGAGCCGATGCGCCCCGAGAGCTTGAGGAAGGCGACGATCGAGCCGGTGAACGTCACGCCGCCGATGAACACCCCGATGAACACCTCGGCGTGGTGGATGTCGCGCAGCGCGGCCGGGATCCCGGCGGAGGCGAGGTGGCCGTTCCAGCCGACGAGCACGGCCGCGAGGCCCACGAAGGAGTGCAGCAGCGCGATGAGCTCGGGCATCCCCGTCATCTCGACGACCCGCGCGCGCCACAGGCCGATCGCGCCGCCGACGAGCACGGCGGCCGCGAGCAGGGTGAGCCCGAGGCCGCCCTGCGGCACCACCGACCCGGTCGCCACGACCACCCACACGGTGGAGGCGAGCGCGATCGCCATGCCGGCGATCCCGAAGCCGACGCCGCGCCGCGCCGTCTCGTGGCGGCTGAGCCCCGCGAGGCTCAGCACGAACAGCAGCGCGGCGACCACGTACGCGGCGTCGGCGACCGTGGCGGCGAGCACGGCATCCGCCCAGAACGCCGCGGTCACTTCGCGTCCCCCTTGCGGAACATCGCGAGCATGCGCCGCGTGACGGCGAAGCCGCCGAAGATGTTGATGCTCGCCACGAGCACCGCGACGGTCGCGAGCAGCTGCACGAGCAGCGACGCGGAACCGAGCTGCGTCATCGCGCCGACCACGATGATGCCGCTGATCGCGTTGGTGACGCTCATGAGCGGCGTGTGCAGGGCGTGGGCGACCTTGCCGATCACGTAGAAGCCGACCACGACCGAGAGCGTCAGCACGAGGAAGTGCTGCGGCAGCGGTGGCGGTGCGAACACGCAGACGAGGAACAGCGCGGTGATGCCCGCGATCGCGAGGCCGAGGCGTGCGCGCGGGTTCGGTGCCCGGCGGGCGGGGGCGGATGCCGGGGCGGGCGGTGCCGCCGCGGGCGCCGCCGAGACGGCGACGGCGGGCGGCGGCCACGTGACCGCACCGCCCTGCGTCACGGTGACCGCGCGCTGCACGACGTCGTCGTGGTCGAGGGTGAGTCGGCCGTCCTTGCCGGGGGTGAGCAGGGTCAGCAGGTTCAGCAGGTTGGTGCCGTACAGCTGCGAGGCCTGCTGGGGGAGGCGCCCCGCGAGGTCCGTGTAGCCGAGGATGATGACCCCGTTCGCCGTGACGACGCGCTCGCCCGCGACCGAGCCCTCGACGTTGCCGCCCTGCCCGGCCGCCATGTCGACGACGACGCTGCCCGGTTTCATGAGGGCGATGTCGGATGCCGTGAGCAGCCGCGGCGCGGCGCGGCCCGGGATGAGCGCCGTCGTGATGACGACGTCGACCTCGGCGGCCTGCTCGCTGTACAGCTCGCGTGCGCGGCGGTCGTAGGCGTCGCTCGTCGCCTTCGCGTAGCCGTCGGAGGAGACCTCCTGCTGCTCCTCGGGCACCACGACCGCGAGGTACTCGCCGCCGATCGAGCGCACCTGGTCGGCGACCTCGGGGCGCGGATCGGTGGCCCGCACGATCGCGCCGAGGCTCGAGGCCGCGCCGATCGCGGCGAGCCCCGCGACGCCGGCGCCCGCCACGAGCACCTTCGCGGGCGGCACCTTGCCGGCCGCCGTCACCTGGCCGGTGAAGAAGCGGCCGAACTCGTGGGCGGCCTCGACGACCGCGCGGTAGCCGGCGATGTTCGCCATCGAGCTCAGCACGTCCATCGACTGGGCGCGCGAGATGCGCGGCACCGCGTCGAGGGCGAGGGCGGTGACGCCGCGCGCGGCGAGCTGCTCGAGCAGCTCGGGACGCAGGGCCGGGCTCAGCAGGCCCACGAAGGTCGCGTCGGGCCGCAGCCGCGCGATGTCGGCGGGGGTCGGCGCGGTGATGGCGAGCACGACATCCGCGCCCCACGCCTCCGCCCGGTCGACGACGGTCGCGCCGGCGTCGGCGTAGGCCTCGTCGGGGAAGGAGGATGCGGTGCCCGCGCCGCGCTCGACGGCCACCTCGTAGCCGAGGGCGACGATGCGGGCGGTGGTGGCGGGCGAGACGGCGACGCGGTTCTCCCCGGCGGGTTCGGCGACGATGCCGATTCGGGTCATGGTGGCTCCTGTGCGGGTGGCTCCCTCCGACTCTAGGAGGCGCCGCGCCCGCGCACCCGGGGAATCCGCGGGCGAAACTTCGGACGATCTTCGGCCCGTGTCACGAACCCCCGGCCTTTCCGCCCCGGCGCGGGGCGCCGCCACGGTGTCAGGATGGGGGCATGACGGTTCCCCTCCTCACGCTCAACGACGGCCACAGCATCCCCCAGCTCGGATTCGGGGTGTTCAAGGTCGACCCCGACGAGACGGAGCGGATCGTCACCGACGCGCTCGAGGTCGGGTACCGGCACATCGACACGGCCGCCGTCTACGGCAACGAGCTCGGCGTGGGGCGTGCGATCGCGGCGTCCGGCATCCCGCGCGAGGAGCTGTTCGTGACGACCAAGCTGTGGAACTCCGACCAGGGCACGCAGTCGGCGGTCGACGCCATGGACCTCAGCCTCGAGAAGCTCGGCCTCGACCACGTCGACCTGTACCTCATCCACTGGCCGCGCCCCGACCTCGGCCGCTACGTCGAGTCGTGGCTGACGCTGGAGCAGCTCCGCGCCGACGGCAAGACGCGCTCGATCGGCGTCTCGAACTTCCACCGCCCGCACCTCGAGCGCATCATCGCCGAGTCGGGCACCGTGCCGGCGGTCGACCAGGTGGAGCTGCATCCGGCGTTCCAGCAGCGCGAGCTGCGCGCGTTCTCCGAGCCCCTCGGCATCCGCACGGAGGCGTGGGGGCCGCTCGGCCAGGGCAAGTACGACCTCTTCGGCGAGCAGGCGGTGCAGAATGCGGCGGCCGCGCACGGCGTGAGCCCCGCGCAGGTGGTCATCCGCTGGCACCTGCAGCGCGGCATCATCGTGTTCCCGAAGTCGAACTCGCGCGAGCGGATGGCCGCCAACTTCGACGTCTTCGGCTTCGAGCTGACCGACCCCGAGCTCGCCGCGATCGACGCCCTCGACCGCGGCCAGCGCGTCGGCGCCGACCCCGACACCGCCACCTTCTGACGTCCGTCCCCCCTCCGCGAAAGTACGCACTTTTGGGCCGTTCGGGCCCGATTTCACCCCAAAAGTACGTACTTTCGGGGACTAGAGCGGGATGGCTGTGCGCTCGCCACGGGGGGTGGGAACGAGGAGTTCGGCG
This sequence comes from Protaetiibacter intestinalis, assembly GCF_003627075.1. Taxonomy (NCBI): domain Bacteria; kingdom Bacillati; phylum Actinomycetota; class Actinomycetes; order Micrococcales; family Microbacteriaceae; genus Protaetiibacter; species Protaetiibacter intestinalis. The sequence goes on along the minus strand of NZ_CP032630.1, from coordinate 563,737 downwards.
AGGCCCGCGTCGGTGAAGGCCTTCTCGAGGTCGGCGCGGCTCTCGGAGAAGTGGGCCCAGTCCTCGACGTGCAGGCCGACGACGCGGCGGGCGCCCAGGATGCGCGCCGCCTGTACCGCGCGTGCGGCGGTGAGGGTGAGCGCGACCGGCACGGGCGCGACGCGCGCGGCCCCCGCGAAGAGGAACGCCACCCCGACCGGGCCCACGCGCTTCGCCGCGGCGCGCACGAGCGCGAGGGAGGAGTTGTCTCCCGAGACGTAGACGGTCGGCTCGCCGGGTGCGCTCAGCAGGAAGCTCGTGACCGGCCCGACGAGCGGCCGCAGCGGCCGCGGTCCGTGCCGCCCCGGCAGCGCCGTCACCGTCACCTCGCCGAGCGCGTGCGTCTGCCAGGGCCGCATCCCCACGACGGGCCCGCCGAGCGCCGCCTGCGCCTCGGGCGTCGACAGCACCAGCGGTGCCCGCAGCGCCAGCTCGCGCCCCGCGTCGTCGAGGTTGTCGGCGTGCCCGTGGTGCGAGACGAGCACGACGTCGACCGGCTCGATGGCGGATGCGGGGAGCCCCGGCCCCGCCGTCTTCCGCAGCCCGGCCCGCGGGTAGTGCCGCGGCTCGTCGAACGTCGGGTCGAGCAGCACCCGCAGCCCCGCGTACTCGACGAGCGCCGTCGGGCCCCCGATGTACGTCACGGCTAACGGCGCGGGCGTCGGCATAGGGTGAGCCTATGGGGAAGCGCCTCGCATCCGCGATCAGTCCCTACCTGCTCTCGCACGCGGGCAACCCGGTCGACTGGTGGCCGTGGGGCGAGGAGGCCTTCGCCGAGGCCGCCCGCCGTGACGTGCCGGTCATGGTCTCGATCGGCTACGCCACCTGCCACTGGTGCCATGTGATGGCGCGCGAGTCGTTCTCCGACCCCGAGCTCGCCGCCTACCTCGACGAGCACCTCGTGGCGATCAAGGTGGACCGCGAGGAGCATCCGGAGGTCGACGCCGCCTTCCTCGCCGCGGCGAGCGCCTTCACACCGCAGCTCGGCTGGCCGCTCACCGTGTTCGCCACCCCCGAGGGTCGGGTGTTCTTCGCCGGCACCTACTTCCCGCCGCGCGCGGCGCACGGGGTGCCGTCGTTCCGGCAGGTGCTCGAGGCGATCGTGGAGGCGTGGACGCTGCGCCGCGCGGAGGTGGAGGCGACGGGCGCCGCGGTCGCCGAGGCGCTCGCCGCCCGGCCCGAGGAGGCGCTCGCCGCGCTGCCCGGCGAGCACGCGCTCTCCGCATCCGTCGCCGAGCTCGCGAGCTTCGAGGACCCGCAGTACGGCGGCTTCGGCGCCGACGCGAAGTTCCCGAACGCGCCCGTCATCGCCTTCCTCGCGGAGCGCGGGCGACGCGGCGACGCCGGGGCGGACGCCTTCGGCCGCCGCCTCTACGACGCCGCCCAGGCGCTGCGCGACCCCGTCGAGGGCGGCTTCTTCCGCTACGCCGTGCGCCGCGACTGGACCGAACCCCACTACGAGCGCATGCTCTCCGACAACGCCCAGCTGCTCGACCTCGCGACGGGCTTCGGCGACGAGGGCACCGCGGATGCCGTGGCCGGCTTCCTGCTCGAGGTGCTGCGCCTGCCGAACGGCGCCTTCGCCTCCGCCCAGGACTCGGAGAGCCTCGTCGACGGCGAGCGCGTCGAGGGCGGCTACTACGCGCTCGACGCCGCGGCGCGCGCGACGCAGCCGCGGCCGGCCGTCGACGCGAAGGTGCTCGCGGGCCTCGACGGCATGGCGATCGGCGCGCTCGCGGATGCCGGGGTGCGTTTCGCCCGCCCCGCCTGGATCGAGGCGGCGGCGCGGGCCGCGGATGCCGTGCTCGCCGCCCAGCTCGCGGCGACCTCCGACGGTCCCCGGCTGCGGCGGGCGGGCCGCGGCGAGCGGGTCTCGGACGCCTCCGCGACCCTCGAGGACTACGGCGGCCTCGCGGGCGGCCTGCTGCGGCTCGCGCTCGCGGCGGGGGAGCCCGCCTACGCGGTGACGGCCCGCGAGCTGCTCGACGCCTGCCTCGATGACGGCGAGGTGCGCGCCCCCGGCGGCGGCGACCCGGTGCTCGCGGCGCGCGGCATCCAGGTCGATGCCGACCAGAGCGAGGGCGCGACGCCCTCGGGTGCCGCGCTTCTCGCGGATGCCGCCCGCGGCATGTTCGAGTTGACGGGCGACGACCGCTACGCCGCCGCCGCGGAGCGCGCGATCGCGCCGCTGCTCGGCCCGGCGCTCGAGCGGCCGATCGCCTTCGGCGCGACCCTCGCGGTGGCGGCCCGGCTTGCGGCGCCCCCGGAGGAGCTCGTCGTGGTGCTGCCCGACGACGCGGGCGTGGACGGTCCGCTCGCCGATGCGGCCCGCGGTTGGGCGGCGCCCGGCCGCACCCTCGCGATCCTGCCGCAGCGCGCCGCCGAGGCGTTCGCGGCGGCGGGCTTCGGTCTGTTCGCCGATCGCACACCGGTCGCGGGCGCGGCCACCGCCTACCTGTGCGAGGGCTTCAGCTGCCGACTGCCCACGGGAGACCCGGCGGCCCTCGCCGCCCAGCTCGCCTGAGCCGGCCCCCGCTCAGTCCGCGGTCACGAGCGGCGCATCCGGGTCGGCCGCCCACTCGTTGAGCGAGCCGTCGTACACCGCCACCGCGCGCTCGCCGAGCAGGGTGAGCGCGAAGGCCGCCGAGGTCGCGGCGATGCCCCCGCCGCAGTAGGTGATGATCTGCGGCGCGCCGAGCGCGGGGGCGAGCCGCGCGCGCAGCCCCTCGGCATCCAGCAGCGCGTTCGTCTCGCGGTCGACGAGGAACCCGGCCGGCGCCGAGCTCGACCCCGGGATGTGGCCCGCGCGCACCCGGGTGACGGCCTCGCCGCTGAACTCCTTCGGCGGCGTCGAGCACACGAGCGCCGCCTCGCGCTCGCCCCGCACCACGGCCTCCACGTCCTGCTTCGACACCCAGAGCTCGGGGCGCTCGGATGCCGTGAACTCCGCCGGGGTCGGCTCGATGTGGCCGCGGCCGAGCTCGCGACCCTCGGCCCGCCACTTGGCGAGGCCGCCGTCGAGCACCGCGACGTCGTCGTAGCCGAAGGCGCGGAACAGCCACCACAGCCGCGAGGCCCACTGGCCGACCGCGGTGTCGTACGCGACGACGGTCGTGCCCGGGCCGACGCCGAGCGCGCCGGCCGCCGCCGCGAAGCGCTCCGCATCCGGTCGCGTGAAGGGGTAGTCGCCCTCCGGGTCGGAGAACTCCTCGATGAGGTCGGCGAACACGGCGCCCGGCACGTGGCCCTCGAGCAGGTACTGCTCGTGCCCGCTCAGGTAGCCGCTGCGCCCGTCGGGGCGCGTGAACGCGGCGACGGAGGCGTCGACGACGAGCAGCCCCTCGGTGCCGAGGTGGTCGGCCAGCCACTGCGTCGAGACGAGCTGGCTCGTGAGCACGGGTGTGTCGGTCATGCCAGCACGCTAGCCCCGCGCGGTGTCCGCTTCGTGACGGAATGCAACACACGGTAACGCTGCCGTGGCATCCGGTCGGATTCCCCATTGCCGACGACGGGGTACACGAGGCACACTGAGGGGGTACAAACCGGAGGTGACCCGAAAACCTCCGCACCCGTCTCAACAGCAGACGTCACGGTGAACCCGCCGCGACGCCACGAGCGGAGTGTGGAAGATGACGGCGTTCATCGGGCACCCACCCTTCGGCCGGGCTGCCCACGCCCGGCACCGGATGCCGCGCCCCGCGCCGGTCGTCGCGCCGAAGGTCCACGGGCACGCCGCACGCGCGCTCGTCCTCGGTGCCGCTGTCGCGGTGGCGGTGGGCGGTTTCGGTGCGGCGGATGCCGGGGCCGATCGCCTCGAGCCGGTCGCCTTCACGACGCCCGCCGCGCCCGCCGTCGCCACGGCGTCCACGGCATCCGACCCCGTCGCCGCCCTGCGCGAGGCGACCGAGGCGGCCCGCACCGCCCACGCCGCCGCGGCCGGGCACGTGCTCGACGAGTCCGCGCGGGAGGCGCTCGCCGCCGACATCGCCGCCGCGGAGGCGGGGGCCGAGCGGGTGCGGCTGCTCGCCGCGCTGGGCGGCGGGGTCGAGGGCGCCTCCGACGGCGGCTCGGCCGCGCTCGTCGAGCGCCTCGGCCAGGGGGTCGAGCGGCTCGACGCGGCCGTCGCCGCGTGGGAGGCCGAGCAGGCGAGGCTCGCCGCCGAGGCGGCGGCCCGCGCCGCGCAGCTTGCGGCGCAGCAGGCGGCCGGACGCACCGTCGCCGCGGGCACCGGCCGGGTGCAGGCGATCGGCCCGTACGTCGAGAGCATCTGGACGACGGGCGGCCAGGCGGAGGTCGACGCGTGCCGCGGCTCGGTGAACTTCGCGAACATCGCCGCCTACCTGGGCGGCGCCTTCTACGCGGCCGAGCACTGGTCGTGCGGCGGGCGCGCCTGGTCGGGCCTCGGCACGGGCGCGCGCGTCGACATCCCCGGCTATGGCAGCTTCCAGGTGGCGGGCCGCGTCGGCGGACTCGCCTACGGCAGCGACGCATCCGCGGTGCCGGCCGGCTACGACGGCTACTACCAGACGTGCGTCGGCGGCTCCGCCTCCAACATGACGGTGTGGCTGCTCACCCGGGTGGGTTGATGTCGCGCCGCGCCGCCGCCCCCGTGCTGCTGCTCGCCGCCCTCGCACTCGGCGGATGCGTCGTGCTGCCGCCGATCGTGCCCGAACAGGGGTCGACGCTCGAGCCCGGCGAGACGCTCGCGCCCGAGGCGCCCGGCGGATGCGACGGCGAGCTCGTGATCGACCAGCCGGGCGATCACGTCATCGGCGACTGCGACACCCTCACGGTGCAGGGGCAGGACATCGAGGTGGTGGCCGGCGATGTCGGCGCCCTCGTCGTGCGCGGCGACGGCCTCGAGGTGACGGCCGCCTCGCTCGGCACGCTGTCGATCGAGGGCCAGGACAACGACGTCGAGTCGGGCCTCATCGGCGCCGTGACGATCGCGGGCGACCGCAACGAGGTGACGAGCTCGGCCGGCATCGGCTCGCTCGTCTTCGACGGAAACGACAACGAGGTGTCGGCGGGCGGCCGCCTCGGCTCGGTGACCGACAACGGCGCACGCAACGAGGTCAGCGCCCCCGCGCTGTGACCTCGCGCCTCAGCGGATCGTCTTGCGCGAGGTGATCTGCCCGGTGTCGAAGCCGAGCAGGTGCAGCCCGCCGTTGAAGCGCGCGTGCTCCACCTTGATGCAGCGGTCCATCACCACGGTGAGGCCCTTCGACTCGCCGTAGTAGGCGGCCTCCTCGTTCCAGATGCCGAGCTGCACCCAGATCGTCTTCGCGCCGATCGCGACGACGTCGTCGATGACGGAGGGGATGTCGCTGCCGCGGCGGAAGACATCCACGATGTCGGGCACCACGGGCAGATCGGCGAGCGACTTGTACACGGGCTGCCCGAGGATCTCGGTCGCGTTCGGGTTCACGAAGTACAGGTCGTAGTCGCTCGACTGCTGCAGGTAGGTGGCGACGAAGTACGAGGAGCGCGCCGGGTTCGGCGAGGCGCCCACGATGGCGACCGACTTCGCGCGGCGCAGGATGCCGAGGCGCTCCTGGGCGCTCGGACCGGTCCAGGTGCGCTTGCTGCGCAGCAGCTTCGCGAGCGGGGAGTCGGCGGGGATCGAGCAGGAGAGGCCGTTCTGCAGGTTGACGGTCTCGAGCTCGGGGGCTTCGGCGACAGCGGACATGGCCCTATTCTCCCCTCACCGCGGCGCTCAGCGCTTGGTCGAGGTCGTAGAGGATGTCGTCGACGTCCTCGATGCCGACCGAGATGCGCACGAGGCCGGGCAGCACGCCCGCGTCGAGCAGCTGCTGCTCGGTGAGCTGCGCGTGCGTCGTGGAGGCGGGGTGGATGACGAGGGTCTTCGCGTCGCCGATGTTGGCGAGGTGGCTCGCCAGGTTCACCGACTCGATGAAGGTCTGCCCGACGCTGCGCGAGTCGCGCGAGGCGGAACCCTTCACGCCGAAGCTGAACACCGATCCGGGTCCCTTCGGGAAGTAGCGCTTCGCCCGCTCGAAGTGCGGATGCGTGGGCAGGCCCGCCCAGTTGACGAACTCGATGCGGTCGTCGGCGGCCAGGAACTCGGCCACGGCGCGGGCGTTGTCGACGTGCGCCTGCATGCGGAAGGGCAGCGTCTCGACGCCCTGCGCGAGCAGCCACGCCGAGTGCGGGGCGAGCACGGGGCCGATGTCGCGCAGCTGCTCGGCGCGCAGACGCGTGAGGAAGGCGTACTCGCCGAAGTTGCCGTGCCAGTTGAGGCCGCCGTAGTGGGGCACCTCCTGATCGAACAGCGGGAAGCGCTCGTTCGCCCAGTGGAAGCGGCCCGACTCGACGACGACACCGCCGAGGGTGGTGCCGTGCCCGCCGAGGAACTTGGTGGCCGAGTGGATGACGACGTCCGCGCCCCACTCGATCGGCCGGTTGAGGTAGGGGGTGGCGACGGTCGAGTCGACGATGAGCGGCAGGTGGTGCGCGTGCGCCACCTCGGCGAGGCCCTCGAGGTCGGCGATGTCGCCGGAGGGGTTCGTGATCGACTCGACGAAGATGAGCTTCGTCTTCTCGGTGATGGCGGCCGCGTAGTCGGCCGGGTCGGTGCCGGTGACGAAGGTGGTGTCGACGCCGAAGCGGCGCAGCGTCACGTCGAGCTGGGTGACCGAGCCGCCGTAGAGGCTCGAGGCGGCGACGATGTGGTCGCCCGCGCCCGCGAGCGAGGCGAAGGTGATGAACTCGGCGCCGAGGCCGGAGGAGGTGGCGACCGCCCCGAGCCCGCCCTCGAGCGAGGCGATCCGCTCCTCGAAGGAGGCGACGGTGGGGTTCGCGACGCGGGAGTAGATGTTGCCGTACTTCTGCAGCGCGAAGCGGGCGGCGGCATCCGCGGTGTCGTCGAAGACGAAGGCGCTCGTCTGGTAGATCGGCAGGGCGCGGGATCCGTGCACGCCGTCGGGGATGTTGCCCGCGTGGATGGCGCGGGTGCGGAAGCCCCAGGCGTGGTCCGGGGTGGGGGCGACGTCGCTGTTCGGCATCCGTTCAGGCTACCGGCGCGGGCGAAGTGTTGCGGTCTGTTGCAACCCCCAGCCGGCGTCGGATGCGGTGCGGCTCGGCCGTCGCGAGGGCCGTCTCGACGAGCTGCTCGACGAGTTCGGGGTAGCCGATGCCGGCGGCTGCGGCCATGCGCGGCACCTGCGAGCGCGGGGTGAAGCCGGGGAAGGTGTTCAGCTCGTTGAGCAACAGCCCGGCATCCGTGGCGAAGAAGTCGACCCGGGCGAGCCCGCGGGCCCCGACGGCGCGGAACACGGCGAGCGCGGCGCCCTCCAGCTCGGCGAGCAGTGCCGGCGGCACGGGCGCCGGCACCCGGAAGTCGGGCTCGCGCGCGTACTTCGCCTCGGCGTCGAAGATGCCGCCCTCCGGCACCACGATCTCGAGCGGCGGCAGGCAGCGCAGCGACCCGTCGGCGTGCTCGATGACGGCCACGTCGATCTCCCGGCCGCGCACGAAGCGCTCCACGAGCACGGCGGTGTCGAAGGCGAGCGCCGTCTGCACCGCGGCGGCCAGCCCGCCCGCTTCCCGCACGACCGTGACCCCGTGGCTCGAGCCCGCCCGGTCCGGCTTCACGACGAGCGGCGGCTTGAGCCCCGCCAGGCGCGGGTCGCGGGCGTCGTGCACGAGGATTCCGTCGGCGCTCGCGACGCCCACCGCGGCGGCGACCGCCTTGGTGGCGTGCTTGCTCATCGCGACGGCGCCCGCGACGACCCCCGAACCGACGTAGGGCACCCCCACGAGGTCGAGCAGGGCGGCGAGCGTGCCGTCCTCCCCGCGCGGGCCGTGCAGGGCAGGCACCACCACATCCGCCCGCTCGAGCACCGCCACGGCGCCCGCGAGGTCGCCCGGCAGCGGGCCCTCCGGCCCCGTCCAGGTGCCGTCGGGGCGGATGCCGAGCCGCACCACGTCGAAACGCTCCGGGTCGAGGGCGTCGGCGATGCCGGCGGCGGAGGCGAGCGACACCTCGTGCTCGCTCGAGGTGCCGCCGCCGATCACGACCACCCGCGGCGCGGTCACGCGGCCGCCTCCACATGCACGCGCGGACCCACCCGGGTGACGAGCTCGTGCTCGATCGTGCCCGCCCAGCCGGCCCACTCGGCGAGCGTCGGCTCGCCCGCATCCCCCGGACCGAACACGGTCACCTCCTCGCCCGCCTGCACCGGCATGCCGCCCACGTCGAGCACGAGCTGGTCCATCGAGACGGCGCCCGCGATCGGCACGCGGCGTCCGCGCACGAGCACCCGCGCATCCGGCGACAGGGCGCGCGGGATGCCGTCCGCGTAGCCGAGCGGCACGAGCGCGAGCCGCGTCGCCTCCCGCGTCAGGTAGCCGGCGCCGTAGCCGACCGGGGTGCCGGCGCGCACCTCGCGCACCGTGGTGACGTGGGTCGTGAGGGTCATGGCGCCGCGGAGCGTCGTCGTGCGCGAGGGGTCGATGCCGTAGAGGCCCGCACCCACCCGCACGAGGTCGAAGTGGGTGCTCGGGTCGGTGAGGGTCGCCGCCGTCGCCGCGAGGTGCACGAAGCGGGGGGTGAGGCCGCGGCTGCGGGCGGTGCGGGCGGCCGCATCCGTGAGCAGCCGCTGCCGCACGGTGAGCGGATGCCCCGGCTCGTCGGCGCGCGCCAGGTGGCTCATGATGCCGACCACCCGCACGGTGCCCTCGCGCTCGTACTCGCGGGCGAGCGCGCACATCGTGCGCCAGTCGGATGCCGGGGCGCCGTCGCGAGACATCCCGGTGTCGAGGTGCAGGTGCACGGATGCCCGGGCTCCCAGCCGCCGCGCCTCGGAGGCGATGCGCGCCAGGTGCGCGAGGCTCGGGGCCGCCAGCTCGATGCGGTGCCGCAGTGCCGACACGATGTCGGCGTCGACCGGGTTCAGCCAGCTGAGGATGGGCGCCTCGACGCCGGCCCAGCGCAGCGGCAGCGCCTCCTCGATGCTCGTCACGCCGAGGCGCGTCGCCCCCGCCTCGAGCGCCAGCAGGGCGGCGCGGCCGTGGCCGAAGCCGTCGGCCTTCACGACCGCCATCACCTCCGCGCGCGTCGACGCGGCGATGCGGCGGGTGTTCTCGACGATCGCCCGCCCGTCGATCCGCAGCGTGGTGGGGGAGTGCATGCCGCCACGCTACGGACGCGCCCCGCGGGCGGGCGTCCGTCGCCGGGATGACGGCAGCGTGCCGCGAGGATGAATGTCGGGGCGCGGTGAGCGGATGCGCTGAGGTGCGGCCTGCGGCCGCGCTGTGTTTCCCCGCTGGTTGAGTGCCGCGCGAAGGCGGTGTATCGAAACCACGACGGACGCCCCTCGACGGGGCGCCCGTCGTCGGTGAGGTCCCCTCTAGATCCAGGAGTGCAGCCAGTAGTGGCTGAAGATGAACGCGATCGGCAGGCGCATCGCGGTCCACATGGGCAGGAAGTACGCCGACACGATGACGACGAGCCCGAGGTACACGCCCACGGTGGCGAGTCCGGCGGTGCGGCGGGGCTCCGCATCCGTCGCGCGCCCCGCGATGGCGGCGAGGGCGGCGGTGAGCGCGAGGATCATGAACGGCTCGAAGGCGATCGTGTAGAACTGGAACACCGTGCGGTTCAGGTACAGCAGCCACGGCAGGTAGCCCGCGGCCATGCCGGTCAGGATGAACGCATCCGTCGCGACGGGACGCCGCGCGAGCAGCCCCCGCACCACGCGCACGACGAGGAACACGACGGCCGCGGTGGCGCCCCACCAGATGAGCGGGTTGGCGATGTCGAGGATCGCCTGCGCCGTGCCGTCGTCGAACGACTGGTAGTGCATGCTCGTCGGGCGGGTGAGGAACAGCCAGGTGAGCGGATTCGCCTGGTAGGTGTGCGGGGTCGTGAGGCCCACGTGGTAGTTCATGATCGACGTCTGGTAGTGCCACCAGTTCTGCAGGGTGTGCGGCACCCAGGCGAAGGCGCCCGTCCAGGCCTCGCCGCCGCTGTCCTCGAGCCAGTGGCGGTAGTAGCCGTCGTCGCTCGTGAACCAGCCGAGCCAGCTCGTCACGTACACGGCGAGGGCGAGCGGCACGAGCAGCAGCGCGTTGACGGGGGCCTGGCGCAGCAGGGTGCCGGTGCCCCAGAACTCGATGCCGGCGCGTTTGCGCAGGAAGGCATCCGACACGACCGTGTACAGCCCGAACACGGCGAGGAAGTAGAGGCCGTTCCATTTGACGCTCGTGGCGCAGCCGAAGGCGACCGCGGCGGCCAGCAGCCAGGGCCGCCACCACCACACGGGACCCCAGCCGCTGGGGCGGCCCGCGGCCGCGCGTGCGGCGACCCACGGTCCGATCCGGCGTTCCGCCCACCGCCGGTCGAGCAGCACGAACCAGGTGCCGAGCAGGGCGAAGAACGCGACCGCCCCGTCGAGCAACGAGACGCGGCTCATGACGATCGCGTTGCCGTCGATCGCGATGAGCCCGCCCGCGAGCACGGCGAGCGTCGTCGAACGGAACAGCGTCTTGCCGACGAGCATCACGAGCCCGACCAGCAGCACGCCGACGAGCGCGATGCCGAAGCGCCAGCCGAAGGCGCTGTCGGTGCCGAACAACGCCATCCCGGCGGCGATGATCCACTTGCCGAGCGGCGGATGCACGACGAAGGAGGGGTCGCTCGTGTACACGTCGGCATTGCCGGAGGTGAAGGAGTCGTTGGCACCGTCGGGCCACCGCGCCTCGTAGCCGAGGTGCGAGAGGGTGTAGGCGTCCTTCACGTAGTAGGTCTCGTCGAAGACGAGTTCGTGCGGGTGGTCGAGCGCCACGAGGCGCAGCGCCGCGGCGACGGCGAGCACGGCGGCGGGCGCGCCCCGGTCCCAGGCGCGGCGGATGCGGGGGTCGGCCATCCAGCGCTGCCAGCGCTCGTCGAGGCGCGAGCCGAGGGGCGCGGGGGCGCCCCGCCCGCCGCCCGCGGTCGGGAGGGCGACCGGGCCGCCGCCGCGGACGGCGCGCTCGAACTCCTCGGCGCGCGCATCCATGCCGGAATCGTAGCCGCGCCCTGCTGGGCGCCCGCCGCATCCGCCGGTACCGTCGTGCCCGTGACCGAGTTGCTCGAGACGCTCGCCGCGGAGGTGCGGCGGCTCTCGCCCCATCCGGTGGTCGTGAGGTGGATGCGACGGCCGCGCGATGACCGGCGGGTGCCCGTCGTGATCGACTCGTTCTCGCGTGACGGTGTCGGTACCGTCTCCGGGACCGAGCTGCTCGTGGATCCGGTGCTCGCGGAGGCGCCGGAGGGCACCGCGCTGTACCTGGCGGCCCAGGCGGGAGCCAGGTGGGGCTCGACGGAACCGTACCCGTGGCCGCCGCGGTCGGGGCAGGCCGCCATCCGTCGGCTGCTCGCCACGACGGGCGACCAGCCGTACCGCGGTACCTCGCGCCAGACCTTCGGCCCGCTCTCGTGGGACCGCCTCACCCGCACCGCGGCCGGGCGGCGGCTCACCCCCGAGATGGCGGAATGGCTCGACGCCGTCGAGGACACGGGTGTGTACCCGAGCTGGCGTGGCCGGCTGCTCGTGCAGGAGCACGAACACGAGGTGTGGCCGGAGGCGCCCGGCGCGGCAGGATGAGGGGGTGATCATCCTCGCGGCGACGCCCATCGGCAACCTCGGTGACGCGTCGCGGCGGCTCGTGGAGGCGCTCGAGAACGCGGAGGTGATCGCCGCCGAGGACACCCGCACGACCGTGCAGCTGCTGCGCGCGCTCGGGGTCGAGAACCGTCCGCGGCTCGTCGCGCTGCACGAGCACAACGAGTCCGCCCGCGCGGCCGAACTCGTCGAGCTCGCCCGCGACGGCGACGTGCTCGTGCTCTCGGATGCCGGCATGCCGACCGTCTCGGATCCCGGCTTCCCGCTCGTCGCGGCCGCGGCGGATGCGGGGGTCACGGTGACCGCGATCCCCGGCCCCTCGGCGGTGCTGACGGCGCTCGCGGTGTCGGGGCTGCCCACCGACCGGTTCTGCTTCGAGGGCTTCCTGCCGCGCAAGGGCCGCCTCGCCGCCCTGCGGGCGCTCACCGCCGAGTCGCGCACCCTCGTGTTCTTCGAGTCGCCGCACCGGGTGGCGGATGCGCTCGCCGACCTGGCCGCCGCGTTCGGTCCCGAGCGCCGGGCGGCCGTCTGCCGCGAGCTCACCAAGCTGCACGAGGAGGTGGCCCGCGGCACCCTCGCCGAGCTCGCCGAGCGCTTCGCCGACGGCACCCGCGGCGAGCTCGTGCTCGTCGTCGCGGGTGCCGCGCCCGCCACGGCCTCCTTCGACGACGCGCTCGCGCAGGTGCGCGCCCTCACGGCATCCGGCACCCGACTCAAGGACGCGACCGCCGAGGTCGCCGAGGCCACCGGCCTCAGCCGCCGCGAACTCTACGAGGCCGCCCTCAGGAACCCCCGCTGATCGGGTGCCGCGCGGAGCGCGGTGTATCGAGATCCGCGATCAGCCACCGAGCGCCGCGCGGAACGCCGCCGCCTCCGGCCCCGGAACCTCATCCTCGAGCGAGCCGAGGAACACCGCCACGAGCCGCCCCGCCGCGCCGCCGTCGAGCGCCGTGCGGAAGGTGTCGCGCCACATCCACAGGTTCGGATGCGGGATGTCGCACGCCTCGGCCGGCTCGAGTCGCTCGATGATCTGGTCGAGCTGGGTGCGCGAGACCTCGAGCACGCACGAGCCGCGCCGGTAGCCGAGCACCCACGCCGCGACGACGCCCGGCAGCACATGCTCGGCGCGGTTCGCCACGGGGAAGTGCTCCGGGCGCGGCTCCTCGCCGAGCGGCACGAAGCCGATGCCGTGCGCCTCCGGCTGCGCCCAGCCGTTCAGCGACTCCGCGATGCGGGTGCGTGCCGCGATGATCTCGTCGAGGGTGGCCCAGCGTTCCATCCCGGCAGGGTACCGGGTGCCATCCGCCCGCCGTCACGGAACGGGACGCGCAACTAGACTCGTGCGCATGCCATCCGGCGAGAGCTTCTTCATCACGACGCCCATCTTCTACGTCAACGACGTGCCCCACATCGGCCACGCGTACACGGAGGTGGCGGCCGACGTGCTCGCCCGCTGGCACCGTCAGGCGGGCGACGACACCTGGCTGCTCACCGGCACCGACGAGCACGGCCAGAAGATCCTGCGCACCGCCGCCGCGAACGGCGTCGAGCCGAAGCAGTGGGCCGACCAGCTCGTCGAGTCGGCGTGGAAGCCGCTGCTCGAGACGATCGACATCGCCAACGACGACTTCATCCGCACCACCGACAGGCGCCACGAGGATGCCGTGGCCGTCTTCCTGCAGAAGCTGTACGACGACGGATTCATCTACGCGGGCGAGTACGAGGGCTACTACTGCGTCGGCTGCGAGGAGTACAAGCAGCTCGACGACCTCGAGACGGCGACCGAGGGCGAGTACGCCGGCCAGCTCGTGTGCCGCATCCACTCGCGCCCGGTCGAGATCCTGCGCGAGAAGAACTACTTCTTCAAGATGAGCCAGTTCGAGGATGCGCTGCTCGACCTCTACGAGACGCAGCCCGACTTCATCCAGCCGGAGAGCGTGCGCAACGAGATCGTGCAGTTCGTGCGGCAGGGGCTCGCCGACCTGTCGATCTCGCGGTCGAGCTTCGACTGGGGCATCAAGGTGCCGTGGGATCCGAGCCACGTCGTCTACGTGTGGTTCGACGCGCTGCTGAACTACGTCACCGCGGTCGGCTACGGCACCGACGAGGCCGAGTTCGCGCGTCGCTGGCCCGCCTACCACCTGGTCGGCAAGGACATCGCCCGCTTCCACGCCGTCATCTGGCCCGCCATGCTCATGGCGGCCGGGCTGCCCGTGCCGCACAAGGTGTTCGGCCACGGCTGGCTGCTGGTCGGCGGCGAGAAGATGTCGAAGTCGAAGCTCACCGGCATCGCCCCGAACCAGATCACCGACACCTTCGGGTCGGACGCGTTCCGCTACTACTTCCTGCGCGCCATCACCTTCGGGCAGGACGGCTCGTTCAGCTGGGAGGACCTCTCCGCCCGCTACCAGGCCGAGCTCGCCAACGGTTTCGGAAACCTCGCCTCCCGCGTCGTCGCGATGGTCGCCCGCTACCGCGGCGGCGTGCTGCCGGCGCCGGGGGAGTACGCGGATGCCGACCTCGACATCCAGAACACGACCGCGCGGGCGGTCGCGGCGGCGGATGCGGCGATCGAGTCGTTCGCGATCAACGAGGCGATCGCATCCGTGTGGACGGTCGTCGACGCGCTGAACGGCTACATCACCGAGCAGGAGCCGTGGGTGCTCGCCAAGGACGAGGCGCAGGCGTCGCGGCTCGACACCGTGCTGTACACGGCGAGCGAGGGCCTGCGTGCGCTCGCGGTGCTGCTGAGCCCCGTGCTCCCGAAGGCGACCGAGAAGCTGTGGGCCGCCCTCGGGGCGGAGCCGACCCTCGGTGCGCTGACGGCGCAGCCGCTGCGCGAGGCGGGCACCTGGGGGCAGCTGCCGGCCGGGTCGACCGTGTCGGCCCTCGAGGCGCTGTTCCCGCGCATCGAGGAGCCGGGCGCCGACGCGGGAGCCGCGTGACCGACGCGTTCCTGCGCGCGAGGGAGGCTCCGGACGGGCCGCCCCGGGACTACCCGCCCCTGCCGGAGGCGCTCGTCGTGCCGGTGTACGACAACCACACGCACCTCGAGGTCGCCGACTCCGGCGAGCCGCTCGACTACCGCGAGCACCTCGACCGCGCCTCCGCGGTGGGGGTGAAGGGGGTCGTGCAGGTGGGCACCGACCTCGCGACCTCGCGCTGGAGCGCCGAGGTGGCATCCCGCGAGCCGCGCGTGCTCGCGGCGGTCGCCATCCACCCCAACGACGCGCCCGAGCTGGTGGCCGCCGGGCTGCTCGACGAGCACCTGGCCGGCATCGACGAGCTCGCGGCGCGACCGCGCGTGCGGGCGGTGGGGGAGACGGGGCTCGACTTCTTCCGCACCGAGGGCGATGCCGGGATCGACGCGCAGTACTGCTCGTTCGAGGCGCACATCGACATCGCGAAGCGGCACGGGCTGGCGCTGCAGATCCACGACCGGGATGCGCACCGCGAGATCGTCGAGACGCTCGACCGGGTGGGGGCGCCCGAGCGCGTCGTGTTCCACTGCTTCTCGGGCGACGCGGCCCTCGCGCAGCTGGTCGCGGACCGCGGTTGGTACCTCTCCTTCGCGGGCACGGTGACGTTCAAGAACGCCCCCGCGCTGCGTGAGGCGCTCGAGGTGATCCCGCGCTCGCGCATCCTCATCGAGACGGACGCGCCGTACCTGACCCCGACCCCGTTCCGCGGGCGGCCCAACGCCCCGTACCTCATCCCGCACACCCTGCGCGCGATGGCGGCGCACCTCGGCACGGATGCGTCGATGCTGGCCGCGCAGATCGCCTCCAACACCGAGCTCGTCTACGGCCACTGGGACGACGAGCCCGTCGACGCCCCGCCCGGCCCCTTCGAGCCCTCCGCATGAGCGCGCTTCTCGGGCCGGCCGAGATCCGGGACCTGGCGGAGCAGCTCGAGCTGCAGCCCACCAAGAAGCTCGGGCAGAACTTCGTCGTCGACGGCAACACGGTGCGCAAGATCGTGCGCGCCTCCGGCATCGAGGCGGGCGCCCACGTCGTGGAGGTCGGGCCGGGCCTCGGCTCGCTCACGCTCGGCCTGCTCGAGGCGGGCGCCCGCGTGACGGCGATCGAGATCGACCACCGGCTCGCGGATCAGCTGCCCCGCACGGTCGAGGCGATGCAGCCGGGCGCCCCGCTCCAGGTGGTCGACGCCGACGCGCTGCGCGTCGAGGGCGTCGCGGGCGAGCCCACCGCCCTCGTCGCCAACCTGCCGTACAACGTCTCGGTGCCGGTGCTGCTGCACCTGCTGCACGTCGTGCCGAGCCTCGAACGCGCGCTCGTCATGGTGCAGGCGGAGGTCGGCCACCGGCTCGCCGCCGACCCCGGCTCGCGGGTCTACGGCTCGCCGAGCGTCAAGGCCGCCTGGTACGGCGTGTGGTCGATCGCCGGCACCATCAGCCGTCAGGTGTTCTGGCCGGTGCCGAACGTCGACTCGGTGCTCGTCGGCTTCCGCCGTGCCGCCGAGCTGCCGGGGACGGATGCCGAGCGCCTCGCCACCTTCGCCCTCGTGGATGCCGCCTTCGGCCAGCGCCGCAAGATGCTGCGCCAGTCGCTCGCCGACCGCCTCGGCGGCTCGGCCGCCGCATCCGCCGTGCTCGAGGCGGCGGGGGTGGACCCGACGGCGCGCGGCGAGCAGCTGACGGTGGCCGACTTCCTGCGGGTCGCGCGGGCCGCGGGTCGAAGCGAGCCCTCGACGACCCCCTAGGGTGGAGGAATGACCACCTCCGGGCGCGCATCGGTGCACGTCAAGGCGCCGGGGAAGATCAACGTCTTCCTCAAGGTGGGGGCCCTCGACGACGAGCAGTACCACGACGTCGCGATCGCCTACCAGGCGGTGTCGCTCTACGAGGACGTCCGGGTCTCCGACGCCCCCGACTTCTCGGTCGAGGTGAACGGGTCCGTCGAGCTGTCGCGGGTGCCGCTCGACGGCTCCAACATCGCCATCCGCGCGGCGCGGCTGCTCGCGGCCCGCACGGGCTACACGGGCGGCGCCCACATCGAGATCGAGAAGCACGTGCCCGTGACGGGCGGCATGGGCGGCGGTTCGGCGGATGCCGCGGCCACCCTGCTCGCGTGCGACGCGCTGTGGGGCACCGAGCTGCCACGCGAGGAGCTGCTCGACCTCGCCCGAAAGCTCGGCGCGGATGTGCCGTTCGCGTTCACGGGCGGCACGGCGATCGGCACCGGCCGCGGCGACGAACTGTCGCCCGCGCTCGCGAAGGGCACCTTCCACTGGGTGCTCGCGCTCGCCGAGTTCGGGCTCTCGACGCCCGCCGTGTACCGCGAGCTCGACGAGCACCGCACCCGCCACGCACAGGACATCTACCCTGCCGACCCGCGTCCGAGCGTCGAGGCGAACGTGCTGCAGGCGCTGCGTGCGGGCGACGCCCACATGCTCGCCGACGCGATGCACAACGACCTGCAGGCGCCCGCCCTGCACCTGGAGCCCTCGCTCGCCGACGTGCTCGAACTGGGCGAGCAGAACGGCGCGCTCGCCGGCATCGTCTCCGGTTCCGGGCCCACGGTCGCCTTCCTCACCTCGGATGTCGACTCGGCACTCGAGCTGCAGGTCGCCCTCTCGGCGGCCCGCCTCAACGTCGTGCGCGCCACCGGGCCCGTGCACGGCGCGCGCATCGTGGGGGACTGACGCGGCGGACCCCCGACCGCGCTCTCGCGGCGGCCCATCCGGGCGTCCCCGCCCATCCGGCGGATTCCGTAACTCAGGAGCCGACGCGGAATCCGCATCCGCGCGCCGCCCTTTCGCGCGAAGTTCCTGAGTTGCGAAACCGCGCGGATTCCGCAACTCAGGAAGAACCGGTGGGGTGGGGGATGCCGGGGCGGGAAAGCGGATGATGTCCTGAGTTGCGGAAAAGGCAGGTGGCGTCTGGCGATATGATGACTTCATCATGCCGATAAGTCAGACGCAGCGCCCGCTGTACGAGGTGAAGGCGGGCCTGTTCAAGGGGCTCGCGCACCCGTTCCGCATCCGCCTGCTCGAGCTGCTCGCCGACGGCGATGAGCACAGTGTGGCCAAGCTGCAGGAGGCCACCGGCCTCGAGGCCTCGCACCTCTCCCAGCACCTCGCCGTGCTGCGCCGGCACCGCCTCGTGGTGTCGGAGCGCCGCGCGAGCCACGTGTACTACCGGATCGCGCATCCGGATGCCGCCGAGCTGCTCGCGGTCGCGCGCCGCCTGCTCGGCGCGATCGTCGCCGACGACGAGGCCCGCGCGGCCGACGTCGCCGCCCTGCCCGAGCTGCCCCGATGAGCGGGGTCGCGGCCGTGCGCCGCCTGCTGCCCGCGGCATCCGACTACCGCCCGCTGCGCCGCAGCTGGCGCGCCGACCTGCTCGCGGGGCTCACGGTGGGCATCGTGGCGCTGCCGCTCGCGCTCGGCTTCGGCATCTCCTCGGGTGCCGGGGCGGAGGCGGGGCTCATCACCGCGATCGTCGCGGGCGTCGTGGCGGCCGTGTTCGGCGGCTCGAACGTGCAGGTGTCGGGGCCGACGGGTGCGATGGTCGTGGTGCTCGCGCCGATCGTCGCGAGCCACGGCATCGGCGCGGTCGCGCTCGTGAGCCTCATGGCCGGCGTCGTGGTGCTCGTCGCGGGGGTGCTGCGGCTCGGGCGCGCGGTGTCGTTCATCCCCTGGCCGGTGATCGAGGGCTTCACCCTCGGCATCGCCGTCATCATCTTCCTGCAGCAGGTGCCCGCGCTCACCCGGGCGGATGCCGACGCCGCCGCCCACACGAACGTCGTCGTCACCGCGGTGACCGCGCTCGTGCATGCCGACCCGCTCTACCTGGCGTGGGCGCTCGGGGCGGTCGCGATCGTCGCGGCGTGCATGGTGCTGCTGCCGAAGCTGCACAAGGCGATCCCGGGCTCGCTCGTCGGCATCGCCGTCGTCACGCTGCTCGCGCTCTGGCTGCCGACGCCGCTCGCCGACATCGGCGAGCTGCCGCACTCGCTGCCGCCCCCGTCGCTGCCCGCGTTCGGCCTCGGCACCCTCGGCGCGCTCGCGCTGCCGGCGCTCACGGTCGCGGCGCTCGCGGCGATCGAGTCGCTGCTCTCGGCGCGGGTCGCGGCATCCCTCGCCGACACGGGCCCCTACGACCCCGACCGCGAACTCGTCGGCCAGGGCCTCGCCTCGGTCGCGGCCGGCCTCTTCGGCGGCATGCCCGCCACGGGCGCGATCGCCCGCACCGCCGTCAACGTGCGCTCCGGTGCGAAGACCCGGCTCGCCTCGGTGACCCACGCGATCGTGCTGCTGCTCGTGGTGCTCGTCGCGGCGCAGCCGGTGGGGCTCATCCCGCTCGCGGCGCTCTCGGGCGTGCTCATGGTGACGGCCGTGCGCATGGTGCACGCTGCGACCGTGCGCAGCATCCTGCGCTCGACGCGGGCGGATGCGGTGGCCTTCGTCATCACGGCGATCGTCACCATCTCGGTCGACCTCATCGTGGCGGTCGTCATCGGCATGCTCGTGGCGGGCGTGTTCGCGATCCGCAGCCTCTCGCGCGCCACCGGGGTCACGCGCGAGCCGATCCCCGGTGAGCCGGTGCCGGGCGACGAGCGCATCGCGATCATCCGCCTCGACGGGCCGCTGTTCTTCGCCGCCGCCGACCGGGTGTTCGACACGGTCACCTCGCTCGACGGGGTGTCGGTGGTGATCCTGCGGATGTCGCAGCTCGAGCTCGTGGACGCCACCGGCGCGCACGTGCTGAGCGAGATCGTGCAGCGGCTCGAGGCCCGCGGCATCACGGTGCTCATCAAGGGGGTGCGCGAGGGGCACGTCGAGCTGTTCCGCACGGTCGGGGTGCTGGGCGCCCTCCGCCACCACAAGCACCTCTTCACCGAGCTGCCCGCGGCCGTGGAGCACGCCCGCAGCCACATCGCCCGCGAGGCCTCCGCCGGCTGAGAGGCTCAGCGCTCGGTCTCGCCCCACACCTTGCGCGTGAGTGCGGCCACGTCGCGGTCGAGGTGCTCGATCTTCGTCTCGACGGCGTCGAACCGGGCGTTCATCTCGCCGCGCAGCCCGTTCATCTCACCGCGCAGCCCGTCGAATCGCCCGTTCATCTCGCCGCGCAGTCCGCCGATAGAGGCGGTGATCGTGCGCATGAGGAGCGTGGTGGTGAGCGTCATGCCGCCGAGCATCACGGCCGCGAAGACGCCGATGAGCGTCCAGATCTGCGGGTCGTTCACGGGCTGCACCCCCTCATTGTGCGTCGGATGCGTCGATCGTGCCAGACCCCGTCGCCGCGGGGGAGGAGCGGACGCGGTCGTCTAGCCTGGAGGCGACATGGCACACCTGCTCGGCGCCGAAGGCATCTCGCTCTCCTACCCCACCAAGGACGTCTTCGATGACGTGACGGTGGGCCTCGACGAGGGCGACCGCATCGGCGTCGTCGGCCGCAACGGCGACGGCAAGTCGACGCTGCTGCGCATCCTGGCGGGGCGCCAGCAGCCGGATGCCGGCCGCGTCACCGTGCGCGGCGGCACCCGCATCGGCATGCTCGACCAGGCCGACACGCTGCCCGAGGACGAGACCGTGCACCACGCGGTGGTCGGCGACCGCGCCGAGCACGAGTGGGCGGGCGACGCGAAGGTGCGCGACGTGATCCGGGGCCTGCTCGGCGGCATCCCCTTCGAGGCGCGCCTCGGCGAGCTCTCGGGGGGCCAGCGCCGCCGGGTGGCGCTCGCGGCGCTGCTCAGCCGCGACTGGGACGTCGTGTTCCTCGACGAGCCCACCAACCACCTCGACGTGGAGGGCGTGGCCTGGCTCGCCGAGCACCTGAAGCAGCGCTGGTCGAAGAACCAGGGCGGGCTCGTCGTGGTCACCCACGACAGGTGGTTCCTCGACGAGGTCTCCACCGACACCTGGGAGGTGCATGACGGCATCGTCGAGCCCTTCGAGGGGGGCTATGCGGCCTACGTGCTGCAGCGGGTGGAGCGCGACCGGATGGCGGCGGCCTCCGAGTCGAAGCGGCAGAACCTGATGCGCAAGGAGCTCGCCTGGCTGCGCCGCGGCGCCCCCGCCCGCACGAGCAAGCCGAAGTTCCGCATCGACGCCGCCAACCAGCTCATCGCCGACGTGCCGCCCGTGCGCGACCGGGTGTCGCTCGAGAGGCTCGCCACCTCGCGCCTCGGCAAGGACGTCGTCGACCTCGAGGACGTCTCGGTCGCCTTCGACGGCCGCGAGGTGCTGCACGACGTCACCTGGCGCATCGCCCCGGGCGAGCGCACCGGCATCCTGGGCGTCAACGGCGCCGGCAAGTCGACGCTGCTCGGGCTCGTCGCGGGCACCGTGGCGCCCGGCACCGGGCGGGTGAAGCGCGGCAAGACGGTGAAGCTCGCCGTGCTCGACCAGCGCCTCGCCGAGCTCGACGAGATCGCGGACGACCGGGTGGCGGATGTCGTGGGCCGGCAGCGCGCGAGCTACCGGGTGGGCGGGGGTGCCGAGCTCACGCCCGGTCAGCTGCTCGAGCGGCTCGGCTTCTCGAACGCGCAGCTCTCCACCCCCGTGAAGGACCTCTCGGGCGGCCAGAAGCGGCGACTGCAGCTGCTGCTCATCCTGCTCGACGAGCCGAACGTGCTCATCCTCGACGAGCCCACCAACGACCTCGACACCGACATGCTCGCCGCCATGGAGGACCTGCTCGACTCCTGGCCCGGCACCCTGCTCGTCGTCAGCCACGACCGCTACCTGCTCGAGCGCGTCACCGACCAGCAGTACGCGATCCTCGGCGGGCGGATGCGGCACCTCCCCGGCGGCGTGGACGAGTACCTGAAACTCTCCGCTGCCCCTCCCGCTGGTCGAGTAGCCGCCGAAGGCGGCGTATCGAGACCGCCCGCTGCCACGCTCTCCGGCGCCGAGCGCCGCACCCTCGAGAAGGAGCTCGCATCCGTCGATCGCCGCATGGGGAAGGTGGCGGATGCGATCACCGCGC
This sequence comes from Protaetiibacter intestinalis, assembly GCF_003627075.1. Taxonomy (NCBI): domain Bacteria; kingdom Bacillati; phylum Actinomycetota; class Actinomycetes; order Micrococcales; family Microbacteriaceae; genus Protaetiibacter; species Protaetiibacter intestinalis. Next base: position 542,116 of record NZ_CP032630.1, on the reverse strand, counting down.
AGCACGCCGCGTTCGCCGCCGCCGACCCGTCCGACTACGCCGGCCTGCAGCGCCTGCAGCAGGAGCTGGCGGCGTTCGACGCCGAGGCGGCGCAGCTCGAGGATCGCTGGCTCGAGCTGAGCGAGCTGCTCGAGGGCTGACGCGGCCCGCGGGTCAGCCGACGCTCACGTGGGCGTGGGCGTGCCAGGCCGAGGTCAGCCGGACGATGCTGCCGCTCACGGCCGACGCGGGCACCTCGAAGACGGCGTTGGTGTTGACGGTCGCGCCGTTCGCCACGGCGGCGGCGTCGGGCAGCGCATCCGGGAACTCGACGTCGGCCACGATGTACGAGCGGTCCTGGCTGATGAGCGTGGGGGTCACGCCGAGCGCCGGGTAGCCGGTGCCCGCACCGAGGTAGGTGTAGCTGATCGGCACGAGCACGTACACGTTGCCGGCGGCCGGCGCCGGGTTGGCGGCCGAGGCCTGCGCCACCTGGGCCGTCGCGTCCTGCGCGCCGGCGGTCACCGCCACCTGCCACTGGTTCGCGCCCGCGAAGTCGGTGAAGGTGACCACCGATCCGGGCGGGCCGGGGTTCGAGAACGAGCCGAGCGATCCGTCGTCGTCGACCTGCTCGACGGGGCCGCCGTTGACCGGTTCGGATGGCGTGGGCGTCGGCGTCGGCGTGGGCGTCGGTGCGTCGGTGGTGGCCTCGTCGCTCGGCGTCTCGGACGCCTGCGGGGTGCCCGACATCGGCTGGAACACGATGAGCAGCACGACCGCGAGCGCGGCGAGCGCCGCCACGATGACGCCGACGATCACGAAGACCAGCGCCCGGCTCTTCTTGACGGGCGGCGGTGCGGGCGCGGGCGCGGGCACGGCAACTTCGGGCTCCGGTGCGGGCTCGACCATGGGCTCAGGCACCGGCGTCGGCTCCGCCACCGCCTCGACCGGCGCGACCTCGATCACGGGTTCGGGTACCTCGGCGGCCACCGGTTCCGCCGCGACCGGCGAGTCCACGACGACGGTGTCCTCCACCTCCTCGGCGACCGGGGAGTCCACCACCACGGTGTCCTCCACCTCCTCCTCGACCGCGGGGTGATCCACGACGACCGTGTCCTCGACCTCCTCGACTGCAGCCGCGGGCACCACCTCGAGGGTGTCCTCCACGTCGTCGTCCTGCGGCTCGGCCGGCGTCACGACGACGGTGTCCTCCACCTCCTCCACCGGCTCGGGCGGTGGCGCGAAGATCGAACCCGGCGCGGCTCCCGGCGCGGGCGCGTCGGCGCTCGGCGGCGGCGGGATGGTGCGAGGCGTCTCGTCCGGTTCGCGCGTGTCCGACATGGCCACGATTCTTCCCTGAACCGGGCCCCGAGCACACCGTCTTTTCTAGCGGCCGTGCAGTTGCCGCCAGGCGGCCACGTGGTCGCGCATGGTCTCCTCGACGGGCCGGTACGCGATCCCCAGCTCCGCGATCGAGCGGGTGTTGTCGAGGGCGAAGCGGATGCCGACGTGGTTCTCGATGAACGCGCGGTCGAGTCCGAAGGCCGGCCCCACCATCCGCAGCAGCCAGGTGGGCAGCACCGTGCGGGCGACGCGGGGCAGGCGCGGCTGCTGGGCGCGCACCATCCGGGCGAAGTCGATGAAGGCCACCATGGTGTCGCGCGACACGATCACGCGCCCGCCCACCTCGCGGCGTTCGGCGGCGCGCACGTGGGCGAGCGCCACCTCGCGCACGTCGACGGGGGCGAAGGCGATGTCGGGCACCCCGAACCACAGGGTGCCGCCGATGAGCTCGTCGAAGAGGAACAGGCTGCCCGAGACGCTGCCCGCGGCGAGCGCCGGCCCGAGCACGAGCCCGGGGTTGACGGTCACGAGCGACCAGCGGTCCTGTTCGGCGTGCAGCCGCCACGCCTCGCGCTCGGCGAGCGTCTTCGAGTAGTGGTACGGCTCGCGCTCGAGGGTGCTCGTCGAGTTCCAGTGCTCCTCGCGCAGCACCCGATCCGGGATCTCGAGCACGTCGCTGTAGTCGCCGAACATGGCGCCGATGGTGGAGGTGAGCACGACGCGGGTGACGGATGCGGTGCGCGTGGCCGAGCCGAGCACGTTGCGGGTGCCGGTGAGGGCGGGCTCGATGAGCTGCGTCTGCGGGTCGCTGATCTGCTCGGCCATGAGGAACGGGCTCGCGACGTGCAGCACGGTGTCGCAGCCGTCCATCGCCTCATCGAAGGAGCCCTCGACGAGCAGTTCGCCGTGCCGCACCGTGAGGCGACCCGGATGCGCGTCGCCGAGCGCGCGGAGCGCCGCGGTGCGTGCGGGGTCGTCGGGCTCGCGCACGGTGGCGACCACCTCGTGGCCCGCCTCGAGCAACGCCGCCACCACGTGGGAGCCGACGAATCCGTTTCCACCGGTGACGAGTGCACGCATGCGCTCATCCTGGCACCCGCGGCGACCGCGTTATGACACGGGAGGTTCGTCGCGATCCGGGCCGCGATCGCGGTCGTCGACGCGCGGGGAGGCCGCCGCGGCGGCCCGTGCCGCGAGCCGACGGAACGCGGATGCCAGCTCGGCCGGCCGCGGCTCGTCGAGCGCGGCCCCGAAACGGCCGAAGGAGGCGGCGAGCGCATCCCACGACCACGAGCCCGCGGTGATGCGCGTGCGGTCCGGACCGAGCGCCTCGGCCTCGCCGTCGCCCACGAACGGGGCGACATCCGCGAGGGGCAGCGCGACGACCGCCGAGCCGCGGGCGGGCCATCCGCTGCCCTCCGGGGCGCCCCTGAAGCGCGCGTCGAGCAGGGCGTGCGGGTCGCCGCCCGGCAGCCGCCGCGGCGCGAAGCGGCGCCCGCGGGCCGAGCGCGGGGCGATGCGGTCGGCGCGGTACACGCGCCAGTCGTCGCGGTCGAGGTCCCAGCCGATCAGGTACCACCGCCCGGCGCGCGCCACCAGGTGGTGCGGTTCGGTGCGGCGCGGCTGCTCGCCGCCCGCGTAGTCGAAGCGCAGCACCTCGTGTGTGCGGATCGCCTCGCTCACCGCGAGCAGCACGCCCGGGTCGACGGGGTCCGCGGCGGGGGGCGGCGCGGTGGTCGCGAGCGCGTCGACCCGGTGCCGCAGCCGCGACGGCATCACCTGGCGCACGGTGGCGAGGGCTCGGTCGGCGGCCTCGCCGATGTCGGCACCGGACGCCGTGGCCGTCTGCAGCGCGATCGCCACGGCGACCGCCTGCTCGTCGTCGAAGAGCAGCGGCGGCAGCTCGGAGCCGTTCTCGAGGCGGTAGCCGCCATCCGGGCCCTTCACCGCCTGCACCCGATAGCCGAGCTCGCGCAGCCGGTCGACGTCGCGCCGCACCGTGCGCACGCTCACGTCGAGCCGCTCGGCGAGCAGCTCGCCCGGCCAGTCTCGGCGCGCCTGCAGCAGCGAGAGCAGCTGCAGCATTCGCGAGGTGGTGTCGGCCATGCCCCGAGACTAGTTCGAGAAGCGGACGAGAACTGTCCTGTTCTGAGTGGAACATGGCTTCCGCCGCACCCGCGGCACCGACAGAAGGAGTCCACGATGACCATCGCCACCACCCCCCACCTCAACTTCCGCGGCGACGCCCGGGCGGCGCTCGAGTTCTACCAGGCCGCGTTCGGCGGCCGGATCGCGCTCGTGCGCTATGTCGACGCGGGCGCCGTCACCGACCCCGCCGAGGCGGAGCAGATCATGTGGGGCCAGGTCGACTCCGACGCCGGCTTCCGCGTGATGGCCTACGACGTGCCCGGCCACACCCCGTGGGAGCCGGGCGTCATCCCCGTGTTCGTCTCGGTGCGCGGCACCGACGCCGACGAGCTCGCCGGCTACTGGAAGGGGCTCGAGGAGGGCGCCACCGTGGTGGTGCCGCTCGCGCCCGCCGGCTGGTCGCCGCTGTACGGGATGCTGCGCGACCGTTTCGGCGTCACCTGGGTGCTCGACCTCGAGGTGCCCTGGAGCGAGGACTGAGCCGCCGGTACACTCGCCCCATGCGGCCCGCGTGCGTCCGGGCGCCCCGCCCGGCTTCGGGCCGGGAGGGAGCGCATGGTCGAGGGCCCGCATCCGCGTCTGCATGACGCCCGCCTGTGGCTCGCGGGCTACGCGGTGGCGCTCGCTGTGATCGGCCTCTGGCCGGTGCACGTCGACGAGGGCGCGCGGCCGCTGCTGGATGCGATCATCCGCGCGGTGCCGGGGCTCAGCTATCCGCGGATCGAGTTCGCCGCGAACGTGCTGCTCTTCGTGCCGATGGGGGCGCTGCTGGCCGTGATCCTGCGGAGGCGGTACCTGGTGCTGCCGATCGCGCTCGTGGTGACGGTGGGGATCGAATCGGCTCAGGCTTCCCTCATCGCCCACCGCACCCCGAGCGTGCTCGACGTGATCGCCAACGTCACGGGTGCGGCGGTGGGTCTGCTGCTCGTGGAGCTGCTCGAGCATCGCCGCCGCCGCACTCGGTAGGGTGCGTGCATGACGGGTGTGCGGCAGCGGCTGGCGCTCCTGAGCCGCGGCGAGGGCACCGAACGCATCGCGTTCTTCTCGGATGCCGTGTTCGCGATCGCGCTCACCCTGCTGGTGCTCGACATCCGCCTGCCGGAGGGCCTCGAGCCCGACGAGCTGTGGCCGGCGCTCGGAGAGCTGTGGCCGCAGTTCTTCGCCTACGCGCTCACCTTCGCGGTGCTCGGCATCAACTGGATCACCCACCACCGCAAGTTCCGCCTGATGGAGCGTTTCGACACGGGCCTCATCTGGATCAACCTGGCGTTCCTCGCCTTCGTGGCGCTCGCCCCGTTCCCCACGAGCGTGCTGAGCGAGTACCCGGAGGCGCCGGCGGTCGTGCTCTACGCGGTGCAGGTGTCGATGCTGAGCATCCTGCAGGGGGTGCTCTGGTGGTACGCCTTCCGCCGCGGTCTGCTCTCGGAGGCGGTGGATGTGTCGATCGCCCGCTTCGTGACGATCAGTGTCGCGGTGACCCCGGCGATCTTCCTCGCCACCATCCCGGTGGCGCTCCTCGTCGACCCCACGATCGCGATGCTCTGCTGGCTGCTGCTCCCGCCCGCCGGCGCCCTCACCTCACGCCTCGCCGCCCGCCGCCTCGACCGCGTCACGCCCGCCACGCCCGCCACCCCGTCCGCGGGTTGAGCGGTTGCGAAGGCCGCCACCCCCTCACGTGGATGCAGCGGCCGCACCCCCGTCAGTACGCCCCGTCCCGTGCGAAGACGGCCTTCACCGTGCGCCACAGCAGCACGACATCCCCCATGAGCGACCAGTTCTCGACGTAGTACAGGTCGAGGCGGATCGAGTCCTCCCACGACAGCGTGCTGCGTCCGCTCACCTGCCAGAGTCCGGTGAGCCCGGGCCGCACGAGCAGCCGACGTCGTGCCGCCTCGTCGTAGAGGTCGACTTCGCGTTCCAGCGGCGGCCGCGGCCCGACGAGCGACATCGAGCCGCCGAGCACGTTGAACAGCTGCGGCAGCTCGTCGATGGAGTACCGCCGCATGAAGCGCCCGACCCGGGTCACGCGCGGGTCGTCTTTCAGCTTGAACAGAACCTCGTTGCCGGCATCCCGTCGCTCCTGCAGCAACTCCGGCAGGCGCGCTTCCGCGTCGACCACCATGCTGCGGAACTTCAGCATGTGGAACGTCTCACCGCGCAGTCCGATGCGCTCCTGCCGGAACAGCAGCGGTCCGCGCGAGCCGAGCTTCACCGCGAGGGCGGCGAACAGCAGCACGGGCGACAGCAGGATCACCGCGACGAACGCCCCCAGCAGGTCGAACGCGCGCTTCGTGAACCGCCCGGCACCTTCGTAGCGCGGCGTCTCGACGTGCACGAGCGGCAGTCCGGCCACGGGGCGGGTGTGGATGCGGGGCCCGGCCACGTCGATGAGGTTCGGCACCATCACCAGGTGCTGCTCGCCGGGGATGAGCGACCATGACAGTTCGCGGATCTCGCGCGCGCTCAGGTCGTGCCCGCCCACCATGATGACGGTGTCGGCACCCACCTCTGCCATCACCGTCTTCAGCTGGTCGACGGATGCGACGCGGATGCGGCGGTCGAGGTCGAGGGTGCGCCCGGCTCCCGAGATGCATACGGCGAGCACGTGGTACCCCGCGGCGCTCTGGCGCCCGAGGGTGCCGACGATCTCCTGCACGGCCCGCGTTCCGCCGACGACGACGCACCGCGCGCTGTACTCGCCGAGCAGGCGCACGCTGCCGAGCCACTGACGCCACAACCAACGTTCGAGCAGCAGGATGAGCACACCCGCCGGCAGAGCGACGAGCAGGTAGCCGCGGCTGAACTGCAGCTGGAACGCGAACCCGACGATGGCCACGAGGCCGAACACCTGCAGGCTCACGTTGGCGACCCGCTTGTACTCGTCGGCGCCGGCGCCGACGATCCGGTATTCACGGGTGGCACCCACGCCGAGAGCAATGGTCCACAGGAGGATCAGTGCCACCGAGAAGATCGTGTAGTTGACCGTGAAGGCGGTGATCTCCTCGGTCCCTGTCACCTTCACCGAGTCGACGCCGAACCAGAGCAGTTGCGCCCCGAACACGGCCCAGGCCACGACCAGGAAGTCGCTCCAGCCGAGGCGCCGTGCGTACGACGATCGCCAGTCGACATCACGGCCGGATCGGGAACTCACAAAGGCTCACCTTACCCGCGTGCACATACCCCGAAGCGTCGTTTGGCGTCCCCCATTCGGCCGAAACAACGTCGAAACCTCAGGGACGCCCCATGCCCAGGTAGGTCCACCCGGCGGCGCGCCAGGTGTCGGCGTCGAGGCAGTTGCGCCCGTCGACCACGACGCGCCCCGCGGCGAGGCCGGCGGCGTGCTCGGGCGAGAGCTGGCGCCGGTACTCGTCCCACTCGGTGACGACGACCACGGCATCCGCTCCGCGCAGCGCCTCGTCGCGGTCGGCCGCGTAGTCGAGTTGCGGGTGCACGCGCCGCGCGTTCTCGAGCGCCGCAGGGTCGGTGACGACCACGTCGGCGCCGAGCCCGTGCAGACGGGTGGCCACGTCGAGCGCGGGGGAGTCGCGGATGTCGTCGCTGTGCGGCTTGAAGGCGGCGCCCAGCACGGCGACGCGCTTGCGGTGCACGCTGCCGCCGAGCCCGTCGACGACGAGCTGCACGGCGCGTTCGCGGCGGCGCAGGTTGATGGCGTCGACCTCGCGCAGGAACGACACCGATTCGCCGCGCCCGAGTTCTTCGGCGCGGGCGGAGAAGGCCCGGATGTCTTTCGGCAGGCAGCCGCCGCCGAAGCCGATGCCAGCCCCGAGGAAGCGCCGCCCGATGCGGTTGTCGTGGCCGATGGCGTCGGCGAGCTGGGTGACGTCGGCGCCGGTGACTTCGGCGATCTCGGCCATCGCGTTGATGAACGAGATCTTGGTGGCGAGGAACGCGTTGGCCGCCACCTTCACGAGCTCGGCCGTGGCGTAGTTGGTGACGATGAACGGAGTCTCCGTGGCGACCGCCGTGTGGTACACCTCGCGCAGCACGTCGGCCGCCCGGGCGCCGCCTCCCACCACGATCCGGTCCGGCGACACGGTGTCCTCCACCGCCCATCCTTCGCGCAGGAACTCGGGGTTCCACACCAGCTCCGCGCCGACGCTCTCCACCGCCTCGGCCAGTCGAGCCGCGGTGCCCACCGGCACGGTCGACTTCCCCGCCACGATGTCGCCGGGCGCGAGGTGAGGCAGCAACCCTTCGACCGCGGCGTTCACGAATCGCAGGTCGGCCGCGTCGCCATCCTTGGTCTGCGGCGTTCCCACCGCGATGAAGTGCACGGCCGCGCCGGCGGCATCCGCGAGGTCGCTGCTGAACCGCAGCCTGCCCGAGGCGACCCCTTCGGCGAGCAGCTCGTCGAGTCCCGGCTCGAAGAAGGGCGCCTTACCTGCGGCGAGCGCCTCGATCTTGCGCTCGTCGACGTCGATGCCGACCACCTCGTGGCCGATGGAGGCCATGGCGGCGGCGTGCACCGCGCCGAGGTAGCCGCATCCGATGACGGACAGCTTCATGTGTTCCCCTAGTTCCAGTCGGTGGCCGTGGCGAGCACCGGTGCCGCCTCGACGGCCCACTCGTATTGGTTGCGCAGTCCGTCTGCCACGCTCGTCGTGGCGCGCCAGGCGAGGGCTTCTTCGATCAGCTCTGTGGCGCCGGCGGTGCGGAAGACGTCTCCGGTGGCCACGCCCACGCGTTCGACTTCGAGTGGCCGTCCGGTGAGCGTCCCGATGCTGTCGAGCACCTCGTTGACCGAGACCTGCCCGCCGCCCGCGACGTTGAACACGGAGCCGGCGTCGTGCTCGACGGTCGCCGCACGCAGGTTCGCCTCGACGATGTCGTCGATGTAGGTGAAGTCGCGGATCTGCTCACCGCTGCCGAAGACGCGGATGGGGTCGCCGGCGATGGCGGCGCGCAGGAACCGGGTGAAGGCCATGTCGGGTCGCTGCCGCGGTCCGTAGACGGTGAAGTACCGCAGCGAGGTGGTGGGCACCCCGAAGTTGCGCCCGTAGAGCGTCGTCAGGTGTTCGGCGGCGAGCTTCGTGACACCGTAGGGCGACTTCGGCTGGGGTCGGTCGCTTTCGCGGGTGGGGTAGCTCTCAGCCTCGCCGTAGACGGACGACGACGATGCCCCGACGAAGCGTCGCAGCTTCGGCGCGGTGCGCGCGGCCTCCAGCAACGCCTGCGTGGCGGCGATGTTGCGCGAGATGTAGGGCTCGAATCCGCTGCCCCACGATCCCCGAACGCCCGGCTGGCCGGCTTCGTGGAACACGACCTCGACGTCGTGAAGAAGCTCGACGAGGTCGACCTCCAGCAGGTCGGACTCGATCAACCGGAAACCATCGCCCGCAAGTGCAGCCGCATTCCGCCGCTTCAGCGGCTCGTGGTAGTACTCGGTGAAGCCGTCGATTCCGATGACTTCGTGACCGTCATCGAGCAGTCGTCTCGCGATCGAGCTTCCGATGAAGCCGGCGGCACCGGTGACAAGGGCTTTCATTCGTTTCGTTCCGCTTCTCGAGACAACTCGGAAATCCTACCCAGCGGCCACAACGCCATGGCGCTTCGCCCGCGTCGGTTAGGCTGGCGGGGCGCTCGCACGGGCGCGTTCACCTGTCTCGAGGAGTGCCCGACGTGGAGTTGCGCGACTATCTGCGTATCCTGCGCCGGAACTGGGTGATCATCCTCGTGATCACGCTTGCGGGGGTCGCCGGCGGCGCCACGTACTCGTTGCTGCAGACCCCTCAATACGAGGCGACGACGAAGGTGTTCGTTTCGACCTCCAGTGCCGACTCGGTCTCCGACCTGAACGCCGGAAACAGCTTCACGCAGCAGATCGTGCGCAGCTACGCGCAGGTCGTCACCACGGGGCTCGTACTCGACCCGGTGATCTCTGAACTCGGTCTCGATCGGACGACGCGCGAACTCGCTGATCAGGTGAGTGCGGAAGTGACTCTGAACACGGTCATCGTCGACATCACCGTGACCGACGCGGATCCCGTGCTGGCTGCGAATATTGCCAACTCGATCGCCAAGAACCTCATCGAGGCGGTTCCCGAGCTGACCCCGGCAAATGCCGACGGCGTGGCTCCGGTGAAGGTGACAGTGACCCAATCCGCCCAGGTGCCAGATGAGCCGGTTTCGCCTCGCGTTCCCCTCAACATCGCGCTTGGAGCCCTCGTGGGCCTCGCGTTCGGCATCGGCATCGCGGTGCTGCGCAGCGTGCTCGACCAGCGCATCCGCGGCCAGCGCGACGTGGAGCTCGTGACCGACCGTCCGATCATCGGTGCGATCGCCTACGACCCGAAGGCGAAGGATCGCCCGCTCATCGTGCACGCGGATCCGCTCAGCCCGCGCGCCGAGTCGTTCCGTTCGCTGCGCACGAATCTGCAGTTCGTCGACATGGGGTCGGACCGGCGCAGCTTCGTGGTGACCTCGTCGATCGAGAGCGAGGGCAAGTCGACGACGACGGCCAACCTCGCGATCGCCCTCCGCGACTCGGGTCTCAACATCTGCGTGATCGAGGGCGACCTGCGTCGCCCGAAGCTCGTCGACTACCTGGGCCTCGAGGGAGCGGTGGGCCTCACCGACGTGCTCATCGGTCGGGTGCAGCTCTCGGATGCGCTGCAGCGCTGGGGTCGCAACAACCTGTTCGTGCTGCCCGCGGGGCAGATCCCACCGAACCCGAGCGAACTGCTCGGTTCGGCTGCGATGGCGAAGCTGCTGCGCGACCTGGAGTCGGAGTTCCACATCGTGCTCGTCGACGCCCCGCCGCTGCTGCCGGTGACCGACGGCGCGATCCTCAGCAAGCAGACCTCCGGCGCGATCGTCGTGGCCGCGGCCGGCCGTACTCAGCGCAACCAGCTCGAGGCGGCGCTCAAGTCGCTCGAGAGCGTGGATGCGAAGGTGCACGGCATCGTGCTCACGATGATGCCGACCAAGGGCCCCGACGCCTACGGCTATGGCGCCTACGGGTACGGTTACGGCTACACCCAGGAAACGTCCTCGAAGAGCTGACCCTCCGGAGCACCCGTTGTCAGTTGCGACCGATTCCCCGTTCCGCATCCTCGTCGTGTGCACCGGCAATATCTGCCGCTCGCCCCAGGCGGAGCGGCTGCTGATCGCAGAGTTCGAGCGGCGTGGGTTGAGCGGGGCGGTGGAGGTGTCGAGCGCGGGCGTCGCCGCGCTCGTCGGCGAGCCGATGACCGAGCAGGCGGCCGCCCAGACGATCGGCTACGGTGGCAACCCGTCTGGCCATGTCGCCCGCCGTCTGGCGGATCCCATGGTCGAGCAGGCCGACCTCGTGCTGACGATGGAGCGCACGCATCGCGCCGACGTGGTGCGCCTGGTGCCGCGTGCGAGCCGCTACGCGTTCACGCTGCCCGAGTTCGCGCGCCTGGCGGTCGACCTGCGCGATTCGGGCGAGGCCGAGGAGCCGGATCCGGCGGCGGATGCGGACCGTCTGCGCGCGCTCGTGCCCCAGGTGGCGGCGGGCCGCGGCCTCTCCCTCCCGGGGGCTGCCGAGCACGATGAGGTCGAGGACCCCTATCGCCAGTCCGACGAGGTGTACGCGCGCTCGGCCGCTCAGGTGGCCACCGCGGTCTCCACCATCGTCACCGTGCTGGCCGAACTGTCGAGGCCGTCAGCTCGTGGCTAGCCGACGCACCCGCGCCCTCCGGGGGCCGGCCGGCTCACGACGGCTGTGGCTGATCTTGGCGCTCGTTGCCTTCCTCGCGGTCGACGCCGTGCTCGTGGGCCTGGCACTCACCTCGTCCCGCGAGGTCGACTCGGACACCCCCTACATCCAGCCCACCCAACCGCCGCAGCCTTCGGCCACCCCGACGCCCACGACCCCGCCCGTCGTCGCGCTGCCGGTGCGTCGCGTGCTCGCCGCGGCCGGCGAGTCCGCGGTGTGGCGAGCCGAGGGGGGTTCCTGTACGGGCGGGGTAGCCCCACTGCTGCAGACCTCATCGGATGCGGGCGCCACCTGGAAGGACCGCGACCTCGCCCGCTATGACGTGCGGCAGGTCCTCGCCCTCTGGATCCGCGACGTCAACTATGGCGAGGCGGTCGTCCGCCTCGGCGACGGTTGCACCCTCGCAGGCATGCGCAGCTTCACAGCAGGTCAGTTCTGGGAGCAGCAGGACTCGATAATTGGCGGCCACAGCTTCCTTGATCCAGATGCTCCTGGCGCCGTGCACATCGACGGGGCCGACGTGCCCGCGCCGTGCGGTGACGCAATTCAGGCGGTATCAGGGGCCGATACCGTGGTCGCATTGTGTGGGAGTGGCGCGGCGTTCGCATGGTCTAGCGGTAGCTGGATGCCCTACCCACCTCAGACATCGGCGATTGCCATCGTGGGTGAGGCCCCGTCGCCAGAGTTTGTACTCGTCGGCGCGGCTGATTGTCTCCTAGGACTTGGCAAGCGCGTGGATGAGCAGCAACTCGTTCCACGACTCTGTTCGCTCTCGCCCGCGGTTCCCGGTCAGTCGGTGGCCACTTGGGCAGCTAGTCGTACGTGGCTGTGGGCTGGCAACTGGTTCGGTGTGCTCTAGGTCCCGCTAGTGCATCTACCGGCGTCCGCTGTCTGACCCACGATGGCGGACGAGTCCAATCGGAGAGTCCGCCTTGACTACTCGTCAAGGGGGAGAGCTTGGTGAAGCAATAGCGTCGCCGCCCGACCGTCGGGTTGCCACGGCATATGCACACGCCGCGAAGAGGAAGCCGGTGGTGATTGCGATCCCTGGCCACGCGTGGAGCGCGACAGTGAAGCCGTTCATGAGGAACGACGCAAACACTAGAGAGAGTTGTCGGTTCACCTTTAGTGCCTTCACGGCCAAGATGATGGCCGCAGTGCAGATCAAGATCGCACCTACTCCAACTCTGCCAACCAAGAGTACAAACTCGGAATCGACGGTAGCGCTCACGTCGACCAAGCCCCGAAAGCCGCTAGACAGCATGAACTCGCCCGGAGGTATACCTGCAATGCCAAACCCGAATGGCGCGACCTGCAACAGATGCGGTACGAGCGAATACAGTCCAAACCGATACTGGACGCTGTAAGAGTCGAGGTCGGCGTCGGACAAAGAACTCGACCAAACGTTGAGTGAAAGATAGGTCACGATCCCGGTTGTAACAACGGCCAGCGTTCCGATGAGGAAAGTGCTTCGCTGAGCGTTCACGTCGGGTCTCGCAAGAATCGTGAAGGCACCGACAACCAAACCAACCGCCAGAGGACCGGCGGAGCCGGTCGCGGCGGTGCCTAGAAGCAGTACTACTACCCCAAGGAATCGCTTGCCACGGCTCAGGCCTAGGAGCATTGGTATCGCCGCGACCAACAAGGTGCCCAGGACGATCGGGTGTTCCTGACCGACCGCCGCTCGCTCGTAGTTTGAGTTGGGTATTCGTGATTCGACTATTCGCGAATGTGTCGCGTACTCATATCCGGCGAGAGGCACGGCCAGGAACGAAAGCCAAAGCCAGCCTCGCTTGAGGCGCCGGAGTGTCTCACTCTTATCCGGGTTGATAAAGAACGCGTAGGCACTCAGCGGCCACAAGGCGACGAAGACGGTCAGCGGCCCAACAAGGGTCTCATCTTGCTGCCAAGTGACCACGACCAGGACCGAGGCGACTATGAGCCAGCAGGCCAGCACAGCGATTCGCGGCACCTGGTCTGGTCGCGTCAGCCCCCCTCTATAGGTGCAGACGAGCGTATAGAGCATCAGCAGCAGTGGGAAGAACACATACTGCGAGATAAGCGGGTGGATGGCCATCGGCCAGAAGACAGTCGTTACAAGGGCGTACTCAAGAACGGCCTGCAGGCCAGAGCCCCGAACAGCTCTCTTCGGTGCTACCGATTCGACGGATCGGGCGCTCGCCGGGATGCCACTGCTATTGCTATTGCTCGGGTGGCGCATGTCGTATCCCCATCACGAACAAACTGAGGGTCTTTCCGATGAAGCAAGCAGAGATCAGGCTGATGCTGAGCGTGAGGTCGCCAAGGACGGCACCGACGATGGTCGCGACGATTCCAGCAATTGCGAAGACCACGCCGTTGACCCCGACTGCGCGCTCCTGATCGAGTGCCTGGAGGAGGCTGCCCAAGGGCGCGCTAAGTGACGTGAGTGCTGCCGTGGTGACGACAATCTGCGTCGGCAGGATTGCACCAGCGTAGTCTGAGCCGACGAGTGCGGGAATCAGGGCAGGCAAGAACGCTGCTGCAAACGCGCCCGCAAGGGTGCCGGCTACCCCGAGAATCACAATTTGCGTGAGGGTGGAGCGGGCCTCGTGCACCTGGGTGGAGATACGAGGCAAGACTGTTTGCGCCACGGAAGTGGCTACGAGCCTTGCAGGCTGACCGAATCGCAAGGCGAGGCTCGCTAGTCCTCCCGTGTGTGCGTCGGCAAAAGCCTGGATGAGCGGAACTTCCAGATTCCGCGCCTGACTCGACCCCAGGGCGCTCAAGTAGTGCCGGGACTCCCGCAACACGGTCGCGACGGGTGCTCGTACGCGCCAGGCGATCTGGTGTCTCAGGAGCAGGGCATTCACGCATACCGCCGCCCCAGCCCCTGCGGTGAGAGAAGCGGCGAACGCAACAGCCGGCTCATCATTGGGAGCAATCGCAGTGACTCCGACGAAAAGAAGCAACGGAAGTAGGCGTCGCAACACTAGGCAGCTCGCGGACCATACGATTCGTCCGTCGGCGAGGAGGATCGCGCTTGACATCTCTGCAAGCCGCTCGAACGTGACCCAGGCCACTATCAGTGCAGCAACCAACGTGCTTACATCACCTAATGCTCCCGTCAGCCAAGTTAGGACGAGGAGCGCTGCAGACAAACCGGTCCCGATGCGGGAGATGAACACCGAGGTCGCAATCCTGGGGTCATCGCGCGACCTTGCCCGCAGCTTCAGGACATAGGGAGAGGTCCCAAAATCGAGAACTGCGACGAGAAAGGTGCCGACCGCGATCATCGCACTGAGCGAGCCAAACTCGGCTGGAGACACAAGTCGAGCCAGGAGAATCAGGCTGAGTGCCTGCGCAGCGCTCGCGACTACCCGGCTGGCGGTGAGAACAGTGGCATTCCGCTTCACAACTGCCTCTCCACGGCGCTCAAGAGCCATGACGAGCTGCGTTCGGCGGCTGCCGACCAAGCACCGCTTAGGTCTTCGGAGGAGCTGAGCGACTGTATCGCGAGATCAACGTCAAGACTCCGCAGCACGATGCTCTCAATACCAATCTGACCCAAGGTGGGAGAGACCTTGCCGTTGTACGGGACCGCAAGCGTAGGAACCCCCAACATGCTTGCAATTAGGGCGGGGTGCATGCGGACGCTCAGGACTGCTCGCGCGGAGCCGAGAATCGAGATGAAGGATCGAACGCTGGACGGCTCGATGAGTGGGATCCCAAAGTTTCGCGCGAACTCGCGATCAGCGTGGCCGGCGACGATTGCAACAGCTTCCGACCCGATGCGACTTATGAGTTCCTTGCAGAACCCTAGCCATTCCTGTGGCGCCACTTCGCTGTCAGATGAGTCGGAGCGCTTCGCGATATCGACGAGGTTGAGCACGTACTTGCCCACAACTTGAGGAACCGTTTTGCGAAGGCCTCCGACGTGGGGCGCAAGCATCGCGATCGCATCCGGCACAATGTCAGCAGCGAGCCCGAGCCGGGCTGCTTGGGCGGCAGACTCGGTGTCACGGACTGCAAGGGGATGCCCGCTGAACAATGCTCTCGAAGACCGGGAGATTGAGGGCGCGTCCAGCCGACGCATCTCAAGAGCGTGGCCAATAACCCCGTGTCGCGATAGCCTGCGGAGCCGTCTCAACTTCAGCGGCAGTTCTGGGCGCCACCGACCGTTCAGATAACCTCCGCCACATACGACCACGGGCCCTTCGGCGGGCCGCATGAAGTACGCCTCCCGATCGACCTCTGCGAGACCATGGGCGCGCGCAGTTCGTACGGGATCAACCGAGGCTATCCGGAGCTCATCGATACCCTCGAGAGTCTTGCGGTATGCGGCAAGAAGCGCTTCGTCCCCCATGTTGTAGTAGCCCCACCCGCCGGTGAGCGTGATCATGGAGCACTCAGCTTTCCTGGTTGTCCTGATATTCGGTCCCCCGGAAGGATCACAGATCCGTCCGGGACCACTGCGTTGTCTCCGATCACGATTCCAGACGCCCATGTAGTCGTTGAATCAAGGTCAATACGAGAAAGCAAGCGCACCCGATCGCCGATGGTGGCGTTGGAGCCGATCTCGATTCCTGAGTAGGCGTCGATCTCGCATTCGCTGCCGATTGTGGAACCTTCGCCAACATAAAGGTCGTCGAATGTGAGCGACGACAGTGGCCCAATGCTGACTTCCGGCCCGAGATGACAGCGATGACGTAAGGCGTACATTCGCCACGCCTTAAGGCTCCATCTGCCAATCACTAGAGGATCGAGCTTCGACCGGAACAGCCGACGCAGTTCGGAACGAGACAATCTCATCGGGTGGTGGCCTCCAGTTCATCCCGCACGTGCTCGGCGAAAGCGCGCCAACTGAATCTCGCCGCCAGTTTCCGTCGCTCCATCAAGGGTGGCCATGCCCGGTGTTTGAGTTGGCTTTCAATATCGCGGGCGTCTCCGTCGATCACCAGAACTGCCGCTTCGCCGAGCAGCTCCCTTGTAAGCGGTTGGTCGACCGCGATTACTATGCACCCCGAACTCAAGGCTTCGATGTATGGCAGTCCAAATCCTTCCTCGGTGCCAAGGAAGAGGAAGAACTCTGCACTACGGTACAAGTCGATTAGTTGCTCGTCCGTTGGCCGCACCACCCATTCTGTTGCCCCCGGGTATGCGTCATCGAGAAGTGTGCGAGCTTGTGGAGATAGCCCGACCCCCACAACCGACTTGCACCATGCCGGGCGGCGCGCCAGCACGCGCGCGGCCAGTTCGTTGCGCTTGTGTGCGCCGCCGCCAATGAGCAGCACGCGACCGGGGATGTTCTCGGAGAAAACTTGCTCCGTAACGATTCCAGGACCCTCCCATGCGACCGTAGCCTTTGTTCTTGATTCCGGAGCGAAGGCGACGAGGTCGTGAAGTGTGCGTTCGCTAATGCAGATGATTCGATCGGACCGCCGCACAGCGCGCCGCAGGTCCCACGCTCGGTAGGCCCTGGAGACTCCATCGCGAGTTCGCATCCATCGTAAGTCGTGAACAATTGTCACTGCAGGTGATGTCAATTGGAGTGGGAATGGCGGCACTAGTGACAGGAAGACCTCTCCTTCCTGGGGGCGCCGTAACAGCCCAATGATGAGACCAAGTGCCCGGCGGAGTGCTCCATCACCGCGATCACGGGATTCCCCGATAGAGAGCTCCACCCCGAAGCTCTCGAGGAAGGGGTAGAGCTTGCGTTGTACGACGCCGATGCCGGTCCCGGTGCGCACGTAACCATCGCAATGGACTCTCATTGGATTTGCTCGTACTTAGGCAGGGCCGGGGGAACGTGCCGCCCGGACGCGCTGATCGCGCGAAGAACGCCGACCAAGTGGTCTCTAAAGCGCGCCTTTGCGAATAACAGGAGAGGTATTCTGGCGATCAACGCCGCACGGACGGTCAACAAGTTGGCCGAACTCTTTCCGCGCCACTTGTCCAAGTATGCGACCGCGGACCAAGCGGATACGGGCAGAACTTCTCGAATGTACTGCGCACTCGCCTCGGAATGCCTATGAGCTATCGCAAGATCGGGTGAGGCGACCGCGGCGTACCCTAATTGCGTTGCCCGTCGGATGAAGTCCGCATCCTCGAAGGTGAATGGTATATCTGGGTCGAGCCCGCCGACGTCGTCCCAGCAGCTTCGCGAGATCTCGACCATCGAAAAAGATCGATACTGCATGCCTGTCACGGGTCGACGAGCTCCAAGCCGCCCAAGGAGCCGGCCCAGCAGTGACAAGTTGAGGAAAACCTCGATGAGTCCCGGAAGTGCGCGAGGAGGCTCGGGGCACAAGTATCTGACCCCTGAGTTGCGTGAAAGTGCCGTCATACTGGATGAAAAGCGGGACTCCTCCACCACAAGGTCGTCGTTGGCGATAATCAGCGAGTCCCAATCGTTCTCCTCTGCAACGACTGCGCGCACAGACCCCCCGAATCCAAGATTCAACTGAAGGTCCATGTGAGGGACCTGCCATTCGAGCAGTCGGGTGGCTGCTCGAGCGCTGTTTGCCACTACACGTACTTTCGCGCCTGACGCTTCCAGCGATCGGACTAGACCGCGGAGTCCGTCGGGCGCAACAAGTGTCGGTATGACTGCCAGGGTGCTCATTGGGGGGCTTTCCTTGCTAGTGGTACTCCTGCGATCTCCAGAACGGACGTGAGTGTCTGTGCGAGATCGAAATGCTCAACGACGTACTGGCGCGCCGATCGGCCGAGAGAGTGCCGTAGTTCGCGGTGTTCGAGGACCTCGTGAGTTGCACGGATCCAATCATCTTCATCGACTCCGTCGATGAAGATTGCAGAGTCGCCAACGACGGCGCGGCTGCCGGGTTGATCGTTGGCGACGATCGCGACCCCACACGCCGCGGCCTCGATCAAGACTCGCGGTGTTCCCTCGGGGTGTGTGCTGGGGAAAAGCAGGACGTCTGCGGATTGGAGCAGCCCCAACATGTCGTCGGATTGCCCAAGATAGGTCACTACTCCTGTCCATTCCGCAATATCTTCTGGCCGGACGCTCGTCGAAACTCCCAGATCTGGTGCCCCAGCAACCAAGAACTCGGCCTTGTCCGCGAGAGCGCGTGCGACAGCCAGGTATGTTCCGATGCCCTTCTCGGCAAACAGCCGTGAAGCGAACAGGATCTGTGGCCGACTGGGGTCTCGTTGTGCGGGTGCGGGGTTCCACAATCTGGTGTCGATGCCTGTCCCAGGTATTACAGAGGATCGTGGCTCGACCGCCATCTTCCGCGTCAAGAAACGGTCAAGATCTTGTTCGAGCTGGAAGATCGAATACACATTCCGGCGCCGGGCCGAGAACCGAAGTTGCGATCCAACGATCAGTGAGGCAAGCGTCGATCGGCCGTCGAGCGCTCTTCCGGCGCCAGTGATCACTCGGATGAATCGAGTAGACGGCATCGTGAGGCTTGCGAACCAACCGAGAGTGTAGGCAGCAGTAGCCACCAGGAAGACGGTGTCGTACGCTCCCTTGTTCAGCGTCTGGAAGAGCCTCCATGCGACTTGGGATGCCCTTAAGGGAGAGACGGATTCGCGACCCATCTCCACAGGAATGAATTCGAACCCGAGCTCTCGAATTCTGTCCGCAAAGCCGGTGTCCGCTGCGATCACGGTCACAGAACCACCCGCGGCGCTGATTGCACGCGCCCAAGACGCTCTATGGGTGAGAAAGAACCGATCGGTGTTCACGACAAACGCGATGCTTGCACGAGTCCCGAAGCGGGCACCAATCTCGGACGCTCGAGCCAAGTCGGGGAGACGCATCTAAGTGTTCCTGGTTGTTCCGGAGTGTGGTGCCTAGGGCTGGCGCGCAGCCTTGAGCCAACGCGACTCGCCGTGAGCAGGCTACACGGCACTCGATGGGGGCTGGTGACGTTCCGTGTCGGGTAGCCTCGTGTGTCAGGGCAGCCTGCCCTGCTGTTTCTCCCGCGCGTCGCCCGAATGGTCAATATGGCAGCCTCACACCGAGTTCGGCGCAGATCCGCGTGGGTTCGATTGGTGATCTTGGGGGGGATCTCAATCTTGCTACTTTGGAGCGGGTGGATTGTCGCTCGGGGACTCATAGTCCGGGAGCAACTCACCGCTGCCGAACCGATCACTCGTGAACTGCGGGACACGCTACTCGGAGCACACGACGGAAGCCCCGCCGAGCTTGTCGCTGCACTAAGGCAACGTACGGACGCTGCGTTTGAAATCACCCATGATCCAATTTGGAACCTTACCGAGCATGTTCCGTGGGTGGGGCCGAATCTGACCGCTGTTAGGCAGGTATCCGAGGTTGCGCGCCTTTTGGCCGACGAAGGTGTGAATCCGTTGGTCAGGGCGGCCGCCAACTTCGAACCAGATTCATTCGCCGTTGTGGACGGTGCGATCGACCTGTCTCCAATAATTGCCATGCAGCCCGAACTCGCGGAGGCCAATGACGCGATGTCCGCAGCGGCCACGAGCGCAGCGGGGATTGACGTCGATACAACGATTGGTCCGGTGCGCGACTCAGTTGAGAAGCTGCTCGGGCTCATTGACGAGGCCACTTCTTCGGTCGATTCCCTTTACCGCACCTCGCATCTGCTGCCTATCATGCTGGGGGAAGACGGCCCGCGTAGCACCCTCGTTCTTGTCCAGAACAACGCGGAGTTGCGTGCCGCAGGGGGAGTCAGCGGTGCGCTCGCGCTGATCACGGCCTCGGGGGGAAAGGTCGACCTGGCGGGTCAAGCGTCTAGTCGCGACTTCGGTGCACATTTCGACAGCCCTGTGCTGCCGCTCGATGATCCCACTCGCAGCCTCTTCGGCGACATTGCCGGAGAGTACATTCAAGACGTCAATCTCACCCCTTGGTTCGACACTACCGGCCAACTTGCCCAGGCGATGTGGCAGCAGCGTATCGGTGGCACCATCGACGCCGTCGTCGCCGTCGATCCCGTGCTGCTTTCCTACCTGCTCGAAGCGACCGGGCCGGTGCAGGTGGGGGAGGTCCTCCTGACAAGCGAGAACGCGGTCGCGGTGCTGCTGAGCGAGACGTACGCGCGCTATCCGGATCCCGCTGACCAGGACGCTTTCTTCGCCGCCGCCGCCCAGGCGGTGTTCTCGGCCGTCACAGGTCCCGACGTCGAACCGAAGGCACTCGTGGAAGCGCTCGTCAGGGGCGGTGAAGAACGACGCATCCGCATTTGGAACGCGCGCGAGGAAGACCAGCAGTACGTGGCCGGCACCACGCTCTCGGGCATCCTGCCCTCCGACAACAGCGACGGCCCCGAGCTCGGCGTGTACCTCAACGACGGCACCGGTGCCAAGATGAACTACTACACCGACCTCGAGGTCGACGTGGCGGGCGGCGTGTGCCGGGCTGACGGCATCCCCACCTACCGGGCCACCGTCACCTTCACCAACAACGCACCGGCGGATGCGGCCACCTCGCTGCCCGACTACGTCACCGGGGGTGGTGACTTCGGCATCGAGCCCGGCAAGGTGAAGACACTCATCGCCATCTACGGGCCCGTCGGGGCGATCGTGCAGGGTGCCACCCTCGACGGCGAAGAGGCGATCGGCACCGGGGCGATCGACCGGGGGCGACCCGTATTCCAGGTGTCGACGCTGCTCGCGCCGGGGGAGAGCGCCACCTACACCGTCGAGTTCGCGGGGGTCGCGGGCGAGAAGGGTCCGCTCACCGTTGACGTGACACCGACTCTTAACCAGACCGAAACAAGGCATCGCTCGCTCGTCTGTTAGGACGTGTGTATCATTCAGGAGTACCCGCGCGGCCGGACAGGGGATCCGGTCGTGGTAACGCACCCAAGGGAGGCGCGCTCAGGCGCGAGGATCATGAACGTTAAGAAGACCATCACCGCGCTCGCCGCGGCATTCGCGCTCACCATCGGCGGCGCTGCATCCGCAGCCATCGCCGACCCGTACCCGGCCACCGACGGCGCTGCTGGCCCGGCCACCGTTGCACCCGGCGGCTCCGCCAGCTTCGGCTTCGATGGCTTCTTGCCGCAGGAGTCCGTCACCTTCACGCTCACGGGTGAGAACGCCTCCGGAGCTACCCTCGCCGCATCCGGCGTGCTCGCCGTGGTCGACAACTCGGCGCCCGTCACCAAGCCCGCCAGTGGTGCTGGTGCAGCCTCCGTCAGCGTCACCCTGCCGGCGAACGCCACCGGCACCTACACGCTCGTCGCGAGCGCCGAAAGCGGCAGCGCCACCACCACCTTCGCGGTGTCGATCGCCGCGACCGGTGCCGACGTTCCCGCGTGGCTCATCTGGGGTGGCGTCGGAGCCGTCGGACTCGGTGTGCTCGCCCTCATCGCGGTGTCGGCCTCGCGCCGCACCCGCAAGGTCGTCGAGCAGCGCTGACGCCCAGTACTTCACGACAACGGCCCCGTCGCGAGACGGGGCCGTTGTCGTATCGGTAGCGTTGCGGCATGGCCGATGTGCAACGCCACCCGCCCCGACGCAAGTCCCACTACCGCGACCCGCTCGGGGCGCTCACCGTCGCATCCGTCGTCTACCTGATCAGCCTGCTCGTCGCGCTGCTCGCGGTGCCCCGCATCATCGCGCTGTCGCTGCCGGTGGCGCTCCTGCAGGCGATCGTGTTCCTCGCGCTGTGGGCACCGCTCGTGATCGGCGTGTACTGGGCCGGTCGGCGCTACGGCGACGGCGACGCGCGCACCGATGTCGGGCTGCGCATCCGACTCATCGACCTCGGCATCGGGCTGCTCGTCGGCCTCGTGCTGCGGTTCGGGGTCGAAGCGATCGCGCCGTCGAGCCCCGGAGCGACGCTCGACGGGACCACGGCCGCGCTGCCGGAAGTGCCGCTGCTCGTCGTGATCATCGTGGGCACCGGGCTCGCCGCGCCGTTCGTCGAAGAGCTGTTCTTCCGCGGGCTGCTGCAGCGCTCCGTATCTGGGCTCGTGCCCGGGCGGAGGCCGGCGCGCGTCATCGTGTCGGTGCTCGTCAGCACGCCGCTGTTCGTGCTGCTGCACCTG
Organism: Protaetiibacter intestinalis; assembly: GCF_003627075.1. Classification (NCBI taxonomy): domain Bacteria; kingdom Bacillati; phylum Actinomycetota; class Actinomycetes; order Micrococcales; family Microbacteriaceae; genus Protaetiibacter; species Protaetiibacter intestinalis. The sequence goes on along the minus strand of NZ_CP032630.1, from coordinate 519,958 downwards.
GCGACCAGTGCGCCGACGCTGTGGGGCACCGTGGCGATCGTCACCGGGATCAGCGGGCTCGTGTTCGGGCTGCTCGCGGCGCTCACGCGGCGGCTGGGGCCGGGAATCGTGGCGCACGTCGTGTTCAACGGGGTGGGGTTGGCGATCCTGTACGTGCGGTGAGGGGGCGGGAGGCCTCACGGAGCGAAGGCGCCCCGTTGAGGGGCGCCTTCGCTGGTTTCGATACACCGCCTTCGGCGGCACTCAACCAGCGGGAGGGGTGTCGCTTTGCGGCGGCACTCAACCAGCGGGAGGGGTGTCGCATTGCGGCGGCGGTCAGCCGGCGGGAGGGGTGTCAGCCGGGAGGGGGCTTCAGTCGAAGTCGAGGCTGAGTTTGCGGAGGAGGGCGGCGAGGCGGTCCTGGTCGGCGGGGGGGAGGGCGCCCAGCAGTTGGGCCTCGCGGGCCACCAGGGCGCGGATCGCCGCATCCACCGCCTCCCGGCCCGCCGGGGTCATCGCCACCTGCACCCCGCGGCCGTCGTGCGGGTCGGTGTGACGCTCCACGAAACCGCGCTCCACGAGACGGTCGATGCGGTTCGTCATCGTGCCGCTCGACACGAGCGTCTGCTGCAGCAGCGTCTTCGGGCTCGCCGCGAACGGGGCGCCCTCGCGGCGCAGCGCCGCCAGCACGTCGAACTCCCACGGTTCCAGGCCCGAGCTGCCGAACGCATCCCGCCTCGCGCGGTCCAGGTGCTTCGACAGGCGCGCGACGCGCGACAGCACCTGCAGGGGCGAGAAATCCAGCTCCGGATGCGCGCGCTCCCAGGCGGCGACGATCCGGTCGACCTCGTCGTTCTCGGGCATCCCCCCATTATTGCGAGGATGGTGCCGTGACCACCCCGATCCTGCTCGACGTCGACACGGGTGTCGACGACGCACTCGCCCTGCTGTTCGCCGCCGCCCACCCGGAACTCGAGCTGCTGGGGGTGAGCTGCGTGGCCGGCAACGCCAGCCTCGACCGCGTCGTCGACAACACGCTGCGGGTGCTCGCCCTCGCCGGGGCGCACCACGTGCCCGTCGCGGCGGGGGCGCGGCGGCCGCTCATCGAGCCGGCACGGGATGCCGGGCACGTGCACGGCGCGGACGGGCTCGGCGGGGTGCAGCTGCCGCCCGCGCAGCGCACGGCCGAACCGGAGGGGGCCGTCGAGTTCCTGCGGCGACGCATCCTCGAGCACCCCGAACCGGTCGCCCTCGTGGCCCTCGCCCCGCAGACCAACCTCGCCCTGCTGCTGCGCACGCATCCGGAGGTCGCCGACAACCTCGAACGCATCGTGTTCATGGGCGGCTCGGCGAGCGTCGGCAACGCCACCGCGCTCGCCGAGTTCAACGTGTGGCACGACCCGGAGGCGGCCGCCATCGTGCTTGACGCCGGGGTGCCGCTGTACATGTACGGGCTCGACGTGTTCAACCGCGTGGGCGTGCCGGAGGCGACCGCGGCGGCGCTCGCCGCATCCGCAACGCTGCGCGAGACGGTCGTGGGGCGGCTGCTCGACCACCGCATCGCCTCACCCGACGGCGAGCACCCCTACCTCGGCTGGATCGGCGACGCGGGCGCCGTGTGCAGCCTCGTCGACCCCGACGCGCTGCGGGTGGAACGGCTGCCGGTGCGGGTGGAGCTCGTCGGCTACGGGCGCGGGCAGACCGTGGTCGACCGGCGCGAGATCCCCGGGGAAGACCTCATGCACGGACTCGGCGCCCAGTGGGCCGCCGTCGACGTCGCCCTCGACGTGGACGCGGCCCGGCTCGTGCGGCTGTTCCTCGAGACCGTGCTGCCCGGCGGCGGATGGCAGACTTGACCCGCGCCCCGGCGCGATCCGCTGTGGTGTAACGGCAGCACGTCGGCCTTTGGAGCCGTACAGTCCAGGTTCGAATCCTGGCGGCGGAGCTTGGAGGGATTGTGATAACTGAGGCGTTCGGATAGTGATAACTCGAACGACCTTCTGGGGTCTCATGAACGTGCGAAAAGGCCCGGCCAGCGATCGAGAATCTCGATGCAGGCCGGGCCTCTTCGTGTGCTATCTGAGGGTGCGGCGGTCGCGCTGCTTGGCGACGTTCTGGAGTGTCTCGTCGGGGCGCCGTCGCGGAGCACGCCGACGAGGACTGCGGCTCGTATCGATGCCCTCGAGCGCTCGGACGTGGTTGTTCGCTTCTCGGATGTTGTAGGCGGTCAACAGCATCGCGACGGCGAGGGCGTTTGCGGCGTAGCCGCGCGCGGGACGGTTGTAGGGATTGTCGATGTCCTCGAAGGTGGTGTGCTTCAGTTGGCTGTTCTTGCGTTCGATGGTGCTGCGCAATGCGTACGCCGTGTACCACTCGGGCGACTTGTAGGGATGCTTCTGCCCCCAGCGGAGACCGACCTTCAGCGGGATGCTGACAGTCTTCACGGTGGGCTTCTCTTTGATTTGGCCGGTGAGCTCGTCGAACGCGAAGTAGCGGTCAGGGGCGGGAAGCTTGTAGCGCTGGAATCCGCGATCGTCTCGGCGCCCGAACCGGACCAGTTGGTAGTCGCGACGCGCCTCGAGCTGCAGGGCACGCGTCTCCTTGCTGATGTGGTCCGGATCGTCCTCGGGTAGGCGCGAGCGCCTGACGCAGTTGATCAGGTCGCTGGGCATGAACTCGAGGTACCAGGTGCCCTCGACCATGATGTAGCCGACGCCGTTGACGCGGATGCTCGTCTGGCTGCCGAGCTCGTCACCTGGATAGTCGAACACCCACTCGTAGCCGTGCTCGAGCAGCACCTCGTGGAAGTTCTCGCTCAGCAGGTTGTTGTATGCACGGTCGACGCTGATGGTGCCGGTGGGCAACTCGAGCTCGGCGACCCGGGGGAGAAGAGTCCGGGCGACATTGGTGATCTCCGCTGGTCGGTGCATGTCGCACCCGATCAGGAAGTCCGGGCAGTCGCGGCTTCCATTTGTCATCGTGAGGATGTCGAACTCGTACCCGAACTTGTATTTGGTGCTGGTATAGGGCTTGCCGTCGGGTCCGATTTCTCCAGCCGATCGCTTGCGGGCGTAGTTTCCTGCTTCGTGGTTGGTGGAGTTGGCGTCTTTGGTCAGGTCGGCACGATCGCTTACTCGTCCCAGCAGGCCGGCAAAGGTCGCGTCGAGGGCGAGGTCGCCCGTGGCCTTGTCGAGCATTCCGATCGACTTTGCGTGTCGCACCGGGTTGGTGATCATCTGGAAGATGAAGTCGTTGAGGCGCTCGCGGCGCTCCTCGAGGAGCGGTCGCTCGCTCCTGTGCCACTGGTCGAGCACTACGCGCTTGGCTCCGGTGAGCTTTCGGTGGCGGTTGATGCGGTCGTGGGCCGCGGGCTTCTTGCCCCGCCGATAGCGGGGCATGGGCGAGGGGTCGAGAGGGGTGAGCAGCCTCTTGTGTGCGGACTGGAGACGGCCGTACCAGGCCTCCCCGTCGAGTTCCATCTCAGGGAGCCCGATCTGTCGACGTTGCGGTGTGGTCAGGCGCATCATCAGCGTGTCGGCCATGTGTCGCTTCACCATCGGCTCTCCGGCGAGGGCGTGCATGAGCAGGATGATGAGCATCGTGCGGGTGCTGATGGCCGCCGGGCGGCCTCCCGGGCCGCGGCGCTCGACCTCAAGCGCCTCCCACTCGGCATGCAGGTCGGCGAGGTTTGTGCCTCCCATCTCGCCGTCGACGATCTTGACGGCCAGGTCGACGTGGAGCTGCGGGAATGACTTCACTTCGAGCCGGTCGAGTTCCTCGCGGGTGTCGACGCCGAAGAAGCCCTTGATGCGCTCGTCTGCTTCGCTGGCGGTCAGTGTCACTTCGAAGTGGGACGGCCGGGTCACCGCACGACATCCTTGGTAAGGCCGGCGAACGTCGCCGGAGTGGGTTGTGCGAGGTAGGGGATGTAGTCGCCGAGCTTCTCGAGCCGGTCGAGACCGGCTGCTTCGAGCAAGGTCGGGAGGTCCACGCCTGAGGCCAGTCGGCCCACGATCCACGTGGTGCGCATGCGGTAGGTGTTTGGCTTGACTCGGTGGCAGTTGGACACCGCGACGAACTCCGAGATGGCGTTTCGCCGCACTTCGCGCTCGGGCTTGCCGAAGATGAAGTCGCCGCTGCGACGCGACTCGATGAGCTTCCGGAACGCGGGCTCGTACCTGGGCAGCATCGGCACCCGGCGGGCGCCGTTCTCGTCGAGAACGGTCACGATGATGCCGTTGTCATCCTCGATGTCTTCACGCCGCAGGGTGTTGATTTCGCGGGCCCGTAGCCCGCAGCCGAGGCCGAGGCACATGAGGGCGGTGGCCTTCTGGCCCATCAGATCGGTTCGCTGGCCGAGCGCCCAGGTCGGGAAGTGGGTCAGTTCCTCCGCGCTGTACGGCGGGAGCAGGGCGTTGGCGCTGAGGCCGCGCGCCTGAGTCGCCTCGTCTCGCGGCAGCAGGACCTCGGACACCCGCAGCAGTACGGAACGATATGTTCCGATGCTCGACGGGTGAAGCTTCCCCTGGATGCGGGAGTCACGAATGTAAAGGTCGACGACCTTGGTATCGAACAGCAGGCGCTCCGCCAGCGGCAGACCGCGGATGCCATGGGCCCAGGCCACGTACTTGCCGATGATGGTGGTGAGGCGAGCGACCGTATAGTCCGACTGGGAGGCGAGCAGCCGCGCGACGGTTTGCACGAACGCGGCGACCTCGCTCAACACCAGTTCTGAGACGGGGGGATGGGTATCTGTCATCGTGTTGCGCGCGCCCGGCTGCGACTCAGCGTTACTCATGCGCGTCCTCCGAGACCCCTATGCGCGGCACTGTCGTTTTTCTGATCACGGTCCTCGGAGATGCGGCGAGTCTTATCCAGCGGAACTGACGTACGCAGCCGGATGAGCTGCGCGCGACGGGTCGCGTCGACCTCGCCGAGGAACGGGAGGTAGCCGGCAAGGGTTTCTCCGCGGTCGATGCCGGCCCATGCGAGGAGGAGTTCGTCGTTTCCGGCATTGGACTTGAGCTGCTCGACGATCCACGTCACGCGAAGCCTCTGAGGCGCGAGCCGCGGACGATGCGGGAGGCGGTTGAGCCAGTCGCCGACGTGCGGGGCGGGGTTCTGGCCGTCGTAGACGCGCGGGAAGAGGTACTCATCCGGCGGTGTGATCTCCGTGAGACTTCGGATGACTGGTCTCCAAGCATCGATGGCGGGTGCCAGGCGGGGCCGCGAGCCACCCACGGTCACCCACATCCCGCCTTCGATGAGTACGTCGCGCCCGCGCACGAGCACGACCTCCTCCGAGGTGAGACCGGCGCCCGCCGCCAGGGAGAGAAGCGACAGAGCTCTCGACCTCGAGGACCCACGGAGTGTTCGGGCCCAGAGGACGTAGCGCCTCATGTCCTCGGCGGAGTAAGGCCGGGTGCGGGCCGTGCGGGTGATCGGCTCAAGCGAGGCGTCAATTTCGACCCCCATTGCGTGCGCCACCCGAAGCAGGTGTCCGCGGTAGTTCCTCGCGGTCCCCTTCCCCAGAACTCCGGACTTCAACGTCGCAGCCTGCCACTGCCGGAGCACCTCGCCGCTCAGCACCAGCCGATATCGCAGGGGCAGGCCCTTTGAGACGTGCGCCCAGCCGACCAGGCTCACGACGGCCGCGAACACCTGATGGGCGGTGTGTTTGTTCATCGGAGCGACCGAACACACCGCGTCGCGACAGAACGCCGCTACCGCTGGGGCGATCGCCGTCGAGCCCGGGGTCCAGGACTCGATGTAAGACGACATGCCCTCCGGCAGTGATGCCTTGACCCGGGCGAGGGCTCGGGCGAGGGCATCGACGCGGTCAGCGTCGCCGGGAGGCAGAGACAGACTGTCCCCGAACGCCAGGGGGTTCGTCTTCTCAGACGGTTGGTGGTTCGTCGTTGGTGTGGACACGCACGGTCTATGCCGTGGGGGGTCAAACCGGTTGCAAGTACGACTCCGCGTGCGGGCCGAGGCGTTCTAGCTGTAGACAGCCAGTAGTCGCCAGCCCGACCCGAGTTCTTGCACGTCAAACACACGTGTCTCCCCGCCGGCGCTCGCGGTGAAGCGCCAGCCCGACCACCCTGCCGGCGGGTGGGTGAGAGCCGGATGCCAGATCGCGTCGGCGGACCCGAGCCTTGTGGGTGCGTCGATCACGCGCCAGCGTTCGCCGCGCCAGAACATCCGAATAGGGATGCTGTCAGTGGTCCAGATGCTGATGTGTGCGCTGTCTGCGCCGGCCCGCTCGACGACTTGAGTCTCGAACATGAGTTCGATTGTGGGCCACGCGCGGGGCGGGGGCAAACCTGAACGGCGTGTCGACTCCTGCCTCCGGGAGGCGCTCACTGTCGCGACGGGCGGAAGCGAACGAAACGGTGTCGACCGTGCGACTGATCGACCAGTGGGGATGGGGCTAGGGGACCTGCTCAGTCACAGCGTCTGGCCGGATGCGCCGCATTCCCAGCCTGAACCTGCCCTCGATCCTGGTGATGTCTTCGGCTAACAGCCTGTATCGCTGAGGCGAGATTGAGGTCTCCGACATCACGGCAGCTTGATCTTTCAAGGCAGTGATCCTTCGCGACAGCGCTAACCGCTGTACCGCGGTCTCGAAGGACAGCCCTTGGGCGGCCCTGCTCAAGAACTCGTCGATATCGGCGTCGAGGAGATCTGCTTCGTGACGCAAGCCGCGCGCCCAGGTGGCGGGCCAGAGCGCATTCCCGACGGTGAGGACGATCACGCAACCGATGAGCGTGTTCGCTGCCCGCTCGACGATCGTGGTCCAGCTGACGGGCTGGCCCAATTCCAGCAGCACGAACACCTGAGGCGTGATGACGAAAGCGAACCAACCGTAGTTTCGCCGAACGGTGTAGGGCACGGCACCGCCGGCCGCAACGAGGAGGGCAAGCGCAAACAGCCGACTCGGGAGGAGAACAAAGACGACCCCCACGACGAGCCCGAGCAGCGTGCCGACGCCACGTTGGACCGTGCGCGTGAAGACGGGGGCGAAGTCGGGCTTGAGGCATAGCGCAATCGTCAGGGTGATCCAGTAGCCGTGTCCCAGTGGACTGGCCTGGCGCACGAGCTCGCCGACCAGCAGGCAGGCCTCGAGGCGTCCGACAAGCGCCCAGGTGGATCGCGCACCAATCGCTTCCCGCAGAACAGCTTGCGCATCTCCTGGGGTGACCGAAGCGACCAGGGGGGCCGGTTGCTGTGTCGCAACGCCGAGGGCTTTGACGAGCGCGTTGGCGTATTTGGCACGCGCCTTCTCGACGAGCGCGCGTCGGGTCGGACCGATCGGACGCGCCCAGGTGATGAGGTCTTGCGCTAGGTCGAGCTCACGGTCGGCGACCGAGGCAGCAGCCACGTTCTCGGGGTCGAATGCGGACAATTCGACGGCTCGTTCGGCGCCGTCCGCGGCTGCTAGGTAGAGCCCGCTCGTCCGTTCGATTGCGCTTTGGACCACCATCACCGCGATCGCGAACAACCCGCCCGCGATGTACGAGGTGAGGCGTTCCCAACGGGAGATCTCCACAGCCAGTCCGCAGGCAATGGACACCTGCACAAGAAGCTGCATGGAGGCGAACGACAAGGCGGATGTGATGCTGCTGAGCACACCTGCCACCAGCCCGAAGCCCAAGAGGGCGGCGAGTGGGATCCAACCCGTGCCCCCGGTCGAGGATCCGAACGCCTCGGCGACAATCCCCGCCCCGAGCCCGGCGCCCGAACGGAAGAGCCGCTGACCGAGAGTGCCGGACCGTTCCGAGAGAACTACCAAGAGTGCTGCCAAGGAAGCGAACAACGCCGCGTTGGCATCGACAGTGGCGAGCGTGATTGCGAGGACGACGGGCACGGTGACCGCCGAGCGGATCACGTCCCTGGCGGGGACCGGCGTTCGCGAGGTGGCAAGCGTAATCGCTACCCACCCCGGGTACCGGCGTCTCGCGCGAGGTTTGTTCCGCCCTCGTGCGCCGCGGAGTCGATCAGGTTGCGCGTCGCGGTATGGAGGGTGTCCCACAGCCCGAAGTTAGGAGGAAACCATGTGCCGGTCCTGGCCGTGTCGCGGTCAGGTTATCGCGGGTTGGAGCGGTGCTCGAGTTGTCCTCGCAGGGCCAGGCTATGGAAATGGCGGCTGCCTACACTCCGAGCAAGGCGGCGGTGCGCGATCGTCGCCACCCCGGGAGGTGACGGTGTATACCGACATTGTTGCTAGCGTGCGTGCCTCCGCAAGCACGGTCGAGACCGCGTTTCCCGTCTTGGAGTCGGAGACCTTACGTCGAATCGCGTCGTTCGGTGTCGAAGGCGAAGCCTCCGTGGGCGAGTGGATCGTGAAGGTCGGAGACACAGATCCGACTCTGCTGGTCCTCGAGATGGGTTCGGTAGAGGTCGTGTCACCTCCGACCCCGGCGGCACCTGACGGAACGGTCGTCGTGCGTCACCATCCCGGCAGCTTGGTTGGCGAGCTGTCCGTCCTCACGGGCCAGCACCCGATCGTTTCCGCGCGGGCGCGGGCGCACACGCGCTACTGGTCGTTGGATGGACGGGCGCTTCGGCGTCTCCTTGCCCACGAGCCGGCCATTGGCGACTTGGTGCTGCGCGCGCTGCTTGCGCGGCGCGAAGTGCTTCGGAGCGGCCCAGTCGGAGACTCGATCACGTTGGTAGGCGATGTCGGTCGGCGGGCCGACAGGAGCCTGATCGCATTCGCCGAGCGTCAACGTGTCCCGTTTACGTGGATCGACGAAGTGACCGCGTCGGCGAATCGCGCTTTGGCGGCATACGGCTTGACCATCTCGGACACGCCGGTTGTGCTGGGCCTCGAGGCTCCGATCAGGAAGGCGACGCCCGGAACTCTCTCCGAAGTGCTTGGATTCACCCTCTCCCGCGCCGAACCTCGTCTCGTCGACCTCGCCATCGTCGGCAGTGGGCCGTCAGGTATAGCTGCCGCCATATGTGCAGCGTCGGAAGGTTTGGACACCGTGGTGCTTGATGCGGTCGCGGTCGGTGGGCAAGCTGCGGCCAGTTCGCGAATCGAGAACGTGCTCGGCTTTCCCTCGGGGATCAGCGGAGCGCAGCTACTCGAGGACTCCGCCGTGCAGGCACTCAAGTTCGGTGCGCGATTGCACAGCCCATGCGAGGTGGGAGCGCTCAGGCGGTGCGCGGACGGCGGGTACGTGCTCGCATTGAGCGACGGCGCCGAAGTCCGTGCTCGTGCGGTGATCGTCGCTACGGGTGTGCAGTACAGGGGGCTACCCCTGAGACGCTGGCGTCACTTCGAAACCACGAGCATCTACTACGCCGCCACCGCCCTCGAAGTGAGGCCCCTGGCAGGGTTGCCGGTCGTCGTTGTGGGCGGGGCGAACTCCGCGGGCCAGGCGACCGCCTTTCTGGCGGAGCACGGCTGTATGGTCGCGCTCGTCTCCCGTCGGCGAATCGAAGAGTCGATGTCTGCGTACCTTGTCGATCGTATTCGCGGGAACCCGAGCGTCGTCATCTACGAAGGCTCCGAGCTCTCGTCCCTCAACGGCGACGACACCCTCACAGGCGTCGAGGTGGATGGAATCCACCAGATCCCGGCGAGCGCGTTGTTCTGCTTCATCGGCGCAACGCCGAGCGCGGACTTCGAGCACGAACTCGAAGCAGATCCAGCCGGCTTCCTGCTCACCGACACACAGCTCCCAAAGACCGCGCTTGGTCGCGCACCACTTCCGTTCGAGACGAGTTGGCCCGGGGTGTTCGCGGCGGGTGACGTCCGTCACGGCTCCATCAAGCGGGTCGCGGCTGCGGTCGGGGAGGGCTCAAGCGCGGTGCAATCGGTGCACCGGTTCCTGGCGGAAGTGGCCGAGTAGTCGTCCGAATCTGGAGGACGTCGGCATCGAGATACTCGATCGGAGAGGATCAGCATGGAAAAGACGATGTGGGCGGTGGGCGCGCGCGGATCGGTCGAGGTGGAGCAGCAGGATGCGTTCGAGGACGTCGTGGTTGCAGTTCCGGACCTTCGCGAACGGGACGTCCTCGTGCGGGTGGAGGCGGTTTCGATCAACCCGGTCGACACGAAAACCCGGCTGTCGACTCCGGCGGATCAGCGCCGGATCCTCGGTTGGGACGCTTCCGGGGTCGTCGAAGCTGTGGGGTCGGGAGTGGAGCGGTTCCGGCTCGGGGACGAGGTCTGGTACGCCGGCGACATCACTCGAGATGGATGTGACAGCGAGTTCCACGCGGTCGATGAGCGTCTTGTCGCAAAGAAGCCACGGACTTTGTCGCATGCGTCGGCGGCGGCCCTCCCGCTCACCGCGTTGACTGCATGGGAATCGCTGTTCGAGCGACTCCAGATCGATGGTGGATCCAGCGGAACGTTGTTGGTGATGGCCGGGGCGGGGGGTGTGGGCTCGATCATGCTTCAGCTCGCTAAGCGCCTCACCGGTGTTCGAGTGGTCGCCACCGCGTCACGCGAGGACTCGCGCGAGTGGGCCGTGCACATGGGTGCGGACGCGGTTGTGAATCACCACGACCTTGCGGCCTCGGTTTCACAACTCGCCCCGGAAGGCGTCGATTGGGTCTTCTCGAGCCACACCCGTGGCAACGAAGCTGCCTATGCCGAGATTCTCAAGCCGTTTGGAGCCGTGGTAGCTGTCGACGGTGCAGATGGACTGGACCTCGCGCCCTTCAAGTCGAAATCGGTGGCGTTCCACTGGGAGTACATGTTCACTCGAGCTCGGTATCAGACGTCAGATATGGGCAGGCAAGGGGAAATCCTTGCGGAGGTCGCGCGGCTTGTTGATTCCGGGTCGGTCAGAAGCACGATGCGAACGAACCTGCGGGGCTTCTCTGCTGAGAATCTGCGCAAGGCCCACAGGATGATCGAATCCGGCCGCACGATCGGGAAGGTCACCGTCGCACGTTAGGGCCGGACGAGCGCAAGCTCACTGACGATCGCTTCTTGGAGAGAAGGGTCCGCGTGAATCACGCGCACATCGTCAGTCTTCGCCCGCGCAGCGGCGTCGTTCAGAGCCCTCCTCACGGAGGCCGTTCTCCCGACCGCTATCGCGGCGGGGTGCACGTACGACTGCTTTGCGACCGCTGGAGTGTTCCCCAGCAGCTGGGCTGCCGCGATCAATGGCAGACGCTCTGGTGAATGCCGGGCACCGTCTGAGGCGATGACGGTCGCGCCTGCGGACACCGCCGCGGCCGCGACTGAGGCTCCCCATGTTCGGAAGGTCTTCGCAGACGATGCGGTGTCCGCGTGGGTGTGGATGTACGCGTTCACCGTCACGCTGTCGATAAGACGTGAGGCGGTTGCCGTGGTGATCATGAAGAGCGGAGAGCTGGCATCTTCAGCTTGCGTCAGGAGAGCCCGCAATACCCGAGTGGCCCCGGAGTCGGCCACAGACACTGAGTGCTCCTTGTGCTCCTTGCCGACGAAGTCGAACCGTGCAGAAACCCCGTCGAGTGCGACCTGCGAGCGCCGGAGGGTTGTCAAACCGAACGTGTGGTTGTCCCGCCGATAGCGTTCGTTGCCTACTCGGAACAGCCCCTTGTCGAGCAGTCGAACTACAGTTGCCGTGACGGTCGAAGCCTCGAGGTGCTCGCCCTCGAGGTCCTCGCTGACGCGCTTTCGCAGCACCGGGAGCGAGGTTGCGAAGGCGAGCATGTGCTCGAACTTGTCTCGAGAGGCGCGATCAACTGCGTCCGCGGAGTATCGATACTGTGTCCGGCCGCGGGAGTCCACACCCGTCGCCTGAAGAGCCGCAGCTGGGTCATAGCTCGCCCATACGTGCGTCCATCCTGGCGGCACACGCAACGCCGCGAGTCGGGTCCGCTCGGACGATGTCACAGGATGGCCGTCCTCTTGCACCCACGACGCATTCGACGCGGTAACGCGGTGGAACCCGGGCGGGCGCGGCACGTGTCGGCTTGCCTCTGGGAGAAGGGATGGGGTGGTCACCCCCTCATCGTCGCGCCGACGGGCACCGACGTGGTGGCCACGACAGGACCAGGATGCAGACGACAGGCGCAGTGCTCGGCCCGAGTATTCCTGGTCCTGCTTCCCACACATAGCAGGGCTGTCTCATCGGAGCTGACACATGTACTCTCCGACCGTGGGGGACACACCTGACGATGCCGACCGTGCGGTGCATGGTCGACCGCCGAACAGTCACGACGAGTGGGCGACCTTGGTGGGCTCACTGCGATGCGTGCCCGCGTTCATGTACGACAAGCACATGACGGTGGTTGCGGCCAACTCGCTCGCGCGAAGGCTGGATCGGGTATTTGAACCCGGCAACAACCTCGTTCTCGATGCCTTCCGCCCGCGCGATGGCGGCCCGCCCGACGATGCGGACCTGCGCAACAAGCGCGACCAAGCGGTCGCGGTTCTTCGCGCATCCCTGAGGAGGCACCCCGAGGACGGGGTGTTCCTCGACATCGTCGGAGAGCTCGCCGCGACCAGCGCCGAGTTCTCATCTCTTTGGGCGTCAACCACGCCTATGAAGAACACGGACACCATCACCTTCCAGCTTCGTCCGGGTGAGAGCGTCAAGTTGACTTACCACCGTCTGGAGGCATCCGGCCGCGACGGCGAAGTCCTCGTCATCTTTCATCCCGCAGACCAGGCGGCGACACGTGTGCTCGACGAGTTGATTACGCGTCATCAGGGCGCAGCGGAGTAGCTAACCTCCGACTCGTTCCGGTCCCCAGCGCCCCGCCGCCGCTGCCAGAGCACCGTGATGCGACCGCGTGGATCTGCCTGCGCCCATGGCGCGTGCGCTTCCGAGCGGAAACTGCCTGACCGTGGGAGGACCACGACGAAGCAGCCGAGGCGTCCATACCGTGTCGCCAGGCGACGACATGTCGAAGCCGCATCATCCACAACCCAGCCCATCAGGGCCTCAGACACCGAATCGAGCACACCATGCCTTACCTCACTCTTCGCGACGGAACCGAGATGTACTACACCGAGTACGGCCCCTCCGACGGTCAGCCCATCATCTTCGCTCACGGCTGGCCGCTCAGTTCGGACGCATGGCAGGTGGCGCTGAAGTACTTCGCCGACCGCGGGTACCGTGCCATCGCCCATGACCGTCGCGGCCACGGCCGTTCGTCCAAGACCTGGACCGGCAACGATCTGACCACCTATGCGAGCGATCTGTCCGAGCTCGTCGAGTACCTCGACCTGAAGGACCTCGTCGTGGTGGGGCACTCCACCGGCGGGGGCGAGGCGGTGCGCTTCGCTTCGCGCTTCGGCAACGGCCGTGTCGCGAAGGTCGTGACCGCCGGCGCCATCCCGCCGATCATGGTGAAGTCCGACAGCAATCCCGAGGGCACCCCGATCGAGGTCTTCGACGGGATTCGGGACGGGGTGCTGAGCGACGCGAGCCAGTTCTGGATCGACCTCACCGAGAGCTTCTTCTCTGCCAACCGGGAAGGCTCCAAGGTGTCGGAAGGTGCCAAGCGTGACTTCTGGCGTCAGGCGATGCTGTGCAACCTGGCCGCGGCCTACGACTGCATCAAAGCGTTCAGCGAGACCGACCAGAACGAGGACCTCCGCAACCTTCAGGTGCCGATCCTCATCGCGCACGCGACCGGCGACCAGATCGTTCCGATCGCGGACGCGGCGGAGAAGTCGATCAAGATCGTGCCGAACGGGACCCTCAAGATCTACGAGGGCTACTCCCACGGCATCTTCGGCGAGTACCAGGACGTGCTCCTCGCCGACATCCTCGACTTCATCCGCAGCTGACGTGCACGCGGGGGCGCGGGGCTGCAAAACGGCCCTGCGCCCCCGAACTTCGTGATTTGGAAGGAGCAGTCGTGAACAACCTCACCATCCGCTCGTTGAAAGCTCGAGTGGTCTCCGTGCCGCTGAAGCGCCCGGTCATCGCCGCAATCGGAAGATTCGATACCTGGTCGCTCGTCCTGATCGACATCGAGTTCGACGGCGGGATCGTCGGGCGCAGCTACGTTTCGCCGTATCGCGGGAGCGCAACTCCGGCGATCGTCAAGGAACTGGTCGATCTGGGTGACCTCCTCAAGGGTCAGCCGGCGGCTCCGGTGGACGCCTATGACAGAACTGCGGCGGCGCTGAACACGATAGGCGAGGGCGGGATCTCTCTGATCGCCCGCGCCGGGCTGGACATGGCTCTGTGGGACGGACTCGCCCGAGCTGCCAACCGGCCGCTGGTCGAAGTCCTCGGCGGAACTGTCGGCTCATTCCGCGCGTATAACAGCAACGGTCTGTGGCGTCACGACCCCAACACGCTCGCCCAGGAAGCGGCGGAGCTCCTCGAGAGCGGCGGCTTCTCCGCGCTGAAGCTCCGGCTGGGATACGAACACCTCGCAGATGACCTGAGAGCGATTCGTGCCGTGCGGGAAGGGGTGGGAGGCGACGTCGACTTGATGGTGGACTTCAACCAGTCGTTCGGGGTCGGTGACGCTCTGCGGCGCTTGCACGAACTCGACGACGAGGGGCTGTACTGGTACGAGGAGCCCATCGACTACAGCGACGTCCGGGGCTACGCGGCTCTTGCCCAGGCTGTCCGAACGCCGCTGCAGGCGGGCGAGAACTTCTATGGTCCGCGCGACTTCTTCTCGGTGCTCAACGCTGGTGGCGTGCACTACGCGATGGCAGATCTTGAACGCATCGGCGGCGTGACCGGGTGGGTCCGCGCGGCAGGACTCGCGGCAGCGGCCGGTGTGCAACTATCCAACCATCTCTACCCCGAGTTCTCGGTACACCTGCTTCGGGCGACGGCAACCGCTCACTGGCTCGAGTGGGTGGATTGGGCGGACCCGATCATGGCCGAGCCTCTTCGCCCCGTCGACGGCAGGATCACGGTTCCCGACAAGCCCGGCAGTGGGATCGAGTGGGATGAGGACGCCGTAGCCGGCTACCTCGTGCACGAGGAGTCCACCAGGTGAGGCGGCGCGTGGCAGCCGAGCGTATCCCGCTCAACACGCTTGCGATTCCGTTCGGTCTCGCGGGCATCGCGGACGTATGGACCTTCGCCGGAGGGGCGCTGCCCATACCGACGTGGCTTCCGCCGGTGCTTTGGACCGTGGTCGCTGTCTCGTGGGTATGGCTGGTTGTCGCCCACGTCGTCCGCGGGTTCTTGGTTCGCATGCCTCTCCGTGAGCAACTCCGGCATCCTGTTCAGGGCCCCATTGCGGCGCTTGTTCCAGTAGTGGCGATGCTTGTCGGTATCGAGGCCGTCGAGTATTCACCTGTTGTAGGGCGCGTCGTGATCGGCCTCGCGATGATCACGACGGCCCTGTACGCGGGATGGTTTTTTGGTCGCGTGTTCACCGGTGGCATTGCCGTGGATGCGGTGCACGGGGGTTATCTCCTGCCGAGCGTGGCCGGGGGGTACATCGCCTCCTACGCTGCCGCGGTGTCCGGGTGGACAGGCCTCGCGATCGGTTGGTTCGGTTTCGGCACTCTGGGTTGGGTGGTGACCTTCTCGCTTCTGACCGCGAGGCTCGCATTGCGGCCGGCGCTGCCCGACGCGTTGCAGCCGACGTTGATGATCATGATCGCTCCGCCCGCGGTCGGAGGTCTAGCACTGTTCGCCATCGATCCGTCCATCGGCGCGGCGCAGGAGTTCATGGCGGTGACCCTGATCGTCATGCTGTTGGCGCAGCTGGCGCTCCTGCCGAGGTATCTGAAGACGACTTTCACGCTTGGCTTCTGGTCCTTCACCTTCCCATGTGCGGCAGCTGCGTCGTACGGGATCGTGTGGGTCACGACTGCCGAGGTGCCGGGCTATCAGATCATCACGCTGGTGCTGGCGACGGCCATCACGTCGCTCGTCCTCGTGATCGCTCTGCGGAGTCTGAAGCTCGTGCTTCCCGTTCCAGCGGGTGTGATCGCCGCCGAGGATGTGCTCGCACGCGACGACGACAGCTCTCTGAGGCGAGGGACGGCGGGACTGAACGCACCATCGACGGAAGGAACACACCATGGGAGATCGTGATCTGCTCAGTGACCGCAGCGATCTGGTCGTGCCGGAGTCCATACAAGTCGACGCAGGATTGGCTCCAGAACGGGCGAGGCACATGGTGCTCGTCACGCAGCTTCTGTACACGTTCTGGCATACCGGAGACGTCGCCTACCTCCGCCAGGCGGTCGCTCCGGAGTTCGTAGACAACACACTGCCCCCGGGCAGACCGGCCGGAATCGATGGGGTGATGGTCGCGTCGAGGAGCTTCCGTGCCGCCGTCCCGGATCTGACCTGTGGGCTCGAGGACGTCATCATCGCCGGAGACAAGATCGCCGTCCGCCTCCGCTTCCGAGGGACCTTCTCCGGCAGGAGTGGGGAAGTCATGGGTCGCGGGCAGGCCGTCGATTTCACAGCCTTCGACATCCAGCACGTGGGGCCGGAGCGGATCATCGAGGACTGGCACCTCGAGGACAACCTCACCTTCCTGACCCAGGCCGGTCTGATCCCTCGCGGCTGATGGAGACGACCGTCCTACCTCAGAACGGATGGCATTGGCGCGAGTGGGGAAGCGAGCTGCTCGGCACGGCCATCCTGATGTGGTCCGTGGTAACCGCGCTCTGGGTGGTGACGACCGCATGGAGTGACTCGACGGTCTTCGTAAGAGTGCTCGTGGTCGGGTCGGTTGCTGGGGTCGCGGTCATAGGAATAGCCGAAAGCCCGCTCGGAAGACGTTCAGGGGCGCACTTGAACCCTGCGCTGACGCTGTCGCTGTGGGTACGTCGCGTCGTTTCGGCAGGGGACCTTGCTGGCTACGTGGCGGCGCAGGCGGTCGGTGCCATCGTTGGCTTTGGCGCTGGCATCGTCTGGGGGCCAGGCGTCGCCGCGGCTCCCGTGAGATGGGCAACGATCGCTCCTGAGCCGGGACTCGGTGACCTCGCGGCGGGCGTCATCGAGGCGGTGACGACAGCGGCGCTGCTGAGCGTCGTGTTTGTGTTCCTAGGAAGGGCTCGGCTCGTCAGATACACCGCGTGGGTCGCGGGGGCCACTCTCACAGCAGCGATCATCGGTCTGGCGCAGGTGACCGGTGCAGCGTTCAATCCGCTGCGCGGTGTCGCGCCCGAAATACTCGCCGGCAGCTACCAGTCCTGGCTGATGTTCCTCGTCGCCCCTCCTCTGGGAGGAGTGATCGCCGCACTGGGCTGGCGTGGGGCTCACCGTCCGGTCACGGGGAAGCTCGTTCACGACCCGGCGAAGCCCTGCCGAATGTACTGCGAGTTGCCACACGCCGAGTCCTGACCATGGTCCTGGCCCCAGAGGGACCAGGCGCCCGCGAATCCTCACTCGTACCTTCGGGACATGGAGCTTCGGACATCGTCCACACGACCTGAAGGAGAGAGCTCATGAGCACCCCCAACCCCCTCGGATCCTGGGTTGCAGACCGCTACGAAGTGGTCGCCGAGATCACGGAGAACATGCCCACGGGACTCACGGTCTCCGACGACGGACGAGTCTTTGTCTCCTTCCCGCGTTGGGGTGACGCCGTCCCGTACACCGTCGCAGAGATCGTTGACGGCAGGTGCGTTCCGTATCCGAACGCCGAGATCAATGCGTGGGTTGAGGGCGACGGTGAAGGTCGACTCGTTTCCGTGCAGAGCGTCATCGTGGACCCGAACGGGGACCTCTGGCTGCTCGACACCGGGGCACCTCAGTTCGGACCCTTCGTGCCGCATGGGCCGAAGCTCGTGCAGGTGAACCTCACCACGAACGAGGTGGTGCGTGTCATCGAACCGTCACCGGAAGCGGTGACGGCCACAACGTACCTGAACGACGTGCGTTTCGACTTCTCGAGAGGCGAGGCGGGATTCGCGTACATCACCGACTCTCAGGCGGTGGGGGCGCTGATCGTCGTCGACCTGGCCACCGGTGAATCGTGGTCGAAGCTGCGGGGCCACGTGTCCACGAAGGCCGTCGATCAGTTCCGAGCCGTCGTTCAGGGGATCGTGCGCGAGGGCTACCGCGTCGGATCCGACGGCATCGCCATCAGCCCCGACGGGTCACGCCTCTGGTACTGCCCGCTGTCGAGTCGCAGGTTCTACTCGGTCGACACCGCGGCGATCCTCGACCGCGATCTGTCGGAGGACCTCGTCGCCGCGACCGTCACCGATCACGGGGACAAGGGTGCCTCGGACGGGATGGAGTCCGACACCGACGGGAACCTCTACGTCACGGCGTACGAGCACTCCGCTGTGTTCAAGTTCAGCGCGGACGGAGTCTGGTCGACGGTGGTCCATGGGCCTGACGTGCTCTGGCCGGACACCCTGGCGCTCGGAGCCGATGGGTATCTGTACGTCAGCGTCAACCAACTGCCCCGATCGCCGCTATTCAACCGGGGCGTGGAGGAGCGAATCCTGCCGTACCTCATCATCCGTGCACGGGTGGACGCGACCCCGATCCGCTTGAAGGGAACGCGCGCATGAAGTCCGTGGCGCACTTCAAGCCGGGCGACGTGAGTGTTCTTGAGATGATCGAGCGTCCGGTGCCGGTGCCGGGACCGGGAGAGGTCCTCGTGAGGCTGGCGGTCGCGGGGGTGAACCCGACCGACATCGACGCACGCCGGAGCCGAGCCGGCAAGGTGCAGCATTTCCGCGAGCCCCACATTCCCGGTCAAGACGGTGCCGGAGTGGTGGACGGGGTCGGTGACGACGTTTCGACGTTCCGCGTCGGCGACCGGGTGTGGGTGTGGGACGCAGCATGGCGACGCCACGAGGGCACGAGTCAGGAGTACGTGGCGCTTCCGGAGCGCCAAGTGGTCCACCTTCCGGACAACGCCAGTTTCGACGTCGGCGCCTCCCTGGGGATCCCGGCGCTCACTGCACATCGGGCGCTGACCTCATTCGCGGAGGGACCCGTTGAACTCGGGCAGGGCGCGCTCGCGGGCAAGACCGTCCTGGTACAGGGCGGCACCGGTGCTGTCGGTCACGCGGCCGTGCAGTTGGCCGCATGGGCTGGGGCGCAGGTGGTGACCACGGTCGGCGACGAGCGAAAGGTCTCGCTCGCGCGGGCCGCAGGGGCCCATCACGTCATCGACTACCGCTCGCAGAACGCCCATGATGAGATTCGACGGATCTCACCGTCCGGACCAGACATCATCGTCGAAGTCAACGCACACGCGAACCTTCCGATGGATATCTCAGTGATCGCCGCTCATGGCGGCATCTCGATCTACACGCCCGGTGGTAGCGAGACGCGGATCCCCTCCTACCAGGCGATGACGAAGAACGTTCAGTTCTCCTTCATCCTCACCTACACGACGAGCCCCGCGCAGAAGCAAGCGGCCGTTCGTGCGGTCAGCAACGCGATCGCCGCTGGCGCGCTCGGGGTGGGAGACGCTGCGGGTCTCCCGCTCACCCGGTTCCCCCTCTCCGAGACCGCAGCTGCGCACACCGCGGTGGAGAACCACACCACGGGCAAAGTCCTCATCGACATCGACAACTGAATACCTGACCGGCACAACGCACTAAGGACGAATCATGGCCATGGCACAAATCTCCCCGATCATTCTCAGCCTTGAGATCGCACACAAGGTGACCGCCGCGGCGATCGCGAAAGTGGAAGCGATCGGTATCCCGTACACCCTCTCTGTCGTCGATGGCGCGGGGAATCTCGTCCATCTCACCAGGCTCGACGGGGCGGCGATCGCATCCATCGATACGTCGGTGGCAAAGGCCCGGACCTCGGTCTATTTCGGCGCACCGACTGCGGACCTCGCCGCGGCGGTATCGGATGGCGC
The DNA here is from genome assembly GCF_003627075.1 of Protaetiibacter intestinalis. Classification (NCBI taxonomy): domain Bacteria; kingdom Bacillati; phylum Actinomycetota; class Actinomycetes; order Micrococcales; family Microbacteriaceae; genus Protaetiibacter; species Protaetiibacter intestinalis. Next base: position 500,242 of record NZ_CP032630.1, on the reverse strand, counting down.
ACCCTTGGCAACCATCCAGACTTCCACGACGGCGCATCTCGCGTTCGTCGCCGGAGGAGTGCCCATCATCGACCAGGATGGCGTCGTAATCGGCGGTTTCGGCGCCGGCGGCGGCTCGCCGGAACAGGACCATGAGGTCGCCTATGCAGCGGTCGCCGCGCTGAAAGCGTGAAGGCCGTGTCGTTGAAGCCCGCCGAACTCGCTGTCGGATTCACCCATCTCGGTCACTCCGACCAGGGCGGAAGACCTGACGCGATGCAGCTGCAGTACTGGAAAGGTCATGTGTACGTTGGCCACCTGTTCAGCAGCGGCTTCTCCATCGTCGACGTGACCGACCCGCGGGCACCTCGGGCGCTCGGCTACATCGCGGCGCCCGAGAACACCTGGAACATTCACCTTCAAGCGGCAGATGACCTGCTCCTCGTCGTCCACGCGAAAGACCTCTGGAAGAAGTTCGACATCGAGTCCAGCTACTACTCGGGGTCTGTCGGTTCCCGATTGAAGGACGAAGAGCAGGACTGGAGCGCAGGAGTCGCAATCTATGATGTCGCGGATCCATCCTCTCCCAGACAGATCTCTTTCCTCCCCGTCGACGGGATCGGGGTGCACAGGCTCTGGTTCACCGGTGGCAGGTATGCCTATGCGTCTGTGCTCCCGAACGGCTTCAGCGACTACGTGTTCCGTGTGATCGATCTGGCGAACCCATCGAGTCCCCAGTGGCTCGGCGAATATTGGCTGCCCGGGATGAACTTTGGCGCCGGTGAGGAACCCACTTGGGATTCCGAGAAGTGGCGGTACGCACTTCATCACGCCATCATCGCCGGCGACACGGCCTACTCGTCATGGCGCGATGGGGGGTTGGCGCTCCTGGACATCACGGATCGAGCGCGTCCGACACAGATCTCCTACCGGAACTGGTCGCCCCCATACGGAGGGGGAACGCACACATCGCTGCCGCTCCCCGGCCGCGAGCTGCTGGTAGTCGCAGACGAGGCGACAGCGGACGAGCTAGCTGACGGTCTGAAACGGGTGTGGGTGTTCGACATCCGCGTGCCTGCGAACCCGATCAGCATCTCGACGTTTCCGACGCCGGACGAGATCGATTACGCCAAGAAGGGCCGCCACTTCGGCCCCCACAACCTGCACGAGAACCGGCCCGGCAGCTTCGTGTCGGAGGAGATCATCTTCGCCACGTACCAGAATGCGGGCGTTCGCGCGTTCGACATCTCGAACGCCTACGCGCCACGCCAGATCGGGGCATTCGTCCCTGCGGCGCCGGATCAGGTCATCGATCCACGGCCCGGCGGCCGCGCCGTGACTCAGACTGCGGACGTCTTTGTGCGCGATGACGGAGTCGCCTTCACAACCGACTACAACGGAGGGCTCGACGTCCTCCAGTTCACAGGCAAGGACTGATCAATGGCAAACACCGTCGCGGACAACATGGTCGCCGCATTGAAGGGCTCTGGTGTGAGTCGGGTGTACGGCCTGCCTGGAGACAGCCTCAACGGATTCGTCGACGCGCTTCGACGCGACGGGAGCATCGACTGGGTGCACGTCCGGCACGAAGAGGCGGCGGCCTTCGCGGCTGCAGCGGACGCGGCTCTGACGGGTGAACTGGCGGTCTGCGTCGGGAGTTGTGGTCCCGGCAATACACACCTCATCAATGGCCTCTACGATGCGCAGCGGACACGCGTGCCAGTACTCGTCATCGCGGCCCAGATTCCGGGTGCTGAGATCGGTGGGGAGTATTTCCAGGAGACACACCCCCAAACGATCTTCGCCGAGTGCTCCGTCTACACGGAGCTGATTTCGACTCCGGAGACCGCACCGCACATCTTCGAGATCGCCATGCGCGCGGCAGTCGAGCGGCGGGGCGTCGCGGTCGTCGTGGTGCCGGGTGAAGTGTTCCTCTCGCGAGCAGAACGGGTGACGTTGCCCGCGCCTATCCGCGCCGCGTCCCCGCTGGTGCGTCCCTCCGAAGTGGAACTCGTCGAAGCGGCCCAGAAGCTGAACGCGACCGAGAAGGTGACGATTCTCGCTGGGGCTGGCTGTCAAGGCGCACGAGACGAGGTGTTGGCCCTGGCCGCGCGCCTGAAGGCACCCATCGTGCACACGTTCCGTGGCAAGGAGATTTTCGAGTACGACAACGCGTACGACGTCGGGATGACGGGTTTGCTCGGGTTCACCTCCGGGTACAAGGCGATCGCCGACGCCGATGTGGTTCTCATGCTCGGGACGGACTTCCCGTACCGGCAGTTCCTGCCCTCTCCGAAGACCTATATCCAGGTCGACCTTCGTGGCGAACACCTGGGGCGCCGCGCCAAGTTGAGCCTGGGGCTCGTCGGGACCGTTCGGGATACGGCGGCTGCGTTGCTGCCGCTCATCGTCGATGACCGATCGGACAGCCACCTCGACAGTGCACGCACGCACTACGCGCGCGCGCGGAGCGGGCTGGATTCGTTCGCGGTCAACGATCGCAATCGCTCTCCGATCCACCCCGAGTACGTGGCTCGGGTCATCGACGAGACGGCGGCGAGCGACGCAGTGTTCACGGTGGACGTTGGTTCTCCGGTCGTGTGGGCCGCACGCTATCTCACGATGAACGGCGAGCGAAGGATCATGGGGTCGTTCAATCACGGCACGATGGCGAATGCGGTGCCTCATGCCATCGGAGCGCAAGTCGCGTACCCGGGCAGGCAGATCGTCACTCTTTCTGGGGACGGAGGGCTGGCAATGCTCCTGGGTGAACTGCTGACCCTTGTCCAGATGGACCTCCCCGTGAAAGTCGTGGTGTTCAACAACAGTGCGCTCGATTTTGTCGAGGTCGAGATGAAGGCGGCCGGAATCGTCAACTGGGGGACTGAGCTGAAGAATCCCGACTTCTCGGCGGTTGCGGAAGCGATGGGCATCTTCGGTCGTCGCGTCACCCATCCGGACGACCTCCGTCGGGCGATGGAAGATGCATTCGCTCACGATGGTCCGGCGTTGGTCGAGGTTGTGACCGCCCGGCAGGAGTTGTCCATCCCCCCGACGATCACCGTCGAACAGGCGAAGGGATTCTCGCTCTACGCGATCCGGACCATCCTGTCCGGTGCTGGCGACGAACTTCTGGACCTAATCGACACCAACGTCGCACGGCGGATCCTGCGGTGATCGCCTTCGACAGTAGGACCGGCTCGGTAACGGTCTTCGTTGAGAGACCGGTGGTGCAGGTGGTGGGGTTGATCGAGCGCTGGGTGCGCGAGAAAGGCGCCGTGGTCTTCGATGTCATCGATCATGGGGCTGCGGCGAGGGCTGCCGGACTCGAGTTGAGAGAAGAAGTAGTGATCGTGTTCGGGAACCCCCGTGTGGGGACGGTGCTCATGGAGCAGGATCCGAATGTCGCTCTTGATCTTCCATTGCGAGTGCTCGTCTACGAAGACCGGGGGAACTCGGTGGTGACCTACCGCGATCCGAACCAGCTGCGTCAGCTGTATGACGTCGGCGCCTCCGACGAAGTCATCGACCAACTGTCGGCTTTGATGCATGAACTCGTCACGGAACTCACGGTGGGAGCGAGCAATGGGTCAGCCAGCGTCGGATGACCGCGGGCCCGTGGTGCCCTATTGGGTTCTCGAGCGGGGGGAAGCGGGCCCGACGACGATGCGGTATGACGAACTCGTCGGCTTTGCGCCGAGGACGCTGGGAGGTCAGGCTCAGCCGAGCCTCGTACTTGACGTTCCGGGCGATTTTCAGAACGTGTCGTTCGTCGACTTGCCCGTTGGCTGGGTCGGCGAGTGGCACGAGAGTCCCTACCCTCAGTGGGTGGTCGCGCTCAGGGGCCGCTGGTTCATTGAGCCGCAGGACGGGACGCGGGTGGAGATGGGCCCGGGGGACCTGCACTGGGGTGGTGATCAAGGTACCGATGATGTGCACGGCGGCAGGGGTCACCGCAGCGGTCAGGTCGGGGACGTGCCGTGCATGCTGATGATGGTGCAAAGGACCGCTGGACCGACCCGCTGAACTGATCACGTCGACTTGCCATCGACAGTCTTGAGTCGGAGCATGTGCGTGTCGTGAATGCCTTGGACGGAGGCCATTCGTGCATAGCCTTCGGAGATCTGCGGCTCGTTGGCGCAGACCAACTCGACGCAGAGCTGTCGCGCGCCGGTGAGCTCGCTTACGTAGACCACGTTCGGCATGTTGACGAGTTCCTCAGCTAGATCGGCGACGTCCCGCGAAACAGCTGCCTCGACCCGGATGGTTGTGACATCGTCCCTGTGCGGGTCGGGCCGCGTCCGGAAATGGATGGTCTGGCTGTCCATCAGCCGTATCAAGCGATGTCGTGTTCCTGCCACCGAGAGTCCGATGACTTTGCTCATGTCGGTCAGCGACATCTGGGCGTCTACCGTCAGGCACTCGAGCAGATCGAGATCAAGCGCATCGAGCGAAGCCACGGATCGATTGCCTGGGTACCACTGCAGGTCAGGCGCGGACTGAACTGCGATGTGCTCGTAATCGAACGCGAAGTGAGGGGCCCAGCTTCGGAGCACGATCGCCGTGGAGAAGCCCGTGACGTCAGGGTCCGAGATGATCGCGTCCTTCACCACTCGTGCGAGCTCCACGTTGCCGGCAGTGCTCAGTTGGATGGCGACGGTGCGTTCGTCTGAGGATCGCCTCACCCAGCAGATGTTCGGAGTTCGCGAGAGTCGCTCGGCGACAGCGGTCCCCCTCGAGTCGGTACGGAGGAGTGCGCTCGCCAAGACCGGTCGGCCGAGCGCGGACGGGTCCACCAACGTGACCGTGCGCAGAAGTCCGTGTGACTTCAGTTGCCCATACCTATGCCGGAACTTGGCAATCGAGAGTCCGGCCGTTCTCGCCAGTCGCGCAGCAGGAGCGCGACCGTGCAGCCGAAGCGCCTGAGCAATAGCGTGCTCCTCCTGGCCCATATCCGGCCAGGGGGTCGCCGACACTAATGACCCTCGGCGGGGGTCGGATTCGGCTTTCGCCGACCATTGGTCCGTGGACCGTCGTCAGGCATCACGCGCCTGCCGATGGAGCCTGCCTCACCCGCGAAGGGGGCGTGTCGCCACTTCATGTTGTGATGCTCTACTGCAGGTGGCGCGTCGGCCATCGGTCAAATGACCTAATGCCGCCTTCGCCTCATGGACGTCGTCGCAGGATTTGAACGGGTAGAGCGGGCCGATTGAAGGATCCGTGATGATTGCTAAAATCGCGTTGCCCCGTGACAGACGCGCCGCTGATGGGAGTGATGGATGTCGCAGCCACCAGATCACTATCTGAGTGGCGAGTCTGAGCGCCCTTCTCCGGTGGGGCGTGAGGGGGAACTGGCTCGCGTCAGGGAGATGATCGCGGCTGCACGCATTGGCAACGGCGGCGCCGTCCTCCTCACCGGTGATGCGGGCATTGGCAAGTCGACGCTGCTTGCCGAAGCGCGTGAGGCCGCGCACGGGTTCAGAGTTCTCAGGTGCCACGGGGTGCAGAACGGCTGCACCGGGTTCGCCGCACTACATCAGCTGCTCCATCCGGTCATGAGCGGAGTCGAAAACCTCCCTGCCCGGCAGAGCGAAGCGCTCAAGGTAGCCTTCGGACTATCTGAGGCGGGTCCTAGCGAACGCCTCATAGCCAGCATCGCAACCCTGGGGCTGCTCGAGGAAGCGGCGGAGCATCAACCCCTTCTCGTGACGGTGGATGACCTTCACTGGGTGGATCAGCCGACGGCCGAGATCGTGGGCTTTGTTGCGGGGAGGCTGGCGTCTGCGCCCATCCTGCTGATCGCGACAACTCGCGTCGGATCGACCTACAAGGATTGGCAGGACTTCTTTCCTGAGGTGATGCCGTTGTCGCCGCTTTCCACCGACGAATCCCGGGTGGTGCTGGACCGGGCGGCACCCCACCTCGAGTCTCGCGCCCGCGATCTGATCATCGATCAGTCGTACGGAAACCCCCTCGCGTTGAACGAACTGTCGACCAACGCCAACTTGCCTGCGTTGACATTGCGCGGTGCTCCAGCGCGCTACAGCATGACGAAACGGCTTGAGCAAGCTTTTCTGGCAGAGGCGGCGCAGCTACCCGCTTCGTCTCGTCTGGCGATGCTGGTCGTGGCCGCCGGGGAGGACTTGTCCTACCCCGAGATCTTTGCCGCTGGGCAGGCCCTCGGCCTTTCCGCCGAGGATTTCGCCGCCCCCGAACGGGCTGGCCTGGTTGCCGAGACCGCGGATGGATACCGGTTCCGCCACCCGCTCGTGAGCTCGGCGATACATGAGGACTCCGACTCGGTGACCCACCGCCAGGTGCACGAGGCGCTCGCTTCTGTCGCCCGCAATCCCGAACGGGCGTGGCGTCATCGTGCAGCAGCCACGATCTCTCCGGACGAGGAAGTCGCTCAGGAGCTCGACGGAGCGGGGAAGGCTGCGGAGGCGCGCGGCGCTGTTCGCGAGGCTACGGACGCGTGGTTGCGAGCGTCGGAGCTCTCCCCGACGGTCTCCGGCCAAGCCCGCCGACTTGTGAGAGCTGCCGAAGCCGCACGGCAGGCCGGGGCGTCAGCCCTCGCAGGCGAATTGATCCTGAGAGCGCGTCCTCTCGTCAAGGACGAGTCGCTCGTGGTCGCCCTGGCGCGCACGGAGTGGCTGCTCACGTCGACCTCGAGCTTTGCGGGGATCACGGCAGCCGAACTGCTCGGCATTGCGGGAACGTTGTCGAATCGCGAGGACCGTACCGAGGTGCTCGTCTGGGTGGCAGCCATGTGCTATCTCGGGCAGGAGCCCTCCGCGGTCGTGAGATCCCAGGTGATCGATGAACTTGTTCGACTCGATGTCGAGGTGGGCGGCCGAGATGAGGTGTTGCGACAGATCGGGCTCGCGCTTGCTGATCCCGAACGCCCGATCTCTGACGTCGGAAAGGCGCTCGAGGCATTCACAGGCCACATGCGGCCGACCGACGGAACACTACTCAACTGCCTCGCTTTCGCGGCCGAAAGCATGGCGGACCTCCCCGGTGCGGACAAGGTGTGGAGCGCGGAGATCGAGCTCTTCCATCGCGCGGGTCGGGTCAGTGATGAAACGATCGGCCTGTCCGGTCGTGGAGTGCTGCGGGTGACCGCTAACGCCCTGACTGACGGCCTCGCCGACTCCGAGCAGGCGCTCCGGCTGAGCGATGATCTGGGGATGAAGGTTGTCTCGATGTTGGCGTCCGCGAACATCGCGCGTGTCCGCGCGTGGCGAGGAGAAGCGGATGCAGCGACATCAGCCCTCAACTTCGATCGCGATGCATCGCCTGCGCCCCGCGTCATCGCCATCGGCGAGTGGGCGCAGGGAATCCTCGCTGTCAACGAGGGCCGCTACGAAGACGCGATCGCTCACCTTCTGAACACGTCGCTGGATGCCCAGATCGCGCTCTGGGCATATGCCGATCTCGCTGAGCCGGCAGCGAAGACACAGAACACAGAGATTCTCGCGCAATGGTTCGAAGAGGCGAGCAGGGTCGTGGCCAAGACTGAATCCGACCACCTCCGCATGCTCATCGACCGATCGCGAGCACTCGTCTCCGAAGGTGACCTCACCCGCGAGCTCTTCGAAAGCGCCATCTCATCCGGTGAAAGGTGCGGAGCGCGCTTCGACCTGGCCCGTACTCATCTCCATTACGGGGAGTGGCTCCGCCGAGAACGGCATGTGGTCGAGGCGCGGACGCATCTTTCCGCCGCATTGCGTGTCTTCGACGCAGAGTCGACACTTCCCCTCGCGGATCGCGCCTCGCAGGAATTGCGCGCGGCCGGAGGCGTTGACGCGCGGCGTCGGGCCGAGGACGAGGGAACTCGTCAACTCTCAGGTCAGGAACTGATTGTGGTGCGGCTGGCTGCGGATGGCCTTTCGAATAAGGAGATCGCCGACCGGATCTACCTTTCGCACCGTACGGTTGGCGCCCACCTGCACAGGGCTTTTGCGAAACTGGGGGTCAATCGTCGCTCGCAGCTTGCAGCGATCCTTGTCGACACCGGCGCCGGTCATCCGACGGTCGCCGACTGATCGCTGAGAGCGCCGAACGGCAGCGTCGCGTCGATCTGCGTTGCGTGAGGCTGCTCCCGCGACAGAACGGGGATCGCCATCACTCATGGCGGATATGGTCATTTGACGGATTGATCGAGACATGGGCGCCTGGAAACCTCTACTAGAAGGAATCCACGCGGAAACGGACGGCCATGGCTTTCAATTCACCGCTCGGCGACTATCTACGGGCGAGGCGAGCTGCAACACAGCCGGAGGATGTCGGGCTGGTGCGCATGCCCGGGCGAAGGGTCGAAGGGCTCCGTCGGGAGGAAGTGGCGGAACTGGCGGGGGTCAGCTCGGACTATTACTTGCGTCTTGAGCAGGGACGGGATAGGCAACCTTCGTTTCAGGTCCTGCAAGCGATCGCGCGAGCGCTGAAGCTGGACGCGTCCGCAGTCGACTACATGCTTCGCTTGACGCACGTCGACACGGGGGTTGGGAGAAGCGACGACATGGAGATCGCGGCCGATGTGGTCTCAGGTCTCGATGAGATGGTCGCCCAGTGGCCGTTCCCCGCGTATGTGACCAATCGGAACCTTCGGATCCTGTCGTCGAATGAGTCAGCGCGACAGCTCGTACCGGAGATGTGGAACCCCGGAGGGAGCCTCATCGTTGCGATATTCGGGGACGCGTGGCGCAGGATCGATCAGCACTGGGAGTGCAACGCTCGCCGAGCAGTTGCCGCGCTTCGCTTTGCGTCTGACCCGCGGGACTCGGCATTGCGTGACCTGGTTGGGCTGCTGTCCATGCGGGACGCCGACTTCCGACGAATCTGGAGCGCTCACGAGGCAGCTCCGCTCGGCGCCTGTCGCCTGCAACTGAACCTTGGAGGCGAGGAACGTTTCTTCGATCAGCGAACGCTGGTGATGCCCGACGCAGAGGGATCAATGGTCACCGTGCTCCGCGAGGCGGAGTCGAGCGGGGAACGCCAGGAATGGACGCAAGACGGTGAGTTCGAAGGCGCTGCGTGAAAGCGCATTGTTAGTTGCCGCCGGAGGTGATCGCTTCTATCGGCCTTCGACGCATCGCGAACAAGGCCGGCAGGAGTGCTGCCGGTAGGCAGAACACCGCGGAGAGTGCCACCACCGCGGCCAACGCATCGGGCTCTAGGGCGGCATGCACGTCAGGTGCTTCATGACGCACGGCTGCGACGATCGACAGTCCGACCGCTACGGCTAGCAACGCGGAGACGAGAGTTGCCGTAGCGACGTGGATTGTGACCTCCCACAGGACGAAGAGGCCCCGGGTGCCCGTGCCGGCCCCGACGATGCCCATCAGTGCGCTGGCGCGGCCTCGCTCCTCGTTCGACATGAAGATGCGAGCTGCGGCGCCCACGATTGCAAGCAATACTGGTCCGCCCAGGATCAGCGCGAGCGCCCCCGAGTCTCCGCTACCTCCGGATGAGTTGGCGGTTTCCACTGTTCGCTGCCCAACGAGGAACGTCACGGGCAGGCCTATGGCCACCAGCAATGGAGCAGTCGGGCCTCCCGTGCGGGTGTCTGCTTGTATCGCGTGCGCACGTGCGACGAACCAAGCAGCGGACCACCCTGGACGGATAACCGCAGACCAAGCCCGGGAAGCGGCCGGGAAGACCCACGGGCCTGCTGCTGCCGTTGCGGCCACGAGCACAGGTCCAATGAGAACGGACTGCGCGGCGCCCGTCGGCAGCGAACTTGGGAGGCCCGCCGTCATCCAGCCCGCCACCAAAGCCAACAGCCCCGCAGAAGTCAGCTTGAGCGCAGGCCTCGGAGAATCGCCTGTGTCGTTCAAGACCTGGATCGGACTCTGATATCCAGCTCGATGTGCCGGGGCTGCGCCCACGACTGCAACATAGATAACGACCAGGCCGGCCGTCGCCAGCCCGGTCTGCACGGAGATCGGAGTCCGGATTCCTCCGAGACCACTGGACGACTCCAAGGCGAGCGACAGCAGGCTCGGCAGGAAGATCGCCGCCAGTGCCGTACCTAGCGCCGCCCCGACAGCCGCGGTGAGGAAGAGTTGAAGCGATACCACCGTCGAGACCTGTGACGGAAGCGCGCCCACAACCCTCCACAACGAAAACGCCTGAGAGCGTCGGCGGACCGCTGACCTCACCACCGAGCTGAGCACGACCGAGGTGGAGACCGTTGTCAAGAGCAGGCTGACGCTCGCGACCGCCGCCAGCCCGAGAGCCTGCGTCCCGCCGACCCTCACGGCAGCCTCAATCAGCGCGGCAGGTGCTGATGCGGCGACTGTCGACGCGACGATGACGAGCAGCGGTGCCAACCATGAGCTCGCCGTGACCTTGGCATCTGCGCCCAGTAGCAACCACATTCAGGCCGCCAACTCCACGGCGTCGAACACTTCGCGTGTGGTCGGTGCCACCAGTTCACGATGAAGCAGACCATTGCGAAGGACGAGAACGCGGTCTGCGGATGCGGCTGCCTCCAGGTCGTGGGTCACCATCAGCACCGCTCGACCATCGACGGCTGTGAGACGCAGCTGGTCGAGGACGAGACGTGTTGCGCGGGCGTCAAGTGCACCGGTTGGTTCATCGGCAAACAACAACTCCGGCTTCGAAAAGAGAGCCCGAGCGATCGCGACTCGTTGCTGTTGTCCGCCTGACAAGGTTCCGGGAAGAGCTTGCGCATGATCTGCGAGCCCCACCGCATCGAGTGCCTCCCACGAGGCTCGGGGTTCGAAGCGTCGACGCGCCAAACGTGCAGGGAGCTGCACATTCTGCAGCGCCGTGAGTGACGGGAGCAGGTTGTACGACTGGAACACGAACCCCAGATGGTCGCGGCGAAACCGGGAACTCCGTCCGACAGAAAGTTCGCTGAATCTCGCTCCCGCGATCCTCACCGAACCGTGCGAGAGGGGGACGAGCCCGGCAAGGCAATACAGGAGCGTCGACTTGCCCGATCCGCTCGGACCGACGATGCTGACGAGCTCACCCGCGCGGACTTGCAGCGAGATTCCGCGCAGCACATGTGCCTCGCGGGCGGCGCCCCTTACGGGGTAGCGCTTCTCGATGTCCTCCGCGACGAGGAGAGCGGATTCCGTGTCCATCAACGTGTCCATTCGTTGGTTGTCAGGCGGGGTCGGGCTCCGCGGGCGGAGTCTCCCGCGCCGCCAGTGTGTTCGACGGTCGACCAGACCGCGTGGGTGTGTGAGGGACAGGGTTCGCATTGGACACCACGCATACCACGCGCGCATTGCGCTACGGCGACTGTGGCTGTCCCCGACATGGCCACGACGAAGAGTGGTATCGCCACCTACCTTGAGGGCGCGGCTTCGACCACCGCTTCGACCTCCTAGAGAAGGGCAAGACAATGACCACTCCTTTTGACCGCCTTCCGGCAGTCCCTGCACTGACGGTGACCAGCACCGATGTCGTCGACGGTGGAGATTTCGCGCCGGCTCAGTACTCGGGACTGTTCGGTGTTCCCGGTGGCGAGGACCGCTCCCCCCAGCTTCAGTGGACGGGTGCCCCGGAGACGGCGAAGAGCTTCGTCGTCTCCGTGTACGACCCCGAGGCACCCACACCCTCCGGCTTCTGGCACTGGATGGTCGTCGACATCCCGGCCGGAACCAGCGAACTGCCCTCGGGTATCACCGAGCTGCCGGGGAACGCCTGGACGGTGAAGAACGACGCTCGCGCCGCCCAGTTCATCGGCTCCGCGCCGCCTGCAGGGGCAGTTGACCACTACGCCATTTCCGTTCAAGCGCTCGACATCGCGAGTGTCACCGAACTCGGAATCGACGCAGAGGCGACGCCGGCCTTCGTCTCCTTCAACATCCTGTCCCACGTGGTTGCTCGCGGTGTCATCACGGCCATCGGCCGCCAGTGACCCCACGGCTTCCGCGATCAGCGCGTTCCTGGAAATGAAGCACGAGCGTGAGAGCGCCGTGAGGCGTCCGGTCAGGAGCCCGTTCTCCTCACTCGCGACCGCGGACGAGGTTCTCGCTGGCAGGGATCTCAGCGGAAAGCGGATCATCGTGACGGGCGGGGCTTCGGGGTTAGGAGCCGCCAGCGTGCGGGCTCTGGCGTCCGCTGGAGCAATGGTCACGATCGCAACCCGAAACGCCGCTGACGCGGACGATATCGCGAGGCGTTTCGAGCTGGTTGACGGGCGTGTTCTGGACCTCGGGGACCTGCAGTCGGTACGTAGATTCGTGTCGGACTGGAGCGGCCCGGTGGACGTGTTGATCGCGAACGCCGGAGTGATGGCGTTGCCAGAGCGGAAGTTGACGGCGTCCGGTTGGGAGATGCAGTTGGGCGTGAACTTCCTGGGGCACTTCGCACTCGCGTACGGGTTGCACGAACAGCTCGCCCAAGCCAACGGAAGGGTGGTGATCGTGAGCTCCGGAGCGCAGTTGCGTGCACCGGTGGACCTCGCCGACCTCCATTTCGACAGCCGTCCATACGATCCGTGGGTCGCGTACGCCCAGTCGAAGAGCGCAGATGTGCTGCTCTCGGTCGGGATCACACGACGCTGGATGGGCGACGGGATCACCGCCAATGCCTGCTCGCCGGGCGCGGTTCACACACAACTCCAGAGGCACATCCCCGCCGAGGCCATGAGGCAGATGGGTGCGATGGACGACCGGGGGAACTTGATCCACGGTGAAGGCTTCAAGACTCCCGAGCAGGGTGCGGCGACTCCTGTCTTCCTGGCGACGTCCCCCCTCGTCGAGGGAGTTTCGGGTGCCTACTTCGAGGACAACCAGGAGTCCGCGGTGGTCGACGGGGGGCCGGAGCCCCGCTCAGGCGTAGCGCGCTGGTCTCTCGATCCGGCGCGAGCGGACGCGCTTTGGGAGTTGGCGTCGCTCACCGTCGAGCGGGAAACCAGGGCCGAGGACCGAGAGGACTAGCCGGGGGCGGGGACGTCTTCCGGGCGTCGGTGGAGTCGGGTCGTGCGGGTGAAGGCAGGAGCGTTGGCGGTGTCCTCGAGTGTCCAGGACCCAAGGCGCGGGATGAGCGCTGAGAAGCTTTCGGCGTTGCTCATGCTGCTCGGCGTGGTTCTCGCGATGGCGTGGGCAAACGGTCCTTGGCCCGAGAGCTACCGAGGCTTCTGGTCGCTTCCGATCAACATCTCGATCGGGCAGCTGGCAGCCGAGACCAATCCGCTCCACGTCGTGAACGAGGTGCTGATGACCCTCTTCTTCTTCATCGTCGGGCTGGAAGTCAAACGAGAGTTCGCCATCGGCGAGCTACGCGATTGGTCGAGAGCGCTCGTGCCGGTTGCTGCGGCTGTCGGCGGGTTGCTAGTACCCGCACTCATCTTCATCGCCGTCGCGTCGGGAGGCGGAGAGGCAACAGCGTGGGGAATCGTGATCTCAACGGACACTGCTTTCCTGTTGGGCGCGTTGTCACTGATCAGTCTTCGGTTCCCACAGCGTTTGCGGACGTTCTTGCTGACGCTTGCGGTTGCCGACGACATCGGGGCGCTCATCGTGATCGCCTTCTTCTACACCGGCGCGATCAACCTTGTCGCCTTGTCAGTGACGCTTGCTCTGCTTGCGGCCATCGCCATGGTCCGGTACCTGCCGAGCCATCGCGGGTTCGCCTACGCGGCTGTCGGCGCGGTGCTCTGGCTCGCGGCTGCCGACGCGGGGCTGCACCCCACGTTGACAGGGGTGGCGGTGGCCCTGTTCATCCCAGTGTTCTCGCCGTCCAGACCCGATGTCGAACGCACCGCCGAACTGAGTAGGGCCTTCCGCGAGTCGCCGAACACGGCATACGCGGCCGCTGTGGCTCGGAGTCTTCGCGAGTCGTTGTCGATCAACGAGCGCGTGCAGAGCACCTGGCGACCATACGTGGCGTTCGGTGTCCTTCCTCTGTTCGCGCTGGCGAATGCCGGCGTCACGATTGATCCTGCTGTCCTGCTGTCGGCCCTCGTGTCGCCGATCTTCTGGGGTGTGATCGTCGCGTTGGTCGCCGGTAAGTTCGCCGGCATCTCGGGCGTCACGTGGATTCTGCGGAAGTCCGGAAAAGGGACCCTCGCGCCAGGACTTTCGTTTCACAGGATCGCCGGGGGCGCCGCACTGTCCGGGATCGGCTTCACGATCTCGTTGTTCCTTGTGCCGATCGCTCTGGAAGACCCGACGCAGCAGGACATCGCCCGGATAGGCATCCTGGTCGCGTCCCTCTTGGCTTTCGCCATCGGGTGGGCAGTTCTCGGGATCGGGGACAGGCTGAGACCCCCACGACCGGTGGGCGCGCATCTCCAACGACCCGTGGATTCTCAACGGGACCACATCAGAGGACCGGTTGACGCACCCATGACGATCGTCGAGTACGGGGACTTCGAATGTCCCTACTGCGGGAGGGCCACGGGCGTCATCGACGAGGTGTTCGCGGAGCTCGGCGATGAGTTGCGCTGGGTATGGCGACACCTGCCGCTCGATCAACTGCACCCCCACGCCCAGATCGCGGCTCAAGCGTCCGAGGCTGCGGCCGCGCAAGGCAAGTTCTACGAGATGGCTCGCCTGATGTTCCGACACCAACAGGCCCTGAGCCGGGAGGACCTCTTTCGCTACGCGGAGGAGCTCGAGATGGACGCGCAACAGTTCGAGGAGGACTATCGGAGCGCGGACACCATACGCCGAATCCAGGATGATCGCGACGATGCGGCCAGCATGGACCTGCACTCGACGCCGACGTTCTTCATCGGGTCGAATCGGCATCTGGGACCGTGGGACGCAGCGGTCCTTGTCGAGGCGCTGCGTGCGTCGATCCAGAATCCACCACACAGCAACCTCGCGGAGGGCTGATCGCAAGAAGACCTGGATCGGTCGGGACGCTCAGATTCGCCAGGTCGTGCGGGAGAACGAGGGACGCAACACCAGGCCGCCCAGCAACGTCTCTTGGGTGACCCAGCGGTCGACGGTATCGACTGCAGTCGAGAGAGAGTGGAGCTCGTCCTGGCTCGCCTTGAAGGCAAATCCGAATCGCCCGATGTCCTCTTGAGGTGTTCGCGAGGCGCCAGTGGGGACCGCGAGCGAGACAGTGGAGAACGTGGGCCCGACCTCGACTGCCAAGCCGGAGGCCACGTTGCCGCAGCTCTGCCCGAAGGCGCCGGTCTCAAGGTTCGTTATCGACACCCACGACCATTCCCAGGAGGTGCCGATGCTTGCCAGCAGTCGCCACAGGTGGTGCTGGTCGAAGACGAAGCCTTGGTCGCTCCCCGAGTTGTTCCAGCGGAGGTCGGGCTCATCCACGGCCTCGATCGGAGCAAGTTGGGCCAGTTCTTCGCTGTGGAAGTCGACCGTCGGAGCGGCCAACGCGCGGACGTCGTGAGCACCCGGCAAGTGGACGCGTCCAAGAGGCTCGTTGGGAAACTCAGCGACCCCAGCAAACCAAAGGTCCCGTAAGCCCCTATTGACACACTCGACGGGACGAATCCTGTTTCGGTACTTCGAATAATCCTCCCGGGAGAAGGACATGGCGACAACCAGCGAGATCAACTAATTCCAGAGCAAGCGCATCCGTGCGCTCGCGGGCGACAAGTCGCTGATCGACTTGGTGGACTGGGCTCGTGTCGAGTGCAAGTACCGGGACCACACATACGAGTGGCTGAGCACGGTCGCGGCACGTCTCGCGTTCGAGGGATACACGCGGGTGTCCAATGTCCCGCTCAACCTGCTTGAGGAGTTGGTCGGGCGTGTGAAGGAGCGTGACCGCGTCCACGCGTACGACGAAGGGGGCCACACCGACGGGGTGACCCCCTCAGGAGCAGTCGATAGCTAGACGAGCATGGGGACGCGAGCAGAGATGCACATGCACTGGCTGTCATTGACATGCGATCCCCACCCACATTGGTCGTCCGTTCCCTGGTGTCCGCCCAGGTGGTAGGCGTCGCACTCGCAGACTGAGAAGCGTCGCGGCTGGATCTGAGCGGCGCAGTCCTCGAGTCGGGCACGCAGCTCGGCGACGGTGGTGCGGTCTTCACCGCCACCGTTCGTGCGACGAAAGTGCTATTTCATAGTTGTCGAGGAGCATGGATGTTGAGTAGGGGCTACAAGTCGAGGACGTGGTCGGTGACGCGGCTTGGCCCCAGAGGGCGGGGCCTTCCGCGTCCAGTTCATTCACCGCGAGATTGAGGAAGCCCGATGAATCGAGTTGCACGACTGTCATTGACCTTGGCGCCATTGACGCTGCTGGCCGGGTGCTCCATCGCCGCCACCCCTGGCGGACAAGGAGGCGAACCCCAGTCTCCATCACCGGAAGTCGGAACGGAAATGCAGGCCATCGCCGCAACTTGCAATGGCCTCTCGGTGCTATTCACCAACCTCACCGGAGCCGCCGACCTCCAACGGACTGGGGAAATTGACCAGGCTCAGTTCAACGCCATTACCCGGGTGTCCCTCGCGGGCATTCGCGCGTTGCAGCAGCAAGCTGCAGAACACCAGTACGGGCTCATCGATCAACTCGAAGCACTATTGGACGCTGCCGTGCCCCCTGACGGTGGCGATCCCAAGGGCGAGGCATTCGACCCGTCGTCGGAGGTATTCGGTTCAGCTAGGCGCGCGGTCACGGGTGCGTGTGAAGCAAATGGCACCCCTGTCGCGGTGTGGGCGGTCGTCGCTGGCGGCTGAGCGCCCAACCCGCAAGATGCCCGGTCTCGAGAGACCGGGCATCTTGCTAGCGGTAGAGCGCGATTAGTAGTACAGGACGTCGTACCACAAGCTGCCGCTCCAGGTGTCGTAGTCATTGACATAGTTGCCACCGACTGCGCTGGAGAGGTAGAACGTCCCGGCTGACAGCCAGGCGTTGCCGTTGTCTGCGTGGAACTCATGCCACGCGCCGGCGGAGATGTACCCGCTGATTCGGGCGTTGGTGGAAGCACTCAGGCCCGGGCGACTCGCGAATGCGATTCCGCAGCCACAACCGCCAACGCTGGTCAGCTTCAAGTACATGACATTCTTCGCATGGGTGTTCGTGCGGGCGGTGCTCCAGTACTGCACGAAGAAATTGTCCTGCTGATACCCGGAGATGGAAGTTGTTGTATCTGCGGATGCCGGCTGCGCTGCGGTGGTCACTCCTGCGACAACCAGGATGCCGGCGACGAGGACCTTCCAGCCGGACTTGCGCTCGCCGGTCACTTCTCGAATCCTTCGCAGCTCAGAGCAAAAAGCGCTTCGTCCCCGGTAGGAAAGTTGAGTGCCTTCGCCGCAGCCTGTAGGGCTTCGCTATCGAGTCCCGTCAGGTCGGTCTCTGGGACAGACGGAAGCTTCCAGTATGTCTCGAGCGCCTTGGCGAGCTCCTGGCCGGTGATTGACTTACTGTGGAGTCCGGCATCAAGCCAGGCGCATCGCCAGTACTGCGCCGCGACAGCATCCGGGAGCCCCACCTCGAACAGGTGCTTCAGGCCGTCGTTGGGGTGGAAAATCGCTGGCGCTACGTTGGGGAATTGGTACCCCTCCGGAAGCGCTGCCGGATAGTTGCTCACCACTGCCGCCCATACGGCATCGATTTGATCGTCGGTGAAGGAGGCCACTCCCTCGCGCACGACGCCGGGGGAGATCAACTCGGCGTCCGTGCGGGGTCCGTCGACGGCAATCGCCTGACTTGCTGCCGAGAGGACCCCGATGGTTATGGCGCTGGCAAGAACTGTTGCCCACGTCTTGCGTAGTGACATGTCGACCCTTCGGTGATGAGTGTTGGTGCTCGATAGCCGGAGCCTGGCATCACCCTCGACGCCGGACTATCCACCTTTGGTGACATCGCGGGCAGACGTATGTCGTTCCCCAGAGCGAACAGATGTTGGCGATTCCAGCTGGCGGGGAACGAGCCGAGTACGAGTCCTCCCTGGTGCCACTCGCATGCGGCTGCTTCCCGGGCCCGCCAGATCGTGTCCCACGCCGGGATGGTCGCGTTGTGCTAAAGGGAACCGCGACAGGGACCAACTCGATCGTGTGGGGCGCCACCTTCAGCCACAGCGAGAGGTTCAGCCGGCCGTCGCGCCGCGGGGCGACCCGCCCAACACGAGAGAGTGCCCGAGGAGCGAATCAGTCCCGCGGGCGCTGTATTGCTCGAGCCGTCCACGCCAGATGGGCGGCCGTTACTCATCCCGCGTATCCGGAAACGAACCGAGTATGGGTCGCGATGCTTTGCCAAGTGCATGTGCCGCGATCGTCGTTGCGAACGACGTCGCGCGCGCAGGAGTCCGAGCGATCGTGACGGAGGACGGCGAGTTTGCGGTCGGACTCTGTTCGCCAGCCCTCGACCGCGACGTGCTCCTCGAAGAACCTCCACAAGTCCTTGTCATAGACCCAGAGCTTCCCGGGATCAGCCCCCTCCGCTTGCTCCACGAGGTGCGACAAGTCGCGCCGAAGACCGGACTCGTGGCGTTGTGTTCCCGCCCCCGGGCGGATCTTAGCCAACTGCTACAGAGTCGCGGTGTCGCGCAGATCGTCAGCTATTGGGCCCCGCAATCCGTGCTCCTGAACTCCATCCGAGCGGCGGCGGCCGAACGCCCCGTCGGAGAGCCCATTCTCAAATCGCAACTCAGGGAAGCTGGCGACGAACTCACCTCGCGTGAACACGAGGTGCTCGGCCTGCTCGCCGGGGCGTTCTCCAACAAGACAATCGCCATCATGTTGGGAATCAGCGAGGGAACGGTCAAGCGCCACACGAACAACCTCTACCGAAAGCTCCGGGTGACGTCCCGGATACAGGCATTGCTCGAGGGGCGACGACTCGGGTACGTCGCATGACGGCGGCGACACAGCGCACTGAGCATCTCGGCTGGCTGACGCTCGTTGTGTTACCTTCCCCCACGAACAGGTCTACGCGGGGGCATGTCCGGCTCGTTCAAGAGGGGGTGGCGGTTGCCGGAGAGAGCCGAGGCGGAGCAGCTTTTCCGCGAGATCTATCGCGAGCACCGGAGTCTGATTCTCACAACCTGCGAGCGTCGACTCTCCGACCACCACGCCGCCGAGGACGCCACTGCGGAAGTGTTTCGAATCGCCTGGCAGAAGATCCTGGATGGCAAACGCGTGGACCTGCCCTGGTTGTATCGAACGGCGAGGAACGTGGTGGGCAACGAGTACCGTCGTCGCGGCCGTGCGCAAGCACTCTTCGACAAGACCGAGGAACTCGCCCGGGTGACGGGCATCGCCACACCCGAGCGCTCGATCGAAACCCTGGCCGCGCTCTCTCGCCTCCGGCTCGACGATCGCGAGATCCTCTTCATGGCCTACTGGGAGGATCTCTCGTCGTCGGAGATGGCGGCGATCCTCCGTCTTCGCGAGACAACCGTGCGCATGCGCATCAGCCGTGCTCGAGCGGCGTTGAGGCGAGTGTTGGACCAAGGCACCGGAGAACGAGAGGAGGTGACACCCGTTGGATGAGCTTGAGCGCCTCGTGCGTGGGGCACGTCCGGACATCGGTAGCCGTTTCGATCCCCTCCCCTTCCGGGCGGAGGCGGAGTTGGACGCTATCGTCGCTCGATCGACCATCGACCGCCCCCTCCGCTGGCGGGTGCCGGCCCTCGCGGTGTCGGGGCTCGCAGGAGCGTTGGCGATCCTTTTCACTGCCGTTAGTGTCTTCCACGCCCCTCAGGCGAGCATGGCGGCGCCCCCGGCTCTCGAGTTCGCCGCGACCGAGGAGTCCGTCGGCCACCTCATGTCCCGGTTGAGCTCCGCGGCAGAGTCGCTGCCGGGCGCTTCCGGCTCCGCAGAGCGAATCGACTACGAAGCGTGGTATTCCGAAGTGATCGTCGACGAGGACCACGCCGTGCACTATGTGCAGCCCTACACGGTGAGCCGCGTTCGAAATGCGGACTTCTCCGGATCTCAAACTACCTGGGCCGGCGACATCAGGTGGGGTACGGTACCCGCGGATGACGACGCCGACGAACCCGGAACGCTTCTCGAAGAGCTGACCTTCAACGCCGGAGAATTCCCCCTGGTATATACGACACCGCCTCCCCGATCGGCGAGCAGCCTGCGTGACTACTTCCAGGCGGTCCTCGGGGATAGCCCCAGTACCGGAGACTATTTCCGGGCGATCCACGATCTCAGCCTCGAGTGGGTCCTCGACGGGCCTCAGATGGCGGCCGTGTACGAACTCGTGGCGGAACTCCCCGACGTAACGGTGGCCGGCACGACGACCGACCGCCTGGGTCGAGCAGGCGTCGGTATCGAGACCGCGACCCGCGTCGGCTTCCGTGATGTCCTCATCTTCGACGAGAACACCGGTGGGCTTCTCTCAGCGGAAGAGACCTACCTCGGAGGTCTCGACTGGCTCAAGAACACCCCCTCTCCGACCGTCTTCTCCTACGTCTCCTGGAAGGAACTCTATTGAAATCACTCGGCGCGCTCGCCCTTGCCCTCACAGTGCTCGCCCTGGGGATGCCCTCCGTGAGTGCGAACGCCTCGGAACTCGAGGCCCCGAATGCAGCGCAGGCGCAGATCGACCGAATTCTCGAAGCCAACCCAGGCGGCGAGCAGATCGCCCCCGGCCAAATTTCGTGGGACTCCGGGAGCGTCGTCCTGACGCTGGAAGAGGCCGTGACGCCCTACGTGCTCAGTGCGTGCGCATCCGGGCGATACTGTGCGTGGTCAAGTCCCGCCTATGCGGGAACCCTGCTCAGCTTCTCCTCCTGCAGCGCGGCCGGCACAATCAGTACCGCAGGTTTCCCGATCCGCTCGATCGCGAACCAGCGAACCAGCGGCCACATCACCGCCGGTAGCTACTCACTCTCGGCAGGCACGAGCCTCACCAGCATCAGCGGCACGATCACTTCGATCACCTGCTATACGGGCTGAACGCGCGGCCTCCTGCCGGAGATAGTTGAAACCCGAAGCAGCTGGGACGACGTCGCTGGTACCCGGTGGAACTCAGCCGCCGAGCTCCCCGACGGTCTTGTGGCGGTCGGTTGCGGTCGCCCCGTTGAGTTCCTTGACGCAGTCCGTGTCCGCGTACGCAGGTTCACCTCCGCGCTCGAGGTCGAAGGTTGCCGTAAGGCAGCTATACACGGTTTCGGGGCGAGTTCCCCACCCCGCGGGACTGTCGTACCCCATTACGATGACGCTAACGACGCCCGCGCCGTCGAGTACTCTTGCGCTGTAGATCAGGCGGGTAGACCGACCACCCACACCAACGTGGAGAAGGTCGGGATCGCCGTTCGGGTCAATAGCGAGTTCTCCTTCGGTGTCGAGTCTGTGGTCGTGGACGTACTGAACGAACGAGTCTTCCGTGTTTGCTGCGGGAGCATTCGCGATGAACTGCTCCTTCATCTCCGCGAACTCTGAGCGAGCTCTTGCCGTCGCGGCGGCCTCCCCTGCGCTGGCACACCCCACGAGAGTGGCCACGACGAAGACCGCGAGGCACGCTGCCCCGAGGCTACGGATAGACACCATCAAGAACATCCTCCAATGCAGCCGCGAAGTAGCTGGTCCCCAGCGTATTCGGGTGCACTGATTCCTGAGACACGCCGAGACCGAAGTTGGGCCCGGGCACGGGCATCTCGAACATCGGCTTGTCACCTGGAGTTTGGGTGAAGACGAGCCCATTGATCCCCGACGTTGTAGTACACAAGTTGTGGCCGGTGAACTGCGACTGGGGATCCGCAAAGAGCACGCGCTGAGCCCCGGGTTCGTCCATCGTCGCGGCCGCGTTGCTCATCACGCTTGTGAGATCGGTCGAGAGCTGGTTGAGCCAAGTGTGGTTCGAGGCGTCGATCTCCACACAAGTGGTGTCAGTCTCGAACAGGTTGGGATAGCCCATGAGCACGATGGTGGCGTTGGGTGCCCTTTCCTTGATGGCTGCGAGCACGGTGACGAGAGTCTCCGGCAACTCGTACTCCAACCGGCGCGCCGTTGCCGTTGCGATGTCCTCTGAACCATCCCCGCTCAGGAATACGGCAAAGTCACAAGGTATCCCGTAAACCAAAGAGCGAACAATGCATGCACTCAGTATTGGACTGAACCGCATGTCGTTACCCCCGATGGAAAGGGTGACCAGAGTCGTGTTTTCGTCAAGGTAGCCACGATCCATCTGGCTCACCTGGTGATTGGTTCCGTCGCTCCCGTCCTCACCCTCCGCGTTTTTCGGCGGAGCGGCCAGGCCCAGGTAGGGCAGGAGATGCTCGGACTCGGCGCCCGAACAGGCGAGGAACTGGTAGTCGAGCGAGGCATCAGCGTGGTCAGCTCGGTAGCCGATGGTCTGACTATCTCCCGGCAGCTTCGTCTTCCTCACCCAGTTGTCCTTCGACACGTGGCAGCCGTTCCGGCGTGCAGCATTGGTGCCATCGTGATCGCTGTATGGCTCGTAGGAACCAGCTCCCTCGCCCGAGGAGAAAGAGTCTCCGAGCGCCACGACGAAATCACTGGGCTTGCTCGAAAGCGTCTCGAATCCAACGGCATCCCACGCGACATCGTCGACCCCCATGTTGTACCTACCGAGGTTTGACAGGGTCACCGTGGGTGAGCCGTCTACTTGGAACACGCCGATCGGCACCCATTCGCTCGCATATCGACGCTGCGCGAGGTATCGAGTCTGCGACTTTCCGGGCGCGTAGTTGACCGTGTAGGCGGCGCTGTCCGTCCAGCCTGCATAGTCGGGTAGGTGGATCCAGACTCGCGTCCATTGGTTGGTGAGGGATTGGCCGAGGGACCACGTTCCGGTCACCGTTCGTGACGGCTGGGAGGCCTCTTGCGTGTGCGCAAAGTAGAAGTGCCCGTTGAACCCTCCCCCCTGCTGATGCAGATCGACCTTGGCTGGGTAGCTGCCATTCGGATCAACACTGCCGAAGGTGAATTGAAAAGACCCCGTCCTCGATTGCGGAACACATTCGTCGCCGGTCTGCTCCACTGAGGAGTTGCGCGCGTCAGCGTGTGGCGTGTCGTCGACGACCAGCATCGCGACCGGCGGCGCCGAACAGTTCGGAAGGAAGCTGGATTGGCGTGTCTTCGGGTCAAGTGCGGTATTCGACATACTGCTGTTCTCGGTGGGATAGGAACTGCTTGAGAAACGTTCGTTGCCGAACCCGCATTCGCTGGCACCGCAGTTCTTCCAAGTCACGTTGCCGTGCCAATAACAGAAGCTGCCAGCGATAGTGCACGGGTTTGTCGTGTAGCACCCGTTGACTGTCGGGTCGCAGAACGACTCAAGCGGCGGCTTGACGGTATCCCGGTTCGCGTTGGTCGTCCACCACGCCAGGGTGTACGACGGCACCAGGCGAGTTGGGTACGTGCGTGTCGGGGCGTCCGTCCATTGCGTCTCGACCAGAGTGAGTCCCCAGGCGGCGAAACCCATCACCTTCTCCGGATACGGCCAGTTCTGCGGTTGAGCGGCGTCCGCGGCGTTGTTGTTCGCGAGGAACGCCAGCCGGCTCGGTGGATACTTCGGGTTGATGGGGTTGTTGCTCCACCCCAAGCCCCAGGTGCCGGCGGCGGTGGTGCAACTTGGGCCGGGAGAGCAGCCCGTGCCATTGCCAAGAGCAGCGCTCGAGGGCTGAAGGCCCGTGTTGTAGATCCAGACCGCAGCGAACCAGTTCTCGATGCTGCTGGCTGAGCCATCGTTGATCGTGATACCGAGGCTCTTCAGCTGGTTCCACTTCTGCCCGAGCATTCGGACGGTCATTGCGATGTTCGCGGTGTAGTCCAGCGCGATGGCGCGTTGCTGGGCGTAGGTCAGTGCGGTCCCCCCATCGTGTCCGGCGATTCGCATTCCGTCGGTGATCTGCCCGACTCCGTATCCGCAGTCGGCTTGGGTCCAGTCGATGCTCCACAGATTCGATTGGTTGCCGTAGAAATTGCCGATCAGCGGGTTGCCGGTGTTTCCGGGGGCTGTGAACCTTGACGCCTGCCACATATTCGATTCCTGCATGAGCACGCCCAGGACGACCTGCGGCGGCATCGTTCCACCACCGGTCAACGCAACTGGCGGAATGAGCACCTGTGGCGCGTAGTTGGTCATGCCGAGGTTGCGCCAGTTGGCCGGTCGAGCGACGGTGAGCTGTCCCTTCACGGCGCGATCCACAGCCCACTCGACCTGGCGTGGCTTCGGTTGATACGCCTGATTGTCGGGGTCGTTGCGGGGCACCGAGCAATACCTTTCGCTTTCGACAGGGTCGTGTGGGTCGCCCGCGGTTGCCGCTACCCATAGCCGTCCCGGCCGCGCAAAACCGAACGCCCCGCGAGCTGGTGCCTCGCTGGAGTCGCCTGACCATGCAGAAGGTTCGTACTGGCCCAGGTTGAACGCGAGTTCGCGGCCCGTCACGGTTGCGATCGCAGCGACCTTTGCTTCGAGGTCGTCGGGCGTCATCTTGTCACTCGCGGGTGCTATCCCGGCAGGCTTAACCGAAGTCACGACAAGTTTGCCAGTGCTAGAGACGACCGAGTTGGGGCGCCCCGTGGGGAGCGACTTCACCGAGTCGTCTGCAAGGGTCCGCTTGACTCCGCCGCCAAGTAGGTAGAAGCCACCACCTTGAGCGCTGCGTATTCCCAGCTCGGTGACAGGGCCGGTGGCGATGCGCGTCGGCTTGGTCGTCTTGGCCAAGGGCAGGATGTATGCGGAGGCGGTCGTCCCGTCGTACGCGACATAGCCAAGCCGGTCCGTGGCATCAATGGAGAGGTCGTATGTAATGCCGCTGGTCGAGGAGACCCTGCGGGCCTTTTCGCCGGCCGGAACGCCGATGATGCCGCCGTCCGATACCGCGTAGATCGTCCCAACCTCGTCGGAGACTGCAGAGGTGGCCTGCGAGTTCACGCTCGTCTGGTTGATCACCCTTCCTGAGCTCGCTTCGATCGCCGCGATCAGGGTGCCTCCCGTCCCCGGAGCGTCAGCCGAAAGGGTGAAGGTGTCACCGGCGCCACAGCCAGGGTTGAAGTATGCGATCGAATATCCGGTCCCCAGTTCTCTCACGGCCCCACTGCTCAGGTCGACAATCGCGGCGGTGGCACCGAACCCGAAGCCCTCCTCGCTGTTGGTGATCGTCCGCGGCCCGTAAACGACAGCCATGTAGCGGCCGCTCGAGGTAACACAACTGTTCGAGATCCACAGGTCGGCGTCCGGGTCGTTGGTGGGGAGTGAGGTGAGTTCATTCCATGCATAGCCGTGGGCCTCGTCGGCATGAAGCACGGCCAGGCCCTCGCGGCCGCCGACCACGACGCTGACTTGGTCGGAGCTATCGGCCCACTGCCGGCCCAGAACCGCCTCCCGGTCGCCCCAGGCGATGCCGTTCGCCGCGTCTACCTCACGCAGTTCCGGCTCGGGCTGCGGAGTGCTCGCTTGCGCCGACAGAAGGTCCGCACCGGATACGGCCACCGACGCGATCACCCCCGCCGCAAGGACGGCCATCAACGTGCGAGAACTCCATCGCGAGCTGTACGAGCGCATCCTGCCCCTGACTATCGACGACGACATGAGGTGCGCCGAGCCCTGACTTCCTGCGTGGCATTACCCCATCGAGCACTACTTGCGATCGTGGCAGTAGCCGGGGCGCGGGGTTATAGCACCTTGGTGTCAAGGAGCGGCGAGATAATCGCGGCGCCCACAACCGAGCTCAACGGGATGAGGTACACCGGCCCATACGATGCGCGAAGTCTCATTCGGGTCCTCAGGGAGGGGTGAGCGACCGACGGGCCGCTACTCGCCGTGCGTCGGCGCCGTGACATCAGGTCGGCGACCGGATCCTCGTTCCGTGTGGCTCAAGTTCGCGATTTCGTGCGGGAGAACGAGGGGCGCAGCACCAGCCCCTCCGGCAACGTCTCTAGGGTGACCCAGCGGTGGATGATCTGCACTGCGATTGCGACGCTGTGGAGCTCGTCCGGGCTCGCTTTGAAAGCGAACCCGAATCGCCCGATGTCCTCTTGAGGTGTTCGCGAGGCGCCAGTGGGGACCGCGAGCGAGACAGTGGAGAACGTGGGCCCGACCTCGACTGCCAAGCCGGAGGCCACGTTGCCGCAGCTCTGCCCGAAGGCGCCGGTCTCAAGGTTCGTTATCGACACCCACGACCATTCCCAGGAGGTGCCGATGCTTGCCAGCAGTCGCCACAGGTGGTGCTGGTCGAAGACGAAGCCTTGGTCGCTCCCCGAGTTGTTCCAGCGGAGGTCGGGCTCATCCACGGCCTCGATCGGAGCAAGTTGGGCCAGTTCTTCGCTGTGGAAGTCGACCGTCGGAGCGGCCAACGCGCGGACGTCGTGAGCACCCGGCAAGTGGACGCGTCCAAGAGGCGGTGTCCATGTCATTCGACTACGCCCATCGGGCGGATGGACACGACGTCGGTCGTGATCAGTTTGATCCGACGACTCACGGGAGCCTGCAGTTCGAGGGCGAGGACCATCGGCGCTGCGATCTGGCAGCGGTCGAGCCGGACGATGGTGAACGCCTCCGCTTCGCCTGCCTCAGCGCTGTGCGTGATCCGGGTGCCGGTGCGGGCATCCAGGTCCAGCAGATAGGCGGCTTCCTGGGTGAGCACCGTCCACGCACCGTCCATCGATGCGTCCAGCGCGCTGACGGTCGTGGTCATGCCGCCACCCGCCGACCCCACCTGTCGATCAGTTCGGGCCGCTCGGCCGGCGCCGGCGATGGTGGTGCCATGACCGGCCATACACGCCGGTCTCGACTTGGAGACAGCTCGCGGACGGGGCGCCCGTCCTCGCCGCTGGACGCCTCACCGCTCATCGGAGAGTCGCTCGATCAAGACGACATTGGTCGTCTGGCGCGTCGTCGCGAAGACCTCTGGCACCGACAGCTCGATCCAGAGGATCATCGGCGAGCCCACCTCGCACCGGGAGATCCGGAGCAGCTCGAACTCCCCCTCATCCCGGCGGAGCTCACTCGCCTCCGGCGACTCGGGCAGCCTCACGCCCGTCCGGTTCGTCAGGTCGAGCAGGTAGATGGAGTGCTCCGTCGTGACCTTCCAGGACCCGATGGCCGAGTCCTTGAGTTCGGTCACGACTTGGGGTTGGTTGCGCGTCACTCGGCCACCTCCCGAACGATGCGGACGATCGGCGTCGTGACCGCCCACCGGAAGTCGACCGAGTCGTCGTCCGCCTCGTAGGTGAAGTAGGCGGGACCGCCGACGATGCAGTTGGTGATACTGCGGAGCCGCAGCACCTCGACTTCGAACTTGTACGGGTTCGCGTCCTTCCCGGGCATTCGCTGCGCCGTCATCGAGTCGAGGTCGATCCGGTGGATGGAGTGGGCCGTGTGCACGAGCCACACGCCTGTGTCCGCGAACGTGAGCTCGGCGACCTCCATCGGGCCGCCAGCCGGATTCGGGCCCGGCAACTCGCCAGAGATATGTGAATCGGTCACTTCGAGTCCTCCTCGAGCCAGACCTTCAACTCGTTTGCCCAGTGCTGGTAAACCCTTCGCCCAAGCCCCACCCGCACGAGAGCGTCGCGCTCGCTGGTGCCGGTTGCAGTCAGCTGCTGCACTTCGATGACCTGCCGGAATCTGGCGGTCGCGTTCTCTCGACGCCTCGAGGCCAAGGCATCCCTCGCCTCCTTGCGCTTCAAACGCTCCCGGGGTGTCTCGAAGACCCGCCCCGCCCGGAGGAGGGGCTCAGGCGCTTCGGCGAGAGGGGGGAACGTCAGTGCGGGGTGATCCGGCTGCAGCGATCGCAAAGCGTCTTCGAGGGTGCGTACTCGACGAAAGACTGCGTTCCGCACTGACGCCTCGAGCACGTTGATGAGCGCAGTGGCAGGCCGGACATGCGTCGGCTCGAGGCAATCGCGGGTCCCACACAAGTGGTGGACAGGCGGGAAATCGCGCATCTCACCTGGGAACCCCGCCACCGCCCACGCGACCGTGCGATGGACCAACCGGTTGGTGGTTCCGCGCCCGGTCATGCCATACCCGTTCGGGCGCCGATTGCCGGTCCAGCGCAGGCAGCCGGTGCTCGGCTCGCGCTGCGCACGCGTAGACAGCGCACTCAGGACAGCCTGGGCGTCGCGAGCCTGGATGGCCTTCTCGACGGGGCCGAGGCGACTCTTCGCAGTTTTCACTTGCTTCTCCTCCGTGGTGTTGTTCTTCGACTCGGCCGGACGCGAGTGAGGTTGTTGGTTCACCAGAGCCACCTGCAGTCGCGGTCCTCGATGCTTCGCAGTTCGAATCCGGGCGAGAACACGCGGTCGTAAAGCCAGTCGGCGAAAAGGCCGAAGGTTGCACTTGGGGTGTGCAGCTCGGTCGGATGCGCCAAGTACTGCCACGCACCCACGCCGACATCGACGCGAGGCCAGCTGCGCGCCGCAAGTGGCGCTACCAGGTGCGGGTGGTCGTCGAATCCGATCTCGACGGCGAGGCCACGCTGGTTGCCGCATGATTGGGCATAGATCCCGAGGTCGGAGTCCACGACCAACCATTCGCGCCCCTGGTCCGACCCGATCAGTCCGATCAACTCGCGTAGATGCTCGACGTTGCGCACACCCCCCTCGTCTTGTGGCGTGATCCAATGCAGCGCGCGTGCGGGAAAGAGTGCCAGGTCCAGGCGCAGATCAAGCTCCGGCCCAGCTAACAGCAGGCTCATCCCTGGAAGTCCTCGGGGCGACCCAGCCACACCACGTCGGTTGTGACGCGTGTCGTTGCGTAGGTGATCGCGGGATCCCCCAGTGGCTCGAGGACGAAAACCGCTGGCCCGCCGACCTCCATCTGCCGAACATGCAAGACCTTCAGCCACTCTCCGTCGCGCCTCAGATCCACAGACAGCTGTGACTCTCGGCGAGGGACGCGCATGAGGCGCATTTCTGCGAGATCGATGAGGTAGGCGGATCCCGACGCCGTGATCATCAGTTGCGTTTCGACAGCCGCAGGCTCCATACGAGCTCCTCCGTTCCGTTCGGATTGGAAGCATTCCGCGCAGCCCGAATCGATGTGGCCGAAAGAGTCCCACCTAGTGCCGCGCACTAGAAGGGAGTGAACGGACTTGATCGACGCGCACTCCGCTGGTCAGAACTCGAACGAAAGCAACCTCGGCAAAGGACACTCGACGAGGAGCGCTGTCTGGCCTTTCACCGAGCTGAGAGCTCAGACAATGGTCCACCGAGGGTCATCGCATGGCTTCGCAACTGCGCGGCGTTTGAAAGCTGGGTGCGAGTTCACTCCCGCATGCCCAGTCCTCTTTCGGACGACCCCGTCGAGCGTCACCTTGGGCACTGGGTCAGGCGGCAACGCCGTGACCAATGCGCTCTCTGCGTATACCAGCGCGACCGGCTAATGGACGTTCATGCGTTCTCTTTCGAGCCGCGAACTACCCGCTGGGATACGTCGCTCTACGAGGTTGTGGACTTCGTGGAAGCGGCTGGTCGGCGGCCGAGCCACCATGCTCCCGAACTCCGTGAGCGTCGGCTTGGTCTCTGGCTTCGGCGGCAACGTGTAGCGGACCTATCGGACTTTCAACGCACCCTCTTGGCTCGCGCCCTTGCCGGGGCCGAGTGAACCGCCACACATCCGCAATGTACCGCCAGCGACGGCACCGCCGACGTCGTGGCCGTGCGCATGAAGCGGGCGACCGACTTCGCCGCGCGAATCGCGGCGCAGAGCTACAACGGAGGAAAGTAGCCCGGCAACCGGGCTGCCTCGCGAACCGTCGATGCGTCGGTTTCGATCCCACTCTCGATGTCCGAAGCTCGGGATACAACCGAGGCACCCTCGACGGAAGGAGCTTCGATGAGCCATGAGCCGGAGGTTGTCGCCGATGGTTCGGTGGGGCTGCTCGGTGATGCCCACGGGAACCTTGACTTCATCCTTTCGGCGCTCGTTGCTCTCACCGAAGCCCAGCCTGGCATTCGTCGCGTCTGGCAGCTTGGCGACGCAGGGCTCGTTTGGAGTGGGCATCCGTCGGAGCGGGCGAAGATCGCCCGAATTGACTCCCTTCTCGAGATGCTCGGCATCGACCAGTTGGGCTGCGTTCTGGGGAACCATGAGGGTTACGGCGTTTTGGCCCATCGCGAGTCCGATGCTGTGGGTCGCATTTGGCTCAGTCCACGGATCTTCTACTTTCCGCACGGATACCGAATGACCACGCCGGCTGGGGTTGCGATCGCGGTGCTCGGCGGCGCTGGCAGTCCCGACCGGAGCATCCGCACTCCGGGTCGAAGCTGGTGGCCGGAAGAAGCCCCCGACGACGACACGCTGCACGCCTTCGCCCAGGGCGGGCCGGTCGACATCCTCCTCGCCCATGACGCGCCGCGCTCGGCAGCACTCACCGCTACTCTCACCAGCGGGGCGTTCTCCGACTCTGGGATCGCCTACGCCACCCGCATTCAGGACCGCTTCCAGAACGCTGCAGCTGAGGCGATGTCCGACCGCGGCCTCATCCTCTCTGGCCACTACCACCAGCGCGTCAGCACCACGACCGAGATCCACGACGCCGAGGGGCGCGCGGTGACGGTTCGAAGCGAGGTCCTTGCCGCGGAGACGCAGTCCGGAAGTGTTGCGGTGCTCAACCTGGGTACCCAGCAGCTGCGGGACGTCGTGCTCCTCGACCCGCCCGTGGCGCGCAAGCGCACCCGAGTGCTGCGAGAGGTGCTTCGGGGACGAGCTTCGGAACGAGACATCGCTGCGCGCCTCGGCGTGACGACTCGACAACTCCGCCAACTCCGCAGCGGACACCTACCGGTGTGGTCCGGAATCCTCGAGCGAAGCCAGGCACTGGATGGCGACGAGGAGTAATCCCCGCGGGTAAGGAGTCATCGATTCGCGGGGTCGCGGCCAAATGGGGCGCCTGAATCGACCGATCGACCTGTGGCAGATGAGCCGAGGTTCATCGGTGCCGCAAGCCGATCCAACGCGAGGCTGGGCGTGGCGGCCGAGACGGTGCGGTGTGGGCGTCAAAGCGTCGGGGGTGGGCTGGCCATCTATCCGGTATCTCTCGTCAGCAACGACGAAATCTCGTGACCGTGCAGATGCCGCACAGTGCCGCGCACAGATGCTCCGACGGGCCATCCCGGCCCGAGATTCGGAGCATCACACATGAACCACGACGCCTTTGTCCGTTTCTGGGACGCAGCGCTGACCGCGGTGAAGGAGGCGGGTATCGAGCTCGATCTCGAGGGTCGTCGCACGAAGCGTGCGGAGCGCTCGATCCTGTTCCCTCACGCGTACCCGGCTCCCGTGAAGCGCAGCGCGGTCGCCTGGGTGGAGGCACTTCACCGTGCCGAGTCGTTCGTTGCCGAGAATCGCCGGTTCCCAAGCCGTAGGAGCGCGGACGCGGGTGAGCGTTCAGTCGCGAACTGGCTCTACGCGCAGCGTTCCGCTGACCTCAACGCCTTCCAGAAGCAGCGGTTGAAGCAGAGTCCGGCGTTCGTCTCGAGCGTGCATGACGCGCGGTGGCTGGTTACTGCTGTGGAGCTCGAGTCGTGGATGCTCACTGCGCGGCGTCTGCCGCAGCTCAACTCTGCCGACCCGGTCGAGTTCGCTTACGCGCGCTGGTTCGGGCGCGCGTTCGAGGATTGCCGTGCCGGTCGTCTCGACCCGCGTCGCGCAAAGCTCGTCCTCATCCTCCTCGACGCTGCACGCCAAATGGCGTGCGCCGCGTAGGGCAGACACGCCGCGCATCCTCACACCTTCAGACAGAGATCCTTCGTTCGCTGGAGAAAAGCACCCGGAGTCCTCACGCAAGACGGCCGCGCGCAAGGGCTGCGTTGCAGGAAAACCTGCGGCGCGCGTTGCAGGTTTTCCTGCAAGGCAGCGGCCCTCCACCTTCAGCAGTCCCGTCCCCGAGCGCCATGAGGTGCGGCGAACAGACCTTAACCGACGATGAGGAGGTCAAGGCGAGCCCTGCCCTCCGGAGTGAATGGCGCGTTAGCGTGAGGCACGAAGACCGCCGTGGAAACGATCTGAGTGCGGTTACCCACATCGTTCCCGGAGGTCTTCGCTCACCTCAGCCGATTACAACGTGTCGGGGAAGAACAGCTCGCGATCGAACAATGAGAAGGAACTGCCCAGGAGCTGGTCAGTGGAGTGCCGAATCAGCCCACTTGGCCAGACCTCCGATCCCGCTCAGGACGGTTGTTCTGTACTCGCTGTCGAGATGGCCGGCGGTGGCGAGATGAGCCCAGTGCTTGTCGGCGGCGACGACGTCGCAATAGGGGATCGAGTGGGCCAGGTCGTAGATATCTGCCTGGTCGTGTTGCCGAAAGCTGTACGCCGGGTTGCGAAGTGCTTGAAAGAGGAGCTCGGCAACGACGTGCTCAATGGGGACCTTTCCGATCAGGGACACACCTGCGGCGGGGGACGGCACCAGATTGACGAACTCGTCGAGCGACGTGAGTTCGATCAGTGACGGTCGGATTGCTTCGAGTCGCTGAAGGATGATTGCTCGGTACAGCAGTGAGTCGTCGCTTGCCACGCGTTGCACGAATCGACGGAGTGCTTCCTGCTGATCGACCCACTCGTCTCCATGGCGGTGAGTGGGGCGGAAGTCGACGCCCGCGAAGTTGTGGCCGTCATCCGATCCGACCAACTGAATCCACTCGAAGTTGCGTGGTTCGAGGAGCGAGAAGAAGCTGACAAGCTCCGGAGGCGGCTCTACCGGTGGGCCTTCCGGTTCGGCGTTCGATTCGAGGGTTTCGACGAAACGGTATCTCCCCATTTCAGAGTTGAACGCGTGGCGGACTCCTGTGCCCAGAACCCAGGATCGCGGCAGTCGCTTCGGCTGCTGTTCCAAGCCGCCTTCTCGCCGAGCGTCGATCGCGAGTGAGACCTCCGCTCCGGTGAGTTGATCTATGTCGCGCAACGAGACGTACCCGGACAGCATCGCGATCGTTAGTCCGAGGTCATCTCTTGATGCTCTTGCACGCCGGTTCCATACCTCGAGGTAGTTCATGTTCGACAACGCGACTTGGACTCGCCCGGATTCGGTGGCCTCAAGCAGGTGGCCCCAAAGCTCGCGGAATGGATCGTCGGCGTGAAGCCGAGCACGCGAGAGAGCCACCCACACCGAGGTGTCGAGGTGCAGCACGGGCGCGGCATTGTGCGTTCGCGGTGCTGGGAGGACTGAAGCAGCGGTGCCCATCTGTTCCCGTCCTTCCTTGGCCAAACGGTACTCGCAGAAGGCCGCCGGGGGCTCATCCAGGGTGTCCACCGGAGGTTCCCTACCCGGGACAGTGAGGTCGCTCTCGTCCTTCCAGGGTTCATGGGGACTGAACCGTCCCAACAGACTGGTCCGGTGAAGAGTCCGGTGAAGGGGCGTCTGTTGACACGGCTGCCAACCGAATCTCCCGGGTAGCGTGTTGCTCGAAGGCAGCGCCGGGATGCTCTCGCGCATTGCCGGATGCTCCCGTGGCGGTATGGAGTGGTTGCCGTACCGAAGTCGCAACCGGTTCGAGCTTGGCGGCATATATCCCGTTGACAACAACTCGACGGGCAAAATGCCCCGAACCGGAAGTAGCTCCATGGCAAACCTCACCACCCTCGCGTTCCGTATCGACGTGGACGGCACCATCACCGAACTGCACCTGGAGGGCGACTGGCGCGACAAGGCGCAGCAGATCCGCGAAGCGATCGGGGGAGGGATCGAGCGCATCTCCGGGTTCCTTCCCTCCGCGGACGCCTACGTGCACAACGCCGGCCCTTACGTGAAGGGCATGCGACTCAACCCGTACGCGTCAGCGATCTACCTCGACGGCGCGGGCGAGATCTACGGGCCGGTCGTGGTGGTCCCACACCAGCGCGTTACGGAAGCGACCGACGAGTCGCCTTGGGTCCTCGTGCCGCTGCCCAACTAGGACGGTTCTGTGCGGGGGCTCTCGGGACTGGTGCGAATCTGATCGCTGAAGCCGTGTTCCGAGGACTCCCGCCACCTGATCAACTCGTCTGGCCTCCGCGTCCCGGGATTGCATTATCGGGTGATCGCTCGGGGAGGGTGAGCACCGTGTGCGCCGTTGAACAGGTTTCGGAGTTCGAGAACTCTCGTTGGTCGCAGCGTGCCTGCCATGTGCTGTGCAATGGGGGGAAGCGACACGCCGCATTCAGCGAATACCCATTGCGATAATCGCACTCTCCACTAGCATCACCCCCATGGACTCTGCAACTGCAGACCGTGTCCGTGCCGTGATTAGCAAGCTCGGGATGTCGAACAAAGAGTTCGCCGAGGCTATTGGCATGCCGGTCGACCAACTGTCCAAAGCGTTGAACGGGAAGCGTCGTCTAAGTGCCTTTGAGCTCGCGGTAATCGCCGACCTTGGTTCAACGACAGTCGACTGGCTCTCCACCGGGACGCAACGGCAACGCCTGGGTCTCGCCGCGCGTGCAATCGGCCTTGAAACGGTCGAATACGAGGATGAAGCCCAGCAGATCGCTTCGCGCTTCGCGAACGCCGCTGAGGTTCTAATCGAGCTGGGGATCAGGCCGGAGCCAGAGGCTCTTCCGCAGTTGAAGCAGAACGGGTGGTTCGTCGACGAAGGCGAAGCCATGGCGAAGTGGGCACTCGAGCAACTCAATCCCGACGTACTTCTCACATCGACTGTCGAACTCGTGAGTGCGGTTGAGGAAGCATTCGGGGTTGACATCGCGAACAGCACCGAGCTGCCGGTCGGCTTTGATGGATTGTCGTTCCAAAACGACCATCTGCGTCTGATTCTTCTACTCACTACCGAGAACTGGACGCGACGCCGCTTCACCTTGGCGCACGAACTCGGCCACGTTCTTTGGGCCGATGCACGCGACTACGCCCTGGCAGAGGAGTTGCGCCCCGGCATCGACAACTCTCACAAGGAGAAGCGAGCAAACGCATTCGCTGCGGCCTTCCTGATGCCAGAGAGTTTGATCGAGCAGGAAGTCGCCGGCGAGAAGGTAACTGTCGAGCTGTTTCATCGGCTCATACTTCGCTTCAAGGTCTCTCCGAGCTCGATGGCTGTACGTCTGAACAAGCTCGGCCTACTTGACCAAGTGACATTCGCACGCTTCCGACGCTTCCGAACCCGGGATTCGATCGACGCCACTGGCTCGAGCAAGATCGAAGCGCAGGAGATAGCTGCCGCCCAAGCTGCTTGGGCGCCGACCCACATGGTGGCTGACTTCCTTACGGCATACCGAGAAGGTCGGATCACTTCGAAGCCACTCGTGGAGCTCACGGGGCAACCCGAATGGGCATGGCGGGAACTCTTGAACGACGACCTCGACCTCTATCTCGCGCAACCGGGCATCGACCTGGACTTGCCGTCGGAGGATGAGGACATCTACGCCCCGTAACCCGTACCCGCTACCCGAGCGTTGCGACTCATGTTCCTGTTTCCGGATACGACTGTCCTCTGCAACTTCGCGGCGGTGCGGCGCATGCCGCTCCTGCGTGAGTTCCTCGGTGATCGCGGGCGCTGGGTGCAAAGCGTCGAGGGTGAGGTGAAGCGTGGAGTTGCGATCCACCAGGATCTCGAGCTTGTTGTGTCTGAGGACTGGTTCGGTGCGGCAGTATCCGCCACGAAACGCGGCGAGATCGCGCGCATCGAGCGTTTCCGGACCCTTCACATGTTTGGCGACCCCACGAAGCCTCTGCAGCACCTAGGTGAGAGCGAGACGTTCGTCGTGCTGAACCGAGCTGAGTTCAAGGGCGCAGCCTTCCTCACCGACGATTTCGACGCTCACCGGATCTTCGATGGATTTGACGTCCCTGTTCTGGACACGCGAGACGTGATCGAGTCGCTCGTGGCCTGGAACTCGCTCTCAGCTAGCGAGGGTTTCGACATCTGCGAGGAGATGGCGGCCAAGCAGCGCACGCTGCGCAGGCCGCCTGCGTTCCCTCGCGATCTCGGTTAGTTGCGAAAATCGCAAGGTCCTTGTAGCGTGTGAGTGGTTGCGAAAATCGCAATCCCGGGGTGGCCCGGCACGCCGAGAGGTAGCAGCACTGATGACTTTGAGCCAGGACAGCGAGACTGCGAAGGACTCGCGACGGAAGAAGATCTCCATCTCCATCGACGGCGAGACTTTCACCACCCGCGATGACGACCAGGAATCGGCCAGCCTTCTCCGGCTCGCCGGCCGCGATCCCGACCAGTACAACCTGGCGCGCCTCGTTCCGGGCGGCGAGCCCAAGGAGTTCGGTGACGGCAAGGTCATCGACCTCAAGGACGGGGATGCCTTCGTATCGGTCAAGCAGCGGGTGACGCTGCATTTCACGATCGACGGCGTGCAGCACTCGACGCGCGACGACGATCAGGAAGCCGCCTCGCTCCTCCGACTCGCGGGCCTCGACCCGGCGGCCTACGACATCGCCAGGGTCAAGGACGGCCATGAGCCGAAGGTGTTCAAAGATCGCGCGATCGTAAAGATCCATGAAGGCGACGTGTTCGTCTCCCTCAAACAGAGCAGCCCGGTCGCCTGATGGGAGCGGCGGAGGACGCGGGAGCTTCGGCGTTCATCGCGGACCTCGCCGAGCAAGGGATCGAGGCGCGCGTCGACGGCCCCGCCGTTGTCTACGGCATCGAGGCAGTCGCGGGGGCGCGCGTCGGCACGGCGGTCGGCACGGCGGTGAGCATCAACGAGCTCGGCGGCTGGCCCGCATTGCCGCCGCATTGGGTTCATTTTCCGGAAGAAGTCAGATTCGAGTCGACGAACACCGACAACGTCGACTGCCTTCCGGGATGGCTGCGCCACTCGCGCGACATCGGAGCATGGTCGATGGATCGCCCGCCGGCGCTGAACTGGCTCGCTCATGTCCGGGGCCTCGTGTCGGGGGCCATCGGATGAGGTTCTCAGTTGCTATTCCCAGTGACGTTGAACGAGAACTCGCGCGCCACCTGACGCGCGACGACGGCGATGAAGACGTCTGCATCGCGACCTACGTCTGGTCGACTGGAGCGGCGCGACAGACGGCCCTCGTGCGACGGGTCATCCTCCCGCGCGAAGGCGAGCGGTACGTCCACGGCAACGCTTCGTTCACTGGCGCCTACGTGCTTCGTGCCGCGACCGAGGCAGCGGACCGTGGGGAGGGCATAGTTCTTCTGCACTCACATCCGGGGGCCTCGCAATGGCAGGGCCTCAGCGGCCCTGATCGGAACACCGAGTCTGAGTACGAACGCGTCGCGCGAGCGGTGACGGGCGAACCGCTCGTCGGCATGACCCTTGGTACTGCCGGTCCATCATGGTCTGCGCGAGTGTGGAATGGCGCGTCTGCCCCGCTCTTCGGCGAATCGGTAAGGGTTGTGGGGCCCCAACTGGCGGTCACCTGGAACGACCAGCTCAGGCCCCGTCCGGCCGCGACGGCCTCACAGCGACGGACGGTCTCAGCATGGGGTCCAGCTCGCCAGGCGAGTATCACCCGCCTTCGAGTCCTCGTGGTGGGCGTCGGCAGCGTCGGGCTCGATATCGCCGTGCGGATAGCAGCTACGGGGATCGAACGTCTCGGCGTAATGGACATCGACACCGTCGAAGAGTTGAACCTCGATCGAATGGTCGGTGCCACTCGAGCAGACGCCCAGGCGCGAAGGCGCAAGACCGAAGTGGCGGCACGTCTCGCGCTCAGCGCGGCAACCGCAGACAACTTCGAAGTCGAAGCGCACGACATGAGCATCACCGAGCACGATGGCCTGGCGGCGGCGCTGGACTACGACGTCATCTTTTCCTGCGTGGATCGCCCCTGGCCCCGCGCAGTATTGAACGCGATTGCCTACGCCGACCTCATCCCAGTTATTGATGGAGGCATCGCCCTCGACTCCTTCCCGAACGGCGAGATGCGCGGTGGTACGTGGCGCGTCCACACCCTGGTGCCCGGCAGGCCGTGCCTGCAGTGCAACGGCCAGTTGCGCGTGAACGAACTCACGCTCGACCGAAACGGGTTGCTTGACGACCCTAGCTACATCGAACGAGCGGGGCTCGAACCCATGACAGGGAGCCCCAACGTCGCCCTCCTTGCGGCATCCGTGAGCGCCGGCCAACTCGCCCAGTTCGTCAGCTTGGTAGCCTCCCCTGCGGGAATGGGGGTTCCGGGTCCCCTGCGATACATGCTTGCTCCGCACCACCTCGAACACGTCGATGCCCACTCCGGACTCTTCTGCAGTTACGAGAACGGAGTCGCTGACGGAGACCGACGCCTTCCCTTGACGATCCCAACAACGCGTCGCGTTTCTGCGCGTCGCGCTAGGCCGGAGTCGTGGCGAAGGCTCCGCGAGCGGCTCAGGACGCTCATGCAGCGGAGACCCGGAGCATGAGTCGGGCGCCTTCGACGTCGTCCCCTCGCCGCCGTGCGATGCTGTTCGCGTCCCCGCTCTTCATCTGGATCGCGTGCGTTGCGATCACCTACTGTGCCGGACTGATCACCCAGTTTGCTACGTGGACCGTGGTGTCCCTAATCGCGCTGAGCGCCATCGCTGGGATCGGGTTGTTGGCGGTTGGCTCGGTATTGAGGCCCGAGGACTACGTACCGAGATCGGTACTCGCTCGGGAGCTTTCCAAGCTGGGAGGTCTGGTTCGCGGAGGACTCGGAACCTTCGTCGTGGCTGTCGTGGGGGCCCTCGGAACACTTGCGGTGCAGGCGGACTTGCGCGCGGACAGCCCTCGGAGTCAGATTCTCTGGCTCCTTAGCGGGGTGTTGCTCTGCGTCATTGTCGTCGCGCTCGCGCGCCTGATGTTCGGTATCGCGTTCCGGTTTCACGTAGCCGACCGAGGCAACCGCCGTAGGGCGATACGGAATCTCGTCGTCTCGATTGCGTTTCGAGTTGGCGGCCGCCGATTCGCGGCCAGAAGCGGAAGCAGTTGGCTTGTGCGCGACTTGAACGAAGATCTGGCAGGCCCTGGCCCCTTCTGGTTCGCGGCTGTCGCGGGGTGGGTCGGCATGTCGGTTACAAGCGCCGCCGTGGTCAACGAGCTTGCTGCGATGGACTTCTAGCCCGACGGGCGTGCAAGCAAACCTCGCGCGCTCAGCGCTCGGGGCTCGTATGTCGGGGCCTCCTCAGTCGTTGCAGATGATTGAGAGTCTCGCGCCGATCGAGCCCGCCGACGCCCACGCAGATTGAATCAGGTACAGAGCCTGCAGCGCCGGCAACTCCTTTGCGTTGGTGCCATCCAACAGCTTCTGTTTGCTCAGGATTCCGGATACCACGATCCAAACTTCCCGAGAGTACCCGGGGTCTCGCAGGGCGGCCACGAGCAGATCGGCGGCCTCCTCGGGTGTGTGCTCACTCCTAACGCGTCGTACGACTTGTGTGTCGCCATTCAGTCGCCAATCTGTTGTCCAGCGCACGGCCGTCTCGTGGCGATCAACACCACCACCGCCCGGCACCATGCGTCGAAGATTCTTCTGTGCTTGGGCCACAACCTCGTGCAGACCGGAAGCGCCGAAGCCTGGCACTCCGGACTTAGCCTTCGCATGGATTGCGGCCAACCTCTTGCTCGTTGAGTCGACTAGGTAGAAGTCCGCGGTTTCACTGTTTGTCGAGTCGTCGCAGACAAGAAGCACGTCATCAGGTAGGCGCACGCCGAAGAGATCGCCGCCATCCACCTGTTTGCAGATCAAGTCGAACAGGCTGTCGGTCTCCCATCCATCAAGCCCTGGGACTGTGCCGCCCTTTTCGCTCGTAACGCCTGCAGGAACCTCTGCGCGCAACAGATCCTTGAGGGCGATACCCGCTTCGGGGCCAGCCGAGAGATCCGCACGAGGTACGACGAACCGCCGGTCTGAGTAGTAGCTAATCTCCCCAGGGCTCTTCTTGTCCTCAACTAGAACGCTGAACGCTTGCTCCTGCGTGATCAAGTCCGAGAACAATCGAGGGTCGGTGGCGGACCTGAACCTTTCGTCAATACCCACGCAATCGAACCAGAATCGCCCGTCCGCCCATCGAAGTTCAGCAGCGAGTGGGTCGGGCAGCCCGGCCACTTCGAGCTGCAACATGCCATCTACGACGTCAACGCACTGCTCTGCGATCTGCAACTGACCGGCTCCGTTGTCGGCTGCGAACTGCGACATCACCTCAGGATCAAGGCTTATCAATACGTTCCTTGCGTCGGGGTCCGCGCACTCGACTTCCTGGGCGTAGCGCGAGAAGAACGCGGGCTCTGCCGAGTGACTCGACAGAGCGCCATCCACGACTGCCAGCCACGACAGATATCGCTCAACTGTCATCCGACCGCTTTCGCGCACCCGGGCCTTCCCGAAACCGACATAGCGACTTTGCTTGGAGGAGGAGCCGTAGATATCGACGCTCTCGGCCATGCCGACGATCGTCGATGGTGCCTTCATGTAGTCGCCGAGATCGGGCGCGAGCAGTGACAACGACGCGGCGGCCTGGGTCCGCGTGCGCTCCGCCGTGACGGACATGTCGGTGTTGGCGAGCGTGACTTGCTGGAAGTTGCCTTGGCCCGGGAACGCCAGCTTCATTTGGCCGATGTGTTCGTAGCGGTACCCCTGATCTTCGAGCGGCAGTCGAACGGAACTTTGAAGATAGACCCGGGTACCGCGAATGGTGACAGTTGTTACGCCGAGCTCGACGTTGAGAAAGAGTTGGCGTCGAAGAAAGGGAGATGGGTGAGCTGACATATGAACGAAGGCTGTGAACGATGAACCTTCGAAGTCGGCCCCCTGAACCCTGACGGGTTCGCTGACGAGAAAACAGTCTTGCTCCTCCAGCGCCTCTCGGATCAACGCAAGTGTCATCGTCTCCACGTCGACTCCGTCGGGTGCCAGCATGACGGTCACAGCCTTAGGCAAGCTCAGGTCCGCGGCTTCAAGTGGTTCGGAACCGATCGGTCGCCGGAAGGATCCGCCGATGTAGCTGGCATTCGGCAATGCATCGAGGAACGACGGCAGGACTTGTTGCGATGCGTCGTTCGCGAGATCGAAGTCCAAGAAGGACGTCCAGTCTTGGCGCATGTGCTCAACATCGGGTCCAAGCACCCATGCGTTTGGAGAGTACTTGCGTCCGCGGAGGACTCGTCCGACCTGTTGGACGAACGACCGACCGTTCTTGAGGGGACTGTAGAAAGCAAGACATCTGAAGCGCGGATCGTCAATGCCTTCGATGAGTTTGAACTGATGAACCCAGTAGCGAGCACCATGTTCACGAGGCACTCGGTTGAGGAGGCCGAGCGGTGCTTCTTTGGTGCCGAAGCGTTCATGGACTCCGATCGCAGTTTCGCCCCGCTGATTGAGTGTGCTGACAACGGAACGGATCTCCGCCGCCGTGGCGCATCGGACAATGATGCGATCATCTGGCTCGAGTCGGCCTGAGGCGAACTGAATCAGCCCGTCGACGAAGCCGCCGAGGTCGTCGGTGCCGATCTGATCGAAGATAGGTGTTCGTAGGATCGCGTCGTCGATCGCTTGGGCCAAGGAGTAGTGGTGGCTGTTGCCAGGTTCGACCGCGAAGTACTTGTAGTCGTTTCGAAACGGGGTTGCCGTGAAAAGCACTATGGGGCGCTGTAGGCTTCGGACCGACTTCGCCCAGGACTTTGCGGGCTCATAGTGACCTTCGTCGATGAGCACAGCCCCGAGGCGAGCCGCCAAGACAGACTTCGACTCGTCGGTAAGTCCATGAAATCCGGCGAAAGTGGATATCCATATGGTCGGACCTTCTGCAGACTCCAGGTGGCGCTCAACATTCGACGGGGAGATGCGAACTGGCCGGAGCATGCCAGTGACCTCGAACCCACTGTGACGCCAGAACCGCTCTGCAACGTCATCCTGCAACTGACTGACGAGGGCCGCCCAAGGGGTCAAGAGCAGGACGTCTGCCTTTGTCGCGATGGCTTGGGCGACCACAGCGATGACACCGCTCTTTCCGCTCCCGGTCGGCATCGACACCACGAAGCTCGGGGAGTGGGGGTTCGTGAGAAAGGACTCGACGCTCAAGGCCGCGTCTTGCTGATGTCGCCACAGGGCGGATGAAGAAAAAAGAGCCTTCGCATCAGAAGGCGGCGCCTTGGTCATGTGCTGAGCATATGGACTGGGGCCGTTCTACGGCTGCACACCTGCAGGACGGTTCTGACCTGGGATTATTGTGGTCCTGTACTGTCGCGTTGCTTAGCCTGTAAATAGGTTGCAGGTTTCGCGTGGCGGTGCCCCCATTTCTACGGGCGACCACCGGGTTCGGGGAATCCCTCGCTTGATCAGCGGTCGGTTCCCGCCGGGGCGTCGACCCCGTCGCGAGATCCGACGATCGCCGCCGCGGGGAACGCGTCCGTGAGGTCGCGGATCTCGGTCTCGCTGAGGACGAGGTCGGCGGCCGCCGCGTTCTCGTCGAGGCGATCGCGGCTCCGCGTTCCGGGGATGGGGACCACCCCGTGCGCGAGCACCCACGCGAGAGCGATCTGAGCGACCGTGGCATCGTGGGCCGCGGCCAGCTCATGCACCCGCTCGACCAGTCGACGGTTGGCGGCGAACGCCTCCGGTTGGAACCGAGGCAGTCCCCGGCGGGCGTCGTCCGCGGCGAGAGCCTCGAGCGAGCTGATCCGGTCGGTGAGTGCCCCACGCCCGAGCGGAGAGAAGGCGACCACCCCGATCCCCAGTTCGTCCGCGGTGCTCTTCTCGCCGTTGCCGAGCATGTCGCGCGCGAACAGCGAGAACTCCGACTGCACCGCCGCGATCGGATGAACCGCCTGCGCGCGGCGCAACGTGGGCGCCGACGCCTCGGAGAGACCGATGTGACGCACCTTCCCCTCGGCGACGAGCGCCGCGAGCCCGCCGACGCTCTCCTCGATCGGTACCGCGGGGTCGACGCGGTGCAGGTAGTAGAGGTCGATCACGTCCATGCCGAGGTGTCGGAGCGAACGTTCGCACGCACGCCGGATGTACTCCGGCGTGCCGTTGCGCCCGTGGATCGTGCCGTCGTCATCCATCTCGGCCGACGCCTTCGTGGCGATGATCACCTCGTCGCGTCGACCGCCGAGCGCCCGGCCGATGAGTCGCTCGTTCTCGAACGGCCCGTACGCCTCCGCGGTGTCGATGAAACGCACGCCGATGTCGAGGGCATGGCGCAGGGTGTCCACGGCCTCGCGCTCGTCGGTCGGACCGTAGTAGGCGCTCATCCCCATCGCCCCGAGGCCGATCGCGGGGACCTCGAGTCCGTCTCCCAGGCGGATGCCCCTCATCGCGCGGGCGGAGGGTTGTCGGGCAGCCACTCCTCGTAGCGCGTCGACGAGAGCTGCGCGTCCGGTCCGGGGAGCAGGGCGTCGTCGGCGAGGAGCGCACCGAAGTACCGCGCCTGCGAGTCGGGGATGACGACGCGTCCGTCGCCGATGTACTCGAGCCCGACGCGGACGAGGTCGTCGAGACGCCACCGCTCGGGGCCCGCCACCTCGACGATGCCGTTGCTCGGGTGCTGCACCGAGATCCGGGCGACCGCCGCCGCGACGTCGTCGCCGGCCATCGGCTGGATGCCGACGTGCGAGAGACGCACGACACCGTCGGCGGTGGCCGCGTCGGCGATGCTCCTGACGAACTCGAAGAACTGGGTGGCGTGGACGATCGTGTACCCGATGCCGTCGTCGGCGATGAGCTTCTCCTGCGCGATCTTGGCGTGGAAGTAGGGGCTCTCGTCGAGCCGTTGCGTGCCCACCACCGAGAGGGCCACGTAGTGGCTGACGCCGGCGGTCCGTGCCGCGTCGAGCAGGGTGCGAGTCGACGTCGTGAAGAAGTCGAGCACGGCCTGCTCCTCGAAGGAGGGCGAGTTCGAGACGTCGATCACCACGCTCGCGCCGACGAGCGCCTCCGCGACCCCCTCGCCCGTGATCGTGTTCACCCCGGTGTTCGGTGAGGCCGCGACCGCCTCGTGGCCCGCGTCGCGCAGCCTCGCGACCAGTTTCGAGCCGATGAGGCCGCTGCCTCCGATGACGACGATCTTCATGGTGTCCCCTTTCGCCTGCGACCGGCGGATCGGCCGCTCACAGAGTGGA
Source organism: Protaetiibacter intestinalis (assembly GCF_003627075.1). Taxonomy (NCBI): domain Bacteria; kingdom Bacillati; phylum Actinomycetota; class Actinomycetes; order Micrococcales; family Microbacteriaceae; genus Protaetiibacter; species Protaetiibacter intestinalis. The sequence goes on along the minus strand of NZ_CP032630.1, from coordinate 456,433 downwards.
CAGCGGGGGGTCCTCGGATGTGACATCGCCGTCGGCGGGATCGCTGCGCCGCCAGCCGCGCAGCTTCTGCGGCGCCGTGCACACCCAGACGCTGCGGAAACGTCGGCGACCGGGGTCGAGTGCGAGCACGCCCACCACATCGCCGCAGGCATCACGCAGCACGATGCCCGGTTCGCCGTTGACCGCGGACTGCTGCACCGCGGTCGCCCCGACGCGCTCGAGGATGCCGATCAGGGCCGCGGCGGAGCGCCGCCCCCGGAAGATCCCGCTCGAGCTGTCGCCGTGGTCGTGCACCACCAACACCCGCCGCCCCAGGGTCTGCGCAACGGCCGGAACATCCCGTGATTCGAGGGCGGTGCGAAGACGGGCGGCCGGGGAGTCATCGACCACGGGACGCCACGGCCCCGAGCTTCTGCGGATTCATCATCCACAGCAGTTGCCTGATCCCGTCGGAGGCGGTCGTGAGCGCGAGCACGGCGATGGTGTCGTCCCCGCGTGAGAGGACGACGGTCGGCTGGCCGTTCGCCTCGGCCTCCACGACGTCGATGCCGTTCCAGAAGTGCGACTGGAACGCACGCACGAACTTCGCGACCGTCTCGCGACCCGCCACGGGGATGCGCGAGGCGCGCACCAGGCCGCCCCCGTCCGAGTAGGACACGACGTCCTCGGCGAGCAGCCGCTCGAGGTCGCGCAGGTCGCCGGTGGTCGCCGCCGTCACGAATGCGGAGAGCAGGCGCCGCTGCTCCGCCTTCGGCACCTCGCGATGCCGCTCCAGTGCGAGATGCTTGCGAGCGCGGCTGACGAGCTGACGCGTGGCGACCTCCGACACCTGGACGACCGACGAGATCTGCTCGTAGGAGTAGGCGAACGCCTCGCGCAGAACGTACGCGGCCCGCTCGGTGGGGGTCAGTCGTTCGAGCATCAGCAGCACGGCGAAGCTCAGCGCCTCGGCCCTCTCCGCACCGAGCGTCGGGTCGGCGCTGGTGTCGACGGGCTCGGGCAGCCACGGACCGATGTAGGACTCCCGGCGCACCCGAGCCGACTGCAGCTCGTTGATCGCCAGCCTGGTCGTCATGGTGACGAGGAACGCGGTGGGCTCCTGCACGGTCGCGTGATCGACGCGCTGCCAACGCAGCCACACCTCCTGGAGGATGTCCTCGGCCTCCGCGACGCTGCCCAGCATCCGGTAGGCGACCCCGAAGAGCCGCCCACGCGCGGACTGGTAGACGGCCAACGCGGTCGCGAGTTCGGATTCCACCGCACGCCCCCTCCGGAGCGGTGACGCACCGCTCCCAACAGAGAGACCGCGCACGAGGGGCCTGTGTGACGGGTTCGGAGAAAAAAGTCGGAAAACTACTCGACGAGCTTTCCGACCGTCGACACGTCCCGCATGAGCGCACGCACGTCGTGGGGGATCGGCTCGACGGGTTCCTGGGCGATACGCCCCGGGCCCGACCAGACCAGGTTGACCTGCAGGCGCGGGTCGAGGTCGGGGAAGTCCGAGCGGTTGTGGCAGCCGCGGGTCTCGCGACGCTCGAGGGCCGACTCGACGGTCGCCCGTGCCGCCACCAGCGACGAACGCAGGTCGTAGGCGTGTGCCAGGTCCTGGAAGCCGGCGAGGTCCGGGTGCACGCCGATCCGCGTCGCGCGATCCTCGATGCCGTCCAGTTCCCGCAACGCCGTCCGCAGTCCGACGTCATCGCGCACGACGCCGACGTGCTCGGTCATGGTCTCGCGGAGCGACCGTTGGAGCACCCGCACGTTCTCGGGTCCGTCGGCTTCAAGAAGCGCATCGACGTCGGCACGCGCCTCGGCGACCCGGGCGGCCGACCGCCGCTGCGCGACGAGCGCCCCCGAGTACTCGGCCGCCGCCTCGCCGACGATGCGACCGTAGACGAGGAGCTCGATGAGCGAGTTCCCGCCGAGGCGGTTGGCGCCGTGCAGACCGCTCGACGCCTCGCCGACGGCGTAGAGCCCGTGGATGCCGGTGCCGTGATCCTCGGGGCGAACCCAGATGCCGCCCATGGAGTAGTGGGCGGTGGGGGCGATCTCGATGGGCGTCGTCGTGATGTCGACCATCTGCAGGTCGAGCAGGGTCCGGTAGACCCGGGGGAGCCGCTTCTCGATGGTCTCCCGGGGAAGATGCGAGACGTCGAGCAGCACGCCGCCCTTCGGGGTGCCGCGCCCCTCCTTGATCTCCGTGTAGACCGCCAGCGCCACCCGGTCGCGTGTCGAGAGCTCGAGCCGCTCGGGGTCGTAGCGGCTCATGAAGCGCTCGCCGAGGGCGTTGAGGAGGATCCCACCCTCACCGCGCGCCGCCTCCGACACGAGGGTGCCCGCGGCGCTCTCGGGCTCGATGATGCCGGAGGGGTGGAACTGGACGAGCTCGGCGTCGCGGATGCGTCCGCCGGCCTCGACCGCGAGGCGGAAGGAGTCGCCGGTGTTCTCGTCCCGCCGGGACGAGGTGCGACGCCAGATCCGCGTGTGCCCGCCGGTCGCGAGGATGACGGCATCCGCCGAGATCACGTAGCGCGACCCGTCGTGCAGATCGAAGCCGTAGGCGCCGAACACCACGTCGTCGTCGACGAGCAGCCGGGTGATGTCGACGGAGTCGAGGATCGGCACGCGGAGCTCCTCGGCGCGCCGCACGAGGGTGCGCTGGATCTCGAGGCCCGTGTAGTCGCCGGCGAAGGCGGTGCGTCGGTAGGTGTGCGCGCCGAAGAACCGCTGCGAGATGCGGCCGTCGTCTTCTCGGGCGAAGCTCATGCCGTAGCGCTCGAGGTCCCGGATCCCCCGCTCGGCTCCCGCGGCCACATGGACGACGGTGCGCGGATCGGCGAGCAGGTAGCTCTCGGTGATCGTGTCCGCAGCGTGCTGCTGCCAGCTGTCGTCCGGGTCCATGGTGCCGAGGGCGGCGTTGATGCCGCCCGCGGCGAGCGACGTGTGGGCGTCCATGCGCGGTCTCTTCCCGACCACGACCACGTCGACGTATCGCTCGGAGAGCTCGATGGCTGCGCGGAGGCCGGAACCTCCGGCGCCGACGATCAGGACGTTGGTGGTGATGCGGTGCTCGCGCATGTGCATGGTCACTCCTCCGGAGCACGTTGCTCCTCAAGGGAGACCGTGCTGTCGCGGGAGGTGTGACGCGTGCGGTCAGGACGTGGGCGTGCCGCGCCCGGCGATCTGGCGCAGCACCGCGAGCGACTCCGCGGAACGCTCGGGGGTGAACCCGAACGCCTCCACGATGCCCGCGTAGACGTCGGGCGCGTGCCGGCGCAGCGCATCCCCCTCGTCGGTCAACGTCACCACGACCGTCCGCTCGTCGGTGGCGCTGCGCGTGCGCTTCACGAGGCCCTGGTGTTCGAGACGCTTGAGCAGCGGGGTGATGGTGCCGTACTCGACCTTGAGGCGTTCGGCGAGCCCGCCCACCGTGTGGTCGCCGTACTCCCAGAGGCACGCGAGCGCGATGTACTGCGGGTAGGAGAGGCCGATCGGCTCGAGGAGCCGACGGTACTCGGCGGTCACCGTGCGGGATGCCTGGTAGAGGTTCCAGCAGACCATCTCGCTGAGGGGGATCGCCCCGCCGGTGTCGTCGCTCATACGAGAAACCTAGCACTCTAAATAAAAGAAACCTATTGACACGCCCTCGTGGTACAGGGGTATGGTGTGGGCGAGCACACGAGGGAGAGCTCCACATGCGGTCACATGACGAGAACCTCACGCTCCGACACGACCACCTGAGCCGTGCCCGAGACGAGGTCACCACCCCCCACGCGCCGACCGAGCTGGACGAGGTGGCGCGCCGGTTCCAACTGCTTCGCCCGCGACTCTTCGGCATCGCGTACCGCGTCATCGGCACCATCTCCGACGCCGAAGACGTCGTGCAGGACGTCTGGCTGAAATGGCACGACTACGACCGCGAGCAGGTCGAGCATCCGGAGGCCTTCCTGGTCACGACGACCACGCGGGCGGCGATCAACGTGCTGAAGTCGGCGCGCGTGCGCCGTGAGACCTACGTCGGACCGTGGCTTCCCGAGCCCATCGACACCGACGCCAACCCCGAGCTCGAAGCCGAGCACAACGAGTCGCTGTCGTTCGCCCTGCTCGTCGTCATGGAGGCGCTCTCCCCGTCGGAGCGTGCGGCGTTCGTGCTGCGGGAAGCGTTCGGGTACGAGTACGAGGCGATCGCGCGCATCCTCGACACCACCGAGGTCGCGACGCGCAAGCTCGTGAGCCGTGCCCGCGAGCATGTCGCATCCGGCCGCCGGCGGTCGGTCCCGGTCACGCAGCATCGCACGCTGCTGCGCGCCTTCGTCGCCGCGGCGCGCTCGGGCGACATCGACGAGCTCGAGCGTGTGCTCGCATCCGACGTCGTGAGCTACTCGGACGGCGGAGACGTGGTGCACGCCGCGCGGATCCCGATCATCGGCCGGGAGCGGGTCGTCAAGTTCGTGGCGGCGTTCTCGCGCTGGTTCTGGGCCGGCATCGAGGTGCACGAGCTCGAGATCAACTCCGAGCCCGCCATCGCCATCGTCGCCGACGGTGAACCGGTGACGATCCTCTCGATCTGCGCATCCGGCGACGGGATCGTGCGACTGTTCTGGTTGCTCAACCCCGCGAAGCTCGAGCGCATCAGCGCCGCAGCCTGATCCGTCGGCCCGGCGGTCACACGCCGACGCGCGGCCCGGTCTCCTCTCGTAGAGAGCGGCCGATGAGCCTTCCTCCCTCCAGTTGCGTCACAGCGAGGGCGACCACGCGGTCTCTCCTGGTGTCACCCCCCGTTCGGGGGCCACGCACCACGAAGAACGAAAGGTCGAAAACCCATGAGCGCACACGCACTCGAACCCGCGGCGGCGGACATCGTCGCCGCGACGTCGCAGCCCCCCTACATCTACGAGCTCGGCACCGAAGGCGCCCGCAAGGTCCTCGACGACCTCCAGGCCGCACCGATCGACAAGCTCGACATCGACGAGCGCTGGGTCACCGTCCCGGCCGCCGTCGGCGAGGTGAAGGCCCGAATCGTCACGCCCCCCGGGGCCGAGGGCCTCCTCCCGGTGGTGCTCTACATCCACGGAGGCGGATGGGTGCTCGGCAACGCCGGCACGCACGACCGTCTGGTCCGCGAGCTCGCCGTCGGCGCCACGGCCGCCGTCGTGTTCGTCGAGTACGATCGCTCGCCCGAGGTGAAGTACCCCGTCGCCATCGAGCAGGCGTACGCCGTCGCCGAGTGGATCACCGCATCCGGCGCGGCAGAGGGCTTCGACACCTCGCGCCTCGCGGTCGCGGGGGACTCGGTCGGCGGCAACATGACCGCCGCCGTCACCCTCCTGGCCAAGCAGCGCGGCACGGTGCGGTTCGTGCACCAGTCGCTGTACTACCCGGTCACCGATGCGGCGCAGGACACCGACAGCTACCGCGAGTTCGCGGAGGGCCGCTACCTCGCCGCCAAGGGGATGGCGTGGTTCTGGGACAACTACCTGCCCGAGCTCGACAAGCGCGCCGAGATCACCGCGTCGCCGCTGCGCGCCGGTCTCGACGAGCTCGCCGGCCTCCCGCCGGCGTTCGTGATCGTCGACGAGAACGACGTGCTGCGGGACGAGGGCGAGGCCTACGCCAGGAAGCTCACGGAGGCCGGCGTGCGCACGGTGTCCGTCCGCTACAACGGCACGATCCACGACTTCATGATGCTCAACCCGCTGCGCGCCACCGCCGCCACCTCGGCGGCCGTCGCCCAGGCGGTCACCGTGCTGCGGCACGCCCTCGGCACCGACTGAACCGCAACACCCCACCCACCGGAAAGAAGAGAGAGAACAATGAGTACCCCCACCGTCGTGCTGGTCCACGGAGCCTTCGCCGAGTCGGCCAGCTGGAACGACGTCATCGGCCGCCTCTACGAGAACAAGGTCACCTCGGTCGCCGTCGCCAACCCGCTGCGCAGCGTGAGCGGCGACGCCGCCTACCTGCGCGACGTGCTCGACAGCATCGAAGGCCCCGTCGTGCTGGCCGGCCACTCCTACGGCGGCTTCGTCATCACCGAGGCCGGCACCCACCCCGCCGTCAAGGCGCTCGTCTACGTCTCGGCGTTCGCCCCCGCGCAGGGTGAGAACGCCTTCGAGCTGTCGACGAAGTACCCCGGCAGCACGCTCGGCGAGGCGCTGAACGCCTACCCGGTCTCGACCGGCGGCAACGAGTTCGCCATCCGTCGCGACGTCTTCCGTCAGCAGTTCGCGGCCGACGTCGACGTGCAGGTGGCGGGGCGGATGGGCGCGACCCAGCGCCCGGTGACCGAGAAGGCGCTGACCGAGCCGCTCGCGACCGCGAGCCCCGCCTGGTCGAAGCTGCCGAGCTGGTTCATCTGGGGCGAGCAGGACCTCAACATCCCCGCCGAGCTCCAGCGCTTCCAGGTGGAGCGTGCCGCGGCCCGCAACGGGCAGGAGATCCCCGGCGCGTCCCACGCGCTGACCGTCTCGCAGCCCGACGCCGTCGCCCAGACGATCCTCGAGGCCGTCCAGGCCGTGTCCTGAACCGCTCCGGGTGGCGCCGTGACCCGGCGCCACCCGGACGACAGGGAGACTGAGATGAAAGACGCACAGACGCGGCTCGAGCCGCTGCACACGGTGACCACCCCCGTCCTGGAGATCGCCTACGCCGAATTCGGCCCCGCCGACGGCCAACCGGTCGTGCTGCTGCACGGCTACCCGTACGACATCCACAGCTACGTCGATGTCGCCCCCATCCTCGCCGGGCGCGGCTACCGGGTGCTCGTGCCGTACCTGCGCGGGCACGGGCCCACCCGGTTCCTCTCGCGCACCTCGCCCCGCTCCGGTCAGCAGGCCGCCCTCGGCAAGGACGTCATCGACTTCCTGGACGCGCTCGACATCCCGCGGGCCATCCTCGCGGGATACGACTGGGGCGGGCGCGCGGCCTGCGTTGCGGCCGCGCTCTGGCCGCACCGCGTCGAGGGCATCGTCTCGGTGAACAGCTACCTCATCCAGGACATCGCCGCCTCGATGTCGCCCCTCGACCCCGAGCTCGAAGCGGGGTTCTGGTACTTCTTCTACTTCCTCACCGATCGCGGCTACGCGGGGCTCGAGAAGCACCGCACGCAGATCGCCGAGGTGATCTGGCGGCGGAACTCGCCCGACTGGCTCTTCGACGACGCCATGCTCGAACGCTCGGCGGAGGCGTTCCGGAACCCGGACTACGTCGACGTCGTCATCCACTCCTACCGACACCGGCTCGGACAGGTGGCCGGCGCCGACGAGTACGAGCCGGAGGAAGCCGTGCTCTCGACCCTGCCCGCGATCCGCGTTCCCGCCGTGACCCTCGACGGGCTGGCCGACGGCAACTTCCCGGCGACGGACGGATCGCCGAGCGCATCCCGCTTCACCGGCCCGCGCGTGCACCACCAGATCCCGCGGGCGGGGCACAACCTCCCGCAGGAGGCGCCGTTCGCGTTCGCTCAGGCCGTGCTGGAGGTCGCCCGACTCGGCGAGCTCGACGGCGCGCGCCGTCTGGAGGCCATCGCGGCGCGATGACGACGGGAGCGATCAGCCCTCCCCGGTGAGCCAGCGGGCCAACGTCGTCGCGCTCAGGCGCGCCGACGCGCCGGGGAGCAGCGTCTCGGCTCCCGGGTGCCCGCCGAAGTAGGCGGCGGAGGCATCGGCGAGCACCGGCCGCGGATCGCCGAAATGACGCAGCACGGTGCGGACGAACCGGTCGATACCCATCACCTCCGGGCCGGCCAGCTCCGTGAACCCGAGCACCGGCCGCTGCGTCGCGATGCTCGCGAGCGCTCCGGCGACATCCCGCGAAGCCATCGGCTGCATCGGTGCCGAGGGGAGGCGCACCGTGCCCTCCCGGGTGGCCGACCCGGCGATCGCCCAGGCGAACTCGAAGAACTGCGTGGAACGCACCAGGGTGAAGGGGATCGCTCCGCGGCCGACCAGCTCCTCCTGGGCGGCCTTGGCCCGGTAGAAACCGGAGTCGGGCAGCCGCTCCGTGCCGACGGCGGACAGCGTGAGGTGATGGCGGACCCCGGCCCGCTCCTCCGCCTCGAGCAGCCGACGGGTCGAGGTGGTGAAGAAATCAAGAACCTCATCCGGGTCGTAGCTGTGCGGCTTGGACACGTCGACGACGACCTCGGCGGCCCTCATCACGCCGTCGAGCCCGCGGCCGCGGAAGGAGTCGACCCCGCTGCCCGGCGACGCCGCGACGGCGTCATGCCCGGCGGCGGAGAGGAACGCGACGAGCTGACGGCCGATCAGGCCGGTGCCCCCGACGACGACGATCCTCACCGGACCACGACGTCCGCGTACTCCCGGTGCGACTCGACGAACGCCCGGATCATCGGGCACTGCACGATGACGCGCTCGCCGCGCTCACGACGCTCGTCGAGCACGTGGGCGACGAACGCGGTGCCGATGCCGAGGCCGCGCAGCTGCGGGTCGACATAGGTCGAGCGCAGCACCGTCGGGCTGCCCGAGAGGCGGGAGTAGCGGATGACGCCCACCTCGCGGTCGCCGATGACGGCGTGGTACTCCTCGGTCGCGGAGTCGTCGACCACGCGCAGATCGACGTCGGCCTCGGCGCTCGGAGTGAGGAACTGGGCCGACCCGACCGACGGCGCCCGCCCGGGCGTCGTGCCCTCGTCGAGGAAGCCCATGCCGTCCGGATACCCTGCGGCATCCGGGTACTCGAAGCTGTCAGCGGACATCGCGGATCCAATCGTCGAAGCGGGTGGGCATGAGCACGGCGTCCTCGGCGGGGAGCAGCTCATCCTCGGTGAGGTTCGTGCCGAAGTAGGTGGCGAGCGGATCGGCCACCACCTGGCGCGGGTCGTTCTGCACCCACAGGCGGGTGCGCACGACGCTGTCGAGGCGGAAGCGCTCCGGGCCCGCGAACTCGGTGATGCCCCCGGTAGGGGCGCCGGCGGCGATCCGGAGCACCGCATCCGCCACGTCGTCCGCGGCCATCGGCTGCATCAGCGCATGCGAGACGCGGACCACCCCGTCACGCGTCGCGGCCTCGGCGATGCTCAGCAGGAACTCGAAGAACTGGGTGGCGTGGACGATCGAGAAGGCGCGGCCCGAGCTCTGGATCAGCTTCTCCTGCTCGAGTTTCGCGGCGAAGTACCCGCCCTCCGAGGCGGCGAGACGGTCGGTGCCGACCACCGAGAGGGCCACGTGGTGCGACACCCCGGCCGCGGCGCCGTAGCTCAGCAGGTTGAGGGTCGACCCGGTGAAGAACTCCTGCGCGCCCGCGTAGTCGGTGTACGAGGAATTGGTCACGTCGACGAGCACATCCGCCCCGTCGAGCGCCTCCGCGAGCCCCTCGCCCGTGAACGAGTTCACGCCCGTCGCGCGCGACGCGACGCGATGATCCACCCCCCGCTCCGCGAGTCTGGCCGAAACCATCGACCCGATCAGACCGGTACCACCGACGACGACGATCCTCATGTCAAAGGAGACAAGGCGACCGGTCCGGATGTGACGCGGCAGAATGGAGCCATGACCGACCCCCGACTCGCCGTCATCGTGCTCGCTGCAGGGGAAGGCACGCGCATGCGATCCCGGCGCGCCAAGGTGCTGCATCCGATCGCCGGGCTGCCGATGATCGCGCACGTGCTCACCACGGCGCGGCACCTCGAGCCCGCCTACGTCGAGGTGGTCGTGCGGCACCAGCGCGACGAGGTGGCGGCGTGCGTCACCGAGTACTCCGCGGATGCCGTGGTGGTCGACCAGGACGAGGTGCCCGGCACCGGCCGCGCCGTCGAGCTCGCCGTCGCCGCACTCCCCGCCGACTTCGACGGCGAGGTGGTGGTGATCTCCGGCGACGTGCCGCTGCTCGACACCGACACACTGGCGGCGCTCGTCGCCCAGCACCGGGCGGCCGCGGCATCCGCCACCATCCTCTCCGCCGTGCTCGACGACGCCACCGGGTACGGACGCATCGTGCGCGACGCCGACGGGGCGGTGCGCGCCATCGTCGAGCACAAGGACGCGAGCGAGGCCGAGCTCGCCCTCACCGAGGTGAACTCGGGCAGCTACGTCTTCGCGGCATCCGCCCTGCGTGAGCTGCTGCCGCAGGTGGGGCTCGCCAACGCCCAAGGGGAGAAGTACCTGACGGACGTCGTCGCGCTGCTGCGGGCCGCATCCGCCCCCGTCGCCGCCGTACCCGTCGCCGACAGCTGGCGCGTCGCCGGCGTCAACGACCGGGCGCAGCTGTCGGAGCAGGCCGCGCGGCTCAACGCCATGATCGTGCGCGGGCACCAGCTGAACGGGGTGACCGTGCACGACCCCGCCACCACCTGGATCGACCTCACCGTCTCCATCGGGCAGGACACCGAGCTGCTGCCCGGCACCCGCCTCGCCGGCGCCACCAGCATCGACCGGGACGCCGTCATCGGGCCCGACACCACTCTCGTCGACTGCGAGGTGGGGGAGGGGGCCGTCATCTCGCGCACGGATGCGACGCTCGCCGTGATCCGCGCGTACGCCACCGTGGGGCCGTTCGCCTACCTGCGGCCCGGAACCGAGCTCGCGGGCGGCGGCAAGATCGGCACCTTCGTGGAGACCAAGAACGCCCGCATCGGCCGTGGGTCGAAGGTGCCGCACCTGTCGTACATCGGCGACACCGAGGTGGGGGAGGGCTCCAACATCGGCGCCGGCACCATCACCGCCAACTACGACGGGGTCGCGAAGCACCGCACCACCGTCGGATCGCACGTGCGCACCGGATCGCACAACGTCTTCGTCGCGCCCGTCACGATCGGCGACGGCGCCTACACGGGCGCCGGCACCGTCGTGCGGAAAGACGTACCCGCGGGGGCGCTCGCGGTGAACGTGGCGCCGCAGCGCAACCTCGAGGGGTGGGTGGCGGCGAACCGCCCCGGCACCGCGGCGGCGGATGCTGCCGCGGCATCCCCGCTGGTCGAGTAGCGGCCGCAGGCCGCACCCTCCCGCTGGTTGAGTAGCGGCCGCAGCCGCACCCTCCCGCTGGTTGAGTAGCGGCCGTAGGCCGCGTATCGAAACCCACGACGGACGCCCCTCGACGGGGCGCCCGTCGTCGGTGAGGCCCCACGTGTCCACGCCTGCACGGGTTTCGATACGCCCGCTGCGCGGGCTACTCAACCCGCGGAGGGGGCGCCTCGCGGCTCCTCAATCGGCGGCGGCGGGGGCCCGCTTCGCGGGACGCCCCGGAGTTCTCCACAGATCGCCGGAAACACTAGAACATATGTTCGAAACCTGCGACAATGGGGCATGCCCGATTTCACCGACACCCTCGCCGCTCTGGGCGACCTGTCGGTGCCGTTCGCCCCTCCCGCGGTCGCGCTGCTGAACGACGGCGGGCTTCTCGCCGCGCAGCGTCAACTGGCCGAGGTGCGCCGCCGGGTCGACTCCCTCGCCGCCACGGTGGCGGGCGAGATCGCGCATCGTTCGCGCCGCGAGTTGGGCCACAGCGGGCTCGCGCAGTCTCAGGGCCAGCGCACCGCCGAGGGGCTCATCTCGCAGCTGTCGGGCACCTCCACGCGCGACGCCCGCACCCTCGTGAAGGCCGCCGAACTGCTGCCGGCGGCTCCGCTGGCCGCGCCGACGCCGCGATGGATGCAGGTGATCGGCGAGGCGGTCGCGGCAGCCGCCATCTCGACCGAGGCCGCCGAGGTGATCCGCACGCGGCTGGCCGCCGTCGGCGCCCGCCCCGAGACGGATGCCGCGCTCACCGCGGCTGCCGAGCGGCTGGTCGCGGAGGCGGCGTCGCTGCCCATCGAGCAGTTGGCGGTGCGGGCGGGGTTCGTGCGTGACGAGCTGGATGTGGTGGGCGTGGCGGGGCGTGAGGAGGCCTTGCGTGAGCAGCGGTCTCTGCGGTTCTGGAAGCGGCGCGACGGGTTGACGGGCCTTGCGGGGGTGCTCGACCCGGAGTCGGCGGCGGTGCTGCTGCCGGTGGTGGAGGCGGGCACCTCGCCGCGGCGTGGGGGTCCGCGGTTCGTGGATCCGGATGCGGTGGCGCGTGCCGAAGACCTGGTGCGTGATGAGCGCACGACGGAGCAGCTCGCGCTCGACACGTTGGTCGAGGTGGTGCGGATCGGGTCCCGGCTCGACGACGGCACCCTGCTGGGGGATCGGAAGCCTGCGGTGCGGGTGCTGGTGACCGAGCGCGACCTTCGGGCGGGTGTCGGGGTGGCGTACTTCGAGGGGCAGACGCAGGCCGTGTCCGTGGCGACTGCGGAGCGGTTCATCTGCGAGTCGGGGGCGATCCCGATCCTGTTCGACGGTGACGGGCGGGTGCTGAACCTGGGGCGGGCGCAGCGGCTGTTCAGCGAGAAGCAGCGGGTGGCGATCGCCGCCCGCGACGGCGGATGTTTGATGTGCGATAGGCCGCCGTCGTGGTGCGAGGCGCATCACATCGACCACTGGGATGAACATCACGGCCGAACGGACGTCGACGACGGGGTGCTGTTGTGCCGGTTCTGCCACCTGCTCGTCCACAACCGAAGGTGGCGGGTACGGCGGAACGGGGGCGAGTACCACCTGGAGAAGCCCGACGGGGTGACGGTGGCATTGCCGACGCGCAGCCTCGCGCTGCAACGGTTGCGTCGCGCGAGCTGAGGCGGGGCGCCCACATCTCGATAGTTGAGGGATGCGGCTGCACCCATCCCGCTGGTTGAGTAGCCCGCGCAGCGGCCCCCCTCCGCTGGTTGAGTAGCCCGCGCAGCGGGCGTATCGAAACCCGTGCAGACGGGGTCGGGTGGGGCCTCACCGACGACGGGCGCCCCTTCGAGGGGCGTCCGTCGTGGGTTTCGATACGCGGCCTGCGGCCGCTACTCAACCAGCGGAAGGGGTCAGAGGCGGCCGGCGGCCTTCAGCGCGAGGTAGTGGTCGGCGAGGGCCGGGGGCAGATCCTGCGGGGCACCCGTCACCACGTCGCCCCCGAGGCGGCGGATGGCGGCGGCCACGCGCTGGGCGTCGAGCAGGGCGCGCTCGGCGGCGGCCGCACGGTAGACGCCCTCGCCGCTGTCGCGCTGCGCCGTCGCCGCCACCACATCCGGGTCGGTGACCGAGGCCACCACGACCGTGTGGTGGCGGGTCAGCTCGGGCAGCATCGCCAGCAGCGGCCGCGCCGAGCCGGGCGCGTCGATCGAGGTCAGCAGCACCACGAGCGCCCGGTGGGGCGTGATGGAGCGCACGAGCCCCGGCACGCCGTACCAGTCCGGCTCCAGCAGCTCCGGCTCGATCGGCGCCAGCACATCCACCATGCGCGCCAGCAGCTGCGCACCCGTCGCCCCCTGAACGCGCCCGCGCACCCGGCGGTCGTACACGGCGAGGTCCACGCGGTCGCCCGCGCGGGTGGCGAGCGCCGCCAGCAGCAGACTCGCCTCGAAGGAGGTGTCGAGCCGCACCTCGTCGGCGATGCGGGCCGCCGCGGTGCGCCCCGAGTCGACCACGAGCACGATGCGGCGGTCGCGCTCCGGGCGCCAGGTGCGCACCACGAGCTTCGCACCGCCGCCCGCCGGGTCGCGGCGGCGGGCCGTCGCGCGCCAGTCGATCGAGCGCACGTCGTCGCCGCGCACGTACTCGCGCAGGCTGTCGAACTCGGTGCCCTGGCCGCGCACGAGCAGCGCCGTGCGGCCGTCCAGCTCACGCAGCCGCGCGATCCGCGACGGCAGGTGGCGCCGGGAGGCGAACGGCGGCAGCACCCGGATCGCGCCCGGCACCCGCAGGGTGCGCTGCCGCGCCACCAGGTGCAGCGGACCCCACGCCCGCACCGTGACCCCCGCCGCCCGCAGCTCGCCGCGGCGGATGGGGGTGAGCGTCGTGTGCACGAGCCTCTGCTCGCCGGGCGGCACGGAGACGGGCTGCCGCGACGGAGCAGCCCCCGCCGACGGCTGCCACGCGTCGCGCAGCAACCCGCGCACCGTGCGGCGTCCGCCGTTGTAGACGGTGAGCGTGGTCGGCACCTGCTCGCCGAGCCGGGTGCGGGCGGGCACCTCGCGGGCGATGCGCAGCGCGATCGGCGAGCCGGCGAGCAACGCATCCGCGGTGCCCGCGAGCACCAGGAACGCGCCCCACACCCCCAGCCCCGCCCAGCCGCCGAGCAGCACGACGGGCACGGCGCCCACCGCGAGCGCCAGCACGAACCAGCCCGAGATCGCCATCGCTCAGATGGGAACGCGAACCTGCTGGATCACCGAGCGCAGCACGGCATCCGCCCCCACGCCCTCCAGCTCCGCCTCGGGACGCAGCTGGATGCGGTGCCGCAGCACCGGCAACGCCATCGCCTGGATGTGGTCGGGCGTCACGCCCGGAGCCCCCGACAGCCACGCCCAGGCGCGGGAGGCGGCGAGCAGCGCCGTCGTGCCGCGCGGGCTCACCCCGAGCCGCACCGAGGGGCTCTGCCGGGTGCCGCGCGCCAGGTCGACCGCGTAGCCGAGCACGTCGGCGCTCACCGGCACCCGCCGCACGTCGGCCTGCGCCGCCTGCAGGGTGGCCGCATCCACCACCGGGGTCACCCCGGCCGCCTCCAGGTCGCGCGGGTCGAAGCCGCCCGCGTGCCGGTTCAGCACCTCCACCTCGGCGTCGCGCGCCGGCAGCTCGAGCACGAGCTTCAGCAGGAAGCGGTCGAGCTGCGCCTCGGGCAGCGTGTAGGTGCCCTCGTACTCGATCGGGTTCTGGGTCGCCGCCACCAGGAACGGCGCCGGCAGCTTGCGGGTCACCCCGTCGGCCGACACCTGCCGCTCCTCCATCGCCTCCAGCAGCGCCGACTGGGTCTTCGGGGGCGTGCGGTTGATCTCGTCGGCGAGCAGGATGTTGGTGAACACCGGCCCCTCACGGAACTCGAACTCGCCCGTCTTCGGGTCGTAGACGACCGAGCCGGTGATGTCGCCCGGCATGAGGTCGGGGGTGAACTGCACGCGCCGCGTCTCGAGGCTCAGCGACCGCGAGAGCGAGCGCACGAGCAGCGTCTTCGCGACGCCCGGCACGCCCTCCAGCAGCACATGCCCGTCGGCGAGCAGCGCGATGAGCAGCCCGGTGACGGCGCCGTCCTGGCCCACCACCGCCTTGCCGACCTCGACGCGGACACGCGACAGGGCGTCGCGGAGTTCGGATGTGGTGCTCATGTCGTCCATTCTGTCTGCGGTATGGGTCTGGTCGGCCTCAGCGCGGCGTCACGTCGCGGGCGACGTCGCGTTCGAGGCGCAGCAGCTCGTCGGAGAGCCGCACGAGGGAGCGGTCGTCGGATGCCGTGGCCGAGCGCAGCAGCGCGTCGACGACGTTCGGGTCGCGGCCCGTCGTGGCGGCGGTGGTCGCGATCACCTCGTCGAGGGTGGCGGTGCGGGCGAGCCCGAGGGTGCGGGCGAGCCGTGCCACGGTCGCCGAGCGCAGGGTGCCGAGCGCGTGGTTGCGGGAGCCGCCGCGCTCGTAGAGCCGCGCGCGGCCGTCCATCGTCTCGCTCGAGCGCACCTCGACCGGCAGGTCCTCGACGACGACGGGCCCCATCCGGCGACCCCGCCAGACCGCCGCGGCCACGCCGACGAGCAGCACGAGCACGACGAGCGGCGCGAACCAGTCGGCCTGGCGCGAGGCGAGGCTGCCCTCCGGCTCCCAGGAGTAGTCGTCGAAGTCGGGCTGATACCAGACCAGGTGGCGGCGCTCGCCGAGCAGGCCCAGGGCGAGGGCGGCGTTGCCGGAGCCCGTGATGGTGTCGTTGCGCAGCAGGTCCGCGGCGCCGAGCACCGTCACCTCGCGCGTCTCGTAGTCGGCGCGCACGAGCGAATAGCCGTCGCCGGCCTCGTTCGGGAAGCAGCCCACGGCATCCGCGTCGACCCGGTAGGCGTCGCCCGCCGCCTCGATCCGCTCGGCGCGCGCGGCGGCCGGCAGCTCGCAGGATGCCGACAGCTCACCGCCCGTGAAGCCCGCGTACTCGACGCCGGGGGCGAGAGCCGCGAGGGCGTCGTCGTTCGGCAGCACGAGCAGGAAGTGGTCGGCGATGTGCGCGAGCTCCCCGTAGGCCTCCGGGGTGAGCACCCACCAGTCGTCGTCGACGAGCACGGTCGTGTCGGAGTACAGGCTGACGGCATCCTCGGTCTCCCAGAAGGAGCGCGTCACCTGCACGTCGACGCCCTGCGCGCGCAGCACCTCGGCGAGGGCGAGCGAGCCGACCGGCGAGCGGTCGTCGGGGTTGCGCAGGTGGTCGCCGACGGTCGAGTCGCGGCCCGCCGCCCACACGGTGAGCGCCACGAGCACGACGACGACGGCGAGTGCGGCCCAGCCGAGCCCGGCCCGCAGCGCGCGGCTCACGGCTTCACCCACTCGCTGCGGTCGACCTGGTCCTCCACGATCGCCGCCGCCGGGCGGCTGTGCTCGATGGCGCGGTCAAGCGCCACCATCGTCTCGTAGCGGTCGCGGTCGCCGCGGTCGCCCAGGTAGCGCACCGCGTCGAACTCGTAGGCGGCGCGCTCGAGGGCCGCGCCGTGCTCGGGCAGGGCGCGCGCGGCGCGGCGCGCCACGTCGTGGGCGGTGCTGCCCGGCAGCGTCGCGAGCAGGGCGCGTTCGTGCATCGCGCGCGCGATCGCCCGGAAGCGCTCGGCGATCGCGAGCGCCCACGCGCCCTCGCGGGCGGCGGCATCCGCGTCGCGGCGCATGGCGGCGGCGTCGCGCACGTCGTCGGCCTCGAACAGCTCGTCGGCGCCCACCTCGCTGCGGGCGCGCAGCCGCGGCACCCCGAACACGAGGAACGCCACCACGATCACGGCGATGCCGACGATCACGAGCACGACCACCCAGGCGGGCACCGACTCCGTGCCGCTCAGCGAGTCGAGCAGCTTCTGGAACCACCGCAGCAGCTCGTCGATCCAGTTCGGGCCGCTCGGCGCGGGCTCCTCCCACTGGTACTTCGTCTTCGCGAGCTCCTCGCGCAGCAGCCGGCGGGCCTCCTCGGCATCCGGGTCCAGCGGCGGGCCGAACGGCAGCGTCAGCGGCGTCATCCCCATGCCGACGCCCCCGGGTTCGCGGATGCCGGCGCGGCGGCGCCGGGCGTGCGGTACGGGTCGACCTCCGCCGGGTCGAAGCGGGTGCCGGGGCGGCGGTGCTCCATGAAGCGGCCGAGTTCCAGGTCGAGGCCCTCCTGGCGCATCCGCAGGTCGAGGTAGAGGATCGCATCCGTCGCGGTCGTGATGACGAGGCCGATCGCCCCGATGATCGCCCCGACGACGGCGGTGGCGATGTCGCTCAGATGCATGATGACGACCTGGTCGCTCGTGGCGCCGTTGCCCGCGACGATCGAGCCGAGCCAGGCGATGATGAGCTGCACGGGGATGCCGACGAGCAGCGTCGCGAGCCAGATCATGCTCCAGCACAGGATGCGGATGCCGAAGGTGCGCCAGAACTGGTGCCGGGTGAGGCGCCGGGCGCGTCCGATCGCCCGCCCGAGCGGCAGGCGTTCGACGACGAGCACCGAGGGCACGAAGGCGAGCCGGGTGCCGATCCAGGCGAGCAGCACGGCGGCGACCGTGTAGACGAGCGCGGCGATGAGCACGCTGCCCGCGGCGTCGGCCATCGCGGCCGCGCCGATGAGGGCGGCCCCGAGCAGCCCCGCGACGAGCAGCACGACCGACACGATGACCGCCCAGGCGGCGAGCGGACCGCGCACCCCGCGCGTGCGGCGCCGCAGCCCGACGGTCGTCAGCCGACGGCCGAGCACCGCGTGCGACACGTCGGCGGCCGAGACGCCCTGCTGCAGCACGCCCGCCGTCGTCGCGAGCACACGCACCACCATCCAGCCGATGAGGCCGGCGCCGAAGCCGACGAGCCAGTCGTAGGTACGCGAACTGCCGGCGCCCGAGCCGTAGCCGTCGACGAGCGGGTCGATCACCCACGTCGAGACGCCGAGCGCGAGCAGCGCCGCGGCGAGCGAGATGACGATCGAGGGCCCGAGCGTGACGGCCGGGTTGTGCCGCAGGGTGCGGAACGCGCCCGAGAGGATCTGCCCGAGGGTGAGGGGACGCAGCGGCACGAACGGCTCGCGCGGCGGCGGCGTCCAGGTCGGCGCGGGGAAGGCACCGATCGGTTGCGTCACCCGGCCCCCTTGGTTCACGAGAGTCGCTCACACGACTGGGCATATGCTTCCATACCCCGACTACTCTTGTCGTGAGCGAACCAACCCCGAACCCGGGCGACACGGAACGAACGAGGTCCATGAACGCGCGCATTCTCGTGGTCGACGACGACCCCGCGATCGCCGAGATGATCGGCATCATCCTCCGCGGTGAGGAGTTCGAGCCGCTCTTCGCCGCCGACGGCAAGATCGCGATCGACACCTTCCGCGCCGAGCGCCCCGACCTCGTGCTGCTCGACCTCATGCTGCCGGGCATGAGCGGCATCGAGGTGTGCCGCACGGTGCGCGGCGAGTCGGGCGTGCCGATCATCATGCTCACCGCGAAGGGCGAGGCGACGGATGTCGTGCAGGGCCTCGAGTCGGGTGCCGACGACTACGTCGTGAAGCCCTTCAACCCGAAGGAGCTCGTCGCGCGCATCCGGGCCCGTCTGCGCCCGGCGCTGCCCGACACGACGGAGCGCATCCAGATCGGCGACCTCGTGATCGACGTCGCCGGGCACGAGGTGCGCCGCGGCGAGAACCGGGTGAACCTGACCCCGCTCGAGTTCCAGCTGCTGCTCGCGCTCGCGGCGAAGCCCCAGCAGGTGTTCACGCGCGAGATGCTGCTCGAGCAGGTGTGGGGCTACCACTACAAGGCCGACACCCGCCTCGTGAACGTGCACGTGCAGCGGCTGCGCGCGAAGGTCGAGCACGACCCCGACAACCCGCGCATCGTGACGACCGTGCGCGGGGTCGGCTACCGCGCGGGCGCCGTCACCTAGGAGCCCGGGGTGCGGTGGGACTGGCGCGCCGGGCGGGACCGCCTGGTGCACCTGTGGCGCGGGTCGTTGCGGGTGCGCACCATCGTCATCACCCTGCTGCTGTCGGCCGTCGCCGTGACCGTGATCGGCGTCGTCATCTCCACCTCGGTGCGCACCAACCTGTTCGACTCCCGCCGCGACCAGGTGCTCGCGGAGGCGGGCCGCGCCACCGAGCAGGCGCAGTCGATGTTCACGACCGCCGCCGAGCTCGGCGAGACGGTCGACGCGCAGGCGACCGCCGACTCCGTGCTGTCGTCGGTGCAGCGCTCGACGACCGCGCGGTATCTGGCGTTCCTGTGGGTGCCGGGCCAGGACGTGCCGCGCACGGTCGACCCGCGGGCGAGCGCCGCGTTCGAGACGGGGGCGATCGCCGTCTCGTCCGAGCTGCGCGCGACGACGATCGACAGCGACGCGACGACGATCGCCTGGCAGTCGATCGCGGTGCAGAGCTCGGAGGGCGCCGATCCCGGCATCATGACCGGCTCGATCCTCGACACGATCACCGCGGGGCGCTACCAGCTGTACCTCGTCTATGACCTCGCCGACGTGCAGGCCACCCTCGACTTCGTGCAGTCCACCCTGCTGCTCGGCGGGTTCGGCCTCGTGGCGCTGTTCGGCGGGGTCGCCTACCTGATCGTGCGCCTCGTGGTCGGGCCGGTGCGGGTGGCGGCCGACGCCTCCGAGAAGCTCGCCGAGGGCGACCTGGGCGAGCGCCTGCCGGTGAAGGGGGAGGACGAGCTCGCGACCCTCGCGCGCTCCTTCAACCGGATGGCCGACAGCCTGCAGCGCCAGATCCGGCAGCTGGCCGACCTGTCGCGCGTGCAGCAGCGCTTCGTCTCGGACGTGTCGCACGAGCTGCGCACGCCGCTCACCACCATCCGTCTCGCGGGAGACGTGCTCTACGACCAGCGCGAGGACTTCTCGCCCACCACCGCGCGCACCGCCGAGCTGCTGCACACCCAGATCGAGCGCTTCGAGTCGATGCTCGCCGACCTGCTCGAGATGAGCCGCTACGACGCGGGCGCCGTGCAGGTGGAGACCGACCCCACCAACCTGGTGCGGCTCGTGGAGGAGTCGATCGAGGCGGTGCAGCCCCTCGCCGCGGAGAAGGGCAGCGAGCTGCGGCTCGTCGCGCCCGGCGGCTACTTCGAGGCGGAGGTCGACGTGCGCCGCATCCGCCGCATCCTGCAGAACCTGCTCGGCAACGCCATCGACCACGGCGAGGCGAAGCCGATCGTCGTCTACGTCGACTCCGACCAGGATGCCGTGGCGATCGCCGTGCGCGACTACGGCGTCGGCATGTCGCCCGCGCACGTGGAGCGGGTGTTCGACCGCTTCTGGCGGGCCGACCCCTCGCGGCAGCGCACCACGGGCGGCACGGGCCTCGGCCTCGCGATCTCGCTCGAGGACGCGGCGGTGCACGGCGGCGAGCTGGCCGTGTGGTCGAAGCCGGGCGAGGGCAGCTGCTTCCGGCTGACGCTGCCGCGGCGCCTCGGCGACGAGCTCTCCGGCTCGCCGCTCGCGCTGCCGCCCGACGGGGAGGTGGCCGCATGAGCCGCCCGACGCTCCGCCGCATCCGGATGACGGCCGCCCTGCTCGCGGGGCTCGTCGCGCTGACCGGCTGCGCCGGCATCCCCACGGGCGGGCCGGTCGGCACCGCCCAGCTGAGTTCGGGCGACGACGGCGGCGACCTCGTGACGATCGCCGAGGGGCCGCAGCCGGGGGCGAGTCCCGAGCAGCTGCTCGCGAACTTCCTGACGGCGCAGCGCGCACCCTCCGGCGACTACTCGGTGGCGCGGCTGTTCCTCACCGACGAGTTCCGCACCGTCTGGTCGCCGACCGAGCGGGTGCTCATCAGCAACAGCCCCACGACCCCCACCGCAGTGGCGGAGGGCAGCCTGCGGCTCACCGTCAACGTGCAGGCCTTCGTCAACTCGACCGGCAACTACAGCGAGCTCGCGAAGCCCGAGGCGCAGTCGCTCGACTACGAGTTCGCGAAGAACGCCGACGGCGAGTGGCGCATCGCGAGCGCGCCCGCCGGCATCCTGCTGTCGACCACCCAGTTCGCCACCACCTTCGGCGCCTACCCGCTGTACTTCTTCGAGCCGAGCGGCGCGTTCCTCGTGCCCGACGTGCGCTGGTTCCCCGACACCGCGTCGCGGCCGGAGCGCATCGTGACGGAGCTGCTCGCGGGGCAGTCCACCTGGTACCAGAACGGCGTGCTCGTGACCGCGTTCCCGAGCGGCACCAAGGTGCAGGACGTGACGATCGACTCGGGCACGGCGAGCGTCGACCTGTCGAGCGAGGTGGCCGCCCAGCCGGCGGATGCGCGCTGGCGCATGCAGCAGCAGCTCGTCGCGAGCCTCGCGCTCGGCGACGTCAGCAGCGTGCAGCTCACGGTCGGCGGGCTGCCGATCGAGGTGGGCAGCGGCACGAAGCCCGAGTGGGTGCTCTCGGTGTCGTCGAGCCCCGCGGGTCTCGCCGACGGCTCGTTCGGCTTCCTGAGCGCGGGCGGCGCGCGCTCGATCCCCGGCATCAGCTCGACGGTCGAGGGGCTCGTGCCGCTCGGCGCGACGCTCGGCCGCGACGCGACCTCGGCGGCGGTGCGCACCGCATCCGGGGCGTGGCTCGTGCCCGCCGACGGCGACCCGGCGCTGCTCGATCCGCGCTCCGGGATCGTCGACCCGGGGCTCGACGTGCAGGGCTACCTGTGGTCGGCGGTCGCGGCCGACCCGCACAGCATCGTGGCGTACGCGGCCGACGGCACGCCGCATCCGCTCTCGACCCCGTACCTGGAGGGTGAGATCCGCGCGCTGCACGTGTCGCGCGACGGCTCGCGGCTGCTCGTGGGGACGCAGGGGGATGCCGGCCCCGCGGTGACGATCGTCGGAATCGTGCGCGACGCGGACGGCGTGCCGGTGGGCCTCGGCGAACCGCTCGAGCTCGTCGTCGGGGAGGCGCCGCTGCTCGACGCCACCTGGGTCGACGCCTCGACGGTCGCCGTGCTGTCGCAGGAGGGCGACGAGACGCGCGTCGACCTGTACCGGATCGGCGGACGGCACGAGAGCTACGGCACGGTCGCGCAGGGCGTGCAGCTCGTGGGCGGCAACCTGGCCGACGGCCTGCGGGTGCGGGGCGCCGACGGCACCGTATGGCGGCACAGCGCGAGCGGCGGCTGGCAGTCGACGGGGCTCGTCGTCTCCTTCCTGGCCACCCTGCAGTAGGGGTTCTCCCCAGTTCGGCGGATGCCGCCTCCGGGTCGCGTGCGGCGGCGCGATGCTGGGCGCATGGTGCTGCCGGATGCCGTGCGCGAGGCGCTGCTCGACGCGCTCGCCCTCGTGCTGCCGACCGCGTGCGTCGGCTGCGGCCGACCCGACCGCACGCTGTGCGCGGGCTGTCGGCGCCGCGTCGCGCCTGCGCCGATCGCGACCACGGCGCCCGGCGGGCTGCGGGTGATCGCGGGCGCCCCCTACCGCGACACCGTGCAGCGGGTCGTGCTCGCGGCGAAGGACGGCCGCACCTCGCTCGCCGTCCCCCTCGCCCCGCTGCTGCTCGCCGCGCTCGCGCACGCCGCCCCCGATGCGTCCGTCGAGCTCTGCCCGGTCCCCTCGACGCGCGCGGCGCTGCGCCGCCGCGGCTACGACCCCGTGATCGTCGCGATGCGCGCCGCGGGCCTGCGTCCCGCCCGGCTGCTGCGCCCGGCCCGCGCCCACGCCGTGCAGAAGGGCCTCGGTCGCACCGAGCGCGCCGCCAACCTGCGCGGCGTGCACCGCGCCCGGTCCCGCCTCGACGGCCGCCGCATCCTGCTCGTCGACGACGTCGTCACGACCGGCGCCACCCTCGCCGAGGCGGCCCGCGCCCTCCGCGCCGCGGGCGCCGAGGTGCTCGGCGCCGTCACGATCGCCGCCACCCCGCGGCGGCTTCCCGGGGGAACCGGCACTCACACCTCGCGCTCAGCGAAACGGAGGTGACATCCGGGGAAGGGCGGACTACGGTGGGCGAAAAGGCGAGAAGGAGACGACCGCCTGATCGATAGGCGGCACTTCGAGCCGGATCAGGGAGGTCGCCATGGATGTCACGATCACCGGACGGAACGTCGGGATCCCGGATCGGTTCGAAGAATACGTGACCGAGAAGAGCGACAAGATCGCCACCCTCGCGCCGCGGGCCCTCGCCCTCGAGGTGAAGCTGTGCCGGCACCACGAGACCAACGGATCCTCCGGCGACGACCGCATCGAGCTCACCCTCATCGGTCCCGGACCGATCGTGCGCGCGGAGGCCGGGGCGGGCGACAAGTACGCCGCCTTCGACGCCGCCTTCGACAAGATCGTGGAACGCATCCGCCAGGCGAAGGACCGCCGCAAGGTGCACCGCGGTCAGCACCGCCCCACCTCGCTGCGCGAGGCGGCCGCCGACGGCTTCAGCGGCGTCGACATCACCCCCGCCACCGCGGAGATGATCGAGAAGGTCAGCACGGGCGCCATCGACGTCGTGACGGGGGGCGAGGAGGAGCAGGAGTGGAGCCCCGTCGTCATCCGCGAGAAGCTGTTCCCCGCCGAGCTCATGACCGCCGAGGAGGCCGTCGACCGGATGGAGCTCGTCGGGCACGACTTCTTCCTCTTCATCGACGCGCGCACCGACCGGCCGAGCGTCGTCTACCGCCGCAAGGGCTGGGACTACGGCGTCATCGGGCTCGAACAGGAGCAGGAGGCGCTCGCGGCGGCCGGCCGCTGACGCCGGTCGCCACACGAACCTCCCAGCCCGCATCCGACTAGGCTGAACAGGTCAAGGGCGCTTCCGCGCGCCCGGAAACCCAGACTGGAGGCCATTCGTGGCGAACCTTCTCGAGAACGTCCTTCGCGTGGGCGAGGGCCGCACCCTCCGCAGGCTGAAGGCGTACGCCGACGCCATCAACGAGCTGGAGGACGCCTTCTCCGAGCTCAGCGACGAGGAGCTGCGGAACGAGACCGTCGAGTTCCGGGAGCGTTACGCGAACGGCGAGACCCTCGACGACCTGCTGCCGGAGGCGTTCGCCGCCGTGCGCGAGGCGGGCAAGCGCACCCTCGGCATGCGCCACTTCGACGTGCAGCTCATGGGCGGCGCGGCCCTGCACCTCGGCAACATCGCCGAGATGAAGACCGGTGAGGGCAAGACCCTCGTCGCCACGACCGCCGCCTACCTGAACGCGATCGCCGCCCGCGGCGTGCACGTGATCACCGTCAACGACTACCTCGCGAGCTACCAGTCCGAGCTCATGGGCCGCGTGTTCCGCGCCCTCGGCATGACGACCGGCTGCATCCTCTCCGGCCAGACCCCGGCGGAGCGTCGCGAGCAGTACGCGGCCGACATCACCTACGGCACCAACAACGAGTTCGGCTTCGACTACCTGCGCGACAACATGGCGTGGCAGGCCTCCGACATGGTGCAGCGCGGCCACTTCTTCGCCATCGTCGACGAGGTCGACTCGATCCTCATCGACGAGGCCCGCACCCCGCTCATCATCTCCGGGCCCTCCTCGGGCGAGGCGAACCGCTGGTTCGGCGAGTTCGCCTCCATCGCCAAGCGCCTCGTCGAGGGCGAGGACTACGAGGTCGACGAGAAGAAGCGCACCGTCGGCGTGCTGGAGCCCGGCATCGAGAAGGTCGAGGACTACCTCGGCATCGACAACCTCTACGAGTCGGCCAACACCCCGCTCATCTCCTTCCTCAACAACTCCATCAAGGCGCGCGCCCTGTTCAAGCGCGACAAGGACTACGTCGTCATGAACGGCGAGGTGCTCATCGTCGACGAGCACACCGGCCGCATCCTCGTGGGCCGGCGCTACAACGAGGGCATCCACCAGGCCATCGAGGCGAAGGAGGGGGTGCAGATCAAGGCCGAGAACCAGACGCTCGCGACCGTGACCCTGCAGAACTACTTCCGCCTCTACTCGAAGCTCTCCGGCATGACCGGTACCGCCGAGACCGAGGCGGCCGAGTTCATGTCCACCTACAAGCTCGGCGTGGTGCCCATCCCCACCAACAAGCCGATGGTGCGCAAGGACCAGCCCGACCTCATCTACAAGAACGAGACGGTCAAGTTCGACCAGGTCGTCGAGGACATCGTCGAGCGCCACCGCACCGGCCAGCCGGTGCTCGTCGGCACCACGAGCGTCGAGAAGAGCGAGTACCTCTCGCGCCTGCTCGCCAAGCGCGGCGTCAAGCACGAGGTGCTGAACGCGAAGAACCACGCGCGTGAGGCGTCGATCATCGCCCAGGCGGGCCAGCTCGGCGCCGTGACCGTCGCCACCAACATGGCCGGCCGTGGAACCGACATCATGCTCGGCGGCAACGCCGAGTTCCTCGCCGTCGCCGAGATGAACAACCGCGGCCTCAGCCCCGTCGACACCCCCGACGAGTACGAGGCGGAGTGGGATGCCGTGTTCGCGGCCGTCAAGGAGCGCGTCGAGACGGAGGCCGAGAAGGTGCGCGAGGCGGGCGGCCTGTACGTGCTCGGCACCGAGCGCCACGAGTCGCGTCGCATCGACAACCAGCTGCGCGGACGCTCCGGCCGCCAGGGCGACCCCGGCGAGAGCCGCTTCTACCTCTCGCTGCAGGACGACCTCATGCGCCTGTTCAACACGGGTGCGGCCGAGATGCTCATGCGCGGCGCCCCCGACGACCTGCCGATCGAGTCGAAGGCCGTCTCCCGCGCCATCCGCTCCGCCCAGTCGCAGGTCGAGTCGCGCAACGCCGAGATCCGCAAGAACGTGCTCAAGTACGACGACGTGCTCAACCGTCAGCGCGAGGCGATCTACTCGGACCGCCGCCACATCCTCGAGGGCGACGACCTGCACGACCGCGTGCAGAAGTTCCTCACGGATGTCGTGAGCGACGTGGTCGACGAGCACACCGTCGAGAGCTCGAGCGACGAGTGGGACCTCGAGGCGCTGTGGACCGAGCTGAAGACGCTCTACCCGGTGTCGATCACCGTCGACGAGGTGCTGACCGAGGCGGGTTCGAAGGGCAGCCTCAAGGCGAAGTCGCTCAAGGAGGAGGTGCTCTCGGACGCGCGGATCGCCTACCAGCGCCGCGAGGACCAGCTGGGCACCGCCCCCACCCGCGAGCTCGAGCGGCGCGTCGTGCTGTCGGTCATCGACCGCCGCTGGCGCGACCACCTGTACGAGATGGACTACCTGAAGGACGGCATCGGCCTGCGCGCGATGGCGCAGCGCGACCCGCTCGTCGAGTATCAGCGCGAGGGCTTCGCGCTGTACCAGTCGATGATGGGCGCGATCCGCGAGGAGTCGGTCGGGTTCCTGTTCAACCTCGAGGTCGAGGTGACGGGTGCCGACGGGCAGGCGCGGGTCGCGGCGAAGGGGCTCACCTCCCAGCAGGCGCAGCAGGGCCTCAGCTACTCGGCCCCGAGCGACGACGCCTCCGGCGGCGTCGAGGTGCGCAACCAGCGCGGCCAGGTGGAGCGTGCCGCGACGGCCCGCGCCCAGCAGCTCGCCGCGCGGCAGGCGCCCGCGGCGCCGCAGCAGCCGGCCGCCCAGGGCGGCGAGCGCGGTGCCTTCGGGCAGCGCGTCGACGGCGGCGAGCAGCAGGCCCCCCTCAACCGCGCCCAGCGTCGCGCCCAGGAGCGCAACGGGCGGTAGCGCCACCCCCCGCTGGTTGAGTGCCGCCGAAGGCGGTGTATCGAAACCAGAAAAGGCGCCCCTCGACGGGGCGCCTTTTCTCGGTGAGGCCTCTGCGTCGCGCCCCTACAGCACGTGGATCGCGGTGGCGCGCCAGCGCCGGTCGAGGCCCTCGAGGCGGATGGCGACGGCCCGCGCCCGCGCGCGGGTGCGCACCACGACGACCGCCTCGACGACGCCGTCGCGGGGTTCGCAGAGGGTGAGGGAGCCGATCGTGAAGACGGGGCGACGGGCGGGGCGCCCGGTGGCCTGGCGGGCCTGAGCCGAGTAGACGGCCCGCTTGAGGAGCGACTTGTAGACGTCGTCGTCGACCCAGCGGGCGATCTGTTCGAGCTCGCGCGCACCGGCGAGGATCTCGATGACGCAGCGGGTGAGGTTCTCGAGCAGGGGACGCGGGTCGGGCAGTTCGCGGGTGGCGGCGGGTTGGCGGCCGAAGAGCTCGTCGTCGTCGAGCCGGACGGGGACCGCGGCCGACTCGCTCGCTGCCATCCGCACCCTCCGCCCCGAATGAGTTGTCTCCCCCCGAACGGGGGATGCGGGATCACCTTGGCATATGACGCTTCCTCGTGTCGAGATGCCGCGTCATCCTGTGGATAACCCGCGGGGCGAGGGCCGCCGGATCGGTAGCGTCGCCGTCGTGCGCTGGGATGAGCTGTTCGCCGACATCGAGGGTCAGCTCGAGCAGGAGCTCGACGCGTCGCGTCTCGACCTCGTCGCCGAGGAGGAGCGGCTGCGGCTCGGGCGGCTCGGGCTGCGGGACCGCCTCGTGGCGATGTCGCGCGGCGGCGACGGGGTGCGGGTGACGCTCGACGGCGGCGAGCAGCTCGAGCTGCGCATCGACTCGGCGGGCCGCGACTGGGTGGCGGGGGAGTTCCGCAGCGGCGAGCTGCGCCGGGCGGTCGTCGTGCCGCTCGCGGCGATCGTCGCCGTGCTGCCGGTGGGCGACCAGCTCGAGCGCGGGCTCCGCGCCCCCGCCGCCGAGCCGGCATCCGACCTCGCGGGGCGGCTCGGGCTCGCCTTCGTGCTGCGCGACCTCTGCCGACGCCGCGCCCCGGTCGAGCTCACGAGCACGGACGGCAGCCACCACGGCACGATCGACCGGGTGGGTCGCGACCACCTCGACCTCGCCGAGCACGAGGCGGGCGACCCGCGCCGCGAGCGGCTCGTGCGTCGCATCCGGATCGTGCCGCTCACGGCGATCCGCAGCGTGCGCATCTGAGGCGCGCACCCGCGTCAGTCGATGCGCGGCGCCTCGGCGAACAGCTCGGGCAGGTCGGCGAACTCGGACTGCTGCCAGAGGCTCATCCGGCGCGACTCCTCGTACTTGGCGGCGATGTAGCGCTCGAGCACCTCGCGCTCGATGCGCCAGTGGCCGTGGGCGCCGATCTTGATGGCCGGCAGCTCGCCGCCGCGCACGAGTGCGTACGCCTGCCCCGCCGAGATGTTGAGGATCTCGGCGACGTCGGCGAGGGTGAGGAACCGGCCGAGGCCGGATGCTGGCTCCGGGTTCATGCCCCCGATTATGCGACCGTCCGGGATGCGGCGGGCGGGCGGGGCCGTCGGCCTGTGGATAACCTCGGCGGGCGTTCCACGTCGCGGTGCACGATGGTGCCCGTCGCATCCGCGGCAGCGAGAGGAGCATCCCGTGGGCCGAAGCGCCGACCCGGCACGCCGCCGCCGGGCGTTCGATCCGCGGCTGCTCATCGGCCTCGCGCTCGTGGCGGTGTCGGTGGCGGGGGTCGTGGGCATCGTGACGGCCGTCGACGACCGCACCACCGTCTATGCCGCCGCCTCGAGCCTCAGCCCCGGCGACCGCATCGATCGCGGCGACCTCGTCGAGCGGGCGGTGTCGCTCGACGGCGCCGACGAGCTGTACCTCACGACGGACGAGCTGCCCGCGGGCGGCCTCGTGGTGGTGCGGCCGGTGCGCGACGGCGAGCTGCTGCCGAAGACCGCGGTGGGCGACGCGGCGGGGCTGCGCTCGACCTCGCTCGTGCTCGAGCTCGCGGCGCCGGTGAGCTCCACGGTGCGTCCGGGGTCGACGGTCGACGTGTGGGCCTCGCCCGCCGACGAGGAGGGTCGCGGCTTCGGCGCCCCCGCCGTGCTCGTGCCGGATGCCGTCGTGGTGCGCGTCGTCGAGGAGGCGGGGCTCGTCTCGAGCGGCACGGGTGGCGCCGTCGAGGTGCTCGTGCCCCGCAGCCGGGTGGCCCGCATCCTGCAGGCGCAGGCCGACGGCGACGTGCTCGCCGTGGTGCCCGCCGGTCTGCCGCTCGGGGGCTGAGGTGAAGGTCGCGCTCGCCCTGCCGCTCGACGACGAGCGGCGGCTCACGGCATCCGCCGGCTTCCACGGCCATGAGGTGGTCGCGGTGTGCTCGGGCGGCGACGAGCTCGCGGTGCGGATCGCGCAGGTGCCGGTCGAGCTCGCGGTGGTCGCGGCGACGCCCGAGCATCTGACCCCGCGGCTCGTCGAGTCGGCCGACCTGCTGGGGGTGCGGATGCTCGTGGTCGCCGACGACGCGACGGCCCGCCGCCACGCGGAGCGGACCGGCATCATCGACGCCGTCGACGGTCCGGCCGACTGGGCGCTGCTCGGCGGCGGCGCGCCGGCGGTCGCGGCCGCGCCCGCGGCTCCCGATGACGCCGCCCTGCCCCCCGTCCCGATCTCCACCGCCCGGCGACCCGGGGTCGTGCTCGCGGTGTGGGGACCGCACGGAGCCCCCGGCCGTACGAGCATCGCGATCGGGCTCGCGGCGGAGTTCGCGGCAGCCGGCCTCCGCGTCGTGCTCGCCGACGCCGACACCCACGCCGCCGCCGTCGCGCCCGCGCTCGGGCTGCTCGACGAGGCACCCGGCTTCGCCGCCGCCTGCCGACTCGCGGGCATCGGCGGGCTCGACGAGACCCAGTTCGAACGCCTCGCGCAACCGCACCGGGCCTCCCGGCACCCGTTCCGCGTGCTCACCGGCATCGGCCGTCCCTCGCGCTGGCCGGAGCTCGGCGAGGAGCGGGTGGCGGGCGTGCTCGCGGCCGCCCGCGCCTGCTGCGACGTGCTCGTCGTCGACCTCGGTGCGAGCCTCGAACGCGACGAAGAGCTCGCCGCCGACGTCGTGACCGCCCGCCGCAACGCCGCCGCCCTCGAGGTGCTGCGGCACGCCGACCGCGTCGTCGCGGTCGCGGCGGGCGACCCGGTGGGCATCGCCCGCTTCCTGCGGTCTCACGCCGAGCTCGGCGAGCTCGTCGAGCCCGACCGCATCGAGATCGTCGTCAACAAGGTGCGCGCGAGCGCGATCGGTCTGAACCCGGGCGGTCAACTACGGCAGACCCTCGCCCGCTTCGGCGGCATCGAGGACGCCGTGCTCGTGCCGTGGGATCCGGCCGCCTTCGACGCGGCCGTGCTGAGCGGCCGGGCCATCGCGGATGCCGCCCCGCGCTCCGCGGCGCGCGCCGGCATCCGCGAACTCGCCACGCGGCTCGTGCCGACGCCCGCGGCGGCGGGCGTGCGGGGGCGGCGCGGACGACGGCTAGCCTAGGAGCGTGTCCACGCTCTCGGAGCTCATGCTCGCCCAGGGCCGCTCCACGGAGGCCGACGTCGAGTGGCTGCATCTGCTCGTCGCCGACGGCCAGCTGCTCGCCGACCTCGCCTTCGCCGACATCGTGCTGTGGGTGCCGAGCTCCTCGGGCAGCTTCGTGGCGGTCGCCCACTCGCGCCCGTCGTCGGCGGCGACCCTGTTCTACCGCGACTTCGTGGGCCAGGAGATCAAGCCCGAGTGGCGTGCCCAGGTGACGCAGGCCTTCGAGGAGGTGCGCATCGTCGACACCTCGGCCCCCGACTGGTACGAGGAGACGCCCACCCGGGTGCGCGCGGTGCCGGTGCTGCGGCGCCTGTCGCCGAGCGGCGCCGCCACCACGACGATGCCGATCGCGGTGCTCACCCGGCACTCGAACCTCTCCGAGGCGCGCACCCCGAGCCGCCAGGAGCTCACCTTCAACCAGTGCGCCGACGACCTGTTCGGCATGATCGCGAACGGCGACTTCCCCGACCTCGGCGCGCCGACCCTGCCGCGGCGCGGCGCCCCGCGCGCATCCGACGGTCTCATCCGCCTCGACGTCGACGGCATCGTCACCTTCGCGAGCCCCAACGCGCTCTCGGCGTTCAACCGGATGGGCTTCGGTTCGGAGCTCGAGGGCGAGTCGCTCGCCGAGGTGGCGACGGGGCTGCTGAGCGGCAAGCTCACGGTCGACGAGTCGCTGCCGCTCGTGGTGACCGGTCGCGCGCCGTGGCGCACCGACATCGAGGCGCGCGGGGTGACCGTGACGCTCCGTGCCATCCCGCTGCGGCATCAGGGCGAGCGGGTGGGCGCCATCGTGCTCATCCGCGACGTGACCGAGGTGCGCCACCAGGAGCAGGAGCTCATCACCAAGGACGCGACGATCCGCGAGATCCACCACCGGGTGAAGAACAACCTGCAGACGGTCGCCTCGCTGCTGCGCATCCAGAGCCGGCGCACGCACAACGACGTCGCGCGCGACGCGCTGACCCAGGCGATGCGGCGCGTGACCGCGATCGCGGTCGTGCACGACACCCTCTCGGAGGGGCTCAGCCAGAACGTCGACTTCGACGACGTCTTCGACCGGGTGCTGCTGCTCGTGGCGGAGGTCGCCTCCAGCCACAACACGACCGTGCGTCCCACCAAGACGGGCGAGTTCGGCACGCTGCCGTCCGAGTACGCGACGCCGCTCGCGCTCGCGCTCACCGAGCTCGTCACCAACGCCGTCGAGCACGGGCTCGCCGACCGCGACGGCGAGGTCGTCATCTCGGCCAAGCGCCGCAACGACCAGCTCTCGGTGCGGGTGCGCGACAACGGCGTGGGGCTGCCCGAGGGCAAGGTGGGCTCGGGCCTCGGCACGCAGATCGTGCGCACCCTCATCCAGGGCGAACTCGGCGGCACGATCGACTGGCACACGCTCGAGGGCGAGGGGACCGAGGTGACCATCCAGGTCCCCCTTCTCTACCTCACGCACCGCGCCTAGTGCTGTTCTGTCAAACGCTGTAGCGGTTGGCCAGGCGCGGCAGTGATGTCTGGTGCCGAGCGCGAAAGAGTGACGCGCGAACGCTCAGCCCATTCCGGCATCCGCATCCGCATCCGTCTGCGCTTTCCTCCGACGGTGGTGGCATCCGCGGCCGATGCCCGTGTCGCGCTATACGTTTCGACCGTCGGCGACAGAAACACCCGCAGCGTCTGGCCAACCGCTACAGCGTTTGACAATCACGCGGAGGCTGGACGGGGTCGAGACGGATACGACGGGGTGAGGCGGTTAGGGTGGATGCCCGGGCGCCGGTGCGCGTCTCGTCACGACGCGGAAGGACCCTGCCCATGGGAGATGCGCATCCGAGCCACGCGGAGCTGGAGCGCGCGGGCGACATCGTCGGCCGCATCACGGATGCCTACTCGGCGCGCATCGTGGGGCAGGAGCGGCTGCGCACGAGCCTGCTCGTCGCGCTCATCGCGGGCGGGCACGTGCTGCTCGAGAGCGTGCCGGGCCTCGCGAAGACGACCGCGGCGAGCACCCTCGCCGACACGGTCGACGCGAGCTTCAAGCGCATCCAGTGCACCCCCGACCTGCTGCCGAGCGACATCACCGGCACCCAGATCTACGACGCGCAGACGGGCACCTTCCGTACGGTGCTCGGCCCCGTGCACGCCAACTTCGTGCTGCTGGACGAGATCAACCGTTCGAGCGCGAAGGCGCAGAGCGCCATGCTCGAGGCGATGCAGGAGCGGCAGACCACGATCGGCGGCGTCGTGCACGAGCTGCCCGACCCGTTCCTCGTGATCGCCACCCAGAACCCGATCGAGCAGGAGGGCACCTACGAGCTGCCCGAGGCGCAGATGGACCGCTTCCTGCTCAAGGAGATCGTGCAGTACCCGAGCCCCGAGGAGGAGCTGCAGGTGCTCGACCGCCTCGACTCCGGGGTGCTCGCGCCCGGGCAGCACGCCTCGCGCGTGGCGACCCTCGACGAGGTGCGCACGCTGCAGCAGGTGGCGGCCGGCATCCACGTCTCGCCCGCGGTGCGCAACTACATCGTCGGCCTCGCCTACGTCACCCGGAACCCGGCCGCCTACATCGGCGAGGACCGCGCCCGCCTCATCAAGTACGGCGCGAGCCCGCGCGCCTCGATCGCGTTCCTGCGCGCCTCGCGCGCCCTCGCGCTGCTGCTGGGCCGCGACCACGTCATCCCCGACGACGTGCAGAGCCTGCGCCACGTCGTGCTGCGGCACCGCGTGCTGCTCAGCTACGAGGCGGAGGCGGAGGGCGTGCGCAGCGAGGAGATCATCGACGCCGTGTTCGGCGCGGTGCCGACCCCCTGAGCTCCGCGGACACCCGATGGCCAGCCTCCTCGAGCCGGTGAAGAGCAAGCTCTTCATCTCGTCGACCCTCAAGTCGGCGCACCCGCTCGACGGCGGGTACGCCTCGCTCGTGCGGGGCCGCAGCCTCGACTTCGACGACCTGCGCCCCTACGAGCACGGCGACGAGGTGCGCGACATCGACTGGAAGGCGACCGCCCGGATGGGCGAGCCGATGGTGAAGCGCTCGCACGCCGAACGGCGGCACACGGTGCTGTTCGCCGTGGACACCGGCGCGGCGATGCGCGCCCGCGCCCGCGACGAGGGCGGCAAGACGGAGCTCGCGGTGCTCGCCGTGGGCGCGCTCGCGACCCTCGCGGTGCGGCACGACGACGACGTCTCCCTCATGCACCTCGCGAACGGCCGTGGCCGGCGGCTCGCCCCGCGGCGCTCGGAGGGCGGCATCGAGCAACTGCTACGCGCCATGGTCGCCGCGATCGAGGCCGAGCCCGCCGCGAGCACCCGCGACGAGCTGCTGCGGGCCGTCGCGCAGGGGGTCGCCCGGCGCATGATCCTCGTCGTCGTGACGGATGAGGCACCCGTCTCCGCGCGCGCCGAGCGCGAGCTGCGGCGGCTGCGCGCCCAGCACGACGTGGTGTGGCTGACGCTGCGCGACGCCGACCCGGTGCTCGCGAGCCGTCCGCGGGTCGGTCGGCGCGACGCCGCGAGCGGCTGGGCGGTGCCCGAGTTCCTGCACGGCTCGGCGGAGGTCGTGGCCGAGCTCACCGAGCAGCGCGCCGCCGACGACGCGGCCCGCCGCGCGGTGCTCGACCGGCTCGGCATCAGCCACGTCGAGCTCGACGGCCGCGACACGGCGGTGACCGCCCTGCTGCGGATGCTGCACGGGAGGGCGCATGCCCACCGATGACCCGCTCTACCCGCCCGTCCAGTACGGGGGCGGATGGCTGCTGCTCGTGTTCGCGATCCTGCTCGCGCTCGTCGTGGCCGGGTTCCTCGTCGCACGGCTGACCCGTCCGCGGCGGCTGCCGCCGCATCCGCAGGGCGAGCAGCCCACCGTGATCGCGCAGCTGCGCGGCGAGTACCTGACCGCGATCGACGAGGTGGGGGCGCGGTTCGCCGCGGGAGAGATCGACGCGCGGCGCGCGCACGGCGAGCTCAGCCGCCTCATGCGCGGCTTCGTCAACGAGTACAGCGGCCTCGAGGCGCCCGTGCTGACGCTCCACGACCTCGTCGAGGCGGGGGTGCATCCCTCGCTCGTCGACGCCCTCAGCCGCTTCTCGTACCCGAGCCTGTTCCGGCGCCAGCCGCCGGTCGACCCGGCGCTCGGGCTCGAGGCGGCCCGGCAGGTGGTGCGGTCGTGGCGCTAGATCAGGCATGGATGCTCGGGCTGGTCGCGGCGTTCGCCGTCGCGGCCGTCGTGCTGGGCGTCGTGCTCGGCTGGCGCGCCCGCCGCGCCTCCTGGGGGTTCCAGATCGCGCGGGCCGAGCGGGTGCGTGCCCTGCCGAGCGTGCGGCGGGTCGTCGCACGGCGCCTCGTGGTGCTCGCGGGGGTGCTGGCCCTCACGGCCGTGGCGCTCGGGGCGGCCGCCGTCGTCGCCGCGCGGCCGATGCGGGAGAGCGTCGTCGAGCCCGAGTCGCACAGCCGCGACATCATGCTCTGCCTCGACGTCTCGGGCTCCATGAGCGACGTCGACGTGGAGGTGCTCGAGCTGTTCGCCGAGCTCGCCGACGACTTCCAGGGCGAGCGGGTGGGGCTCACGATCTTCAACAGCTCGCCCGTGCGCATCTTCCCCCTCACCGACGACTACGCCTTCGTGCGCGACAACCTGGAGCGGGTGCGCACGAGCTTCGACTACGTGGACGAGGTGCCCGAGCACTGGGTGGGCACCCTCAACGGCAACGGCGGCTCGCTCGTCGGCGACGGTCTCGCCGCCTGCGCGCTCGGCTTCGACCACCCGGACGACGACCGCGCGCGCTCGATCATCCTGGCGACCGACAACGAGGTCAACGGCGCCGAGACGATCACGGTCGACAAGGCCGCGGGCTATGCCGGCTCGCTCGGCGTGCGGGTGTTCGCGATCGACCCGGCCGACGAGCAGACCGCGGAGGCGGCCGCGCTGCGCGAGGCCGTCGAGGGCACCGGTGGCACCTCGTTCGCGCTGCGCGGGGCGACGACGGTCGACCAGATCGTCGCCCAGGTGCAGGCGGAGGACGCGACCCTGCTGAAGGGCGAGCCCCGCATCGTGCGCGTCGACGACCCCGGCCCCTGGCCCGTGATCGTGGCGGTCACCGCGCTCGCGCTCGTGATCGTGCTGTGGGCGGTGCGCGATCGCGGTCGTCGCGAGCGGATGCTGTGGGTCGGCCGCATCGCGCTCGTGCTGGCCTGCGGGGTGCTGCTGCTGCGCCCGACGGTGCCGGGCGGCTCCTCGCCGACCCTCGCGAGCGAGCTCGACGTCGTGCTCGTCGTCGACGCGACCGCGAGCATCGTCGCCGAGGACTGGGACGGCGATCTGCCGCGTCTCGACGGGGTGCGCGGCGACGTCGAGGAGCTCGTGCGGCGTTATCCGGGGGCCCGGTTCGCGCTCATCACCTTCGGCGCGGAGGCCGAGGTGCGCGTGCCGCTCACGAGCGATACGACGGCCCTCACCTCCTCGCTCTCGGTGCTGCGGCCCGAGCCCACCGCGCAGTCGCGCGGCAGCTCGGTGGGTGTCGCCGCGGACACGCTGCGCGAGACGCTCGAGAGCGCGGAGGCGGTGTCGCCCGACCGGGCCCGGATGGTGTTCTACCTGGGCGACGGCGAGCAGACCGCGTTCTCGCCCCGCGAGAGCTTCGCCGACAGCGCGGACCTCGTCTCGGGCGGAGCGGTGCTCGGCTACGGCACCGCCGAGGGCGGTCCGATGCGCTCCACCTCGGCGGGCGTCGACGGGCCGGGCGACTACATCGAGTACCAGGGTGAGCGCGCGCTGTCGAAGATCGACCCGGCGACCCTCCAGGAGATCGCCGACGAACTCGGCGTGGACTACCAGGAGCGCTCGGCGGGCAGCGCGCTCGAGGTGCCCGAACCGCCGACGGATGTCGTGGCCGAGGACGGCGAGATCGAGAACGTCATCGAGCTCAGCTGGCTCGTCGCGTTCGTGATCGCGGCGCTGCTGCTCGTGGAGCTCGCCCGCGGCGTGCAGCTCGCGACCCGGACCGGCCGCGTGCACACGCGGGCGCCCCGAGGGGAGGCGGCCCGATGACCGACCCCCTGCTGCGCGCCAACCGGCGCCGCCGCCTCGCCCGGCGCATCGCGCTCATCGCATCCGCGCCGCTCGTGATCGTCGCGCTGCTCGTGTGCGGCAAGCTGCTCAGCATGTACGCCTTCGCGAACCAGGCGATCTCGAGCTACGCGGCGGGCGACTACCCGGGCACCGTGTCCGCCGCGCGCGGGCAGGAACCGTTCAACTACTTCGAGCCCTACAAGGCCCCCTTCAACCGCGGTGTCGGGCTCGCGGATGCCGGCGAGCTCGACGCGGCCCGGCTCGCCTTCGAGGAGGCGCTCGCGCTCGCGACCGGCATGGAGGAGTGCCCCGTGCGCGTGAACCTCTCGATCGTGTGGGAACGGATCGGCGATGCGGCCGAGCAGCGGGGGGATGCGGTCACCGCGACGCAGGCCTGGCAGGAGGCGCTCATCGTGGTGCAGGAGGCCCCCGCCGACTGCCAGTCGGAGGAGCTGAGCGATCAGCGCGAGGACCTGAGCGACAAGCTGCGCGGTCGCGACGACGAGGAGGAGCCGGCGCCGACCCCCGACCAGGACCAGCTCGACGAGCTCCAGGACCAGCTCGACCAGGGCGCCGAGGACCGCGACGACCAGAACGAGGGCGGCGACGGGGACGAGTGGACGGACCGGCCATGGTGACCTCGTCGCGGGACCGCGAGAACTACCTCGGCGCAGACGCGGGCGCGCCGCCGCCCCCGCCGCCCGGCGGGTACCGCGCGGCCAAGCGCGTGCAGGCGAGCGCGGCGCCGGTCGCGGCGCCCCCCGTGCCGCGCGTCCGGCCGAGCCGGCTCAGCATCGCGGCGCTCGCATCCGCCATCGTCTTCGCGCTCGTACTGCTCATCATGTGGGCGGCGGGGGCGACGGATGCCATCTACGGCATGTTCGTGCTCGCGCTGCAGTTGGCGGTGCTCATCGTGGTGGTCGCCTCGCTCGTCGACACGCGCGGTCGCGCGCTCGGCTCGGCGGCGCTCGCGCTCGCGCTGCTCGTCAACGTGGGCACGATCGGGGCGGCGAGCGCCGTCACCCGACCGCCGTCGGTGACGCTCACGAGCCCCGAGGACGACTACTGGGCCGGCTACCCGGGCATCAAGGGCCAGTACACCGACGAGATCCTCGCGCGCACCTCGCTCGAGCAGGCGCAGGCGACCGCCGAGGAGGTGCTGGCCGACATCCGCGAGCGGCTGAGCGAGGAGTACGGCTTCACCTGGGTCGCGGGGCGCGGCCCGTCGACGCGCGCGGAGCGCAACGGCTTCGGCGGCGAGTCGATGCTCGTGGAGTGGACCTCGGAGCGCTGGGGCACCGCGGAGCCGATCTCCGACATCTCCCTCAAGCTCGACGCGATGGCCACCATCGGCGAGGTGCTCGAGCAGCACGGCTTCGCGCCGCTCTACTCGTTCAACGACCCGGCATCCGGTTTCGACCCGGGCATGCTGGAGCGGCTGTACGGCAGCGACGACATCCGCACGCAGCCCGAGTGGGAGTGGTACAGCGAGGACTACCCGGGGCCGATGCGGTTCTACGCCAACATCACCGACCTGACGCTCGACGACGACGGCAGCTTCCGCGCCGCGCGCGAGGCGCAGGTCGCAGGCAGCGACGAGCCGATCGAGGGTCTGCGGATCGGGTTCCTCGTGCCGGAGGTGCTGAGCGAGGCGGACCGTGACGAGTTCGTCACGCGGATGGCGGACTACCCGGACGGCGGGTAGGGCGCCCGGCCGGTGGGTGAGTTCAGCTGGCGCGGCGCGCGCGGGCGGCGCGGCGCTTCAGGGCGCGGCGCTCGTCCTCGGAGAGGCCACCCCACACGCCCGAGTCCTGGTTGGTCTCGAGGGCGTACTGCAGGCACTGCTCGGAGACGGTGCAGCGACCGCAGACGGTCTTCGCCTTCTCGATCTGGTCGACGGCCGGACCGGTGTTCCCGACGGGGAAGAACAGTTCGGGGTCGACGGTGAGGCAGGCGGCCTTGTCGCGCCAGTCCATCTTGCGGTGCTCCATTCGTGTTGCTGTTGACGCTGAACGGAACCGGGTTAGCGGATTCCGCGCACGGCTGAAGAGGGTCCGAATGTGTGGGGGGTGTGTCGATCCGGACGCACTCACCGCGTTGTGAGCGTCACATCAACCGTCAACACTGTTTCATACTTGTTACGCCTTATCAATAGTCTGCGAATGGGATATCCCTGTGAGAAACCCGGCCCGTCCGCCCCTGTTCTGGGCCTTGTCGGCACTTCTCGTGCTCGAGTTGGCGGCCGTCTCGGTGGTCGCCGCCGTGCTGCTGTTCGACCTCGTGACACTCGAGCCGGACTCCCTCGCGACCGCCCTTGCGCTCACCGTGCTCGTCGTCATCGCGGTCGCCTGGATGGCGGCGACGATCGTCGGGCTGCTGCGCGGGCAGGCCTGGGTGCGCGCGTCGGCGATCGTCTGGCAGGTGTTGCAGTTCGCGATCGGACTGGGTGCCCTGCAGGGCAGCTTCGCTCAGCCGGCGTGGGGTTGGCCGATCGTCGCGGTCTCGGTCGTCACCTTCGCGATCCTCTTCGCGCCCTCCGTCGTCAAGGCCACGCAGAGCCGCGCCGCGCGCGACTGAGGCGCGTGCCGCATCCGCCCCGCGTCAGGCGGTGAGGCCGAGGCGCTTGCGCAGCATGGCGACGTGGCCGGTGGCCTTGATGTTGTAGAAGGCGCGCTCGATGACGCCCGCCTCGTCGATCACGAAGGTGGCCCGGATGACGCCCTGCACGGTGCGGCCGTAGAGCTGCTTCTCGCCGAAGGTGCCGTAGAGCCCGTGCACGTGGCGGTCGGGGTCGGCGAGCAGCGGGAACGGCAGGTGCTCCTCGCGCGCCATCTTCGCGATCGCGGGCACCTCATCCCGGGACACCCCGACCACCTGGTAGCCCTCGGCCGTGAAGGCGTCGAGCCGGTCGCGGAAGTCGCACGCCTGGCCCGTGCAGGCGGGCGTTCCGGCCTCGCCGTAGAAGTAGAGGATGACCTTGCCGCCGCGCAGCTGCGAGAGGGTGAACGGTTCGCCGTGCTGGTCGACGAGGGTGAAGTCGGGGGCCGGCGCGCCCTCCTCGAGCCGGATCGGGGCGGCGGAGGGGGCGAGGTTCGACGCGGATGAAGTCATGCTCCGGTCATGCTATCGTTGTCCTTCGGCCCCTCGTGGGCTGCGCACCTCTAGCTCAATTGGCAGAGCAACTGACTCTTAATCAGTGGGTTCCGGGTTCAAGTCCCGGGGGGTGTACCACCGAAGCCCCGCCTCGCGAGAGACGGGGCTTCAGTCGTTCCGGGCGCAGTCCTCGAGGCTGCCCTGCTGGAACCACACGAGCTGCCAGCGCGGCATGGTGACCGTCGCATCCGCACCCCAGCCCGAGGTCACCCGGACGGTGGGGATGCTCATCCCGACCGCGGAGCATCTGCTCATGGCGGCGTCCCCGGCGTAGCGGATGCCGACCTCGACGACGGAGGTCGAGCCGGGCGGCAGGAGGAGGGATCCGTCGGGCAGCGTGAAGTCGCGTGCTCCCTCGACGTCGTCGCCCCCGTCCACACCCGGGTTCAGCAGCGTCGCGCTCAGCCCGTACACGTTGTCCGTGGCGAACCCCGCGAGCGAGACCTTCGCGAGCTGCAGTTCGGCCCAGCCGTCGTTGGCGACGACGAAGCGCAGCACGCAGTCCATCCCCTCGTCGAGCACGACGACCGGCCGCGTGATGGCGGTCTCCGGGTCGAGCCGTGCGCCGACCTCGGTGCCGTCGCACCGCACGGGGTCGGTGTCGTACCCGATGGTCACGCCGTCCGTCGCGGATGCCGCGGCGACCCGCCAGCCGACGAGCGAGAGGGCGAGCACGACGACGAGCACCACGGCGAGCCACACGATCCGACGGGAGCGCGTCGGGGCGGCGGGGGAGTCCTCGGCGGTGCGCGCCGGCGCTTCGGGGGCGAGCGTCATGCGGTGAGTATCGCAGCGGGTGACGTCCGCGTCGAGGGGCCGGTGACGTGAGACGCAGCGGCTGCGACGATGGGTGCATGAGCGATCTCGACCTCGACCCCGTGCTGGGGGTCGGTCACAAGTCGGTGCCGCCGGCGCTGTGGGGCAGGAGGGCGTCGGAGGTCGCGGCCGAGCGGCGTCCGGTGGACGAGTTCGCGACGCCGCTGCTCGTGTTCGACCGCGCCGCATCCGACGCCAACGTCGCGACGCTCACCGCGTGGGCGGCCGAGCGCGGCCTCGGGCTCGCGCCGCACGGCAAGACGACGATGGCGCCGGAGCTCTGGCGGCGGCTGCTCGACGCCGGATGCTGGGGTGTCACCGTCGCGACGCCGTGGCAGGCGCAGGTGGCGCGCGCGGCGGGCGTCGATCGCATCCTGCTCGCCAACGAGGTGGTCGACCCGGTCGGCGCCACGTGGCTCGCGGCCGAGCTCGACGCGCATCCGGATGCCGAGCTCGTCTGCTGGGTCGACTCGCCCGAGTCGGTGGCCGCGCTCGCCGCGACCGCGGGGGAGCGGCCGATCGACGTGCTCGTGGAGCTCGGCGACACGGGCGGGCGCACGGGTGCGCGCGGCGTGGGGGCCGCGCTCGCGGTGGCGGATGCGGTGGCCGCCGAGCCGCGACTGCGGCTGCGCGGCGCGACCGGCTACGAGGGCAGCTACGGCGCCGACCGCTCGCCCGCGACGACCGACCGGGTGCGGGGGTACCTCGCCGCGCTCGCGGGGTTCGCCGGCGCACTGCTGGACGCGCACGACATCCCGGAGCCGATCGTCACGGCGGGCGGTTCGACGTGGTTCGACCTCGTCGCCGAGGAGCTCGGGTCGCTCGGCGGTCGGGCGCACGTGATCCTGCGGTCGGGCGCGTTCCAGGCGCACGACGACGTGTTCTACACGCGGACCGCGGCGCTGCCGTTCGAGCCCGCGCTCACCGTGTTCGCCCGCGTCGTCTCACGGCCGGAGCCGGGGCTTGCGCTGCTCGACGCCGGCAAGCGCGACGTGCCGAGCGACCTCGACCTGCCGGTCGTGCTTCAGACCGCATCCGGACGCCCGGTGCCCGGGGCGCGCGTCACGGCGCTCAACGACCAGCACGCGCGCGTCGAGCTGCCCGCGGGTGCCGAGCTCGCGGTGGGCGAGGTCGTGCTGCTCGGCGTCTCGCATCCCTGCACGGCCTTCGACCGCTGGCGCCTCATCCCCGAGGTCGAGCACGCCCGCGAGCCCGACCCGCGCGTCGTCGGCTTCCTCCCCACCGTGTTCTGACGTTCACCGCCCGGGCGCGATGTCGCCGCCGGTGTGTAGCGTGTCCACATCCCCGGGAGGACCATCACATGACCGAGCTCACGACACTGCGCGACGCCACCGACGCCGAGGTGCTGCTGCCCGGCGACGACGCCTACGAAGCGTTGCGCCCCGCCTACTTTGGCGTCGGCGACCCCGCCGCCATCGTGCGGCCGGCGACGCCTGAGCAGGTGGCGGATGCGCTGCGCCTCGCGCGCGAGCACGGCCTGACCGTCTCGGTGCGGTCGGGCGGCCACGCGGCGCAGGCGTTCCCCAACCCGGGTGGTCTCGTGATCGACCTCGCCGCCTTCGACTCGATCGAGCTGCTGTCCGACGGCACGGTGCGTGTCGGCACGGCCGCCACCTGGGGCGAGGTCGCCGAGGCACTCGCCCCGCACGGGCTCGTCATCACCTCGGGCGACACCCGCGACGTGGGGGTCGGCGGTCTTGCCCTCGGCGGCGGCATGGGGTGGCTCGTGCGCGCCGTGGGGCTCACGATCGACGTCCTCGAGTCGGTCGAGCTCGTGACGGTCGACGGGCGGCAGCTCACGGCATCCGCCGAGCGCGAGCCGGAGCTGTTCTGGGCGCTGCGCGGGGGAGGCGGCAACTTCGGCGTTGCCACCCACTTCACCTTCCGGCCGACGGCGCTGCCCGCGGTCGTCGGTGGACGCATCCTGTTCGCCCTCGACGACTTGCCGGGCCTGCTCGCCGGCTGGCGCGACGTCATGCGGCAGGCCCCCGACGAGTTGAGCGCCACCTTCCTCGCGCTGCCCGCGATGGGGCCGGATGCCGCCCCCACCGCCCAGCTGGTCGTCTGCTACGCGGGCGAGGACGAGGCCACCGGTCTCGCCGCGATCGCGCCGCTGCTCGCGCTGCCGGGGGTCACGGGCTCCGACATCGCGCGGCGCCCCTACCTCGACCTCGTCGACGAGGCGATGACCCCACCGCCCGTGCTCATGGTCGGCGGTCACGGTTTCGCCGACCTCGACGACGAGGTGATCGCCGACTACGCGGCGGCGGTCGGCGGCTTCCCCGCACCCACCGTCGCCTCCATCCGCTACCTGGGCGGAGCGTTCGCGCGGGTGTCCTCCGATGCCACCGCGTTCGCGGTGCGCGACCGCGAGGCGATGCTGTTCCGCGTGGTGTTCCTGCCGCCGGATGCCGCGCCCGAACTCGTCGCGGCCGCCGAGGCGAGCTGGGCGGCGGTGCGCGCGCGCATCACCAGCACCTACGGCAACTTCGCCGAGTCGGGCGACCCGGAGCTGCTGCCGCTGCTCTACCCGCCGGCCACCCTCGAGCGTCTCCGCGCGGTCAAGCACGCCTTCGACCCCGACAACCTGCTGGCCCGCAACCACAACATCCGCTGAGCCCCAGCGCGTCCGCCGGTATCGCAACTCAGGAGGAACGGCCGCACACGCTGCTCGCGGCGCGCCACGCGCGTTCGTTCCTGAGTTGCGAACCTGGCCGGTATCGCAACTCAGGAGGAACGTCGCCGAGAGGCCGCGCGAGGCGGTGTCGGCGGGTTCCTCCTGAGTTGCGACAACCCCCCCGGATGCGGCGTCAGTTCTGGTCGCCGGTGAAGACCTCGCCCTCCATGGCGTCGTAGCCCTCCTTCTGCGGGTCGCCGTGCAGGCCGCCCGACAGGGCGTACTCCTCCTCGGGCGAGAGCACGAGCTGCTTGCGGCCCCACACGGCGAAGCCGAGCAGGATGAGGATGTAGACGATCGCGATCGCCACGATGGCCGGCTGGTACGAGGGGTTCAGCAGGAAGCCCACGAAGATGAGCGCGGCGATGACGGCCGCGACCGCGGCACCGGGGATGCCCCACGGGCTGCGGTAGGGGCGGTTCGCGTCCGGGTAGCGGCGCCGCAGGATGATGAACGAGATCATCTGCAGTAGGTAGGCGAGCACCGCACCCCACACGGCGATGTTGAGCACGATCGTGCCGGCGACGCCCCCGGAGCCGCCCGCGAAGTCCATCACGACGAGGGCGATGAAGCCGAGCACGGCGCCCACGACGAGCGCGACCCACGGGGTCTGCCGCTTGCCGGTGAGCGAGAAGAACTTCGGGTAGTAGCCGGCGCGCGAGAGGGAGTACATGTTGCGCCCGTAGGCGAACATGATGCCCTGCAGCGAGGCGAGCAGACCGATGAGCGCGAAGAGTCCGAGCACGGCGGCCCAGGTCTCGCCCACGATCGCCTTGAAGCCGCCGAGCAGCGGTTCGAGGTGCGGGCCGGTCGCCTCCGCGCCGAGCACGCCCGTGTTGAGGAACAGCACGAGCAGACCCGTGACGATGAGCGTTCCGCGTGCCCAGAGGCCCGCCCGGGGGATGTCCTTGACCGGGTTGTGCGACTCCTCGGCGGCGAGCGGCAGCTCCTCGATGCCGAGGAAGAACCACATGGCGAACGGCAGCGCGAACAGGATCGGCAGCGGGCCGTGCGGCAGGAAGGTGCTCTGGCCCTCATCCGGCTCGATGTTCCAGAGCGAGTCCCAGTTGAACGCCCCCGAGAACAGCGCCATCGCCGAG
Source organism: Protaetiibacter intestinalis (assembly GCF_003627075.1). NCBI lineage: Bacteria > Bacillati > Actinomycetota > Actinomycetes > Micrococcales > Microbacteriaceae > Protaetiibacter > Protaetiibacter intestinalis. Next base: position 412,453 of record NZ_CP032630.1, on the reverse strand, counting down.
AACAGCAGGATGATGCCGATCGAGATGATCGACACGACGATCGCGAACTTGAAGGAGATGTTGGCGCCGGCGGCGTTGAGCGCGATGAAGATGAGGTAGAGCACGATCCACCAGATCCACATGCTCGCCGACAGGTCGAAGTTGAACAGGATCGCGGTGACCCCGTTCAGGTACTGCGCCGAGAAGAAGACGATGACGGCGGTGGTGGCGACGTACTCGATCGTCTCGGCGAGCCCCGTCACGAGACCGCCCCACGGACCCATCGCCGAGCGTGAGAAGGAGTAGGCGCCGCCGGTGTGCGGCATGGCGGATGACATCTCGCCGATGGAGAAGATGAGGCCGTAGTACATCGCCACGAGGATCGCGAAGGCGATGAGCATGCCGCCGAAGCCGGCGAAGCCGATGCCGAAGTTCCAGCCCGAGAAGTCGCCGGAGATGACGGCGGCGACGGCGAGACCCCAGAGGCCCCACACGCCGGCGGCGCGCTTCAGCTTCCTCTTCTCGAAGTACTCGGATCCGGCGCTCGTGTAGGTGACGCCGCCTACCTTCTTCTGCTCTGCCATGAGGGTCCTTCCGCAGTGGGGGTATGGACGCGCCAGGACTCCGGCGTCCACGCTTGGGGGAAAGGATGGCGCTCATTGGTACCTGATGTCTACCTTTGGGTGTAAACATCTCGTGACGCGGCCCGAGGGATGCTCGGAGCCGCCTAGGGTGTAATGGTCGGATCGAGGGCCGATCCGGCGAGGGGAGAGTCATGGCGGTTCGCTCCGGAAACCTCGAGCTCGGCGAGCTGGAGGGGCTCATCGCGACGGGGGAGATCGACACCGTCATCGTCGCGTTCCCCGACATGCAGGGGCGCCTCGTCGGCAAACGGGTGTCGTCGCGGCTCTTCCTCGACGAGGTCGCGGCGCACGGGGCCGAGGCCTGCAACTACCTCATCGCGGTCGACGTCGAGATGAACACCGTCGACGGCTACCGCCTCTCCAGCTGGCAGACCGGCTACGGCGACATGGTGCTGAAGCCCGACTTCGAGACGCTGCGCCTCATCCCGTGGCTGCCCGGCACCGCCCTCGTGATGGCCGCGCTGCAGAACCTCGACGGCACCCCCATCGTGCAGAGCCCGCGCGCCGTGCTGCAGGCCCAGCTCGACCGGCTCGCCGCGCGCGGCCTCACCGCCTTCGTCGGCACCGAGCTCGAGTTCATCGTCTTCGACGACTCCTACCGCGAGGCCTGGGCGAAGGGGTACCGCGAGCTCACCCCGGCATCCGACTACAACATCGACTACGCCCTGCTCGCCTCCACCCGCATGGAGCCACTCCTGCGCGACATCCGCCTCGGCATGGAGGGCGCGGGGATGTACTGCGAGGGCGTGAAGGGCGAGTGCAACCTCGGCCAGCAGGAGATCGCCTTCCGCTACACGGAGGCGCTCGCCACCTGCGACAACCACACCATCTACAAGAACGGTGCCAAGGAGATCGCCGATGCCCACGGCAAGTCGCTCACCTTCATGGCCAAGTTCAACGAGCGCGAGGGCAACTCCTGCCACATCCACCTCTCGGTGCGGGATGCGGATGGCACACCCGTCATGGCGGGGGATCGCGAGCACGGCTTCTCGACGCTCATGGAGCACTGGATCGCCGGCATCCTCGCGACGATGCGCGAGCTGACGCTGTTCTCGGCCCCCAACATCAACTCCTACAAGCGCTACGCGGAGGGCAGCTTCGCCCCCACCGCGGTCGCCTGGGGCGTCGACAACCGCACCTGCGCGCTGCGCGTCGTCGGCCACGGGCCGTCGCTGCGGGTCGAGAACCGGGTGCCGGGCGGGGATGTGAACCCCTACCTCGCGGTCGCCGCGATCATCGCGGGGGGCCTGCACGGCATCGAGAACGAGCTCGAGCTCGAACCCCTGCTCACCGGCAACGCCTACGCCTCCGACGCGCCGCGGGTGCCGTCGACGCTGCGCGAGGCGGCCGAGCTGTTCTCGGCATCCGCCGTGGCCCGCGAGGCATTCGGCGACGAGGTCGTCGACCACTACCTCAACAACGCCCGCGTGGAGCTCGCCGCGTTCGAGTCCGCGGTCACCGACTGGGAGAGAGTCCGCAACTTTGAACGCTTCTAAGCCGCTGATCGGTCTCACGACCTACCTCGAGCAGGCGCAGCAGGGGGTGTGGGACGTGCAGGCGTCCTTCCTGCCGAAAGTGTACTTCGAGGCCGTCTACCGGGCGGGCGGCATCCCCGTGCTGCTGCCGCCGCAGCCGGTCGACGACGAGATCGCCGCCGAGGTGCTCGGCGCCCTCGACGGGCTCATCATCACGGGCGGCAAGGACGTCGACCCGGCCCGCTACGGCCAGGAGCCGCATCCGACCACCGACGAGCCGCGCCCCGACCGCGACGCCTGGGAGGACGCGCTGCTCACGGCGGCGATCGAGCGCGAGCTGCCGTTCCTCGGCATCTGCCGGGGGCTGCAGGTGCTCAACGTCGCGCGCGGCGGCAGCCTCATCCAGCACCTGCCGGATGTCGTGGGCTCGACCCGCTACAACGCGGGCGGGGGCGTGTTCACGGTCAACGAGGTGGGCATCGCGGGCGGCACGAGGCTCGCCGAGCTGGTCGCCGACGAGGCGATCGGCGTGAAGAGCTACCACCACCAGGCGGTCGACGAGCTGGGCGACGGCCTCGTCGTGACGGCCCGCAGCGACGACGGCACCGTGCAGGCGGTCGAGTTGCCGGACCACCCGTTCGGCGTCGCCGTGCAGTGGCATCCGGAGGAGGATGCCGCGGAGGACGCCCGCCTCTTCGCGGGACTCGTGGATGCGGCGCGCGCCTACCGCGCGGGGAAGGGGGCGGTATGAGCTCCACCACCCTCATCGACCCGGCGACCGAGCAGGTCATCGGCGAGGTCGAGCACACGAGCCTCGAGGAGGTGGACGCGGCCGTCGAGCGCGCCCGGCTCGCCCAGCGCGGCTGGGCCGCGCTCGCGCCGGCCGACCGCGCGCAGGCGCTGCGCCGCTTCGCCGAGGTCGTGAACGCCCACGTCGAGGAGCTCGCCCAGCTCGAGGTGCGCAACTCAGGACATCCGATCTCCTCGGCCCGCTGGGAGGCGGGTCACGTGCGCGACGTCCTGAACTACTACGCGGGCGCCCCCGAACGCCTCATCGGGCAACAGATCCCCGTCGCGGGCGGGCTCGACGTGACCTTCCACGAGCCGATCGGGGTCGTCGGGGTCATCGTGCCGTGGAACTTCCCCATGACGATCGCGTCGTGGGGTTTCGCCCCGGCGCTCGCCGCGGGCAACGCCGTGCTGCTGAAGCCGGCCGACTGGACCCCGCTCACCGCCATCCGCCTCGGCGAGCTGGCCCTCGAATCCGGGCTGCCGGAGCATCTGTTCCAGGTGCTGCCGGGCCGCGGCTCGGTCGTGGGGGAGCGCTTCGTCACGCATCCGCACGTCGGCAAGGTCGTCTTCACGGGCTCGACCGAGGTGGGTGCGCGGGTCGCCGCGGGCTGCGCCGAGCGACTCAAGCCCTCGACCCTCGAGCTCGGCGGCAAGAGCGCCAACATCGTCTTCGCGGATGCCGACCTCGAGCGCGCCGCGGCGACCGCGCCGGGCTCGGTGTTCGACAACGCCGGCCAGGACTGCTGCGCCCGCAGCCGGCTGCTCATCGAACGCCGCGTGCTCGACCGCTTCCTCGAACTGCTCGAGCCCGCCGTGAAGGCGTTCCGGGTGGGCGCGCCGGGGGATGCGGACACCGAGATGGGCCCGCTCGTCTCGGCCGCGCACCGCGACGCGGTCGCCTCCTTCTTCGACGACACGGTCGACATCGCCTTCCGCGGCAGCGCCCCCGACGGCCCCGGCTTCTGGTTCGCGCCGACCGTCGTGCTCGCGAACCGCGGAGACCGCCTCGCGACCGACGAGGTGTTCGGGCCCGTCGTCACGGTGCTGCCCTTCGACGACGAGGCCGACGCGATCGCGCTCGCCAACTCCTCCATCTACGGCCTCTCCGGCTCGATCTGGACGAACGACCTCGGTCGCGGCATCCGCGTCGCCCGCGGCGTCGAGTCGGGCACGATCAGCGTCAACTCGCACTCCTCCGTGCGCTACACGACCCCCTTCGGCGGCATGAAGGCCTCCGGCCTCGGCCGCGAGCTGGGTCCGGATGCCGCACTCGCCTTCACCGAGACCAAGAACGTCTTCTTCTACACCGGGAGCACCTCATGACCATCGACCTCACCCAGCGCCTCGCCGGCCGCGTCGCCGTCATCACGGGCGGCGCGAGCGGCATCGGCCTCGCCACCGCCCGGCGCTTCGCGGCCGAGGGCGCGAGAGTCGTCATCGGCGACCTCGACCCCGCCACCGGCCGGGCGGCCGCCGATGAGGTGGGCGGCCTCTTCGTGCCGGTCAACGTCGCCGACAGGGAGCAGGTCGACAACCTCTTCGACACCGCGGCATCCGAACTCGGCTCGGTCGACATCGCGTTCAACAACGCGGGCATCTCGCCCGCCGACGACGACTCGATCGAGACGACCGAGCTCGACGCCTGGGACCGCGTGCAGCTCGTCAACCTGACGAGCGTGTACCTGTGCTCGCGGGCGGCGCTGCGCCACATGGTGCCGGCCGGCCGCGGGTCGATCATCAACACGGCCTCCTTCGTGGCGGTGCTGGGGTCGGCGACCTCGCAGATCTCCTACACGGCATCCAAGGGCGGGGTGCTCGCGATGACCCGCGAGCTGGGCGTGCAGTTCGCGCGGCAGGGTATCCGCGTGAACGCGCTGTGCCCGGGGCCCGTCAACACGCCGCTGCTGAAGGAGCTGTTCGCGAAGGACCCGGAGCGCGCGGCCCGTCGACTCGTGCACGTGCCGGTCGGTCGCTTCGCCGAGCCGGAGGAGCTCGCGGCGGCCGTCGCCTTCCTCGCGAGCGACGACGCGAGCTTCGTCACCGCATCCACCTTCCTCGTCGACGGCGGCATCTCGGCCGCATACGTCACCCCTCTGTGATCTGCGGCCATGTTCGCAACTCAGGAGGATCGCCCGAAACAGGGCTTGGTCGGGTCCATCCGCACCCCTTCTCCTGAGTTGCGAACAGGGGCGGTTTCGCAACTCAGGACGGATGCCGACAAGGGCCGCGTGGAGGGTATTTTCGGCGCAGTTCTCCTGAGTTGCGGAATGCCGGGGGAGGGGAGACGTGATGGATGAGGACTCGCTCGTCCACGAGCTCGTGTTCCGGCCGGTGCGGTCGGGCAACTCGCTCGAGGACACCGTGTCGCGGCTCATGCAGACCATCCGGCTCGGGGTGGTCGCGCCCGGCGGCGCGCTGCCGCCGGAGCGCGAGCTCGCACTGCGGTTCTCGGTGAGCCGCGACACGGTGCGCGAGGCGATCAAGGAGCTCTCGGAGGCCGGCTACCTGCGGGCGCGGCGCGGACGCTACGGCGGCACCTTCGTCGCCGATCCGCTGCCGAGCTCGGGCCCGGTGCTGCCGCCCGCGCCGGGCGAGCTCGAGGACCTCATCGGTCTGCGCGAGGTGCTCGAGGAGGGCGCCTGCCGGCTCGCCGCGACGCGCGAGCTCGGCGCCCCCCAGCGCGCGACCCTGTGGGGGCGGCTCGCGGAGGTGCAGGCCGCGTCGGCGGAGGACTACCGGCGGCTCGACTCGCGACTGCACCTGTCGATCGCCGAGCTCGCCGGCATCCCGTCGCTCGTGGGGCTCATCGCCGACAACCGCACGCGCATCAACGAGCTGCTCGACAGCTTCCCGCTGCTCGCGCGCAACATCGAGCACTCCAACCGCCAGCACGAGCAGATCGTGCTCGCGATCCTCGCCGGCAACGAGCGCGGCGCCGAGGCCGCGATGCACGAGCACCTCGAGGGCTCGGCGGCCCTGCTGCGCGGCTTCCTCGCCTGATCCCGCGCTGACTGGTCGGTTTCTGGCCCCAAACCGCTGGTTTGGGGCCAGAAACCGACCAGTCAGGGGTGCCGCGTCAGCTTGCGGGCGGGGGCTTGCGGGTGCGGGGCTTCGGGGCCGGCTTCGGCTCGGTCACTCCCGTGGGGGCGGATGCGGAGGCGTGCGCGGAGGCGGACTTGGGCGCCGGGGTCTCGGTCGCCGCGGGCTCGGGTGCGACGGGCTCGGGCTTCGCGGCGGGCTCGGGGGTCGGTGCGGGAGCGGGAGCGGCGGGAGCCGCCGCGGCCGGGCCCGGGGCCGGGGCGGGCGCGTACACCGACTGCGCGGGCCGCGGCGCCGCCTTCGGGCCGTGCGCGTCGACGTAGAGCTGCGCCGCGCGCGTGCCCACGAGCAGGAACCGCACGAGCAGCACCGTCACGCCGATCACGACGCCGACGATCACGATCGCGCCGACGAGGTGGAAGAGCCCGTTCAGGAAGCCGAAGAAGCCCCCGAAGCCCCACCCGAATCCGTATCCGTCCATCACCACTCCAGTTCGTTGTGCTTCTGGTCTTCGATGACCGTGCCGACGGCGATCGCCACCGAGCTGGCCCAGCCGACCCACATGAGGATGAGGCGCCAGTCGCGCGGCCCCTTGCGGGTCGCCTGGATGACGCCGACGGCGCCGAACAGCGCGCTCAGCACGCTCGTGTTGAAGATGAACTTGCGCACGGACCCTCCCTCGGCCTCCGTCCACGCTACCCCGCGGATGTCGGCCGCGTGTCGGGGAGATGTGGATTCCCTGGACGTTCACCCCCAGTTTGACCGATCGGTCAGGAGTTGACCGATCGGTCAGTTACGGTCGGCAAGTGACCACAGCATCCGAGCTCCGCCAGATCGCCCTCGAGGAGTTCGCCTCCGCCGGCTACCTCGGCACCTCGATCCAGACGATCGCCGACCGGGCCGGCGTCTCGAAGGCGAGCGTGCTCTACCACTTCTCCTCCAAGGAGACGCTGCTGGATGCGGCGCTCGGCCCCGCGCTCCAGGAGATCGGCGCGCTGCTGCCCAAGACGATGAGCCTCTCCGGCACCCCCGAGCAGAGCCGCGAGTTCCTCACCGAGTTCGTCGACCTGCTGCTGCGGCACCGCCTCGCCGCCCAGATCTTCATCACCCAGTCCGGCACCCTGATCGACGTGCCCATCGTGGCGCGCGCCCAGGCCGTGATCCGGGAGATCGCGACCGCCCGCCCGCAGCAGTCGGTCGACGACCAGGTGCGTTTCGCGGTCGCCCTCGGCGGCGCCGCCTACCTGCTCGCCCAGTCGGGCAGCTACGGGGTCGACGACGCCCCCGATGACGACGCCCTGCGGGCGTCCCTCATCCGCATCCTGGGCGAGCTGCTCGCCCCCGTCGCCGCACTGTAAGGACCCCCATGGCCATCCTGCTCTCCCGCATCGGACGCTTCGCCTACCGCCGGGCGATCCCCGTGCTCGTCGCCTGGCTGCTGCTCGCCGCCGGCGCCGTGCTCGGCGGACTCGCCCTCGGCGGCACGATGCAGGACTCGTTCAAGATCCCCGGCACCGAGTCGCAGCAGGCGATCGACCGCCTCGCCGCGGTGTTCCCGCAGACCGCGGGTGCGAGCGCGCAGATGGTCGTGCACTCGACGGATGCCATGATCGCCTCCCTCGGGGACGACATCGAGCGGGTGGTCACCGAGCTCGGCGAGGTCGACGGCCTCGAGAACGCGGTCTCGCCGTTCAGCGAGTACGCGACCGACGCCATCAGCGACGACGGGATGACGGCGGTCGTGCAGCTGCAGTTCGCCGGCTCGAGCGAGGAGGTCACGGATGCGACCCTCGCCGCGGTGCAGAAGGTGGGCGACGAGCTCGCCTCGGACACCGTGCAGGTCGAGTACGGCGGCCAGGTGTTCCAGCAGTTCACGATGGGGCTCTCGGTCGTCGAGGTGATCGGCGTCGTGTTCGCGGCCGTCGTGCTGATCGTCACCTTCGGCTCGCTGCTCGCGGCGGGTCTGCCACTGCTGTCGGCGCTGCTCGCCCTCGGCGCCTCGATGGGCGGCATCCTGGCGCTCGCGGCCTTCACGACCCTGTCGACGACGACGCCCATGCTCGCCCTCATGATCGGCCTCGCGGTCGGCATCGACTACGCGCTGTTCATCCTGTCGCGGCACCGCGCCCAGCTCGCGAACGGCATGGATGCCGAGGAGTCGGCGGCGACCGCCGTCGCGACCGCGGGCGGCTCGGTCGTCTTCGCGGGCGTCACGGTCATGATCGCGCTCGCCGGGCTGCTCATCGTCGGCATCCCGTTCCTCGGGATGATGGGCGTCACCGCCGCCTTCGCGGTGCTGCTCGCGATGCTCGCCGCCATCACGCTGCTGCCCGCGATCATGGGGCTGCTGAAGGGGCGCCTCGCCCCGAAGTCCGGATCGCGCACCGCCCGCCGCGCGCAGGCGCAGCTGCACGACGTGGATGCCGCCGAGGCGGGGGAGGGTGCCGCGCCCGCCGCGCCGCACCGGAAGACCCTCGGCGAGCGCTGGGTCGGGCTCGTGCTGAAGGCGCCCGTCGCGTTCATCCTCGGCGTCGTGGCCCTGCTCGGCGTCGCCGCCGTGCCCGCGGCCCAGCTCGCGCTCGCGCTGCCCGACGGCGGCTCGCTGTCGGAGGAGGAGACCTCGCGCCGCGCCTACGACCTCATCGCCGACGCGTTCGGCCCCGGTCGCAACGGCCCGCTCATCGTGACGGTCGACATCACCCAGACCACCGACGTGCTCGACGACCTCGACAGGATCGCCGACGAGCTCGCGGACGTGCCGGGCGTCGCCTCCGTCGGCACCCCCGTCCCGAACCCGACCGTCGACACCGCGATCATCCAGGTGATCCCCGAGACGGGCCCCTCCGACCCCGAGACGACGGCGCTCGTGCAGCACATCCGCGACCTCGCCCCCGCGATCGAGGACGAGTTCGGCACCGCGGTCGCCGTGACCGGCTCGACCGCCGTCGCGATCGACGTGTCGAGCCGACTCGACGCCGCCCTGCTGCCGTTCGGCCTCGTCGTCGTGGGGCTCTCGATCGTGCTGCTCATGATGGTGTTCCGCTCGATCGTGGTGCCCCTCAAGGCGGCGCTCGGCTACCTGCTCTCGGTGCTCGCCTCCTTCGGCATCGTCGTCGCCGTGTTCCAGTGGGGCTGGGGCGCCGAGCTGCTGCACGCCGTGCCGGGCCCGATCCTCAGCTTCATGCCGATCCTGCTCATGGCGATCCTGTTCGGGCTCGCGATGGACTACGAGGTGTTCCTCGTCTCGGGCATGCGCGAGGCCTACGTGCACGGCGCGAGCCCGAAGCAGGCGATCCGCCGCGGCTTCTCGGGGGCCGCGCGCGTGGTCACGGCGGCCGCGCTCATCATGTTCTTCGTCTTCGCCGCGTTCGTGCCGGAGGGCGCCTCGATGATCAAGGTCATCGCGCTCGGCCTCGCCGTGGGCGTCGCCATCGACGCCTTCCTCGTGCGGATGACGCTCGTGCCCGCCGTCATGGCGCTCTTCGGGAAGCACGCCTGGTACCTGCCGAAGTGGCTCGACCGCATCCTGCCGAACGTCGACGTCGAGGGCGAGGGACTGCGCGCCCACCTCGACGACCTCGCCTGGGCGCAGGGGCGCCTCGGCGCGGGCGAGGCGATCACCCTCGAGGGGCTCACGGGCGGCGTCGGCGACACGCGCATCGGGCCCTACGACGCGCGCGTACAGGCCGGCTCGATCGCGCTCGTCGGCGGGGATGCGTCGCGTCGCCGGATGCTGGCCGCGACCGTCGCGGGGCGCCTGCCCGCCGTCGAGGGCCGCGCGCAGGTGGCGGGGCGCCCACTGCCGAGCGAGGCCTCGCACGTGGCGCGCCGGGTGTCGTTCGCCGAGTTCGGCGGAGCGGCCCGCGAGGGCGAGCTGCCGCTCGGCGAGCTGCTCGCCGAGCGCCTGCGGCTCACCGGCCGCTGGTACCGCACCTTCACGGCCCGCCGCCGCGCCCGCGTGTGGGTGGCCCGCATCCACGACGTGGTCGGCGCATCCGGATCGCCCGTGCCGATCGGCTGGAACACCACCCCGGCGTCCCTGCCGCCCGTCGAGCGCGCGATCGCGACCCTCGGCATCGCGCTCAGCGAGCGCACGCCCGTCGTGGTGCTCGACTCGGTCGACCCGCTGCCGGGCGCCGACGGCGGCGCGGGCTTCCTCGCGGCCGTCGACCACCTCACCCCCGCCGCCACGACCGTCGTGATCGGCGCCGCCGACGCCCACCGCGTCGCCGCCCCCGCCCTCTCCCGCCCGGTCGGCCACTTCCGACCCGCAGACCTCACCGAAGGAGCATCCCGATGAGCAGCAACGAGCTCCCCGCCGTCCAGCGACCGCGCCGCCGACTCATGCGCGTGCTCGCGATCGTCGCGGCGGCCGTTGTGCCGCTCGCCTTCGCGGGCCTCACCATGGCGGCCCTCAGCGACACCGGCAACGGCGTCGACCGCATCCCCGCCGCGATCGTCAACCAGGACGAGATGATCACCCGGACCGCCGACGACGGCACCGAGACGCGCGTGCTCGCCGGGCGTCTGCTCGTCACCGAGCTCACGGGCGCCGACTCGCCCGGCATGGACTGGCAGCTCTCGAACGCCGAGGAGGCCGCCGACAAGCTCGCCGCAGGCGAAGTGTACGCGGTGCTCACCATCCCCTCCGACTTCTCGGAGTCGGTCGTGTCGCTCTCCGGCACCGACCCCGTGCAGGCGCAGCTCACCCTGCAGACCGACGACGCGCACTCCTACCTCGCGGGCACGGTCGCGCAGTCGCTCGGCGACGGCATGGTGCGCGCCTTCGGCTCCGAGCTCACCGAGCAGTACATCTCCGGCATCTACACGCAGTTCGGCACGGTCGGCGAGGCGTTCACGCAGGCCGCCGACGGCGCGACGCAGCTCTCCGACGGGGCCGCGCAGGCGGCATCCGGGGCGCAGCAGTACGCGGATGGCGTGAAGACCTACACGGGCGGCGTCTCGTCGCTCTTCTCGGGGCTCGCGCAGCTGAACAACGGTGCCGCGGGGCTCGACCAGCTCTCCTCCGGCGTCGCGCAGTACACGGGCGGCGTCTCGCAGCTGTCGGCCGGCATCGCCGCGCAGACCGCGATCCTCGCCGACCCCGACTCGACCCCCGTGCAGATCGCCACGGCGACCGCGACGCTGCAGGTGCTCTCGCAGCAGCTCGCGCAGACCGCCGCGGGCGGCACCCAGCTGTCGGCCGGCGTCACGAGCGGCATCGACGGCATCCAGTCGGGCATCGCGCAGAGCGCCTCCGGCGCCGCGCAGCTCGCCGCGAACGGCGGCACCGTCGCCTCGGGCGCGCGGAGCCTCGCCGACGGCAACGCCCAGCTCGCCTCGGGCGCCGCGGAGCTCGCCGCGGGGCTCCAGGACGGTGCCGACAAGCTGAACGGCACCGAGACCCCCTCCTCGGATGCCGCATCCGTCGCCGCCGACCCGGTGGGCCTCGAGGTGACGACGGCGAACGCGGTGACCCAGCTCGGCCAGGTGATCGGCACCTACTTCGTGCCGCTCGGGCTGTGGGTGGGCGCGCTCGCGATCTTCCTCGTGATGCCGCGGCTCAGCCGGCGGGTGCTCGCCTCGACGGCGGGCTCCAGCCGCGTGCTCGGCTCGGAGGGTGTGCGCGCCGGCGCGGTCGCGGCGGTGCAGGCGGCGCTGCTCGTGCTGCTGCTGCACCTCGTCGCGGGCGTCTCGTGGGCGCTGCTGCCGGCGACGCTCGGCCTCTCGCTCGTCGCGGCCCTCGCGTTCACGGCGTTCCACCAACTGCTCACGGTGGGCCTCGGCCGCGCCGGCCTCGTCATCTCGCTGCTGCTCGTCTCGCTGCAGGTGGCGGCGGTCGGCGGCATCCTGCCCTCGCAGGCGCTCGCGGGTCCGTTCGCCTGGCTCGGCCAGCTCATGCCGCTCGGCTGGGCGACCACGGGCCTGCAGCAGATCGTCGCGGGTGGCGACGTCGGCCTCGCGGTCGGTGCGGCCCTCGGCCTCGCCGCCTTCGGCGGCCTCAGCATGCTCGCGAGCCGCCTCGTCATCCGTCGCGCCCGTCGCGCCTCCGTCCTCCGGATGCTGCTCCCGGCGACCGCGTAGCGGCGCGGCTCAGCGGGCGGGCTTCGCGGCCTTCTTCTCGTGGCGGCGGGCCTGGCGGATCTTGAGGGGGAGGTCGTCGCGGCCGGCCGCGAGCGGGTCGCGGGTCGCGTGCTCCTGGCTGAGGTGCTCGCGGGCGAAGGCCACCGTCTGCACGAGCTTCTCGAGGCGGTAGGCCTCGTCCTTCTCCTGGCGCACGTTCACCTCGGCGACGACGTTGCCGTCCCAGCCCGTCTGGGCGAGGTACTGCAGCGTCTCGGCGACCGGCTGGGTGCCCTCGCCCGGCAGCAGGTGCTCGTCGAGGATCGCGCCGTCGGCCGCCGAGGTCGCCCCGTCGCACAGGTGGATGTGGCGCAGCTTCGGCCCCATCGCCATCGCCATCTCGAGGCTGTCGCGGCCCGAGAGCGAGGCGTGCGAGAAGTCGAGGGTCATGTGGTCGACGTCGAGGTCGAGCGGGTCGGGGGAGGGGGCGTACGCCTTCATGCTCTTGCCGCGCACCGTCCAGGGGAACATGTTCTCGACGGCGACCTCGACATCCCAGTTCTTCGCCGTCTGGCGCACGATGCGCTCGAAGTTCTGCGCGTAGCCCGACTGCCAGCGGAACGGCGGGTGCACGACGACCGAGTCGGCGCCGACCGCCGCCGCGAGCTCGCCCGACTTCTCGAGCTTCACCTGCGGATCGCGGCCCCACACGAAGGTCGTCAGCAGCAGCACGGGCGCGTGGATCGTCACGATCGGCAGCTCGTAGCGCGCGCTGATCTCGCGCAGCTTCTCGGCGTCCTGGGTGATCGGGTCGTTGGTGACCATGATCTCCATGGAGTCGAACCCGGCCAGCCGCGCGATCCGGAAGGCGTGCTCCACGGCGAACGGATACACGCACGTGGTGCTCATGCCGACGGAGATCACACGGCCAACCTAGTCGGCGGATGTGTCGGGCGCGTGACTTCACAGCAATCGCCAACCCCCGACCGAGGGCATGCCCGGCTTCGCCGCGCGCCGTGTACCGTGGACGGATGGCCGACGAGAGCTACAGCTTCGTCGTCGTGTCCAATCGCCTCCCGGTCGACCGTGTGGTCGATGAGGCCGGCAACGCGAGCTGGAAGCAGTCGCCGGGGGGTCTCGTCACGGCGCTCGAACCCGTCATGCGCGCCGCCGACGGCGCGTGGGTCGGCTGGGCGGGCCAGGCGGACCTCGAGCTCGAGCCCTTCGACAACGCCGGCATCCGCATCGTCCCGGTGCCGCTGAGCGAGGCCGACCTCGAGGAGTACTACGAGGGTTTCAGCAACGACACCCTCTGGCCCCTCTATCACGACGTCATCGCGCAGCCCGGCTACCACCGCGTCTGGTGGGAGCGCTACGTGCAGGTCAACCGCCGCTTCGCCGACGCGACCGCCCGCGTCAGCGCGCCGGGCGCCACCGTGTGGGTGCAGGACTACCAACTGCAACTGGTGCCCGCGATGCTGCGCGAGCGGCGACCCGACCTGCTCATCGGGTTCTTCAACCACATCCCGTTCCCGGCGTACGGCATCTTCTCGCAGCTGCCGTGGCGCGGGCAGATCATCGACGGGCTGCTCGGCGCCGACGTGGTCGGCTTCCAGCGGGTCGCGGATGCCGGCAACTTCTCGCGCGCCGTGCGGCGGCTGCGCGGCTACACGACGAAGACGCCCTACATCGAGGTGCCCGGCACCGACGCCGTGCCCGCGCGACGGGTCATCGCGAAGGCGTTCCCCATCTCGATCGACGTGGCCGGCTTCCAGGAGCTCGCCGAGAGCCCCGAGGTGCAGGCGCGTGCCCGGCAGATCCGCGCCGACCTGGGCGACCCGGAGACGATCATGCTCGGCGTCGACCGGCTCGACTACACGAAGGGCATCGGCCACCGGCTGAAGGCCTTCGGCGAGCTGCTCGCCGAGGGGCGGCTCAAGGTGGAGGACGTCACGCTCGTGCAGGTGGCGACGCCCTCGCGCGAACGCGTCGAGAGCTACCGGCAGCTGCGCGACGAGATCGAGCTGACCGTGGGGCGCATCAACGGCGACTACGGCACCATCAGCCACCAGGCGATCAGCTACCTGCACCACGGCTTCCCGCGCGAGGAGATGGCGGCGCTCTACCTCGCCGCCGACGTCATGCTCGTCACGGCCCTGCGCGACGGCATGAACCTGGTCGCGAAGGAGTACGTGGCCGCCCGCTCCGACGAGGACGGCGTGCTCATCCTCTCCGAGTTCACCGGCGCATCCGACGAGCTGCGCGCCGCCCTGCTCGTGAACCCGCACGACATCGACGGCGTGAAGGATGCGATCCTGCGCGCCATCGAGATGCCGCGCCAGGAGCGGCGCAAGCGGATGCGGTCGCTGCGCAGGCGGGTGGCCGAGAACGACGTGACCCACTGGTCCGACAGCTTCCTCGCGACGCTGCGGAACACCCGCGGCCCGGGCGGCTGGGCCGGCAGCGTCCTGCCCGACGAGGTGGAGTGGACGCTCGAGCGGACCACGAAGCGGTGACCGGTCGGCTGCCGGAGCTGCTCGTCGGGGCGCTCCGCGAACTCGCCCGGGTGCGTCGGCTGCTCGTCGCGCTCGACTTCGACGGCACCCTCGCGCCCGAGGTCGACTCGCCCGAGCAGGCGCGGGCGCTGCCGGAGGCGCGGGATGCCGTGCTGCGGCTGCTCGCGCTGCCGCGCACGCGCGTCGCCCTCGTGTCGGGTCGGGCGCTGCGCTCCCTCATCCACGTCGCGCAGCTGCCCGACGAGACGCTGCTCGTCGGCTCGCACGGCATCGAGATCCGCCTCGACGACCCGACCGCGCGGGTGAACCTCGACACGGCCGAGCTCGAGCGGGTCGACGTGCTGCACGAGGTGCTGAGCCAGGTGGCCGACTCGATCGACGACGTGTGGCTCGAGGCGAAGCCGGCGGGCTTCGCGCTGCACACCCGCCTCGCGACGGAGGAGGACTCGCGTCTCGCGCACCTCGTGGCGCTGCGCGAGACGCAGGCCGAGCTCGACGACCTCACCATCCGCGAGGGCAAGAACGTGCTCGAGTTCGCGGTGCGCTCGACGACGAAGGGCGAGGCGGTCGAGCATCTGCGGCGCTACACGGCGGCGGATGCGGTGTTCTACGCGGGCGACGACGTCACCGACGAGGACGCCTTCGACGCCCTCGGCCCCGACGACCTGGGCGTGAAGTCCGGACCGGGCCCCACCCTCGCCCCCTTCCGCGTCGCGGGCCCCGCCGAGGTCGCCCACGTGCTCTCCGCCCTCGCCACCTTCCGCGCCGGCGACGTCCACGAGCAGTGAGTCCCCGAAAGTACGCACTTTTGGGCCGACACGCCGTCTGAATCGCCCAAAAGTACGTACTCTCGCGGAGGGTCGGGTGGTCAGCGCGGGTATGCACCGCGGAGTACCCTCGATGCCATGCCGGACAGCAACGCCGCGGGCACGCCCGTACCCGACCACAAGCCCCGCTCGCGCACCGTCACCGACGGTATCGAGGCCACCACCTCGCGCGGGATGCTGCGCGCGGTCGGCATGGGCGACGCGGACTGGAACAAGTCGCAGATCGGCATCGCGAGCTCGTGGAACGAGATCACCCCGTGCAACCTGAGCCTCGCGCGCCTCGCGCAGGCCGCCAAGGAGGGCGTGCACGCGGGCGGCGGCTACCCGCTGCAGTTCGGCACCGTCTCCGTGTCCGACGGCATCTCGATGGGCCACGAGGGCATGCACTTCTCGCTCGTCAGCCGTGAGGTCATCGCCGACTCGGTCGAGACCGTCATGCAGGCCGAGCGCCTCGACGGCTCGGTGCTGCTGGCCGGATGCGACAAGTCGATCCCCGGCATGCTGATGGCCGCCGCGCGGCTCGACCTCGCATCCGTCTTCCTCTACGCCGGCTCGATCGCGCCCGGCTGGGTGCGCCTCTCGGACGGCACCGAGAAGGACATCACGATCATCGACTCCTTCGAGGCGGTCGGCGGCGTCAAGGCCGGGATCATGTCGGAGGCCGACGCGCACGCCATCGAGTGCGCCTTCGCGCCCGGCGAGGGTGCCTGCGGCGGCATGTACACCGCCAACACCATGGCCTCGGTCGCGGAGGCGCTCGGCCTCTCCATTCCCGGCTCGGCATCCCCGCCCAGCTACGACCGCCGCCGCGACTACTACGCGCACCGCTCGGGCGAGGCCGTCGTGAAGCTGCTCGAGAAGGGCATCACGGCACGGCAGATCCTCACCAAGAAGGCCTTCGAGAACGCCATCGCCGTCGGCATGGCGCTCGGCGGCTCGACCAACATCGTGCTGCACCTGCTCGCCATCGCGCACGAGGCCGAGGTGGAGCTGACCCTCGACGACTTCAACCGCATCGGCTCGAAGGTGCCGCACATCGGCGACCTGAAGCCCTTCGGCCGCTACGTCATGAACGACGTCGACCGCCGCGGCGGCCTGCCCGTGCTCATGAAGGCGCTGCTGGATGCGGGGCTCATGCACGGCGACGCGCTCACCGTGACCGGCAAGACGCTCGCCGAGAACCTCGCCGACATCGGGCCCATCCCGCCGCTCGACGGCGACGTGCTGCGCACCCTCGACAACCCCATCCACGCGACCGGCGGCCTCACGATCCTGCACGGCTCGCTCGCCCCCGAGGGCGCCGTCGTCAAGACGGCCGGCTTCGACGCCGCCACCTTCGAGGGCCCCGCGCGCGTCTTCGAGCGGGAGCGCGCCGCCCTCGACGCCCTCACCGACGGCGAGATCCAGCACGGCGACGTCGTCGTCATCCGCTACGAGGGCCCGAAGGGCGGCCCCGGCATGCGCGAGATGCTCGCCATCACCGCCGCGATCAAGGGTGCCGGGCTCGGCAAGGACGTGCTGCTGCTCACCGACGGTCGCTTCTCGGGCGGCACGACCGGACTCTGCATCGGCCACATCGCCCCCGAAGCCGTGGATGCCGGACCCATCGCGTTCGTGCGCGACGGCGACCGCATCCGCGTCGACATCGCGAGCCGCTCGATCGAGCTGCTCGTCGACGACGCCGAGCTCGCCGCCCGCCACGAGGGTTGGGAGCCGCTGCCTCCGCGCTACACGCGCGGCGTGCTCGCCAAGTACTCGAAGCTCGTGCGCTCGGCCGCCGAGGGCGCCGTCACCGGTTGATCCGGTCGCCTAGGCGAGTTTCACCGGATACGCGGAGAGCGCGGCATCCGACATCAGGTAACATGGCCGGACGATAGACACCCGGGTGGCACAACCAGTCCTGGCGTGGGCGTCGACCGCACTACGAGCGGCCGACGGCATTCTGATCAGGTCGATGACGTCATTCGCGCGCATCCCCTTGATTCCCACCGACTCCCACCTCTGAGGAACCTTTCATGACTGCGCCCGACGCAACCGTGCCATCCCCCGCGCCCGCGCCCGCCAAGCGCGACGCGACGCCCATCCTGACCGGCTCCGGTGCCGTGCTCGCGAGCCTCGAGAAGCTCGGCATCACCGACGTCTTCGGACTCCCCGGCGGGGCGATCATGCCCTTCTACGACGAGCTCATGGCCTCCACCGCCATCCGCCACATCCTCGTGCGCCACGAGCAGGGCGCCGGCCACGCGGCCGAGGGCTACGCCGCCGCCTCCGGCCGGATCGGCGTGTGCATCGCCACCTCCGGCCCCGGCGCCACCAACCTCGTCACCGCGATCGCCGACGCCTACATGGACTCGGTGCCGCTGCTCGCGATCACCGGTCAGGTGTTCTCGACCTCGATGGGAACGGATGCGTTCCAGGAGATCGACATCACCGGCATCACGATGCCGATCACCAAGCACAGCTTCCTCGTGACCGACCCGGCGCAGGTGCCCGCGACCCTCGCGGCGGCGTACCACATCGCCACCACGGGCCGCCCCGGCCCGGTGCTGGTGGACATCACGAAGGACGCCCAGCAGAAGTCGGCGCCGTTCGTGTGGCCGCCCAAGGTCGAGCTGCCCGGCTACCGCCCGGTCACGAAGGCGCACGGCAAGCAGATCCTCTCGGCCGCCGAGCTGCTCGGGAACGCGCAGCGCCCCGTGCTCTACGTGGGCGGCGGCGTCATCCGGGCCGAGGCCTCCAAGGAGCTGCGGCAGCTCGCCGAGCTCACCGGCGCCCCCGTCGTGACGACCCTCATGGCGCGCGGCGCGTTCCCCGACTCGCACCGTCAGCACCTCGGCATGCCCGGCATGCACGGCTCGGTGCCCGCGGTGCTCGCGCTGCAGGAGTCCGACCTCATCGTGTCGCTCGGCGCGCGCTTCGACGACCGGGTGACCGGCAAGGTGAGCGACTTCGCCCCGGAGGCGAAGGTCGTGCACGTCGACATCGACCCGGCCGAGATCGGCAAGATCCGCCACGCCGACGTGCCGATCGTGGGCGACGCCCGCGAGGTCATCGTCGACCTCATCGACGCGTTCACGCAGCAGCGCACGGTGCCCGACATCGCCGACTGGTGGACGCGCCTCGAGCAGCTGCGAGCCAACTACCCGCTCGGCTACACCGAGCCGGAGGACGGCCTGCTCTCCCCGCAGTACGTCATCCAGCGCATCGGCGAGCTCTCCGGACCCGAGGCGGTCTACGCCGCGGGCGTGGGCCAGCACCAGATGTGGGCTGCCCAGTTCATCGGCTACGAGCGTCCGCACGCCTGGCTCAACTCGGGCGGCGCCGGCACGATGGGCTACTCGGTGCCCGCCGCGATGGGCGCGAAGGTGGCCGAGCCGGAGCGTCTCGTGTGGGCGATCGACGGCGACGGCTGCTTCCAGATGACCAACCAGGAGCTCGCCACCTGCACGATCAACGACATCCCGATCAAGGTCGCGATCATCAACAACTCCTCGCTCGGCATGGTGCGCCAGTGGCAGACCCTCTTCTACGACGGCCGCCACTCCTTCACCGACCTCAACACGGGGGCCCTCGACGGCGAGAACACCACCCGGATGGTGCCCGACTTCGTGAAGCTCGCCGAGGCGTATGGCGCCCTCGGCATCCGCGTGACGAAGAAGTCGGAGATCGACGCGGCCATCAAGCTCGCGATCGAGACCAACGATCGCCCCGTCGTCATCGACTTCGTGGTGAGCCGGGATGCCATGGTGTGGCCGATGGTGCCGCAGGGCGTCGGCAACTCGCAGGTACAGTACGCGCGGGATCACGCCCCGGCGTGGGAAGAGGAGTAAGGCCATGACGCATCACGTGCTCTCCCTCCTCGTGGAGGACAAGCCGGGTCTGCTGACCCGCGTGGCCGGGCTGTTCGCCCGGCGCGGCTTCAACATCAACTCGCTCGCGGTGGGTCCCACCGAGATCGACGGGCTCAGCCGCATCACCGTCGTCGTCGACGTGGAGGGCCTGCCGCTCGAGCAGGTGACGAAGCAGCTGAACAAGCTCGTCAACGTCATCAAGATCGTCGAGCTCGACCCGACCCAGTCGGTGCACCGCGAGCACCTGCTCATCAAGGTGCGCGTCGACAACACCACCCGCAGCCAGATCCTGGAGGCCGTCAACCTGTTCCGGGCGCGCGTCGTCGACGTCTCGCCGGATGCGCTCGTCATCGAGGTGACGGGCGACTCCGGGAAGGTGCAGGCGCTGCTGCGCGTGCTCGAGCCGTACGGCATCCGCGAGATCGCCCAGTCGGGCCTGCTCGCGATCGGCCGCGGCGGCAAGAGCATCACCGAACGCGTCTACAAGAGCTAGTCCCGCCGGATGAGTAGCCGCGCAGCGGCGTATCGAAACCCCAACAAGAAGGAAACGAAATTGGCTGAGATCTTCTACGACAAGGATGCCGACCTCTCGATCATCCAGGGCAAGAAGGTGGCGATCGTGGGCTACGGCTCGCAGGGCCACGCGCACGCCCAGAACCTGCGCGACTCGGGTGTCGAGGTCGTCATCGCCCTCAAGGACGGCTCGAAGTCGACCGCGAAGGCCGCCGAGGACGGCTTCGAGGTGAAGTCGGTCGCCGACGCCACCGAGTGGGCCGACCTCATCATGATCCTGGCGCCCGACCAGCACCAGCGCTCCATCTACAGCGAGTCGATCAAGGACAAGCTGACCGAGGGCAAGACGCTCGCCTTCGCGCACGGCTTCAACATCCGCTTCGGCTACATCGACGCCCCCGAGGGGGTCGACGTGATCCTCATCGCCCCGAAGGCCCCCGGCCACACGGTGCGCCGCGAGTTCGTCGCGGGGCGCGGCATCCCGGACATCATCGCGGTCGAGCGCGACGCATCCGGCCACGCCTGGGAAACGGCGCTGTCGTACGCGAAGGCCATCGGCGGCACCCGCGCGGGCGTCATCAAGACGACCTTCACCGAGGAGACCGAGACCGACCTGTTCGGCGAGCAGGCCGTGCTCTGCGGCGGCATGAGCCACCTCGTGCAGTACGGCTTCGAGACCCTCACCGAGGCCGGCTACCAACCCGAGATCGCCTACTTCGAGGTGCTGCACGAGCTCAAGCTCATCGTCGACCTCATGTGGGAGGGCGGCATCGCCAAGCAGCGCTGGTCGATCTCCGACACGGCCGAGTACGGCGACTACGTGTCGGGCCCGCGCGTCATCGACCCGTCGGTCAAGGAGAACATGAAGGGCGTGCTCGCCGACATCCAGTCGGGCGCCTTCGCCTCGCGCTTCATCGCCGACCAGGATGCGGGCGCCCCCGAGTTCCTGGCCCTGCGCGAGAAGGAGGCGCAGCACCCGATCGAGAAGACCGGCAAGGAGCTGCGCGCCCTGTTCGCCTGGAAGCAGCAGGACTCGGACTACACCGAGGGCAGCGCGGCGCGCTGATCCATCGGACGGAGATCCAGGCGCGGGGCGGGAGCGATTGCTCCCGCCCCGCGCTGGCGTCTGCGCCCGCGCGTGCGGTTGCTCCCGCCGCAGGGAGTTCCGGGAGTTCCGGGGGTGCGGAAGGGCGGGGGCTGGCCGGGGGCGCGGCGGACGGGTTGAATGAACACGTGACAGCGACGGCGGTGCATTTCGGGGCGGGCAACATCGGGCGCGGATTCGTGGCGCCCTTCCTGCGGGAGAGCGGCTACGAGGTCGTCTTCGCGGATGTCAGCGAGGAGCTCATCCAGGCCCTGCAGCAGCAGCCGAGCTACCACGTGCACGAGGTGGGTGCGGGCGGCCGGGAGCTCGTCATCGACGGCTACCGAGCCCTCAACTCGCGCGACGTGCCGGATGCCGTGGTCGCCGAGATCGCGCGGGCCGACATCGTCACCACGGCGGTCGGTGCCCGCATCCTGCAGTTCGTCGCCCCGCTCATCGTCGCCGGGCTCGCCCAGCGGCCGGCGGATGCGAAGCCGCTCGTCGTGATCGCGTGCGAGAACGCGATCGGCGGCACCGACATCCTGGCCGCCGCGGTCGCGGAGCTCGGCGGCGCCATGGAGCGCGCCGTCTGGGCGAACTGCGCGATCGACCGCATCGTGCCGGAGCAGCGCGGGGGGCTCGACGTGACCCTCGAGGCCTTCTGGGAGTGGGCGGTCGACCGCACCCCGTTCCACGGCGACGAGCCCGCGCTCGCGGGCGTGCACTGGGTCGACGACCTCGAGCCGTACATCGAGCGCAAGCTCTTCACGGTCAACACGGGCCACGCATCCACCGCCTACCTCGGCTACCGGCGCGGCATCGAGACGATCGCCGAGGCGCTCGCGGTGCCGGAGGTGATGGCCGAGGTGCGCGCGGTGCTCGCCGAGACCTCGGGGCTGCTCGTCGAGAAGCACGGCTTCACCCCCGAGGAGCAGCAGGCCTACGTCGAGACGACGCTCGTGCGCATCACCAACCCCGAGCTGCCCGACAGCTGCGTGCGCGTCGGCCGGGCACCGCTGCGCAAGCTCGGCCGGCACGAGCGCTTCGTCGACCCGGCCGCCCAGCTCGCCGAGCGCGGGCAGGATGCGTGGAACCTGCTCACCGCGGTCGGCGCCGCCCTGCGCTTCGACACCGCGGACGACCCGGAGGCCGTGGAGTTGCAGGCGAAGCTCGTGCCGGGAGCCGACCCGGGCGCGCTCGCGACGGAGCTGTGCGGGATCGAGCCCGCGCATCCGCTGTATGCGCCGCTCACCGAGGTGTTCCGGCTGCGCCTCGAGGCCTGAGGCGGCGCGTCCTGTCGCGGAGGGGCGACGGGGGCGACGGGAATCGACGCCTCGGATGGGAGAGGATGGTGTCGTGAGCACTCGCGCGCCCGAGCCCGAGGAGCCGGACGACGACGCCGCGCTGCACTGGGCGGGCGACGAGGCGCGCGGCCAGGCGGCCCCCCGGCTGCGCGGCGAGCCGGTCGCGGATGCCGACGGGACGGATGCCGCATCCGCCGCGGGCACCGCGGCCGCCGCATCCGCCGACCGCCGCACGCCGCGCGAGCTCGCGCTGCTCGTCGCGACGGGCGTCTTCGGTGGCCTCTACCTCGCGCTCGCGGTCGGCTGGATCCTCTCCGTGCAACTGCTCGGCTACCCGGGCCTCGACCTCGCGGGCGAGGTGATGTGGCAGTTCGGCGAGTTCCTCGCGATGATCGCGGCCGTGCTGTGGTTCGGCGCGGCCCTCACCCTCACCCCGCCCGGCACCGCGCACCGCGGCGCGAAGCGCTTCGTCGCCCTGCTGCTCGGGGTCGCGCTGCTGCTGCCGTGGCCGTTCCTGTTGGGGGCGCTCGGATGACCGTCGAACTGCCCGAGCCCGACGAGACCGTCGGCACCCCCGAGCGCGCCTGGCCGCTGCCCGCGATCGTCGTCGCGGTCGTCTTCGGCCTGCTCTACGCGTGGTTCCTCTACCAGGCGATCGGCAACCTGCTGAACGTGCCGCCCGCCTACGAGAACGCGGGCTTCGGCGAGCGGATCCCGTGGGCGCTGCTCGTCGTCGGCGCCGCGTTCCCGGTGCTCGCCTTCGCGGCCGCCGCGTGGCTCGGCGTGCGCCGCACGCTCACCCATCGCGTGCTCGTCTTCGCGGCGGGTCTCGCCGCGACGTCCGCGACGGCGCTCAGCCTCTACGTGGTCTCGGCGTACCTCGTCACGGTCGGGTGACGACGCCCCGACCCGCGCCGTAACGGCATGCGGTGTCCGGTAGGCTGCCTGTGCCGCGCCGCCGACTGCCGCGGTGATCCCGCGGCCCTCTGCCGCCACCCCCGCACGAAGGAACACAGCTGTGTCGAAGCCGGTCGTCCTGATCGCCGAGGAACTGTCGCCCGCCACCGTCGAGGCCCTGGGCCCCGACTTCGAGATCCGCTCCGTGGACGGCGCCGACCGCGCCGCGCTGCTGCCGGCGCTCGCGGAGGCGAACGCCGTGCTCATCCGCTCCGCCACCCAGATCGACGCGGAGGCGCTCGCCGCGGCCCCGCAGCTGAAGGTGGTGGCGCGCGCGGGCGTCGGGCTCGACAACGTCGACATCAAGGCCGCCACCGAGGCGGGCGTCATGGTCGTCAACGCCCCGACCTCCAACATCATCAGCGCCGCCGAGCTCACCATCGGCCACATCCTGAGCCTCGCCCGCCACATCCCCGCCGCCCACGCGAGCCTCGCCGCGGGGGAGTGGAAGCGCTCCAAGTACACCGGCACCGAGCTGTACGAGAAGACGGTCGGCATCATCGGCCTCGGCCGGATCGGCGCGCTCATCACGAGCCGCCTGCAGGCCTTCGGCGTCGACGTGATCGCCTACGACCCCTACGTCACCCCGGCCCGCGCGCCGCAGCTGGGGGTGCGGCTCGTGACCCTCGACGAGCTGCTCGAGCAGGCCGACTTCATCAGCATCCACATGCCGAAGACGCCCGAGACCACGGGCATGATCTCGACGGCGCAGCTCGCGAAGATGAAGCCGACCGCGTACATCGTCAACGTCGCGCGCGGCGGGCTCATCGACGAGGACGCCCTCTACGAGGCGCTCACCACGGGCGTCATCGCGGGCGCCGGCCTCGACGTGTTCAACGCCGAGCCGCCCGTCGACACGAAGCTGCTGCCGCTGCCGAACGTCGTCGTCACGCCGCACCTCGGCGCCTCGACCGACGAGGCGCAGGAGAAGGCGGGCGTCTCGGTGGCCAAGTCGGTGCGGCTCGCCCTCGAGGGCGAACTGGTTCCGGATGCCGTGAACGTCGCGGGCGGGATCATCGACCCCTTCGTGCGCCCCGGCATCGCGCTCGTCGAGAAGCTCGGCCAGGTGCTCGCGGCGGTTGCGGGCCACGGCGCCCTCACCGACCTCGAGGTCGACGTGCGCGGCGAGCTCGCCGCCTACGACGTGAGCGTCTACCGTCTCGCGGCGCTCAAGGGCTACTTCACGAACCTCGTCACCGAGAACGTCTCCTACGTGAACGCGCCGCTGCTCGCCGAGCAGCGCGGCATCTCCTCGAGCCTCAACGTCTCGGAGGAGTCGAAGGACTACCGCAACACGACCACCCTGCGCGGGGTGCTCTCCGACGGCACCTCGGTCGAGGTCGCGGGCACGCTCGCCGGCACCAAGATGACCGAGAAGATCATCGGACTCAACGGCTACGACATCGAGGTGCCGATCGCCGAGCACCACGTCGTGATGTTCTACACCGACCGCCCGGGCATCGTCGCCGTCTACGGCAAGGAGTTCGGCGAGGCGGGCATCAACATCGCCGGCATGCAGATCGCGCGCCGCTCGGCGGGCGGCCAGGCGCTGTCGATCATCACGGTCGACTCGCCGGTGCCCGACGAGGTGCTCGAGCGGGTCGCCGCGGCGATCGACGCCGACGAGCTGCGCGAGATCGACATCGTCGAGTCCTGAGCCGCGGGCGGTCCGTCGGCACGCGGCGACGGCACGTGTCCACCCGAAAGACACGTGCCGTCGCGGACCCGGGCTGCGCTACGGCAGCGGGTCGCTCTCGGTCGCGCGCTGATCGACGCGCGTGCCCGTCCGCGGGTCGACGCTCGTGCGCACGGTCGTCACCGTCTGGCGCTTGCGCACCAGCAGCACGATGCCGATGAGCGTCACGACGACGCCCGCGCCCATCAGCAGGTAGCCGACGAGGTCGAGGTCGATCCACGTCGCATCCACGTTGAGCGCGAAGGTGAGGATCGCGCCGACGACGATGAGGAAGATGCCGAGCCCGATGCTCATGGTGGGCCTCCTTGGGTCAGGGCTCCACGACGGGAGCCGGGTACGACGCTAGGAGCGCCTCGCGGATGCGGACAGCCCGTTGACGGGGCCGCATCCGGGGGGCTATACGCGCGCGGAGCGGCATGCGCGCGCCGATACCCTAGGGGGATGACGCGCACCATCGACCTCGCCGTGATCGCGGGGGACGGCATCGGACCGGAAGTCACGAGCGAGGCGGTGAAGGTGCTGGATGCCGTGCTCGCCGACGAGGCGCAGCTCGCGGTGACCGAGTATCCGTTCAGTGCGGCGCACTACCTCGAGACGGGCGTCATCCTGGGCGACGACGACCTCGCCGCCCTCGCGCAGCACGACGCGATCCTGCTCGGCGCGGTCGGCGGCGACCCGCGCGACCCGCGCCTCGCGGGCGGCATCATCGAGCGCGGCCTGCTGCTGAAGCTGCGCTTCGCCTTCGACCACTACGTGAACCTGCGCCCCACGGTGCTCTACCCGACGGTGCCGAGCCCGCTCGCGAACCCCGGCGAGGTCGACTTCGTCGTCGTGCGCGAGGGCACCGAGGGTCCGTACGTCGGCAACGGCGGCAGCATCCGCGTCGGCACCCCGCACGAGGTCGCGAACGAGGTGAGCGTCAACACCGCCTTCGGCATCGAGCGCGTCGTGCGCTACGCCTTCGACCTCGCCGAGAAGCGCGGCAAGAAGGTCACGCTCGTGCACAAGACGAACGTGCTGACCAACGCCGGCAAGCTCTGGTCGCGGCTCGTCGAGGCCGAGGCTGCCAATCATCCGGACGTGGCGTGGGATTACCTCCACGTGGACGCCGCGACCATCTTCCTGGTCACCGACCCTGCTAGGTTCGACGTCATCGTCACCGACAATCTCTTCGGCGACATCCTCACCGACCTGGCCGGCGCCATCAGCGGCGGCATCGGTTTGGCGGCCTCGGGCAACATCAACCCCGACGGCGCCTTCCCCTCGATGTTCGAGCCGGTCCACGGTTCCGCACCCGACATCGCGGGGCAGCAGAAGGCCGATCCCACGGCCGCGATCCTGTCGACCGCGCTGCTGCTCGACCACCTCGAGCTGCCGGATGCGGCGCGCCGGGTCGAGGCGGCCGTGGCGGCCGATCTCGCCGAGCGGGGCGCCGCTCCCCGCACGACGGCCGAGATCGGCACGGCCATCGCGGCCCGACTGGGCGCACAATAGATTCCACGACCTCCGAGAGCCGAGCAGACCATGACCCTGAACCTCCTGCCGATGGCCACCCAGGACCTGCAGTTCCAGGTGACCCGCAATGAGAACGCCAAGACCCCCGAGGAGCGCGAGGCGATCCTCGAGAACCCCGGCTTCGGGCAGTTCTTCACCGACCACATGGTCGACATCTGCTGGTCGGAGCGCGGCGGCTGGCACCGCCCGCGCGTGCAGCCGTACGGCCCCATCCAGCTCGACCCGGCCGCCGCGGTGCTGCACTACGCGCAGGAGATCTTCGAGGGCCTGAAGGCCTACCGCCACGCCGACGGGTCGATCTGGACCTTCCGCCCCGACGCGAACGCCGCCCGCATGCAGCGCTCCGCGAAGCGCCTCGCGATGCCGGAGCTGCCGACCGAGTACTTCCTCGACTCGCTGAAGCAGCTCATCGCGGTCGACGGCGACTGGGTGCCGACGCAGGACGAGACGAGCCTGTACCTGCGTCCCTTCATGTTCGCGAAGGAGGCGTTCCTCGGCGTGCGCCCGGCGAAGAAGGTCAACTACTACCTCATCGCCTCGCCCGCGGGCGCCTACTTCACGGGCGGCGTGGCCCCCGTGTCGATCTGGCTGTCGACGCACTACACGCGCGCCGGTCACGGCGGCATGGGGCAGGCGAAGACGGGCGGCAACTACGCCGCATCCCTCGTCGCCCAGCAGGAGGCGTACGAGAACGGCTGCGCCCAGGTGCTGTTCCTCGACGCGCAGCGGGGCGAGTTCCTCGAGGAGCTCGGCGGCATGAACGTCGTGCTCGTCACGCGCGACAAGCGCCTCATCACGCCCGACTCCGACTCGATCCTCGAGGGCATCACGCTCGACTCCGTGCTGCAGCTGGGCCGCGATCGCGGCTACACGGTCGAGCAGCGCCCCGTGTCGATCACCGAGTGGCGCGACGGCGCCGCCTCGGGCGAGATCGTCGAGGCGTTCGCGTGCGGCACGGCGGCCGTCATCACCCCCATCTCGGAGATCAAGGCCGAGTCCTTCGGCATCCGGATGCCGGAGGTGGAGGACCGCGTGTCGCTCTCGCTCCGCGACGAGCTCACCGGCATCCAGTACGGCCGCGTCGAGGACCGCCACGGCTGGCTTCACCGCCTCGACGCGTAGCCGGGCGGGCTAGACGCGCGCGGCCACCGCATCCGCGGCGGCCGCGAGGTTGTCGGTGAGCGTACGGCCGGATGCCTTGCGCGGCTTCAGGTCGTGGTCGCCGTCGGGGGCCCACAGCAGCTCGATCGCGGGGGAGAGCGTGTAGGCCGCGACCTCCTCGCGGGAGCCCATGATGTCGCGCTCGCCCTGGCAGACGAGGGTGGGCGTCTCGAGGTGCGCGAGGTGCGCCGTGCGCAGCTGCTCGGGCTTGCCCATCGGGTGGAAGGGGTAGCCGAGGCACACGAGCCCGCGGATGCCGCCCGCGGCCGACTGCTCGTCGGCGATCATCGAGGCCACCCGGCCACCGAAGGACTTGCCGCCGATGACGGGCACCGCATCCGTCTCGGCCCGCAGCTGCGCGAGCGCCTCGCGGTACTCGTCGAGCACCGCCTCCGCCCGTGGGTTGGGGCGCCGCACCCCCGCGCGCCGCGCGGCCATGTAGGCGAACTCGAAGCGGGCGAGACGCACGCCGCGCTCGGCGAGCAGGGTCGCGAACTGCTCCATCCATCCGGAGTCCATGGGCGCGCCCGCCCCGTGGGCGAGCACGAGCACACGGGGGCCCTCGGGGCCGGTCCAGAGCAGCGAGGTCACGCCACCATTCTGCCGGTGCGGTTTCGGCTGGATGGCACCGTCGCGACGGCGCCATCCAGCCGAAACCGCACCATGGCGGCAGCGATAGGCTCGACGGGTGAGAGTCGCACGTTTCAGTACGGGAGGCGACCCGCGCTACGGCATCGTCGACGACGACGAGCTCGTGGTGCTGGCGGGCGACCCCATGTTCGCCGGCTACGAGACGACGGGCGACCGCGTGCCGCTCGCGGAGGCTCGGCTGCTCGCGCCCGTCATCCCGCGCTCGAAGGTCGTCTGCGTCGGCCTCAACTACGCCGAGCACCGCAAGGACATGGCGAGCATCGACGTCCCCGAGAACCCGCTCATCTTCCTCAAGCCCAACACGGCGGTCGTCGGTCCGGGCGACCCCATCCGCATCCCCCCGGTCGACGGCCGCATCACGCACGAGGGCGAGCTCGTCGCCGTCATCGGGCGGATCGCGAAGCAGGTGCGTGCGGAGGACTGGGCCGACTACGTGTTCGGCTACACGATCGGCAACGACGTGTCGGCCCGCGACCAGATGTTCGCCGACGGGCAGTGGGCGCGCGCGAAGGGCTACGACACCTTCGCCCCGATCGGCCCGTGGATCGAGACCGAGCTCGACCCGGACGGCCTCGAGATCCGCACGCGGGTCGACGGCGAACCGCGGCGGCACGGCAACACGCGCGACATGACGCACAAGCTTCCCGAGCTCATCGCCTACATCTCGGATGTCTGGACACTGCTGCCGGGCGACATCATCATGACGGGCACGCCGTCCGGTCTCGGCGGCTTCGTGCACGGGCAGACGGTCGAGATCGACATCGAGGGCATCGGCACGCTCAGCAACCCCGCGCTCGACCGCGACGAGCGCCCGGCGTGACCGGGGCGGCATCCGGCGTCCCCGAGGAGCTCTCCGAGTCCGAGATCGCGCGGGTGCGCGGGCGCAGCCGCGCCGCGATCATCGCGGGCCAGGTGCTCGCGGGGATCGGGATGGGGTCGACCCTGTCGGCGGGCGCCCTGCTCATCACGCAGGTGTCGGGGTCGGAGACGCTCTCGGGCATGGCGGCCACCATGTCGACGATCGGCGCGGCCGTCGCGGCGGTGCCGCTCGCGACGCTCGCCGCCCGCCGCGGCCGCGCGCCCGCGCTCACGACGGGTGCCCTGCTCGCCGCGTTCGGCGCGGTCGTCGGGCTCGTCGCGGCGGTCCTCGGCTGGACGCTGCTGCTGCTCGCGGGCATCGTGCTGCTCGGGGTCGGCACGGCCGTCAACCTGCAGGCGCGCTTCGCCGCGACCGACCTCTCCGAGCCGGGGCGCCGCGGCCGCGACCTCGCGGTCGTCGTGTGGTCGACGACGCTCGGGGCCGTGCTCGGCCCCAACCTCATCGGCCCCGGGGATGCCGTGGGCCAGGCGATCGGGCTGCCCCCGCTCGCGGGCGCCTACCTGTTCACGATCGCGGCGCAGCTCGTCGCTGCGGTCGTGTACCTCGTGGGGCTGCGACCGGATCCGCTGCGCCTCGCGACGCGCATCGGGCTCGAGCGCCCCGCCTCGCCGGAGGCGGCATCCCGTACCGCCGACGTGGGCGGCATCGCGACGGGCATGATCTCGACCTCGCTCAGCCACGCGACGATGGTGTCGGTCATGGCGATGACGCCCGTGCACCTCGTGGGGCACGGGGCGGGGCTCGAGCTCGTGGGGCTCACGATCAGCCTGCACGTGCTCGGCATGTACGCGCTCTCGCCGCTGTGGGGCCTGCTCGCCGACCGGGTGGGACGCGAGGCGACGATCGCGATCGGTCAGGTGCTGCTGCTCGGGGCGCTGCTGCTGCTCGCCGCGGGCGCCGAGTCGGAGCTCTGGGTGGCGGTCGGGCTGTTCCTCATCGGCGTGGGCTGGAGCGCGGCGAGCGTCGCGGGCTCGACCCTCGTCACGGAGTCGGTCGACGTGCTCGGCCGTGCCCGCATCCAGGGTCGGGCGGACCTGCTCATGTCGACGGCGGGTGCGCTCGGCGGAGGCGCCGCGGGCCTCGTGCTCGCGCGGCTCGGCTACGGCGGCCTCGCCCTCGCCGCGACGGGGCTCGTGGCGGTCGTGCTGCTCACCCTCGTGGTGCGCGTCTCGCGGCGGCGGGCGGCGGCGTGACCCGGATGCGCGAGCTCGCTCCCGGGGTCGCGCTCGCGCTCGCGGGGGCGGCGCTCGCCTGGCTCGTGCACCTCGTGCTGCCGGGCGTGCCGTGGCTGACCGCCGCCTTCGTCGTCGGCGTCGCGCTCGCGTGCCTGCCGCCGCTGCGTCCGGCGCTCGACGGCCCGCTGCGCGCGGGCCTCGGCTTCTCGGCGCGCACGCTGCTGCGCGCCGGCATCGTGCTGCTCGGGCTCGACCTCGCGCTCGGCGACATCGCCGCGCTCGGCTGGTGGGGGGTGCTCGCGATCGCCGCGCTCGTCGGCCTCGCCTTCGCGATCAGCTACGCGATCGCGCGCGCCCTGCGACTGCCGGGCGACGAGCCCGTGCTGCTCGCCGCCGGCTTCTCCATCTGCGGCGTCTCGGCCGTGGGCGCGATGGCCGCCGCCCGCGGCTCGATGTCGAAAATGCAGGACGCGGCGACCCCCACCGCCCTCGTCACGCTGTTCGGCACCCTCGCCATCGTCGTTCTTCCTGCATTTTCGACACTCGCCGGGGCGCTCGGGATGCCGATGGGCGAGGCGTTCTTCGGCGCCTGGGCGGGCGCGAGCGTGCACGACGTCGGGCAGGTGGTCGCGACGGCGCAGACCGCGGGGCCCGCCGCGCTCGGCGCGGCGGTCGTCGTCAAGCTCACGCGCGTGCTGGCGCTCGCGCCCATGGTGGCGGTCGCCTCGCTGCGCACCCGGCGCGCGGCGCGTGCGGCCGGCGGCGCGGGCGGGAAGCTGCCGCCGATCGTGCCGCTGTTCATCGTGGGGTTCCTCGCGCTCGTGCTCGTGCGCTCGTTCCTGCCGGTTCCGGATGCCGTGCTCGACGCCGTGGATCTCGTGCGCACCGCGCTGCTCGCCGCGGCCCTCGTCGGCATCGGCGCGGGCCTCCGGCTGGAGCGACTCGTGCGCACCGGCGGACGCGCGATCGTGGCGGGCGCCCTCGCCTGGGGTGTCATCCTCGTGCTGGGCCTCGGAGTCGCGGCGGTCGTCGCGGGCTGAGCCGCGTCTGGGAGGTCGCTGGGTTTTCCGCATCCACCCAGGCGCGAGACGGCAGGCTGGAGGCATGGCGCCGCAGTCCCCCGACGATCCCACGCGCATGCGGGACCAGCCGGCGCTCACCACCTCGCGCGGCCGTTCCTGGCTCATCCTCGGCGGGCTGCTGACCCTCGTGTCGCTCGGCGTGCTCATCCCGATGGCGGTGCTCCGGATGCCGCCCATCGGCGTGCCGGGGACGGCGGCGCTCGTCGTCGCGGTGCTCTACTGCTGCATGGTCATCGTGCGTTTCGCGACGCCGTCGCGGCGCCTCCGCCTCGCCCTCCTCGCGATCGACATGCTCGCGATCGCCTTCGTCGCGCTGCTCGCGGTGCTGCTCGTCGCGGAGCGCGCGAGCACCGGCTGAGTGGCGGGCGTCGGGCGAGGGGTCCATCATCGGCGTATGAGATTCGAGACGACGCTGTCGCAGTTCGGCAACAACACGGGCATCGAGGTGTCGCCCGCACAGCTCGAGCAGCTCGGCGGCGGTAAGCGGCCCGCGGTCACGGTGACCGTCAACGGCTTCAGCTACCCCTCGACGGTCGGCACGATGGGCGGCAAGCACCTCATCCCGTTCAGCTCCGACAAACGCGCCGCGACCGGCATCGCGGGCGGCGACGCCATCACGGTCGAGCTCGAGCTCGAGACGGCGCCGCGCGTCGTCGAACCCACGCCCGACCTCGCCGAGGCGCTCGCGGGGAACCCCGCGGCGGCCGCCGCCTGGCAGAAGCTCGCGCCGAGCCACCGCAAGGCGCACGTCACCGCGATCGAGGGCGCGAAGGCGGCCGAGACCCGCGCGCGGCGCGTGGCCGCCGCGATCGAGAAGCTCACCGCCCCCTGAGCTCAGGCCTCGCGGGTGGAGTCGCGGATGACGAGGCGGGTCGGCAGCGGGGTGTCCTCGGTGACGGTGTCGGGATCCTCCACGGCCACCAGCACCTTCTGCATGATGAGCCCGCCGAGCGCCGCGAAGTCCTGACGCACCGTGGTGAGGGGCGGGTACAGGTAGCCGGCCTCGGGCACGTCGTCGAAGCCGACGACGCTCACGTCCGCGGGCACCTGCAGGCCGTGCTCGCGCAGCGAGGAGAGCAGGCCGATCGCCATGTGGTCGTTGGCGACGAAGACGGCGTCGCCGGCCTCCACCCCGAGCTCCGGTCCCAGGCGGTGCCCGCTCTCGGCCGACCAGTCGCCGTGCGGCGGGGCGACGACGTCGAGGCGCCGGGCGAGGAGCTCGTCGCGCCAGCCGCGCTCGCGCTCGATGGCGTCGGGGTTCGCGAGCGGCCCGCCGAGGTGCAGGATGCGGGTGTGGCCGAGCTCGGCGAGGTGCCGCACGGCGGCGCGCGCCCCGCGGTACTGGTCGATCGAGACGATCAGCGGGCTCGGGCGGGGGGATGCGGCGACCGCGACGACCGGGATCGACAGGTCGAGCCCGCGCACCACCTCGAGCACCGCGACGTCGACGACGACGAGCACGATGGCATCCACGCGCTGTCTCAGCAGCGACTCGACGACGGAGCGGACGCCGACCGGGTCGTCGCTGAGCGAGCTGACCGTCTCGACGTTGTAGCGGGCGGCGCGGGCCGCGAAGTTGAAGTGCATCGCGATCGAGCTCGGGCCGAAGTCGGAGACGCCCGGTGAGACGAGCCCGATGGTGCGGGTGCGCCGGGTGACGAGGGCGCGCGCCGCGGGGGAGGGGCTGTAGCGCAGTTGGGCGATGGCCTGCTCGACGCGGGCCCGGGTGGCGGGGCGCACGTTCGGCTGATCGTTGAGCACGCGCGAGACGGTCTGGTGGGACACGCCGGCGAGTCGTGCGACGTCGAAGATGTTGGCGGTCCGCGCTGCCTTGTCGTCCTGGCTCACCCGTTCACCCCTCCTCGTCCGGTTGCGCGACCAAGGCGAGCAGCGAGTCGATGGTGAGCTCTTCGGCGGGCAGGTCGCCGACGATCCGGCCGTCGCGCAGCACGAGGACGCGTCCGGAGACCCGCAGCACCTCCTCGAGCTCGGCGGAGATGAACACGACGGACAGCCCGTTGTCGGCGAGCTCCCCGACGAGGTTCTGGATCTCGACCTTCGCCCCCACGTCGATCCCGCGGGTCGGTTCGTCGAGGATGAGCACGCGCGGTGCGAGGGCGAGCAGTCGGGCCAGCAGCACCTTCTGCTGGTTGCCTCCCGACAGGGTGCCGGCGGGCCGTTCCGGGTCGGCGGGGCGGATGTCGAGCGCGTCGATCCAGCTGCTCGCGAGTTCGCGCTCCCGCGCGAGCGGGATGCGCCGGAACGCGCCGAGTTGCGCCTGCAGGGCCAGCGCGATGTTCTCGCGGATGCTGAGGTCGGCGATGATCCCCTCGGTGCGGCGGTTCTCGGAGGAGTAGGCGAGCCCGAGCGCGATGGCGTCGCGCGGCCGTCGCGGTCTCACCGGCGCGCCCGCGAGGCGGAGCACACCCTGGCCGATCGGGGTGACCCCGGAGAGCGCCCGGGCGAGCTCGCTGCGCCCGGATCCGAGCAGGCCCGCGATCCCGAGGACGTCGCCCTCGACGAGCTCGACGTCCGCGCCGACGACCCCCGACGCGTGGATGCCGTGCGCGCTCAGCAGGGGCGTCGCGGGCTCGGCGACGACGGATGCGTCGCGTCCGCGGGCGACGAACTCGGCCGGCCCGCGGCCGAGCATCTTCTGCACGAGGTCGATGCGCAGCAGCTCGCGGGTGAGGTACTCGCCCTCCACCCGTCCGCCGCGGAGGACGGTGATGCGGTCGCAGATCTCGTACACCTGCTCGAGGAAGTGGGAGACGAACAGGATCGCGACCCCGCGGGAGGCGAGCTCACGGATCACCCGGAACAGCTCTGCCACCTCGTCGAGGTCGAGGCTCGAGGTCGGTTCGTCGAGGATGAGGACCTTGACCTCGGTCGAGGTGGCGCGCGCGATCGCGACGAGCTGCTGGACGGCGAGCGAGTGCATCCCGAGGCGCGAGGCCGGGTCGATGTCGAGGCCGAGGCCGGCGAGCACCTGGGCCGCCTCGTCGCGCATCCGCTTCCAGTCGATGCCGAAGCGCCGCGGTTCGCGGCCGAGGCAGATGTTCTCGGCGACGCTCAGGTTGGTGAGCACCTCGATCTCCTGGTACACGGTGGAGATGCCCGCGTGCTGCGCGTCGTGGGGGCTGCGGAAGCGCACCTGGTCGCCGTTCACCCGGATGACGCCCGCGTCGAGCGGCAGCGCGCCGGTGATGGCCTTGATGAGCGTCGACTTGCCCGCACCGTTCTCGCCCATGAGCGAGTGCACCTCGCCCGGGAACATCCGGAAGTCGACGCGATCGAGCGCGAGTTCTCCGGGGAAGCGCACCGTCGCGCCCCGGACCTCGATCACGGGTTGGGCCTGCTCGACCATGACTCACATCATGCCCGGATGTGGCGCCGCTCCGCGCCAAGCCGCGAACGCGGCGCTCCAGGTGATCCCTCACAGTTCTCGGCGGCCCGCGCCCGCGATGCGGTGGAGGGGCGACATCGGCGGCGCCGAGATCCGCGGCATCACGGGAATGTTCACGATAACAAAATGGCAACGGAGTGGGCGTGCCCTCTTGCACGGACGAAATGTGAGCGTGCACAATTGCGGCACACACAGGGGTGTCCGCGAGGGCACGCAGAAAAACCCTTCGACCTCGCGTCGAGGAATCTCAAGGAGGAGATCACATGAAGAACAGGCAGCGGATGCTGAGCCTGATCGGCATCGTCGGCGCAGGCGCTCTCGCGCTCGGGCTGACCGCCTGCTCGACCCCGGACGAAGGCGGTGCCGGCGGCGGTGGCGAGGGAGACCTCATCACCGTCGGTTTCGTCGCCGTGGGCCCCGAGGGTGCCTGGCGTGAGGCCAACGAGCAGAACATCCAGGACACCTTCACCGAGGACGCGGGCTTCGAGCTCAAGTACGCCCCGGCGACCAACCTGGACCAGAAGTCGCAGATCGACGCGTTCACCTCCTTCGTGGACGAGGGCGTCGACGTCATCCTGCTGTCGGCCACCGAGGCCTCCGGCTGGGAGGACTCGCTGAAGCGCGCGCAGGAGGCCGAGATCCCGGTGATCCTGCTCGACCGCGGCATCGAGCCCGACGACACGAGCCTCTACGTCACCCGCATCGCGCCCGACAACGTCGAGGTCGCCAAGGCGGTCGGCGAGTGGGCGAACACGACCTTCCCCGACGGCGGCAACTACATCGTCCTCGAGGGTCCCGCCGGAGTCGGCGTCGTCAACGAGCGCAACAAGGGCTTCGAGCAGGGCCTCGGAGACTCCTCGCTCGTGAAGGTCGCCGCGCAGACCGCCAACTGGAGCGCCGAGGAGGGCAAGAGCGTCACCGAGACCCTGCTCAAGGCGAACAGCAACAACATCCAGTTCATCTTCGCCCAGAACGACGAGATGGGTCTCGGCGCGGTCCAGGCCGTCCAGGAGGCCGGCCTCACCCCCGGTGTCGACATCAAGATCGCCACGATCGACGGCACCAAGTCGGCCATGCAGGCGCTTGCCGACGGTCTGCTCAGCTTCGTGCACGAGTACAACCCGCTGTTCGGGGAGACCGCGCTCGACGTCGTGAAGAAGACCCTCGCCGGTGAGACCGTCGACTCGTACATCATCGTCCCGAGCCAGGCCTTCGACTCGCCCGAGGCGGCCCAGGCCGTGCTCGCCGACCGCAAGTTCTGATCGATCGGTACGGAGTCGCTTCTTCCCAGATAGGCGGTGCGGGGCTCCCGACAAGGAGCCCCGCACCGTCGTGAGCGGCGAGAGACGAGCGAGAGAGTGTGCAATGACTGAACCACTGGCCGTCGTCGAGATGCGTGACATCTCGATCGAGTTCCCCGGAGTGAAGGCGCTCGACGGCGTCGACTTCCGCCTCTTCCCCGGCGAGATCCATGCGCTCATGGGCGAGAACGGCGCGGGGAAGTCCACGCTCATCAAGGCGCTCACGGGCGTCTATCGCATCGACTCGGGCTCCATCCTCGTGCTCGGCGAGGAGCGCCAGCTGCACGGCACGGCGGATGCCCAGAACGCCGGCATCTCGACCGTGTACCAAGAGGTCAACCTCGTCACGAACCTCTCCATCGGCGAGAACGTGATGCTCGGACACGAGGTCCGCGGTCCGTTCGGCGTCAACTGGCGTGCCACCCACCGCGCCGCGACCGAGGCGCTCGCCCGGCTCGGCCTCGGCGACCTCGACACCCACCGCCCCCTCTCGACGCTGTCGATCGCGGTGCAGCAGCTCGTGGCGATCAGCCGCGCCATGGCGATCAAGGCCAAGGTGCTCATCCTCGACGAGCCGACGTCGAGCCTCGACGCCAACGAGGTCGAGGGGCTCTTCCGCGTCATGCGCGCGCTGCGCGACCAGGGCGTCGCCATCCTCTTCGTCTCGCACTTCCTCGACCAGGTGTACGCGATCAGCGACCGGCTCACGGTGCTGCGCAACGGTCGATACGAAGGCGAGTACGCGACCCGCGAGCTGGACCGGCACGCCCTCATCTCCAAGATGATCGGCAAGGACCTCGACTCGCTCACCTCGCTCGGCGGCAACCGCGCCAACGGCGACCGCGACCGCGAGAACGAGCAGCCCCTGCTCGCCGCGGAGGGCATCGGCCGCCGCTCCTCGATGCTCCCGACCGACGTCGAGATCTACCCCGGCGAGGTCGTCGGATTCGCGGGGCTGCTCGGCGCGGGCCGCACCGAACTCGCCCGGCTGCTGTACGGCGCCGACCGCGCGGAGACCGGCGTGCTGCGCTTCCGCGGCAAGAAGGTCGAGCTGCGCAACCCCGCGAGCGGCATCGAGCACCGCATCGCGTTCTCCACCGAGAACCGTCGCGACGAGGGCATCGTCGGCGATCTGACCGTCCGCGAGAACATGGTGCTCGCCGTGCAGGCCAAGCGCGGCTGGGCCCGGCCGCTCTCCCGGCGCGAGCAGGATCAGATCGTGCAGCGCTACATCACCGAGCTCAACGTGCGCCCGGCCGACCCGGAGCGGCTCATCAAGAACCTGTCCGGCGGCAACCAGCAGAAGGTGCTGCTGGGACGCTGGCTCGCGACCCAACCCGAGCTGCTCATCCTCGACGAGCCGACCCGAGGGATCGACGTCGGCGCCAAGGCCGAGATCCAGGAGGCGGTGGCGGAGCTCGCCGCCGAGGGCGTCTCGGTCGTCTTCATCTCCTCCGAGCTCGAGGAGGTGGTCCGCCTCAGCGAACGCATCGTCGTGCTGAAGGACCACGAGAAGATCGGCGAGATCGTCAACGGGCCGGGTGTCACGGCGCAGCAGGTCGTCGACCTCATCGCCTCGCACGGGGTCGGGGCCGCAACTCCCGACGACGCCGCGGATGCGGAGCAGAATGTGAGTGCGTCGACGACGACGCAGAAGACCGAGAGGCACGAGTCATGACCCGTCCGACGCCCGCGGCAGCCGTCGCCGGCCTCATCCGCCGCCCCTGGTTCTGGGGTCTCGTCGCGATCGTGGTGCTCCTCGGGCTCAACGTGCTGAAGGACCCGAACTACCTCGCGATCACGGTGAGCCCCACGACCGGCAACCTCGTCGGCAACCTCATCGACATCCTGCGGGCCTCGCCGCCCGTGCTCATGGTCGCCGTGGGCATGGCGCTCGTGATCGCCACCGGCGGCATCGACCTCTCGGTCGGTTCGATCATGGCGGTCTCCGGCGCGGTCGCCATGGAGTTCCTGAAGAGCGTGGGCGACTCGCGCTCGATCGGGGTCGCGCTCGCCGCCATCGGGCTCGCGCTGCTCGTGAGCGCCCTGCTCGGAGCCGTCAACGGCGTGCTCGTCGCCTACGTCGGGTTGCAGCCGTTCATCTCCACCCTCGTGCTCATGCTCGCCGGCCGCGGGATCGCCAAGGTCATCACCGGCGGCCAGAACACGGCGGCATCGAGCGACCCGCTCAAGTGGATCGTCAACGGCTACGTCATCGGCTTGCCCGTCGTGTTCCTGTTCGCGGTCGCGATCGTGGTGATCGTCGGCCTCGTCGTGCGGCGCAGCGCCCTCGGGCTCATGATCGAGGCGATCGGCATCAACCCGCGGGCGAGCCGCATGGCGGGCATCCGCCCCACCGGCCTGCTGCTCACCGTCTACGTGCTCTCGGGCGTGCTCGCCGGTATCGCGGGGATCTTCGCCGTGGGAACGGTCATGACGGTCGACGTCTCCAAGACCGGCTACCAGATCGAGATGGACGCCATCCTCGCCGTCGTCATCGGCGGCACCTCGCTCGCGGGCGGCAAGTTCTCGCTCGGCGGTGCGTTCGTCGGCGCGATGCTCATCGCGACCCTCGACAAGACGGTGCTGTTCCTCGGCATCTCCTCCTCGGCGACGCCCGCCTTCAAGGCCGTCGTGATCGTCGTGCTGTGCCTGCTCCAGTCCGAGCGGGTGCGCAGCTGGTTCCGGCGACGCAAGGCCCCGCCGGCGCTCGCGATCGCCCTCGACGACGACGCCCGCAAGGAAGGTGTGGTGGCATGAGCACCGCGATCAGAACCGAGCCCACGCCCGGCCTCGCCGCGCGCGCCCGCCGCCTCCTCACGACCAACCCGTCGCTGCTGCCCACGGCCGCCGCGGTCGTCATCTTCGTCGGGATGGTCGTCTACGGCGAGATCGCCTACGGGCGGATCGTGCAGTACAACACGCTGTCGAACCTGCTCATCAACAACGCGCACCTCATCGTGCTCGCGGTCGCGATGACCTTCGTCATCCTCACGGGGGGCATCGACCTCTCGGTGGGCGCGATCATCGCGTTCTCCTCGGTCTCCGGCGTGATGCTCGCCAACGCCGGGTGGAACCCGATCGTCGTGATCGTCGTGATGATCGCCCTCGGCACGGTGTTCGGACTCGTCTCCGGCATCCTCGTGCAGTACTTCAACGTGCAGCCGTTCATCGCCACCCTCGCGATGATGTTCCTCGGCCGGGGCCTCGCCTCGCTCCTGAGCACCCAACCGGAGCGGCTCGCCGACGACTCCCCGATCCGGTGGCTCGGCACCCAGCTGAAGATCATCGACGGCCCCAAGGTCAACGACCTGGTCGTGACCCCCGGGGTCGGGATCGCGGTGCTCGTCGTGCTCGCGGCCGTCTTCGTCCTGCACCGCACGCGCACGGGTCGCACCGTGTACGCGATCGGCGGATCCGAGACCTCGGCGCTGCTCATGGGCCTTCCGGTGCTGCGGACGAAGGTGCTCGTCTACGTCATCAGCGGGACGCTCTCCGGGATCGCGGCCGTCATCTACACGAGCCGGCTCGGCATCGCGCAGAACATCACCGGTATCGGCTGGGAGCTCGACGCCATCGCGGCGACGGTCATCGGCGGCACGCTCCTCACCGGTGGCGCCGGCTACGTGCTCGGCTCGGTCGTCGGCGCGCTCGTGATCGGGCTCATGACGGTGCTCATCACGCGCGACGGCGGGATCCGTCCGGAGATGACGACGATCATCACGGGCGGCATCCTGCTCGTCTTCGTGCTGCTGCAGCGCGTCGTGACGCGGAAACGGGAGTGAACGGCCGGGCACGACGAAGCGGATAGCCTGACCGCGTGACGCAGCCGCATCGGAACCCGAGCATGCACGACGTCGCCGCGCGCGCCGGCGTCAGCCACATCACCGTGTCGCGGGTGCTCAACGACTACCCGTCGATCCGGCCGGAGACCCGCGAGCGGGTGCTGGCGGCGATCGCCGAGCTCGGCTACCGCCGCAACCTCGCCGCGCGTGCCCTCGTCACGAGCCGCACGCGCGCGATCGGGGTGCTCTCTCCCGAGGTCGCCCAGCACGGACCCGCCTCGAGCGTGCTCGCGGTCGAGCGGGCGGCGCGCGAGCACGGCTACCACCCGCTCGTCACGACCGCCGCCGTCGAGCACGACGCGACCCTCGCCGCCCTCGAGTTCCTGCTCGACCAGGCCGTCGAGGCGCTCGTCGTGATCGCCCCGCACGAGACGGTGCTCGCCGCCATCCGCGACCTCGACATCCGCGTGCCGCTCGTGACGCTGCAGGCGCCCGACCGCCCGGGCGGCATCGGCGTCGACCAGGCGGAAGGTGCGCGCCTCGCGACCCGGCACCTCGTCGAGCTCGGCCACACCCGCATCCAGCACCTCGCGGGCCCCGAGGGCGCGCTCGAGGCCGCCTCGCGCCTGCTCGGCTACACCGAGACGCTCGCTGCGGCGGGACTCGAGGCGCCCGAGGTGCTGCGCGGCGACTGGAGCGCGGCCTCGGGGTTCGCCGCGGGGGAGCGGCTCGCCTCGGGCGTCACGGCCGTCGTCGCCGGCAACGACCAGATGGCGATCGGCCTCATGGCGGCGCTCGCGGATGCCGGCCGCGCGGTGCCGGGCGACGTCTCGGTCGTCGGCTTCGACGACATCCCCGAGGCGGCGTACCTGCGCCCCGCCCTCACGACCGTGTACCAGGACTTCGAGCTCGTCGGCCGCCGCGCGGTCGAGTCCCTCCTCGCGCAGCTCGGCGCCGCCGCGCCCGACGCCACCATCCCCTCCGCCACCATCCCTCCCCGCCTCGTCGTGCGCGCCTCGACCGCCCCACCCCGCCGCACGTGATGTCGAAAATGCAGGAGATCCCGCGCGTGTCGCCCGCAAGACGGCGGAGATCCCGGATGGGAGGGGCGGGTTCTCCTGCATTTTCGGCAGAGGGGCGAGGCGGAACGACGGGGGAGTTGAAGTAGCATGGCTGTGTTCGTTAACGTGAACATCACGTACCAGCTCCGACCGGCGAGGAGGCCGCGACACCCATGAGCGCCCGATATCTGGGGATCGAGCTGGGCTCGACGCGCATCAAGGCGTGCGTCGTCGACGAGACCGGGGCCACGGTCGCCACCGGCTCGCACTCCTGGGAGAACCGGCTCGAGCACGGACTGTGGACCTACGGCCTCGACGAGGTGCACGAGGGCCTGCGCGCCGCCTACGCGGACCTCGTGGCCGAGCTCGGCGAGGCGCCCGCGGGCTTCGACGCGATCGGCGTCTCGGCGATGATGCACGGCTACCTCGCCTTCGACGCGGCGGGCGGGTTGCTCGTGCCGTTCCGCACCTGGCGCAACACCAACACGGGCCCCGCGGCGGCCGAGCTGTCGGCCGCGCTCGGGGTCAACATCCCACTCCGCTGGTCGATCGCGCACCTGCACCAGGCCGTGCTCGACGCCGAGCCGCACGTGCCCGCGATCGCGAGCGTCACGACCCTCGCCGGCTACGTGCACCGCCTGCTCACCGGGCGCGACGTGCTCGGCGTGGGCGACGCCTCCGGCATGTTCCCCATCGACCCGGCCACCGGCGGCTACGACGCGCGGCTGCTCGGCCTCGCCCAGGAGCGCCTCGCCGCGGCGGGCGCCGCCTTCGAGCTCGCCGAACTGCTGCCCGCGGTGCTGACCGCGGGGGCGGATGCCGGCGCGCTCACCGCCGAGGGTGCGGCGCTGCTCGACGCGAGCGGCACGCTGCAGCCCGGCATCCCGTTCGCCCCGCCCGAGGGCGACGCGGGCACGGGCATGGTCGCCACCAACGCCGTGCGCCCGCGCACCGCCAACGTCTCCGCCGGCACGAGCATCTTCGCGATGGTCGTGCTCGAGCGGGCACTGCCGGCCGCGAGCCCCGACATCGACGTCGTCACGACCCCCGACGGCAGCCCCGTCGCGATGGTGCACTGCAACAACGGCTCGAGCGAGCTCGGCGCCTGGGTGGGCGTGTTCCAGGAGTTCGCCTCCGCGATCGGCTCCACGGCATCCTCCGACGAGGTGTTCGCGGCCGTGCTCGGCGGCGCCCTCGACGCGGGCGGCGAGGGGCTGTACGCCTACAACCTGCTCTCGGGCGAACCGGTCGTCGGCACCTCGGAGGGTCGCCCGCTCGTCGTGCGCACGCCGGGCTCGCGCCTGAGCCTCGCCGCCTTCGGCCGCGCCCAGCTCTTCTCGGTGTTCGCCGCGCTGAGCGTCGGGATGCGCGAGCTCGCCGCGCAGGACGTCGCGCTGGATGCCGCGGTCGCCCACGGCGGCCTGTTCCGCACCGGCGGCATCGCCCAGAGCGCGCTCGCCGCGGCCCTCGGCGCGCCGGTCGCGGTCGGCGAGACGGCGGGGGAGGGTGGTGCCTGGGGCATCGCGCTGCTCGCCGCCTACCGCCGCGCGGTCGCCGACGGCGAGACGCGGGGACTGCCCGACTGGCTCGACGAGACCGTCTTCGCGGATGCCGCGGTCACGACCGTCGAGCCGACGGCCGCCTCGATCGCCGACTACGCCGCCTACCTCGACCGCTGGCAGGCGGGGCTCGCGATCGAGCACGCCGCCATCGCCGCCCTCACCGACCAGGAGACCGCTCATGAGTGACCTCGACGCCGCCATCCAGCGCACCCGCGAGGAGGTGGCGAAACTGCACGCCGAACTCACCCGCTACGGTCTCGTCATCTGGACGGGCGGCAACATCTCGGGCCGCGTCCCGGGAGCCGAGCTCTTCGTCATCAAGCCGAGCGGCGTCAGCTACGACGAGCTCGCGGCCGACAACATGATCCTCTGCGACCTCGACGGCAACGTCATCGCCGGCACCCCCGGCTCCGAGCGCAGCCCCTCGAGCGACACCGCCGCGCACGCCTACGTCTACCGCAACATGCCGCACGTCGGCGGAGTCGTGCACACCCACTCCACCTACGCCACGGCCTGGGCCGCGCGCGGCGAGGCGATCCCGTGCGTCATCACCGGGATGGCCGACGAGTTCGGCGGCGAGATCCCCGTCGGGCCGTTCGCGATCATCGGCGACGACTCCATCGGCCGCGGCATCGTCGCGACGCTCGACGGGCACCGTTCGCGCGCCGTGCTCATGCAGAACCACGGCGTCTTCACGATCGGCAAGGACGCGAAGGACGCCGTCAAGGCGGCCGTCATGTGCGAGGACGTCGCCCGCACCATCCACATCTCCCGGCAGCTGGGCGACCCGCTGCCGATCCCCCAGGAGAGCATCGACGCGCTCTTCGACCGCTACCAGAACGTCTACGGACAGAAGCCGCAGGGAGAACTGCAGTGACCTCGATCATCCCGAACCTAAAGAACTACACCGTCTGGTTCCTCACCGGCAGCCAGGACCTCTACGGCGAGGAGACCCTGCGCCAGGTCGCCGAGCAGTCGCAGGGGGTCGTCGCGCTGCTCGCCGGCGCCGCCGACATCCCCGTGACGATCGAGTGGAAGCCGGTGCTGAAGAGCTCCGACGCCATCCGCCGCGCCATGATCGACGCCAACTCCGACGACTCCGTCATCGGCGTCATCACCTGGATGCACACCTTCAGCCCCTCGAAGATGTGGATCCACGGCTTCGACGCGCTGCAGAAGCCGCTGCTGCACTTCCACACGCAGGCGAACGTCGCGCTGCCGTGGAGCGAGATCGACTTCGACTTC
Organism: Protaetiibacter intestinalis; assembly: GCF_003627075.1. Taxonomy (NCBI): domain Bacteria; kingdom Bacillati; phylum Actinomycetota; class Actinomycetes; order Micrococcales; family Microbacteriaceae; genus Protaetiibacter; species Protaetiibacter intestinalis. The sequence continues at coordinate 368,889 of NZ_CP032630.1, read as the reverse complement.
ATGAACCTCAACCAGGCCGCCCACGGCGACCGCGAGCACGGCTACATCCTCAGCCGCATGTCGGTGCCGCGGAAGACGGTCGTCGGCCACGCGTCCGACCCCGCCGTCACCGCCGCGATCGGCACCTGGACGCGCGCCGCCGCCGGGTGGAACGCCTCGCAGGGCATGAAGGTGGCTCGCTTCGGCGACAACATGCGCAACGTCGCCGTCACCGAGGGCGACAAGACGGAGGCCGAGATCCGGCTCGGCGTGAGCGTCAACACCTGGGGCATCAACGAGCTCGTCGCGCGCGTGCAGGAGCAGACGGATGCCGACATCGACGCGCTCGTCGAGGTGTACCTCGCCGAGTACGAGGTCGCCGCCGAGCTGCTGCCGGGCGGGGAGCGCCACGCCTCGCTCCGCGACGGCGCCGCGATCGAGCTGGGCCTGCGCTCCATTCTCGAGGAGGTCGGCGCGACCGCCTTCACCGACAGCTTCGAGGACCTCGGCGAGCTCACGCAGCTGCCCGGCCTCGCCGTGCAGCGCCTCATGGCCGACGGCTACGGCTTCGGCGCCGAGGGCGACTGGAAGACCGCCGTGCTCGTGCGCATCGCCGCCGTCATGGGGGCGGGGCTGCCCGGCGGGGCGAGCCTCATGGAGGACTACACCTACGACCTGACCCCGGGCGACGAGCTCATCCTCGGCGCCCACATGCTCGAGGTGTCGCCCGCGCTCTCCTCGCAGAAGGCGAGCCTCGAGATCCACCCGCTCGGCATCGGCGGCAAGGACGACCCCGTGCGCCTCGTGTTCACGGCGGATGCCGGCCCAGCCGTCGTCGTCGCGCTCAGCGACCAGCGCGAGCGCTTCCGCCTCGTCGCGAACGCGGTGACCAACGTCACCCCGCCCGAGTCGCTCCCGAAGCTGCCCGTCGGCCGCGCCGTGTGGAAGCCGGCCCCCGACTTCCGTACCAGCGCCACCTCGTGGCTCATCGCGGGCGCCGCCCACCACACCGTCATGACGAACCAGGTGGGCATCGAGGCGTGGGAGGACTTCGCGCGCATCGCGGGCGTCGAGCTGCTCGTCATCGACGAGTCGACCACGGTGCGCTCCTTCGAGGACACGGTGCGCGCGAACGCCGCGTACTACCGCCTCTCGCAGGGGCTGTAGGCACCCGGGGCCTGCGCGCCCCGAATGAGCGTCCCTCGAATGTGGGCTGCCGTGCAGGGGCGATGACCCGATAGCGTGACGCGCCATAGCGGAAGGCGCGTATGACCGGACCCGACGGCATCCCCCACCGCTCGAGCCTGCCCGCCGCCTACCCTGCCTTCACCACGACCGCCTTCGACGGCTTCGCCGTCGTCGACGTCGAGACGACAGGCCTGTCACCCCGCGGCGATCGGGTCATTGAGCTGGCGATCGTCCACGTCGACCCCATGGGGGAGCAGACGGGGCGTTGGGAGACCCTGCTCAACCCCGGACGCGACCTCGGCCCGCAGCGCGTGCACGGCATCCGCGCCGCCGACGTGCTCGAGGCGCCGACCTTCGCCGACGTCGCCACCGAGCTCGTCGGGCTGCTCGACGGGCGGGTCGCGGTGGCCCACCACGCCGACTTCGACTCGGCGTTCCTGTTCGCCGAGTTCGAGCGTGCCGGCGTCGGCGTGTGGAACCGGCCGGACTTCCTCTGCACGATGCGGCTCGCGCGGCACTTCCTGCCCGGATGCGGGCGCTCGCTCGGCGACTGCTGCGCGGCCTACGACATCCCCCTCGAGCACGCCCACCGCGCGCTCGACGACGCCGTCGCGACCGCCCAGCTGCTGGGCGCCTACCTCGGCGAGGCGCGCCGGCATCCGCAGCTCGCGGATCCCTTCACGGGGCTCGCGGGAGGACGCTGGCCGTCGGCCGCGATCGGTGTGGGGCGTGCCGTGCCGTGGAAGGCGCGCCCGCCCGCACCCTCGGTGACGACCGTCGAGCGCTTCCTGCCGAGCCTCGCCGTGCGGATGCCGCCCGGGAGCGAGCCCGGCGACGTCGACGAGTACCTCGCCCTGCTCGACCGGGCGCTGCTCGACCGGGTGCTCGCCGTGCACGAATCGGATGCGCTGCTCGCCTGCGCCGAGCGCCTGCACCTCGACCGCGACACCGTGGAGGAGCTGCACCGCGGCTACTTCATCGCCCTCACGCGCGTCGCGTGGGAGGACGGCATCCTCACCGAGGGCGAGATCGATCAGCTCATCGCGGTGGCCGAGCTGCTCGCGCTGCCGACCGCCGTCATCGAGGCGGCGCTCGACCCGCAGCGCGCGGCGCGCATCGTGCTGCAGCCGCGCCGACCGACCGCCCCACCCGGCGGCTTCGCGCTCGCGGCGGGGGACGCCGTGGTGCTGACCGGCGAGCTCTCGCGTCCGCGGGCCGTGTGGGAGCAGGAGCTCGCGGCGCTCGGGCTCGTGCCGGGGGCCGCGGTCACCCGCCGCACCGCCCTGCTCGTCGCCGCCGACCCGGATTCGTCGAGCGGCAAGGCGCGCAAGGCCCGTCAGTACGGGGTGCCGATCGTGGCGGAGTCGGGGCTGACCGCGCTGCTCGAGTCGCTCGCCGGCTGAGACCTCCGCGCCCGTTCAGCGCGAGGAGTTCGGCGTGCGCCCGCGCACGATGCCGATGAACGCCTCGACGAGCGGGTCGTCGGCGTCGCGGGACCAGGCGAGGCCGATCCCGGAGTCGGGCGCGTCGAGCACGGGGCGCGCGACGACGTCGCGGCGGGAGTGCGCCCGTGCGACCGCCTGCGGCATGAGCGCGAGGCCCACGCCGGCGGCGACGAGCTCGACGGTGTCGGCGCCCTGCCCCTCGAGCATCGTCTCGCCCTCGAGCTCCGCCCGGGTGAGCGCATCGAAGGCCGCCACGGGGTGATCCTTCGGGGCGACGACGACCGCCTGCTCGCGGTAGAGGGGGATGACGTGGAACTCGTCGTCCGCGACGACGTCGCGCAGCAGGGCGAGCTGCGCCGTGCCGTCGCGCAGCGCCGCGAGCGCCTCAGCCTGGGGGAGCGGGCGCACCTCGAGGCGGTCGCGCCGCATCCGCTCGTCCCAGATCCGCGCCCACTTGCCCGGCGTGACGCCCGGCACGAACGCGACGACGAGGGAGCCCACGCATCGAGGCTACCCTCGGAGCATGACCGGATCCGAGCACGGCGAGGACCGCCGCCAGCAACCGAAGCCGCCGAAGACCCAATACCTCTCGGCGCAGACCGCGGCGAAGAAGCTCGGCATCTACCTGCCGGCCGCGCCCGAGGAGTTCCAGGCGGCGCAGCACTCCCGCGAGGAGCTCGCCGCCCTGCAGGCCGAGCCGCCCGCCTGGCTCGCGACGCTGCGCCGCGAGGGGCCGCATCCGCGCGGCGAGGTGTCGCGGCGCCTCGGCATCACGAACTCGGGGCTCGCCCGCGCCGGGGTCTCGGATGCCATGACGACCGCCGAGATCCAGGCGATCCTCGCCGACCCGCCCGAGTGGCTGCTCGTCGAGCGGCGCCGCGCGCAGGCGACGTAGGCTCGAGAGGTGGCCGAATGCATCCACGGGTTCGATGAGGGCCTCTGCGACGTCTGCTTTCCGCGGAAGGCGCCCGAACCGGTGAGGGCGGTGCGCACCGCGGTGCGCGCACCTCGCGCCACGACCGTGCGCACGCCCACGGCATCCGCGGCGCCCGCGACGCTGCGGCTCGCGGGGCGACGCGTCTTCCACGTGACCCACCTGCGCACGCTCGAGTCGATCGCACTCGACGGCGCGCTCGTCGGCGCGGCCGTTCCGGACGTCGACGTGAGCTCGGCGACCACCCGCGAACTCCGTGCGACGGCGACGGCGCCCGACGGACGCAGCGTCGCCGACTTCGTCTCGTTCTTCCTCGCGCAGGACGCCTCGCGCTGGGAGGAGCTGCGCTCGGGGGCGGAGGGCGCCCACTGGTCGGATGCCGCGCGCGCCGCCAAGCCGACGGAGTTCGTCATCCTGGCCGTGCCGGTCGACGCCCTCGGCGACGACGTCGTGTTCGCCGACGGGGACGCGGGGGCGGTGGCGACCCGCTTCGCAGCCGGCGTCGAGGCGGGCACGCAGGCGCTGCGTCGGCTGCACGCGAGCGACCCCGACTTCCGCGACGCCGAGCTGCTCGCGGCAGGGCCGGTGCCGTTGGGCGCGGTCGCGATCGTGACGGTCGCGAACGACCGGGTGCGCGACGAAGTGCGCGCCATGTTCGCGAGCGCCGGGCTGCCGACGCCGCGCATCGCCGTCTACCCTCCGGTCTTCCAGCCCGCCTGAGCGCTGTCGTGCAGGACTCCTGCACGACAGCTGCGCGCCGCTCAGAAGCGGTCGGGTTCCGGTCCCCGCCGGAAGCGCCGACCCGTCACCGAGCCGGGGCGGATGCGCACCCAGCGGTACTTGAGGGTCGGCACCCACGGGGTCAGCGGCAGCCGCTCCGCCTCCTCGATCTCGGCGGCGTGCTCGAGCCGCTCCGCGACGCCCTTCACGACGACGCTGAAGGCCTCGCCCTCGTCCCAGCCGTCGATCTCCAGCGCGACATCCGGGTGGATCGTCAACTCGACGAGCTTCGTGCCCGGGGCGGTGCGGAAGTAGACGGCACCGTCGTGCACCGCGAAGTTGAGGGGGAAGATGTCGATCACCCCGCCGACCGCGATCGCGATGCGGCCCATGGGGGCCAGCTCCAGCAGCTCCCAGCACTCCCGCTCGTCGAGCAGTTCGACGGGGTTCACCGTGTCGATCATGTCGTCCTCCTTCGGTCGTCGCGGCCATCATGCGCCCGCGCCGGCGACGGCGACAGGGCCGTTGGGCCCGCCGTCGTCGCGGGTTTCCGCTTGGATGGGGGCATGGTGATCGTGCTCGTCGGACTCGCGAGCGCGGTCGTCTACGGCGTGTCCGACTTCTTCGGCGGTCTCGGCTCGCGTCGCATCCCGCCGCTGCTCGTGAGTCTCGTGAGCTTCGCGGCCGCGGCCGTGCCGATCGCGGTGCTCACCCCGCTGGTCGGATCGGTGTGGTCGGCGGAGGCGGTGTGGCTCGGCGTGCTCGCGGGTGTCGCGGGTGCCGTCGCGATCTGGGCGTTCTACGCGGCGCTCGCGATCGGCCCGATGAGCGTCATCTCGCCCACGACCGCGGCCGTCGCGGCGCTCATCCCGGCGATCGTCGGTATCGCACGCGGCGAGCGCTTCTCGACGCTCGGCTATGTCGCCCTCGCGGCGCTCGTGGTCGCCGCCGTGCTGCTGGGGATCACGCGCGAGCAGCAGGGCGGTGCGGTCGGCGTGCGCGCGGTCGTGCTCGCGGTCGCCTCGGGCATCGGTTTCGGCGGCTACAACGTCGTCATGGAGTGGACGGCCCCCGAGTCGGAGTTCGCGCCGCTGCTCGTCGACCTCGTCGCGGGGGCGCTGCTGTTCGCGGTCGTGCTCGTCGTGCTGCGCCTCGTGCGCGGCGACTCCTGGTGGGGCGCCCCCGAGCCGCCGCCCGTCGAGGTGCGGCGCCCCGGGCTGCTGTTCGCGGTCGGTGCCGGCCTGCTCATGGCCGTCGCGAACGCCCTGCTCGTCTGGGGGCTGCACCAGGGGCAGCTCGCCATCATGGGGGTGCTCGCCTCGCTCTACCCGCTCGGCACGGTGCTGCTCGCGCTCACCGTGCTGCGCGAGCGGCTCACCGCCGTCCAGGTGGCCGGCGTCGTGCTCGCCCTCGCCGCATCCGCCGCCCTCGCCTTCGGCTGAGCGCCGATAGGATCGAGGGGATGTCGCTCCCCTTCTCCACCGCGACCGGCGCCGACGTGCGCGTGCGGTTCTGCCCCTCGCCCACCGGCACCCCCCACGTCGGGATGGTGCGCACCGCCCTGTTCAACTGGGCCTACGCCCGGCACACGGGCGGCAAGCTCGTGTTCCGCGTGGAGGACACGGATGCCGCCCGCGACTCCGAGGAGAGCTACCTGCAGCTCATCGACGCGCTCGACTGGCTCGGCATCGACTGGGACGAGGGCGTCGAGAAGGGCGGGCCGCACGGCCCGTACCGGCAGTCGCAGCGCACCGAGATCTACCTCGAACTCGTCGAGCGGCTGAAGGCGTCCGGGCACCTCTACGAGAGCTTCGTGACCCCGGAGGAGATGGAGGCCCGCAACGTCGCCGCGGGTCGCGACCCCCGCCAGGGCTACGACAACTTCGAACGCGAGCTCACCGACGAGCAGCGCGCCGCATTCCGGGCCGAGGGACGTCAGCCGAGCCTGCGCCTCCGGGTGCCGGACGAGGACCTCTCGTTCCATGACCTCATCCGCGGCGAGATCACCTTCCCGGCGGGCAGCTTCACCGACTTCGTCGTGGTGCGTCCGAACGGCGCCCCGCTGTACACCTTCGTGAACCCGGTCGACGACGCGCTGATGGGCGTGACGCACGTGTTCCGCGGCGAGGACATCCTCTCCTCGACCCCCCGCCAGATCGCCCTCTACCTCGCGCTCATCGAGATCGGGGTGACCGACTTCATCCCGCAGTACGCGCACATGCCGCTCGTCTACGGCGAGGGCGCGAAGAAGCTCAGCAAGCGCGACCCCGAGTCGAACCTCTTCCACCACCGCGACCGCGGGTTCATCCCCGAGGGCCTGCTCAACTACCTCGCGCTGCTCGGCTGGTCGATCGCGCCCGATCGCGACGTGTTCACGCAGGCCGAGTTCACGGCCGCGTTCGACATCCGCGACGTGAACCCGAACCCGGCCCGGTTCGACCTCAAGAAGGCTGAGTCGATCAACGGCGACCACATCCGCATGCTCGACGTGGCCGACTTCACCGAGCGCGTCATCCCCTACCTCGAGGGCTTCCTCGCCGACCCGCCCACCGAGTCCGAGCGCGCGATCCTGCGCGAGGCGGCGCCGCTCGTGCAGGAGCGGGTGACGGTACTGGGCGAGACGCGCGGCATGCTCGCGTTCCTGTTCACGACCGACGACGCGCTCGAGTTCGAGGCGGATGCGCTGCCCAAGGACGTCGACGAGGCCCGCCTCGTGCTGGATGCCGCCGAGGCCGCGCTCGAGCCGCTCACCGAGTTCGGCCGGGTCGAGATCGAGGAGGCGCTGCGCGCCGCGCTGCTCACCCCCGTCGACGAGGGCGGCCCGGGACTCAAGCCCCGCACGGCCTTCGGACCGCTGCGCACCGCCGTGTCGGGGCGCCGGATCAGCCCGCCGCTGTTCGAGTCGATGGAGATCCTCGGCAAGACCTCCACGCTCGCGCGGATCGAGAGGCTGCGCCGGGCGCTGTGAGCCGTCCACCGGCCGGTCCGAACCCCCGCCGCCCGTAGGGTAAAGTATCTAGTCGGCCCGGGTTCGCCCGGCCGCCTCGGTCCGGCCCCGGTCGGAACCGGTGGGGTATGGTGTAATTGGCAACACGGCTGATTCTGGTTCAGTTGTTCTTGGTTCGAGTCCAGGTACCCCAGCTTTCGAAACCCCCGCGTCGGCGGGGGTTTTCCCGTTCATGGGGAGCGCTGCCCATGGGCGGCGGTGTATCGGCATCCCACGGCACGGCAGAATCATTCTCATGTCCGATTCGCAGCAGCCGGGTGCCACCGGCGACCAGATTCCCCCCGTTCCCCCCGCGCCGGGCTCCGTGATCCCGCCCGTGCCTCCGGCACCGCAGACGCCCGCGGCTCCCGCGGCCCCCGTGACTCCCGTGCCGCCCGCCGCGGCTCCCGCAGCCCCCGTGCCGCCGGTCGCGCCCGCCGCGCCCGCGGCCCCGGCCGCCCCCGCCGCATCCGCGCCGGTCGACCCCTACGCCCCCGTCGCCCCTGCGGCGCCCGGCGTCGCCTACGCACCGGCCGCGCCGGCCCCCGCCTCGCGCCTCAACGTGCTCGGACTCGTCTCGCTCATCCTCGGCGGCGTCGCGTTCCTGTTCGGGATCACGGTCGGCTGGATCCCGTTCGTCGGCTTCCTGCCCATCGTGCTCGCGCTCGCGGGCGTCGGCCTCGGCATCGGCGGTCTCATCGCGAAGAACCGCGGCAAGGGTCTCGCGATCGCCGGCCTCATCGTCTCCGGCATCGCGCTGCTGGTGTCGGCCGTCATCACGGTCGTCATGATCATGGCCTTCAACGCCGTCCGCACGGGCCTCGAGGACTTCGGGCCCGACGACCCGGTGATCACCCAGGACGACGGCACCGAGACCGAGACCGACGGCGACGACTCCGACGCCCTCGGCTCGGCCGGCAACCCCGCCGCCATCGGCAACACCATCACCTTCACCGACCTGCAGGGCGTCGACGAGTGGCAGGTCGTCGTGGGCGACCCGACGCTCGACGCGACCGAGCAGGTGAGGGCCGCGTCCGAGTACAACGTGCCCGAGGCCGGCAACCAGTACGTGCTCGTGCCGCTGCAGTACACCTACGTCGGAACCGAGACCGGCGTCCTGTTCACGAGCGTCTTCCCGACGTTCGTGGGCGTCGACGGCGAGAGCTACTCGCTCAGCGCGGCCGACTATCCGGACTCGTTCTACACGGTCGACGAGCTGGAGCCCGGCCAGCAGGTGCTCATCAACGCCGTCTACGAGGTGCCCAGCAGCGCGGTCGGCAGCGGTGCGCTGCTCGACCTGACGTCGCTGTGGGGCGTGACCATCTACGTCGCCCTGAACTGACGGATCGCGTCGTCCGGCCCCCGTCGCACCGCGCGGCGGGGGCCGTCGGCGTTCCGGGTCGATAGGGTGAGCACGCCCGGGGAAGGAGCTGCGGATGGAGATGTTCGTGGTGCTCCTGCCGCTCGCCCTGGGCGTCGCCCTCTCGAGCGTGCCGATCGTGGCGATGATCGCCATCCTGCTGTCGCCGCGGGGCGCGGCATCCGGATTCGGCTACCTCTTCGGCTACGCGGCCGGCCTCGCCGCGATCACGATCGGCTTCACGCTCGGCATCCGCGCCATCCCGCGCGGCGACGAGGTGTCGCCGTTCTGGATCGGGCTGGGCGAGATCGTCGTGGGCGCCGCCTGCGTCGTGGTCGCCGTCGTCATCTTCGTGCGGGAGCGTCGCAAGCGCGGCGCCTCCGACGAACCGCCCGAGCCGCCGACCTGGCTGCGCAAGGTGGGCGAGCTCGGGCCCTTCTCGACCGCCGCGCTGGGGCTCGCGCTCAACCTGCGGCCGAAGGCGCTCGTCTTCGCCACGGGTGCCGCGCTGGCCCTCAACACGGGCGGCCTCACGGCCTGGTGGTGGGCCGTCGACACGGCCGTCTACCTCACGATCGGGCTCTCGACGGTCGCGGCGCCCATCATCGTGGTGTGGCGGCTGGGCGACCGCGCCCGCCCGGCGCTCGAACGCGCGCGCGAGTGGATCGACCGCAACAGCTACCTCGTCACCTCGATCGCCCTGCTCATGGTCGGCTTCGTGCTCATCGGCGACGGCCTCGGCAGGCTGTAGGGCTCAGTAGCGGCGCAGCTCCGGGTCGACCTCCACGGCCCAGGCGTCGATCCCGCCCGCGAGGTGCCGCACGTCGTCGAAGCCGTTCGCGAGCAGGTACTGGGCCGCCTGCGCCGAGCGGATGCCGTGGTGGCAGTAGGTGACGATCGGGCGGTCGGGGTCGAGCGCGTCGGTGAGCTCGGGCAGCCGCCCGAGCGGCAGCACCATCGCCCCCGGGATCGCCGCGAGCTCCGCCTCCCACGTCTCGCGCACGTCGACGAGCTGCACGGTCGGGTCGTCCTCGAGCAGCGCCGCCAGCTCGGCGGGCGCGATCTCCTCCGGTGGGTTCACAGGTCGATCGATTCGCCCGGTTCGAGCACGTGGTAGCTGCCACCGCCCTGCTGGGTCGCCCACTCGAGACGGCCGCTCGCCATCGTCTTGCCGGCGACCGAGAGCGTCAGGTCGTGCACGGGGAACGCCTGCCGCGGCGCCACCTCGAGCACGTAGTCCATGGCGTCGCCGATCTTCAGCCAGGGGGCGCCGACGGGGGCCGCGAGCAGCGCCACCGGCACGCCGGGGGCCGTGTAGGAGTCGCCGCCGTAGTAGAACTCGTCGTCGACGAGCACGCCGACGTTGTCGATCACCGGGATCGAGGAGTGGATGACGTTGTGCTTCTCGCCGAAGAACCTCAGGGTGAACGGTTCGACCTCGACCGTGTCGCCGCCGTGCACGACCTCCACCGGGATGCCCTCGGCGGCCGCCGCATCCGCGACCCCCTGCGGTCCGAGGACGCGCGCGTCGGGGCTCTGCTCGAGGATGTCGCGCACCCGGTCGGCGGAGAAGTGGTCGGCGTGCTCGTGGGTGAGCACGACCGCCACGATGCCGGCGGTGTCGGGCAGTGCCGCGAGGAACACGCCCGGGTCGATGACGAGCTTCGCGGTGCCCTTGGAGACGACCATGCACGAGTGCTCGAACTTGGTGACGTTCATGCATCCGACCCTAGCCTCAGGCCCTGGATAGGGTGAGGACGACCGAGGAGGAAATGGATGTTCGTCGACCTGCCCGAGGCCGAGCTGAGGGAGTACCGCAGCGCCCAGACCGACCCCGCCGACTTCGATGCGTTCTGGGAGGAGACGCTGGCCGAGAGCCGCGCCGCCGCCCCGTCCGGCGCCGTCGAGCTCGAGCGGGTGGACGTCGGGCTGCGCACGCTCGACGTGTACGACGTCACCTTCCCCGGGTTCGGCGGGCAGCCGGTCAAGGCGTGGCTGCGTGTGCCGCGCGGCGCATCCGGACCGCTCCCGACGGTCGTCAACTACCAGGGCTACGGCGGGGGTCGCGCGCTGCCGACCGAGAACCTCGGCTACGCATCCGCCGGGTTCGCCCACCTGTTCATGGACACCCGCGGGCAGGGCTCGGGCTGGTCGGTCGGTGCGACGGCCGACGAGGGCGTCACGGGGCCGCAGATCCCGGGTGTCATGACGCGCGGCATCGACGCGCGCGAGACGTACTACTACCGTCGGCTGTTCACGGATGCCGTGCGGGCGGTCGACGCGGCCCGCACGCTCGACGTGGTCGACCCGGAGCGCATCGCCGTCACGGGCGGCAGCCAGGGCGGCGGCATCACGCTCGCCGCCGCGGGGCTCGTGCCCGACCTGGTCGCGGTGCTGCCGTCGGTGCCGTTCATGTGCGACTTCCCGCGCGCGCTCGTCATCCACGACAGCGACCCGTACCGCGAGGTGGTGCGCTACCTGGCCCAGCATCGCGGCAAGACGGCGTCGGTGCTCGAGACGCTCGCCTACTTCGACGGCGTGAACTTCGCCCGCCGCGCGACCGCTCCCGCGTGGTTCACGGCGGGACTCATGGACGAGATCTGCAAGCCGTCGACCGTGTTCGGGGCGTTCAACGCGTACGCGGGGGAGAAGTCGATCGAGGTGTTCCCGTTCAACGGCCACGAGGGCGGCGGCGCCTGGTGGGAGGGCGAGACCATCCGCATCCTGCACGAGGTGTTCGGGGACTGAGCTGGCGGCAGATACCCCCTGGGGGTATCATGGCCGCATGATCGACGACATCAAGAAGCGCGCGCTGCATCGCAGCCGCATCATCCAGGGCCAACTGCGCGGCGTGGAGAAGATGATCGACGACGAGGCCTACTGCGTCGACATCATCACGCAGACCCTCGCCATCCAGAAGTCGCTGCGAAGCCTCAACAAGCTGCTCGTCGAGAACCACCTGCGCACCCACGTGTCGCACATGTTCGACGAGGGCGGCGAGACGCGCGAGCGAGCCGTCGAGGAACTGCTCGCGGTGTTCGAGCTGCAGCAGAACCGGGGGGCGTGATGAGCGGGCACGAGCACCACGACCACGCAGGGCACGACCACGCAGGGCACGACCACGCAGGGCACGACCACGCAGGGCACGACCATGCAGGTCACGACCACTCCGGGCACGACCATGGTTTCGATACGCCGCCTGCGGCGGCTACTCAACCAGCGGGAGGGGGCCGCGACCACGCGGGTCACGATCACGCCGACCACGCGGGGCATGACCACCACGACCACTCCGGGCACGCGGGCCACGATCCGCTGAAGTTCCGCAAGCTGTTCTGGATCTGCCTCGCCCTCACCGTGCCCGCGGTCGTGTTCTCGACGGGTCTGCAGGACATCCTGGGCCTCGGCGGTCCGCGGTTCCCGGGCAGCGAGTGGATCCCGGCCGTCTTCGGCACCGCGATCGTGGTGATCGGCGGTCGCATCTTCCTGGTCGGCGCCTGGCACGAGCTGCGCGCGAAGAGCCCCGGCATGATGACGCTCATCTCGCTCGCGATCGTCGTCTCGTTCGGCTACTCGCTCGCGGTCATGCTCGGGCTCCCCGGGATGGACTTCTGGTGGGAGCTCGCGACCCTCGTCACGATCATGCTGCTCGGCCACTGGATCGAGATGTCGGCCGTGCACGGCGCCCAGAACGCGCTCGGCGAGCTCGCGAAGCTGCTGCCCGACCAGGCCGAGGTACTGCAGGGTGGTGAGCCGCTCACGGTGAGTCGTGCCGAGCTGGCGGTCGGCGACCGGGTGCTCGTGCGCCCCGGGGCCGCGATCCCCGCCGACGGCGAGGTCGTCGAGGGCGAGGCGGAGGTGGATGAGTCGCTCCTCACGGGGGAGTCCGTGCCGGTCGGGAAGCACCCGGGCGACGCGGTCGTCGCGGGCTCGCTCGCATCCGGTTCGCTCACGGTTCGCGTCACCCGCACGGGCGGCGACACGGCGCTCGCGGGCATCATGCGGCTCGTCGCCGACGCGCAGGCGAGCCGTTCGCCCGCGCAGCTGCTCGCCGACCGCGCCGCCGCGCTGCTGTTCTACGTGGCGCTCGGCGCCGCGCTCGTCACCCTCGCCGTGTGGTGGCTGCTGCGGCCCGACGACCCCTCGTTCGTGCTGGAGCGCGTGGTCGCGGTGCTCGTGATCGCGTGCCCGCACGCACTCGGACTCGCGATCCCGCTCGTGGCGCAGCTGTCGACCGCGATCGGCGCGCGGCGCGGCATCCTCATCCGCAGCCGTTCGGCGCTCGAGGAGGCCAAGGACGTCGACGTCGTGCTGTTCGACAAGACCGGCACGCTCACCGCCGGCCGCCAGACGCTCGCCCGCGTGGTGCCCGCCGAGGGCGTCGACGAGGCGGATGCGCTCGCGCTCGCCGCCGCCGTCGAGGCGCGCAGCGAGCACCCGATCGGTCGCGCGATCGTCGAGGGGGCGCGCGAGGCGTCCGCGGCGGTGCCCACGGCATCCGGATTCCGGGCGCTGCCCGGGCGGGGCGCGGTCGCGACGGTCGACGGGCGGGAGCTCGCGGTGGCGAGCTCGCGCTACGTGACCGAGCGCGGCATCCAGCTCGAGCACGAGCTCGTGCATGCCGGTCGCGCGGCCGGTTCCGAGGGCTCGACGACGGTGTTCCTCGTCGAGGGCGCGGAGGGCGAGGAGCACGTGCTCGCGCTCTTCGCGATCGCCGACCAGGTGCGCCCCGAATCCGCGGATGCGGTGCGGGCGCTGCGCGCCGACGGGGTGCGGGTGGCGATGCTCACGGGTGACTCGCACGTCGTGGCGCAGCATGTGGCGACGGAGCTCGGCATCACGGAGGTGCGCGCCGAGGTGCTGCCCGAGCAGAAGGCGGAGGTGGTGGCCTCGCTGCAGGAGGGCGGGGCCGCGCGCGTCGCGATGGTGGGCGACGGCATCAACGACGCCCCCGCGCTCGCCCGGGCCGACCTCGGCATCGCGATCGGCGCGGGCACCGATGTCGCGATCGAGTCGGCGGGCGTCGTGCTCGCCTCCTCCGACCCGCGCGGCGTCGCCGACACGATCACGCTGAGCCGCGCGAGCTACCGCAAGATGCTGCAGAACCTGTGGTGGGCGGCCGGCTACAACGCGGTCGGCATCCCGCTCGCCGCGGGCGTGCTGGCGGGCGTCGGGTTCCTCATGCCGCCGGCCCTCGCGGCGGTGCTCATGAGCGCCTCGACGGTCATCGTGGCCCTCAACGCCCAGCTGCTGCGCCGCATCCGCTTCCGCCGCTGATCCCGTCCGCGAAAGTACGTGCTTTTGGGCGCGACACGCCGCCCAGAGGCCCAAAAGTGCGTACTTTCGCGGAGGTGACGGATGCCATGATGGGCGGATGACGACGAAGCCGAGGCGGGTGGTGGTCGCCATCAACCCCTCGGCCTCGTTCGGTGCGAGCCGGGCCGTGGGCCCCGCGGTCGTGCAGACGCTGCGCGCCATGGGCCACGAGGTCACCTCGCTCACCGAGCCCGACTTCGAGTCGCTGCTCGCCTCCGCGGCGGCGGCCGTGCGCACGAAGCCCGACGCGCTCGTCGTGGTGGGCGGCGACGGCATGGTCAACCTCGGCACCAACCTCGTGGTCGGCACCCGCGTGCCGCTCGGCATCATCCCCTCCGGCACCGGCAACGACATGGCGCGCGGCCTCGGCATCCCGCACGACGACACGGAGGCCGCCATCCGCCACCTCGACGCCGTCCTCGGCCGCCCGCCGCGGGCGATCGACGCGGTGCGCATCGACTGGACGGATGCCGCCACCGGCGACCCCGGGCAGCGCTGGTTCGCGTGCGTGCTCTCGGCGGGCTTCGACGCGATCGTCAACGAGCGTGCGAACAGCATGCGGCACCCGAAGGGGGCGAGCCGCTACATCCTCGCGCTGTTCGCGGAGCTCGCCCGGCTGCACCCCATCCGCTACCGGCTCGAACTCGACGGCACAGCCGACGAGGTGGAGGCGCTCATGGTCTCGGTGGGCAACAACGTCTCGATCGGCGGCGGCATGAAGGTGACGCCCGACGCGCTCGTCGACGACGGCCTGCTCGACGTCATGATCGTGAAGCCGCTGTCGAGGTTCTCGTTCCTGCGGATCTTCCCGCGGGTGTTCCGCGGCGAGCACGTGACCGACCCGCGGGTGCGGATGGAGCGCGTGCGTCGCATCCGCATCGCCGCCGACACGGAGGTGGTGGCCTACGCGGACGGGGAGCGGATCGCGCCGCTGCCCATCCAGCTCGAGGTCGTCCCGGGGGTGCTGCGGGTGCTCGCCTGACGCGAGTCGCGCCCGTTTTGGCGGTGTCTGCGCGCTGTGGCATAATCGTCAAGTTGTCGCGAAACGGCCCCATCGTATAGCGGCCTAGTACGCCGCCCTCTCACGGCGGTAACGCGGGTTCGAATCCCGCTGGGGTCACCAACGAGAAAAGCCCGGTCCACAGGACCGGGCTTTTCTCGCTCGCGCCCCGCGTCCCGGAATCCTCCGCCACGCGCCCCCGCGGCCCTACACTCCAGGCATGGCGAAGAAGACGATCACGATCCTCACCGACGACCTCGACGGCGAGGAGCTCCCCGCCGGCAGCCGCACCACGCGCTTCGCGCTCGACGGGGTGGAGTACGAGATCGACCTCTCCGCCGGCAACGCGGCGGCCCTCGCCGAGGCGCTCGCGCCGTTCATCGCCGCGGGGCGCCGCGTCGGAGGGTCCACGCGCACCGCATCCGCGCCGCGCGCACGGGCGAAGGGCGCGGATGCCGAGCGGCTCGCCGCGATCCGCTCCTGGGCGCAGGGGGCCGGCTACACGGTGGGCGACCGCGGCCGCATCAAGGCCGAGATCGTCGACGCCTACGACGCCGCCCACTGACGCGTGCCCGAGCCGTCGTTCTCGTCGCTCGTCGAGCAGGCCCGCCGGGTGGCCGACGGCGAGACCACCTCGCGCGCCCTCGTCGACCACGCGCTCGCGCGGATCGCGGCGCTCGACGTCGAGCTGAACGCGTTCGCGCACGTCCGCGACCAGGCCCGCGAGGAGGCCGAGGCGCTCGACGCGGAGCTCGCCGCGGGGCGCCCGCGCGGGGCACTGCACGGCGTGCCGGTGGCGATCAAGGAGGAGAACGACGTCGCGGGGCTCGTGACCGGGTTCGGCGGGCGCGGCAACAGCACCCCGGCATCCGCCGACGGCGAGGTGGTGCGGAGGCTCCGTGCCGCGGGCGCGGTCGTGGTCGGCACGACGCGCATGCCCGAGTTCGGCATCTGGCCGTTCACCGAGTCGGACGCCCACGGCATCACCCGCAACCCCTGGGACCTCAGCCGCTCGCCCGCCGGCTCCTCCGGCGGCACGGGCGCCGCGGTCGCGGCGGGCATCGTGGCGATGGGCATCGGCGGCGACGGCGGCGGCAGCATCCGCCTGCCGGCGAGCTGGTGCGGGGTGTTCGGGCTGAAGCCCCAGCGCGGCCGGGTGAGCTCGGCCCCCGCGCGCGACCTGTGGCGCGCGCTCGGCACACGCGGCCCGCTCACCCGCACGGTCGCCGACAGCGCGCTCGTGTACGACGTCATCTCGGGCGCCGCGGATGCCGACCGCTATCGCGCCGCACCGTTGCCGGAGTCGCTGCTCGCGGCATCCGCGCGCGAACCGGGGCGGCTTCGCGTGCTGCTCTCGCTCGCGAACCCCATGCGCGACGCGGAACCGGATGCCGACACGGCCGCCGCGGTGCGGGCGACGGGCGAGCTGCTCGCCTCGCTCGGCCACGAGGTGACGGAGGCCGACCCGCGTTACCCCGATCTGCGCATCGCGTTCCAGGTGCAGCTCGGCGGGGGCGTGCGCGACGAGGCCGCCGCGGTCGAGCATCGCGACCGGCTCGAGCCGCGCACCCGCACCGTGCTGCGGATCGCGCGGGCGCTCGCGCCGCTCGGCGGATGGGCCGAGCGCAGCTCCGCGCGTGCGGGCGACGAGTTCCTCGCGCGAGTGTTCGGCGCCTACGACGTGCTGCTCATGCCGACCACCCCGACCGCCGCGCAGCCGGCCGGCCGGCTGCTCGCGGCGAGCGGCCTCGAGGCGGCTGAGCTCGCCCGGCCGGTGGCCTCGTTCACCTCGATCTGGAACGTCTTCGGCAACCCCGCCGCCTCGGTGCCGGCGGGCTTCGATGCGGCCGGGCTGCCGCTCGCCGTGCAGCTCGTCGGCCCCGCCGACTCCGAACCGCTGCTCGTGAGCCTCTCCGCCCAGCTCGAGGCCGCCCGGCCGTGGGCCGACCGCCGCCCCGCGCTCGCCGCCGACTGATCGTCGCCCCGCATCCGCCGCGGGTGTCTGCGGTGCGCGCGAGAATGGCGGCATGTGCGGACGGTTCGCGAACGACTCCGAGACCAACGAGCTCATCGAGGAGTTCGTGGCATCTGGCGGAGACCTCCGCGACTGGGTGCCGAGGTTCTCGATCGCCCCCACCGAGCTCGTGCCGATCGTGCGCGAGCGGGCGAACGCGCAGGGCGAGCTCGCCCGCACCCTCGAGCTCGCCGAGTGGGACTTCCACCCGCCGTTCCTCACCGCGAAGTCCCGACCGCAGTTCAACGCCCGCATCGAGACGATCGCGAGCAACGGCCTGTGGAAGTCGGCCTTCGCGGGCAACCGCTGCATCGTGCCGATGCGGGGCTACTACGAGTGGACGGGCGAGAAGGGCGACAAGCAGGCCCACTTCCTGCACGGCGAGCGCCCGATCCTCGCGGCGGCCGGCCTCGCGACCGCCCGCAGGGTCGAGGGCGACTGGGCGGTCTCGTGCGTCATCGTCACGCGCGAGGCGCGGGATGCCTCGGGCGAGGTGCACGACCGCATGCCCGCGTTCCTCACGCGCGACGTCTACGAGGAGTGGCTGAACCCCGCCAGGCTCGACACGGAGGCCGAACGGCAGCGCATGCTCGACCTGCTCGAGGCGGTCTCCGGCGAGGTCGCCGCGACCCTCAGCGGCTACGAGGTCGACCGGCGCGTCAACAACTCGCGCACCGTCGACCCGCTCGACCCGGCCCTCATCGAGCCGCTCGCGGGCTGAGGTCTCAGCGCGCCGCGCCGAGGTGCGGCTCGAGCGGCTGCTCGCCCTCCCGGGGCGCGTGGGCGAGGTGCGCCTTGACCGACATCCGGTCGATCCAGGCGAGCGCGAGCGCCGAGAGGATGAAGGTCAGGTGGATCATCACCTGCCAGAACACGCCCTCCGAGGTGTACCGCTCGCCCGTCGTGTCGTCGACCACCACATCCGAGCCGATGTCGCTCACGGCGATGAAGGTCTTCAGCAGGTGGATCGACGAGATGCCGATGATCGCCATCGCGAGCTTCACCTTGAGCACGTTCGCGTTGACGTGGCTGAGCCACTCCGGCTGGTCGGGGTGGCCGTCGACCTTGATGCGCGAGACGAAGGTCTCGTAGCCGCCGATGATCACCATGATGAGCAGGTTGGCGATCATGACCACGTCGATGAGGCCGAGCACGCCCAGCATGATGGTCGCCTCGTCGACGTGCGGCCAGTGCGAGATGACCTCCTCGCCGAGGTGCCACAGCTCCACCATGAAGACGACCACGTAGATCGCCTGCGCGACGATCAGCCCGAGGTAGAGGGGCGCCTGCAGCCAGCGGCTGAAGAAGATGAAGTACCCGACGGCGCTCACCCACGGGGTCTGGGGGCGGTAGCTGCGGGGTCCGTCGGATGCGGGGGTCGGCTCGGTCATCGGGGCGGGGCTCCTGGTCGGCTCGGCGTGCCCTCCCAGCCTACGTGGCGGGGGAGCGGCGCGGGATAGGGTGACCGACATGACGTCGTCGTCGGCACCGCTTCGCGCATCCGTCGTCGCCCGCTACGCGGCCGGCTCGATCGGCACGGGCGGGTTCGCGACCCTCCCGGGTCTCGTGCTCGTGATCTACCTCACCGACACGCTCGGCGTGGCCGCGATCTGGGCGGGCCTGCTCGTGACGGTCGCGAAGGTCTGGGATGTCGTGATCGACCCCGTGATCGGCGGCCGCAGCGACCGCTCGCTCGCCGTCACCGGCTCCCGGCGGCGCTTCATGCTGCTCGGCGCCCTGCTGCTGCCGGTGTTCTTCATCCTCACCTTCGCGGTCGTGCCGGGCATCGGCCCGGTGGCGGGCGGGCTCTGGGTGCTCGCGGCGTTCATCCTCGCGGCCACCGCGTTCAGCCTGTTCCAGGTGCCCTACATCGCCCTGCCGGCCGAGCTGACGGACGACTACGACGCCCGCACCCGCCTGCTGTCGGTGCGCGTCGTCGTGCTGACCCTCGCGATCCTGCTGTTCGGCGCGGGCGGCCCGGCGCTGCGGAAGGCGTTCGGCGGCGAGACCTTCGAGGGCTACCTCGGCATGGCCGTCGTCGCGGGCCTGCTGCTCGGTGCGGGGATGCTGGTGGCGGTGTTCTCGGCCGAGCGCGGCCCCGCACAGCCCGCCCCGCCGCGCGCATCCCTCGCCTCCTTCTACGCCGACGGCGTCGCCGCCCTGCGCCGCAGCCGCCCGTTCCGCACCCTGCTCGCGACCTTCATGCTGCAGGCTCTCGCGACCGGCATGATGCTCGCGGGTGCCGCCTACATCGCCAAGTGGGTGCTGAACGACCCCGACGACGGCACGACGTTCCTCTTCGTCGCGCTCATCGCGCCCGCCCTCGTCTGCGCGCCCGTCTGGGCGGTCGTGGCCCGCCGCACGGGCAAGGAGTGGGCGTTCGGGCTGGCCTCGATCCTGTTCGGGCTGGCCGCGCTGTCGCTCGTGCTGCTCGTCTGGATGCCGGGCGCCTGGCTGTACGCGCCCGTCGCCCTCGCGGGCGCCGCCTACGCGGGGATGCAGACGCTGCCGATGGCGATGCTGCCCGACGTCATCTCGCACGATGCCCGCACGCACGGCCCGGGCCGCGCGGGCACCTTCGGCGGGGTGTGGACGGCGGGCGAGACGACCGGCATGGCGCTCGGTGCGATCGTGCTGTCGCTCGCGCTCGCCGTCACGGGCTACCGCGAGGGTGTCGCGGGGCAGGTGCTCACGCAGGATCCGAACGCGATCGCCGGCATCGTGCTGAGCTTCTCGATCGTGCCGGCCATCCTCATCGGCGCGAGCCTGTGGACGCTCGGCCGCTATCCGTTGCGACGCGCCGACATCCGCGACGATGCGACGGTCGTCGCGGATGCCGGGGCCGGTTCGTGAGCGCGCCGACCGACCCCGAGGCGGTCATCGCACGGCTCCGCGCCCTGCGCGAGCTCGACGCCCCTACCCACGGCGGCCACGTGCTCAGCTACGTGTACGACTCGGGGCTCGCGGCTGTCGACGAGGTCGCGGCCCGCGCGATCCGCGAGGTGCTGCCCGTCAACGGCCTCGACCCCACCACCTTCCGTTCGGTCGGTGTGCTCGAGGCGGAGCTCGTGGGCTTCGTGCGCGGGCTGCTGCACGGCGACGCGGAGGTCGTCGGCTCGGCGACCTCGGGCGGCACCGAGAGCTGCCTGCTCGCGGTCAAGACGGCGCGCGAGCTCTGGCGGCAGACGCATCCGCGGGGCAGGGCGCGGCTGCTCGCGCCGACGACCGTGCATGCCGCGTTCCAGAAGGCCGCCGCCTACCTCGACCTCGAGCTCGACCTCGTGCCGGTGGGGCCGGACGGTGCCGTCTCGGCCGCGGATGTCGTGGCCCGGCTCGGCGACGACGTCGCGCTCGTCGTGCTCTCGGCCCCCAACTACCCCTTCGCGGTGCTCGACCCGGTGGCGGAGGTCGCCGAGGTGACGGCCGAGCGCGGCATCGCGCTGCACGTCGACGCCTGCATCGGCGGCCTCGTGCTGCCGTTCTGGCCGGGCGAGCTGCCGCCGTGGGACTTCCGGGTGCCGGGCGTCACGAGCGTGAGCGCCGATCTGCACAAGTTCGGCTACGCGCCGAAGGGCGCCTCCGTGCTGCTGCAGCGCGGGCGCGACCGGCAGCGGCACCAGTTCTTCGCCACCACCCGCTGGCCGGGGTACCCGGTCGTCAACCCCACGATCCTCGGTTCGAAGTCGGCCGGGCCGCTGGCCGCCGCGTGGGCGATCACCGAGACGCTCGGTACCCAGGGGCTCGGCGAGCTCGCCGCCTCCTGCGCGCGTGCCACGGCGGCCCTGCGGGAGACGGTCGCGGGCATCGAGGGTCTGCGCGTCGTGGGGGAGCCGGTCGGCCCGCTGTTCGCGGTCGCGAGCGACGATTCGGTGCCGGCCGAGCGACAGGTCGACCCTCACCACTGGGCCGACGCGGTGCGCGCGCACGGCTTCGTGCTGCAGCTGCAGCCCGCGCTGCGGCAGGCGGACGGCACGGTGCTGCCCTCGACGACCCACCTCACGGTCACGCCCGTCACGGAGGCGGTGCTCGGCGAGCTCGGCGCGGCGCTCGTGGCGGGCGCGGATGCCGTGCGCGGCATCCCGCACGTCGACGCGTCGGCGCTGCTGGCGGCGCTGCCGCCGCTCGACGAGACCGCGCTCGACGCGGACACGGTGTGGGCGCTGCTGCAGGGCTTCGGCATCGGCGGGGGTGCCGAGCTGCCGGATGCGCAGGCGCCGCTCGTCGCGGTCATCGAGGCGCTGCCGCCCGCGCTCGCCGAGCGCCTGCTCGTCGAGCTGCTGGGTCGGCTCGTCGAGCCCGCCTGAGGCCTACAGCAGCGAACGGCCGGCGAGGCCGCGGCCGCGCGCCGCGAGGGCGTCGGCGAGGGCGAGCAGGGCGGCGGCGGCCGGGTCGGCCCCGTCGCCCAGCACGAGCGGCGCACCCGCATCCCCGGATGCCGCGACGGCACCCGAGAGCGGAACGCGGGCCAGCACGGGCACCTCGAGCCGCCGCGCCACCTCGTCGCCGCCGCCGGAGCCGAACACCCCGCCCGTCATGTTCTCGACGACGCCGACGACCGTCTGGCCGGTCTGCCGGGCGAGCAGCCCCGAGCGCTCGGCGACCCCCGCGGCGGCCGTCTGCGGGGTCGTCACGACGAGCACCTCGGCGTTCGGCAGCAGCTGCCCGAGCGTGATCGCGACATCCCCCGTGCCGGGCGGCAGATCCAGCAGCAGCACGTCGAGGTCGCCGAAGTACACGTCGGTGAGGAACTGCTGCATCGTGCGGTGCAGCAGCGGCCCGCGCCACGACACGGGGGTCTTGTCGTCGACGAACATGCCGATCGAGATGACCTTCACCCCGTGCGCCACGGGCGGCAGGATCATGTCGCCCACCTGGGTGGGCTTGGCGTCCGGGATGCCGAGGATGCCGGGGATCGAGAAGCCGAACACGTCGGCGTCGACGAGTCCCACCGCGAGGCCGCGGGCGGCGAGGGCGACCGCGAGCTCGGCCGTCATGGTCGACTTGCCGACGCCGCCCTTGCCCGAGGTGACCGCGATGACGCGCGTGAGCGTGCCCGGGCCGAACGGCATCCGCCGCTCGCCGCGCAGCCGCGTGACGAGCGCCTCGCGCTCGACGGGCGTCATGACGCCCACCTCGAGCTCGAGCGACTCCACGCCCGGCACCGCGAGCACCGCCGCCCGCACGTCCCGCTCGATGCGGTCGGCGGCCGGGCAGCCGACGATCGTGAGCCGCAGGCCGACCTCGGCCACGCCATCCGTCACCGACACCCCGTGCACCATGTCGAGCTCGGTGATGGGGCGCCGGATCTCCGGATCCTGCACGCGCGCGAGCGCGGCGCGCACGGCATCCGCGGAGGCGGATGACGAGGTCACTTGGCGACCTCGTCGGGCTCCTTCTCCTTGTCGAGCTCTTCGAGCAGCGCGCGCAGCTCGGCACGGATGAAGTCCTTCGTCGCCATCTCCTTGACCGCGAGCCGCAGCGCCACCACCTCGCGGGCGAGGTACTCGGTGTCGGCGAGGTTGCGTTCGGCGCGCTGGCGGTCCTGCTCGATCTGCACGCGGTCTCGGTCGTCCTGGCGGTTCTGCGCCAACAGGATGAGGGGCGCGGCGTACGAGGCCTGCAGCGACAGGATGAGCGTCAGCAGCGTGAAGTTCGAGGAGCGCGGGTCGAACTGGTACTCGACGGGCATGAGCGTGTTGTACGTCAGCCACACCACGACGATCACCGTCATGCCGATCAGGAACCAGCTCGTGCCCATCGCGCGCGCGAACGACTCCGAGAAGCGGCCCATGCGGTCGCGGCCCGAGGGGCGGAAACCCCACGCGGGGCGGATGCCCTTGGGCGAGTCGAGTCGGGGCTCGTTACGACGTGCCATGCGAGGTCCTCCTTCCTCGGGTCGGGATGGCTGCGGTGCCCGTGCTCACGGGTTCGGGTTCGGCCGGGGTACTTCGCCAGTCGTCGGGCAGGAGGTAGTCGAGGACGTCGTCGATGGTCACCACCCCGACGAGGCGGTGCTTCTCGTCGACGACGGGAAGCGAGACGAGGTTGTAGGAGGCGAGGATGCGCGCGACCTCGGCCGCGCTCGTCTCGGGGGAGACCGGCTCGAGGCTCGGGTCGATGAGGGTGCCGAGCCGCTCGTGCGGCGGGTAGCGCAGCATCCGCTGGAAGTGCACGAAACCGAGGAAGCGGCCGGTCGGCGGCTCGTAGGGCGGCAGCGTCACGCACACCGCGGCGCCGAGCGCCGGGGCGAGCTCGTGCCGGCGGATGAGGGCGAGCCCCTCGGCCACCGTCGCATCCGCCGAGACGATGATGGGCTCGGTCGTCATGAGACCGCCCGCCGTCTCGGGCGCGTAGTTCAGCAGGAAGCGCACGTCCTCGGCCTCTTCGGGCTGCATGAGCTCGAGCAGGGCCTCGCCCCGCTCCTCCGGCAGCTGGGCGATGAGGTCGGCGGCGTCGTCGGGCTGCATCTGGTCGAGCACGTCGGCGGCGCGCTCGTCATCGAGCTGGGTGAGGATCTCGACCTGCTCGGTCTCGGGCATCTCCTCGAGGGCGTCGGCGAGGCGGTCGTCGGAGAGCTCCTCGGCGACCTCCATGCGGCGCTCCTCGGGCAGGTCGAGGAGCGTGGAGGCGAGGTCGGCGGGCAGCAGATCCGAGTAGGTCGCGATGAGGTGCTCGGCGGACTGCGCCTCGCCCGTGTCGGTCTTCTCGCGCACCCTGTCCCAGCCGGCGAGCACGGTGGCGCCCTTGCCGAACGGGGCCGCGCCCGTGCGGGGTCGGCGCAGGAACAGGTCGCCCACCTCCCACTCGCCGGGGGCGGACTCCTCGATCGCGACGTCTTCGATGGTGGCGTCGCCGGATCCGTCGCGCAGCACCACCTGGCGCCCGAGCAGCTCGGCGATCACGCGCACCTCGCCGCCGCGCTGCTCGAAGCGGCGCAGATTGATGAGGCCCGTCGTGATGATCTGGCCGGCGCCGATGCTCGTGACGCGCCCGATGGACACGAAGACCCGGCGGCGCCCGGGGATCTCGACGATGAGACCCACGACGCGGGGCGATCCGGCGTTGCGGAAGACGACGAGCACGTCGCGCACCCGGCCGACCCGGTCGCCGTTGGGGTCGAAGACGGAGCACCCGGCCAGACGGGCGACGAAGACTCTCGTGGCGCTCACGATGAAACCCTACCCGCCGGATGCCACAATGAACGGGTGTCGAACACCTCGCCCTTCGCGCGCCGCGGCGTGCCGCTGACCGTGCCGCACGGCGACGTGCTGGGCACCTACGACAGTTATCCGGACGCCCAGCAGGTCGTCGACCGGCTCGCCAAGGCCGACTTCCCGATCGCGAAGCTCGCGATCGTGGGCAACGGTCTCACGAGCGTCGAGATCGTCACCCGCAAGCGCTCCTGGAACCGGGCCGCGCTCTCGGGGGTGCTCTCGGGCGCCTGGCTCGGCATCTTCCTCGGGCTGTTCTTCAGCCTGCTCTCGCCGACCTTCACGTGGCAGCTGTTCGCGGCCGCGGTCTTCATCGGTGCGGCCCTCGGCCTGTTCCTGCAGCTCGCGAGCTACGCCATCCAGCGCCGCAACCGCGACTTCGAGTCGATGACGCAGGTCGTCGCCGCGAACTACCAGATCATCCTGGAGCCCGGGTATCTCACCCGGGCCCAGGACGTGCTGGCACGCAACCCCTGAGCCGTTCCGGACGGACGCCTCCGAACGGGGGTGGCGCTCAGCGCGCCAGCCAGGCCTCGACCTCGTCGGCGGTGCGCGGGATGCCGGCCGACAGGTTCTCGGCGCCGGTCTCGGTGACGAGGATGTCGTCCTCGATGCGCACCCCGATGCCGCGGTACTCCTCGGGCACCGTGAGGTCGTCGGGCTGGAAGTAGAGGCCCGGCTCGATCGTGAACACCATGCCGGGCTCCAGCACGCCGTCGAGGTAGAGCTCGCGGCGGGCCTGCGCGCAGTCGTGCACGTCGATGCCGAGGTGGTGGCTCGTGCCGTGCACCATGTAGCGGCGGTGGTACTGCGCGTCGGGCTCGAGCGAGGCCTCGGCGCTCACCGGCAGGAAGCCCCACTCGGCGGTGCGCGCGGCGATCACCTTCATGGCCTCCGCGTGGATCTCGCGGAACCGGATGCCCGGCCGCACGATCTGGAACGCCGCATCCGCCGCCTCGCGCACGGCCTCGTAGACGCGGCGCTGCACCTCGGTGAAGGTGCCCGAGACGGGCAGGGTGCGGGTGATGTCGGCCGTGTAGAGCGAGTCGAGCTCGACGCCCGCGTCGAGCAGCAGCAGGTCGCCCGGGACGACCGGCCCGTCGTTGCGGGTCCAGTGCAGGATGCAGGCGTGCGGCCCGGAGGCGGCGATCGTGTCGTAGCCGACCGTGTTGCCCTCGGCGCGTGCCCGGCGGTTGAAGGTGCCCTCGACGAGGCGCTCGCCGCGCGGGTGGGCGACGATCTGCGGGAAGTCGGCGATGACGTCGTCGAAGCCGGCGCGCGTGGCGTCGATCGCGGCGCGCAGCTCGTCGACCTCGTAGGCGTCCTTCACGAGCCGCAGCTCGCTGACCGCGCGGGTGAGCTCCGCATCCGCGGCGTCCGGGGCGGCGAGCGCGTCGGCGTCCGCGTCGACACCGCGCAGCACGAGCACCTGCTCGCCCTCGGCCGCGAGCTCGGAGAGCGGGCGGGTCGCGAGGCCGAGGTCGGCGGCGACGTGGTCGAGCGAGGGGCGCGGGCCCGTCCAGAACTCGCCGATGGCCGCGTTGGCGTAGAACTCGTCGGAGTCGCGGCCCGCGGTGGGGGTGAAGTAGAGGGTGGCGCCCGCGTCGTCGGGGGAGATCACGAGCACGCTGCCGGGCACCGTGTCGCTCGCCCAGCCGGTGAGGTGCGAGAACGCGGAGTGCGCGCGGTAGGGGTAGTCGGTGTCGTTGGAGCGCACCTTGGCGGGGCCCGCGGGGATGACGATGGTGGCGCCCGGGAAGGCGGCGGAGATGCGCAGCCGGCGGGCGGCGGCGAAGGCGGCCTGCGCGCGCGGCGAGGGCGGCACGTCGGGCCGGTCGGCCCAGTTGGCGAAGATGAACTCGCGGAACGACGCGGAGGTGGGGGTCGTGGAGCGGTTCGCGTTGGCCGCGATGGCGGCGGGGGCGGTGTCCGATGCGACGGGGGTGGTGTCAGCCATGCCCCCATCCTCCCACCGACGGCTGATGGCGGCCCGCGGAGCTCAGGATGCGGGCCGCAGCTGGGCGAGCACGGGACGGTGGTCGGATCCGGCGCCGTCCTCCGACTCGAGCACCCGGAATCCGACGATCTGCCAGGCGTCGGTCGCGAGCACGTGGTCGATGGGGGTGCCGAGCAGGGGCGGCATGCGGGTCGGCCAGGTGCCGACCGCCGCGTTGCCGGTGGCGCGGGCGGCGTCGCGGCACTGGTTGAGGCCGACGTCCGAGCCGAGCGAGGCCCAGTGGTCGAGGGTCGAGTTGAGGTCGCCCGCGACGACGAGGTCGGCGTCCGCGTCGGCGCAGCGCTCGGCGAGCCAGTCGAGGCTCGCGCGCCAGCCGTCCATCTCCTCGGGCACGGGCGCCACCGGGTGCGCGGCGATGATCGTGGGACCCGTGCCGTCGACGGGCACGGCCACGACGCTCGGCAGGGTGACGGTGTTGCCGACGGTCTCGTCGACGCGGTACTCGCCGAGTGCGGTCGAGACGAGCAGCATGGTCGAGCGCGCCTTCGAGATGTGGTCGAACTGCACGCCGAGCGCCTGCACGGGGCGGCCCGCGGCCGCCATGAGCGTCGCGATCTGCTCCGCGGCATCCGGGCTCGTCTCCGGCAGCGCCACGACATCCGCCTCCTGCTCGACCGCGAGCTCCGCGATCCGCTCGGCGCCGGGCGCCTCGCCGAGGGTGTTCCAGCTGAGCACCACGAGGTCGCCGGGGGCGAGGGTCTGGAGGGCGCCGTTCCCGAAGCCCCGCACCGCGAGCACGCCGGTCGACACGACCGAGAAGGCGAGCAGCAGCACGGCGAGCCCCGCGAAGAAGCGGCGTCCGCGCGGCGACAGCAGCGCCACGAGCGTCAGCAGCACCGCCAGGAGCACCGCGACGAGCGCGGCGATCCCGCGGAACGACACGAGCTGGGCGACACCCAGCACACGCTCGAGGCCCAGCAGTTGCGGCCAGCAGGCGACGAGCAGCAGCAAGGCGAGGGCGAGCGTGACCGCGGCGGCGAGGATGCGACGGATCATCGTCATGAGCCTAGGGCGCGGATGCTGTGCATCCGCCCCGGCGGGACGGCCGGGCGCCGCTCTAGCATGAGGGGATGCCGGGACCGATCGATCTGCACGCGCACTCGAGCGTGTCCGACGGCACCGAGACCCCGGCGGAGCTCGTCGCGGCGGGCGTCGCCGCGGGGCTCGGGGTGCTCGCCATCACCGACCACGACTCGACGGCCGGCTGGGACCAGGCCTTCATCGCGGCGGACGGCACGGGGCTCGAGATCGTGCCGGGCATCGAGCTGTCGACCCAGCTCGACTACGCGAGCGTGCACATCCTCGGCTACCTCGTCGACCCGACGGATGCGGCCCTCGTCGAGGCGACCGCCGCGATCCGCTCCGAGCGGCTGCACCGGGCCGAGGCGATGGTCGAGCGCATCGCCGCCGACTACGCCCTCGACTGGGAGGACGTGCTCGCCCAGACCACGCCCGGCGCCACCGTGGGCCGCCCGCACATCGCCGACGCGCTCGTGGCCCGCGGGCACGTGCCCGACCGCTCGGCCGCGTTCGCGACGATCCTGCACTGGCGGGGCGGCTACTACCGCCCGCACGAGGCGCCGCCGCCGCTCGAGGGGGTGCGGCTCATCGCCGGAGCCGGCGGCGTGCCGGTCATCGCGCATCCGGGCGCCCGGGGACCCGAGCGGGTGCTGTCGGATGCGCGGATGCGGGCGCTCGTCGACGCGGGACTGTTCGGCCTCGAGCTCGACCACCGCGACAACCCGGCATCCGGTCGCGCGCACTGGGCCGAGGTCGCCCGGCGCTTCGGCCTCGTCACGACCGGATCGAGCGACTACCACGGCGCCGGCAAGCCGAACCGTCTCGCCGAGAACACGACCGACCCCGAGGTGTACGCCGCGATCGTGGCGCGCGGCACCGGGGCGCGGCCGTTCCGCACGCCGTAGCGCGGCTCAGGCGCCCGGCACGAAATGGCTCAGGCGCCCGGCACGAAATGGTAGCCGTAGGGGCTCGCGGTCGTGATCACGAGCTCGGACGCACTGCAGCTGAACTGGTGCGTGATCGAGGTCTGACCGGTCACGATGTCGCGCGACCAGGGGAACACCGGGGGCGCCCCGACCGGCAGCGGGCCGCTGACCGACCCGTCGGCGAACGTCGTGGTGGTGTCGTCGACGTGGGCGAGCGATGCGGCGGCGTCGATCATCACGAAACCCCCGTCGATCACGCGGAACTCGCCGTTCTGCTCCTCCACCTGGGCCGAGCGGACGGTGAGGGGGCCGTCTCCGGTCGGTATCTGGATCGTGAACACGACGTCCTCGGCGACGAACTGCCAGATGCGCGCGCCCTCCGTGAACGTCATGAGCGCCGTGCCCTCGGCCGACCACGAGCTGGGGGTGGCCTCCGGCGCGGTGCTGCCGAGGAAGGCGGCGTGGTCGTCGAGCAGCCTGCCGATGTCGAGCGACCACGGCGAGTGGTCGACGAGGCAGGCGCCCGCCTCGTCGAGGGCGTCGGCGGCGGGCGCCTCGGATGCGGGTCGCGGCTCCTCCGCACCCCGGCCCGTCGTGACGGGGGTGCACGCGCACAGCAGGGCGGCGGTCGCGGTGACGGATGCGGCGGCGACGATGCCGCGCGGCGATGGGGTGGTGGTGGTGGTCATGGGGTCCTCCTCGGATGTCCTCACCTTCGCGACGCGCGCCGCCGCGCGGGAGGTTGACACGGTCAGCCCGGCGACAGGCTCCAGCCCGACGGCACGACGCCGGGCGTGCTGATCACGAGCCGGTGCTCCGTGCACGTGAACGACAGCTCCGCGGCATCCGTCGCCGTCCAGGGGAACTCCGGCGCGGGGATGCTCACGCCGTCGGTGCGGGTGCCGTCGGGCGTCGTCGTCGTCGCGGCGCGGGTCTCGTCGACGTCGAGCCCGTCGAGCACGAGCACGTCGCCCGCCTCCGAGACCGCGTAGTCGCCCGCGGCATCCGTCGTGACGGTCGTGGACTCCTGCGCGCCGTCTTCGAGCGAGAGGGTGAAGGCGACGCCGTGCGCCCGGAAGCGCCAGCCGGACGCCGACGCGAAGCTCATCGTGGCGGTGCCGGCGACCTCGCCGCCGAGCACCGGCCGGTCGGCGGGGATCGCCGCGCGCCACGCCTCGTCGACGGTGGCGAGGTCGAGCGTCCAGGGGGAGTGGTCGACGAGGCAGCGCAGGGCGGATGCCGCCTCGCGCGAGACGGTCGGCGTCGGCTCCGGTTCGGCGGGTGCCGAGCAGGCGGTGAGGGTGACCGCGAGGGCGCCGCCGAGGAGCCCGGACGCGACGCGTGGCGAGCGCATCATCCGACCTCCTCGCCTCGCGATGGTCTCCAGTATCGCGGTGCGCGCGCCGGGACGGCATCCGACGGCGGGAGGATCCGCGCCGCCGGGCGCGGAAACAGCTGTGCGGCGGGAGCTGCTGCTCCCGCCGCACGTGGCCTCCCCCGCCCGCTCAGCCGGCGGGCGGCGGGGTGGGTGCGCCGGTCGAGCCGCCGCTGCGGCGACGACGACGGCGGCGCTTGGCCGGAGCCGTGTTGCCGTCGTGGTGCTCGGCGCCGCCCCCGTCGTGGGTGCCGCCGCCTTCGGTGCGGGTGGCCGGCTTGTCGGCACCGCCGCCCGAGCCCCCGCGCGTACGGGTACGCGTGCGGCCCTCCCCGGAACGGCCGGAGCCCTCACGCGGCGCGCGCTCTGCGGCCGGCGCGGCCGGCTTCAGGCGGCCCTTCGTGCCCTCCGGGATGTCGAGATCCGTGTAGAGGTGCGGCGACGAGGAGTACGTCTCGGTCGGCTCCGGGATGCCGAAGTCGAGGCCGCGGTTGATGAGGCCCCACTTGTGCATGTCGTCCCAGTCGACGAACGTCACCGCGATACCGGTCTTGCCGGCGCGGCCGGTGCGGCCGGCGCGGTGCAGGTAGGTGTCGGGGTCGTCGGGAACCGTGTGGTTGATGACGTGCGTGACGTCGTTGACGTCGATGCCGCGCGCCGCCACATCCGTCGCGATGAGGATGTCCTTCTTGCCCGCCTTGAACGCGGCCATCGAGCGCTCGCGCGCATCCTGGCTCATGTCGCCGTGCACGGCGCCCGCGTTGAAGCCGCGGTCGTTCAGCTCCTCCACGAGCTTCGCCGCCGCGCGCTTCGTGCGGGTGAAGATCACGGTCTTGCCGCGACCCTCCGCCTGCAGGATGCGCGAGATGACCTCGTCCTTGTCGAGCGCGTGCGCGCGGTAGATGACGTGCTTGATGTTCGCCTGCGTGAGCCCCTCGTCGGGGTCCGTCGCGCGGATGTGGATGGGCCGGTTCATGAAGCGGCGCGCGAGGGCGACCACGGGGCCCGGCATGGTGGCCGAGAACAGCATGGTGTGGCGGGTCGCCGGGGTCTGCGCGAACAGCTTCTCGACATCCGGCAGGAAGCCGAGGTCGAGCATCTTGTCGGCCTCGTCGAGCACCATCACCTGCACGTCCTTGAGGGAGAGCAGGCGCTGGCCGGCCAGGTCGAGCAGGCGCCCGGGGGTGCCGACGACGATCTGGGCGCCCGCCTTCAGCTGCTCCACCTGGCCCTCGTAGGCCTTGCCGCCGTAGATGGCGGCGATCTGGGTGGGGCGGTTGGAGGCGGCCAGCTCGAGGTCCTCGGCGACCTGCACGCACAGTTCGCGCGTGGGGACGACGATGAGGGCCTTCACGCCGGGCTCCGGATTCGGGCCGAGCGCCTGGATGACCGGAAGGCCGAAGCCGAAGGTCTTGCCGGTGCCGGTCTTCGCCTGGCCGATGATGTCCTGTTTGGCGAGGCCGAGGGGGATGGTCTGGGACTGGATCGGGAAGGGCTCGATGATGCCCTTGGCCGCCAGGGCGTCGACCATGTCCTGGTCGATGTCAAGATCGCGGAAAGTCAAGGAATACCTGTCTGGTAGGGGAATACGGTCAGTCTACCGGGCTGATCTACACTGAGCCGGTGGCCTGGTTCCGTCGTCGCACGCGTCCGCGCCCGGGAACCCTCCACGTCGCCCCGCGCTCGGAGGCCGTCGCCGTCGCGCGCGTCGAGCTGCGCGACCTCGCGCCCACGCCCGAGCGCTTCCTCGGGCAGACCGCGTACCTCACCATCGTGCTGTTCGAGAACCTCGGCCGCGCCGTGACGACCGCCCCCACGACAGATGCCAAGACGCGGCTCGCGCGCGCGGCATCCGAGATGCTGCGGATGCACGAGGAGCTCGTGACGGAGCTCGCGCGCCTGCACGACGACCCGGCGGTCGAGATGGAGCCGTTCCGGCTGCTGCTCGACGACTTCCAGCGCCGCACCAAGGGCGCCGACTGGTACGAGATCCTGGTGACCTGCTACCTCACGAGCGGCTTCCTGCTGGACTTCTTCGCGGGGCTCGCGGCCGGCCTCCCGGACGAGCTCGACGACCGCACGGCCGTCATCCTGCAGCGCGACGCGGCCGAGGGCGTGCTCGTGGAGGAGCTGCGCCGCGCCATCGAGGAGAACCCGCGCCTCGCCTCCCGGCTGGCCATGTGGGGCAGGCGCCTCATCGGCGACACGATGCTCGTGGCGCGTTCGGCCATCGACCAGCACCCCGCCATCTCGGTGGAGGAGCGCGTCGACCCCGTGTTCACGGAGCTCATCGCGGCCCACACCCGCCGCATGGACGCCCTCGGCCTGACGGCGTAGGGGCGCGGCGCCCTCCTGCCGGTTTCGCAACTCAGGAACTTCGCGCCGCAGCGCCGCATCTGCCCGCGCCGCGGCTGTTCCTCCTGAGTTGCGATCCCCACGCGCGACGCGCGGGTTTCGCAACTCAGGAAGATGCGTCCCTTGCGGGGCATGCGGCCGCCGATACGGGCGGATGTCCTGAGTTGCGAAAGCGGTGGAGGCGGCGCGGCGGGATGGTGACGGCACCTCCACAGGCCGGCGCATGCGGCGTCATCCACGAATCACGCGGTGCGGCATACGGGGTGGGGGCGGCGGCCGCCAGCATCGGCACATGCAGCCTCCTCTCCGCCCGCATCCGGCATCCCTGTTCGGCGACACCGACGTGCTCACCCGTCTCAACCTCGTCGGTCGCGGCGCGAGCGTGGTCCAGCTCGCCGCAGCCGTCCACGACGGCAGCCTCATCCGGATCCGTCGCGGCTACTACGGCCGACCCGAGCTCGAGCTGCCTGTGCAGCGGGCGGTGCGCGTCGGCGGACGGATGTCGTGCGTCTCCGAGCTGCGACGTCGCGGTGTGTGGACGCTCGACCCGGGCGACACGGTGCACCTGCAGATCGCCCCGAACGCGGCGCGGCTCCGCGACCGCGACGAACGCACCGAGCCGCTCGACTTCGTCGAACCTGGCTGCCGCATCCACTGGAGACCCCTCGAACGTCCGCGGGCGGCGGACCACGCCCACGCGGGGCTGTGGGATGCGCTGCTGCTGGCCGTCGTCTGCCTGCCCGAGCGGGAGGCGCTCGCGGTGCTCGACAGCGTGCTGCACGAACGACTCATGTCGCGCCGGTCGCTGCGGGAGCTGGCGCAGTCGCTTCCCGCCGACCGTGCCCGGCTCGTCGCGCTCGCCGACGCGGGTGCCGCATCCGGGATCGAGACCTTCCCGCGCTGGCTGTGCCTGGTGATGGGGCTCTCGGTGCGCACCCAGCCGTTCGTCGCAGGAGCCGGATACGGGGACCTGGAGGTGGAGGGCTTCATCCTCGTCGAGGGCGACAGCCACGAGTTCCACGACGCCGAGGTGACGGCGCGCGATCGGCGACGCGACGCCGTGTTCACCCGCGCCGGGTACACCGTGCTGCACTTCCGCTACGCACAGATCGTGTACGAGCCGCGGGAGGTCGCCGAGACGATCCTCGCCGCGATCCTCGCGCACCGCGGCATCCGCAACTCAGGAGAAATCGTGCGGCGGGCGCGTCGGCGCCTGGATGCTGCGGGAATCTCCTGAGTTGCGAGAACAGCTGCTTTCGCAACTCAGGAGATGACGCCGAAAAAGGGGCCGCGTGGGGCGAAAACGGTGGGAAGTCCTGAGTTGCGAAAAAGGCGGGGACGGGCGGCAGCGCCCTAGATGCGGCCGCCGGAGAGCTCGTGGAGGCGGCGGGCGTCGGATGCGGCGCGCGCCCGCGGCAGCAGCAGGGCCGTGAGGAGCGAGGCGACGGCGCCCGCGGTGATCGAGACGGTCCAGATCCAGCCGCCGTCGAAGGTCCAGCCGAGCCACAGCAGGATCACCCAGACGACCGCCGTCACCGCGGCGCCGATGCCCGGCAGCAGGGCGAGACCGTAGCTGCGGCGACCGGGCACGAGGTAGCGGATGAGGCCGCCGATGCCGGCGCCGATGACGGTGACGAAGACGATCTCCACGCGGCGATCCTAGGCGAGCCGGGGGCTACGCGACGAAGCCGACCCGACGGGACTCGCCGCCGCCGACCTCGATGTAGGAGAGGCCCGCGGTCGGCACGATGTAGATCTTGCCCTTGTCGTCGCTGAGCGAGATGAACGGGTCGCCCGCCGTGAGCGCCTTCTCGACGGCCTTCTCGACCTCGGCGGGGGTCTGCGAGCTCTCGAAGGAGAGCTCACGGGCGGTGTTGGCGATACCGATGCGAATGTCCACGTCTCGAGCGTAGAGGATGCCGTGGGCGGCATCCGGGGGCGTTCACCGTGGGCGGAATGGCTGTCGCAGGCGGGCGCTACGGTAGCGGCATGCCCGGTGCCCGCTTCGTCGTCGACGCGCTCGAGGAGGCCGGGCCGGTCGAGCTCGACGCGTCGCAGCGGGCGGTGCTCGCGCTGCCGGTCGACGCGTCCGCCGCGGTGCTGGGGGCGCCCGGGACCGGCAAGACGACGACGGCCGTCGAGCTGGTCGCGCGGCGGGTGGCCGAGGGCCTCGCGCCCGAGCAGCTGCTCGTGCTCGCGCCGTCCCGCGCCTCCGCGAGCCGCCTGCGCGACCGCATCGCGCGCCGCCTCGGCACCCCCACCGACGGCCCGCTCGCCCGCACGGTCGCCTCCCTCGCCTTCGAGCTCGTGGGCGCTGCGGCGCGTGCCGCCGGCCGCACAGTGCCGCGTCTGCTCACCGGAACCGAGCAGGATGCCGACATCGCCGCGATCCTGGCCGGGCACCTCGCCGACGGCACCGGTCCGGACTGGCCGGAACCGCTCACCCCCGAGGTGCGCGGGCTGCGCGGCTTCCGCGGCGAGCTGCGCGAGCTCATGGCGCGCGCCACCGAGTACGGGGTCGACGCCGCCCGCCTCGCCGCCATCGCGCGCGACGCGGGCCGGCCCGACTGGGCCGCCGCCGCGCGCTTCCTCGGCGAGTACCAGGTGCTGCAGGCCCAGAACCGCCCCGACCAGTTCGACGCCGCCGAGTTCGTGCGCTTCGCGGTGCAGGCCGTCCACGACGGCACGGCGGGCGAGCGCGTCGACCGGCTGCGGCTCGTCGTCGTCGACGATCTGCAGGAGGCCACCGAGTCGACCATGGCGGTGCTGCGGGCCCTCGCCGCGCGGGGCGTCACGGTCATCGCCTTCGGCGACCCGGATGTCGCCGCGAACGCCTTCCGCGGCGGTGAGGCGGATGCCGTGGGCCGCTTCGCGACCGCGCTCGGCATCCCCGAGGGGGCCGGGCTGGTGCTCGAGACGGTGCACCGCGGCGGCCCCGAGGTGCGCGCGCTCGTGTCGCGCACCGTCGAGCGCATCGGCACGGCGGCGGCCGGGCCCCAGCGGCGCGCCACGGTCGCCGCGGGGGAGGGGGAGGCATCCGCCGACCCCGAGCGGCCGCCCGTGTCGACCGTGCTGACGACCACGCCCTCCCGCCAGGCCGCGGGCATCGCCCGCGTGCTGCGCGAGGAGCACCTGCTGCACGGCGCCCGCTGGTCGGAGCTCGTGGTGGTGGTGCGCTCGGGCGCGCAGATCCCCGAGCTCGCCCGCGCCCTCGCCCGCGCCGAGGTGCCCACCCGCACGACGGGCCGCGGCACGCCGCTGCGCGACGACCCCGCCCCGCGCGCTCTGCTGGCGCTCGTCGAGGTGGGCATCGGGCGCCGCGCCCTCGATCCGGTCACGGCCGCCGAGCTGCTCGCGGGACCGTTCGGCGGGCTCGATGCGCTCGGCCTCCGGCGGCTGCGGCTCGCCCTGCGGCACGAGGAGCTCGCGGGCGGCGGCTCCCGTCCCGGTGCCGAGCTCGTGGCCGAGGCGCTCGCCGAGCCGGGCCGGTTCGCCACGATCGAGGGGCGCGCGGCGAAGCGCGCCGCGCGGCTCGCCGAGACCCTCGGGGTGCTGCGCGACATGGCCGAGCGCTCCACGATCGAGGAGCTGCTCTGGACGGCGTGGGAGCGCAGCGGCGTGGCCGAGCGCTGGCGGCGGCAGGCGCTCGGCGGCGGGATCGAGGCGGCGGAGGCGAACCGCGACCTCGACGGCGTCGTCGCCCTGTTCGCGGCGGCCAAGCGCTACGTCGAGCAGCAGCCCACCGAGGGGGCGATCGAGTTCCTCGAGCACGTGCTCGACTCCGACATCGCCGACGACCTGCTCGCCCCGCCGCGGGCCGACGACGCCGTGCTCGTCGCCACCCCCTCCGCCCTCGTGGGGCTCGAGTTCCGCACGGTCGTGGTCGCGTCCCTGCAGGACGGCGGCTGGCCGAACCTGCGCCCGCGCGGTTCGCTGCTGGCCCCGCAGCGCCTCGCGCGCGTGCTCGAGGGGCGCGAGACCGGCACGATCGACGAGCGCAAGCTCGTGCTCGACGACGAGTTGCGCATGTTCGCCCTCGCGGTCTCCCGGGCATCCGAACGCGTCGTGCTGGCCGCGGTCGACAACGACGACGAGACCCGCAGCGTGCTGTTCTCGCTCGCCCCGGAGGTGCCGTCGGCGCTCAGGGATCGCATGACCGGGCCGCTCACGCTGCGCGGGCTCACGGGGCGGCTGCGTCAGGAGCTGACCGCGCCGGCGGGGGATCGCCCCCACGATCGCGCGGGAGCCGCGGCGATCCTCGCCCGCTTCGCCGCGGAGGGGGTGCCCGGCGCCGACCCGGCGCAGTGGCTCGGCCTCGTCGAGCCCTCGTCCGAGCGCCCGCTGTTCGCCGACGAACCCGTGCGGGTGTCGCCCTCGCAGCTGAAGAACGTCGAGGAGTCGCCGCTCGACTGGGCGCTCTCGCGGCTCGCCGCGTCCGGCTCCTCCCTCGCGATGAGCGTGGGCACCATCGTGCACTGGGCCATGGAGACCTCCCCGTCGCCCGACGTCGAGGCGCTGTGGGCGCGCGTCGAGCAGCGCTGGCCCGAGCTGCCCTTCGAGGCGCCCTGGCTCGCCGAGTTCCAGCGGCGGGCGACGCTCGGGCTCATCCGGGGGCTGTCCGAGTACCTCGGCGACTTCGTGCGCGCCGGCAAGACGCTCGTCGGCGCCGAGAGCCGCTTCCGCTTCCCGCTCACCGACGACGTGCTCGTGAGCGGCTCGATCGACCGGGTCGAGCTCGGCGCGGGCGGCGAGGTCGTCATCGTCGACCTGAAGACGGGCCGCGCCGTCACCTCGAAGACCGAGATCGCGGGGCATCCGCAGCTCGGCATCTACCAGCTCGCCTACACCGAGGGGGTGCTCGACGAGTTCCTCGCCCCGCACGGCGAGCACCGTGCGGGCGGGGCGAAGCTCGTCTTCGTCAAGGAGGGGGTGGGCGGCAAGCGCTACCGCGAGGCGGTGCAGGCGACCCTCGACGCGGAGGCCCTCGACGACTTCCGCGCCCGGGTGATCGCGGCGGCCGCGGTCATGGCGGCGGCCGGGTTCGAGGGTCCGCTCGAACCGGTCTCGTACGGGCCGCGACCCGATCCGGATGCCGTGCTCCCGCGGGTGCCGGAGGTGACGCATGACTGAGTCGGCATCCGCGCGCCCGACCGTGAGCGCCGCCCGCATCGCGGAGGCGCTCGGCGAGGTGCGCGCCCGGAGCGGGGGCGACGGCACCGTGCGCTATCCGACCCCCGAGCAGACCGCGGTCATCGAGGCCGACCCGCGTGAGCCCGCGCTCGTGGTGGCGGGGGCGGGTTCCGGCAAGACCGAGACGATGGCGAACCGCGTGCTGTGGCTCGTCGCGAACGGCCACGTCGCCCCCGCCGAGGTGCTCGGCCTCACCTTCACCCGCAAGGCGGCCGGCGAGCTCGCCGAGCGCATCCGCGTGCGCCTCGCCGAGCTGCACGAGGCGGGGCTCACCCCCGAGGGGCACGACCTGTTCGACGCCCCCGAGATCTCCACCTACAACGCCTTCGCGAGCGCGGTCTTCCGCGACAACGCGCTCGTGCTGGGTCGCGACGGCGAGGGCGTCGTGCTCGGCGAGGCGGCCGCCTGGCAGCTCGCCCGCTCGGTCGTCATCCGCAGCGTCGACCCGCGGCTCGAGCTGCTCGACAAGCGCCTCGACGCGGTGGTCGACGCCACCCTCCGCATCGCCGCGGGGCTCGCCGACAACGCGGCCGACCCCGAGCGGGTGCGGCAGCTCGGCGCGCGCTTCGCCGAGCTGCGCGAGCTGCCGCTCGGCGACCGCTACGAGCGCGCCGACATGCTCACGGTGATCGACGACGTGGCGCAGCTCGAGCTGCTCGTCGACCTCGCCGCCGAGTACGACGCCGCGAAGCGCGAGCGCGGCGCCGTCGACTACGCCGACCAGGTGGTGCTCGCCCTGCGGGCCGTCGAGAAGCGTGCGGAGGCGGGCGAGGAACTGCGGGCCCGGTTCCGCGTCGTGCTGCTCGACGAGTACCAGGACACCTCCGTCGTGCAGACCGAGCTGCTCGCACGGCTCTTCGCGGGCACCGCCGTCACTGCGGTCGGCGACCCGAACCAGTCGATCTACGGCTGGCGCGGCGCGAGCGCGGCGAACCTCGGCGAGTTCCGCGAGCGGTTCCGGGCGGGCGACGGCGGCCCGGCCCGCGACTTCACCCTGGCGACGAGCTGGCGCAACGGCGAACGCATCCTCGACGCCGCGAACGCACTCGTCGCGGGGGGCGCGACCGCCATCCCGGTGCCGACGCTCACCGCGCGCCCGGGGGCGAGCACCGCCCGGGTCGACCGCGTCTTCGCCGAGACGGTCGGCGAGGAGGCGACGCAGGTGGCCCGCTGGCTGCGCGACCGGCTCGCCGAGCACCGGGCGCGCGCGGGGCGTCCGGGCACCGCGGCGCTGCTGCTGCGGGCGCGCAAGACGCAACCGCGCTTCCTCGCGGCGCTCGCCGACGCGGGCGTGCCGTATCACGTGCTCGGCGTCGGCGGGCTGCTCGCCGAGCCCGAGATCGCCGACCTGGTGAGCGCCCTGCGGGTGATCGAGAGCCCGGATGCGGGACTCGAGCTCGTGCGGCTGCTCGCCGGTGCGCGCTGGCGCGTCGGCGTCGCCGACCTGGATGCGCTGCGCGAGGTGTCGGGCTGGCTCGCCCGGCACGACGCGGCCGAGAGCGGCATCCTCTCCGACGAGGTGCAGCAGCGCATGCGCGACTCGGTCGCCGACGGCGAGGGCGGCTCGATCGTCGACGCGCTCGAGTTCGTGGGCCGGGTGCCCGAGACGCATCGCGCCCTCGAGGCGTTCAGCCCGGAGGGGCTCGCCCGACTGCGCGACGCATCCCGGTTCTTCGAGCAGTTGCGGGCGCGTGCGGGCCTCGAACTGCCCGAGCTCGTCGTGCTCGTCGCCCACGAGCTGCGGCTCGACCTCGAGCTGGCCGCGAACGAGACCCGCACCGCGGGCGAGGCGAACCTCGACGCGCTGCTCGACGCACTCTCCGGCTACCTGTCGATCGCCGAGACGGCGAACCTCGGCGGCTTCCTCGGCTGGCTGAAGGAGGCCGAGCAGCGTGAGGATCTGACCCCGCGCCCGGAGGATCCGGAGCCCGGCACCGTGCAGGTGCTCACCGTGCACGGCGCGAAGGGCCTCGAGTGGGATGCGGTCGCCGTGCCGCGCCTCGTCGAGGAGGAGCTGCCCGCCCGCCCGCTCGAGGGCTACGGCGGCTGGCTCGCCTTCGGCCGCTTCCCCTGGCCCGAGCGCGGCGACGCGGCGCAGCTGCCGAGGTTCCGGCTCGAGGTGCTCGACTCGCGCAAGGCGTTCAAGGCCGA
The DNA here is from genome assembly GCF_003627075.1 of Protaetiibacter intestinalis. Classification (NCBI taxonomy): domain Bacteria; kingdom Bacillati; phylum Actinomycetota; class Actinomycetes; order Micrococcales; family Microbacteriaceae; genus Protaetiibacter; species Protaetiibacter intestinalis. Next base: position 329,705 of record NZ_CP032630.1, on the reverse strand, counting down.
GCTCGACCGTTTCAAGGAGGAGGTGGCCGAGCACTACCGTGCCGAGGAGCGCCGCCTCGCCTACGTCGCCGTCACGCGTGCGCGCGACCACCTGCTCGTCTCGGGCTCGTTCTGGAGCGGGCAGACGAGGCCGCGCACGCCGAGTCGCTTCCTGCGGGAGCTCGCCGACGCGGGCGTCGTGGACGGGCTGCCGGAGGCCCCGGCGGACGACGCGCCGCCGCCCGGCGCCGAGCCCGAGACGACCCGCTGGCCGCACGAACCGTTCGGCGCCCGCGCCGCGGCCGTGCACGCCGCGGCGGCCGCCGTGCGCACCGCCGCGCCCGCGCTGACCGGAACGTGGGCGCGCGAGGCCGAGCTGCTGCTCGAGGAGCGCGAGCGGCGCCGCACCCGCGACGGAGCCGTGCCGCTGCCGGCGCGCATCCCGGCATCCGCGTTCAAGGACTATGTGAGCGACCCGGATGCCGTGGCCGAGGAGCTGCGTCGCCCGATGCCCGAGCGCCCCTACCGGGCGACGCGGCTCGGCACCCTCTTCCACTCGTGGGTGGAGGAGCGCTACGGCACGGCGGGCGGTGGCGCCGACGAGCTCGACGCGGCGCCCTTCGAGCTCGACGACGAGGGCGACGTCGTGGATGCGGAGCGGCTCGCCGAGCTGCAGGCGACGTTCGCGCGGTCGGAGTGGGCAGCGCTGAAGCCCGTCGAGGTGGAGCGCGAGATCCACCTGCCGTTCGCGGGGCGCATCGTGATCTGCAAGATCGACGCCGTCTACCGGCACGGCGACCGCTTCGAGGTGGTCGACTGGAAGACCGGCAAGGCGCCGCGCGACGACGCCGACCTGGAGCGCAAGCAGCTGCAGCTCGCCCTCTACCGCCTCGCCTACGCCCGGCGTGAGGGCATCGACCCGGCGCTCATCGACGCCGCCTTCTACTTCGTGGCCGACGACGAGGTCATCCGCCCGCCGCACGTCGACTCGGAGCAGGAACTGCTCGAGCGCTGGACCGCCGCGTTCGGCTGAGCATCGGCGGGCTGGGGCGCCCTACCGAGCCGTCGCGTGGATCGCGTTCGCGAGGGCCTCGGCGGGCTCGCGGGCCGAGCGCGGGTTGGAGAGCAGCGCGAAATCCACCTCGCCGAGCCGCGGCAGCTCGAAGGTGCCGGTGACCTCGACGAGGTCGTCGGGGATGAGCACGCGCGGGAAGACGGCGACGCCGATGCCGGCGCGCAGCGCCGTGAGCACCCCGTTCACCTCGCGCACGTTGCAGGTGATGCGCCAGGTGCGCCCTTCGGCTTCGAGGGCGTGGATGGCGGCGTCGCGCGAGTAGCTGGGCGCCTGGTACACGATGAGCGGCACGGGCGCGTCCGGTTCGAGCCGCAGCGAGCGGTGCGCGACCCAGACGAGCCGCTCCCGTCGCACGGTGCGGCCGTCGGTGGTGCCGGGTTCCTGCTTCACGTAGACGAGGTCGAGCTGGCCGCCCGCGAGGCGTCGGGCGAGCTGCCCGGACTGGCCGATGGTGAGCTCGAGGTTGATCTGCGGGTACAGCTGCCGGAAGTCGCGCAGCACCTGGGGCAGGTGGGTGAGGGCGAGGTCGTCGGCGGCGCCGAAGCGCAGGCGTCCGCGCATGGCGGAGCCGAGGAAGTAGGCGGCGGCCTCGTCGTGGGCGGCGAGGATGGTGCGGGCGAAGCCGAGCATGGCGTCCCCGTTGTCGGTGAGGCGCACGACGCGGGTGTCGCGCGCGACGAGGATGCGGCCGGCGGCGGTCTCGAGGCGGCGCACCTGCTGGCTGACGGTGGGCTGGCTGATGCCGAGCAGTTCGGCGGCGCGGGTGAAGCTGCCGGTGTCGGCCACGGCGACGAAGGTGCGCAACAGGACGGGGTCGAACATCCGCGACCTTTCATTCGGGAATCGAATGGGAGTTATAGCCAGGATAGTTCGCGCGAATGTCATGACCCACCTAGCCTTGAATCGTGTCACCGCCGCCGCCACCCCCGCATCCGGCGGCCGAGTACCCCGTGGTGACCGAGCCGATCCCCGTCTTCGACCGGCGCCCCACGCTGCGCGAGAGCTTCGCGGCCCTCGGCGCCTACAACTACCGGCTCTACCTGTTCTCGCTCGCCTTCGGCAGCACGGGGGGCTGGATGGCGCGGGTCGCGATCGACTGGCTCGTGCTCGAGCTCACGGGCGACGTCGCGATGGTGGGCCTCGCGGTCGCGCTGCAGTTCGCGCCCACCCTGCTGCTCGGCGCCTGGGCGGGGGTGCTCTCGGACCGGCTGCCGCGCCGCTTCGTCATGCTCGGCACGCAGATCGTGGCGACCCTCGCGAACGGCGTGCTCGCCGCGCTCGTGCTGACCGGGCACGTGCACGTGTGGCACGTGCTGCTGATCGCGGGCGTCACCGGGGTCGCGGGCGCGATCGAGGGTCCGAGCCGCTCCGCGTTCGTCTCCGAGATGGTGGGCACCCACCGCCTCCGCGGCGCGATCAGCCTCAACGCCACCACCTTCCACCTCGGCGGGCTCCTCGGCCCCGCGCTCAGCGGCATCCTCATCGCGGCGCTCGGCTCCGGCTGGTCGATCGCGGTGAACGCCGCGACCACGCTGCTCGCGGTCGTCGCGATCTCGTGCATGCGGTCCCACGAGCTCGTGCCGACCCCCAAGCAGCCGCGCTCCCGCGGCCAGGTGCGGGAGGCGGTGCGGTACGCGTGGCGCAAGCCCGCCATCCGCTGGTCGCTCGTCATGCTCGCCGCCATCTCGGTGTTCGGCATGAACCTGCCGGTGCTGCTGGCGGCGGCCGCCGACGGCACCTTCGGCACGGGCCCCACCGGCTACGGCCTCTACAACTCGCTGTGCGCGCTCGGCGCCTTCCTCGGCGCGATCCTCTCCTCGCAGCGGCGGAGTCTGCGGCTGCGGGATGTGGTCGGCTTCGGCGCGGCCTACGGCCTCGTCACGATGCTCGCCGCCTGGGACGGCTGGTACCCGATGTTCCTGTCGGCGCTCGTCGGCATCGGCGTCACGCGGCTGCTGTTCGCGATGAGCGCCGAGGCGCTCACGCAGCTCTCCACGAACCCCGGCATCCGGGGGCGCGTGGTCTCGTTCTACATCATGGTGCTCATGGGCGGGCAGGCCGCGGGCGGCGTGATCATGGGCTGGATCGCGCAGCAGTTCGGCGGGCAGCTGGCGTTCCTCGTCGCGGGGGTCGTGCCCGCCGTGACGGCGCTCGTCATCGGTGTGGTGCTCGCCCGCCGGCACGAGCTGCGCATCCGCGTCGACCTGCGGCGCCCGAGTCGCCTCGTGAGCGTCGTCACCCGCACCGGCTGAGCGCGCCGCCGCGCTCCGGAGCGGGGGAGGCTCAGCTGGCGGAGCGCTCCGCGCGGTCGAGCAGCGCCTCGACCTCGTCGACGGCGAGGATCGGCAGCGTCTGCGGGCCGATCGAGTCGGTCGCGTCGCCCAGCACGTCGTCGACGAGCTTCGACATCATCCGCACGGCGTCGTCGACCGTCTCCGTCGAGCGCGTGTCGGTGCCGTGCAGCAGCCAGAGCGCCACCTCGAGCTCGGAGGCGAGGGTCGCGCGCTGGCGCAGGCGCCGGTCGACGGAGCCGCGCACGCGCGTGTAGGCGTCGAAGACGGCGTCGGCGATGCCCTCGCGGCGAGAGCCCAGCGCCCACGACAGGTCGCGGGCCGGGTCGCCGACCCGCAGGCCGTGCCAGCCGAGCACGCCCGTGACGTCGCCCGCGGAGGCGAGGAACGATGCCGCGTTCAGCGAGCCGTTGATGACGGTGGGGGTGAACTGCCACAGGCCCTCGTCGTCGCCGGCCTCCTGCCAGCGGCGGGCGAGTGCCGCGGGCACGAGGCCCGTGGCGGTGGCCCGGTCGATGACGGCGAGCGAGGCGCGGTGCGCGTCGGCGGCGCTGTGGGCGGGGAGCCCGGCATCCGTCACGAGGCTCGTGGGGAGGGCGTGGACGGCGGCGATCGCCTCGCCGATCGAGGTCGCGAGCTCGAGGTCGATCGCGGTGAGGCTCACGGGCGTGCCCGCCACGAACTCGGAGACGACGGCGCGGGTGCCGCCGACGGGGGCCTGGCCGGCGAAGCGGGTGACCTCGAACGGCAGCCGGGCGCGCACGCCCTGGCTGAGCGCGCCGAGGGCCACGAGGTCGGCGGACTGCTCCTGCTCGGCGCGTTCGGAGCGCGGCACGCGCACCATCCAGAGCCGGCCGTCGCGTCCCGTCACGATCGCGGAGTCGAAGTCGCCGCGACCCCGCGAGCCGAAGGGGGCGGCGCCCACGGCGTCGAGCTCGGCGACGGCCGAGGTGGCGAGCGCCGCTAGAGTGAGGTGGGATCTGGCCATGGCGACAGGGTAGGTCTACCCCCGCCCGGCCGCCCGGCACGCCACGCCCGATCCGGCGTTCTCGCGGCCGGTCCAGTGTCGCGGATGGGATGCGGATGAGCGGGTCGCGAGTGCCGTCGGGCCGCGGTGCGCCGCGCCCGCCGCTCGCACCGCCGCTCGCCCGCTTCGACCTCGACCGCGACTACCTGAGCCGCGCGGGCGGTGTCGAGGGTCTGCTCGCGGACCCCGCGGCGCGGCTCGTGGTGCTGCACGACGGGCGCGCGCTCGGCGCCTCGCGCGACGCCCTCGCCCTCGTGCCCGCGGCGCGCGTCGGCGAGGTGGATCCCGACGCGGTCGTCTTCCTCGGCCGTGCCCGCAGCGACGCCCCCGACCTCGCGGCGGGCGCCCCGGTGCTCGCCCTCGACGCGGGCGACGAGCTCGCCGCGACGCTCGACGGCGAGTGGCTCGAGCTGCGCGGTGTCGGCGCACGGCTCGGCGCGCGCGACGCCGGCATCTTCGCCCAGGCGCTCGCCCTCGCCAACTGGCACGCGGCATCCGGTTTCTCGCCCGGCACGGGCACCGTCACCCGCGTCGGCCAGTCCGGCTGGGTGCGCATCGACCCCGACACGGGTCGCGAGCACTACCCGCGCACCGACCCGGCCGTCATCGTGGCGGTGCTCGACGACGAGGATCGCATCCTGCTCGGCTCGAACGTCGAGTGGGGTGCGGGTCGATTCTCGCTGCTCGCGGGCTTCGTCGAGCCGGGGGAGTCGCTCGAGGCGGCCGTCGTGCGCGAGATCTTCGAGGAGGCGGGCGTCGTGGTCGCCGACCCCGTGTACCTCGGCAGCCAGCCGTGGCCGTTCCCGGCCTCCCTCATGCTCGGCTTCGAGGCGCGCATCGCGGCGGGCACCCCGAGCGAGCCGACCCCCGACGGCACCGAACTGCGCGAGCTGCGCTGGTTCACGCGTGAACAGCTCGCGGCGGATGCCGAGGCCGGACGCGTGACGCTGCCGCGTTCGGCGTCGATCGCGCGGGCGATCATCGAGGACTGGTACGGCGGCGCCCTCCCGGACGGGGCGGAGGGGTGAGCCGCGACCCGCTCGCGGGCCTCGACGAGCAGCAGCGCCGCGCCGCCGAGACCCTGCTCGGTCCCGTGTGCATCCTCGCGGGTGCCGGCACCGGCAAGACCCGCGCGCTCACCCACCGCATCGCGCACGGCGTCGCGACGGGCGTCTACGCGCCCGACCGCGTGATGGCCCTCACCTTCACGACCCGCGCGGCCGGCGAGCTGCGGGGGAGGCTGCGCCGGCTCGGCGCGGGCCAGGTGTCGGCGCGCACCTTCCACTCGGCGGCGCTCGCCCAGCTGTCGTTCTTCTGGCCGCAGCTCGTCGGCGGCCGACTGCCCGAGATCCTGCCCGGCAAGGCGCGGATGCTGGGGCAGGCGGCCGAGTCGCTGCGGATGCGCGTCGACACGGCGGCACTGCGCGACCTCGCCGCCGAGATCGAGTGGCGCAAGGTGCGCCGCATGGGACTCGAGGAGTACGGGCGCGTCGCCCGCACCCGTGCGATGCCGCCGGGGCTCGGCGTCGACGCCGTGCTCGAGCTGCAGCAGCGCTACGAGGACCTCAAGGACGAGCGCCGCCAGCTCGACTTCGAGGACGTGCTGCTCGTGACGGCCGGCATGCTCGACGCGGAGCGCCGGGTGGCGGAGCAGGTGCGCGAGCAGTACCGCTTCTGGGTGGTGGACGAGTACCAGGACGTCTCGCCGCTGCAGCAGGAGCTGCTCGAGCTCTGGCTCGGCCCACGCAACGACCTGTGCGTGGTGGGCGACGCCTCGCAGACCATCTACTCCTTCGCGGGCGCCTCGAGCGACTACCTGCTCGGCTTCGCCACCCGCTACCCCGACGCCACCGTCGTGCGACTCGAGAGCAACTACCGCTCGGGCGCGGGCGTGCTGGCGGCGGCGAACCGGCTCATGCGCGGCCGCCCGGGCGCGCTCGAGCTGCGGGCGGCGCGCACCGACGAGCCGGCGGCCGAGCCCACGGTGACGCGCTGGGAGTCGGATGCCGCGGAGGCGGAGGGTGTGGCCGACGCGATCGCGGCGCAGCTGACGTCCGGCATCCGCCCCGAGCAGATCGCGGTGCTGTACCGGGTGAACGCGCAGGCGGCGCGTCTGGAGGCGGCGCTCGCGGAGCGCGGCATCAGCGCCCGACAGCTCGGCGGCACGCGCTTCTTCGAGCTCGACCCGATCCGCCGGGCGATGCTCGAGCTCACGAGCCTCGCCCGCACCGGCTCGCCGAAGCCCATGTACGAGACGGTCACGGACGTGGCGCGCAACATCGGCTGGACGGTGCAGGCACCCGAGAGCCAGGGGGCGGTGCGCGAGCGCTGGGAGGCGCTCGGGGCGCTCGTCGAGCTCGCCGACCAGGCACCGGACGGCACGAGCCTCGCCCAGTTCGTGGCCGAGCTGCAGGAGCGCCAGAACGCCCAGCACGAGCCGACCATGCAGGCCGTCGTGCTGTCGACGCTGCACGGGGCGAAGGGCCTCGAGTGGGAGCATGTGCACCTCGTGGGGCTCAGCGAGGGGCTGCTGCCGATCTCGCACGCGCGCGGCTTCGACGCGATCGACGAGGAGCGCCGGCTGCTCTACGTGGGCATCACGCGGGCACGACGGACACTCGCGCTGCACTGGTCCGCCGAGGGGCTGCGCGGCCGTCCGCGGGAGCCCAGTCGCTTTCTGGCGGAGCTGCGCAGCGGCACTCCGGGTGCGGGGCGACGCGGCGCTCGCTGAGCTCGTCGCCGTTCCCCGTGATCCGCAGCTCGGGTGCGGGTGGGGCGCCCGCGAGCTGCCGCACGACGACGCGCGCGACCTCGGCGACCGCGGATGCCGTGCGCAGCGGGTGCGCGGCCGGCGGCGGCAGGGTGGGCAGCTGGGCGGCGATCGCGGGCCACGCGTGGTCGGCGTCGCGGCGGTGCAGCTCGCGGCAGTGCAGGCACGCGGTGCGGCCCGGTACGACGAGCGGGCCGACGGTGACGGCGGTGTCGCCCACCACGACGGGCAGGTGCGGGATGTCGCGCTGCAGCCAGCCGCGGTGCTCGGCGGGGGAGAGCACGCGGTCGGCGACGAGGATCGCGAGTGCCGGTCTCGCGCGGCCGGTGGCTCGGAGGCCGGCCTCGTCGAGCACGCGGGCGATGCCGTGCGCGAGCGGGCCCGCCCCGAACACGACGACGCGGCCGGGGGGCGCGGCGGGGGTCGGCTCCCCGGCCTCGGGGAGCAGGGCGGGCGCGACCGCGGCGAGCAGGGCATCCGCCCGGCGCCGCGGGACGCCGAAGGTGCCGGCGAGCATGGGGAACCCGGAGGCGGAGACGCCCGTCACGAGCACCGCGAGCAGCCGCTCGACGCCGCCCACGGCATCCGGGATCACGGCGAGCACCGGGTCGACGCCGAGCTGCAGCGTCTGCGGGTCGCGCCACACGAGCGGGACCGCCGGATCCAGCCGCAGCACCATGGCTCCCACCCTGCCGCACCTCGGCCTCCCGCGTCCGCGCCTCTCCACAGCCACGCTGACCGGTCGGTTATCGGCCCCATTCCCGTGGTTTGAGGCGAGAAACCGACCGGTCAGCGTCGAGGGTTACGGGACGTTGGCGCCGCCGTTGACGTTGATCACCTCGCCGACGACGAAGCTCGACTCGGGGGAGGCGAGGAACACGTAGGCGGGCGCCTGCTCGACGGGTTGGCTCGTGCGGCCGAGCCATGAGGACTCGCCGAAGCCGTCGAGCTTCTCGGCGGGCTGGCCGTCGGAGACCTGCAACGGCGTCCACACCGGCCCCGGCGCGACCGCGTTCACGCGGATGCCGCGGGGCGCGAGGTCCTGCGCGAGCGCCTTCGTGAACCCGATGATCGCGAACTTCGTGGAGGCGTAGTTGACGATCATGGGCGAGGGGTTGTAGCCCTGCACCGAGGTCGAGTTGATGATCGTCGAGCCGGGCCTCAGGTGCGGCAACGCGTCGCGCGTGATCCAGAACATCGCGTACTGGTTGGTCTTGATGGTGCGGTCGAGGTCGTCCTCGTCGAGCTCCGCGAAGGTCTGGTGGTACACCTGGTGCGCCGCGTTGTTGACGAGGATGTCGAGCCCGCCGAGCCCCGCGACGGCATCCGCGACGAGCTGTCGGCAGAACTCCCGGTCGCGGATGTCGCCGGGCAGCAGGATCGCCTTCCGGCCCTCCGCGCGCACCACCTCGGCAATCGCCTCGGCATCCACCTGCTCCTCCGGCAGGTAGCCGAGCGCGACATCCGCGCCCTCGCGCGCGAAGGCGATCGCGACGGCCGCGCCGATGCCGGAGTCGCCGCCCGTGATGAGCGCCTTGCGGCCGGGGAGGCGGCCCGTGCCGCGGTAGCTCGTCTCGCCGTGGTCGGCCTTCGGATCGAGTTCGGCGTCGAGGCCCGGCAGCGGCTGCCACGAGGCGTGCGGCTTGATGTGGGCGTGGCGCTCGACGGGGTCGTCGAAGGTCAGCTGGTCGGAGGTCATCGTCGACTCCTTTTGTTGTGATTCACAACGTTATGGGATGCGGTGCGCGCTGTCACGGGTAGACGGCGCGCAGGATGCGGCGCTCCAGGTGCGACCAGGTGCCCGACACCGCGAGGTAGAGGGTCGCCGCGAGGGGCACGAACGCCGCCGCCGCGAGCGTCAGGAACGGCGCCCAGCTGAGCGCGCCGCGCGGGTCGAGCATCGCCGGGACGCCCTCCGCGGGCGCGATCGCGTCGCGCAGCGCGAGGCGACGGTTGAGCCACGCCACCACGCCGAGCACCGCGATCAGGGCGACGAACACGAGGTCGGCGGGCTGCATCCCGGACGCCAGGTCGACGAGGTGCCGCCCGAGACCCGCACCGAACAGCGAATGCTCGAGCAGGTGGTTCGGGTCGCCCGCGATCGTCGGATACGCGAACAGTGCGTAGACGATCGCGAGCACGGGCGCCTGCGCGAGCATCGGCAGGCATCCGGCGAACGGCGACACCCTCTCGGCGGCGTACAGCTCCATCGTGGCCCGGCGGAGCTTCTCGGGGTTCTTCTTGTGGCGGCGCTGCAGCTCGGCGAGGCGCGGGGCGAGGCGGCGGCGGTTCTGCGCCGCGCGGGCCATCGACACCCCGACAGGGATCAGCAGGGCGCGCACGGCGAGCGTGACGAGCACGATCGCACCGGCGGGGGTGACGAGGGTGCCGAGGGCGGTGAGGCCGGATGCGGCCGCCGCGAGGATCGCGGCGACCGGGGGCAGGTCGAACGGGTTCATGGGTGCTCCTGGGTCGGATGCGGACAGGCGGTAACGTCTGGCCGCCCGGCTCCGGAGGAGCGGGTGCGCGGGATGCGTCAGGCGGCCTGAGCCGCCCGCCCGGGGGCCCGGGAGCGGACGTGGCCGCGGGCATCCGGATGCGAGGCGTCGGGCAGGTGCCCGAGCAGGATGGCGTGCCGGCGGGCGCGCAGTCCCACCGTCATGTGCCGCGGGGCCGCCGCGAGGGTGGCCCGCACGAGCACCGCGATCGCGACCGCGAGGGCGCCGACGAGCGCGGCGGCGCCGAGGGTCGCCAGGTCGACGCCCGGGCCGTGCAGCCCGAGCACGCCGAGCACGAGGGCCACGCCCTGCATCAGCTGCTCGTACGCCTCGTGCACGGCGTCAGTCTACGTGCGGGATGCCGCCGCCCTCAGAACCGGCGCGTGAAGGGCAGGGGCTTCCGCATCCGCACGAGCAGCAGCAGGGGGATGAGCACGTAGGGCAGGTTGAAGGCGAGGAACTTGACCGGGTTCTGGGTCTGGAACTCCGGCTCGCCGAAGAACTCGACCCCGAACACGACGACGCCCGTGATGACGCTGATGGCGGTCGCGTAGATGACGGCGGGCAGCTGGATCCAGTTCCAGCCGCGGATGAGCGCGGGCACGAGCACGAGGTAGAAGGCCAGGTAGACGAAGGCCGAGAGCCCGGTGACGATCCGCATCCACACCGGGGGATGCATGAACAGCGGGTCGGCGTCGTGCGCGTACCAGTAGTTCGAGTCGACGAGGAACTGCCCGTTCGGCTGCGAGAAGTCGACGCCGACCGTCGGCAGCATGTCGGCGATGCAGGAGGTCACGATGAAGATCGTGAACATGACGGCGAAGAAGATGTCGATGGGGCGTCTGCGCAGCGGCAGGTTCGCGACGGCGTCGGGCATGTCGGCAGCGTAACGGGGGCGGGGGTAGGCTGTCCGCGAACACGGGAGTCCGGTGTGCCGGGCTGAGAGGAAGCTGATCCAAGCTTCGACCGTCGAACCTGATCCGGATCATGCCGGCGCAGGGAGGCATCTCGGGGTTCGGCTGCGACCAGCCGCCCACCCGTGCCGCTTTCACCGAACGAAAGGGCACGTATCGTGACCACCCACTCCACCACCGACGCCACCGACACCGCCGCGGCCGCGAAGGCCGCCCCGAGCCGCCGTTGGCGGGTCATCGACATCGTCATCGCGAGCGTGCTGGGCGTCGCGCTCGGCCTCGTCTTCATCCTGTGGAACACCACGAGCTCGCCGCTGCGCGACGCGGTCGGCGCCGTGCTGCCGGGCCTCGGCGCCCTGCTCGCGGGCATCTGGCTGCTCCCGGGCGTGCTCGGCGGCCTCATCGTGCGCAAGCCCGGCGCCGCGCTCTTCACCGAGCTCGTCGCGGCGACCGTGAGCGTCATCATCGTGCCCAACGAGTGGGGCTGGTGGACGATCGAGGCGGGCCTCGTGCAGGGTCTCGGCGCCGAGCTCGTCTTCGCGCTGTTCCTCTACCGTCGCTGGGGCTTCGGCGTCGCCGTGCTCGCGGGCGTCGGCGCGGGGCTCGCCATGGCGATCAACGACCTCATCGTCTGGTACGCGGGCAGCGTGACGCCCGAGTTCGTGGTCGTCTACATCGTCGCGTCCGCGATCACCGGCGCCGTCATCGCGGGTGCCCTCTCGTGGCTGCTCGTGCGTGCCCTCGCCGCGACGGGCGTGCTGAACCGCTTCGCGGCGGGGCGCGAGCGCGCCGAGCTGGTCTGAGGCGCGCGAGGCACGAGCGGCACGAGCGGCACGAGCGAGCGGATGCGACGGTGACGGACGGGGCGGGCGCGCGGATCGAGGCGCGCGGCTGGGGCTGGCGGCACGCCGGCCGCCGCGACCCCGCCGTCGCCGCGCTCGACCTCGTCGTCGAGCCGGGGGAGCGGGTGCTGCTGCTCGGTGCCTCGGGCGCCGGCAAGTCGACGCTCCTGCACGGCCTGGCCGGCATCCTGGGCGGTGCGGAGGAGGGGGAGCAGACGGGCGAGCTGCTCGTCGACGGCACCCCCGCCTCCGCCGCCCGGGGTGCCGCGGGGCTCGTGCTGCAGGACCCCGACACCCAGGCGGTGCTCGCGCGGCTGGGCGACGACGTCGCCTTCGGTCTCGAGAACCTGGGGGTCGAGCCGGACGAGATCCACCGCCGGGTGCCGGAGGCGCTCGCCGCGGTCGGCCTCGAGCTGCCGCTCGACCACCCCACGACGGCGCTCTCCGGCGGGCAGAAGCAGCGCCTGGCGCTCGCGGGGGTGCTCGCGATGCGGCCCCGGCTGCTGCTGCTCGACGAGCCGACCGCCAACCTCGACCCCGCCGGTGTGCGCGAGATCGTCGACGCCGTCGCCGCGACCGCCGCGGGCCGCACCCTCCTCGTCGTCGAGCACCGCGTCGACGCATGGTGGCCGCACGTGACGCGCGTCGTCGTGCTGGGACCCGCCGGGGTGATCGCCGACGGCGATCCGGATGCCGTGCTTGCGTCCGCGCGCGCGGAGCTCGAGGCGGCGGGCGTCTGGCTGCCGGGCACCGGCGCCGAGCTGCCCGTGCACCCGGCGGATGCGGCGGGCCCCGTGCTGCTGCGGGCCGAGCATCTCGCGGTGGGCCGCGTCGGCACGCGCGTGAGGCGCCGGGCGCGGCGGGCCGAGCCCGAGCATCCGCCCGTCGCCGCCGGGATCGACCTCGAGGTGCGCGCGGGCGAGGTGCTCGCCCTCACGGGCCCGAACGGCGCGGGCAAGACGACGCTCGCGCTGACCCTCGCGGGGCTGCTCGAACCGCACGCGGGGGTGCTCGAGGCGACCCCCGAACTCGCCGACGGCGTCGCGCCCGCCCCCGCCCGCTGGCGCTCGGCCGAACTGCTCACCCGCATCGGCTTCGTGTTCCAGAGCCCCGACCACCAGTTCCTGACGGCGACGGTGCGCGCCGAGCTCGAGGTGGGTCCGCGCGCGCTGCGCCAGGCTCCCGAGGCGTTCGGCCCGCGCATCGACGAGCTGCTCGAGCGGCTGCACCTCGCGCGCCTCGCCCGCGCCCACCCCTTCAGCCTCTCGGGCGGCGAGAAGCGTCGCCTCTCGGTCGCGACGGCCCTCGCCACGAGCCCCCGCATCCTCGTGCTCGACGAGCCCACCTTCGGGCAGGACGCCCGCACCTGGCGCGAGCTCGTCGCCCTGCTCGCCGAGCAGCGCGACGCGGGCCGCGCGATCGTCGTCGTCACGCACGACCGCGACCTCATCCGCTGCCTCGACGCCCGCGAGCACCCCCTCGAGGTCTCGAGATTCGTGCCGGTTGGTCGAATCGAGGCCCCGGAATCGACCACACGGCACGAATCTCCCGCGCACGGGGGTGCCTCGTGACGGCGCTGCTCGCTCCCGTGCGGGGGGATCGCCTCGTGCACTGCATCAACCCGGTCGCGAAGATCGCGGCCTCCGCGGCGATCGGCGTGGCCCTGCTCGTCACGATCGACTGGGTCTCGGGGGCCGTCGCGCTCGCGCTGCTGCTGCCGCTCGTGCCGTTCGCGGGCGTGCCGTGGCGCGCCCTCACGGTGCGGATGCTGCCGCTGCTGATCGCCTCCCCCCTCACCGCCCTCACCCTCGCGCTCTACGGGGCGCCGTCGGGCCACGTCTACGGCAGCTTCCTGCTCGCGACCGTGAGCGAGGGCTCGCTGCAGCTCGCCGCCGCGGCCGCGCTGCGCGTGCTCGCGATCGGCCTGCCCGCCGTGCTGCTCGTCGCCACCGTCGACCCCACCGACCTCGCCGACGGCCTCGTGCAGACCTGGCGTCTGCCCGCGCGCTTCGTGCTCGGTGCGCTCGCGGCGTTCCGCCTCGTCGGGCTCATCGTCGACGACTGGCGTGCCCTCGTGCTCGCCCGCCGCGCGCGCGGCGTGGGGGATGCGGGCGGCCGGCTCGGCCGCATCCGCTTCCTCGGCTCGGTGGCGTTCGCGCTGCTCGTGCTCGCCCTGCGCCGCGGCGGGTCGCTCGCGACCGCGATGGAGGCGCGCGGCTTCGGCGGCGACACCCCGCGCAGCGCCGCCCGCACCGCGAGCTTCGGGCGCGCCGAGTGGGTGCTCGTCGGCATCGGGGTGCTCATCGGGCTCGTGGCGCTCGGCGTCTCGATCGCGGTCGGCGCCTTCAACCCCGTCCTCGGGCCGCGCGGATGACCGCCGTCGACGCCGAGGTCGACCCGGCGCCGCTCGTCGAGCTGCTCGAGGTGGGGCCGCAGCCGTGGGTGCTGCTCATCGACGGCCGTTCGGGGGCGGGCAAGACCGTGCTCGCCCGCAGCCTCGCGGCCGCCACCGGCGCCGCCCTCGTCTCGCTCGACGAGGTCTACCCCGGCTGGGACGGCCTCGCGGCGGGCGCGGATGCCGTGCCCGGCATCATCCGCGACGGCCGCTGGCGCCGCTGGGACTGGGCCCGCGACGTTCCCGCGGATGCCGTATCCGTCGACCGCAGCGGCTCGCTCATCGTGGAGGGCTGTGGCGCGATCACCCGCGCCTCGCGTGCGCTCGCGGACCACGCGTGGTGGGTGGAGCGGGACGCGCCCGCCCGGAAGCGGCGCGCCCTCGACCGGGACGGCGATGCCTTCGCCCCGCACTGGTGCCGCTGGGCGGCACAGGAGGTGCAGCTCGACGCGCGCGAGGGTTCGCGTGCGCTCGCCGACCTCGAACTCAGTCCCGGTGCCAGGTCGTCGTGAACGGCGACCCGCTCGGATGCGTCGTCATCGTGTCGCCCTCGCACGTCACCGCGAGCGGCACGTTCCCGGCCGCCATCGGCGGGCTCGTGACGGGCATGTCGGAGGCCTCGCCGTTGATCGCGACGGTCGTGTCGATGGTGTAGGCCGAGTCGTCGAACTCCGAGAACACCATGGTGCCCGCGGTGTCGCTCGCATCCGAGCCGCCGTCCCACGCCCAGTCGGCGCCGACCCGGCCGGTGTGCGCCTGCGTCGTGGTCATGGTGAGACCCCCGCTCATGTCGATCGTGATGACGAAGGTCATCTCGTTCGAGAAGCCGAGCACCCCCTCGCCGCCGATCGAGAGGGTCTGGCTGCCGGATCCGGTCGAGCTCACGACGTTGAGACCGTTCGCGGCCATGAACGCACCGAGCTGGCTCGCGAGGTCGTCGAGGTCGGCGGTCCAGTCGCCGTTCACGCACGCGGTGAGCACGGGACCGAGGGCGTCGCCGTCCGTGTCACCGCCGGTGTCGCCTCCCGTCGTGCCGGTGTCGTCGCCCGTGCCGTCCGTCCCGGTGCCGGGCACGGGGAAGCATCCGGTGAGGGCGAACAGCAGGACGAGGGGAAGGGCTGCGGCTGCGGCGGTGCGACGGGACATGGTGGTCTCCTCCGGTCGATCGACCGCATCGTACGGTCTCGTCCTCACGACGCGCGAGAGGGTGTGCGGGGTTGACGCGAGACCGTGACCGTTCAGCCCCAGCCGAGGCGGTGCAGCTCCGCGTCGTCGATGCCGTAGTAGTGCGCGATCTCGTGCACGAGGGTGATGTGGATCTCGTCGCGCAGCTCGTCCTCGGTCTCGCAGATCGCGAGCAGCGGCTCGCGGTAGAGCACGATGCGGTCGGGCAGCTCGCCGAAGCCGTAGCGGTCGCGCTCGGTGAGCGCGGTGCCCTCGTAGATGCCGAGCAGGTCGAGGGAGCCGTCCTCGGGGCGGTCCTCGGTGACGAAGACGAGGTTCTCGAGGCCGTCGACCATCTCGTCGGGCAGCGCGTCGAGCTCGTCGACGACGATGCGCTCGAACTCCTCGGCGTCGAGTTCGAGGCTCACGGCTCCTCCAGGGCGTCGACGAGCACCCACTGCAGCTCGCCCAGCCAGCGGTAGATGTCGGCGAGCGGCCCCTCGCCCGGGTCGTCGCCGTCGTCGCGGATGCCGAGGCGGGTGCCGACCATCATCCGCAGATCGGTGAGGCTGCGCGCCCAGGTGGCCGCGGCATCCGGACCGAGGTCCACGCGGCCCTCGGTCGCGGTCGCGGCGATGCTCTCGGCGGCCTCGAGCTTGCGCTCCTCGAGCTCGTCGCGCGTATAGCGGCGGAACTCGGCCGCCGCGTCGGGGTCGTCGCGGTAGGCGTCGGGGAAGAGCCGCGCGAGCAGGGGCGCGTCGTCGAGCTCGGGGTCGCGCACGACATCCGCGAACTGGTGGGCGAGCACCGTGAGCAGCCCCGCCTCCTCGGCGGCGAACTCGATACGCACGGTGCCGCCGTCGCGCCCGATCCTCACGCGTCGTCCCTCGCGACGGTCGCCTGCAGGCCGTACTCGTGCATGGCCTGCGCGTGGCGCTCCATCTCCTCGCGGGGACCGGATGCGACGGTCGCGCGCCCCTCGTGGTGCACGAGCAGCATGAGGCGCTCGGCCTCCTCGCGCGGGTAGCCGAAGTAGCTGCGGAACACGTGCACGACGTAGTTCATGAGGTTGATCGGGTCGTTCCAGACGACGAGGATCCACGGCACGTCGAAGCGCACGTCCACATCGGGGAGCACCCCGGTGGAGGTGGAGGAGGTGGAATTGGGGCGATCGACGGGACTCGAACCCGCGACATCCGGCACCACAAGCCAGCGCTCTACCAACTGAGCTACGACCGCCATGCTGCTTGCGCAACCCGACGATTCTACGGTATCCGCGGCGCCCATTTCGCCACCGCGTCCTTCGCCGCGGCCGCCGCCTCGTCGCTCGTCGGGCCGGGTTCGGGCACGAACGCGACCCGACGGTAGTAGTCGAGTTCGCGGATCGACTCGAGGATGTCGGCGAGGGCGCGGTGCCCGCCGTTCTTCGCGGGGGACTGGAAGTAGATGCGCGGGTACCAGCGGCGCGAGAGCTCCTTGATGCTCGACACGTCGACGTTGCGGTAGTGCAGGTGGGCGTCGACGCGCGGCATGAACTTGGCGATGAAGGCGCGGTCGGTGCCGATGGTGTTGCCGGCGAGCGGGGCGGTGCCGTTGTCGGGCACGAACTTCAGGATGTACTCGAGCACCTCGTACTCGGCCTCGGCAAGGCTCACGCCGTTCGGGATCTCGTCGATCAGGCCGGATGCCGTGTGCATCTCGCGCACGAAGTCGCCCATGTGGTCGAAGGCCGACTGGTCGGGCTTGATGACGATCGAGAAGCCGGGGTCGACGGGCACGAGCTGGTAGTCGGTGACGACGACCGCGACCTCGACGAGCTCGTCGACCTCGAGGTCGAGCCCGGTCATCTCGCAGTCGACCCACACGAGACGATCCGCTGCCTGGCTCATGCCTCCACCCTAGCCACCTCCGCAGCCCCCTCCACCGCATCCGCTGACCGGTCGGTTTCTCGCCTCAAACGGGGTGGATGGGGCGAGAAACCGACCGGTCAGCGTCGACGGGTGGGGGGGGGGGTGACGGTCAGGCGGCGTCGCCGAGGGTGATGGCCTCGGCCTCCTCGGCGGTGGTGTCGGCGGCGGCGTCGGCGCGGGCGAGGAGGCGGCGGCCGGCGATCACGAGGGTCGCGGCGACGAGCACGGCGCCCGCGGCCACGTAGTAGGGCACGTGGTCGCCCCAGAACTCGGCGAGCAGCGCGGCGAGCGGGGGAGCGGCGGCGCCGCCGAGGAAGCGCACGGCCGAGTAGGCGGAGCTCGCGACGGGGCGCGCGAGGTCGGTCGAGTCCATGACGGTCTCGGTGAGCACGGTGTTGAGGATGCCGAGCAGCAGCCCGCCGACGACGATGCACACGATGAGGCCGGGCACCGAGCCCACCACGATGCCCGCCGCGACGAGGTCGAGGGCGAGCAGCGGCAGGACGATCGCGAGCACGCGCGAGCGCGGCATCCGGGCGGTGAGCAGCGGCGCCACCCACACGCTCGTGATCGCGAGCGCGAGACCCCAGCCGAAGAACACCAGGCCGAGGCCGATCGCGTCGAGGCCGAGGGGGAACGGGCTGAAGGCGAGCAGGGTGAAGAAGCCGACGTTGTAGAACAGCGCGGCCACCGCGAGCAGCGCGAGCGGGGGGCGGCGCAGCGCCCGCAGCGGGTCGGAGAGCCGGCGCCGCTCGCGCGGGGTGCCGCGATCCGAGGGCAGCAGCACGAGCAGGGCGACGACCGCGCTCGCCATGAGCGCCGCGGTGCCGAAGAACGGCCCGCGCCACGAGATGCTGCCGAGCAGCCCGCCGAGCAGCGGCCCCACCGCGATGCCGATGCCGAGGGCGGCCTCGTAGAGCACGATGGCCGCGCCCGAGCCGCCGGTGGCCGCGCCGATGATGGTGGCGAGCGCCGTCGAGATGAACAGGGCGTTGCCGAGGCCCCAGCCGGCGCGGAAGCCGATGACCGCCTCGACCGAGCCCGACAGCGCGGCGGCCGTCGCGAACACGACGATGAGGGCGAGGCCGATGAGCAGGGTCCAGCGGGCGCCGATGCGGCTCGACACCCACGCGGTCACGAGCATCGCGAGACCCGTGACGAGCAGGTAGCTCGTGAAGAGCAGCTCGGCCTGGGCCGCGGTCGCGTCCAGTTCGGCGGCGATCGCGGGCAGGATCGGGTCGACGAGCCCGATGCCCATGAAGGCGATGACGCTCGCGAAGGCGACGACCCAGACGGTGCGCGGCTGTCGCAGGATGCCGGAGCCCGCTCCGTGCCCGCTCACGAGGCGACCGCGGAGGCGTCGTGACCGAGGCGCGACTCGAGCACGGCGGCGGCGCGGGCGAGCGCGGCCCAGTCGGCGTCGTCGAGCTCGCCGAACCAGGGTTCGAGCGTCTCGGCGAGCTGGGCGCGCCACGCGGCGAGCGCCTGGGCGCCCTTCTTGCTCACGACGATGAGCCAGGCGCGCGAGTCGTCGCGGTCGGCGATGCGGGTGACGAGCTCCTCCTCGACCATGGTGGCGAGCAGGCGCGTCATGCCGGGCTGGGTGACGCGGCTGGCGGCGGCGAGCTCGCCGATGCGCATGGGGCCGTCGCTCTCGAGGATGGAGAGGGTGCGCCACTGCGCGGCGGGCGTCGTGCTGCCGGTGGTCGTCGCGGCGAGGCGGGTGAGCCGGTGGGTGGAGACGAGCAGGGATTCGAGGATGTCGGTGTGCATCACGGCAGCAAGTGTATATCAAGGTTATATAACTTGCTGATGTGTTTTCGGAGGCTCGCGAGAACCGCTGCGATAGCCTGAGAGGCCGCCCTCGTAGCTCAGCGGATAGAGCAGGAGCCTTCTAATCTCTTGGTCGCAGGTTCGATTCCTGCCGAGGGCACATGAGGCTACTGCTGCGCCGCACGCTCGCGCGTGCGGACCAGCTGGCCGCCGCCGCCCTCGTGATCGCGATCGGCGCGGGGGCGATCGTGACCCTCGTCACGGCGCTCGGGAGCGGCCTGGATGCCGGGGTCGCCGCCGTCGTGCACGACGCCGAGCCGACGGCGGGCGCCCTGCGGGTCGACACGGCGCTCGCGCCGGATCCCCAGGCCCAGCGCCTCGAGTACCACGCGGAGCTCGAGGAGGCGATCGGCTCCGCGCCGCTCGACATCGTGCGCAGCGTCCGCAGCGAGCCGGTGCCGGCGCTCGTCGGCGGCACCGCGCGCCCGGTCGTGCTCGGCAGCGAGGACGCCCTCGACCGCCTCGCGGGACTCGTCGCGGGCGACTGGCCGACGGACGAGACCGAGGCGACCGTCTCCGAGGCGGCGGCGCGCGAGCTCGGCGTCGCGGTCGGCGACACCCTCGCCGCGGCGGGCCGCGAGTTCCGCATCTCGGGCATCTGGCGCGCCCACGATCCGGCCGACGCGGCCTGGTTCTCGGAGACGGCCATCGCATCCGGTCTGCTCGGCGACGCCGCCGGGCCCGTCATGGTGCACCCCGACGCGCTCGCCGGGCTGGCACCGCGGCCCGCGGTGGCCTGGACGATCGTGCCGCGCGACGACGCCGTCGACGTCGCCTCGCTCGCCGCGCTGAGCACGGTCGAGAGCCGGTTGCGCGGCGTCGCCTCGCGGCTCGGCTCGGGCGGCAGCTACGCCGTCACCGTCTCGGGAGGGCTCACCGACACCGTCGCCCGCGCCCAGGATGCCGTGCAGACCGCGCGCGTGCTCGGCGGCGTCGCGCTCGTGATCGTGGCCGTCGCGGCGGCGATCGTGCTGGGCCTCATCGGTCGCTCCCTCGCCCAGCTGCGGGCGGAGGAGTCGCGGCTGCTCGCCGCGCGCGGCCTGGCGCCCGCGCGGGCCGCCGTCATCGCCGCGCGCGAGGCCCTCGGCACGGCGCTGCTCGGCACCGCCGCGGGTCTCGGCGCGGCCGTCGGCGTGTGCGCGCTCGCCGGCTTCGGCCCGCCCGCCCTCGAGACCGTGCTCGTCGGGGCCGCCCTCGGCGTGCTCGGCGGCACCGTGCTGTTCGCGCTCGCCGCCCGACCGGATGCCGCCGAGGTGCGTCGGGTGCGCACCCGCCGCGCCCGTCCGGTCGCCGAGACCGAGTCGGTCGCCCCCGCGCTCGCCGTCGCCGTGCTCGCGGCGCTCGCCCTGCTCGCCGGCACGAACCGCACGACCGCGGCCCCCGTCGCCCTCGTCGCGCCCGCGCTCGTGCTCGTCGCCGGGGTGCTGCTCGTGCGGCTGCTCGTGGCGCCCGCGCTGCGCCTCGCCGAGCTCGCCGCG
Source organism: Protaetiibacter intestinalis (assembly GCF_003627075.1). Classification (NCBI taxonomy): domain Bacteria; kingdom Bacillati; phylum Actinomycetota; class Actinomycetes; order Micrococcales; family Microbacteriaceae; genus Protaetiibacter; species Protaetiibacter intestinalis. The sequence continues at coordinate 309,529 of NZ_CP032630.1, read as the reverse complement.
GCCCGCCGGCCGGGGCTGCTGCCGGTGCTGCCGCTGCGCCAGCTCGCCCGGCGTCCGCGGGCCGTCGCCGCGGCCTTCGTGGTGGTGGCGCTCGCGGCCGGCACGATCGTGTTCGCCTCGGCCGCCCAGGCCGCCGTGCACCGGGCGGATGCCGCCGCCGTGAGCGCGGGAGGCGGCGGCGACGTGCGCATCCGCTTCACGGGCGTCGACCGCGACCCGGTGCGCCCGGCCGACTACGCGCAGCTCGACGGCGTCGACGCCGCCGCGGGCGTCGCGCTCGGCAACGCCTCCTTCGGCCGCGTCGCCGCGCGCCTGCTGGTGGCGTCGCAGGAGCTCGGGCGGGTGGATGCCGCGGCCGCGCCGCCCGTCGCGGGCGAGGCGCTCGCCGTCGTGCTCACCCCGGCCCTCGCGAGCCGCATCGGTGTCGGCATCGGCGACACGGTCGCGATGGCCATGACGGGTGCCCGCGAGCCGCTGCCCGTGACCGTCGCGCGGATCGCCGCGCTGCCGGCCGTGGGCGAGGCGGGCGTGCTCGTCGACGGCGACGCGCTCGCCGCGGCGCTGCCGGAGGGCTCGCACGCGCCCGCCGTCGACGAGGTGTGGCTCGCCGCCGACGATCCGACCGCGGTGGCCCTGGCCGTGCGCGAGGCGAGCGTCCGCCCCGCGACGGTCATCGTCCCCTCGGCGCTCACGACCGCAGCCGTCGGAGGTGTCGGCGGCGGTGCGGCGACCCTCGCCGCGCTCGTCGTCACGGTCATCGCCTGGGGTGGTTTCGCGGCGGCCGCCGCGACCCTCGCCCGGCTGCGGCGCGAGGAGCTGGTGCCGTTGCGTTCGCTCGGCCTCGGGGCGCGCGCCCAGGCCCGCGCCCGCGTCGTGGAGCTGTGCGTGACGGCGCTCGCCGCCGCGCTCGGCGGTGCGGGTGCCGGCGCCCTCGCCGCGGGACTCGCCGTGCGCGGCCCGCTCGTCGCGGGCGGCGTCGACCCCGCCCTGCTGCTGACGGCCGTCGCGCTGCCGCTCGGCGTCGTCGTGATCGCCCTGCTCGCGGGTGCCGCCACGAGCCGCGCCGGGCAGCATCCGGGGGGTGGCAGGTGACCCGATCCGCCCCCTCGCTGCGCGCCCTCGCGGCGACGCTCGCCCACACCTCCGCCGCCGCTCTCGTCGTGCTCGGCGTCTCCGCCCTGCTCGCCGCCGGCGCGACCTTCGCGATCGGCGGGGCGCGGGATGCGCGCGACGACACCCTGCGCGCCGCGGTCGCCGCCACCGCCCCCTCGCAGCGCGACCTCTCCGACGGGATGCGCGGCTCGATCTCGCCCCGCCCCGGATCCGTCACCCACGGGCTCGACCCGGAGACGGCGTCCGCGTGGGGCGCCACCTTCGACCGGCTCACCGCGATCGGCGAGACCATGCCGCCGGAGGTCGCCGCGATCACCGGCGACCCGCGCGCCGTGGTGCGGCTCGATCGTGCGAAGGCCGTGCCGGTCGACGGCGCGCGCGCTCCCGACACCGAGCTCATCCTGAGCTTCGACCCCGCCCTCGCGGGGCTCGTGACGGTCGTCGAGGGCACGCTGCCCGGGCCCATCGCGCCGGGCGAGCCCATCCCGATCGCCCTCACCGAGACGGTCGCCGAGCAGTTCGGCTGGCCGCTCGGGCAGGTGCGGAACGTGCAGTACAGCGCGGGCGCGCGCGAGCTCGTGCTCGTGGGGCTGCTCGAGGCGCGCGATCCGGATGCCGGCGAGTGGGATCACGCGGCCGTCGCCCTGCAGGCGAGCGAGGTCGACAACTTCGAGCGCCCGCCCACCTTCATCGGCGTCGGCTACGCGGATGCCGCCTCCGTCGGCTCCGTCGCCGAGCTCGCGGCGGCGTCGCGCGTCGAGTTCTGGTTCCCGGTGCACCCCGAGCGGCTCCAGGCGGATGCCGCGGAGCGGACCGCGGAGGGCCTGCACCGCTTCTCGTCGACCGTCAACGAGCTGCCCGTGCTCATGAACGTCGGCTCGGTCTTCCCCGTCACCGTCACCCCGGCCGGCACGACGGCGGGTGTCATCTCGCAGACGCTGCCACTGCTCGGCACCCTCACGGCGCTGCTCGGCGTCGCGGCGTCGGGTGTCGCGCTCGCGGGTGCCGCCGTGCTCGTGCTCGCGGTGCGGGCGATCGTCACGCGGCGTCGCCCGCTGCTCGCGCTCGTGGCGGCGCGCGGCGCCTCCGACGGGGCGCGGGCCGGGTTCCTCGCGGTCGACGCGGCGCTGCCGGCCGTGCTCGGCTCCGTGCTCGGGGTCGGTGCGGGGTCGGTCGTGCTCGGCGAGGCTCCGGCGCCGGGGGCCGTGTTCGCGGGGATCGCGGTGGTCGTGATCGCGGCCGTCGCGGCGGCGCTCACGGGTGCCCTGCTCGTGCGCACGCGGATGCGCGTCGACGACCGGGCACGCACCCGGTCGCGGCTGCGCACCGCCCTGGAGGGGGGCGCCGTGCTCGTGGCGGGCGGGCTCGTCGCGATCCTGCTGACCACCCCCGCCTCCGCGCGCTCGGGGACCTCGCCGCTCGCGATCGTCGTGCCCGCCGCGCTCGTCGCACTCGGCTGCCTGCTCGCGCTGCGCCTCACGCCGCTCGCGCTGCGCGGCGCGGAGGCCCTCGGTCGTCGGCGCCGGGGACTCGTGCCGCTGCTCGGGCCCGCGCGGGCCGGCCGCGACCCCTCGGCGGGCGCCGTGCCCGTGCTCGCCCTCATCGCCGGCATCGCGGTGGCCGTGCTGGGCGCGGGCCTGCACGCGACCGTGACCGACGGCATCCGTGACGCGGCCCGCAGCCAGGTGGGCGCCGACGTGCGGGTGGATGCGCGGTACCTCGGCGCCGAACTGGCCCTCGCCGCCGCCCAGACCGAGGGGATCGCCGCCTCGGCCCTCGTCTCGGACGACGACGACGTCGAGCTGGAGTTCCCCGACGGCGACGGGCGCATCACGGTGTACGCGGTCGACCCGGAGGCGTTCCGCGCGGCCGCCGCCGACGGCGTGCCGGTACCGCCGGACGGCACCGACCCGATCCGCGCCCTCGTGTCGCGCACCGTCGCCGACCGACTCGACGGCGCCGGCATCGAGCTCGCCGGCACCGCGATCGAGACCGCCCAGGTGGTGCCCGACGACAGCCCCTTCGGGCGTGCGAACTCGTGGATCGCGATCCCGCTCGACGCGGCCGAGCAGTTGCGGCTCAAGGTGACGCCGAGCGCCTTCGTGGCCCGTGTGGAGCCGGATGCCGATGCCGCCGAGGTGCGGGGGCGGCTCGCCGCGCTGTTCGACGGGATCGGCACCGCCCGCACCCCGCAGGACGTCGTGGCCGACCGCGTCGACGCGCCCGCCGTGCGCTCGCTCGTCGCGGCGCTCACCGTCGCGGTCGTCGCGGCCGGGGTGCTCACCGTGCTCGGCGCCCTGCTCGCGCTCTCGCTCGCCGCCCCCGCGCGCGGGCGACTGTTCGCGCTGCTGCGGGCACTCGGCTCGCCCGCGCGACGCGAGTACGCGCTCGTCGTGTGGGAGCTCGCACCCGCGCTGCTGCTCGCCGTGCCCATCGGCGCGGTGGTCGGCGTGGCGCTCGTGCCGCTCGTGACGGCGGGCGTCGAGCTCACGACCTTCACGGGGGGATCCGCGGCTCCCGCTGTGAGCCTCGGCCTCGCGGCGTCCGGTCTCGTCGTCGCGGCGCTCGTCGCCGTCGTCGCCGTCGCCGTGCTCGCGGCGGCCGCGATCGCCCGCATCCCCGGCGCCACACGCGCCGTCCGAACCGTCGACGAGGAAGGATGAGCAGATGACCGCGCTCGCCGAACCGGACATCCTGTGCTCGGAGCTCGTGCGCATCTTCACGGCGCAGGGCGTCGAGGTGCAGGCCCTCCAGGGGCTCGACCTGCGCGTCGAGCGCGGCGAGCTCGTCGCGCTCGTGGGCGCGTCGGGCTCCGGCAAGTCGACGCTGCTCGGCATCCTCGCGGGCCTCGACACCCCCACGGCGGGCGTCGCCCAGGTGGCGGGGCACGACCTCACCACGATGGGCCGCCGGGAGCGGATCGCGTACCGCCGTCGCAGTGTCGGCTTCATCTGGCAGCAGACGAGTCGCAACCTCGTCGGCTACCTCACGGCCGCCGAGAACATCGCCCTCGCCCACCTCGTCGCGGGGGTCGTGCCGCGGCGCGAGCGCGCCTCGCGCGCCGCCGGACTGCTCGAGCTGCTCGGGATCGGCGAGCTCGCGGACCGTCGCCCCGCCGAGCTCTCCGGCGGTCAGCAGCAGCGCGTCGCGCTCGCCGTCGCCCTCGCCAACGGCCCGCGCGTGCTGCTCGCCGACGAGCCCACGGGCGAGCTCGACGAGACCTCGAGCGCGCAGGTACTCGAGGCGATGGAGACGGTGGGGCGCGAGCACGGGCTCACGACGCTCGTGGTGACCCACGACGGTGCGGTCGCCGAGCACGTCGACCGCACCATCCGCATCCGCGACGGCCGCACCTCGACCGAGGTGCTGCGCAGCACCCGCACCGACGCCGAGGGCGCGCGGGTGCGGGTGGCCGAGGAGTTCGCGGTGCTCGACCGGGCCGGTCGTCTGCAGCTGCCCGCCGAGTTCACCGGCGCGCTCGGCCTGCGCGATCGCGTACGGCTGAGCCTCGAACCCGACCACATCCAGGTGCGGCAGGGCCGCAGCCACGGGCAGGGCGGGCAGGGCGAGCGTCAGGACGGGGAGGACGCGCGATGACCGTGGTGCTGCGCGGCGAGGGACTCGAGCGGGTGTTCCGCACCCCGGCGGGCGAGGTGCGCGCCGTCGACGGGGTGGGCCTCGAGGTGTCGGCGGGCGAGCTCGTCGTGCTGCAGGGGCGCTCCGGCGCCGGCAAGACCACCCTGCTGACGCTGCTCGGCGGCCTCGACCGGCCCACCGCCGGGCGCGTCGAGCTCGACGGCCGCGACCTCGCGACGCTCGGGGATGCCGAACTGCGGGAGCTGCGCTCGACGCGCGTCGCCTCCGTCTTCCAGACCTTCGGGCTGCTGCCCGTGCTCTCGGCCGCCGAGAACGTCGAGGTGCCGCTGCGGATCCTGCGGGTGCCGCGCGCCGAGCGCGAGGAGCGGGTGGCCGCGGCGCTCGCGGCCGTGGGTCTCACCGAGCACTCCGCCCAGCGGCCCGGCGAGCTCTCGGGCGGTCAGCAGCAGCGGGTGGGCCTCGCGCGCGCCATCGTGGCGCGGCCGGCGCTGCTGCTCGCCGACGAACCGACCGGCCAGCTCGACTCGGAGACGGGGGCGGCGATCATGACGCTCATCGGCGAACTCGTGCGCGACACCGGCATGGCGGCGCTCGTCGCCACCCACGATTCGGCGCTCGCGGAACGGGCGGATCGCGTGCTGCAGCTGCACGACGGCCGCCTCACCGACTGAGGCGGGTCCGGTTCAGACGCCGCGGGCGGGCGTGTCGAGGCTTGGCTCCTCCGCCGTCGCGACGGGGCTCGAGTAGAGGTCGGCGGGCTCGACGACCGCCGGCTGCACGGCCGTGGCCTCCGCGGGCTCGGCCTCCGCGGGCAGCGGCAGCTGCTCGGCGTGCGCGACCGGCTGGTCGGTGGCGGCCGTGAACTGCTCCTCGGCCCACTTCTGCTGCTCGACGATCACCGGATCGGTCGCCTGGTCCTCGTAGCGCCAGCGCTCCAGATCGGCGGCGAAGAGCTTGCGGCCCTTGCCCGGCTTGTGCAGCCACGTCACGAGGCGCTCGCGGTACTCGGCGAGCGTCTGGTCGGCCTGGTAGCTGAAGCTCACCGAGTTGGTGCGCATGTCGGCGAGCTGGTGCGAGGCCCAGTCGGCGGCGTAGTTGGCGCCCGAGATCGGCAGCAGCCGCACCATGACATCCGCGTCGTTCGCGAGGTGCTCGGCGTGCTCGCGCGCGGCCGGGGTCTGGCTGTGCCAGCGGGCGGCGTTCTGGCCCGCCGAGATGAGCGAGGAGACGGCGGCGGCCCGCGTCTCGTGGTCGCGCTGGGCCACGAGCCGCTTCGTCGCACCGCGTCCGATGAGGGCCGCGACGATGCCGGCGACCACGATCGCCACGAAGGGGATGACGGCGGTCACGAGGAGGCGCTGGCCGTCCTCCGAATAGAACCAGTCCACGAAAGCGTTCCACCACTGCATGGCGGCACCCTACGTCCGGTCCGGGCGGAACGGCCTGTCTTCCCCCGCGCGCCGCGGAATCAGCGGCGACCCGTGCCGTGCACCGCGAACGGCTCGATCGCCGCGATCTCCTCGGCGGTGAGCGGGGCGCCGTCGAGGGCCGCCAGGTTGTCCTCCAGCTGGCGCACGCTCGAGGCGCCGATGAGGGCGCTCGTGACGGCGCCCTGCCGCAGCACCCACAGCAGCGCGAGCTGGGCGAGCGACTGGCCGCGCGCCTCGGCGATCGCGTTCAGGCCGCGTGCGCGCTCGAGGTACTCCTCGCTGATGGTGTCGGCGTTCATCCAGCGCCCCTCGGCGACCCGCGAATCCGCCGGGATGCCGTCGAGGTAGCGCGCCGTGAGCAGGCCCTGCGCGAGGGGCGAGAAGACGATCGAGCCGATGCCGAGCTCCTCGACCACTTCGAGCAGCCCCTGCTCGGGGAGTCGGTTGAACATCGAGTAGGAGGGCTGGTGGATGAGCAGCGGTACCCCCTCGGCGGCGAGCGCCTCGTAGGCGCGGCGGGTGTCATCCGGGCCGTAGTTCGAGATGCCCGCGTAGAGCGCCTTGCCCGAGCGCACCGCGTGGGCGAGCGCGCCCATCGACTCCTCGACGGGGGTCTCGGGGTCGGGGCGGTGGTGGTAGAAGATGTCGACGTAGTCGAGGCCGAGCCGGCCGAGCGAGGCGTCGAGCGAGCTCAGCAGGTACTTGCGCGACCCGAAGTCGCCGTACGGCCCCGGCCACATGTCGTAGCCCGCCTTCGACGACACGACGAGCTCGTCGCGGTACGGCCGGAGCTCGGATGCCAGCAGCCGGCCGAAGTTCTCCTCCGCGGCGCCGCCGGGAGGGCCGTAGTTGTTGGCGAGGTCGAAGTGGGTGACGCCCAGGTCGAAGGCGCGCAGCACGATGTCGCGCTGGGTGGTGAACGCCCGGTCGTGGCCGAAGTTGTTCCAGAGGCCCAGCGAGATGCGGGGGAGCTTCAGCCCCGAGCGGCCCACCCGGGCGTAGTCGAGCTTCTCGTAGCGGTCGTCGGCGGCGCTGTACGGCATGTCCTCACCCTAGGGAACGGATGCGACATCCGCTGCGTTGTATCCGGTGTCCCCCCGAACCCAAGGAAAGTAGGGTCGCATCATGCGCACTTTCGTTCTCGCCGGCGGCTGCTTCTGGTGTCTCGACGCGGTGTACCGCACGCTCGAGGGCGTGACGGACGTCGTGTCCGGCTACACCGGCGGCAACGTGCCGAACCCGAGCTACGAGCTCGTCTGCACGGGCAGCACCGGCCACGCGGAGGCGGTCGCCGTGACGTTCGACGAGGAGGTCATCCCCTCGAGCGTCATCCTCGACGTGTTCTTCAGCCTGCACGACCCGCGTCAGCTCAACCGCCAGGGCGCCGACATCGGAACCCAGTACCGTTCGGCGATGTTCTACGCCGACGACGACCAGAAGCTCGAGTTCGAGCAGGCCCGCGACCGCGCGGCAGACGCGTGGGGCGACGGCATCGTCACCACGATCACCAGGCTCGGCGAGTTCTACCGGGCGGAGGAGTACCACCAGGACTTCTTCGCCAAGAACCCCGGCCAGGGCTACTGCATGGCGGTCGCGCTGCCCAAGGTCAGCAAGATCCGCAAGAGCTACGCGCAGTACGTGAAGGCGGTGTAGCCGCCGGCGCCGGGCCGGGGTAGCGTCGAAGACGACGCAGACGGATGCGACGCAAAGGAGCAGATCATGAGCGAGAGCACCACCGTCGAGCAGCGCTGGGTGGCCTTCGGGCCCGCCGGCGCCGTGGGCACCATCCACCGCACGGGCGAGACCTTCCAGGTCAAGCTCGTCGACGACGCCGACTACCGGGGCAGCTACCCCAGCCTCGACGTCGCCAAGAGCGCCCTGCATGCGGCGCTCACCCCCGGCTCGGAGTGGCCGGACTTCCGGGAACACTGAGCACCACCGCTCCTCCCCAGGTACCGCGGCGTCCCGTCGTCCCCGATTCGGGGATGCGGGATCCCGCGGATGCCGCGCGCCCGGCACGCTGATGCCACGGCGCCCGGACCGGACGTCCCGGCACGATCGTCCGCCGGGCGCCGCATCCGCGAAAGAGGAGGAGCAATGACCGAGATCGTCACCGTCGTGGGCGTCGTCGCCACCGAGCCCAAGCACACCGTCTCCGCCGAGGGGCTCGACGTGCTCCAGTTCCGGCTCGCCGCCAACCACCGCCGCTTCGACAAGGCCACGGGCGGCTGGATCGACGCCGAGACCAACTGGTTCCGCATCGTCGCATTCCGGCAACTCGCCGCGAATGCCGGCGCCTCGTTCGCGAAGGGGCAGCGCATCTTCGTCACGGGGCGGCTGCGGGTGCGCGACTGGAACGACGGCGACAAGAACGGCCGCGAGGTCGAGATCGTCGCCGACGCCCTCGGGCACGACCTGACGTGGGGCACCTCGCAGTTCACGCGCGTCTCGCGCGGGGGCGCGGCGGCGACCCCGTCGGCGTCCGAGGCGGATGCGCCCGAGGAGTTCCCGGCGGAGGCTCAGGTCGCCGAGGTGCTGCCGTTCTAGACTCGGGGCGATCGCGCACCCGTCGCGCGACGACCTCGGAGGCCCGGATGACCCGACCGCGTCGTGCACTCGCGTGCGCGGCCGCCGCGCTCGCGGCCGCCGTGCTGCTCGCGGGCTGCACCACCCCGGAGCCGGAGCCCACGCCGTCCGAGACGCCCACGGCATCCGCGACGCCCACCCCGACGCCCACCCCGACCTCGGGGCCGGAGCTCGACGGCACCGCCGCCGACAACCAGGAATACTTCGACACCATCAACCGCGAGCTCATCGACTCGGGTGTGGCGCTCGGCGGGGCGGCGTTCATCGACAACCTCGTCGCCCACGGCTTCCCCCGTGAGGCGATGGAGGTGACGCCCGACACCACCGCGATCGGCGTCGCGGCCGACAACATCGTGTTCTCGATCCGCTTCGCCGACAGCTGCCTGCTCGGGCAGTGGGGCAACATCGGCTACACGAGCCTCGTGACCGAGCTCCCGGCGAACGGCCGCTGCATCATCGGCACCGCCCGACCCGCGTAGCCGCACCGGTCGCCCTCCCGGCGCCCGTAGGATCGACGGGTGGCTGAATACAACCGGCCATTCCTATTGCTGCAACGAAGTTGCGTCGCGTGTTGGCAGGCTGACACCCTCGGCACATGAGGATCCGCGTCGAAGTGTTCCCCATCGAATCGACGCGATGGATCACGGTCATCGAGGCTCCGCGCGGGCCGTTTTCCACCGAAACGCTGCGGCCAGAGGATATCGAGGCGGACGTGAAGGCCAGCGTTCGCGGCGTCCTCGGCAAGGGCCCCTTCGAGATCGAGCTAGTCGACGACCTGGGCCAGAGCTGGACGGTCGCATCCGCGGATGCGCAGAGTCGACGGTTGGGATTCGATGCGGGCTAGTGCGGCGGAGGACCGGCTGTGTCGTGCGACAGAGGATGGTCTCGAGACCAGGCCCCGAGTGGTCGCGCGACTTACGCCGCGGGGTGACGCGAACCGAACTGTTCGTACGAACTTTGAAAGTCCTCGAACCTAATCCGGGCGGGTAGGTCGAGAGTCGCGGCGGCCGGGGCGATTACGCTGCTGACGCCAAGGAATTCGTGCATGGAGATCAGCATCTGGCGCCACGGCGCCGGTGTTTCGATCGCGAAGCTTCCTTCCGGCCAATTCAGCGTCGCGCGAGTCCAGAAGGACCGCCCGTCAGCCTTTCCGCTGGCGGGATCCGGAATGATCTCGTAGCCAAGCGTCTCCAAGGCGTCAGCGACGCGCGCGATGTTCAGGAAGGAGACGATGGCGAGTTTCCCGCTGAGCAGTTCGCTCACCGCCCGCTTGGGAATGTCGTACATGTAGAAGGGCAGTACCTCGCTCGCAAAGGACGCGTCCTCATCAGTCAAAGGCACGGTTTGAAGCAACATGCTGTTCCGCTCGTGACCCTCGACGTGCAACTCGTCCGTGAGAGCTTCCTTCGGGAAGTTGCGCTGGAAGTCTGAAGGGGTCACACCTTCCGGGTTGTACGCGACGATGTACCCGGCGTACCCGTCGACGGAAAAGAACGAGGTTCCATCCTTGCGAGCGTTTCGGATGGCTCTCCGCAACTCCGCCCAATGGTGCTTGTCTTCGCCGACGCGCGTGAGCGTCAAGTGGGTCGTGTCGCCAATCTGATTGATGCTGTTGAGCTTGGCCTTGCGATGCTGGACAGCTGCATCCATCCGTTGCATCTGACGCCGGAAGCGCTGATCGGTTTGCCAACGCGGGCGAGTCTGAATCGCCGGCGCCGCCTTAACCTCACCGAGTCCTTCGGGCATCGGCTCGTTGGTGATGAGAGTTACCTGCAGGGTGATGTTCTCCGTCTTGTCGTTGATGGGTTCTGTCGCCGTGCGATGCGACTTGACCTCGACGGTGTGATGGACCAACTTCCGAGTCTTGCGATCAACGTTGAGGAAGGTGATGTCGCCGACTCGCAAGCAGCTTGTGATGTCGTGCAGCAGTGGGATTCCCCAGTCAGGCCCCGCGCACGCGCGCGCTGCCAACCACGTCCCTCGCACGCCGTCATCCTCTTTGGTGCTCGGGATAGGCATCAGATCGTTGTGCGACAGTGCCGCGATGTGCTGCTTGTCCTTGTTGAAGTGATCCCAGGCGAGGGCATCTCCGAGGCGACGCGCATTCCATCGAATCTGGCGAAATCGAGCGGCATCCTTTCGTGCTTGGGCGCTGCGTCGCGTTGTGGCCTTCAGCGACGCGAGATGCCTTTGAACCTCGATCTGGAAGTCGAACAGATCCTCCTGGAACTTGAAGAACGCTTCGACGCCCTCGTTGAGGACGATCGAGCGGTCCCGCCCAACCACACGCAGCGCCATGCGGTCGAGCTGGCGCACTAGACGCTCGAGTTCTCGCTCGTAGTCGGGTTCGGGCACGTCGTCACGGTATTCGTCGCCGCCGACACTCGAGCTCGCAAATGATCCTTTCCGTGGACTGCGCGCCTCTCGTCGGAAGGAGCGAGTCGAAGTAGAGCCACGCCGTCCAAGATCCTGCGCACGCACTGAGCGTGTAGTTCGTGCGCGCCGGCCTGTAGGCCGCCCGATAGCGCGCTCCGGCAGGATGAGCTACCACAGTCGACAGAACGATCCCTCTTACCCCTTCGAAACGAAGGGCGGCGCGTCATCCGCACCAGGCCGACGCCCGTAGGATCGAAACCATGGCTGAGTACATCTACTCCATGGTGCGCGCCCGCAAGTCGGTCGGCGAGAAGCTCATCCTCGACGACGTCACGATGGCGTTCCTGCCGGGAGCCAAGATCGGCATGGTCGGCCCGAACGGCGCCGGCAAGTCGACGATCCTGAAGATCATGGCGGGGCTCGACACCCCCTCCAACGGCGAGGCGAAGCTCACCCCCGGGTACTCGGTCGGCATCCTCATGCAGGAGCCCGAGCTCGACGAGACCAAGACCGTGCTCGAGAACATCCAGGAGGGCATCGCGATCAAGGCGAAGCTCGACCGCTTCAACGAGATCTCGGCGGCCATGAGCGACCCGGATGCCGACTTCGACTCCCTGCTCGCCGAGATGGGCGTGCTGCAGGAGGAGATCGACGCCGCCGACGGGTGGGACCTCGACTCCCAGCTCGAGCAGGCGATGGACGCCCTGCGCACCCCGCCGCCGGACGCGCCCGTGAAGAACCTGTCGGGTGGTGAGAAGCGCCGCGTCGCCCTCGCGAAGCTGCTGCTGCAGAAGCCCGACCTGCTGCTGCTCGACGAGCCCACCAACCACCTCGACGCCGAGAGCGTGCTGTGGCTCGAGCAGCACCTGCAGAAGTACCCAGGCGCGGTCATCGCGATCACCCACGACCGGTACTTCCTCGACAACGTCGCCCAGTGGATCGCCGAGGTCGACCGCGGTCACCTCTACCCCTACGAGGGCAACTACTCGACCTACCTGGAGAAGAAGGCCCAGCGCCTCGAGGTGCAGGGCAAGAAGGACGCCAAGCTCGCCAAGCGCCTCGCCGACGAGCTCGACTGGGTGCGCTCGAACACGAAGGGTCGCCAGGCGAAGTCGAAGGCGCGTCTGGCCCGCTACGAGGAGATGGCGGCGGAGGCCGACCGCACCCGCAAGCTCGACTTCGACGAGATCCAGATCCCGCCGGGGCCGCGCCTCGGCAACGTCGTCATCGAGGCGAAGAAGCTCAAGAAGGGCTTCGGCGACCGGGTGCTCATCGACGGGCTCAGCTTCACGCTGCCGCCGAACGGCATCGTCGGCGTGATCGGCCCGAACGGCGTCGGCAAGACCACCCTGTTCAAGACGATCGTCGGCCTCGAGCCGCTCGACGGCGGCGACCTGAAGATCGGCGAGACCGTCAAGATCAGCTACGTCGACCAGACCCGCTCGAACATCGACCCCAACAAGACGCTGTGGGAGGTGGTCTCGGACGGCCTCGACATCATCGTGGTCGGCAAGACCGAGATCCCGAGCCGCGCCTACGTGTCGAAGTTCGGCTTCAAGGGCCCCGACCAGCAGAAGAAGGCCGGCGTGCTCTCGGGCGGTGAGCGCAACCGCCTGAACCTCGCGCTCACCCTCAAGGAGGGCGGCAACCTGCTGCTGCTCGACGAGCCCACCAACGACCTCGACGTCGAGACGCTGCAGTCGCTCGAGAACGCGCTGCTCGAGTTCCCCGGCTGCGCGGTCGTCATCACCCACGACCGGTGGTTCCTCGACCGGATCGCGACCCACATCCTCGCCTACGAGGGCACCGAGGAGAACCCGTCGGAGTGGTACTGGTTCGAGGGCAACTTCGAGGCCTACGAGCAGAACAAGATCGAGCGCCTCGGCCCCGAGGCGGCGAAGCCGCACCGCTCGGTCTACCGCAAGCTCACCCGCGACTGACGTCGACGTGACCCGCATCCACGTTCCCATCCGGCTGCGCTGGAGCGACGTCGACGCCTACGCGCACGTCAACAACGCCGAGATGCTGCGTCTGCTCGAGGAGGCGCGCATGGAGGCGTTCTGGCGCCCCGACGACGGGGTCGACGGGCGGCCCACGGCCCTGCTCGACGCGCGCCCCGGCGCGCCGATCCTCAGCCTCATCGCCCGCCAGGAGGTCGAGTACCTGGCGCCCATCCCCTTCCAGCGCAGCCCCATCGTGGTGGAACTGTGGATCGGGCGGATCGGCGGCGCGAGCATCGAGATCTGCTACGAGGTGTACTCGCCGGACGGCGTCGACCCCCGCATCCGGTACACGATCGCCTCGACGACGCTCGTGATGGTGGATGCGACCTCCGGCCGCCCGGCGCGCATCCCCGACGAACTGCGCGAGGCGTTCGCGCCCTACATCGAGGAGCCCGTGGCCTTCGCCAAGCGCGGCTGAACGCACGCTCGCGTCCCGCGGCGACCATGATGCGGGTTCCGCTCATGGAGCCCGAGATGCGTGTCGAGATCGAGGTCACGGCGGTCGTCGGGTCCGCTCTGCTCCCGCGGGAGTAGGCGGGTTACTCCCTGCAGCGGTTCCGGCGACCCCGGATGCGCGCCTAGCGTCGGCGGCATCGCATCCGTCGACCAGGGAGATCGCCATGACCGCCACCGCAGCCCGCCCCGCAGCCCGCCCCCTCGCCGTCGCCGTGACGGTGATCCTCGCCGTCGTGGTCTCGGCCGTCGGCACCTCGCTCATCGCCCTCGTCGCGTCGCTCGCGGGCGTCGGCGCGGGATTCCCGCCGCTGCAGCCGCAGGCCTACCTGAGCTTCGCCGTCGTCGGCACCCTCGCCGCGATCGGCGGCTGGGTGCTCGTGGTGCGCTTCGTCCGGCGTTCGGCGCGGGTGCTGCGCGTGCTCGTCCCCGTGCTGGTGCTGCTGACCCTGATCCCGGACGCGGTGCTGCTGGCGACCGGCTTCATCCCCGCCGCGACGCCGGGTGGCGTGGCGGCCCTCGCGCTCATGCATCCGCTCGTCGCCGCCGTCGCGGTGCTCGCAGGCCGTCGCATCGCGCCGGCCCGCTGACCCCCCGGCGGCGCGCCCTACCGGCCCGCGCACCCGCACGCCCCACCAACCCCACGCCCCGCGGGCCGCACGGTCTCCGCAACTCAGGAGATCCGGCCGAACACAGCGTGGGCGCCACGCATCGGCGTGCTTTCTCCTGAGTTGCGATAACGGAGGTCTTCGCAACTCAGGAGAAACTCGCGTTTCGCCGCGCCCGACCGCGAAGAGAGAGGTATTTCCTGAGTTGCGAACAAGAGGGGGGATGCCGCCGGTGCCCCGGCCGCGCACCTCAGTCGTGCAGCTCGGGGATGCGCACCATGCCCTCCTGTGCGATGGAGGCCACGAGCACCCCGTCGCGCGTGAAGATGCGGCCCGTCGACAGGCCGCGCCCGCCGGACGCGGTGGGCGACTCCTGCACGTACAGCAGCCAGTCGTCGACGCGCGCGAAGCGATGCCACCACATGGCGTGGTCGAGGCTCGCCATCTTCAGGCCGGGGTGCGTCCAACGCACCCCGTGGGCGCGCAGCACGGGCTCGAGGATCGAGTAGTCGCTCGCGTAGGCGAGGGCCGCACGGTGCAGGTTCGGGTCGTCGGGCAGCGGACCGATCGTGCGCATCCAGATCGCCTGCCGCGGCACCCGGTTCGGGTCGGGCTCGAAGTAGATGGGCTGCTCGACGTGCCGGATCTCGAAGGCGCGGCTCGTGGCCCAGAACTGCGCGACCGGGTGGTCGATGGGGCCGAGCACCTCGGCCGCCGACGGCAGCTCCTCGGGTGGGGTGACCCCCTCGGGCGCGGCCACCTGGTGCTCGACGCCGGGGTCGTGGTCCTGGAACGAGGCGATCATCGACAGGATCGGCACCCCGTTCTGGTACGCCTGGGTGCGCCGGGTGGAGAAGGAGCGGCCGTCGTGGATGCGGTCGACCGAGAAGGTGATCGGCTGGTTCGCGTCGCCCGGCCGCAGGAAGTAGCCGTGCGTGGAGTGGATGGAGCGCTCCTCCTCGACGGTGCGGATGGCGGCCATGATCGACTGCGCGTACACCTGGCCGCCGAAGACCCGGCCCCCCGGCATCCACTGGCTCGGGCCCGTGAAGATGTCCTCGCTCGTGCGGGCGCCGGTGTCGGTGAGGTCGAGGGTGGTGAGCAGGCCGGCCAGCGGGTCCAGGCCCTCGCGCGGGTTGCTCATGACGCCAGTCTAGAAGTCGCCGCGCCCTGCCCGGGCTAGGCTGGGAACGCTGTGACGCGCTCCTTCACCCTCGCCGACCCGGCGTCGCTCGACGACCTCCAGGTCTACCTCTCACGTGCCCAGCGCGTGGAGGACGGCTCGGTGCGCCTCATCGGCGGCAGCGGCGTGCTCGCGGTGTACTCGGCGGTGCTGTACCCGGTGGGGCTGCTCGATCTGACGCCCACGGTGCTGGGGCTGCGCACCTTCGCGCTCGCGAGCCGCGACGACTTCGACGCCGTCGTGCCCATCCGCTCCCTGCTGCTGCGGGTCGAGCGCGCCCAGCAGCTCGCGGTGGAGTCGATCGCCGCGGGGCGTGAGGAGGCGGTGGCCGTGGGGCTGCCGATGGAGGTGCACACCGCCACCTGGGCCGCGATCTCGCCCCCGCGCGGCGGCTGGCGCGGGGTGCCGCCCATCGAGGGTGCGCTGCTCGACCGGGTGGCGCGCGAGGGCATCGCCGAGGTGGCCGAGGCGGTTCCGGATGCCGTGGGCGAGTCGATCGTGCGGCGCGTGCGGGGCGAGGTGTGGGGTCGCGAGATCGCGGGCTTCGAGCACATCCCGACGGGCGCGGCCTTCGCCCTCGACAGCCTCGGCTTCGCGGGCGACGAGCAGGTGCGCGTCTACGAGACCGGCCCCTGGACGCGCCTCACGACCCACCGCGGCCACGTGCTCATCCGTCGCCGCGCCTGGACCCTCTCCCGCTAGGTGTCAAACGCTGCAGCGCCTCCCCGCGCGCTGCAGACATCACCGCCGCGGCAGGCCAAGCGCTGCAGCGTTTGACCAGGAACGGCTAGAGGGACTCGAGGATGGCGCGGCCGGCCTGGCGGCCGGTGAAGAGGCAACCGCCGAGGAAGGTGCCCTCGAGCGCGCGGTAGCCGTGCACGCCGCCGCCGCCGAAGCCCGCCGCCTCGCCGACCGCGTAGAGGCCGGGGATGGGCTTGCCCGCGGCGTTCAGGGCGCGCGACGAGAGGTCGGTCTGGATGCCGCCGAGGCTCTTGCGGGTGAGCACGTGCAGCTTGACCGCGATGAGCGGCCGGTGCTTCTCGTCGAGGATCTTGTGCGGCTTCGCCACCCGGATGAGCTTGTCGCCCCGGTAGTTGCGGGCGCCGCGGATGGCGGTCACCTGGGCGTCCTTCGTGAAGCTGTTGTCGAGCTCGCGGTCGCGGGCCTCCAGCTCCTGCCGGATCGCGACGACGTCGAGCTCGACCTCGGGCGCGAGCCGCCGCATCCCCGCGAACAGGTCGTCGAGCGAGTCGGCCACGACGAAGTCGGGGCCCTTCTCCTTGAAGGCCTCCACGGCATCCGTCGCGCCCTTGCCGAGGCGCTGACGCAGCAGCTCCTTCACGCTCTTGCCGGTGAGGTCGGGGTTCTGCTCCGAGCCCGAGAGCGCGAACTCCTTCTCGATGATCGACTGGTCGAGGATGAACCACGAGTGGTCGTGGCCGGTCTGGCGCAGGTACTCGAGCGTGCCGAGGGTGTCGAAGCCGGGGAACAGCGGCACGGGCAGCCGCTTGCCGGTCGCGTCGAACCACATGCTCGAGGGCCCGGGCAGGATGCGGATGCCGTGCAGCGGCCAGACGGGGGAGTGGTTCTCGATGCCCTCGACGTAGTGCCACATGCGGTCGCCGTTGACGAGGCGCGCCTTCGCCTTCGCGGCGATGCCGAGCATGCGCCCGTCGACATGCGCGGGTACCCCGGAGAGCATATGTTCGGGCGCCGTGCCGAGCCACTCGGGCCAGTTCTCGCGCACGAGCTCGTGGTTGCCGCCGATGCCGCCCGAGGCGACGACCACGGCGGGGGCCTTCACCTCGAACTCGCCCGTCTCCTCGCGGTTCGAGGCCTCGCCGCGCTCGGCGGCATCCGGGGCGAGGATGGCGCCCGCGGCGCCGATGACGGTCTGGCCCTTGGTGAGCAGGCGGTCGACGCGGTGCCGGAAGCGCAGCTCGACGAGCCCCGCCTCGACGCCCTCCCGCACGATGCGGATGAAGGGCTCGAGGATGCCGGGGCCGGTGCCCCAGGTGATGTGGAAGCGCGGCACCGAGTTGCCGTGGCCGGTCGCGGTGTAGCCGCCGCGCTCCGCCCAGCCGACGACGGGGAAGAACGAGACGCCCTTGGCCTTCAGCCAGTCGCGCTTCTCGCCGGCGGCGAAGGCGAGGTACGCCTCGGCCCACTCGCGGGCCCAGTCGTCCTCGGCACGGTCGAACTCGGCGCTCGCGAACCAGTCCTGGCGGGCCAGCTCGTGCGAGTCCTTGACGCCCATCCGGCGCTGCTCGGGCGAGTCGATGAGGAACAGTCCGCCGAACGACCACCACGCCTGCCCGCCGAAGCTCGCCTCGGGCTCCTGGTCGAGGATGATGACGCGCTTGCCCGCCTCGACGAGCTCGGCGGCTGCGACGAGCCCCGAGAGTCCCGCTCCGATGATGATGGCGTCGGCCTGCTCCGGCATCCGTCCTCGTTCCCCTCTGAAGTCGGTCAGGTGACCAAGTTGCGGTCGATTCACCCTATCCGGCGGTGTTGACCATGGCGTGTGCGGCACGCTCCAGATAGTCCCAGAGCATGTTCTCGTGCAGCGGGCTGAGCCCGAGCTCGTCGACGGCGACGCGCATGTGGTGCAGCCAGCGGTCGCGCGCGGCCGGCGTGATGGGGAACGGCGCGTGCCGGATGCGCAGCCGCGGGTGGCCGCGCTGCTCGCTGTAGGTGCCCGGGCCGCCCCAGTACTGCTCGAGGAAGCCGGTGAGGCGCTGGATGGCGCCCTCGAGGTCGTCCTCCGGGTACATGGGCCACAGCAGCTCGTCCTCGCGCACGCCCTCGTAGAAGCGCCGCACGAGCCGCTCGAAGGTGGCGCGCCCGCCGACCTCCTGCCAGAAGCTCGACCCGACGATGTCGCCGCCCTGACCCATCCGGATCTGCAGGTTCACGACGGGTCCTTGGGCGTCTGGGGCTTCGGCCGCGTCACGGGCAGCTGGCCGGTGCGCGGCGGACGGGCGCCGCGGATGGATCCCGCACCCTCGAAGCCGCTCAGCACGATCGAGTTGAGCGCGGGCAGGCGGATTCCCTCCTCGTCGAGGGCGCGCTTGAGCCGCAGCCGCAGCTCGCGCGCCACGTCGTCCTTCGCGCTCGTGCGGGTCTTCACGACGAGCCGCACGACGATCGCCTCGGCCGAGATCGACTCGATGCCCCACACCTCGGGCCGCTCCATGATGAGGCGCTTCCACTTGGACTCCTGCGACATCGACACGGCGGTCTGCAGGATGAGCGCCTCGACGGCGTCGATGTCGGTGTCGTACGGCACCGCGAGGTCGATGATGGCGCGCGCCCAACCCTGCGAGAGGTTGCCGACCCGCACGATCTCGCCGTTGCGCACGTGCCACAGGGTGCCGTTGACGTCGCGGATGTCGGTGATGCGGATGCCGACCGCCTCGACGACGCCCGTCGCGGGCCCGAGGTCGACGACATCCCCCACGCCGAGCTGGTCCTCGATGACCATGAAGAGGCCGTTGAGCACGTCCTTGACGATGTTCTGGGCGCCGAAGCCGAGGCCCGCGCCGATCGCCGCGGTGATGAGCGAGAACGCGCCCGCGGCATCCGGGGCGATCGTCGTGATGATGAGCAGCGCCGCGACGATCACGACGACGGTCGTCACGACGCTCGACAGCACCCCGCCGAGGGTGCGGGTGCGCTGCACGACGCGCACGGCGGCGAGCGGGGTGGCCATGAGCGCCTGAGTGTCGGTGACGCCCTGCTTCCTCTTCACGCCCGAGACGATCGAGCGCACCGTGCGGTTGATCGCGAACTGCAGAGCCAGGCGGATGAGCACCGCGAGCACGACGATGAGCACGACCCGGGCCGGCGCCTGCCAGGGACCGAGGCTCTCCCACCAGGCGACGATCGCGTCCATGCCTCCCAGCCTATCCGCCGGTGCGGTGCCGGCTCGGGGTGCCGGCTCGGGGTGCGCAGCCGCGGGTTCAGCGGGTGCCGACGGCGGCGGCGAGCGCGTCGGCGGCGACGCGCACGGCCTTCTCGTCGCGGCCGCGCGCGGGCGAGAACACGGCGATGAGCGCGAGCGGCAGGGTGCCCACCCGTCGCACGATGACGCTGCCGCGGGCCCCCGCGACGGTCACCTGCGCGGGTGCGTCGAGCTGCAGTTCCCGGATGACCGCCTCCGAGAGCAGTTGCAGCGTGCTGCCCATGCTCGCGAGCCGGGCGGTGCCGTCGGGCAGCCCGGCCGAGCGGGCCACCTCGAAGCCGTCCTCGGTGAGCACGACGGCGATCCGCAGCCCGGAGTTGCGGGCGGCGAGCCGCGCGAGCACGGTCTCGGTCGCCGCGATCACGCGCGCGTCGTGGTGGAGCGCCACCGTCTCGGGCGCGCTCATGCGCCGGCCACCGCGAGCGCCTGGCGGATCTCGATGTCCGCGATGAGGGAGAGCAGCAGCGTGCGCATCTGCTCCTGGTCGCGCGCATCCACCGCGAACACCGGCACCGTGCGCTCGGGGAGCACGTTGCGGGCCGTCGCGACGATGCGGTCGCCGATGTCGGTGCGCTGGATGTCGTAGCGGGTCACGCCCACGACGACGCCGCCGCGGCGGGCGAGGTCGGCGAAGGCCGTGAGCTGTTCGAACACGTGCCGCTCGGGCTCCGGCGCATCCGCGTTGATGAGCACGATGAGCCCCATCGAGCGCGCCTGCAGGATCTCCCACATGAAGTCGAAGCGACCCTGGCCCGGGATGCCGTAGAGCTTGACCTTGTCGGGGTCGAGGTCGATCTCGCCGTAGTCGAAGCCGACGGTCGTGGTCTCCTTGTCGACCGTCTCGCGGTCGGTGTTGGCGGCCTCCGTGGAGACGACCCCGATCTCGCTGAGCGAGCCGATCGCGGTCGTCTTGCCGGCCCCCATCGGTCCCGCGAACAGGATGACGTACTCGGCCATCACTGCATCCGGAACCGTTTGCGCAGCCGCTGGAAGAGGCTGCTCTCCGGGAGCTCCTGGGGGACCGCGTGGCGGACGAGGGATGCGGCGGGCACCGTGCCGAGCACGCCCATGAGGCTGAGCGCGTTGACGAGGGTGCGGGTGGTCTCGACCCCGCGGCCGGAGAGGCCCGCGAGCTGCTCGATCGTGAGCAGGGAGTTGGCGAGCATCGCGGTCTGGCGCAGGTGGTCGGTATCGGGCTTGAGGGTGGTCCAGTTGGGCCAGCGGATGAGGTGGTAGGCGTCGCCCGGCTCGAGCCAGGGCGCGAGACGCTCGGGGAACCCGGCGCGGCCCACCTTCCACAGCAGCTCGTCGAGGCTCTTGCCGGGCAGCTCGAACGGTGCCGGGGTGCCCTCGCCCACGAGCTCGACCGACACGACCACGCCGACCGGGTGCTCGGGGAAGCGCTCGAGCTCGAGCAGCCAGTCGTACGCCTGGTGCCGGGCGTCGATGCGGATCGTGGGATGCCCGGAGACCCCCAGCTCGATGAGCATGGGGAGCCGCGTCGACTGCACCGAGTGCAGGGTGAGCGCGGCACCCGCCCAGCCGAGCTCGGGCAGGTCGGAGGTGCCCGCGGGGAGCGCCATCGGCGTCTCCTCGAACGTGGCGCCGGTCCGCGCCGCAGCACCCTCTCCGGCCGACTCCGCGCGGTGGCGCGGCGCACGCGTGTCGCGCGCGGGCTCGGCGAAGTCCGCCGACGGCGCGGCAGCAGGGCGCGCCGGCTGTCGTGCGGTGGACGTGTCGCTCGTCCAGGCTCGGCCGTCCCACCATCGGAGTTGAGGCGCGCCCAATGGGTCGGGATACCAACCTGCCCGGACCTGGGTGTCGGTCACGGTGGTCTTCTTCGGGTTTGTTTATCGTGGGAAGCGGAACCGCTCGGCCCCGCGCAGACACCGGGTTCGTGTCATGCCTGAACGTAGTCGAGTGGTAGTCGATTCTGCCTGCCCCCGAGCGGGGGTCAGCCCTGCCGGTCGCGCTCCTGGGCCGCGAGCGCGCGCTCCACTCCGGCCACTCCCTCGACCACCATGCGCCGCAGCGCCGGCACCTCGGGGTTGCCCGCGAGCCACGCGTTCGAGGCCTCGACGAGCTCGCGCGAGGCGAGCGGCGCGGGGTAGAAGCCCTGCACGAGGTACTGCGCGATCGCGAAGTTGCGCTCCTCCCAGACGCGCGTGAGCGAGTCGAAGTAGAGCGTCGTGAGGCCCGCGAGCACGGCCGGGTCGTTGACGTGCGTGTAGCCGAGGGCCATGTTGCGCAGCACGACGTTCGGGAGGGCGGCGTCGGTGAGGGCGGCGATGAGCGCGGCCTCCTTCGCCTCGACGGTGGGGATCGTGGCGCGGGCGCGGGCGGCCGACTGCTGACCGTTCGCGGTGTCGTCCTGCTCGAGCGCGGCGGCGATCTCGAGCTCGCCCGCCTCGCCGAGCAGCACGAGGCCCTCGAGCAGCTCCCAGTCGAGGTCGGTGTCGATCTCGAGCCCGTCGAGCGCGACCGAGCCGTCGCGGAGGCCCGCCAGGGCGGCGGCGTGCTCGGGGGTGGAGGCGACGTTCGCGAAGAACTTCACGAACTGGAACTGCGCATCCGACCCGGGTTCGGCGCCCTGCGCGAGCGCCCAGAGACCGTCGCCGACGGCGCGGATCGTCTCCTCGCGGGTGGCGGGGTCGACGTAGCTGCGCGCGGTCTGGGTGAGCTGCGTGAGCGAGAGGCGCATCGTGGTCGACTCGGTCTCGGGGCCGATGTTGCCGAGCACGAGCTTCACGTAGTCGCGGCCGGCGATCTCGGCGTCGCGCGTGGCATCCCAGGCCGAGCCCCAGACGAGCGCGCGCGCGAGCGGATCCTCGATGCGGGCGAGGTGCGCGACGGCGACGCGGAACGAGTCCTCGTCGAGGCGGATCTTCGCGTAGGCGAGGTCATCGTCGTTGAGCAGCACCAGGTCGGGCTTCGGCAGGCCCACGAGCTCGGGCACGTCGTTCCACTCGCTCGCGGCGAGGTCGAACTCGTGCCGGTGCACGCGCACGAGCGGCGCATCCGCCGCCTCGGAGGCGAAGGAGTAGAAGCCGATCGCGATGCGGTGCTGGCGCAGCGTCGGATAGTCGGGGTGGGCGGTCTGACGCACCCGGAACCCGGTGACGACGCCCGCGGCATCCGTCTCGATCTCGGGCTTCAGGGTGTTGACGCCCGAGGTCTCGAGCCACTGCGCCGAGAAGGTGGAGAGGTCGCGGCCGGAGGCCGCCTCCAGCTCGCGCAGCAGGTCGGCGAGCTCGGTGTTGCCGTAGGCGTGCGCGCGGAAGTACGCGCCGACGCCGGCGAAGAACGCGTCGATGCCGACCCAGGCGGCGAGCTGCTTGAGCACCGAGCCGCCCTTGGCATAGGTGATGCCGTCGAAGTTGACCTGCACGTCCTCGAGGTCGCGGATGTCGGCGACGACCGGGTGGGTGCTCGGCAGCTGGTCCTGGCGGTAGGCCCAGCTCTTCTCCATCGCCTGGAAGGTGGCCCACGCCTCCGTCCACTCGGTGGCCTCGGCGGTCGCGATCGTGGAGGCCCACTCGGCGAACGACTCGTTGAGCCACAGGTCGTTCCACCACTTCATGGTCACGAGGTCGCCGAACCACATGTGGGCGAGCTCGTGCAGGATCGTGACGACGCGGCGCTCCTTGATGGCATCCGTCACCTTCGAGCGGAAGACGTAGGTCTCGGTGAAGGTCACGGCGCCCGCGTTCTCCATGGCGCCGGCGTTGAACTCGGGCACGAAGAGCTGGTCGTACTTGGCGAAGGGGTAGGGGTAGCCGAACTTCTCCTCGAAGTAGGCGAAGCCCTTGCGGGTGATGTCGAAGATGTAGTCGGCGTCGAGGTAGCCGAACAGCGACTTGCGGGCGAAGACGCCGAGCGGGACGGTGCGGCCATCCGAGCTCGTGAGCTCGGAGCGCACCACCTCGTAGGGGCCCGCGACGAGCGCCGTGATGTAGCTGGAGATGCGCGGGGTGGGCTCGAAGTGCCAGACCGCGCTGCCGTCGCCGAGGCGCTCCGGCTCGGGGGTGGGGGAGTTCGAGACCACCTGCCAGGCCTCGGGCGCCGTGACGGTGAAGCGGAAGGTGGCCTTCAGGTCGGGCTGCTCGAACACCGCGTAGACGCGGCGGCTGTCGGGCACCTCGAACTGCGAGTACAGGTACACCTCGCCGTCGACCGGGTCGACGAAGCGGTGCAGGCCCTCGCCCGTGTTGGTGTAGGCGAAGTCGGCGACCACGACGAGCTCGTTGGCGGGCGCGAGCCCGTCGAGCGCGATCCGGGTGCCGTCGGCGACGCCCGCGCCGAGCTCGGAGCCGTTGAGCACGACCGAGTGCACCTCGGCCGTGATGGCGTCGATGAATGTCGAGGCTCCCGGGGTCGCGGTGAAGCGCACCGTGGTCGTGGAGCGGAACGTGGTGGGGCCCGTCGTCAGGTCGAGCTCGACGTCGTAGCTCTCGACCTCGACGAGCGCCTTGCGCTCCTGGGCTTCGATGCGGGTGAGGTTCTCTCCAGGCACGCGTGCGCTCCTTCAGGCTCAGGTGGATCGTGTCCGCCTGCCAGCCTAGGCGCTCGGCGCGCGGGTCAGAGGAGTGCCGGCTGCGGCAGCGGCTCCCGGGCCGGGGCACCCGGACGCACGAGCGCCTCGACGTCGTCGACGGCGAGGGAGAGCATGCGGATGAGGTGGGCGTCCGGGTCGGGCACGCAGGCGCGGGCGGCACCGACGACGGCCGTCGCGACGACGAGCTCGCAGCTGATGGTGTCGAGGTGCGGGTACCGGGGCGAGATCGCGGTGACGTGCGTGCGCGCCCAGCGGGCGGCATCCGGCACCTCGTCGAGCACGCGGTGCGCCTCCTCGCGGAGGGCATGCGACGGCACCTGCTTCGTCTCGAGCAGGGCGCACAGCGAGATGACGCCCGCGGCGAGCACGCGCTGGCGCTCCATGCTCGCGATCGGCAGCGCCACGGTCGCGGCGCGCAGCGCCACCACGAGTCCGAGGTGCTCGGCGCCGCGGAGGCCCACGACGCGGGGGATGAGCAGCACGAGCTCGTCCCGGCGGCCGTCGGCCACGAGGTCGTTGACCCCGCGCGCGAGCGAGGCGAGGGTGCGGTCGGTGCAGGCGGGGTGGTCGCTCCAGCGTTCGCCCGCCAGGTAGGAGGCGAACTCCATGAAGCACGCGCCGCGGCGCGGAGTGCGGTGCCTGCCCGCCGAGAGATGGGGCATGACATCCGGGATGAAGGGGGTGCGCTGGCTCATCGTGATCACCTCGCCGTTGTCTTCCTCCCGATTCTGCTCCTCGCCGCCGACGGAGGCTAGGGGGTCGGGCGAGTCGGATACGGCTCCTAGACTCATCGGGTGCGTATCCACATCGCGACAGACCATGCGGGCCTCGAGTTCAGCCAGACCCTCCAGCAGCACCTGGCCGACGCCGGCCACGAGGTGATCGACCACGGGCCGGTCGAGTACGACGCCCTCGACGACTACCCCTCGTTCTGCATCAACGCGGCCCGCGCCGTCGTGCGCGACCAGCGCTCGGGCGTCGAGGCGCTCGGCGTCGTCTTCGGCGGCTCGGGCAACGGCGAGCAGATCGCCGCCAACAAGGTGGAGGGCGTGCGCGCCGCGCTCGTCTGGAACGCCTCGACCGCCGAGCTCGCCCGCGAGCACAACGACGCCAACGTCATCTCGATCGGCGCCCGTCAGCACACGGTGGAGGAGGCGATCGCCTTCATCGACCTGTTCATCGCCACCCCGTTCTCCGGCGAGGAGCGCCACGCGCGGCGCATCGCCCAGCTCGCCGAGTACGAGACCACGGGGCGCATCGTCGGCCACCCGATCGAGTAGCCGATGCCCGAGGGTCACTCCGTCCACCGGATCGCGCGGCAGTTCGCCGCGAACTTCGAGGGTGCGCCCGTCGCGGTGAGCTCGCCGCAGGGGCGGTTCGCGGCGGGGGCCGCCCAGCTCGACGGGCACGAGATCGTGCAGGCGAAGGCCGTCGGCAAGCAGATGTTCCTCGAGTTCGACCACGGGCTGTGGCTGCGCGTGCACCTCGGCATGTACGGGGCGTGGGACTTCGCGGGCGACATCACGGTCGACGACACCCTGGCATCCGCGAAGGGGCGCATGGGGCAGACCAACCAGCGAGGCACGGTGGTGGGCGCCCACGAGGACTCGCCGTGGTCGATCGGGGCGCCGCGGCGCACGCGGCTGCGGATGGCGGAGTCCGAGAAGCTGGAACCCGAGCTCGAGACCTGGCCCCCGGAGCCCGTCGGCGCCGTGCGGGTGCGGCTGCTCACCGAGACGGCCTGCGCCGACCTGCGCGGCCCCACCGCGTGCGAGGTGCAGACGATCGAGGAGGTCGACCGCACGATCGCGAAGCTCGGCCCCGACCCGCTCGTCGACGACGTCGAGGTGGGAGAGGAGCGCTTCACGGCCGTCGTGCGGAAGAAGCCGACCCCCATCGCCCTGTTGCTGATGGACCAGTCGGTCGTCTCCGGCATCGGCAACGTGTACCGCGCCGAGCTGCTGTTCCGCGCCCGGCTCGACCCGTTCCGCCCCGGCCGCGAGGTGCCCGAGGAGGTCGTGCGCGGACTCTGGCGCGACTGGGTGCACCTGCTGCGCATCGGTGTCGAGACGGGGCAGATGCTCACGATGGACGACCTCGACCCGGAGGCGTACGCCCGCGCCCTGGCATCCCGCGACGACCGGCACTGGGTGTACCACCGCACGGGCGAACCATGCCGCGTGTGCGGCACCGGCATCGCGATGGTCGAGCTCGGGGGCCGCAAGCTGTACTGGTGCCCGACCGACCAGGTCTGATCAGCGCACGGCGCCCTGGGTGAGGCCGCCCACCAGCCACCGCTGGAAGAACACCGCTGAGGCGAACACCGGAATGACGCCGATGAACGCCGCCGCCGCGATCTTGCCGAAGTGCGGCGTGCGGTCGCCGTAGAACAGCGACAGGGCCACCGGGAAGGTCTGGGTGTCCGCGCTCTGGGTGAGGAAGGTGGCGAGCAGGAACTCGTTGTAGTTCAGGATGGCGACGATGATGCCGATCGCGACGAGGCTCGGCGCGAGCAGCGGCGCGATCACCGCGGCGAGGGTGCGGAACTCGGACGCCCCGTCGATCCGCGCGGCCTCTTCGAGTTCGGAGGGCAGTCGCCGCACGAAACCCTCGAGCAGCCACACGGCGACCGGCAGGTTGGCGAGCGCGTAGACGAGCGTGAGCCCCACGAGCGAGTTGTTGAGGTGCAGGATGCGCAGGAGCGTCAGCAGCGGAACCACCGCGACGATCGGCGGCAGCAGCCAGGGGCTCATGAGCGTCGCGCCCAGCGTCCGTCCCCCCGTCCGATAGCGCGCGACGGCCCAGGCGCCGGGAAGGGCCAGCACCAGGGTGACCGCGGCCCCGCCGAGGGCCGCCAGGAGCGAATTGAGGATCGAGCGCGGGATGTTCGAGCCGAGCACGTCTCCCCAGTTGGCCCACTGCGGGTCGGTCGTCCACAGCACCCCCGACACCGTCTCGCCGCGCCCCATCAAGGAGACCGAGAACAGGTAGAGCAGGGGGACGACGGTCGCCGACAAGGCGACGCCGAGCACCGCCAGGGCGAGCGGTGAGCTCCGTCTCCGGACGCGTTCAGTCATGGGCGAGCCTTCGCGTGATGGCCGCGACGGGGAGGCTGACCGCGGTGACGACGACGGCGAACACGAGTGTGATCGCCGAGGCCCGACCGATGTCGAACTCCTTGAGGGCGACCTGGTAGATCAGGTACGAGGTCGTGGTCGAGGCCTGGCCCGGGCCCCCGGAGGTCATGATGAAGGGGAGGTCGAACACCTTGAGGGCGATCACGAGCCGGATGAAGAACACCGCGGCGACCGTCGCGGCGATCGCGGGCCAGGTGATGTGCCCGAACAGTCGGAGCCCGTGGGCTCCGTCGAGTGCAGCGGCCTCGCGCACCGCAGGGTCCTGCGTGAGCAGCGCCGCGTAGACCAGCAGCGCCACGAGCGGGGTCCATTGCCAGACATCGGCGAGGCCGATGGCGGGGAGCGCCCACACGGTCGATGACAGCGGGGCGACGGAGGCGGCGTCGGCGCCGGTCCCCTGCAGCAGGGTGTCGAGCAGCCCACCACCCGGGTTGAACACGAGCTTCCAGAGGGTGCCGACGACGACAGGGGGCGTGATGAGGGGCAGCAGCAGCACCGTCCGCACGACCGAGCCCGCATGCGTCGCCCGCTCGAGTGCCACGGCGACCAGCACCCCCGCCACGACGCTCACGAATGACACCGCGACCGCGTAGGCGACGGTCCGCCAGAACGAGGCGACGACATCCGCGTCGGCGAGGATCGTCTCGAAGTTGCTCGTGCCCACCCACTCGCGGAACGGCTTGCCGAGGCTCGAATCGCTGAATGCCGCCGCGAGGATGAACAGCAGGGGGTAGACGCCGAGCACGACGATCGCGAGCACGATCGGCGACACGAAGAGGCGGTGCGCCCACGCCTCCCGCCGGCGGTGGCCGGACGGTCGGCGCGGGCGCACCAGGGCGGCATCAGCCAAGGATCTTCTCCCACTCGGCCTGCACCCGGTCGAGCGTCTCCTGAGCCGTTCCGCCCTCGCCGGCGAGAAGCTTCGCGAGCTCGTCGGTGAGGATCTGGGCGGCCTGGGACGCGTTCTCGCCGGTCGGCCAGGCGAGCGATCCGGACAGCGTCGCGCGGTTGACCTCCTGCAGCGCCGGGTACTTCTCGCCGTAGGCCGCGCTCTCGAGCGACGACTTCCGGTTGGGATCGATGCCGGTCTGCGGGTCGGCGACCAGGAGCTGCGAGTTGACGTCGCTCGAGGTGGCGAACTCGATGAAGGCCTTCGCGAGATCGGTCTTCTCGGTGTTCGCCGCGATGACCCAGGTGAAGCCGGCGACGAGGGATGCGCGCGAGGTGGTGTTGTCGCCGCCGACCGGCAGCGTCGTCACGCCCCACTGATCCGCGACCGTCGAGTCGGGGTTGGTCTGCGAGCCGACGCCGAGGTCGGTCCAGTTCTCGATGAAGCCGACCTTGCCGTCGTACCAGGCCCCGTTGCCGACCCCGAAGTCCGTCTCGGCCGGGGTCGGGAACGCGTAGTCGTTGACGTCGACGAGCGCCTGCGCGGCGGCGACCGCCTCGGGCGAGTTGATCGTGGGCTTGCCGTCGGCGTCCACGAACTCACCGCCGTAGCCCGCGAGCCGGTTCGCGAACGCGGCCCCCAGGATGAGCGGCGACTTCTGACCGAAGATCGCGGCGCCGTAGACACCGTCGGCCCCCTCGTTCGCCGTGATCGTCTTGACGTCGGCGAGGTACTCCTCCCACGTGGTGGGCGGCTCGGTGATGCCGTTCCGCTCGAGGATGGTCTTGTTGTAGAAGAGCACGTGGGTGTCGCCGTCGAACGGCAGCCCGTAGCGCTTGCCGTCGATCAGCGTGTACGGGTCGTAGATCGACGGGATGAAGTCGTCGGTCTCGAGCGACGGGGTGGAGTCGATCCAGTCGGTGAGGTCCTGGATGGAGCCGCCCGCGGCGAGGTCGCCGAGCGACACGTACCAGGGGGCGGCGACGTCGATCGTGTTCGCCCCGGACTGCTGGTCGAGCGCGAGCGTCGAGCCGATCTCGTCGTAGGGCACGATCGTGAGGTTGACGGTCGCGCCGGTCTCCTCCTCGAAGTGCTCCTTGAGCCAGTTGGCGGCCCCCTCGTGCGAGCTGATGAGGAGGGCGTTGAGCGTCTGCCCGGAGAAGTCGCCGTCTGCGGAGGCGGGCGCGGCGTCGTCGCTCGGCGCGCACGCTGCCAGCGTGAGGGTGGCAGCGGCGATGCCTGCGGTGGCGGTGAGGATCCGCCGGCGGTTCGGGCCGCGGGTCGGGATCGAGGTCATGAGGTGCTCCTGTTCGTAGCAGCTGTGGTGCGGGACGCCGTCATGGTAGGGACGCTCGACCGGTGCGGCGCCAATCGCGCGTAACGCTCTTACGGAGTGCGACAGTCCGTAACAGACGGCGACGCACGGTTACGGAGCGCGACGCGGCGGGCCGGGCGTGTCGGTACCGTCGCACGCATCCCACCCGCCGAAGGAGACCTCCGCGTGTCACAGCGCATCATCTTCAACGCGTTCGACATGTCGTGCGTCACCCACCAGGCACCCGGTCTGTGGCGCCATCCCGACAATCAGGCGCATCGCTATCACGAGCTCGACTACTGGGTCGAGCTTGCGGTGCTGCTCGAGCGCGGCACCTTCGACGCCGTGTTCATCGCGGATGTCGTGGGCGTCTACGACGTGTACCGCGACTCGGCGGCCGCCGCACTCACCGACGCCTCCCAGATCCCGCTCGGCGACCCGATCGCCCAGATCTCGGCCATGGCGCACGCGACAGAGCACCTCGGCTTCGGGGTCACCGTCGCCCTCACCTACGAGCTGCCCTACGCGCTCGCCCGACGCTTCTCGACGCTCGACCACTTCACCCGGGGGCGGATCGGCTGGAACGTCGTCACCTCGTACCTCGACTCGGCCGCCCGCAACCTCGGCCTCGACCAGCAGATCGCACACGACGACCGCTACGAGATCGCCGAAGAGTTCCTCGACGTGAGCTACAAGCTGTGGGAGGGGTCCTGGGAGGACGACGCGGTGCGGCGAGACCGTGAGGCGGGCGTGTTCACCGACCCCGCCCGTGTGCACCCCATCGGTCACCGCGGTGAGCACTTCCGCGTGCCCGGCATCCACCTCTCCGAGCCGTCCCCGCAGCGCACGCCGACGATCTTCCAGGCGGGCGCCTCGCCACGAGGACGCGAGTTCGCGGCGAAGCACGGCGAGGCGATCTTCATCAACGGCCTGCGTCCCGAGATCACCCGCCGGATCACGGACGACATCCGCGATCGTGCCGAGCGCCTCGGCCGCCCCCGCGAGTCCGTGAAGATCCTGACCCTCGCGACGGTCATCGTCGCGCCCACCGACCAGGAGGCGCAGGAGAAGTACGCGGGCTACCGCGAGTACGTGAGTCTCGAGGGGGCGCTGGCGCTCTACGGCGGCTGGTCGGGGCTCGACCTCTCCCAGTTCGACCCGGATCTGCCGCTCAAGTACGTGGACACCGACGCGGCCCGTTCGGCGCTGTCGATCTTCACCCTCGCCGATCCCGAGCGGGAGTGGACGCCGCGCGACATCGCCCACTACGTGGGGATCGGCGGCATCGGCCCCGTCATCGTCGGCAGCCCGGAGACGGTCGCCGACGAGCTCGAACGCTGGGTCGAGGTCGGGGGAGTCGACGGATTCAACCTCGCGTACGTGATCACGCCCGGCACCTTCGAGGACTTCATCGAGTTGGCCGTCCCGGAACTGCGCCGACGCGGTCGCATCTGGGACGACTACCCCGAGGGCACCTTGCGTGGACGGCTCCGCGGGGACGGTTCCCCCGTCGTCCCGGAGTGGCATCCCGCGCACGCCTACCGCGGTGCCTTCGTCGGCGGCCCGAGCGCCCTCGACGGGACTCGGCCATCGCCCCTTCAGCACCCCACCCGCGCATCCGACAAGGAGATCGCCTCATGAGCACCACCTCCATCGCCCCCTCCCGGAGCTTCTGGTCGGGCACCGCCGATCCGTCCGAACTCGCCCACTGGCGGGAGGTCGCGGAAGGGGTCGCCGGGCAGCTCGGCCGCGACGCGCTCGAGCGCGACCGCCGCGGAGAGGACCCCACCGTCGAGCTCGAGCTGCTGCGTGACTCGGGGCTCGTGAACCTGCTCGACCCGGTCGAGTTCGGCGGAGGCGGCGGACACTGGGAGTCCGCGTTCCTCGCGGTGCGCATCCTCTCGCGCACCGACGCCTCGGTCGCGCAGGTGCTCGCCTATCACTACATCAACTCCTCGAACATCGGATTCGCGGCCGCCCCCGAGCAGCAGGCCGAGTGGCACCGTCGCACGGTCGAGGGTCGTTGGGTGTGGGGGGACTCGGTGAATCCCGTCGATCCCGAGCTCGTCCTGACCGCCGACGGGGACGGCTACCGTCTCGACGGCCTCAAGCGGTTCTCGACGGGGGCGTCGGCCGGTGACATCGTGCTCGCAGCCGGACTCGTGAAGGGAGGCGACCGCGACGGCCAGGTGCTCTTCGTCGCGCTCGACCACGATCGCGACGGCATCGCCTACCTCGGAGACTGGGATGCGCTGGGCCAGCGGCTCTCGGCGAGCGGCTCGGTGCGCTTCACGGGGGTGGCGGTCGGCGAGGAGGACGTGGTGGGCGCGCTCGGCGAGGAGCCGTTCTCGACCCTCATCACCCCCGGCATCCAGCTCGCCTTCGGCAACCTGTACCTCGGCATCGCCGAGGGCGCGCTGGCTCGCGGGGCCGAGCTCGTGCGTGCCCGCCCTAACGCCTGGTTCCTGAGCGCGGCCGAGCGGTACCGCGACGACCCGTTCGTGCAGCGCGTGATCGGGGAGTTCGCGTCGCGCATCGCGGCGGTCGAGGCCCTCGCCGACCGCATCGGTCGGCGGTTCGACGAGGTCGTGGATCTCGGGGCGACGGTGACCGCGCAGGCTCGCGGGGAGCTGGAGATCGAGATCGCCAAGCTCAAGGTCGTGGCCACCGAGGTGGGTCTCGAGGTAGCGGGGCGCATCTTCGAGGTGACCGGCTCGAGCTCGGCGAAGACCGCGGTCGGGCTCGACCTGTTCTGGAGGAATGTGCGTACGCACTCGCTCCACGATCCGGTGGACTACAAGAAGCTCGAGGTGGGTGCCTGGGTGCTCAACGGCGAGCTCCAGCCGATCTCGCTCTACACCTGATGGTCACCGTGACACAGGCACCCGATCGACTCGCGACGGTGCGCGCGCGACTCGCCCCGGTGCTCGAGGAGGCCGCGGAAGGTGTGGTGGCGCGGGAGCGGGACCGCCGGCTCCCGCACCGTCAGGTGCGGGCCCTCCTGGACGCCGGACTCGGCCGGGCGCGCATCCCCGTCGAGTTCGGCGGGGACGGGCTGGCATGGCCGGAGTTCGCTGCGCTGCTCGTCGAGTTGGCGACGGCGGACTCGAACCTGCCGCAGGTCTTCCGCGGCCACATCGCGTACGTCGAGGATCTCCTCGCGTCACCGCCCACGCCGCGGCGCGACGCGTGGCTGACGCGTCTGGCGGCCGGCGAGTTCGTCGGCAACGCATGGAGCGAGGTGGGATCGGGCGCGCTCGGCAGCACCGGAACCCGACTCAGCCGCGACGATCGGGGCTGGCGCGTGGACGGACGCAAGTTCTATACGACGGGAAGCATCTTCGCCGACTGGATCGACGCCACCGTCGATCGGGACGGCGAGACCGTGACCGCCCTCATCCCCACCGCGCAGGACGGCGTGCGGATCAGCGACGACTGGGACGGGTTCGGCCAGCCCGTGACGGGCACCGGGGCGGCGACCTTCGACGGGGCGCGTGTCGACGACGCCGACGTCGCCGACTTCGGTGCACGCTTCCGATTCCAGACCGCGGTCTACCAGCTCGTGCTGCTCACGGTGCTCGCCGGCATCGCCGCCGCGATCGAACGGGACGCCGGAACACAGTTGCGCGCGCGTTCTCGCGTCTACAGTCACGGCTCCGCCGACCGCGCACAGGATGACCCGCAGGTGCTGCAGATCGTCGGGGAGCTGGGTTCCACGGCTTTCGCCGCCCGCGCCGTCGTGGCGGAGGTGGCGCGTGCGGTCCAACTCGCAGCCGACACGGCCGCCGACCGCGACTCGACGACGCACGCGGAGGCCGTCGTGGCAGCGGAGTTCGCGTCCGCGCAAGGGCAGGTCGTGCTCACCGAGCTCGTGCCCCGCGCCGCGACCCGGATCTTCGACACGCTCGGTGCGTCCGGCGTCAGCGTGACCCGGGCCCTCGATCGCCATTGGCGGAACGCACGCACGGTCTCCTCGCACAACCCGTGGATCTTCAAGGCCCGTCAACTCGGCGACCACAGCGTCAACGGGGTGGTGCCCGACTTCGTCTGGAGTGTCGGAGTCGCACCCCTCGCGGCCCGATCCGTCGAGGGGGCCGACGCATGAGCGACTTCCGGGTGCCCGAGACCGTGGCCCGCTTCGACACGAGCGTGCCCGACATCCACGAGCCGTACCGTGCGGCCGCCGACCGTTACACCCACCTGGGCTACCGGCGCGTGGGACGCTCCGGACTGTTCCTGCCGCCGATCTCCCTCGGGCTCTGGTACAACTTCGGCGACAACCGCCCGTTCCAGACCCAGCGTGACATCCTGCGGCACGCCTTCGACCGCGGCGTCATCCACTTCGACCTCGCCGACAACTACGGGCCGCCGAACGGATCCGCCGAGGAGAACTTCGGGCGCGTGCTCCGGAAGGACCTGCGGCGGTACCGATCGGAACTCGTCGTCTCGACGAAGGCCGGCTGGCCGCATTGGCCAGGTCCGCACGGCGACTTCGGCTCGCGGAACCATCTGCTCTCGGGTCTCGAGGAGTCGCTCACCCGTCTGGAGACCGACTACGTCGACATCTTCTACTCGCACCGGGTCGACCCCGTGACGCCCATCGAGGAGACGGTCGGCGCGCTCGACACGGCCGTACGGCAGGGGAAGGCCCGCTACGTCGGACTCTCCTCCTACTCGGCCGAGCGCACGCGCGAGGCGCTCGCGGTCGCGCGTTCCCTCGGCACGCCGCTCGTCATCCACCAACCCTCGTACTCGCTCGTCAACCGCTGGATCGAGGGGGGCCTGCTGCAGCTGCTGGCCGAGGAAGGGATCGGGTCGATCGCCTTCACCCCGCTCGCGCAGGGGCTGCTCACCGACCGCTTCCTCGCGGATCCGGATGCCGCCCACGCCACGCCCCGACCCTCTTTCCGGGAGGGCACCGTCAACGAGGAGAACCTCGCGCGGCTGCGGGGCCTCGACGCGATCGCGCGGCGCCGCGGGCAGACCCTCGCGCAGCTCGCGATCGCGTGGGTGCTGCGCCCGGGCGGTGCGACGTCGACCGTCGTCGGGGTCTCCTCGATCGCCCAGCTCGACGAGAACCTCGCGGCGCTCGACGGCCCCGACTTCACCTCGGAGGAACTCGCCGAGATCGACTCCGTGACAGGCGAGGCGGACGTCAACATCTGGTCGGTCTCGTCCGAGCTGTGAGCCGTCGGGTGGCACGATGAGGGCATGCGCCACACGCCCCACTACCTGCTGACCGATCCCCGCGAGGTCAAGCGCCTCATCCGCGAGAACCCGTGGACCAGCTACGTCTCGCACACCGCGAACGGGCTCGTGGCATCCCACTACGCCACCCTGCTCGAGGAGACCGACGACGACAGCATCTCGATCGTGTCGCACTTCGGGCGGCCCGACGAGGTGGCGCACGAGCTCGGGCAGCACGAGATGCTCGTGATCGTGCAGGGCCCGCACGGCTACATCTCGCCCGGCTGGTACGCGGAGGGCGACTTCATCCCCACCTGGAACCACGTCACGGCGCACCTGTACGGGGTGCCGGAGATCCTCTCGGCGGAGGAGAACTTCCGCATCCTGCACCGCCTCGTCGACCATTTCGAGGAGCGGATGCCGCATCCGCGCTCGCTGCACATCGACGAGCCGTACGCCGAGCGGGTCGCGAAGGGCACCGTGGGGCTGCGCATCCGGGTCACCCGCTTCGACGCGCGCGCGAAGCTCAGCCAGAACAAGGCGGACGAGGTGCGGGCGACGATCGTGCGCGAACTCGACGGCGACGGCCCGTACGCCGACCCCGCCCTCGCGCGCGAGATGCGGCGCGCCGAGGAGCGCCGCGGGTGAGCCGCTTCGCCGAGCCGCCGTCCGCCCCGGGAGCTCTCCCGTTTCAAGGAGCTCTCCCGTTTCAAGGAGTCGGGCAACCCATCTCACGGAGTCGCCGTGCTCGGGGGGCCTCAGCAACCCCATCCGGCCACATCCGCCACACCGGTTCCTTGAGATGGGATGCCCGACTCCTTGAGATGGGAGCGGGCGTGGAGGGGCTCGGCGGATGACGGGGCTCGGCGGATGACGGGGCTGCTGCTCGCGGGAGCGCGGGTCGTCGGGGCCGAGGGTACGGCGCGCGAACCCGTCGAGGTGCTGCTGGAGGGCGGACGGATCGCGGAGATCGGGCCGCGCGTCGAGGCGCCCGGGGCGGAACGCGTCGAGCTCGACGGGCGCTACCTCATGCCCGGCATGTGGGACGGCCACGTGCACCTGGGGCAGTGGGCCGCCGTCTCGCGGCGGCTCGACCTCTCGGCTGCCCGCTCCGCGGCGGAGGCGGCCGCCCTCGTGCGGGCGCGCGTCGACGCGGGTTGGGACGCGTCCGAGGTGCTGCTCGGCTACGGCTTCCGTGACGCGCTCTGGCCCGACGCCCCGAGCGCGGAGCTGCTCGCGGCGGGCGACGTCGCGGTCGCCCTCGTGTCGGGCGACGTGCACACCGTGTGGTCGAACACGGCGCTGCTCGCGCGGCTCGGCCTGCCGGACGACGCGTGGTGGCTCAACGAGCAGGCGGCCTTCGACCTCAACGTGCGGCTCTCGGCGACCGACGAGGCGACGCTCGACCGCTGGGTCGCGGATGCCGTGCGCGCGGCATCCGCCCGCGGCGTCACCGGCATCGTCGACCTCGAGATGAGCGACGCGGTCGCCGCCTGGGAACGCCGGATCTCCGGCGGCCTGCGCGGGGTGCGCGTGCGCGCGGGCGTCTACCCCGTCGACCTCGCGGCGGTGCGCGCGCGGGGGCTGCGCACGGGCGACGCGATCCCCGGCACCGGCGGCCTCGCGACCGTCGGCTGGTTCAAGCTCTTCACCGACGGGGCGCTCAACTCGCGCACCGCGTGGTGCGTCGACGAGTACCCCGGCGGCGGCCGCGGCCTGCCGAGCTACGCGGATGCCGAGCTCCTCGCCGTCGCGCGCGAGGCGCTCGCGGCGGGACTCGTTCCGACGATCCACGCGATCGGCGACCGGGCGGTGACCCAGGCGCTCGACACCTTCGCGGCGCTCGCCGTGCCGGCATCCGCGGCCCTGCCGCCGCGCATCGAGCACGCGCAGCTGCTGCAGCCGGCGGATGCGCCGCGCTTCGCCGCGCTCGGCGTGCACGCGAGCGTGCAGCCGGAGCACGCGATGGACGACCGCGACGTCGCCGACCACCACTGGGCGGGCCGCACCGGGCGGGCCTTCGCCTACCGGGCGCTGCTCGAGGCGGGCGCGGTGCTCGAGCTCGGCTCCGACGCCCCCGTCGCACCGCTCGACCCGTGGGCGACGCTCGCCGCCGCCGTCACCCGCAGCCGCGACGGGCGACCGCCGTGGCATCCGGAGCAGGCGCTGCCCCTCGCGGATGCGTTGCGCGCCTCGTGGGGCGGCGTCACGGGTGTCGCGGTGGGCGGCCCGGCCGACCTCGCGGTGCTCGACGCCGACCCGCACGCGGCGGAGCTGCGCACCCTGCCGGTGCACGGCACCCTGGTGGCGGGGGAGTGGGTGAGTATCCCGCCGCGCGCGCCCACTCCCGCCGGTTGAGTAGCCCGCGCAGCGGGCGTATCGAAACCCCTGCAGACGTGGATGCAGAGGCCTCACCGAGAAAAGGCGCCCCATCGAGGGGCGCCTTTCCTGGTTTCGATACACCGCCTTCGGCGGCACTCAACCCGCGGGAGGGTGACACCGCCTTCGGCGGCACTCAACCCGCGAGGGGGTGACACCGCCTCCGGCGGCATTCGACCAGCGGGAGGGTGGCGGGGGCGGTGGAGCCGGGCTCAGCTCGCGAGGTGCGAGAAGAGGAACCAGCGGTCCTTGTCGAGCCCGTTCGCGATCTCGATGGCGATGTCCTGCGACGGCAGGTCGATCTCGTCGAGCTCCTCCACGGCGGTGCGCACGAGCTCGAGCGTGGCGTCGATCTGCGCGATGACGGCCGCGATGGTCGCATCCGACTGCTGGAAGCCGTCGGCGAGCGCCGGGGTGGTCGTCTTCGCCGCGATCGTCTGCACGCGCGCGTCGACCGGCAGGCCGAGGGCCACGATCCGCTCGGCGGCGAGGTCGGCCCAGGCGTGCGCGTGGTCGATGAACACGTCGAGGAACTCGTGCACGCCGATGAAGTTGGCGCCGCGCACGTGCCAGTGGGCCTGCTTGCCGTCGACGGCGAGGGCCTGGAGGTTGACGACGAGGGGGCTCAGGAACTGCGCGACGCCCGAGGCGACGTCGGGGTCCAGCGAGCTCGTGGGGATGGTCTTGGTCTTGGCGTCGGTCATCTTCTCGTCTCCTCTCGGCCGGACGCATCCGGCCTTCGTCTGATTCAACGGTACTCAGCTCTCAGCATTCCGCAACGAAGACAAGGCTGCCCTGACCGGGGGTTGACGAGCTAGCGGCGATGCTCCAGCCCGTAGACGACAGCCTGCGTGCGCCGCTCCATGCCGAGTTTGGCGAGCAGCCCCGAGACGTAGTTCTTGACGGTCTTCTCGGCGAGCCCGAGCCGCTCGCCGATCTGCCGGTTGGTGAGCCCCTCGGTGATGTGCTCGAGCACCTGGCGTTCCCGCAGCGTCAGCTCGGGCTCGTCGGCGCGACCGGCGGCGAACGAGGCGGTCACGCTCTCGGTGACCCGCGCCGACAGCAGCGTGCCGCCCGCGGCCACCTTGCGCACGCCGTCGACGAGCCCGCGCGCGCGGATGTCCTTCAGCACGTAGCCGGACGCCCCCGCGAGCACGGCCGAACGGCTCGCCTCGTCGTCGTCGTAGGCGGTCAGGATGAGGCAGCGGATGTCGGGGTGCGCCGAGCGGATGGCGCGGCACAGCTCGATGCCGTCGCCGTCGGGCAGGCGCACGTCGAGCACGACCACGTCGGGCCCCGTCACCTCGATCTTGGCGAGGGTGCCGCGCACGGCGCCCGACTCGCCCACCACCTCGAGGTCGCGTTCGGCGTCGATGAGGTCGGCGATGCCGCGCCGCACGATCTCGTGGTCGTCGACGAGGAAGACGCGGGTCACGGGGTGCTCCTCTCGGCGACGGGCGCGGTCCAGCGGGCGCGGGTGCCGCCGGAGGCGTTGCCGCCCACCTCGAAGCTACCGCCCCGGCGGTGCGCCCGTTCCTCGAGGTTGCGGGTGCCGGATGCGCGGCGCGCCCCGTCGGGCATCCCCACGCCGTCGTCGTCGACCGTCACGACGACCGCGTCGTCGTCGACCGTCACCGCGACCTCGACGCGGGTGGCGCGGGCGTGCCGGGCGGCGTTGGCGAGGCACTCCCGCACGACGGCGACGACGTCGTCGGCGAGCGAGCCGCCGACGAGCAGGTCGACCGGGCCCGCGAAGGTCACGAGCGGGGGGTTCGCGAGGCCGGGGGCGGCATCCGTCGCGACGTCGAGCACACGGTGCCGCAGCGAGCTGCCGGAGCCGGGCCGCGGGGCGAGCGCGAAGATCGCGGTGCGGATCTCGCCGATGGCCGCGTCGATCGCGTCCACCTGCTCACCGATCGCCTCGGCGGCCTCGGGGCTGCGCGCGCCGACCGCCTGCAGGGCGAGACCGGTGCCGAACAGCCGCTGGATGACGTGGTCGTGCAGGTCGCGCGCGATGCGGGCGCGCTCCTCGACGAGGGCGAGGCGCGCACGGTCGGCGCGTCCGCGGGTGAGCTCGATCGCGATGCCCGCCTGCTGGGCGAACTCGGCCGCCATGGCGCGTTCGGCATCCGTGAACCGGGGGGCCTCGGCGCGACGGTAGACGCTGAGGGCGCCGAGCACGAGCTCGCCCGCGCGCACGGGCAGCGCGATCGCGGCGCTCGGGCCGTCGCGCAGCACCGACTCGCCCGGCGAGTCGGTCTCGGTGGAGGCGAGGGCGCCGCTCTCGATGGCGCGGCCCGAGAGGGTGTCGGCGGCGGGGTAGCGGCGGCCGACGAGCTCCTCCGCGCCCGCGCCGCGCGCGGTGTCGACGCGCAGCATGGGCTCGCCGTCGTCGTCGCCGTCCGGCACGATGACGCACACGAGCTCGCTGTCGATGACGGATGCCACGCGCTCGGCGAGCACGGCCAGCACGTCGACGGTGTCCTCCGAGAGCAGGGCCGCCGTCACCTCGGCGAGCGCCGTCGACCAGCGCTCGCGACGCACCTGCTCCTCGAAGAGGCGCGCGTTCTCGATCGCGATGGCGGCGACGGCCGCGAGCGAGCCGACGAGGCGCTGGTCCTCCTCCGAGAACTCGGGGCCGCCGTCGTGGTTGGTGAGGTAGAGGTTGCCGAACACCGTGTCGCGCACCCGGATCGGCACGCCGAGGAAGGCATCCATGTGCGGGTGGTGGGCGGGGAAGCCGACCGAGCGCGGGTCGTCGGCGAGGTGCGGGAGGCGGATGGCCTCGCCCGTGTCGATGACCGCGCCGAGCAGCCCGTGCCCCTCGGGCAGGTGGCCGATCGCGACGACCTCGGGCGGCGCCATGCCGACGTGCACGAAACGCTCGAGCGTGCCGTCGGGCGCGATGACGCCGAGCGCCCCCCAGCGCGCCGACACGAGGTCGACGGCCGCCTCGATGATGCGCTCGAGCACGTGGTCGAGCTCGAGCTCGCCGATCACCTGCGGCACGACGTCGAGCAGGCGGCGCAGGCGCGGTTCGCGCGCGTCGGGGTCGGGCATGCCCCCAGTCTCGCAGGCCCGGCGCCCCGCGGGACCTTGGGCCCGTGCCCCGCCGGCATCCGGGTGCGACTCTCGAGGGATGACCCCGCGCTACATCGTCGGCGTCGACGGTTCGGCACCCGCGGAGGCCGCGCTCGCCTGGGCGGTGCGGCACGCCCGCCGGGATGGCGTGCCCCTGCTGCTCGTGCACGTCGCCGACCCCGAGCAGACGATGCACGGCCTCGCGCTGCTCGACGAGGCGGAGGCGGCCGGCGAGCGGCTGCTCGCGGATGCCGAGCGCGGCATCCGCTCCCGGCATCCGGAGCTCGCGGTGTCGACGCGGCTGCTGAGCGGCGTTCCGGTGTGGACGATCGCCGAGCAGGCCGATGCCGTCGACACGGTCGTCGTGGGCACCGGCAAGACGGGCTACGTGTCGGGGCGCGTGCTCGGGTCGCGCAGCGTGCAGTTCGCGCTCGCGGCGCCCGGGGATGTCGCGGTCGTGCCGGCGATCGACCCGCGCTTCCGCGAGGGCGTCGTGGCCGGCGTCGACCGCGTGGAGACGGCCGCGTTCATCGGGGCGCGCGCGGCGCGCGAGGCGGCGGAGCGCGGGATGCGGCTGACGCTCGTGCAGGCGGTGCCGGCCGAGCTCGCGCAGCTGTCGCGCGCCGACGCGGAGAGCCCGCTCGCCCTCGCGGCGGAGGCGGCGCTCGCGGTGGAGGGGATGCTCGAGCTGCGCTCGCGGCTGTCGACCCGCCCGGCCGCCGACGCCCTGCTCGACGCCTCCCGTGGGAGCGCCCTGCTCGTGGTGGGCCCGGGCGCCGCGACCCGCTCCCCGCTCGGCACGACGCTGCACGCCGTGCTGCTGAACGCGAACTCCCCCGTGCTCGTGGTTCGCCCGGGGCGCTGATCGGTCGGTTTTTGGCCCCAAACCGCCGGTTTGGGGCCAAAAAACCGACCGATCAGCGAGTGGGTGGAGGCGCGGCG
The DNA here is from genome assembly GCF_003627075.1 of Protaetiibacter intestinalis. Taxonomy (NCBI): domain Bacteria; kingdom Bacillati; phylum Actinomycetota; class Actinomycetes; order Micrococcales; family Microbacteriaceae; genus Protaetiibacter; species Protaetiibacter intestinalis. Next base: position 268,731 of record NZ_CP032630.1, on the reverse strand, counting down.
GCGCGGGTCTCGCGGGCGATCTCGAGCTCCTCGTTGGTGGGCACGACGAGCACCGCGGTGGTGCATCCCTCGGGGGAGATGAACCGCGGCTCGGGGGAGCGGACGGCGTTGCGCGCCGGGTCGACCGCGAGGCCCAGGAACTCGAGGCCCGCGACCGCCCGGCGGCGCACGACCTCCGAGTTCTCGCCGACCCCGGCCGTGAAGACGAGCGCGTCGATGCCTCCGAGCACGGCCGCGTAGGCGCCGATGTAGTGCCGCAGCCGGTGCACGTACACGTCGAGGGCGTGCGCCGCGGGCAGGTCGCCCGCCTCGGCCGCGGCGACCAGCTCGCGCATGTCGGAGCGCCCCGCGAGCCCCAGCAGCCCCGAGCGCTTGTTGAGCAGTTCGTCGAGCTGGGCGATCGTGAAGCCGTGCTCGCGCGCCAGGTACAGCGGGATGGCGGGGTCGATGTCGCCCGAGCGGGTGCCCATGACAAGCCCCTCGAGCGGCGTCATCCCCATCGAGGTGTCGACCGAGCGCCCGCCCTGGATCGCGGTCGCCGACGCCCCGTTGCCGAGGTGCAGCGCGACGAGCTTGAGCTCGGGGTCGCCGACGCGTCCGAGCGTCTCCGCCGCGATCCGCGAGACGTAGCGGTACGAGGTGCCGTGGAAGCCGAAGCGGCGGATGCGGGTGCGCGCCGCCACCTCGGCGTCGATCGCGTAGTCGCGGGCGGCGGGCGTGATGGTCGCGTGGAAGGCCGTGTCGAACACGGCCACGTGGGTGAGCTCGGGCAGCGCCGCGCGGGCGGCGCGGATGCCGGCGAGGCCGGGCGGGTTGTGCAGCGGTGCGAGGTCGGCGAGCGCCTCGATCTCGCGCTCGACGTCGTCGTCGATGACGGTGGCCTGCACGAACCGGGTGCCTCCGTGCACGATGCGGTGCCCGACGGCGTCGATCCGCACGCCCGCGAGCTCGGCGAGCACGACCGCGAGGGCGGCCTCGTGGTCGGTGACGCCCGAGCCGGGCACCCCGATCCGCTCGACGAGCCCCGCCGCGAACACCTCGCCCGTGTCGACGTCGAGCACCTGGTACTTGATGGAGCTCGAGCCGACGTTGAGCACGAACACGTTGCGGATCACGACTGCGCCTCCGCCTGGATCGCGGTGATGGCGATGGTGTTGACGATGTCGCGCACGAGCGCGCCCCGCGAGAGGTCGTTGATGGGCTTCGCGAGCCCCTGCAGCACGGGGCCGATGGCGACGGCGCCGGCCGAGCGCTGCACGGCCTTGTAGGTGTTGTTGCCCGTGTTGAGGTCGGGGAAGACGAACACCGTCGCACGCCCCGCGACCTCCGAGCCGGGGAGCTTGGAGGCGCCGACGGTCGGGTCGGCGGCGGCGTCGTACTGGATGGGGCCCGCGACCGGCAGCTCCGGCGCCCGCTCCTGCACGAGCACGGTGGCGGCGCGCACCCGGTCGACCTCGGCGCCGGAGCCCGACTCGCCCGTCGAGTACGACAGCATCGCGACGCGCGGGTCGATGCCGAACTGCCGCGCGGTCGCCGCAGACGAGATCGCGATGTCGGCGAGCTGCTCGACGGTGGGCTCCGGGATGACGGCGCAGTCGCCGTAGACGAGCACGCGATCCGCGAGCGCCATGAGGAACACGCTCGAGACGACCGAGACGCCGGGCGCCGTCTTCACGATCTCGAAGGCGGGGCGGATGGTGTGCGCCGTCGTGTGCTTCGCGCCCGAGACCATGCCGTCAGCGAGGCCGAGGTGCACCATCATCGTGCCGAAGTACGAGACGTCGGTCACGGTGTCGGCGGCGAGCTCGGGCGAGACGCCCTTGTGGGCGCGCAACCGCGCGTACTCCTCGGCGAAGCGGGCGTGCAGCTCGGGGTCGGTCGTGGAGACGATGTGCGTGCCGCCCAGGTCGAGCCCGAGCGCCGCCGCCCGCTGGCGCACGGCATCCGGGTCGCCGAGGATGGTGAGCTCGGCGATCCGCCGCGCCACGACGATCGCCGCGGCCTGCAGGATGCGGTCGTCGTCGCCCTCGGGCAGCACGATGCGCCGCCCGGCCGCCCGCGCCCGCTCGACGAGCAGGTGCTCGAAGCGGATGGGCGTCATGACGCCCGTCGAGGGCAGGCTCAGCAGCCGCACGAGCTCGGCCGCGTCGACGTGCTCGGCGAAGAGCGCCACGGCGCGCGCGTGCTTGGCGGGGGAGTCGGCGGCGAGCCGGCTGCGGGCGTTCTGGATGCGCACCGCCGTGTCGTAGGTGCCGTGCTCGGTGCGGGCGATCGGCAGCGGGATGCCGAGGCCGTCGATGAGGCGCTCGACGGCCGGCTCGATGGGGAAGCCGCCGTTGAGGATGATGCCCGTGAGGGCCGGGAAGGTCTGCGAGAGCTGCGCCGCGAGGGTGCCGATGAGCACGTCGGAGCGGTCGCCCGGCACCACGACGATCCCGCCCGGAATGAGGCGCGGCAGCACGTTGGCGAGGCTCATGGCGGCGATCGTGGTGCCCATGACGGGGCGCTCGAGTGCCGCGGCGTCGCCGCGCAGCAGCTCGGCGTCGGCCGCCTCGAGCACGGTGCGCAGCAGCGGGGCGGCGAGCTCGGCGTCCTCGGCGATCGCCCACGCGGGCAGGCCCGTGGCGCCCGAGACCTTGACGGCGATCGGGTCGACGCGGGCCGGGTCGGCGCGGTTCACGATAACGGCGAGCACCTCAGCGTGCTCCTGGCGCAGCTCGCCGAGGGCGATCTGCGCGATCTCGGCGCACTGCTTGGGGGTGCGCGCGTCGTCGGACTCGGGCTGGCGGCCGCCCGTCACGAGCACGACGGGCGCGGCCAGGTTGGCGGCGATCCGGCCGTTCGTCGACAGCTCGGTGGGGGTGCCGACGTCGGTGTAGTCGGAGCCGAGGATGAGCACGGCGTCGCAGCGCTCCTCCACCTCGGCGAAGCGCTCCACGATCGTGGCGAGCGCGGCATCCGGGTCCTCGTGCAGCTCGTCGTAGCCGACGCCCACGCAATCCTGGTAGCTCTGGCCCGCGCTCGCGTGCTCGACGAGCAGCTCGAGGATGAAGTCGCGTTCGGCATCCGCCCGCACGATGGGGCGGAACACGCCCACCCGTTCGACGCTCGCCCGGAGGGTCTCGAGGAGGCCGACGGCGACCGTCGACTTGCCGGTGCGCCCCTCGGCGCTCGTCACGTAGATGCGGGTGGCCACGTGTCAACACGCTACGCGAGCGGCGCGCGCCGCGGGGCGGGTCTTTCGGCCCGCCCCGCATCCGCTCAGGGGATGACGACGGTGCGCTCGCCGGGTGCGTCCTGGTGCGTCCACGCCTCGGCGATGTCGGCGAGGGGGACGGGGCGCGGTCGGATCGCGAACGCTCCCGAGGCGACACCGGCGATGAGCCCCGGCAGGTCGACGGCGCCGAGGTCGACCGAGCCGAGGCCGCTGCCGCTGACGCGGAGCGCGGAGGCGCGCAACAGGGCGCCGTCGAGCGCGATGTCCGGGCCCGCCACGCTGCCGATGTGCACCCAGTCGATGGGGCGCTCGCGGTCGCGACGCGCGGTGACGATCGCGCGCATGGCGAGCTCGGTCGGGGCGCCCCACAGGTAGTCGAGCACGACGTCCACGTCGGCGGCCTCGGCGGCGAACCGGGCGGCGGTGGCGTCGGGGTCGTCGGTGAGGGCGATCGCCGCGTCGGCTCCCGTCGCGAGCAGCTCGTCGAGGCGCGTCCGGTTGCGGCCGGCGACGATGACGCGGCCGGCGCCGAGGTGCCGGGCGACGGGCACGGCGAGCGCGCCGGAGGCGCCGGTCGCGCCGAGCACGAGCACCGACATCCCGGGGCGCAGCGGGGTGCGCGCGTGGAGGGCGACCCACGACGACAGCGCGGGGTTCACCGAGGCGGCGACGGTGGCGGGGTCGGCGCCCACGGGGAGGGGCAGCGTGTCGCGCGGGTCGATGAGGATGCGTTCGGCGAGCGTGTTGTTGTGGGTGCCGCCCACGTAGGCGAGCGTGCCGTCGGCACGGCGGACGACGCCGTCGACGCCCGGCACGAACGGCAGCTCCTTCGGGCTCGCGTAGTGGCGGCCCGAGGCGATGCCGCGCGTGATGTGGTGCAGGCCGACGGCGAGCACCTCGACGACTTCGCGCCCGGGCCGGGGCTCCGGCTCGGGGATGCGGGCGGCGTGGGGCGGTTCGCCGAAGTGCTCGACGAGGGCGGCGGTGATCTGGGCCATGGCGACTCCTTTAGTACGTGGCACGTACCAAGATAGTACGTGACGCGTACTAACGCTAGGATGAACGCGTGAGCGATCAGACGACGACGGCCGTCGAACTCCTGGTGCACCTCTCGTCGACGACCATGACCCGACTCGAGGAGCGCGCCGGCGAGGCCGGACTCTCGGTGCAGCAGCTGCGGCTGCTCGGCATCCTGCGCGACCGCGAGCCGACCGTGAGCGAGCTCACCGTCCACCTCGGGCTCGACAAGTCGAGCGTGAGCGGCCTCGTCATCCGGGCCGAGCGTCGAGGCCTCGTGCGCCGCACGCCCGACGCGGTCGACGGCCGCTCGGTGCGGGTGCAGCTGCAGCCGCACGGCCGCGCCCTCATCGACCAGGTGACCGCCCGACACGGCAACGAGTTCGCGCGCGCCTTCGCCGCCCTCGACCCCGCCGCCCTCGCCCTCTGGATGGACCTCACCCGCCGCCTCATCGCCGCCCAACGCAACCCATGACGCTGAGTGGTCGGTTTCTGGCCTCAAAACCCTGAAATGGGGCCAGAAACCGACCACTCAGCGTCATGGGTTGCGGGACCTTGGGCCCTGATGCGGGGCCGGGCGAGGGCACAGGGTGGATGCGTGGGGCCGCCGGCCCGCGTGAGGAGTACCCGTGGATCCGCTCGAGATCGCCCGCTGGCAGTTCGGCATCACGACCGTCTATCACTTCATGATGGTGCCGCTCACCCTCGGGCTCGGCGCGGTCGTCGTCGTGCTGCACACCATGTGGGTGCGCACCGACGACGAGAAGTGGCTCCGCATGACGAAGTTCTGGGGGAAGCTCTACCTCGTCAACTTCATCATGGGTGTCGCCACAGGCATCGTGCAGGAGTTCCAGTTCGGGATGGCGTGGAGTGAGTACTCGCGCTTCGTCGGCGACGTGTTCGGCGCCCCGCTCGCGATGGAGGGCCTGCTCGCCTTCTTCGTCGAGTCGACCTTCCTCGGCCTCTGGATCTTCGGCTGGCGCCGCCTGCCGAAGAAGCTGCACCTCGCGACCCTCTGGCTCGCGGTGATCGGCTCGTGGATCTCGGCGTTCTTCATCATCGCCGCGAACTCGTGGATGCAGCACCCCGTGGGCATCGAGTTCGTCGACGGCCGTCCCGTCATGAACGACATCTGGGCCGTGCTCGGCAACAACACCGCGTGGGCCGCCTACCCGCACACCCTCGCCGGCGCGGTCGCCGTCGCAGGCGCGTTCCTGCTCGGCATCTCGTGGTACCAGCTCTGGCGGCGCCGCGCGGATGGCATCGACCGCGTCGCCGAGAACGGTCACGTGATCGTCGGTGAGGCCCCCGAGATCCCCGGCCGCGACGCCGCCGACCACCGGGTGTGGCTGCGGTCGCTGCGGTTCGGCGCGGTCATCGCGATCCTCGGCTTCGGCGCGGTCGCCGTGACGGGCGACATCCAGGCGAAGCTCATGTACGAGCAGCAGCCGCTCAAGATGGCCGCCGCGGAGGCCGCCTGCTACTCGGGCAGCGACTTCTCGATCCTCTCGATCGGCCGGCTCGGCTCGGCGAACTGCGACGACGTCACGACGATCATCCGCGTGCCGGGCCTGCTGTCGTTCCTCGCGAAGGGCGACTTCACGACCGTGCTCCCCGGCATCAACGAGCTCGTGCCGCAGTACCAGGAGCAGTTCGGCACCCACCTGCCCGACGACCCGAAGTACGGCGAGCGCGCGGGCTCGGAGATCCAGTACGTGCCGAACCTCGAGGTCACCTACTGGGGCTTCCGCATCATGATCGGCTTCGGTGCGATCGCGGCGCTCGCGGCCGCCGTCGCGCTGTGGCTCACCCGCAAGGGCACCGTGCCGCGGTCGAAGGGGCTCATGCGCCTGGCCGTGTTCGGCATCCTGGCGCCGTTCGGCGCCAACGCCGCGGGCTGGATCTTCACCGAGATGGGCCGGCAGCCGTTCGTCGTCGCGCCCAACCCGACCGGGGTCGACGGGGTGTTCATGTTCACGGCCGCCGCCGTCTCGCCGGGCGTCGACGGACGCGAGATCGTGTTCTCGCTCGTGGCCCTCGGGCTCGTCTACCTCGTGCTCATGATCGTCGAGGTCATGCTCCTCGCCCGCTACGTGCGGGCCGGCGTCGCGGGCGTCATGCCCGAGCGCTTCGCGAGCCACGACGACGAGCCCACCGATCCGGATGCGGGGGGCGGCGCCGAGCGCGACGACGTCCTCGCCTTCGCCTACTGAAAGGGAGCAGACCATGGAACCGCTGCCCATCGTCTGGTTCGTCGCCGTCGCGCTGCTCTGGACCGGCTACCTGCTGCTGGAGGGCTTCGACCTCGGCGTCGGCATGCACATGCTCGTCGGCGCCCGCAGCGAGAGCGACCGCCGCGTCATGCTCAACGCCATCGGTCCCGTGTGGGACGGCAACGAGGTGTGGCTGCTCACGGCGGGCGCGGCGACCTTCGCGGCCTTCCCGCTCTGGTACGCCTCGCTGTTCTCGGCCCTCTACATCCCGCTCGTGCTCGTGCTGCTGGGGCTCATCCTGCGTGCCGTGTCGATCGAGTACCGGGGCAAGATCGTGTCGCGCGTCTGGACGCGCTTCTGGGACTGGTCGATCGGGCTCGGCTCGGCGGTCGCCGCCTTCGGCATCGGCGCGGGTCTCGCCCTCACGACGACGGGTCTGCCGATCGACGCCAACGGGGATCGCGTGGGCGGCCCGTTCGTGTGGCTCACCCCGGTCGCGGTGCTCGGCGGGCTGGCGCTCGTGGGCTTCTGCCTCGTGCACGGCGCGACCTTCCTCGCCCTCAAGACCGACGGTCCCGTGCGCGAGCGGATGCGGCGCCTCGTGCCGCGGCTGGCCCCCGTCGCGCTGCTGCCGATCGCCGGCTGGGCGATCCTCGTGGAGGTGCAGGGCGGCAACGTGTTCAGCTGGATCCTGCTCGGTCTCGCGGTCGTCGCGGGCGTCGTCGGCTGGATCTTCGCGCGGGCGGGGCGCGAGGGCCGTGCCTTCACGGGCTTCGCCGTGTTCGGCGCCCTCGGCGCGGGCTCGATCTTCGCGGCCGTGTTCCCCGTCGTGCTGCCCTCGACGATCGACGCCGCCTACGACCTCACCATCTGGAACGCCGCGAGCGGCCCGTACACGCTCGGCGTCATGACGGTCGTCACGGGCGTCGCCCTGCCGGTCGTGCTCGCCTACCAGGCCTGGACCTACTGGGTGTTCCGCAAGCGCATCGGCCCCGCGCACCTGCCGGCGGCGCACGACGTGACTCCCGCGATCCGGCAGGCGGGCGCGGCCCGCTGATGCCCGCATCCGCCCGACGTCGCCCGCAGCTCGGGCCCGGGGGGCTGCGCGCCCTCTGGCCGGTGGCGCTCGCGAGCCTCGCCGGGGCGTTCGGCATCGTGCTGATCGCCGAGTCGATCGCGCGGCAGCTCGCGGCGCTCGCCGCGGGCGAGGACCCCTCGGCCTGGCTCGCACTCGGCGCGGCGGGGGTGCTGCTGCGCGCCGGCGCCGTGTGGGCGCAGGCGGTGCTCGCCCGGCGGGCCGCCATCCGCGCCAAGGCGCAGCTGCGCCGCGACCTCGTGCGGCGCATCGCGGCGGGGGATGCGAGCGGCGGCGGCACCGCGGTGCTCGCCACGGAGGGGCTCGACGCCCTCGACGACTACTTCGGCGTCGCGATCCCCGCGATGATCTCGGCCGTCGTGGTGCCCGTCGTGGCGGGGCTGCGCGTCCTCGGCGCCGACCTCGTCTCCACGATCGTGCTCGCCTGCACGATCCCGCTCGTGCCGGTCTTCATGGTGCTCATCGGCATGCACACCCGCGATCGCGTCGACCGTGCCTCCGACGCGCTCACCCGGCTCGCCGACCACCTCGTCGAGCTCGCCCGCGGCCTGCCGGTGCTCGTCGGGCTCGGACGACTCGAGGAGCAGCTCGCGGCCCTCGACGCGATACAGACCGACTACCGTCGCCGCACCCAGGCGACGCTGCGCACCGCGTTCCTCTCGGCGCTCGCCCTGGAGCTCATCGCGACGCTCTCGGTGGCGGTCGTCGCGGTCTTCCTCGGCATCCGCCTGCTCTCGGGCGACGTGACGCTCGAGGTGGCGCTCGTCGTGCTGCTGCTCGCGCCCGAGTGCTTCACCGCACTGCGCGACGTGGGCGCCGCCTTCCACTCCTCGCAGGACGGCCTCTCGGCACTCGGGCGCGTGCAGGGGCTGCTCGCCGACGGTCGCGTCGCCGCCGCGCCGCAGCCGGGCACCCCCGCGCTCGCGGCCGTCGGGGTGCGCTACCCGGGGCGCGAGGCGGTGCTGGAGGGCTTCACCCTGCGACCCGTGCCGGGTCGCATCACGGCCGTCACGGGCCCGTCCGGCGCCGGCAAGTCGACCGCGCTCGCGGCGCTCGTCGGCGCCCTCCCCGCGGATGCCGTGCTGAGCGGGCGGGTCACGGGCGACCCCGAGCGCATCGCCTACGCCGCCCAGACGCCGCGCTTCGCGACCGAGACCCTGCTCGCGGAGCTCGCGCTCGCGGGCGCCGACGCGGATGCGGCCCGGGCGCTCGCCGCCGAGCTCGGGCTGGCGGGGCTGCTGCTCGCACCGCTCGCCGAGCTGAGCCCCGGCGAGCAACGCCGCGCCGCCCTCGCCCGCGCGCTCGCCCGCGTCGACGCGGGGGCCGAGCTGCTCGTGCTCGACGAGCCGACCGCCCACCTCGACGAGGCCGCCGCCGCGCGGGTGCGTCACGCGATCCGGGCGCGCGCCGACCGCGTCGCCACGGTGCTCGTGAGCCACGAGCCGGCGACGCTCGCGCTCGCCGACGACGCAGTGCCGGTCGGCGGCGCCGCCCTCGTCGGTCGGATGGCGGCGGAGCCGCGTGTCGAGCCCGCCGCCACCCCCGCGGTGCCGCAGGCGGCGCCAGCGGCCAGTCGAGGAGCGCCCGCGCAGCGGACGCGTCCCGCGACCACCACGCGCGCACTCCGCACCGTGCTCGGCTTCGCCCCCGGCCGCTGGATCGGCGCCTCGCTCATGGGCGCCCTCTCGATCGGCCTGGGTCTCGCGCTCACCGCCGTCTCGGGCTGGCTCATCGTGCGGGCCGCGGAGATGCCCGCGATCATGTACCTGCTCGTCGCGATCGTCGGCGTGCGCTTCTTCGGTCTCGGTCGGCCGGTGGCCCGCTACGTCGAGCGGCTGCTCTCGCACGACGCCGTGTTCCGGGCGACGGATGCGCTGCGGCTGCGGCTGTGGCGCCGGCTCGCCGCGCAGGGTCCCGCGATGCGGGGCCTCCTCGGCGGAGGCGCCGCCCTCGACCTGCTCGTCACGGAGCCCGCGGAGCTGCGCGAGCAGCTGCCCCGCATCCTCCCTCCCCTCGCGGCCGGCACCCTCGCCGTGGCGGGGGTGGGCGTCACGACCTCGCTGCTCGCGCCCGAGCTCGCGCCCGCCGTGTGGGCCGTGCTCGTCGCGACGGTGCTCGTCGCCGCGGGGGGAGCCGTGCTCGGCGCGCGGGCCGCGGGCCGCGACCGCGTGGCGTCGCGTGCGGCGCTCGTGCGGCGGATCGCGGCGCTCGGCGAGGCGGCCGAGGAGCTGCGCGGCACGGGCCTCGCCCCCGCCGCGACGGCGGCGATCGAGCGGCTCGACGCCCGCGCGGCGGCCGCCGAACGGCGCACGGCGGCGGCATCCGGACTCGGCACGGCGCTCGCGGTCGCCGGATGCGCGGGCCTCGCGGTCGCGGTGCCGGTCGTCGCGCCGGCGGGCACCCCCGTCGCGACCGTCGCCGTCGTGAGCCTGCTGGCGCTCGCGCTCGTCGAGGCGGTGAGCGGCATCGCGGCGGCTGCCCGTCGCATCCCCGCGCTCGCGGCCGTGCTCGGACGGCTCGCGCCCGTGCTCGATGCCGCCGAGACGACGGGCGGCACGCGCACCCTCGACGGTCCCGTCGCGAGCCTCGAGCTGCGCGGCGTCGAGCGTCGGCTGCCCGGTCTCGACCGGCCGCTGTTCACCGGGCTCGAGGGGCGGGTCTCGCGCGGTGAGCGGTTGCGCCTCGACGGCCCCTCGGGCTCGGGCAAGTCGACGCTGCTCGCGATGATCATGGGCGCGATCCCGCCCGACGCGGGCGAGGTGCTCGCCGACGGCGTGCCGGTGGCCGAGCTCGACCGCGCGCACTGGAGCGGCCACGTGGCGTGGTGCCCGCAGGAGGCGCACGTGTTCGACTCGAGCATCCGTGGCAACCTGCTGATCGGCCGAGGGCGCGCGGAGCCGGTCGGCGACGCCGAGCTGGCCGCGGTGATGGAGCGCGTCGGCCTCGGCCCGCTCGTGCGCACCCTGCCCGACGGCCTCGCGACGCGCGTCGGGCAGGCGGGCCGGGCGCTGTCGGGCGGCGAGCGGCAGCGCCTCGCGGTCGCCCGCGCGCTGCTCAGCCGCGCCGAGCTGCTGCTGCTCGACGAGCCGACCGCGCACCTCGACGAGCCGACCGCGCGTGCCCTCATGGCCGACCTGCGCGAGGCGGGCGACGACCGGCTCGTGGTGCTCGTCTCGCACCGCGCCGACGACCACGGCGCACGCGACCGCCTCGTGCGGCTCGGCGACGCCGCGTTCGCACCCGTCGCATCCGGGGGCTGACCCCCCGCGGCATCCGGCTGGGAACCGGATGCCGTCCCGCCGGGCCATCCGGGATGCTGGTGTCATGTCCGAAACGCGCCGCGGCTACGGTCGCTACTGGGCGGGCCTGTTCCCCGAGCTGGGGTTCCTGCTGCCCACCCTCCCCATCGTCGTCGTCGCCCTCAGCGTGCTCACCACCCTGTTCTGGACGGGCGTCGGCATGATCCCGATCGTCATCGGTGTGGTCGTCGTCGTGGCGGCGCTGTTCACGGCCCGCGGGTTCGGCGTCCTCGAGACCTGGCGCCTGCGCGCCGCGCAGTTCCCGCCCATCACGGTGCCGCGCTGGGACCGCACCGCCCGCCGGAGCGGTGCGCTCGCGAAGCTCCTCGCCCCCGTCGTCGACGGCCACTACTGGCTCTACCTGCTGCACGGCATGATCGTGAACCCGATCGTCGGCATCGTCACCTGGACCCTCACGATCACCTGGCTCTCGGTCGGGCTGTGGGGGGTCAGCTACCCGCTGCTCGCCCTCATCCCGGGCCTCTACGACACGGGGCTCGAGCGCTGGCTCTTCGACGGCGGGCTGCTGTACCTGCACCCGGTCCTCGCCGGCATCGTGATCGTGGCGATCGGTGCGGTGTTCGTGCTGACGCTGCCGTTCGTGACCCACGGCCTCACCTGGATCCACCACGCGATCGCCCGCGGGATGCTGTCCGCCTTCCGCGCGGACGAGCTGCGCGAGCGGGTGGCCGACCTCTCCGCCTCCCGCACCGCCGCCGTCGCCGCCGAGGGCACGGCGCTGCGTCGGCTCGAGCGTGACATCCACGACGGCCCGCAGCAGCGCCTCGTGCGCCTGCAGATGGACCTCTCGGCCGCCGAGCGGCAGCTCGACAAGGATCCGGATGCGGCGCGCGAGCTCATCTCGGGAGCCATGCAGCAGTCGAAGGAGGCGCTCGAGGAGCTGCGCGCCCTCTCGCGCGGCTTCGCGCCGCCCATCCTGCTCGACCGCGGCCTCGTCGCGGCGCTCGAGTCGCTCGCCGTGCGTTCGCCGCTGCCCACGCACGTCGAGAACCTGCTGCCGGAGGGGCTCGTGCTGCCGGCCGAGCTCGAGCGCAACGCCTACTTCATCGCCGCCGAGGCGCTCACCAACGTCGCCAAGCACGCCGAGGCCCGCAACGCCTGGGTGCGGCTCGAGGTGCGCGGGGTGCCCGGCGAGGAGCCCGGCTGGCTCGACGTGGTCGTCACCGACGACGGGCGCGGGGGAGCGGCCGCGGCGCCCGGGCACGGCCTCTCGGGCATCGCCGAGCGGCTGCGCGGCCTCGGCGGCACCGTCGAGGTGTCGAGCCCGTACGGCGGCCCCACCCACGTGATCGCCCACCTGCCGCTCGCCTCATGATCGGGCCGCGCACCGCATCCGCGACCCCGCTAGCGTGGGGGGCGTGAGCGTGCGGGTGGTGGTGGCCGACGACTCCGTGCTGCTGCGCGAGGGTCTCGTGCGGGTGCTCGAGGAGGCCGGCCACGAGGTGGTCGGGGCCTTCGGCGACGCCGACGAGCTGCTCGCGGCGGTGGGGGAGTTGCGGCCCGAGCTCGCCGTGCTCGACGTGCGGATGCCGCCCAGCTTCCGCGACGAGGGCGTGCGCGCGGCGCTGCGGCTGCGCCGCGAGCTGCCGGAGACCGGCATCCTGCTGCTGTCGCAGTACGTCGAGGTGGCCTACGCGCAGGAGCTGCTGGGGTCGGGCGGCGGAGGCGTGGGCTACCTGCTGAAGGACCGCGTGGCCTCGCTCGCCGAGCTCACCGACGCCATCGACCGCATCGCGGCGGGCGGCACCGTGCTCGACCCGGAGGTCGTGGCGCAGCTGATCGGCCGCCGCAACGACCCGCTCGGCTCGCTCACCCCGCGCGAGCGCGAGGTGCTGCAGCTCATGGCGGAGGGCCGCAGCAACACGGCCATCGCGAAGCAGCTCTTCATCGGCGTGGGCGCCGTGGAGAAGAACGTCACCTCGATCTTCGGCAAGCTCGGCCTCGAGGACTCCGGCACCGACCACCGGCGCGTGCTCGCCGTGGTGGCCTGGCTGCAGCGCTGACTACGTAGACGGCCGGGCCTCGCGCCCGGATTGCGTATGTCGCCGCCCACCGGCGGACGGGAACATGTTCGCGTCGGTCGTCGGAAGAGGGGTGCGAGCGGATGCGCGGCAGGGTCGGGAGTCTTCTCCTCGCGGGTGCGACGCTCGTGGTCGTGCTCTCCGGCTGCGCCCCTGCGGGCACGACCGGAGGTGCCGACTCGTCGGATGCGGGCGACGGCGGAACCGGCGACGCCGCCGCGGCAGGCGGGGCGACGGGCGGCTGGACCGAGGACGAGCTCTGCGCCGCGCTGCTGGCCGTCGACCCCTCCACCCTGGACCGCGCGGCGCTCGACGAACAGACGAGCCTGATCAGGGGGAACTACGGCACGTGCAACCTGGAAGCCGGCGAGGGCGGCGCGGGCGTCTCGCTCAGCGCGGCCTGGGACAACGACGAGCTCTCCGACAACTCCTACGACGTCTTGAGCGGTGGGTTCGACGAGACCGTCGAACTGACCGGGCTCGGCGATCGCGCGCGCTACGTGAGCACCAGCTACATCATGGGCGCGGCTGGCGTGTTCCTCCGCGTGGACGACGACTTCGTCGCCCTTCAGACCATCTCTCCCGACGACCAGGCCATCCCCCAGGACCAACTGCTCGACGCCTTCGGGAAGGCGCTCGACGCACTGGGGGTCGTGCGCTGATGTCCGCGCCCGAGGCGCCCGCGGTTCCGCGACGCCGGCGGCGCTGGGTGCTGGTGGCGGCGATCGCCACGGCATCCGCCCTCGTGCTCGCGGGCGGCGTGGTCGCCTCGGTGCAGCTGCTGGCGGGGCCGTCCGAGGCGCAGATCCGGGAGGCGGAGGACCGCTGGGGCCTCTCGCCCGACCCCGACGCCGAGGTCGACTGGCAGCCCGACGTGGTCGTGCTCGACCACGGCGCGCTCGCCGTGCGCTCGGCGTCGGACGACGGGCTGAGCTGGACGCTCGACGCGGGCTACCCCGGGGTCGGCGAGCTCGCGGAGGGCGACGTGCTCTTCCTCACGAACCGCATCGTCGGACGGATCGGTGCGCTCGGGCACCCCGACGGCGGCGGCGTCGAGGTGACGCTCATCCCCGTCGACCTGCCGGAGATCGTGCGCGAGGCGGATCTCTCCTTCTCGCAGGAGATCTCCGACGCGGAGTTCTCCACGCGCACGCAGGCCGCGTACCCGGGGATGGTGGTCGACAAGCTCGCCGACACGGCGGAGGACGCCGAGGGCGACGAGCTCGACGGGGAGTCCCCGACGCCGACTCCGACGCCGTCATCCTCCGAGACCCCCGACGCGGCGCCCGCCGAGGGCGGGACCTCCGTCGACCCGGCGGCCGCGATCACCCGCCTCGGCGACGACGATGAGGACGACGGCGAGGGCGACGACGGCGACGACCCCGATGAGGGCGACGATGGCGAGGACGGCGAGGATCAGGGGGAGGAGCCCCCGTCGATGTTCACCGACGAGGGCTGGCAGGTCGAGGGTAAGAAGTTCTCGATCTCCCCGTGGGTCGTTGGTTTCACCGCCTCCGACTCGGAGCTGGGCTTCACCGCCTACATCCAGCAGGGCGGGCTCCAGGGCGCGCTCAAGGTCAGGCTCCGCTACCAGAACCTGAAGATCGAGGGCGACGCACGCATCACCGGGGGTGCGTGGAGCGGGTCCCCGACGGCGGTGCTCTCCGGCATCACGGGGTTCGAGCTCGCGTTCGGGGCGGGCATCGGCGACAGCATGGACGACAACGTCAACTTCCTCTTCGAGGTGCCGATCGAGTTCGAGAAGTCCGTCGTCGTCGGGGGTGTCCCGTTGGCCTTCGAGGCCGAGTTCAAGTTCACCTTCGGCACCGGTCTCACGGCGAAGGAGTCGACGTTGCTCGCGCGCGGCGTCTACACGATCGACGGCGAGATCGGCATCCGCGACGGCAAGCCGGTCACACCCACGGTGAGCGTCGAACAGCCCATGATCGACTCGATCTCCACCGCGTCCATCGGCATCGACCAGGCGATCTTCGGCTTCAACGCGAAGGTGGGCCTCGGGCTCGGCGTCGCAGGGATCTCGGTCGGCCCGTTCGGCTCGTTCACGGCGACCGCGGGCGTGCTGCGCGGCACCGCCCTCACGGCGCCGTGGGGCGTGCCGTGTCAGGTCACCCTCGTCATGAACGCCGGCGGCGGGATCGGCGGCAAGGTCGGCGAGCACTATCTGGCGGCGCTCGCGAAGAAGCTCGGACTGGACGAGCCACCCGAGCTCGAGTTCGACGTCGTCAACCAGACGAAGGAGATCGTCAACCGGACGGTCGACATGCCGATCTGCCCCGCGCAGACCTCCTCCACCGAGGCGCCGCGCGAGACGCCGCCCGTCGAGCGGCGGCAGCAGGACAACGACCCCTATACGGCGGCCGGTGCCCGCAAGGTGCCCGGCAAGGGGCAGCAGCACAGCCCCCGTGCGGAGGAGCCCGAGACGGGGGCGGTCGAGAACCCGAGCTCGCCGAACCCCGACCTCACGGGCGACGGCACCCCCGAGGGGCCCGAACCGGATCCCAAGCCGGCGGGCGAGGACGACGACTACTCGCTCGACTCCGACTACTGCGACCTGCAACCCGATCCGCGGCACACGGAGACCGACATCTACGGCGACCCCGTCTACTACTACTGCGCCGACTTCGAACCGCCCCTCCCGCCTCCGGACGACGACACCTCCGACGCGGACGAGCGGTGGTGAGGGGGATGGGTCATCGTGCGCTCCCCGTCGTCGTCGCGTTCCTGGCCGCGGCCGCGCTCATGTTGAGCGGCTGCACGAGCGCCGGGCCCTCCACCACCACGGGCCCGGCGCTCCCCCTCCTCGACGGCCAGCACCTCGCGAAGCCGGCCGCCGCGTTCCAGTACGGGGCCTTCGACGTGACCGTCGGCTACGCCGTCTACGACGACGTGACGCAGTCGCTCTACCTGGGCACGCGCTGGCGGAACCTCTCCGACGACTACGCGACCGCGCCCTCGCAGTTCGGGATCGCGCAGCTCCGGCTCGAGCCCGACGCCGAGCCCGTCACGGGCGACGTCGTGGGTTGGGACCAGTCCTCGGTGCCGCCCGGCGCCTCAGCCGACCTGACGTTCGAGTGGCACTACCTCACGGGGGATCCGCTCGCCGCGGGTGTCGTGGGCTTCGGCGCGGCGGGCGGCCGGATGACGACCGTCGCGCTCGCGGACGGCGGCGGCGAGCAGCACCTGGCCGCGCGCGAGGTCGCGGTCGACCGCTGGGCCAACTTCGGCCCGCACACCGTGCACGTATACGCCGGCCTGCTGAGCGCCGGCCACCTGAGTGACAACACGCAGAGCGACGGCGACCACCGCGTGCTGAGGCTCTCGCTCGACGTGTGGAACAGCACCGCGAGCAAGGTGGGCTGGGTGGCATCCGATTCGCTCGCGCTGCGGCTGCCCGACGGCAGCGTCGTCAAGTCGCGCACCACGCCGAGCGTCCGCGAGGTGGTGTGGAGCGCGAGCGAGGGCTCGTGGGTGGAGTTCGAGGTGCCGGATGACGCGGTCGGCGACTACGAGCTGCTGCTCTTCCGGCGGGCGCCCGGGATCTTCGGGACGCCGATCGTCGGCAACTCGGCCGTGCCTATCCCGGTCGTCGTCGGCGACGACGCGGTCGCCTCCGCGGAACGCCCCGCCGACGACGAGCTGCCCATCCCGATCGTGGCCGCCCGCCCCGACCCGGACGGCGCCGTGGCCCCCGATGCCCCCGCCGCCCGGAACATCGAGGTGGACGCGCCCGCCGTGGAGGTCGCCGGATGCGTCGTCGAGCTGACCGGCGCGACGCTGAGCCCGTTCGGGGTCGGCTCGCAGCTCGACCTCGAGCTGGAGGTGCGCTACGACGCACCCGACGACGCCGAGGAGGGTGTGTTCAGCGTCCCGCCGTCGCTCGCGCTGCCGGCGGCCGTGGAGTTCGGGGGCCGGATGGCGGGCGCCATGTTCCTCGCCAACGGTCTGCAGGACGGCGTCCCGCTCCGGGTGACGCTCAGCTTCCCCGAGATCCCGCCCGACGCCGACCTCTCGACGGCCGTGCTCCACCTCGGCAAAAACGCGTACATCTCCTTCGCGGGCGAGGCATCACCGCAGCCGGACACCGTGCACCCGCTGCGGGTGGATCCGGCATCCGCGGGCGAGTTCACGGTCGACATCAGCGGTTACCGCGCCGGCTCCCTCACGGATGCGGACCTGCCGCCCGGGATGGTCGACCTGCAGTTCCTCTACACGGTCGAGACGTCGTCGGATGCGAACCAGCACACGCTGTTCTTCAACCCGACGAGCCAGGTGTTCCTCGTGCGCGACGACGACTACGTGACCGTCGCCTCCACGCGCGACTACACCTCGATCCTCAACCTCGAGGTCGGGGTGCCGCGCGAGGTGCGCACGACCTTCGTCGTGCCGCGCTCCGCGCTCGACGGCACCGTCTACCTGCTCGTGCGCAGCAGGGACGAGACCGACTTCCCGACCCCCGAGGGCTGGCTGGAGACGACGATCCCCGTCCCGCTCGCAGGCCCCGGCTCCGAGAGCTAGGGCGTCAGCCGACCTCCTCCGTGCCGCCCGCGTGCTCGGCGAGGTGCCGGCCGAGTTCGGCCCGCCCCGAGATCCGCAGCTTGGCGTACACGTGGGTGAGGTGGGTCTGCGCGGTGCGCACCGAGATGCCGAGCCGTTCGGCGACCTCGCGATCCGAGAGCGAGGCGGCGAGCCCCGCCACCTCCCGCTCGCGCGGGGTGAGGGTCGCGTGCAGCTCCCCGGTCACGGACGTCAGGGCGAGGCCCCTCGTCCTCCCGAGGAGCACCACGAGTCGTTCGACGGCCGCCCAGGTGGCCGGCGCATCCCCGGTCGCCCGCAGGCGGCGCACGAGGTCGGCCTGTGCCTCGGCCGCGTCCCACAGCAGTCCGGCATCGGCGAGCGCGCCGACGGCACGCGGGATCGCCCGCAGGTCGCGGTCGCGCACCGCGGCCGCGTGGGATGCGACGGCGGCCGCCGCCGGTCCCTCGCGGCGGCGGTAGCGCCGGTGCACCTCGCCCGCGACGGCCTCGTCGCCGAGGCGCAGGCGACGAAGCCAGAGCTCGTCGCCCCGCAGCCGGTTGCCCCCTTCGTCGGATGCCGCGGTCGCGCCGCGCAGCACCGCCAGCGCGGTGTCCGCATCCCCCTCGGCCTCGTGCACGGCCGCGCGGGCGAGCGCGACGTCGGGGTCGTAGAGGGCGGCGCGCGGCGAGGCCTCGATCTCCTCGAGCAGCTGCCGGGCCTCCGCCGCGGCACCGGTGGCGCTCAGCACGCGGACGAGGCTCGAGCGCAACCAGGGCAGCGTCGTCGGCACCCACACCCCGTGGCCCGCGTGCGCCTCGGTCAGCTCCTCGAGGCTCGCGAGCAGGTCGCCCGAGACGGCCAGCATCCAGCCGTGCAGCATCGCGAACTGGGCGCGCACCCCGTCGTCACCGTTCATCAGCGCCCGCTGGGCGCCCTCCGCCGACAGTCGGAGGCCGGCCGGCAGGTCGGGGATCGGCATCGTGGCGCGGCTCCCACGGACGAGGGCGGCCGACTCGGGCCCCTCGGGGAGCTCGGTGCGCGCGCGGGCGACCAGTTCGTCCATGAGGGTCAGATCCACGCCGAACTCGCCATCCGAGAAGCGCAGGGCGTAGATCTCGGCCGAACACACCGTCAGGGCGGCGCTCGTCCGAGCGACCACCGACGCGGCGGGGTCGCGCGCGACCGCGCGGCCGATCGGGATCGAGTCGACGATGCGCCCCGACCGCCACAGCGCGAGTGCCCGCGCGGATTCGAGCTCGGGGGAGAAGCCGGCCGACGCCGTCACCTCGGCGATGAGGTCGAGGGCGGCGTCGGGTCGCTGACCCGGCATCGCGAGCAGGAACGCCTCCACCGAGGCGATCGCGATGCGCACCTCGGGGGGAACCGGGATCGCGGCGAGCTCGCCGAAGACCGTCTCCGCCTCCTCGAGCCGGTGCTGGTGGGTCAGCAGGCTCGCGAGGGCGAGGAGGGCGGCCGGACCGCCGCCCGCCGCGACGGCGGCGCGCACGAACGCCTCCGCCAGGGTCAGATCGGTGGGGGTGACCCGGTGGGCCGCCTGCAGCCACTCGTCGGGGGAGCGGTCGTCGCCGCGTTCGAGGCGCCACCTCGCCAGCAGGGTCGGGTCGACCTCCGTGCCGAGCCGGTCGACGGAGCGCAGCAGCAGGTCGGCGAGGCGCCTCCGCCGTGACAGGGTCAACTCCGCGGTCACGACGCTGCGGTACAGGGGGTGGCCGAGCCGCACGACGGCGTGCTCGGCGTCGCCGTCGATGCGCAGCAGACCCTCCAGCTCGGCGCGCTCGAGCTCCGCCTCGGTCATGAGGGAGGCCATCAGCTCGAGGCCGATCGGCTCGGTGAGGGCGAGGCAGTGCACCGCGCGGCGGATCCCGGGCGGCTGGGAGCCGAGGTGGTCGCGCAGCGCCGAGGCGAGGCCGCCCCCCGCGGTGAGCTGCCCGCGCAGCACCCACACCCCCCGGTGGTGCCGGATCGCGCCGCTGTCCAGCCCGCCACGCAGCAGCTCGCGCGCATAGAGCGGCACCCCGCCGGAGGCGTGCCGGAGGGCGCGGACGAGGCCGGCATCCACCGGTCCGCCGAGCCGCGAGGCCGTGTAGGCCTCGATCGCCTCGGCGTCGAGCGGCGTCACCTCGTGCGAGGTCAGCAGGCCGCGGGTCCACAGCGACTCGATCGCCGGCGGCAGCTGTTCGCCCGCGCGCACCGCGACCAGCAGGGTGACGCCCTCGTCCGCCAGCCGGTGCACGAGTCCCGCGGAGGCCGCGTCGAGCCGGTGGGCGTCGTCGACGACGAGCAGGGTGGTGCCCTCGAGCGCGTCCCGGACGGCTGCCGCGCGGTCGATCGGTTCGGGCCCGGCCCCGGGATCCCGGCCGGTGAGCACCTGGGCGAAGGGGCCGAAGGGGACGGCGCCCGAGGCCTCGTTCCCCTCGATGCCGACGACGCGACCGGACTCGGCACGGTCCCGTGCGATCCGCCGGAGGATGGCGCTCTTGCCGATACCCGCCGGGCCGCGCAGCAGCGCGCCACCCGAGGTCAGCAGCGAGGAGATCCGCTCCAGGTCCGCCGCGCGGCCGACGAGCGCGTCCGGCTCGCTCACGGCTGACATGGGCTCAGCATAAGAGCCGGATCGGCGCGCGGAACAGGGCGTGCGCGAAGGTGCCGACGCGCGGGCGGATCCGGGGATCGACGCCCGCGCGTCGACTGACAGGCGGTACGCCCACCCGTCAGGCGTACCGGCTGTCGGCTCGGGGGTTGTGGTGCCTTCGGATCAGGCGACGGAGGAGTGCGTTCCGGCGCCGAAGTCGGCGGTCCAGGCCTGCAGTTCGGGACGGTTCTCCTGGATGTGGTTCGTCCAGGCGATCCCGTTCCACCAGCGCAGCTGGGGGATGCCGAGGGGGTCGCGGTACCAGCCGGCGGGGGCGGCTGAGGTGGAGGGCATGACGGTCATGGGTTCGCTCCTGGGGGGACGGGTTCAGCCGCGGGGGCAGGGGGAGAGCGATTGCGGCTGAGGGCATGGTACTGCCCCCCGAACGCGGGGGGCAATGCCCAGTTTTCGCGGGTGTCAGATCGTCACGCGGGCGAGTTCTCGCCGGCCCGCCGCGACGCTCGCGGTCACCCCGGCGGCGGCGGCCAGCAGGATGCCGCCCGCGGCGACGAGGGTGGCCGCATCCGGGGCCGTGACCGGCTGCCCGCGCAGCGCCTGCCAGGTGACGAGCGCACCCTCTCCGGCCTGTCCGGGATTCGTGCGAGATGGTCGATTCCGGCCCTGTATTCCGACCGATCGGCACGAATCTCGGGGCTGTCGGCGCGCTCGCGCGGGGTGGTGGACACAGCGTCTCCTCGGGTGGGGGCGGCGCGAGCGGGGCGCGTCAGGCGCGCCGGTACGACGCCACGAGCGGGCAGGTGAACGGGTCGACCGCCGCGCGGCCCACCTCGTGCATGTGCCGCACCACGGCCGCGTGGGCGCGGGCGAGGCTCATCTCCGTGTAGGGGATCTCGTGGGTGGCGCAGTACTCCCGCACGATCTCGCGGGCACGGGCCAGGTGCGGGCGAGCCATGTTGGGGAACAGGTGGTGCTCGACCTGGTAGTTGAGCCCGCCGAGCAGGGCGGATGCCCACCATCCGCCCGCGATGTTGCGGGAGGTGCGCACCTGCTTCGTGAAGAAGTCGAGCTTCGCGTCCGCCGGGATGATCGGCATCCCGGTGTGGTTCACGGCGAACGAGCTGCCCATGTAGAAGCCGAACACCGCGAGCTGCACGCCGAGGAAGGCGAACGCCATCCCGAGCGGTAGCACCCAGAACAGGGCGCCGAGGTAGACGGTCCAGCGCAGCGCCAGCATCCCGAGCTCGAACCAGCGGCCTTCGACCCGGCCGCGCCGCACGAGCGAGCGCAGCGAGTGGGCGTGCAGGTTGAGGCCCTCGAGCAGCAGCAGCGGGTAGAACAGACACCCCTGGCGGCGGGTGATCCAGGCGAGCAGGCCGCGCTGGGTGGCGGCGGACTCCGCGGTGAACGCGACCGTGTCGATCTCGATGTCGGGGTCACGGCCCACGCGGTTGGGGTTCGCGTGGTGGCGGGTGTGCTTCGTCATCCACCACTGGTAGCTCATGCCCACGCCGAGGGTCACGATGAGGCGGCCGAGGCGGTCGTTGGCGGGCCCGGATGCCAGCACCTGCCGGTGCGAGGCCTCGTGCCCGAGGAACGCGGCCTGGGTGAGCACGATGCCGAGCCCGCCCGCGATGAGCAGCTGGTACCAGCTGGCGCCGAACAGCACGAAGCCGGTGATGGCGCCGCCGAGCGCGAGCGCGAGTGCGATGCCGAGCGTGAGGTAGAAGCCGTGGCTGCGACGCAGCAGCCCGGTCTCCTTCACGGTGCGCGACACGGCGGTGAAGGTGCGGATGGGGTCGATCGCGTTCGCGGTGCGCGGGGTCGTCTGACGCAGACGCCCCGGCACGAACGCCGGAGTGGAGGAGGAGATGACGGGGTCCGTCCGCTGGGCAGCCCGAGAGCCGGATGAAAGCCAAGGGCGGGTCGCCGGTCGACTTGATCGAGCCTAACCACGGGCACATGCCGCGAGCCTGATGCGTGCCTGGCAGTCGGCTGTCAGTGTGCGGGCTCGAGCTCGGCGAGCAGCGCCTCGACGCGGGCGCGGATCGCGTCGCGGATGGGGCGTACGCGCTCGAGCGGCAGCCCGGCGGGGTCGTCGAGCGCCCAGTCCTCGTAGCGGATGCCGGGGAACACCGGGCAGGCGTCGCCGCAGCCCATCGTGATGACCACGTCGGAGGCGCGCACCGCATCCGGATCGAGCAGCTCGGGCTCGGCGCTCGCGATGTCGATGCCCTCCTCGGCCATCGCGGCGACGGCGATGCGGTTCACGGCATCCGCCGGCTCCGAGCCGGCCGAGAGCACGCGGATGCGGTCGCCCGCGAGGGCGCGCAGGTAGCCCGCCGCCATCTGGGAGCGGCCGGCGTTGTGCACGCAGACGAAGAGGACCGTGGGCGCGGTCACGCGGGCACGGGCTCCGCGAGGGGGCGGGTGATCGCGTCGAGCGAGCCCGGCACGAGGCGGAACCACGCCCAGGTGCCGCGCTTCTCGCGCTCGAGGAAGCCCGCCTCGACGAGCACCTTGAGGTGGTGCGAGACGGTGGGCTGGCTGAGGCCGAGCGGCGCGGGCAGCTCGCAGACGCACAGCTCGCCGCCCGCCGACGCGGCGACGAGCGACAGGATGCGCAGCCGCGCGGGGTCGGCGAGGGCCTTGAGTGAGCGGGCGAGCGCTTCGGCGTCGTCGGCGCTGAGCGGCGCCTCGGCGAGCGGCGCGCAGCATGCCTCGCCCTGGATGGTCGCGACGGGGATCACGCGTCCAGCATACATCGACATCCATAAATATTGACAAGCATCGATGTTTAACGAGACCCTCGACGGCATCCCCGCCCGCCGAACGAGGAAGGAGGCAGCCATGGACGGATGCTGCGAGTCGCCGCTGTGCGACCCGACCGTGCTTGGCTCGTGCGACTCCGGTTGCTGCTGAGCAGGCGAGAGAACCCCGGCGGCGCGGCTGCAGACGTGCCGCCGGCCCGGAACAGGGTGCCGGCGTGGATGCCCTCTCGAGACTCGGAACCGTGCGAGCTCGGTACGAGGGTGTCGAAGTCACGCGTCGCCTGTTTCGCACGCGGGAGGCGACCAGACGCCGGTCACGGTGACGTTCGATCGCGCCGGGTATGAGGCGACGATCCGCGACATCCTCGGTCGCGCGGAATAGTCCGGGAGCCTCAGCACAGGCGCCAGTACTCACCCCCGTCGGGGTCGCCCAGCGTGCGCACGAGGCATCCGTCTTCGCCGAACGGGTGCAGCCACTGGAGCTGCAGGTCATCGCCGACCGCGTCGGTCGTCACCACCTGGAGCTCCCAGGCGCCGCTGTAAAGCAGCTCCCCGAGTTCCCACGTGCACGACCCGTCGATGAGTTCCGTCCCGAACACGGGCTCACCGTCGGGCCCGACATCGACGGATGCGGGGAAGCCGCTCACCTCGCAGCTGCCGTCGGCGTCCATCACGACCGTCGCCCCGGCGGCGGAGTAGCTGCCGGCGATGTCATCCTCCGAGGGCGGCAGCAGCGCGCCGCACGCGGTCAGCGTCGACGCTGCGAGTGCGATCGCCACGATCACCGACGCGCGCAGGATCTGCATACGGCGATCCTGGCAGGTGTCGGGTGCTCGCCTCGCCGGGTCGTGCATGACCTCGCGCAGCTCCGGGGAGCAGCGGCACGCGGCGGCGAGGCGCTGCGCGGGGCGGAGCAAGGGGGTGCGGGCCGCGGGGTGCCGATCGGACCGCGCGGCCGGGGCGCTGCGCGGGCGAGGCTGGGCCGATGGAGATCCTGCGCTTGCGTGCCTTCACGATCGGCGACGACCCGGCATCCGGCAACCCGGCGGGCGTCGTGCTCGATGCCGAGAGCCTCGACGAGGCGGGGATGCTCGCGATCGCCGCGGAGCTCGGCTACAGCGAGACCGCGTTCCTGACGGCGATCACGCCGGATGCGGCGACCATCCGCTACTTCAGCCCGCGTGCCGAGATCGGCTTCTGCGGGCACGCGACGATCGCCTCCGCGGTCGCGCTCGCGCGGCGGGGCGCCGCCCCGGTCGTGCGGCTCGCGACGCCGGTGGGCGAGGTGCCGGTGGAGGCGACGGCCGAGCGGGCCACCCTCATCGCGGTCGACGAGCGGGTCGCGGCGCTCGCCGAGCCGCTGCTCGACGAACTGCTCGCCGCCCTGCGCCTCGACCACGCCGACCTCGACCCGGAGCTGGCGCCCGCGTTCGTGACGGGCGCCAACCCGCATCCGGTCGTGTTCGTGCTCCCCGGGGTGCTCGACCGGCTCGACCACGACGCGGATGCCGTGCTCGCCCTGCAGGACCGCGAGGGCTGGGACGGCACGGTGCCGGTCGTGCACCGCCTCGCGCCGACCGCCTTCGTCTCCCGCAACCCGTTCCCGCGCGGCGGCATCCGCGAGGATCCGGCCACCGGCTCGGCTG
The DNA here is from genome assembly GCF_003627075.1 of Protaetiibacter intestinalis. Lineage (NCBI taxonomy): Bacteria > Bacillati > Actinomycetota > Actinomycetes > Micrococcales > Microbacteriaceae > Protaetiibacter > Protaetiibacter intestinalis. Next base: position 244,283 of record NZ_CP032630.1, on the reverse strand, counting down.
CCGCGGGTCTCGGCTCGGTGCTGCGCGCACGCAGCGACCTCGCCGTCCCCGCCACGATCACGATCGATCAGGGCGCCGAGACGGGCCACCCCTCGAGGCTCATCGTCGACATCCCCACCGAGGGCCGCATCCGCGTCACCGGTACGGCCGGCTGACGATCAGGCCTTCGCCCACACGGTCAGCCACCGACCCATCCCTCGGTGCCCCACTCCTCGACCGCCGCCTGGCAGGCGGCGCTGATGGCCGCGTTGCCGTCGACCCAGGTGTCGCTGTCGAGCTCCGGATCCTGCCCCATCTGACCGCCGCGGGAGTCGGGGATCTCATCCTGGAGGGCGGCGATCGCCTTCCCGACGTCGGTCGACGCATCCACCGGGATGTAGTCCAGTTCGCGCATCGCGAGACGCACGATCCCATCCCACTCGTTGCCGACCAGTCGGCCCTCATCGTTCGCGAGCTGCATGTTCCAGATGAGCGTCTGGGTGTCGGCGTACTGCCAGCACATCTGCTCGTCGCTGGGGGCTGACGCCTGCGCCGCCTCGTCGTCGGTGGTCGCGGGAGCCGATGTGCAGCCCGCGAGCGTCACCGCGGCCGCCGCGACGGCGATCCCCGACATCACGCGGATGAAGGTCATGGGTCGACTCCCCTCGGTCTGGCGCGAGCCTAGTGGAGGGGATTGGTTCGATCGAGCAAATCTCGGAAGAGGGGATGACGGGAATCGAACCCGCGTAATCAGTTTGGAAGACCTTCCAGTGGGCCGCGCTGAGTGAATCCGACTGCTACCGGCGTCAGCCGTGATGCGCCGATTTTATGGGTGAGTCCGGCCAACGTGTGAGTGGCGGGTGGTGCGAATCGGAGCGTCGTAGAACCAGGCGGTGCGACCGGGTGGACCGGTTCCCGCCCGGTTGCCGCGACTCGGCGCTGCCAGTTTCTTGCCTGAGCGCGACCGGCTCGCGAGAGCGCTCAGAACAGTTCGCGTGCCGAGACACCGAGCGCGGCTGCGAGCCGGTGGATGTTGTCGAGGGTGACGTTGCGCTGGCCGCTCTCGATCTGCTGCCGGAGGTCATGGTCATTGTGCTCTGCGGTGACTACGCGCGACGCGGGTGGCGCAGGTACACATCAGGGCTGATCGACGGCCCCGGCCCCGTCGTGGTCGAGACCCATCACCCATCGGCACAGGGGCTGGTGCGTGATGGTCGGCGCGCGCAGTTCTCCACCGCGATCCGTCACGCGGCAGCCCTCGCCAACGCCTGACGGGCACCAATTTCTACCAGTTCCCGCCACAACGTGGACGTGCAGTCGCGGCTTGTGCTCTCATGGAGTCTTCCGCGGAAGGAGGTGAACAGCCATGAAGATCATCCGGTACGGCGTCCGGGCGAAGGAACACATGCCCGGTGATGACATGCGGGCGAGCGTGGCGTTCACCCGGACGCGACGGGCTCGCAAGTTGAACGCGCTCCGCGAGGCCGCGCTCGTAGCCGTCGATCGCCTCGGGCGTGAGCGCGCGGTGGTGGCGATGCTGACAGTCGTCGCTGATTCCGCTGACGTCATCCCGCGCGACGAACCTTCGTTGCTTCTCCTTTCGGCATCTCCCAACTCGCCGAACCTCCCCGCTGCGCTCTCCGCGGTCGGGGTCGCTGCCTAGCGCCAGCGTTCGAGTAACTCCTGCCGCTTCCCATGGAAGTAGCAAACAAAGGAGACTCACTCGTGCCCAAGCACACGCAGCAGCCCGTCGACCCGGCGGAGATCACCTACGGTTTTTCGACCATCACCCAGCACCCGCTGGTCGAGAAGTTAGCCCAGATCGTCCGTTCCGAGGCTGCCGACGAGGAACGGCGGGCGAGCTGCCGCATGCGACTCCGCGGGGTCGTCGGGCCGGAGTGGATCAGCCGCAGCTACATCGCCCGGAAGCTCTCATCCGCGCAGCGCGACGTCCTGGACGATGTGCTCGGCGAGATGGTGGCGAGCGGTGAGTTGGAGTCGAAGGCCGCCCGCAGCGGCGACACCGACGGCACCGCCTATCGGAAGGCGTCACGCTTGTGAGCGGCGGGCGGCGCGGGGCGGTCGTCGTGCAGGCCAAGCGCGGAGGAGGGCGGCGGGGGAGGTCGGGGCGGCGCACCTGGGTGCCCGTGTGCGAGTGCGGGCATCGCCGTCCCCGCCGCCCTCACCGCCCCCTGACAGTGCTGGGCTCTCGGGTCGCCGTCCCGCCCGGAGGTGCGCCTCCCCGGCAGGTGCTCGTGGAGGTATTTCCCGGACTAGTCGATTCAATCCTCGGCCTTTACGAGTCGCCGTTCGTGTCGTCTGAGCGGGATTGGGGCTATTCGGCCCATAGCGTGGCGAACGGCGGCCTTCTGGTGGCCGTGCCCATCCCCGGCCCTTTCGATGGCCCTACGTCGGATTCTCGGAGACGAGTAGCGAAACTCGGATTAGGCAGGGTTCGATTCCTCTCGATCTTCGAAGGGAAGGACTGCTGATGGCGCACATCACCGAGGTCGGACGCAAGAAGGGAACCGCCTTCGAGGTCCACTGGCGTGACGCGGACGTCAAGAAGATGCGTACCTTCCGGTTGCGGAAGGAGGCCGAGAAGTTCGCTGCCCGTGTTGAGCTCGAGAAAGCCGAAGGCCGTTCGACGGAACCGCTCATCAGCAGGGGCCAGACCGTCGCGCAGGTCATCGAGGCGTCCCTCGCCGCGAGCGCACAGCGGTTGAAGCCGGGCACGCTCGCGGGCTACCGGACGCTCTACGCTGCCCAGATCGCACCGCGGTTCGGCGCCAAGCGCATCGCCGGAGTCGGCTCTCAGGAGATCGAGAAGTGGATCGCCGACCTGGTGAAGGCCGGGCTCGCCCCGAACACCGTCCACAACTACTACGTGGCGCTGAACAAGCTGTTCCGCTACGCCCTCCGCCACCGGCTCATCGCCCACAACCCCTGCGAGGCTGTCGAGCTCCCGAAGGTCACCGTCCGTGAGGACTTCGCGCCGGTGTTCCTCACTGCGGCTCAGGTCGAGACGATCGCCGCAGAGCTGGATAAGACCAAGCCGCTCGGCACTCTCATCCGCTTCGCCGCCTACACCGGCCTCCGCGCCGCAGAGATCGCCGGGCTGAGGGTACGGGACGTGAACCTCGCTGCTGGTCACATCGAGGTTCGTCAGACCGTCAAGCGCCTCGGCAGGGAATGGGTAGTCGGCACACCGAAGTCCGCTCGGAGCACACGGCAGGTGCCGCTCCTGAACCGAGCTCTCGTGACAGAGCTGCGGACGGTCCTCCTCTCAAACCCGAACAGCGGCGACCCCGACGCCCTGTTCTGGCCGGGGCGGGCGAACGGCTCACGCCGCCTCGACTGGACCCGTCCAATAGACGTCGGCGGAGTGCGGCAGTACTACCTCGTCCCGGCAGCGCAGCGGCTCAAGATCGTCGGCCATATGCGCATGCACGACCTCCGGCATACCTACGCGAGCCTCATGCTCGCCGCGGGTTTCAAACCGTATGAGGTCAGCCGCTGGATGGGCCACGCGAACGTCAGCACGACCGACGGCATCTACGGGCATCTGTACCCGAGCGACTACACCGACCAGATCGCCCGCTTCGAGGCGTTCGTCGCCGACGGATGATAAGGGGATCGAGGGCTGCCGACCCTCACCTCCTAACCAGCGCGCCTATAGCCGCCGTTGTCCACAGCCGTCAAAACGAGATTCCTGACCGTCTCAATGAGGGTGAGAACTTGGGAATTCAGGCTCTCGTAGTCGTCGATACGTACGGATGCCCACCGTCCGTGCGCAATATCATTTCTCGCTCGGAGAAGGTTGTAGTCGATGAGCGCTGTCTTTGTGACGAAGGGCTCGAAGTCCAGTCCAAACGTTTCTAGTAGTTCGCGACAGAGGTCGCTGTTGAGGTTCCCCTGCGTGTTCACCTCCTTGCTCGGAATCGAGAGCCGTGAATCGGAATCGTCCATGAGAAGCTGCACTAGCGCGGTCCGGTGGCGCTGGTTACTCAGCTTCTGGCGTCGTCGCACCTCGCTATCGGCTGCCATGCCTGCGAATCCCGGGGTCAGTTCGTTGAGTTTGAGGCGTCGTCTGGAGACGAACTTTACGTACAGGCTCAGGGCGTTCTTCGTGTAGCCCTCCCAATGGGCATATAGCAGTGCTACTCCCGCGCGCGTCAATGCCTCTTGTCTCGGTCCCCGCGCGCTCCTCGCATCGTCCAAGATCGTGTGCATCTCAACCCGACGCCAGGCGAGGTCGGAATCCAGGGCGTCCTGTACGTCTTGCGGTGTGTGCACTTAGGGCCTACTGAATATGCGTTCGCCGATCTCGACCATCCAAGGAATTCGTCGTTCGGCAGCCTTACCGCCGCCAGCCCGCTGGATGAAGGTCGGGTCCTGCCAAACCGTCGGGACAAGGCGTTGAAGTTCGTGAGAACGCTCAGTTGCATCGAGCGCCCGCCATCCATCCCAGTGGCGTGCGAGACCGCTCGCGACCGTCTCGAAGGCGGACACGCTGAACCTTCCGCTGTACCGATCCCGCTGCGGGTCATGGCGCCGGAATGCGTCTGAACCAAGCGCGTCATCAAGAGCAGCGAAGATTTCGCGGAATCGTGCTTCTTGGAAGCTTCGATCGAAGTCTGGGTCTGCGATGAACTTGCGCAGAGATTGGGTCAGGAACTCACCGACGTCACCCATACGTTGCCGCTCTTCCCCTGAGGCCTCGGTGATAGCGAGGAATCTCAGTACGCTCTCGGCGTCGTAGGCCTCATCGTGCTGCCGGTCGCTGATGTTCATCACGTTGGAGAAGTGTTCGTCTGCCGCGAGGCTGTCGATCCATCTCGAGAAGGTCGCGTCAAGCATCACCGCGAGGCAGTTCCGCGCCTCTTGCTCGGAGAGACGAGTCCCGCTGTTCAGACGTTGGAACAGGTCGTACTTGGCTTGTTCGTCACTCTCCTTCTGAACGATTTGGAAGTCGAGTCGAGCGCGCTTGAAGAGACGGCGCTGCGCATCATCCAGCTCGAAACTGTTTGCGGGAAGTGCGTCGTCAAACGGCTCGGCTGAGTAGACGGTTCCTTGGAGAGCGTCGAGGTACTCCCCAGCCTTCAGCGGGGCAGGTATGTCTATGGCCCCCGATTCATCTGTAAGGACGCCCATGAAGCGGAAGATGGTGGACAGACGCTGCACGCCGTCGACCACGTCCCACACGCCATCCTTGCGTGTCGCCACGAAGATCGGTGGGATCGGGATCCCCAGAAAAATGCTCTCGATCAGCTTGCTCTGTTGTTCCAGAGTCCACCGGAAGATGCGCTGAAATTCGGGGTGGACGTCGAGATCGCCCTCTGTGTACATCGCCACGGCCTCGTTGATCGACATGCTGTAGGCGTCAGTGTGGATCTCTTGAGCGCGCTGCTCGATCTCTTCCTGAAGGCTCATTGCTATTGCCCCATCCTTGACGTGCCGCTCGGGTGTTCAGCACCGAGCGTAGAGGGAAGGGCCGACATTGCGCGCCCGCACAGGGGGCCAGGCTGGAGGGGCGGACGGGAATCGAACCCGCGTAATTAGTTTGGAAGACTAAGGCTCTACCATTGAGCTACCGCCCCGTGCTGTGTTCAGTTTTTGGTGATCTGGCCCGGTTCTCGCCCGGATTTGTCGTCCGGCCTGGCGAGCCCTGCTCGGCCTTCTCACCGTTTCCGGGCCACTAACCGCTGGTGCGACCTCAGCCCGTCCGGTTTGGAAGACTGAGGCTCTACCATTGAGCTACATCCCCGAAGCCCCGCCGTGAACGGCCGCAGGCAACCCCGCGAGTCTAACGCAGGGCCGGGTGGTCTCCGCTCAGGCGCTGATGAGCTCCGGGGCCTCGGAGTCGATGCGGGCGGCGACGCACACGTGCGCCTCCTCCCACGCCATCGCCCAGAAGGCGCTCGACTCGATGGGGCCGGTCTCGCCGCAGTCGAGGCAGCGCGGCTCGAACGCCCGCACCTCGAGGATCTCGATGTTCGCCATGCCGCCCATGGTGCGCCCCGCCTCCGACATCGGAGCGTAGGCGCGCGCGGCACCGGCTAGACTATGCGAGGCCGTTTTCGGGCCGGAGATCGCTTCCGTCACCCCGCCCGACAGCCGGCGGCTACGGAAGACCGGACATCCGGGGCGTAGCTCAGCTTGGCTAGAGCGCCCGCTTTGGGAGCGGGAGGTCGCAGGTTCAAATCCTGTCGCCCCGACGGAACATCAGCGAAACGAAACCCAGGAGATACATCCCCCATGGTCACCACGACCGTCGAGAAGCTCTCGCCGACCCGCGTCAAGCTCAACATCACCGTGACGCCGGAGGAGCTCAAGCCCTCCATCGAGCACGCCTACAAGCACATCGCCGAGCAGGTTAACATCCCCGGCTTCCGCAAGGGCAAGGTGCCGCCGCCCATCATCGACCAGCGCGTCGGCCGGGCCGAGGTGCTCAACCACGCCGTGTCGGAGGGCCTCGAGCGCTACTACCGCGAGGCCGCTGCGGCCGAGCAGCTGAAGCCCCTCGGCCGCCCCGAGGCCGACGTCACCACGTGGCCCAGCGAGAAGGACTTCACGGGCGACCTCGAGTTCACCGTCGAGGTGGACGTGCGCCCCGAGTTCGAGGTGCCCAAGTACGACGGCCTCAAGGTCGAGGTCGAGACGGCCAAGGTCGGCCCGGATGAGGTGGAGGCCGAGCTCGAGAACCTGCGCAGCCGCTTCGGCACCCTGGTGACCGTCGACCGCCCCGCCAAGAAGGGCGACTTCGCGCAGCTCGACCTGGTCGCCACCATCGGCGGCGAGGAGATCGACACGGCATCCAACATCTCCTACGAGATCGGCTCGGGCGAGCTCATCGAGGGCATCGACGAGGCGCTCGACACGCTCACCGCGGGCGAGTCGACGACCTTCGAGTCGGAGCTCGTGGGCGGCGACCACCAGGGCGAGAAGGCGCAGATCGCCGTCACCCTGCAGTCGGTGAAGGAGCGCGAGCTTCCCGAGGCCGACGACGACTTCGCCCAGATCGCCTCCCAGTTCGACACCATCGGCGAGCTCCGCAAGGACATCAAGGAGCAGCTCGAGAAGTCGGCCGAGTTCGGCCAGGCGGCCGCCGCACGCGACAAGCTCGTCGAGCTGCTCGTCGAGAAGGCCGACATCCCCGTGCCGCAGGGCCTCATCGACGCCGAGGTGCACCGTCACCTTGAGAACGAGAACCGCCTCGAGGACGACGTGCACCGCGCCGAGGTGGCGGAGGAGTCGGAGAAGGTGTTCCGCCGCCAGCTGCTGCTCGACGCGATCGTCGAGGCCGAGGAGGTGAAGGTGAGCCAGAACGAGCTCACCGGCTACCTCGTGCAGGCATCCGCCCAGTACGGCATGGAGCCGGCCGAGTTCATCCAGGCGCTCAGCCAGTCGGGCCAGATCCCGTCGATGGTGGGCGAGGTCGCCCGCTCGAAGGCGATCGCGGTCGCGCTGTCGAAGGCGAAGGTCGTCGACGAGAAGGGCAAGGCGGTCGACGTCTCGGCCCTCACCACCGCGGTGCTCGGCGACGGCTCGGACGACTCCGAGATCATCGAGGAGACCGACCTCACGGGCGTCGAGCACGAGCACGACGACCACGAGGGCCACTCGCACTGAGCTCCGAACCACGCCGTGGGGCGCTCCGGGATCATCCCGGGGCGCCCCACGCGTCTTCCTGGCGCGGTTTCGGCCGGATGGCACCGGCGTAGGCGCACCATCTGGCCGAAACCGCGCCAGGGTGCTCGCAGGGGCGCGGCGTAGGGTGACCGGATGCGGTACGTGATCCTCCTGCGCGGCGTCAACGTGGGCGGCGTGACCGTCAAGATGGCCGAGCTGCGCGAGGTGCTCGAGGGGCTCGGCTACGACGAGGTGAAGACGGTGCTCGCGAGCGGCAACGCGCTCGTCAGCACCGCCGCATCCGCCGCCACCGTGAAGACGGATGTCGAGGCCGCCCTGCGGGAGCGCTTCGGCTACGACGCCTGGGTGCACGTGCTGACCACCGCCGGGCTGCGGGCCGTCGTCGACGGCTACCCCTTCGGCCGCGGGCGCGAGGGCTGGCACGACTACGTGCTGTTCGTGCTCGACCCGGAGGTGCACGACAAGCTGCTCGCGCTCGAACTCGACCCCGCACACGAGCGCGCCGCATCCGGTGACGGCGTCGTCTACTGGACGGTGCCGAAGGGCGACACCCTCGACTCGAAGCTCGGCACCGCGATCGGCAAGGCCGCCTACAAGCCGCACCTCACGAGCCGCAACGTCAACACCCTCGACAAGCTGCTCGCCTGAGGCGGCGTCACACTCCGCGCGGGGTCATAGCGTGGAGGGGTGAGCGCGCGACCCGACAGGCACCAGGAATCGACCCTCGGCGAGAACAGCCTCGCCGTGCACGGCGGCAACGACGCGGGGGAGCCGGGCGGCCCCATCCGCACGCCCATCACGATGGCGAACTCGTACGCCCTGCCCGACGACCCCTCCGGCATCAGCTGGTCGGGCACCGACGTCCCGCTCTACACCCGCAACTCGGGCGTCAACCAGCTCGGGCTGCAGCGCAAGCTCGCCGCGCTCGAGCACGCCGAGGATGCCGTCGTGCTCGCGAGCGGGGTCGCGGCCCTGCACGCCGTGTTCTTCACCCTGCTCCGCACGGGCGACCACGTCGTCGTCGCCGACCAGGGCTACGAGGCCGTCTACAAGCTGTTCGCCGAGCTGCTGCCGCAGAAGTACGGCATCGAGGCCACCTTCGTCGACACCTCCGACCTCGACGCGGTGCGCGCCGCCATCCGCCCGGAGACCCGCCTCATCCACACCGAGGTGGTCGCGAACCCCACCACCCGGGTGGCCGACGTCGCCGCCCTCGCGACGATCGCCCACGAGGCGGGCGCCCTGCTCTCGGTCGACTCGACCTTCACCCCGCCGCCGCTCGCCCGCCCGCTCGATCACGGCGCCGACCTCGTGGTGCACTCGCTCACCAAGTACATCAACGGCCACGGGGATGCCATGGGCGGCTCGGTCGCCGGCTCGCGCGAGCTCATCCAGCGCATCAAGGCGGAGGCGATGGTCGACGTGGGCGGCGTCATCAGCCCCTTCAACGCGTGGCTCATCCTGCGCGGCTCCGTCACCCTGCCGCTGCGCATCCGGCAGCACGTCGCGACGGCGGCCGAGGTGGCGCGGTTCCTCGAGGCCGACCCGCGCGTCGCGTTCGTCGCCTACCCGGGGCTCTCCTCGCATCCGCAGCACGCGGACGCCGCGCGCCTGCTGCCGGAGGGTGCCGGCGCGATGATCGCCTTCGCGGTCGACGGCGACCCCGACACGCAGAACCGCTTCGTGGCGGCGCTGCGGCTCATCACCTCGGCGGTGTCGCTCGGGCACGACGAGTCGCTCATCGTGCACGTCGGCACGGGAGGCCCGCGCGTCGCCTTCTACCCGGAGCCGTTCCGCCGACTCGGCCACCTGCGCTTCTCGGTCGGCCTCGAGGACGCCGCCGACCTCATCGCCGACCTCGCCCAGGCCCTCGACGCGACCTTCGGGCCCCGCTGAGCCCCGCCATCCACCTCAGAAAATGCAGGACGCCGCCGGGCGGAGGTGCCTGTTCTGGCGGCCACTGCCTCCGCGGCTGCAGTTTCTCCTGCATTTCTGGCATTGCCGCGGGGGAGGCGGCTGGGGGAGGCGGCGGTCCGGGGGATGCGGCGGCCGGGGAAGGCGGCCGGGGGATGCGGCGGCCGGGCGCGGGACGCGACGCCGCGTCAGCGCTCGAGCAGCGCGTCCGCGTAGGCGGGCACCGAGCGGTGGTAGCGCGGCAGGTGCGGGGTGAGCGCGTGCAGCAGCGCGGCGACGGCTTCGACGGGGCGGCCGAGGTCGACGAGGGCGAGCGCCGCGAACGCGACCCCGGCATCCGCGTAGGGGGAGTCGGGGCGGCCCTCGAACTCCTCGCGCAGCAGTTCGAGCGACTCCTCGGGGCGGCCGAGGTTGCGCACCGTGCTGGCGAGCTGGATGACGCACTGCGCCCGCTCGTCCGCCGGGAGCCCCGCGGCGAGGGCGGCGCGGTAGAACCGCTCGGCCCCCGCCTCGTCGCCCGTGGAGTCGCGGGAGCCGCCCTGCTCGAACAGCGCGAGCGGGTCATCCGGCCGCTCGGCGGCCAACTCATCCACCCGGCGCACGAACTCGGCACCCTCCAACCGGTCCGCCTCGGCCCACACCGCCGCCATCCGCACGCGCCACTCCATCCCTTCACCGTAGCCGCGCGCGGCGCGCGGTCTGCCCACGGCGAACACGGCCGAGCGGCCGAGGGCGCGCCGGTAGATTCGTGAGCGGAAACAGAGACAAGGAGCTCCTCCCATGGCAGAACCGGCCTTCACGCCGAGTGTGTTCGACCGCCTCCTCAAGGACCGCATCATCTGGCTCGGCTCGGAGGTGCGCGACGAGAACGCCAACGAGATCGCGGCGAAGCTGCTGCTGCTCGCCGCGGAGGACCCCGAGAGGGACATCTACCTCTACATCAACAGCCCCGGCGGCTCGATCACCGCGGGCATGGCCATCTACGACACGATGCAGTTCATCCCGAACGACGTCGTCACCGTCGGCATCGGCATGGCCGCCTCGATGGGCCAGCTGCTGCTGACCGCCGGCACCAAGGGCAAGCGCTACATCACCCCGAACGCGCGCGTGCTGCTGCACCAGCCGCACGGCGGATTCGGCGGCACCAGCTCCGACATCCAGACCCAGGCCGCGCTCATCATCGACATGAAGAACCGCCTCGCGGCGATCACCGCCGAGCAGACCGGCAAGACGATCGAGCAGGTCAACGCCGACGGCGACCGCGACCGCTGGTTCACCGCGGAGGAGGCGCTCGCCTACGGTTTCGTCGACCACATCCGGGCCTCGGCGGCGGATGTCGTGGGCGGCGCCGGCACGGACGCCAAGTCGGCAGGCAAGAACTGAGCGCGAGAGAGACAAGGACGAATCACATGGAGACCCCCACGTTCATGGCGGGCGGAGACCTCGCCTCGCGCATGCCCCAGTCGCGCTACATCCTGCCGAGCTTCGAGGAGCGCACGGCCTACGGCTTCAAGCGTCAGGACCCGTACGCGAAGCTCTTCGAGGACCGCATCATCTTCCTCGGCGTGCAGGTGGACGACGCGTCGGCCGACGACATCATGGCGCAGCTGCTCGTGCTCGAGTCGATGGACCCCGACCGCGACATCATGATGTACATCAACTCGCCGGGCGGCTCGTTCACGGCCATGACGGCGATCTACGACACGATGCAGTACATCCGTCCGCACATCATGACGGTCGTACTCGGCCAGGCCGCCTCGGCCGCCGCCGTGATCGCCGCCGCGGGCACCCCCGGCAAGCGCCTCGCGCTGCCGAACGCGCGCATCCTCATCCACCAGCCGGCGGTCGGCGAGGCCGGGCGCGGGCAGGCGTCCGACATCGAGATCCAGGCGAAGGAGATCCTGCGCCTGCGCACCTGGCTCGAGGAGACCCTGTCGCGCCACTCGAACCGCAGCCAGGAGGAGGTCAACGCCGACATCGAGCGCGACCGCATCCTGTCGGCCGACGAGGCGCTCGACTACGGCCTCATCGACCAGGTGCTCACGAGCCGCAAGAACGTGCAGGCGGCCCTCACCAAGGCCTGAGCGCCGACCCGTTCGGCGGGAGCAACCGCGCCATCGGCGGGGGTTGTGCGCCCAGCGGGCGGACATGCAGCGAGGCGGCGGGAGCAACTGCTCCCGCCGCCTCGGCGTTTCCCCGTCCGCTACGCGCGGGGCCGGCGGCGGGTGGCGACGAGGGCGATCGTGACCGCCACGGCCACGACGAGCACGGCGACCACGATCCACACCACGTCGCCGAGGGGGATGTCGGACCCTGCGGCGTCGTCATGATGGCCGGATGCGTCGTCCGGGTCGCCGGTCGCGGCCGCCTCGTGGCACACGGCGGGCGCGCTCGTGCCGTCGGCGGTCGCCTCGCCCGTCCAGCTGAACGGGATCTCGCCGCTCACCGGATGCCCGTCCGCCGACACGACCTGCCACTCGAGGGTGTAGTCGCCCGCGGGCCCGATCGCGGCGGCCGTCGACATCGTGTCGTCGACGAGGGTGAGGCAGCCGTCGCCGTAGTAGCGGCCGTCGCCGTCGACGACGCGCAGGGCGAAGGCGGCGTCGCCCGCGCCGGAGAGCAGCGTCTCGTTCATGGTGACCGAGAACTCGGCCGGGAGCTCCGAGATCGTCGAACCCGCCGCGGGCGTCGAGGAGACGAGCACGCTGTGGGCCTCCGCCGCGGGGGCGGCGACGAGGGCGAGCGCGAGGCCCGCCGCGGCGACCGAAGCCGCCGCGGCGAGGGCGCGCATCGTGCGCGTCACGCGTCGCCGCCGTCCTGCGGATGCCGCGGGCCGGCCCCGGCATCCGCGGCGCGCCGCCGCCAGACGACGGCGAGCACGACCCCGACCGCCCCGACCGCGAGGCCGGCGATGCCGAGCACGCGGGCGAGCGCGTCGACCTGCGTCGCGGTGCCGGGTGCGGTCGCGTCGGGCTCGCTCGTCACCTCGGGCGTCGCGTGGTCGCCGTCGGCGTCGGAGCCGCCGTGGTGGTCGGCCGCGGGCGCGTCGTTGACGTACAGCACGGGGGCGGGGTGTTCGGCCCCGTCGCCGGTTCCGCTCCACGAGACCGTGGTCCCGTCGCTGTAGCCCTGGTCGACGGGCAGCACGACCGAGCCGGTGTCGGGCACGGGCCCGAGCGAGACGGGGAACAGACCGAGCTCGCCGTCGCCGAGCCCGGCGTCGGCATCCGCCGTCCACACGATGCGGGTGACCGCCTCGGTGATCTCCGTGTCGCCGACCGTCACGGGCTCGGGCAGCGTCTCGCGCACGAGCTCGGCCGTCCAGCCGGGGACGGGCACCGTGCGCACACTCGTGAAGGGCGTGTCGGCGGGCAGGGTGAGGGTGAGCGAGACGGTCTCGGCGGTCTCGGATTCGTTCGGCACCTTGAAGGTCAGCAGCGCGTAGCTGCCGGGCTCGGCGGTGTTCTCCTCGAGCGAGACGTGGGCGCTCGCGGACAGCGGTGCGGCGAGCGCGAGGGCGCTCGCGGCGGCGACGGCGACGAGCGCGCCGACGCCGCGCCGGGTGGTGCGGGACATGGTTCTCCTGGGGTCGATGCGGGTGGGTTCGCGGCGCGCGTCACGGCGGCCGCGAACGGGCCGCCTCAGACGCGGGAGGGTGCCGGGGGTCCGCGCCGCGCGATCGCGTGACGCAGCGGGTCGAGCGCGGGTCGACCCGTCGCGGGGATGCGCGTGACGACCGCGCGGGCCGCGGCAGGCATCCGGATGCCGGGGACGCGCACGAGGTAGGCCCCGACGCGCGCGAGCAGCGCCCAGACCCGGCGCTCGAGGTGGCGCAGGTACAGCACGGTGAGCGCCCCGGCGCCGAGGTGCGCGAGCCACATGCTCGCGCCGCCCTGCGCGACGGCGCCCTGCGGGTCGGCGAGGAGGGTGAGGACCTCGTGGTGGTGGCCGCCGCCCCGGGCGACCGTCGCGCCCGAGCCGAGCAGCGAGAAGACGAGGTGGAAGGCCAGCTGCGCGATGACGACGGCGACGACGGTGCGCGCGAGGCCGATCGGTCGGGCGGCCGCGGCGCGCCCGACCGCGGCGGTGCCGACGGCGACCGCGAACACCGCGCCGAGCACGAGCGCGAGCGTGGTGGGGGCGGGCCCGCCCGCCGCGAGGTGCGACACGGCGGCGAGCGCGGTCGCGACGAGGCCGAGCACGCTGCCGCGCAGCAGGCGGGCGGCTCTCGGCGTCATGACTCCAGGGTAGCCGCGGGCGCGGCATCCGGCCCCCGACATCCGCGGCCGGTGCCCCGCGAACGCGTGCCACGCGAACCGGGGGCGGCGCGCCGACACGGGATTTCCTCAGACGTCCACCTCCGTCACCGGGACGGGTTAGGCTGCCGGTACCGCTTCGGAGGGAGACCGGGATGGCACGCATCGGTGAGAGCGCCGACCTGCTCAAGTGCTCCTTCTGTGGCAAGAGCCAGAAGCAGGTGCAGCAGCTCATCGCGGGCCCCGGCGTCTACATCTGCGACGAGTGCGTCGAGCTCTGCAACGAGATCATCGAGGAGCGTCTGGCCGAGGCCGGCGAGGAGACCTCGAGCGAGTTCGACCTCCCGAAGCCGAAGGAGATCTTCGCCTTCCTCGAGGAGTACGTGATCGGCCAGGAGGCCGCCAAGCGCGCGCTCTCGGTCGCGGTCTACAACCACTACAAGCGCATCCGCGCCCGCCAGACCCTCACGGCCGCCGACTCGATGCTCGACGACGTCGAGATCGCGAAGTCCAACATCCTGCTCATCGGCCCCACCGGCTGCGGCAAGACGTACCTCGCCCAGACCCTCGCGAAGCGGCTCAACGTGCCGTTCGCGGTCGCGGATGCCACGGCGCTCACCGAGGCGGGCTACGTCGGCGAAGACGTCGAGAACATCCTGCTGAAGCTCATCCAGGCCGCCGACTACGACGTCAAGCGGGCCGAGAACGGCATCATCTACATCGACGAGGTCGACAAGATCGCCCGCAAGGCCGAGAACCCGTCGATCACGCGCGACGTCTCGGGCGAGGGCGTGCAGCAGGCGCTGCTGAAGATCCTCGAGGGCACGGTCGCCTCGGTGCCGCCGCAGGGCGGGCGCAAGCACCCGCACCAGGAGTTCATCCAGATCGACACGACGAACGTGCTGTTCATCGTGGCGGGCGCGTTCGCGGGCCTCGAGGACATCATCTCGGCGCGCGTCGGCCGCCGCGGCATCGGCTTCGGCGCCCCGCTGCACAGCAAGCGCGACGAGGCCACGCTGTTCTCCGAGGTGCTTCCGGAAGACCTGCACAAGTTCGGCCTAATCCCCGAGTTCATCGGCCGGCTCCCGGTCGTGACGACCGTGTCGCCGCTCGACCAGTCGGCGCTCATGGAGATCCTCACCGAGCCGAAGAACGCGCTCGTGCGGCAGTACCAGCGCATGTTCCAGATCGACGGCGTCGAGCTCGAGTTCGAGCCCGAGGCGCTCGAGGCGATCGCCGACCTCGCGGTGCTCCGCCAGACGGGTGCCCGCGGCCTCCGCGCCATCATGGAGGAGGTGCTCGGGCCGATCATGTTCGAGGTGCCGTCGAGCGACGAGGTGGCCCGCGTGGTGGTCACCAAGGAGGCCGTCATCGACAACGCGGCCCCCACGATCGTGCCGCGTCCGGCGCGTCGCGCCGAGAAGTCCGCGTAACCCGTCCCGGATCGCGGGTGCGGAGCTCAGCCACCGCCTCCGGCGGTGTGGTTAGGCTCGGGGCATGACCGACACCGCCGTCGCACCCGCCCTGTCCGTGCTGCGCGGTGTGCGCCGCGTCGCCGTGATCGCGATCATCGTCTCGCTCGTCGTCGCGGCGGCGCTCGGCATCTTCGCCCTGCTGAGCGGCGACTTCGGGCAACTGCAGGGCCAGATCCTGCTGACGACGCTCACCGTGGCGGCCTTCGGCACCACGGCGCTGTGCCATCTGGCGGTCGTGCGCCGCGCCGTGCGCGCGGTCGGCTACGTCGGCATCGCCGTGAGCGTGGGGGCGGCGGCGAGCGCGCTCGTGCTCATCTGGTACTACATCGGCTCCCAGTGGGACGACGGGGCGACCTTCTGGTGGAAGGCGCTCGC
This sequence comes from Protaetiibacter intestinalis, assembly GCF_003627075.1. Lineage (NCBI taxonomy): Bacteria > Bacillati > Actinomycetota > Actinomycetes > Micrococcales > Microbacteriaceae > Protaetiibacter > Protaetiibacter intestinalis. The sequence goes on along the minus strand of NZ_CP032630.1, from coordinate 228,631 downwards.
CGTGCTCTCCATCGCCGCGCTGAGCCTCGCCCAGGCGAACCTGCTGCTGCTGCTCGCCGACCGACCGCAGCTCGCGATCCGGATCGCCCTCGGGATCACGCTGGTCGCGATCGCGGTGGTCGCCGTGATGCTCGCCGTGCCGACGCTGAGCGACGGGGAGATCCCGGGCTACGAGAACGGGGAGACCTACTGGCGCATCTTCGGCGTCATCGCGATCCTCGACGTGCTCGGCACGATCGCGCTGCCCGTGCTCGGCCTCGTGCTGCGGCGGGAGGGCGCCGGCCACGCGCCGCACGAGGCGGTGCCGCCGGCTCCCGACATGCTCGCGCTCGACCCCGAGCTCGCGGCGCGGCTCGACGCCGCGGCGCAGACGGCCGGCGTGCCGCGCGAGCAGTTCGCCCGCGAACTGCTCGCCCGCGCCCTCGATACCGCCCCGTAGCCCCCGGCCACGGGTGCGCAGGCGGCCCGCCGTCACACGGCGGAGCGGCCCCTAGGCTCGTTCCCCATGAGCGCATCGGATGTCGCCCAGCCGATCGGCGCGGGGATCGTGGGGGCCGTCACGGGCTTCGCGAGCTCTTTCGCGATCGTCGTGGCGGGCCTGCACGCCGTCGGAGCCTCGGACGCCGAGGCCGCATCCGGTCTGCTCGCCCTGTGCGTCATGCAGGGCGTGGTCGCGATCGTGCTGGGGCTCCGGTATCGGATGCCGCTGAGCTTCGCGTGGTCGACGCCGGGTGCCGCCGTGCTCGTCGCGGCGGAGGCGACGACGGGCGACTACCGGGCGGCGGTGGGCGCCTTCCTGCTGTGCGGCGTGCTGCTGCTCGTGACGGGGCTGTGGCCCGCGCTCGCCCGGACGATGACGCGCATCCCGAAGCCGATCGCGAGCGCCATGCTCGCCGGCATCCTGTTCCCGATCTGCGTGGCGCCCGTGCTCGCCTCGGTGCAGCTGCCGGCGCTCGCGCTGCCGGTCGTCGGCGTCTGGCTGCTGCTGGCCCGCCTCGCGCCGCGGTGGGCGGTGCCGGCCGCGGTCGTCATGACGGTCGTCGTCGTGATCGTCTCGGGCGAGGGCGCCGACCTCGCGGGCGCGCAGCTGCTGCCGACGGTGACGGTGACCTGGCCGGTGTTCGACCCGGCCGTGCTCGTGGGGCTCGGGATCCCGCTCTACGTCGTCACGATGGCGGGGCAGAACGTGCCCGGCTTCGCGGTGCTCACGACGTTCGGCTACCCGCACCCGCCCGCCCGCGCGATCCTCGCGAGCACGGGTGCGGCGACCGCCGCGGGCGCCGTCTTCGGCGGCTACACGATCAACCTCGCGGCGCTGACGGCCGCGCTCATGGCGGGCCCCGACGCGCATCCGGATCGCGGACGGCGCTGGATCGCGTCGGTCACCGCGGGCGCCGCCTATCTCGTGCTCGGCGTCGGGGCGGGTGCCGCGACCGTGCTCGTGGCGGTGAGCCCGCCGCTGCTCATCACGGCCGTCGCGGGGCTCGCGCTCTTCGGCGCGTTCGCGAGCGCGGCGACGACGGCGTTCGAGGAGCCGGCGACGCGGCTCGTGGCCGTCATCACCTTCCTCGTCGTGGCATCCGGGATCGCCGTCGCGGGCGTCGGCTCGGCGTTCTGGGGCCTCGTGGCGGGCGGGGTCGCGATGCTGGGGCTCAACGGGCGGCGGCCCCGCCGCGTCACCGCCTAGACGTCGGTCGCGGGCGCGACGGGCGCTGCCGCCTTGCGCGGCGACGGGACCACCGCGCGCAGCGAGAGCCCGAACAGGATGAACAGCACCCCGACGCCGGCGGCGAGCAGGGCGACGCCGAACGAGACGACCGAGGTGAACAGCGAGGTGCGCAGGAACGAGGCGTTCATGACCGTCGCGCGCAGCGGGTCCTCGCGGTCGAGCTCCGCATAGGTCTTGCCGTCGCTCGCGTCGAGCGCGTGCTCGCGGATGATCTCCGCCTGGATGAGGGCGTCGATGGGGCCGTCGACGACCTTGCCCTGGAAGGCGATCGCGTCGTCGGGGATGACGATGTTCTCGGCGCGCAGCTCGGTCGAGACGGTGATCCAGACGGCGGCGGCCGTGATGATCAGCAGGATGCCGCCCAGGATCCCGGCGAGCCCGGTGAGCCGGGCGAGCCCGGCGGCGCGGGCCGGCAGGACGACGGTGGTGGACTGCGCAGACATGAGGTTCCCTTCCCCGAACGGTCGTTGCCGTCACCCTAACGGGAGGCGTCGGCGCCTGTCGAGGTCTCGGCGCGGGCCCGGTGGCGGCCGCGTTCCAGGGGGATCTCGGTGAGGTGCCCGTCGTGCATCTCGAGCAGCCGGTCGGCCGCCGCGACCATGCGCGGGTCGTGCGTCGTGAGGATCGCGGCGACCCCCTGCTCGTGCACGAGGGCGGCGATGAGGGTCATCATCGCCTCGGCGGTGCGCGAGTCGAGCTGGCCGGTCGGCTCGTCGGCGATGAGCAGCTCGGGACGGTTGGCGAGTGCACGGGCGAGGGCGACCCGCTGCTGCTGACCGCCCGAGAGCTCGGCGGGCCGCTGCTCGGCGTGACCCGCGAGGCCCACGAGCTCGAGCAGCTCGCGCACCCGCGCGTCGCGTTCGGCGGCGGGGACGGCGAGCAGCCGCAGCGGGATCTCGACGTTCTCGGCCGCCGAGAGCGCCGGCAGCAGGGCGAACGACTGGAACACATAGGAGATCCGCCGCCGCCGCACCTCGACGAGCTCCGCCTCCGACGCGGTCGTGAGCTCGGTGTCTCCGAGGCGCACGCGCCCGGCATCCGCCGTGTCGAGCCCGCCGAGCAGGTTCAGCAGGGTCGTCTTGCCGGAGCCCGAGGCGCCGCGCACGATCACGAGCTCACCCGAGCCGAGGGTGAGGGATGCGTCGACGAGCGCGTGCACGGCCGTCTCGCCCGCGCCGTAGCTGCGGCTGAGCCCGTCCGCGCGTAGCACGACCTCGCCCGTCCCGACCTCGCTCATCGCCCGTCCTCCTCGTCGCCCGTCGGGTGCACCTGCACGTGGTCGCGTTCGAGCTCGAGGCGCACGCGGTCGCGCATCCGGAGGCGCTCGAGGTACTCGTGCGGCAGCTGGAGCCTCCCCACCCGGTCGAGCACCGCGTACTCTCGCTCGACGTGGTGCTCGGCGCCCGTCTCGTCGGTGCGCGTGTGGCGGAGCACCTCGGTCGAGGTGCGGCCGTCGCGGATCTGCACGGTCCGGCGCACGTGGCCCGAGACCGTGTCGTCGTGGGTCACGATGAGCACCGTCACCCCGAGCCGCTCGTTGACGTCGCGCAGCGTCTCGAGCACGAGCACCGAGTTCGCCTCGTCGAGCTCGCCCGTCGGCTCGTCGGCGAGCAGTACCTCGGGGGAGTTCGCGAGGGCCACCGCGATCGCCACGCGCTGCTGCTGGCCCCCCGACATCTGCGCGGGCATCCGGTCGCGCACCCCCTCGATGCCGAGCAGCCCCAGCAGCTCGTCGACGCGCGGCGCGCGTTCGGCGCGCGGACGGTGGGCGAGCGCGAGGGCGAGGGCGATGTTCTGGGCCGCCGTGTAGTACGGCAGCAGGTTGCGCGCGGTCTGCTGGAAGACGAAGCCCACGGTCTCGCGCCGGTACCGGGTGCGCTCGCGGGCCGTCATCGTGAGCAGGTCGTGCCCGGCGACCTCGGCGCGGCCGGCCGTCGGGGTGTCGAGCCCGGAGAGGATGCCGAGCAGGGTCGACTTGCCGGAGCCGGAGGCGCCGACGATCGCGGTGAGCTCGCCCCGCTCGACCTCGAGGGTCAGACCCTGCAGGGCCTGCACCTCCACCCCGACGGCGGTGTAGATGCGCACCAGGTCGGTGCACCGGATCTGCGCGGTCATTCCGCTCCCATCTTGATGCTGCTCACGGGGCTTACCCGGCGGGCGATCGACGCGGTCGCGAGGCCGGCCGCGAGCACGACGGCCGCGAACACCGCGACCACGAGCCCGACCTGCACCGGGTCGAGGACGGGGAGCACGGCATCCGTGGTCCCGAGGAAGGGGCGCAGGTCGAACGCCGCGACGACGAGCAGCAGCTCGCCCGCGCCCACCGCCGTGCCGACGACGAGCGCGACGATCGCGAGCGGCGCGAGCTCCCAGCCGACGAGCGCTCCGAGCTGGCGCCGCGAGAAGCCCAGCACGCGCGCGACGCCCAGCAGACGGTTGCGCGGACCGGATGCGGCGACCGAGCCGAGCACGACGGCGAGCGCCCCGAGCAGGATCGCCGCGACCGCCCCCAGCAGCAGCGTCAGCCGCAGCCCCGCGAGCACCGGCTCGTCGGGCGAGATCGCGCCCGCGGCGGGGTCGGCGGTGTCGAGCGCCGACTGGATGGTTGAGGCGACGCCGACCGAGAACACCGAGATCGACATGCCGACGAGCAGGGCGAACCCGGTCGCGAAGCCGAGCGCGGGCGTGCGCACGGCACGTGCCGCGCCGAGCAGCGGGACGGCGCCCGGCCGGGCCCGCGCCGTGCGGTGCACGAGCAGCAGGAGGGCGGGGTAGAGGCGCAGCGTGAGCACGCAGCCCGAGACCGCGAGCAGCAGGGGCACCGCGGTGAGCAGGGGGTCGACCCCCACCTGTGCGGCCGAGGCGGCGAGACCGCGACGGAAGACGAGGAACACCGCGAGTGCGGTGACCCCGAGCACCGCCGCTTCGGCGACCCAGCGTGCCCCGCTCCGGGAGCGCACGGCGAGGTCGGCCCGCTCGCCCGCGCCCGCCCGCACCGGGCTGAGCACCGCGAGCAGCACCGCGGGGGCGAGCCCGAAGAGGATCGCGAAGCCCGCGCCCGTCCACGAGAACTCGCCCGGGAAGGCGAGCCGCGTCGCGAGGTAGCCGAGGGCCGCCGCGGGTACGCCGATGAGCAGACCCTCGACGGCCATCGCGCCGCGCAGCTGCCGGGCGGAGGCGCCTCGCGCGGCGGAGAGGGCGAGCGCGGCGCGGCGTCGGGCGACGACGGCGTGCGCCGCCTGCCCGTCGACCGCGAGCACGACGCCGAGCGGTCCCGTGGCGAGGAGCGCGAACAGGGCGACGACGAATCCGGTCCGCGCCGTCGCGGTGTCGAGGGCGTCCGGCAGCTCGCTCGCGAAGCGCAGCTCGGTGCCCGAGATCACGTAGCGGCCGAGCGCGGGGGTCTCGCGGAGCGAGGCGAGCAGCGCCGGCGTCCCCGCCGCGGTGAGCTGGTCGGTCAGCACCGGCCACCACGTGGTCACGGTGGCGCTCCCGAGCCGCGGGGCGAGCAGGCGGGCGCTCTCCGGTGCGACGTACGTCGCGGCGGAGATGGATGCCCCCGGCGGTGCCGCGGTGAGCGGTTCGAGCAGCAGCGGCATGTGCTGCCAGTAGGGGTCGGCGGGGTCGCTGGCCTCGTAGATCGCGGCGACCTCGAGCACCTCGGTGCTGTCGATCAGCTCGCCCACCTCGAGCTGGAGCTGCCGGGCGAGACCCGCCGAGATCGCGATGGGCAGCGGATCGTCCGCGTCGTCCCACGTCGCGGGCGGCGATCCGGCGACGAGTCGCACCCGGGAGTCCCAGCCGGGATCGAGGGCGAGCTGCAGGGTGAGCGGCGGCGCGGAGACGGCGGGTTCGCGCGGCGAGGCCGCGTCGGGCCGCGCCGTGGCGACCCACAAACCGTCGCCGAGCGCGCTGTCGAGCGGCTCGCCGTACCAGGCGGGGAAGCCGTCGACGCTGCGGTCGAGGTGGTCGAGCCGGGCGGCGGGGTCGGTCGTCTCGCCGAACTGCGCGCCGAGCGGCCCGGTCGCGGTGAGGTCGCGGCGCGCCGCGGTGAGCTCGGATGCCGCGTACCGCAGCTGCGCGGTGGTGAGCGCCGCGAGCGCGCTCGGCACCGCGGCCGCCGCGAACACCGTGATCGCCACGAGCACGGCGATGAGCGCATCCGCCCCGATGCCGGAGCGCAGGTGGGTGCCGAGCAGGCCCGGCGTCGACAGTCTGCTCATCGGGAGTCCTCCGGAACCCGGGCGCCGAGGGCCTGACGCTCGACGATCGCGCCGTAGCCGGCGATGAGGATCGCCACGGCGAGCCCGAACGCGCCCGCGCCGATCGCGAGCCCGAGGAGGTCGACGCGCACCTCCGTCGCGACCGAGTCGTACACGTCGGGGATCGCGGCCCGCACGAAGGTCGAGATCGGCACGGCCACGACGACTGCTCCCGCGACGAGTCCGACGAGCGCGCCGTAGCCGACGACCGCCCCGAGCTCGCGGCGCCGCTGGGCGCCCTGCTGCCGCGCCGAGAAGCCGAGCGCGCGCAGCACGGCGGTCTCGTCGCGGCGGGATCCGAGCTGGGCCCCCGCGACCGCCCCGAGGGCGACGAGCGCGAGCGCCGCGGACCCGGCGGCCGTCGCCCAGAACACGACGCGCGAGGCGGCGAGCATGCGGGCGACCGGGTCGTCGCTCGCGAGCACGACGCGCACACCGCCGCCGAGGGCGTCCCGCAGCGCCTCGGCCGTCCCGGCCGGCTGCGCGGATCCCACCCAGACCACCTCCGGGTCGGGTGGCTCAGGCAGACTGCGGAGCGCGGCGAGTTCGAGCGTCCCGGCGTCGACGAGGATCGCGGCGCTGCGGTCGGATCCCGGCACGCCGTCGACGATCGCCGCGACGCTCACGCGCAGGTCGCCGCCCGTGAGCGGCAGGGCGAACTCGGTGCCGACGGTCGAACCCATGAGCCGGGCCACGGTGCGCGACACCGCGATCGGTACCGCCCGGTCCGGGCCGGCCTGCATGAACCGGGCGCCCCCGCCGGGCAGCACGACGGCGCCGTTCGTCCCGGTCGCCTCGAGCGCCGAGCCGTCGAACAGGCTCGTGCCGCGCCAGCCGGCGCCCACGGCGAGTGCGGCGCCGTCCACCCGCAGCGAGTCGAGCTCGACCGGGATGCCGTCGAAGGCATCCATCGAGAACGGCAGCTCGACGTCGAGGGCCACGAGCCGCCACTCGGTGTCGGGTCGCGAGGGGACCGGCACCGTGTAGCCGTCCGGGCCGGGGGTGGCGTCGGCGCGCAGCAGCAGGCCGTCGGCCGTCTGCAGCCAGAGCGTCACCCGCACCGGCGCGAGTCCTTCGGGGGTGCTCAGCACGGCGGCGACGCGTGCGGCGCCCACCGGGAGGGCGGTGCCGGCGGGGGCGACGCGGATGCCGTCGGCGAGCGCCGCGAGGTCGAGCGTGCCGCCGTCGAGTCCGAGCTCGCGCAGCGCGTCGGCGCCGATGCCGACGACGCGCACGTCCTCGTCGGCGAGTTCGACGAGGTCGCGCGGGGAGGGGGCGACCCGGTCGACGCCGGGGGTGGCCGCGAGCGTCGCGAGCGCGGTGCCGTCGAGGCCCACGGGGCCGGCGTCGACGCGCAGCTCGGCGCCGGCGCGGAGGGCGTGGGTCTGGGCGTGGGAGCGCTCCCACGAACCGGCGTAGCCGGCCGCGACGAGCAGTTGCGAGCCCGCGAGCGCGACGAGCGCGATGGGGGTCGCGGCGAGTGCGAGACGCCGCGCGAGGCTGCGCGCCACGAGAGCGCGCATGGCCCGCGGATCGCGTGACGCGCGTCGCTCGGCGGCCCGTGCGATCCGGGGGAAGAGCAGGAGGCCGCCCAGCGCGAGCGCCGCGACGAGCAGCGCGGGGGCGCTCACCGCGATCGCGTCCACGGAGCTGCCCCCCTCGGCATCGCGGGTCACGGGCGAGCCGTAGAGGCGCAGTTGCCACGTCGCGAGCCCCGCGGCGAGGGCGACCAGCACCACGAGGCCGCCGCCGGCGATGCGCTGGCCGCGCCCCGTCCGCGCGGGGTCGTCGGGACGGGCGGCGCGTCGTGTCGCGAGCAGGCCGTGCGCGGCGACGGCGAGCACGGCGGCCGCGACGACGCCCGCCGGGATCGCACCCCAGCTCGCGCCGAGCCGGGCGAGGCCGCCCGGGTCGCCCGCCGCGACGAGCGTCGCGGCGAGGCCGGCGCCGAGCGCCGCACCGGCACCGGCGGCGATGGCCGCCTCGGCCGCGGTCGCGGCGGCGACCTCGCCGGGCGTCGCGCCGCGCGCCCACAGCAGGCCGAGCTCGCGCAGGCGCACCTCGGAGAGCAGCCGGCCGAGTTCGACGAAGGTCACGAGCGCGATCATGGCGACGAGCAGCAGCGACGCGGGGCCGGTCGCGTCGAGCGCGCGCACGCGGCGGTCGAGGTCGCGTGCGGTGATGGCGAGCAGGCCGTCCTGGTCGACGAGCGCACCGAGGTCGAGGGCATCGGCCGTGTCGGGGAAAGCGCCCCACGCGATCGCGATGGCGGCGAGGTCGTGCGGCTCGAGCTCGGCGACGCGGGGGACGATCGTCCAGGAGTCGAGGCGGTCGGCGCCGACGGCGGCCCCCACCGACTCGTCGACGACGAGCGGCCCGAGGTTGCCGCGGCCCGTGCCGTCGTCGCCCGAGACGAGCAGGGGATCCGCCACCCAGCGCGGGTCGAGCGCGTCCGAGACCCGCCACAGGCCCGAGATCTCGAGCACCCGGCCGGCGAGCTCGATCCGGTCGCCGGCGTCGAGACCGAGCGCGGTCGCCGCATCCGCCTGCAGCGCGGCCTCGGCGGCCGATGCGGGCCACCGGCCGGCCGTGAGCTCCGCGGCGTCGGCGAGGTCGGGGATGCCCGCGAGCGCGAGAGTCGCAGCCGGAGCATCGGATGCCGCGGCATCGCCCGGGTCGACGCGGGTGAACGGCACGGCGCGGCCCGAGCGCAGCTCGTGGCGCACGGTCACCGGCACCTCGCGGTCGCCGTCGCGGAAGGTGTCGGCGATCGCCGCCCGCATCCGCGTATCGGAGGAGACGGGATCGCCCGTCAGCCGCAGCGTCGCCCGCAGCGCACCCTCCTCGCCCGTGCGGTCGGCGAGCTCCGCGCGCACCCCGGTCGCCGAGGCGCGGTCGATGATGCCGAGCACCCCGAGGGCGAGGCCCGTGACGATCGCCGCGACGGCCAGCAGGCTGCCGAAGACGCCCGCGTGCCGTCGCAACCGGGTGAGAGAGAACAGGGCGGCCTCCGGGGCGGGCGGAACGTGCGGTCGGGTCAGGCTATCGCGCGCGAACCGCCGCGGGTGCGTCGGCGGGTCACGCGCCGCCCGCGGCGAGCAGCGCCGAGCCGAGCTCCGAGCGCAGGTAGAGCACGCTGCGGCCGTAGCGCACGGCCGTCAGCAGGCCGGCGTCGCGCAGCACGCGCAGGTGCTGGTTGACGGCCGAGGGGGTCACGTCGAAGCGCACCGCCAGCTCCGTCGACGATGCCGGCTGGCCGAGCGCCGCGAGCAGGCGCGTGCGCGAGGCGCCGAGCAGCGCGGCGACGGCGTCGACGTCCGGCACCGCCTCGGTCTCCCACAGGGCGCCCTGGCCCCGGGCCGGGTACATGAGCATGGGCGGGCCGTCACCGACGGGGGCCGAGGCGCGGCGGGTGAACATCGTCGGCACGAGGGTGAGGCCCGCGCCCGCGTACTCGCGGTCGGTGGGATCGCGCAGCGCGATCGACACGACGGTGCCGTCGAACGACACCGTCGACGACAGCCCGCCGAACATGTCGGCCAGGCCGTGCCGCGAGATGCGGCGCCCGCGGTACACGACATCCGCCTCGAGCACGGCGCGCATGCGCGGCCAGTGCGGGGCGAACGCCTCGTCCCAGAGCTGGCGGAGGGCGCGGACGGTGCGCCGGATGGCGGCCGGCCGGTCGCCGCGCAGCGGGGCCGGCACCCGGCCGTGCACGGCCTCGAGGTCGTGGGTGAAGACGTCGGGGTCGAGTGCCTCGAGCGCCGCGAACTCCTCGTCGATGCGGGTGAGGGGGGATGCGGGGCGCGGGTTCAGGAAGTCGGGCGTCCACAGCCGGTCGTCGATGAGCGCCATGAGGGTCGTCATGTCGATGCGGCTGCGCGCCGCCTCGGTGCGGCGCAGCCAGCCGAGCTGCAACGGGAAGGCGCCGGGGTCGCGGATGGCGCGCAGTGACAGCCCCAGCTCGCACAGCGGCGAGATGCCGAACCGGATGCCGCCGATGTCGGCGTCCACGAGCCGGTACCTCAGCACCATGCGCCCACCATGTAGCGCAACGCTACATCGTTACCGCAGCCACGGCGACTGTGCGAGAACTGACCGGTGACCCGCACCACCCCCGCCCGGCCTCCGCTCCTCGAACGGATCCGGGCGACGCTCGCCGAGCCCGTGCTGCGCGCCCTCACCGTCGCGACGCTCATCAGCACGGTGGGACGCGGGATCACGCTGACCCTCGTCGTGCTGTACCTCACGATCATCGTGGGGCTGCCGGCGGACCAGGTGGCGCTCGTCTTCACGGTGGGCGCCGCGGTGTCGGTGCTGTTCTCCTACCTCGGCGGGCATCTCGCCGACCGGGTCTCCGCCCGGCGCCTGCTCATCGGCTGCGTCGTGCTCACGGGTCTCGCGCTCGCGAGCTTCGTGCTCGTGACGGAGCTCTGGCAGGCGATCCTCGCGGAGGTCGCGGCCTCGATCGGCATGTCCGCCAACGGGGCCGTGCGCGCCGCGATCATCGCGCACGCCTTCGTCGGGCAGGGCCGGGTGACGAGCCGCGCCGTGCTGCGCACCGTGACGAACATCGGCATCACGATCGGCAGCGGCGTCGCGGCGATCGCCCTCGCGCTCGGCACCCCCGAGGCGTACCGGGCGATCCTGCTCGTCGGCGGCACCGCCTACGCGCTGTGCGCGCTCGCGCTGCTGCGTCTGCCGGCGCGCGTCGACGGACCCGCCGAAGGGGAGGCGGATGCGGCGGAGCCTGCCCCCGTGGGCGCCGGCCGGTCGCCGTGGCGCGACCGCCGCTACCTGCTGTTCTCGGCGTTCGCCGCCGTCTTCGCGATCCAGTTCGCCGTGACGAACGTCGGCATCCCGCTCTGGCTCGTGCACGACACGGTCGCGCCCGAGTGGCTGCTGTCGATCATGCTCATCGCCAACACGGTGCTCGTGATCGCGCTGCAGGTGCCGCTCTCGCGCGGCACGCACGATCTGCGGCGCGCGGGCACGGTGACGGCCGTCTCGGGTGTGCTCATGGCGCTCGCCTGCGCCGCCTACGGCGGTGCGGGAGGTGCGGGGCTCGCGCTCGCCGTGGTGCTGCTGCTCGCCGGCACCGTGTTGCACGCCCTCGCCGAGATCCTCTCCCAGGCGGGGGCGTGGGGGCTCAGCTTCGAGCTCGCCGACCCGGCATCCGCGGGCGCCTACCAGGGCGTCTACGCGATGGGCTTCTCGCTCGCGGGGCTCGCGGCGCCCCTCGTGATCGCCGTCACCGCGCTCGAGCACGGTCTCGCGGGCTGGCTGCTGCTCGGCGCGATGTTCCTCGTCTCGGCGGTCGGCGTGACGGGGGTCGCCTACCGCTCCGCGGCGCAGCTCAGTTCTCGGCGCGACCCTGCCGCCAGTACCCCATGAACGCGACGGCGCGGCGGTCGATGCCGAGCTCCTTCACGAGGTGACGCCGGATCGCGGTGATGGTGCCCGCCTCGCCCGCGAGCCACGCGTACAGCGGTGCGCTCTTGAGCGCCGCCCCGCCGCGCGCGTTGCGCGGCACCTCCCAGAGCAGGCCCTCGTCGATGTCGACCTCCTCCGGTTCGGCACCCGGATGCGCCTCGAGGTGCTCCGCGGCGACGGCCGCGACCCGCTCGACGAGCGCCTCGCCGTGCGGACGCCCGCCGCGCGCGAGGGCGTGCACCGTGAACCCCGGATGCGCGGGCAGGTAGGCGGCATCCGCCTCCTCCGGGAGCTCCACGACGACGGTGCCGCGCGCATCCGCCGGCAGCTGCTCGAGGATGCGGGCGATCGCGGGCGCGGCCGTCTCGTCGCCCGCGAGGAGGTGGTGGTCGCTCCTCGCGGGCGGCACGAAGTCGATGCCGCCGTGGGGGCCGGGGTGCACGGCCCGCGGGCCGAGCACGAGCAGCTCGTCGCCGAGCGCCGCGTCGATCGCCCAGCGGGCGGCGGGGCCGTCGGGTCCGTGCAGCGCGAAGTCGACGAGCAGCCCCTCGCCCTCGAAGCCGCGGATCGTGTATGTGCGGAACGGCGGGCGCTGCTCGGCGGGCAGGGCGCGCCAGGCCGCGTACCACTCCGGGTCGGTCGGCATCGCGTCGATGCCCTGCGGGCTCGGCGGCACGACCTTGATGCGCTGGTCGAAGCCGGGGTCGGCGAGGCGCTCCTCGCCGACCGGCCGCAGCAGGAAGCGGCGGAAGGTGGGCGTCAGCTCGTCGATGCGCACCACCTCGACGCGGAAGAACCCCCACGGTTCGGTCACGGGGCGGGCGAGGGTTTCAGCGGACATGGTGCCTTCCGATGGGGACGATGAGCGGGGTCTCGGAGACCGGGTCGGGGATGACGTGGCTGCGGATGCCGAACACCTGCTCCACGAGCTCGGGTGTCAGCACGTCCGAGGGTGCGCCGTTCGCGACGATGCGTCCCTCGTGCATGGCGACGAGCTGGTCGGCGTAGCGGGCGGCGAGGTTCAGGTCGTGCAGCACCATGACGATCGTGGTGCCGCGGTCGCGGCCGAGCTCGGCGAGCAGGTCGAGCACCTCGATCTGGTGGGCGACGTCGAGGAAGGTCGTCGGCTCGTCGAGCAGCAGGATGTCGGTCTCCTGGGCGAGCGCGAGCGCGATCCACACCCGCTGCCGCTGGCCGCCCGAGAGCTCGTCGACGCTGCGGTCGGCCAGCTCGGTCGTGCCGGTCGCGGCGAGCGCGGCGGCGACGGCCTCGTAGTCGTGGGCGTTCCAGCGGGCGAGCAGGCGCTGGTGTGGATGCCGCCCGCGGCCCACGAGGTCGGCGACCGTGATGCCCTCGGGTGCGACGGGGCTCTGCGGCAGCAGCCCCAGCACGCGGGCGAGCTGCTTGGAGGGCCGCGCGGACAGCGGGGCATCGTCGAGCAGCACCTCGCCGCTCGCGGGGGAGAGCAGGCGGGCGAGGGCGCGCAGCAGCGTCGACTTGCCGCAGCCGTTCGCCCCGACGATCGCGGTGATGCGCCCGGGTGCGACGTCGAGGCTCAGCCGCTCGACGACCGTGCGGTCGCCGTAGGCGAGCGTGACCTCGCGCGCTTCGAGGCGGTGGTCGAGGGTCATAGCGTGCCTCCGCGGCGGCTCGTGCGGGCGAGCAGGTAGATGAGGAACGGCGCCCCGAGGGCGCCGGTGACGACGCCGACCGGGTAGCGGGCGTCGAAGGCGAACTGGCCGACCAGGTCGGCGACGAGCACGAGCAGCGCGCCCACGAGGCCAGCCGGCAGCAGCAGCGGGGCGCCGGGGCCGAGCAGGCGGCCCGCGATGGGGCCGGCCATGAAGGCGACGAAGGAGATGGGGCCGGCGGCCGCGGTCGCGAAGGCGAGCAGCGCGACGGCGCCCAGGATGAGCGCGAGCCGCACGAACTGCACGCGCACGCCGAGGGCGGCGGCCGAGTCGTCGCCGAGGCGCAGCGGCCCGAGCTCGCGCGAGAGCACGAACATGACGGGCACGAGCACGAGCGAGGCCCACGCGAGCGGGGCGATGCCGTCCCAGTCGGCGCCGTTGAGGCTGCCCGCGAGCCACTGCATCGCGGCGGGCATGTCCCATTCGGAGGCGCGCGAGAGCACCCACGACACGACGCTCTCGAGCATCGCCGCCACCCCGATGCCGATGAGGATGAGCCGCGCCCCCGAGAACCCGCGCCGGTAGGCGAGCAGGTACACGGCGAGGGCGGTGACGAGCGCGCCCGCGAGCGCGAGCACCGAGACGCCCGTGTCGCCGAGCGACAGCACGACGATGCCGACGACGGCCGCGGCGCTCGCGCCCCAGGTGATGCCGATGATGTCGGGGGAGGCGAGCGGGTTGCGCAGCATGGTCTGGAAGGTGACGCCCGCGACGCCGAACGCGAAGCCCGCGAGCACGCCGAGGCTCGCTCGCGGCAGGCGCAGCTCGCCGACCGTGAACGAGGCGCCGGGAACCTGCTGCCCGAGGATCACCCGGATGACGGCATCCGGTCCGTAGAAGGTGTTGCCGACCATGAGGGTCGTCGCGAACGCCGCGACGACGAGCGCGGCGAGCGCGACGGTGCGCCAGAGGCGGCGGCGACCGCGCGCGCGACGCCCGGCGACGACGGTCGCGAGGGCGTCGGGGGCGACCGGTGCGGGGCGGGCGGGGGATGCCGTGGCGGCGCTCACAGTTCACGCACCTTCCGGCGCCGGGCGAGCGCGATGAAGACGGGGGCGCCGATGAGCGCCGTGACGATGCCCACCTCGACCTCGTCGGGGCGCGCGATGACGCGGCCCACGACATCCGCCGCGGTCAGCAGCACGGCGCCCGTGACGGCCGTGAACGGCAGCAGCCAGCGATGGTCGGTGCCGACGACGAGCCGGCACAGGTGCGGCACGATGAGGCCGACGAAGCCGATGGGGCCCGCGATCGCGGTGGCCGCGCCGCACAGGATGAAGGCGCCGAGCGCCGAGATGAGGCGAGTGCGGCCGACGTGCTCGCCGAGGCCCGTGGCGACGTCGTCGCCGAGCGCGAGCGAGTTCATGCCGCGCGCCATGACGAGCACGAGCACGGCGCCGACCACGAGGGCGGGCAGCACGAGGAGGATGCGGTCCCAGACGGCGCCGCCGACGCCGCCGATCTGCCAGAACCGGAACGAGTTCATGACCTCGATGCGCGGCAGCAGGATCGCGCTCACGAGCGAGCCGAGCGCCGCGGTCGTCGCGGCGCCCGCGAGGGCGAGCTTGAGGGGTGTCGCGCCCTCCCGGCCGAGCGAGCCGATCGCGTAGACGAAGACGCCGGCGGCGGCCGAGCCGACGATCGCCACGACGAGCACGGCGACGGGGTTCGACAGCCCGAAGAACGCCATCCCGGTGACGACCGCGAGCGAGGCGCCCGCCGAGAGGCCGAGGATGCCGGGGTCGGCGAGCGGGTTGCGGGTGACGCCCTGCAGGGTGGTGCCCGAGAGCGCGAGGGCCGCGCCGACGAGGATCGCGAGCACGGTGCGCGGGATGCGCACGGCGACCGCGGCCGCGCCGATCGTGCTCGTGTCGCCGCCGAGCCCCGCGAGCACCTCGTCGAGCGAGACGACGCGCGTGCCGATCGCGAGCGAGAGCACCGAGGCGACGGCCAGCAGGGCGAGCGCGGCGAGGAACCAGGCGACGCGGACGACCGCCGGACGCCGCAGCGAGGCGGCGTCCGGCGGCGTCAGGGAGCCGAGTGCGGTCGTCACCCGGCCTGGGCGGCGAACAGGGCGAAGTAGTCGCCGATGGTGGCCCCGATCGAGAGCGGCGAGGGGTTGGCGGATGCGGCGAGCGGCGTCGCGTCCGGCAGGATCACGACGTGGCCCGCGGCGATCGCCGGGATCTTGGACAGCAGCGGGTCGGCCTGCATCTGGGCGACGATGTCGCTGCCCGGATCGCCGTAGGTCACGAAGATGTCGACGTCGGCGAAGCGGTCGGCCTCCTCGGCGCTCACGCTCGTGTAGAACGAGTCGGTGCCGGCCGACTCCTGCTCGACGACCTCCGGAACCGGCAGGCCGAGGTCCTTGAGGAAGCCGGGGCGGGTGTCGAGGGTCGTGTAGAAGCCGATCTGGCTGAAGTCGCTCGGGTCGATCCAGCTGAAGACGATCTTCTTGTCCTTGATGACCGCGTTCGCCTCGAGCGCCGCGTCGATCTCGCCGTGCAACTCGTCGATGAGGGCCTCCGCCTCATCGGAGAGGCCGAGCGCCTTCGCGTCGATGCGGATCATGTCCTCGAGCGAGGTGCCCCAGGCGACCTCGGGGTAGGCGACGACGGGCGCGATCTTCGAGAGGGTCTCGTACTCCTCCTCGGTGAGGCCCGAGTAGCCCGCGAGGATCACGTCGGGGTTCGTGTCGGCGATGGCCTCGTAGTCGAGACCGTCGTCCTCGTTGAAGAGCACCGGGGTCTCGGCGCCGAGCTCCTCGAGCTTGTCCTCCACCCACGGCAGCACGCCGTCGCCGTCGTCGTCGCCCCAGGTGACCTCGGGCATCCCGACGGGCACGACGCCGAGCGCGAGCGGCACCTCCTGGTTCGACCAGGCGACCGTCGCCACGCGCTCCGGCTTGCTCGCGATGGTGGTCTCGCCGAAGGCGTGCTGGATGGTGACCGGGAAGGCGTCGCCTCCGGATGCCGCGTCCAGCTGGGTCTCGGGGGAGGGGGTGCCGGCGCAGGCCGACAGCACGAGGGCTGCGGCGGCGACGACCGGAAGGGTGCGGAGGACGCGCACGAGGATCCTTTCGGTGGAGGGGGATGAGGTGAGGCTCACCTAAATCGGGAGCACTTAGGTAAGCCTAAACTCACCGGACCCCACCGTGTCAAACCCGCATCCGCGCCCGCGCGTGGCGCGTCAGGACAGCCCGCGGCGCTCCAGGAGCGGCTCGATGCGGGCGTCGCGCCCGCGGAAGTCGCGGAACGCCGCGAGCGGATCGCGGGTGCCCGCCGTCTGCAGCAGCCGGCGCCGGAAACGCTCGCCGTTCTCGCGGTTCAGGCCGCCGTTCTCGCGGAACCACTCCACCGTGTCGGCGTCGAGCACCTCGCTCCAGATGTACGAGTAGTAGCCCGCGTCGTAGCCGCCCGAGAACACGTGTGCGAAGTAGGTGGTGGCGTAGCGCGGGGGGATCGCGTCGTCGGCGAGCCCCGCGCGCGCGAGCGCCGCCGCCTCGAAGGAGGCGACATCCGTCACCGCGGCGGCCTCCTCGACGTCGAGGCCGTGCCAGGCCTGGTCGAGCAGCGCCGCCTGCAGGTACTCGCTCGTGCGGAAGCCCTGGCCGAAGCGCTCGGCGTCGCGCAGGCGCTGCGCGACGCCCGCGTCGAGCGCCTCGCCCGTCTCGTGGTGCCGCGCGTAGTTCGCGAGCACCTCGGGCCACATCGCCCACATCTCGTTGACCTGGCTCGGGAACTCCACGAAGTCGCGGAACACCCGGGTGCCCGCGAGGCTCGGGTAGCGCGCGTGCGCGAACAGGCCGTGCAGCGCGTGCCCGAACTCGTGGAACAGCGTCTCCACCTCGTCGAGGGTCAGCAGGGTCGGCTCGCCGGCCGCGGGCCGCGGCACGTTGAGGTTGTTGGTGACGATCGAGGGATGCCCGAGCAGCTCGTTGCGGGCCACGAGCGAGTTCATCCAGGCCCCGCCGCGCTTCGAGTCGCGCGTGTAGAGGTCGAGCAGGAACAGGCCCACGGCGCCGTCGTCGTCGCTCACCTCGAACACCCGCACCTCGTCGTTCCAGCCGCGCAGGTCCGTGCGCTCGAAGAAGCTCAGGCCGAAGAGCCGCGAGGCGGCGAAGAACACGCCGTCCTGCAGCACGCGCTCGGCCTCGAACCAGGGGCGCAGCGCCGCGGTGTCGAGGTCGTAGCGCTCCCGGCGCACGGCGGAGGCCGCGAAGGCCCAGTCGGAGGCGGTGATCGAGGAGCCCGTCACCTCGGCGAGCTCGGCGCGTTCGGCGTCCGCATTGCGGGCGGCGGGCGGCGCGAGCCGGGTGAGCAGCGCGGCGACGGCCGCGGGGGAGCCGGCGGTCTCATCCGCCGTCACGACGGAGGCGTGGTCGCGGAAGCCGAGCAGTCGGGCGCGCTCGGCCCGGGCCCGCACGAGCTCGAGCACGAGGTCCGTGTTGTCGTGGTCGCCGCCGCGGATGCCGCGCGCCCGCGAGGCGGCCATGATGCGCGCCCGGGTGGTGGGGTTCTCGAGCGTGCCGAGCCACGGGTGGCCGGTCGGCAGCACGAGGGTGACGAGCCAGCCGTCGAGGCCGCGCGAGGCGGCCGCCTCGTGGGCCGCCGACAGCTCGCCCGGCGCGAGGCCCGCGAGCTCCGACTCGTCGGTGAGGTGCACCGCGAGCTCGTTCGTGTCGTCGAGCAGGTGCTTCTCGAAGCGCGTCGTGAGCGTCGAGATGCGCTGGTTCAGCTCGCGCAGGCGCTCCTTGTCGGCATCCCCCAGGGCCGCGCCCGCGAGCACCATCTCGGTGTGCCGGCGGTGCACGAGGTAGCGCTGTTCGTCGTCGAGGCGTTCCGCGTCCTCCTGGGCGGCGCGGTGGATGGCGTCGATGCGCGCGAAGAGGGCGGCATCCAGCACGATCGCGTCGTGGTGGGCGGCGAGCCGCGGGGCGAGCTCCTCCTCGAGCTCCTGGATGTACTCGGTCGTGTCGGCCGAGCTGAGCGTGTAGAACACGGTCGCCACGCGGTCGAGGATCGCGCCCGAGCGCTCGAGGGGCACGATCGTGTTCTCGAAGTCGGGCGGCGCCGCATCGGCCGTGATCGCCGCGACCTCGACGAGCTGATCCGCCATCCCGCGGTCGAAGGCCTCGCGGTAGTGCTCGTCGCGCACGGCCGCGAAATCGGGAAGCAGGTAGGGCAGCGCGCTGTCCGCGAAGAACGGATTGGTCATCCATCCAGCCTAGGGAGATCCCGCTAGATTGGCGCGATGACCACCCCCGACGAGCGCTACACCCACGGCCACCACGAGACCGTGCTGCGCTCCCACATCTGGCGCACCGCCCACAACTCGGCCGCCTACCTGCTGCCGGAGCTGCGACCCGGGATGTCGCTTCTCGACGTCGGTGCCGGCCCCGGCACCATCACGGTCGACCTCGCCGAGCTCGTCGCGCCGGGGCGCGTCGTCGGCGTCGACGCCTCCGAGGAGGTCGTCGCGCAGGCGCGCGCCCACGCCGCCGAGCGCGGCGTGACGAACGTCGAGTTCCACGTCGCCGACGCCTACGCGCTGCCCTACGCCGACGGAGAGTTCGACGTCGTGCACGCCCACCAGGTGCTGCAGCACCTCGGGCGCCCCGTCGAGGCGCTCGTCGAGTTCCGCCGGGTGGTCGCCGACGGCGGCGTCGTCGCGGTGCGCGAGTGCGACTACGCGGGCGTCGTGCTGCACCCGCAGACCCTCGGCCTCGACGCCTGGGCGACCCTCTACCAGCGCGTGCACCGCAGCAACGGGGGCGAGCCGGATGCCGGCCGCCGGCTCAAGCAGTGGGCGCACGAGGCGGGCTTCACCGCGGTCGCCTCCACGGCATCCGTCTGGTGCTTCTCGGACGAGGAGGAGCGCAGCTGGTGGGGCGGCATGTGGCGCGACCGCGTGCTCGCCTCGGCGTTCGCGGGCGACGCGCTCGGCAAGGAGCTCGCGACGCGCGCCGACCTCGAGGCGATCAGCTCGGCCTGGGCGCACTGGGCCGAGGACCCCGACGGCTGGATGGTGTTCCCGCACGGCGAGATCCTCGCCCGGAAGTAGCGCGCGAGCTGTCACACGCCGGCCGCGGCCGGTGTCTGCATGTCGAAGGAAACCATCCGACGACAGGAGCACGACATGTCCACCGACACCCGCATCCCCCCGACCGAGGTCACCGGCCTGTACGGCGCGCTCGTGAAGTTCGCCGCGCGCCGGATGGTGGGCAGGGTCCCCGACTCGGTCGGGGTGCTCTGGCACCACCGGCCGATCATGAAGGACGCGATGGGCTTCGGCGGCAAGGTCGAGCGCTGGAACGAGCTCGACCCCGACCTCGCGTCCTACGCGACGATGGCGGCGGCGGCGTTCATCGGGTGCAGCTTCTGCCTCGACTTCAACTACTACCTGGCCCACAACCACGGTCTCGACGAGGCGAAGGTGCGCGAGGTGCCGGTCTGGCGCGAGTCGCAGGTCTTCAGCCCGCTCGAACGGCGGGTCATGGAGTACGCGGAGGCCGCCAGCCAGACGCCGCCCGCGGTCACCGACGAGCTGTCGGATGCCCTGCTCGCGGAGCTCGGACCCGCGGCGCTCGTCGAGCTGGCGGCGCGCGTCGGGTTCATCAACATGTCCTCGCGCATGAACGTCGCCCTCGGCATCCGCTCGGAGGGGTTCGCCGACGCCTGCGAGCTGCCGCCGCTCGCCCTCCGGGGCGCCGCGCAGGGTGCGGCGTAGGCTCGCGCTCATGTCCGACGACGACGGCGACGACCCGTTCATCGTGCACCGCCGGCTGCTCTTCACGGTCGCCTACGAGATGCTCGGCTCCGCGGCCGACGCCGAGGACGTGCTGCAGGAGTCGTGGCTGCGGTGGGCGACCGTGGACCGCGCCGAGATCCGCGAGCCGCGCGCCTACCTCGTGCGCATCGTCACGCGGCAGGCGCTCAACCAGCTGCGCACCCTCTCGCGCCGCCGGGAGGACTACGTGGGGGAGTGGCTTCCCGAGCCGCTCCTCACCTCCCGCGACGTCGCCGACGACGTCGAGTTCGCCGAGAACGTGTCGATCGCGATGCTCACCGTGCTCGAGACCCTCGGGCCCGCCGAGCGGGCCGTCTTCGTGCTCCGCGAGGTGTTCGACCTGTCGTACGAGGAGATCGCGGATGCGGTCGGCAAGTCGTCGGCGGCCGTGCGTCAGATCGCGCACCGGGCGAAGGAGCACGTCGCCGCCCGCCGTCCGCGGATGAGCGTGGACCGGACGGAGCAGGAGGAGGTGATGGGGCGGCTCGTCGTCGCCCTCAACACGGGCGACCTGCAGGGGCTCATGGACGTGCTCGCGCCCGACGTCGTCTCGGTGGCGGACGGCGGCGGCAAGGTGCGGGGCGCGGCGCGGCGGCCGGTCATCGGCGCCGATCGGCTCGCGCGGCTGCTCGTCGGCGGCATGGCGAAGGCGGGGGGCCTCGTGGTGGCGACGGCCGCCTGGGTCAACGGCCAGCCGGCCCTCCGGCTGGAGCTCGACGGGCGGCTCGTGGGCGTCGCGAGCCTCACGATCGCGGGCGGGCGCGTCGCCATGGTGCACTCGATCGCCAACCCCGACAAGCTCGGCAACCTCGACGCGGAGGCGGAGCTCGCCTCGCGCTAGTCGAGCCGGTCGCGGAGCACGGCCCCGTCCGCGGTGAGCCGCAGCCGGGTGCCGTCGTCGAGCTCGGCGATCGGGCGCCCCTCGAGCCAGGTGAGCGTCCAGCGCCACTGGGCCGTGTCGAGCCCGGCCACCTCCGCCTCGACCTCGCGGATCGCGGCGACCATCGCATCCGGAACCCGCGGCGGCACCTCGCCGCCGACCGCCCACCGCGTGCCGAGCTGCATCAGCGGCGCACCTCGTAGGTGACCCAGCGGGTGCGGGTGGCGACCCTGTCGTAGAGCGCCTGCGCGGTCTCGTTGGTGTCGGCGGTGATCCAGCGCAGCGACCCGCCGGTGCCCTCCGTCTTCGCGGCGATCGCCTCGATGAGGGCGCGCCCGGCACCCGTACCGCGCACCTCGGGCGTCACGAACAGGTCGTCGAGATACCAGTCGCGCCCGCCCGAGAAGGTGTCGGGGTGCGAGCGGTAGTGGGCGAAGCCGACGACCGCGCCGTCCCGCTCGGCGACGAGCGCGTCGATGCCGGAGCCTGGCTCGAGCAGCAGCGCCCCCACGCGGTCGAGCAGCTCCTCGGAGAACTCCGTCTCGTAGAAGACGCCGTAGGCGCGGAACAGCTCGCGCCAGACCGGCAGGTCGCCGGCGCGCAGCTCGCGCACGGTCACGGTCACTCCGCGGCCTCAGCGAGCACGACATCCGTCACGGCGACCTCGTCGGCCGTCACGAGGTCGAGACGCTCGATGCGGCCCACCGCGCGCAGGTCGTCGGCGGCCTCGGCGAGCAGCGCCGGGCCGGCGAGCGTCGCCGAGCGCACCTCGGTCTTCTGCGAGGCCTTGGCATCCGTCTTCGCGCGGCGGATGCCGATGAGCGCCGCCGAGACCGCCGGCAGCAGCCCGCGGGGCTCGCCGTGCGCACCGAGCTCGAGGGTCGACGGCCACGCGGCGGTGTGCACCGAGCCCTCGTGGGTCCAGCGCCACACCTCCTCGGTCGCGAAGGGGATGACGGGGGCGAGCAGCCGCAGCATGACGTCGATCGCGGTGCGCAGCGCCGCCACGGCGGAGGCCTGCGCGGCGCCCTCGCCCGTGTAGGCGCGCTCCTTGACGAGCTCGAGGTAGTCGTCGCAGAAGGTCCAGAAGAACTGCTCCGTCACCTCGAGGGCGCGCGCGTGGTCGAAGGCCTCGTAGGCACGGGTCGCCTCCTCGACGACGCGGCCGAGCTCGGCGAGCAGCTCGACGTCGAGCGGCTCGGTGACGGTCGCCCCGCCCCCCGCTGGTTGAGTAGCCGGCGCGGCCGGCGTATCGAAACCACTCGGGAACCCGTACACGAACTTCGCGGCGTTCAGCACCTTGATCGCGAGCCGGCGACCGATCTTGATTGTCTTCGGGTTCTGCGGGTCGAAGGCCGCGTCCGTGCCGAGCTTCGACGACGCCGCCCAGTAGCGCACCGCATCCGAGCCGTGCTCGTCGAGCAGGCCCTGCGGGGTCACCACGTTGCCCTTCGATTTCGACATCTTCTTGCGGTCGGGGTCGACGATGAAGCCCGAGATGCCGGCGTGCCGCCACGGCGTCTCACCGTGCTCGAGGCGGGCGCGCAGCACGGTCGAGAACAGCCAGGTGCGGATGATGTCCTGGCCCTGCGAGCGGAGCGCATACGGGAACACGAGCTCGAAGAGCTCCGGGTCGTCGACCCAGCCGCCCGCGATCTGCGGGGTGAGGCTCGAGGTGGCCCAGGTGTCCATGATGTCGAGCTCGCCGACGAAGCCGCCGGGCACGCCGCGCTGCGACTCGTCGTAGCCGGGGGCGGCATCCGAGGAGGGGTCGACGGGCAGGGATGCCTCGTCGGGCACGATCGGCTGCTCGCGCAGCGCCTCGCCGTGCTCGTCGAGCGGGTACCAGACGGGGATCGGCACGCCGAAGAAGCGCTGACGCGAGATGAGCCAGTCGCCGGTCAGGCCGCCCACCCAGTTCTCGTAGCGCACGCGCATGAAGTCGGGGTGGAACTGCAGCTCCCGGCCCGCCGCGAGCAGCTCCTCGCGCAGCGCCTCGTCGCGCGCGCCGTTGGCGATGTACCACTGACGGGTCGAGACGATCTCGAGCGGCTTGTCGCCCTTCTCGAAGAACTTCACGGGGTGGGTGATCTTGCGGGGCTCGCCGATCAGGTCGCCCGACTCGGCGAGCAGCTCGACGATGCGGGCCTTCGCGCTGAACACGGTCTTGCCGGCGAGCTCGGCGTAGGCGGCGCGGCCGGCCTCCGTGAAGAGCTCCTCGGCGGGGGACTGGGCGAGGATGCGGCCGTCGAAGCCGATGATGGCGCGGTTCGGCAGGTCGAGCTCGCGCCACCACACCACGTCGGTCACGTCGCCGAAGGTGCAGATCATGGCGATGCCGGACCCCTTGTCCTTCTGGGCGAGGTGGTGTGCGAGCACGGGCACCTCGACGCCGAAGATCGGGGTGGTGACGGTCGTGCCGAAGAGGCCCTGGTAGCGCTCGTCGTCCGGATGCGCCACGAGCGCCACACAGGCGGGCAGCAGTTCGGGGCGGGTCGTCTCGATCTCGATCGTGCCGCCGCCCGGCTGGTGGAAGCTCACCCGGTGGTAGGCGGCGGGCTGCTCCTTGTCCTCCAGCTCGGCCTGGGCGACCGCGGTGCGGAAGGTCACATCCCACAGGGTGGGGGCATCCGCCTGGTAGGCCTCGCCGCGGGCCAGGTTGCGCAGGAAGGCGCGCTGCGCGACCCGCTGCGACTCCGCGCCGATCGTGCGGTAGGTGAGCGACCAGTCGACCGAGAGGCCGAGGGTGCGCCACAGCTCCTCGAACTGCACCTCGTCCTCGGCGGTGAGCTTCTCGCAGAGCTCCACGAAGTTGCGGCGCGAGATGGGCTGCTGGTCGGCGGCCTTGCCGGAGCTGTTCTCGCCGCCGGTCTGCGGGGGCACGAAATCGTGCACGTAGGGCAGGGTCGGGTCGCAGCGCACGCCGTAGTAGTTCTGCACGCGGCGCTCGGTGGGCAGGCCGTTGTCGTCCCAACCCATCGGGAAGAAGAGGTGCTTGCCGCGCATGCGCTGGTAGCGGGCCATGAGGTCCATGTGCGTGTAGCTGAACACGTGACCGATGTGCAGGCTGCCGGATGCGGTGGGCGGCGGGGTGTCGACGCTGAAGACGGCGTCCTTGCCGGCGGCGAGCGCGGCATCCCGGTCGAACCGGAAGGTGCCCTCCCGCTCCCACACCTCTCGGTAGGTGGCCTCGAGCCCTTCGAGGGCGGGCTTCTCGGGGATGGCGACACTCATCGAGGTACTCCGGTTCGCTATGTGCGGCACCGCGTCCAGGGGTGCCTGAGTGTGGGTTGCCCCGATTCTACCGGTCAGCTCTCGCGGATGATGATCGTCTCCGACTGGGTGCTGCCGTCGGCGCGCAGCACGGTGATGGTGTAGCGCTGCTGGGCGCCGGGCTGCCCGCACTGGTAGTCGATGTCGGTCGTGTAGTTGAGCGGGAACTCGCCGTACGGGTCGCTGCGCGCGTCGTCGGTGCCGATGCCGAACCACAGGGTCTCGCCGGTCGTCGCCCAGCTGAAGGTGACGGGCACGGGGTCGCCGCCGGATGCCGTGCAGTCGACGGTGGCGCTCGAGGAGGTGAAGCTCGTGATGACGTCCTCCGGCTCGGGCGGCGGCGGCGGGGGCGCCTCCGTCTCGGTGGGCGTGGGCGTCGGGGTGGGGGATTCGGTCTCGGTCGGCGTGGGGGTCGGCGTGGGGGAGGGGGTGGGCGTGTCGGTGGGGGCCGGCGTCGCGCCGCGCCCGCCGAGCGCGATCCACAGCAGCAGCCCGACGATCGTGAGCAGCAGCACGCCGCCGATCACGGCGAGGGTGATGATGAGGCCCTTCTGGCTCTTCTGCGGCTCCGGCCCACCGGTCGCCGTCGGGGCGGGCGCCGTCGCGCCGGTCTCGGGCGGCAGGCTCGCCGCGGGCGTGAAGCGCTCGGTGGGGAGGTCGGAGCCGCCGCCGGGTGGAGGGAAGCCCTCGGGGTAGCGCTGCGTGGGGGTGTCGTCGCTCACACCCGTGAGAGTACGGACTTTTGGGGTGATCGGGCCAGGAATCGACCCAAAAGTGCGTACTTTCGCGGAGTTAGTTGTGATAGTAGAACTAGAACAATAGGATGTGGGTGTGCTCATCCGCGTCGACCCCGCCTCCGGTGTCGCGATCTACGACCAGATCGCGGCATCCGTGCGCTCCGACGCGAGCCGCGGCGTGCTGCACCCCGGCGACCGACTGCCCGCGGCCCGCGAGCTCGCCGACGCGCTCGACGTCAACATCCACACCGTGCTGCGCGCCTACCAGCAGCTGCGCGACGAGGGGCTCGTCGACCTCCGTCGCGGCCGCGGCGCCGTGCTCACCGACGCCGCCACCCGCGGGGGAGCGCTCGCGGATGCCGTGCGCGAGCTCGTCGCCGCCGCGCGTCGCGAAGGCGTCGCGCTCCCGACCCTCGTCTCCCTGATCCGTGAGGAGTACCCCGCATGACGACCGCCGCCCCCACCCGTACCCGCCAACCGCTCGCGGTCTGGATGGTGGCCGTCGTGCTGCCGCTCATCGTCTCGGCCGCCTTCGTGGCCGTGCAGTTCGCCTGGCTGCCCTCGCTGCCCGACCCGATCGCCGTCCACTGGGGTGCCGACGGGCCGGACGGCTTCGGCCCCGCCTGGTCGACGATCGCGCTCACCGCGGGCCTGGCGCTCGGCCTCACGGCCATGTTCGCGGCCTTCCTCGCGCTCGGCCGCGGACCCGCGCCCACCGCGACCCACAAGCTGCTCGCGGTGCTGTCGCTGTCCGTCGCGGTCTTCATCGGCATCGCCGTGACCGCCTCGCTCGGCGTGCAGCGCGGCCTCGACGACGCCCGCGACGCGCCGCAGCTCGGCGGCTGGCTCGGCGTCGCACTCGGCGGTGCGCTGCTCGTCGCGGTCGCCGCCTGGTTCGCGCTGCCGAAGGCGGTGCGCCGGGATGCCGACGCCACGCCCGCGGAGCCGCTGCCGCTCGTGCCGGGCGAGCGCAGCGTCTGGATCGCGACGACCCGGCTCTCGACCGGTGCGACCGTCACGATCGCGGCCGCGATCGGCTTCACGATCGCCGTGACGGTCTTCGCGATCGTGCTCTCCGACGGTCTCGTCTGGCCGCTCGTCGCCGTGCCCGTGCTGCTCCTCGCGATGTGCGCGATCGGCACGGTGTGGCGCGCGCGTGTCGACGCCGGCGGGCTCACGGTGCGGTCGGCGCCGTTCGGCTGGCCGCGCGTCCGCATCCCGGTCGACGAGGTCGCCGCCGTCACGACGGGACACGTCGAGCCGCTCTCCGACTTCGGCGGATGGGGCTGGCGCTGGGCGCCCGGCGGCGGCTTCGGCGTGGTCTCGCGATCCGGCGAGGCGATCCAGGTCACCCGGCGCGACGGCCGGCGGTTCGTCGTGACCGTCGACGACGCCGAGACCGGGGCCGCCCTGCTCGCGGCGTACGCCGGCATCGCGCGCTAGAATCGCCGTACAGACTGCGATCCGGCCATCACCGGGGAGTCCTCGGAAGAACCCGTCCCCGGACGGCACTAGAACCGAGCGGGTGCGCCCGTCATCGCGTGCAACGAGCGGTCGACCCCCGGGTCGGCAAGCGAGGTGGTACCGCGGCATCCGTCGTCCTCGTGAGAGCAGCAGCCCACGACATACGGACGGACCGGATGAGCTACCCCCGCCACAGCGACGCAGACGGCGTCCCCGCGTCGCCGCGCTTCCCCGAGATCGAGGGCGGCATCCTCGCCTTCTGGAAGGCCGACGGCACCTTCCAGGCGTCCATCGACGAGCGCGAGGGCGCCCCCGAGTGGGTGTTCTACGACGGCCCGCCGTTCGCCAACGGCCTGCCGCACTACGGCCACCTGCTCACCGGGTACGCGAAGGACGTCTTCCCGCGCTACCAGACGATGCGCGGCAAGCAGGTGCACCGCCGCTTCGGCTGGGACACCCACGGCCTGCCCGCCGAGCTCGAGGCGATGCGCCAGCTCGGCATCACGACCAAGGCCGAGATCGAGCAGATGGGGATCGGCGCCTTCAACGCGAAGGCGCGCGCCTCGGTGCTGCACTACACGCAGGAGTGGGAGGACTACGTCACCCGGCAGGCGCGCTGGGTCGACTTCGACCACGCCTACAAGACCCTCGACGTGAGCTTCATGGAGTCGGTCATCTGGGCCTTCTCCGAGCTCCACGCGAAGGGCCTCGCCTACGAGGGCTTCCGCGTGCTGCCGTACTGCTGGAACGACGAGACGCCGCTCAGCAACCACGAGCTGCGCATGGACGACGACGTCTACAAGATGCGCCAGGACCAGTCGGTCACGGTGACCTTCCCGCTCGTCGGCGAGAAGGCGGAGGCGCTCGGCCTTACCGCCGTGAACGCCCTGGCCTGGACGACGACCCCGTGGACGCTGCCGACGAACGCCGCGCTCGCCGTGGGCCCCGCGATCGAGTACGCCGTCGTGCGCACCGGTGACGGCACGAAATACCTGCTCGCCGCCGACACGATCGGCGCCTACGCGAAGGAGCTCGGCGAGCACGAGGTCGAGCGCACCCTCACGGGCGCCGAGCTCGAGGGCGTGCAGTACGACCGGCTGTGGGACCACTACGCGGACGCCTACGGCCCGGATGCGTTCCGCATCCTCGTCGCCGACTACGTCGCCACGGGCGAGGGCACGGGCATCGTGCACCAGGCGCCCGCCTACGGCGAGGACGACCAGCTCACCTGCGCCGCGGCCGGCATCCCCGTCGTGCTGTCGCTCGACGACGGCGGGCGCTTCCTGCCCGAGGTCGCCGAGGTCGCGGGGCTGCGCTGGGACGAGGCGAACAAGCCGCTCGTGCAGCTGCTGCGCGAGAACGGCCGGCTCCTCCAGCTCAAGAGCTACGAGCACAGCTACCCGCACTGCTGGCGCTGCCGCAATCCGCTCATCTACAAGGCCGTCTCGAGCTGGTTCGTGCGGGTGCCCGAGTTCCGCGACCGGATGGGCGAGCTCAACCAGCGCATCAACTGGGTGCCCGAGAACGTCAAGGACGGCCAGTTCGGCAAGTGGCTCGCGAACGCGCGCGACTGGTCGATCAGCCGCAACCGCTACTTCGGCAGCCCCATCCCGGTGTGGAAGTCGGACGACCCCGCCTACCCGCGCGTCGACGTCTACGGTTCGCTCGCGGAGCTCGAGCGCGACTTCGGCCGGCTGCCGCTCGACGAGAACGGCGAGCCCAACCTGCACCGCCCCTACATCGACGAGCTCACCCGCGCGAACCCCGACGACCCGACCGGCCGCAGCGTCATGCGCCGCATCGAGGACGTGCTCGACGTGTGGTTCGACTCCGGGTCGATGCCGTTCGCGCAGGTGCACTACCCGTTCGAGAACCGCGAGTGGTTCGACACCCACAACCCGGCCGACTTCATCGTCGAGTACATCGGGCAGACGCGCGGCTGGTTCTACATGATGCACGTGCTGTCGACGGCCCTGTTCGACCGCCCGGCCTACAAGAACGTGCTGAGCCACGGCATCGTGCTCGGCTCCGACGGGCAGAAGATGTCGAAGTCGCTGCGCAACTACCCCGACGTCTCAGAGGTCTTCGACCGCGACGGTGCGGATGCCATGCGCTGGTTCCTGCTGGCGAGCTCCGTCATCCGCGGCGGCAACCTCATCGTCACCGAGGAGGGCATCCGCCAGGGCGTGCGCGAGCTCATGCTGCCGCTGTGGTCGAGCTACTACTTCTTCACCCTCTACGCGAACACGGCCGGTTACGAGGCCGGGTGGCGCACCGACTCCGCGCATCCGCTCGACCGCTACCTGCTCGCCAAGACGCGCGAGCTCGTGCAGACGGTGACTGCGCAGCTCGACGACTTCGACACCCCGCTCGCGAGCGCGGCGCTGCGCGACTTCGCCGACGTGCTCACCAACTGGTACGTGCGGCGCAGCCGCGAGCGCTTCTGGGTGGGCGACGACCGCGACGCCTTCGACACGCTCTACACGGTGCTCGAGACGGTCACCCGCCTCGCCGCGCCCCTGCTGCCGCTCGTCTCGGAGGAGATCTGGCGCGGGCTCACCGGCGGCCGGAGCGTGCACCTGACGGACTGGCCGAGCGCCGCCGAGTTCCCGGTCGACACCGAGCTCGTGCGCTCGATGGACCGCGTGCGCGAGATCGCCTCCTCGGGACTCGCGCTGCGCAAGGCGCGCGGGCTGCGCGTGCGCCTGCCGCTCGCGGGGCTCACGTTCGTCGCGACGGATGCCGCGGGCCTCGACGGCTTCGCCGACATCCTGCGCGAGGAGCTCAACGTGAAGGCCGTGGCGCTCGCGCCGCTCGTCGAGTCGAGCCTCGCCGACTTCGGCATCGAGCGGCGGCTCTCCGTCAACGCGCGCGCCCTCGGGCCGCGCCTCGGCAAGGAGGTGCAGCGCGTCATCCAGGCCGCGAAGTCGGGCGACTGGTCGGTCGACGGCGAGCGGGTCACCGCGGGCGGGGTCGACCTGCTCGCCGGCGAGTACGAGCTCGAACTGACCGTGGCCGACCCGGAGAGCGCGATCGCGTTCCTGCCCGCGGGCGGCTTCGTCGTGCTCGACACGCACGTCACCGCCGAGCTCGCCGCCGAGGGCCTCGCGCGCGACGTCGTGCGCGCCGTGCAGCAGGCCCGCAAGGACGCCGGCTTCGAGGTGAGCGACCGCATCCTGCTGACCCTCGCGGGCGACGCGGATGCGGTGGCCGCGGTCGAGGCGCACCGCGGGCTCATCGCGGGCGAGACCCTTGCCACGAGCGTCGTGACCCGTGAGGCTGAGGGGGGAGCGACGCCGGTCGGCGACGCCTCCGCCGTGACGATCGAGGTGGTGCGCGCATGAGCGCAGACGATCCGGACGCCTACGACGAGCTCGAGGCCGCCGAGTTCCGGGCCGCGGCGGATGCCGCCTACGCCGAACTGCTCGGACGCGTGGGCGAGGTGGCGCCGCAGCCGCGCCTCGAGCCGACGCGCCGCGCCGTCGAGCTGCTCGGCGACGTGCACCGGGCGGCGCCCGTCGTGCACGTCACGGGCACCAACGGCAAGACCTCCACGAGCCGCATGATCGAGTCGCTGCTGCGCGCCACGGGTCTGCGCACGGGCCTGCTCACGAGCCCGCACCTCGAGCGCGTCACCGAGCGCATCATGATCGACGGCGTGCCGATCTCGGACGAGGCCTTCGCGCGCAACTGGGACGACATCCGCCCGTACCTGCTCATGGTCGACGCCGAGCTCGCCGCGGACGGCGAGGAGACGCTGACCTTCTTCGAGGCGCTCACGGTGCTCGCCTTCGCGAGCTTCGCCGACGCGCCCGTCGACGTCGTCGTGCTCGAGGTCGGAATGGGCGGCGAGTGGGACTCGACGAACGTCGCCGACGGGCAGGTGGCCGTGTTCACGCCCATCGCGCTCGACCACACCCAGCGACTCGGCTCGACCGTCGCCGAGATCGCGCGCACCAAGGCGGGCATCATCAAGCCCGCCGCGACCGTCGTCACCGCGATCCAGCCGATCGAGGCGCTCGACGAGCTGCGCGCCGCCGCCGCGATCGACGAGGCGACGCTCGAGATCGAGCGCGTCGACTTCGCCCTCGAGTCCACGACGGTCGCCGTCGGCGGGCAGCTCGTCGACATCCGCGGTCGCGCGGGCCGCTACACGAGCGTCTTCCTGCCGCTCTACGGCGACCACCAGGCGCAGAACGCGGCCGTCGCGGTCGCCGCCGTCGAGTCGTTCCTCGGCGACGGCACCGTCGCACTCGATCCGGATGTCGTGGCCGAGGGCTTCGGGCAGGTCGCCTCGCCCGGGCGCCTGCAGCTCGTCGGCGTCGAGCCGACCGTGCTCGTGGACGCCGCGCACAACCCGCACGGCGCGGCCGCGCTCGCGGCGGCCCTGCAGGAGTACTTCGACTTCGACGAGTTCGGCTTCGTGCTCGGCGTGCTCGCCGACAAGGACGCCCACGGGATCGTCGCCGAGCTCGCCGCCACGGCGAGCCGCGTCGACGTCACGCAGTCGAGCTCCGACCGGGCGGTCGACGCCGAGGAGCTCGCCGAGCTCGTGCGCGACGACGTCGAACCGGATGCCGTGTTCGTGCACCACGAGCTCGCGGACGCCGTCGAGGCCGCCCGGGTGTGGGCGTCGGAGTCGCCCCGCCGCGCCGTCGTCGTGACCGGCTCGATCACCCTCGTCGGCGACGTCATCGCGCTCGCCCGCGACGGGGGCTGGAAGTGACCGCCGCCCCGCGTGCGCCCCGCACGCGGGTGCGTCGCGAGCGCTCGCTCGTCGAGACGCTGCTGTCGATCGTGCTCGTGCTCGAGGCGATCATGCTGTTCTTCGCCTCGCTCGTGGTGTTCGGCCTCGACCGCCTCGACCCCGACTGGTCGGCGCTCGTCTACGGCGGCATCCTCATGCTCGTGCTCGCGATCGTCGCGGGCCTGCAGCGCTGGAGCTGGGGGGTCTGGACGGGCGGGGCCCTGCAGCTCGTCATCATCGCGACGGGCGTCGTCGAGCCCGCCATGTTCCTCGTCGGCTCCGGCTTCGCCGCCATGTGGGTGTACTGCTACGTGCGCGGCCGCCAGATCGACACCCGCAAGGCGGCCTGGCTGGCCGCCCACGCCGAAGCGGAGGCCGAGGCCGCCGCACACACCGAAGGAGACGCATCGTGACCGCCGTGGAAGAGACCCTCGTCATCGTCAAGCCCGACGGGGTGGCCCGCAACCTCACGGGCGAGATCCTGCGCCGCATCGAGGCGAAGGGCTACCAGCTCGTCGACATCCGCCTGCTGCAGGCCGACCGTGAGCTGCTCGCCGCCCACTACGCCGAGCACGAGGGCAAGCCGTTCTACGAGCCGCTCGTCGAGTTCATGGAGTCGGGCCCCGTCGTCGCGATGCGCGTCGCCGGGAACCGGGTCATCGAGGGCTTCCGCGCCCTCGCCGGCACGACCGACCCGACGAGCGCGGCCCCCGGCACCATCCGCGGCGACCTCGCGCGCGACTGGGGTCTCAAGGTGCAGCAGAACCTCGTGCACGGCTCCGACGCGCCCGAGTCGGCCGCGCGCGAGCTCGCGCTCTGGTTCCCGGCGCGCGGATGACGGCGGCACCCGGCGCACACATCGCGCTCGCGACGCTGCCGAACCTCCGCGACGCGGGCGGCTGGGTCGCCGCCGGCGGCCGCCGGGTGCGCACGGGCCTGCTGTTCCGCTCGACGGCGCTCGACCGGCTGGACGACGCGGATGCCGCGACGCTCGCCGGCTACGGCATCCGCTGCGTCGTCGACTTCCGCACCGAGACCGAGCGCGTGAACCAGCCCGACCGCGCCCTCGCGGGCGTGCGCGCGATGGTCGAGGACGTGCTCGCCGACTCCCAGGTCGCGGCGCCCGCCCAGATGCAGGCGTTCTTCCGCGACCCCGCGCAGGCGATCGCCTTCCTCGCGAGCGGTCGAGCCGACGACGCGATGCGCTCCGCGTACCGCGAGTTCATCACGCTGCCGAGCGCCCGCGCGGGGCTCGGGGCCTTCTACCGGCTGCTGCTCGACGGGGTCGACGTGCCCGTGCTCTACCACTGCACGACCGGCAAGGACCGCACCGGCTGGGCGACCGCCGCGCTGCTCACCCTGCTCGGCGTCTCGGAGGACGACGTCTACCGGGAGTACCTGCTCACCAACGAGCAGCTGCTGCCCGCGCTCGAGCCGCTGTTCCAGCGGTTCGCCGCGCACGGCGCCCCGCGCGAACTGCTGATCCCGGTGCTCGGCGTCGACCGCAGCTACCTCGACGAGGCGTTCCGCGTCATGCGGGCCGAGTTCGGCGGCATCGAGGCCTACTTCGCGGAGGGACTCGGCATCCGCGAGACGGAGCAGGCGGCCCTCGCGGACCGCCTGCTCATCGACGCGTGACCGGGGCCGCTCAGGCGGCCTGCGAGATCGCGTAGACGAACGCCTGGAACTCCTCGGCGCTGTCCCACGAGGTGGTCGGCGTGTACTGCTGGCCGTCGATGAGGATCGTCGGCGTGCCGCTCACGTTGGCGAGCTCGGTGTTCGGCAGCGGCCCGGCGAGGGCGCGGTCGGTCGCCGCGCTCACCCAGGGCTCGAAGCTCACGCCGCGGATGCAGCTGTTGACGTCCTCGTCGTCGAGGCCCGCGCTCTTCACCACATCGACGATCGCCGAGTTGCCGAGACCCGGTCCGCCCTCGGACGGCTGCTGCTCGTACATGGCGGCCATGACGTCGAGGAACGACTCGGGCGCGTAGTTCGCGACGCACGCGCCCGCGTTGTTGGCGCGGGTCGCGAAGTCGGTCGTGTAGCCGCGGTAGTCGAGGATCGAGATCGGGTGCACCTCGAGGGTGGCCGAGCCGTCGGCGACGAGCGACTGGATGTAGTCGGCGTTGGCGCCCTCGAAGGCCTTGCAGACCGGGCAGGAGAAGTCGACGTACATGACGATGTTGAGCGCGTCGTCGCGCGGCGTCGTCGCGATCGGGTCGGTGCCCTTCGCGATCGCCTTCGTCTCGACGTGCTGCACGCCGCCCGCGCCATCCGTCTCGAAGAGGATGCCGTCGCTGATCATGTTGAGCGGGCCGGCCTCCTGCTTGGGCGCCGGCTGGAAGGCGATGACGGCCCAGACGACCCCGGCGACGACGGCGAGGATCGCGACGGACGCCACCGTCGGGATGAGCCACTTGAGCGTCTTCTGACGCTTGAGCTGCTTCTCGCGGGCCGCGCGGGCTGCCTCGCGGGCCTCCTCGCGGCGCTGGTTCTTGGTCGGCTTGGGCGCGTTGGTCACGGGTGAAATCCTGCTTCGGTGGGGATCGGAGAACGCTGGGAACGGGTGCCTGGAGTCTACCGGGGGCTCAGGAGAAGATCTGGATGATGCTCTGCACGACGGGCAGCTGGGTCTGCGCGATGCCGAAGATCACGAGCATGATGACGATGCTGATCGGGGCGACCCAGGGCAGCAGCGCGCGGCCGACCGTCACGCCCCGGGCCCCGAAGACGCCCGCCGCGAGGTTGCGGAACGTCACCGCGAGGAAGGTCGGGTAGGTGACCGACCAGGTGAGCACGCAGTAGGGGCAGAGGGTGCGCAGGTTCGAGGCGAAGATCGACTGCGCGGCGAGCCAGATCACGAAGACGACCGCGCCGAGCACGCCGATGTTGAACACGGTCCAGTACCAGCGCGGGAACCGGGCGCCCGCGAGCACCGAGACGCCGACGACGATGGGCGCCATCCAGCAGATGAGGCCGATGATCGGGTTCGGGAAGCCGAACACGCTGCCCTGCCAGGAGTCGAGATTCTTCGTGCACTGCACGAAGGCGTTGAAGTCGCAGCTCGCGACCGAGCCGGGGGTCTGCAGCGCGTGGATCTTCTCGATCGTGAGCGCGGCCGCCGCGATCTCGCCGACGATGCCCGCCAGGATGAGCCAGATGGCGAACACCCACGGCGTGCGGTCCGAGGTGCGGGGCTCCGGAACCTCGAGCTCGTCGAACTCCTCGTCGTCGAGCTCGTCGTCGTAGTCGGTGTCGGGGTGGGCGACGTCGGTCATGGCGCGATCCTCCCACGCCGAGGGTGAGGAAATGCCGCGAACGGCATCCTCGTGCGATAATCGTGACAGTCGCCCCCACGGGCGGCCCACAACAAGCTTGACCGGGCTTCACCGGGCCGAGAGGTGCTCCTCCCGCCGCGTCGGGAAACGCATCCAGACGGATAGCCAGTTCCGCGGGTCCGCCGGACCCGGGCTGTGACAGAGCCCACGCCGTGAGAGGGCGAACGCGACCGACCGCCTTGCGAGGTCGCGGACCATGAACAGGATTGGCGTTCCGCATCACGCGGGACCGCAGGAGAGTACCCGGAGGCCGGCGCGGCCGCCCCGGGCGAGGAGTGCACCAGAGATGGTGGAGAACGACGTACCCGAGACCGACCCGGTGAACGCCCCGGACGCCGAGCAGCAGCCCGCGGCCGAGGCGCCGAAGGCGAAGAAGCCGGCCCGCAGCCGCGCGAAGAAGAAGGCGGAGCCCGCGGCGGATGCCGAGCTCGCGCCCGAAGCGGACGCCGAGCCCGCCGCCGAGGAGCCCGCCTCGCCGTTCGCGCTGCTGTTCCAGGCGCCCCCGCCTCCGCCCCCCGGCGCCGCCGCGCCGACGAGCGCCCCCGAGGACGAGCCCGCCGCCGCCGGCACGAGCTCCTCGCGCCGTCGCAGCCGCCGTCGTGCGGGCGACGCGCCCCGCGAGGGCGAGGACGCCCCCGGCACGACCGTCCGGGTGCGCCAGCCCCGCCAGGCGCCCGCCCCCATCACCGAGCCGCAGCGTGTCAAGGGCTCCACGCGCCTCGAGGCCAAGAAGCAGCGCCGCCGCGACGGCCGCGACGCCGGCCGCCGCCGCCCCGTCATCACCGAGGCCGAGTTCCTCGCCCGCCGCGAGTCGGTCGACCGCGTCATGGTGGTGCGCTCGAAGTTCGGCCGCATCCAGATCGGCGTGCTCGAGGACGGCGTGCTCGTCGAGCACTACGTCGCCCGTGCCGCCGACGCGAGCCTCATCGGCAACGTCTACCTGGGGCGCGTGCAGAACGTGCTGCCCTCGATGGAGGCCGCCTTCGTCGACATCGGCCGCGGCCGCAACGCCGTGCTCTACTCGGGCGAGGTCGACTGGGAGGCCGCCGCGGCCGCCGCCGAGGAGGCGGGCCGCGAGAAGAACCAGGCGCGCAAGATCGAGCTCGCCCTCAAGCCCGGCGACCGTGTGCTCGTGCAGGTCACCAAGGACCCGGTCGGCCACAAGGGCGCCCGCCTCACGAGCCAGGTGAGCCTCCCCGGCCGCTACCTCGTGTACGTGCCCGGCGGATCCATGAACGGCATCAGCCGCAAGCTCCCCGACACCGAGCGCGCGCGCCTCAAGAAGATCCTCAAGGAGGTGCTGCCGGATGACGCGGGCGTCATCGTGCGCACCGCCGCCGAGGGCGCCACCGAGGAGCAGCTGACGCTCGACGTGCAGCGGCTGACCTCGCAGTGGGCCGAGATCGAGCGTGCCGTGGAGACCCAGCAGGCGCCCGCGCTGCTGCACTCCGAGCCCGACCTGCTGCTCAAGATCGTGCGCGACGTCTTCAACGAGGACTTCCAGAAGCTCATCATCGCGGGCGACGACGCGCAGGGCACGATCGAGAAGTACCTCGCCGCCGTCGCACCCGATCTGCTCGACCGCGTCGAGCGCTACGAGGACGAGGTCGACAGCTTCGACAAGCACCGCATCACCGAGCAGATCGAGAAGGCGCTCGAGCGCAAGGTCTGGCTGCCCTCGGGCGGCTCGCTCGTCATCGACCGCACCGAGGCGATGACGGTCGTCGACGTCAACACGGGCAAGTTCGTGGGGTCCGGCGGCAACCTCGAGGAGACCGTCACCAAGAACAACCTCGAGGCGGCGGAGGAGATCGTGCGCCAGCTGCGGCTGCGCGACATCGGCGGCATCATCGTCGTCGACTTCATCGACATGGTGCTCGAGTCCAACCGCGACCTCGTGCTGCGCCGGCTCGTCGAGTGCCTGTCGCGCGACCGCACCAAGCACCAGGTGGCCGAGGTCACCTCCCTCGGTCTCGTGCAGATGACCCGCAAGAAGCTGGGCCTGGGCCTGCTCGAGTCGTTCTCGGAGACCTGCGAGGTGTGCGCGGGCCGCGGCCTCATCGTGCACCACGACCCGGTCTTCAAGCACCGCGGCGCCCAGCCCGAGCCGAGCGCCGGTTCCTCGCGCAGCCGTCGCGGTCGCGGGGGCAACGGCGGCGGAGGCGGCAACGGGAACGGCAACGGGGGCACCCCGGCGGCGAAGCCCGCGGGCGGCGGCACCCACGAGATCACCGACGACGTGCGCAACGCGCTCGCCAAGATCGCGGCGAAGACCGTGCACCACGACGAGCACGCCGAGCCGGCCGCCGAGCAGGTGGCGGAGGCGGTCGCGGCCGCCCCCGTCGAGATCCTCGACATCCCGATCGAGCCGGTGCGCGTCGAGCGCCCCGCGGTTGACCCGGATGCCGTGCTCGGCCCCGTGCTCGCCTCGCTGCCCGAGCCCGCGGCCCCCGGCCGCGGCCGCTCGCGTCGCTCGCGCCGCGCCTCCTCCTCCGCCGGTTCCCCCGACACCACCGCCGGCTGAGCAGGCTCAGCCGCGCCTCCGCACCCCGCACTCCGCACCCCACCTCAGCCTTCCCATCTCAAGGAGTCCGGCCTCCCATAGGCCACATCCGCCACGGGAGGCGACAGGAGTCACACCACCTCCTTGAAACGGGTTCCCGAACTCCTTGAGATGGGAACGCCCGGACGCCCGCGCGCTCCGGATGCGGCGCGCGGCTCAGCCGCGCTTGTCGCGCTGGCGCACGCGCAGGCCGGAGGCCTGCAGGCGGCGCAGCAGTTCGCGCCCCGTGACGGGCTCCGCGCCGAGCGCGATGAGCTCGTCACGGCGTGCGGCGGGGTAGTCGTAGTGGTCGTGGTCGAAGCCGCGCTCCGGGATGCCGGCGCGGCGCGCGAAGGCGTGCAGCTCCTCGAGCGAGGTGTCGGAGACCAGGTGCCCCCACACGGTGCCGTGGTTGGGCCAGATCGCCTCGTCGATGAGGACAGGCATGCCGCGATCCTAGGCGGCCACGGCATCCGCTCGTAGGCTCGCAGCCATGACGCACCACGACTCCGCGCGCCCGACGACCCTCGTACCGCGCCGGGATCCGCGTCCGGCGCTGCTCGCGGCGGCGATCGTCGCGGGGGTGGCCCTGCTGCAGCGTCTCGCGTCGCTCGCGCAGTCGCTCGTCTGGCTCGGCGACCAGGACTACCTCGTGGGCGTCGTGTTGCCGTTCGTGAACGGCGTGCTCGTCGACGTGGTCGCCTTCTCGGCGGGCGTGTTCCTGCTGCTGTGGTTGCTGCCCGCCCGCCAGGGGGATCGCGTGCTCGTCGTGCTCGGCAAGGGGCTCGCCGCCGCGGCCGCCGGGGTGCTGCTGTCGACCGTCGTGAGCTTCGTGGTGGCGCTCGTCTCGACCGGCATCTGGAGCCTCGGCGACGTGCGGTACTACGGCGGTTTCAACCCCTTCGCGTCCCTCGTTCCCGAGCTGCTGGCGAGCGCGCCGCTCGTCATGCTCGTGGTGCTCGCGCTGTGGGTCGTGCGCCGCGTGCCGCGCTCCTGAGCGCGTTTGCCGGATGCGCCCGCGTCGGCTATTCTTGATCCTTGGTGTCTGCAGGGCTTCGCCCGCATTCTGACGCCCTGCGGAGCGGGCCCCGGCCCGTCGCCGCAACAGACTTCCATCCATACGTAAGGAACTCACGTGGTTTACGCAGTTGTGCGCGCCGGTGGTCGGCAGGAGAAGGTCGAGGTGGGCACGGTCGTCGTGCTCGACCGCCTTCAGGCCGAGGCCGGTGGCAAGGTCGAGCTCACCCCCGTTCTCTTCGTCGACGGTGACACGATCACGCACGACGAGAAGGCCCTCGCCAAGGTCAAGGTGACCGCCGAGGTCATCGGCCACGAGCGCGGCCCGAAGATCGTCATCCAGAAGTTCAAGAACAAGACCGGGTACAAGAAGCGCCAGGGCCACCGCTCGGAGCTCACCCGCGTCAAGATCACCGGCATCAAGTAAGCAGGGGCTGAAGACATGGCACACAAGAAGGGCGCATCGTCCACCCGCAACGGTCGTGACTCGAACGCGCAGTACCTCGGCGTGAAGCGGTTCGGCGGCCAGGTCGTGAAGGCCGGCGAGATCCTCGTCCGCCAGCGCGGCACCCACTTCCACCCCGGCGTGAACGTCGGCCGCGGTGGCGACGACACACTGTTCGCCCTCGAGGCGGGCGCCGTCGAGTTCGGCACCAAGGGCGGCCGCAAGGTCGTCAACATCGTCACCCCGGCGTAGTCGCCCGGGCGACATCATCTTCGCGAAGGGCGGGCTGCGGCTCGCCCTTCGTCGTTTGTCCCGGGCTCCGGCCCGCATCGAGAACTGAAGGAGCAGCGGATGGCGAGCTTCGTCGACCGGGTGACGCTGCACCTGCGCTCCGGGCACGGCGGCAACGGCTGCGTGTCGGTGCGCCGCGAGAAGTTCAAGCCGCTGGCCGGCCCCGACGGCGGCAACGGCGGCAACGGCGGCGACATCGTGCTCGTCGCCGACCCGCAGGTCACCACCCTGCTGAACTACCACCGCGCCCCGCACCGCTCGAGCGGCAACGGCGGGCCCGGCATGGGCGACCACCGCTCGGGCTACCAGGGCGAGGAGCTCGTGCTGCCGGTGCCGGTCGGCACGGTCGTCACCTCCGCCGACGGCGAGCAGCTCGCCGACCTCGTCGACGCCGGGATGCGGGTGGTCGTCGCCGAGGGCGGTCGCGGCGGTCTCGGCAACGCGGCGCTCGCCACCACGAAGCGCAAGGCGCCCGGTTTCGCGCTGCTCGGCACCACCGGTTTCGAGGGCGACGTGCTGCTCGAGCTCAAGACGGTCGCGGATGTCGCGCTCGTCGGCTACCCGAGCGCCGGCAAGTCGAGCCTCATCGCCGCGCTCTCGGCCGCGAAGCCGAAGATCGCCGACTACCCGTTCACGACCCTGCACCCGAACCTCGGCGTCGTCGAGGCGG
This sequence comes from Protaetiibacter intestinalis, assembly GCF_003627075.1. Classification (NCBI taxonomy): domain Bacteria; kingdom Bacillati; phylum Actinomycetota; class Actinomycetes; order Micrococcales; family Microbacteriaceae; genus Protaetiibacter; species Protaetiibacter intestinalis. The sequence continues at coordinate 189,323 of NZ_CP032630.1, read as the reverse complement.
GCGAGGTGCGGTACACGATCGCGGACGTGCCGGGCCTCATCGAGGGCGCGAGCGAGGGCAAGGGCCTCGGCCTCGAGTTCCTGCGCCACGTCGAGCGCTGCTCGGCGCTGCTGCACGTGCTCGACTGCGCGACCCTTGAGCCCGGGCGCGACCCGATCAGCGACCTCGACGTGATCCTCGGCGAGCTCGCCGCGTATCCGGTGCCCGAGGGGCAGACGCCGCTGCTCGAGCGTCCGCAGCTCGTCGCGCTCAACAAGGTCGACGTGCCCGACGGCAAGGAGCTCGCCGACTTCGTGCGCCCCGAGCTCGAGCAGCGCGGCTACCGCGTGTTCGAGGTGTCGGCGGTGAGCCATGAGGGCCTGCGGCAGCTGTCGTACGCGCTCGCCGAGCTCGTCGAGGCCGACCGGAAGGACAAGGCGGCCGCCCCGCCGCCGCAGCGCATCGTCATCCGCCCGCGCGCGGTCGACGCGGTCGACTTCACGGTCACCCTGCACGGCGGCACCGAGCCCGAGTACCACGTGACGGGCGCGAAGCCCGAGCGCTGGGTGCAGCAGACCGACTTCGCCAACGACGAGGCGGTGGGCTTCCTCGCCGACCGGCTCGCGAAGCTGGGCGTCGAGGAGGAGCTCTTCGCGCAGGGCGCGGTGCCCGGCTCGACGGTCGTCATCGGCGACATGGTGTTCGACTGGGAGCCGACCCTCACCTCCGCCGCCGAGCTCATCACGAGCCCGCGCGGTACCGACGCGCGCCTCGACGACAACCAGCGCGCCACGCGCGCGGAGCGCCGCGAGCGCTACCACGAGCGGATGGATGCCAAGGCCGCCGCGCGCGCGGAGCTCGACGCCGAGCGCGAGGCGGGCCTGTGGTCGGACGACGAGGGCTTCGGGACCGGGGAAGAGGACGAGGGATGAGCCTGCGCGCGGCGGTCACCGAGGCGAAGCGCATCGTGGTGAAGGTGGGCTCCTCGTCGATCTCGGGGCCCAACGTGGGCCAGATCGAGCCCCTCGTCGACGCCCTCTCGGCGGCGCACGCGCGCGGCGCCGAGGTGATCCTCGTGTCGTCGGGCGCCATCGCCACGGGCATGCCCTACCTGCAGCTCGACGCGCGCCCCACCGACCTCGCCACCCAGCAGGCCGCCGCCGCGGTCGGGCAGAACGTGCTCATCTACCGCTACCAGGAGTCGCTGCGCCGCTACGCGATCGTCGCCGCGCAGGTGCTGCTGACGGCGGGCGACCTCGAGAACCCGACGCACCGCGGCAACGCGCAGCGTGCCATGGAGCGCCTCATCGACCTGCGCATCCTGCCGATCGTCAACGAGAACGACACGGTCGCCACCCACGAGATCCGCTTCGGCGACAACGACCGCCTCGCGGCCCTCGTCTCGGAGCTGATCGGCGCCGAGCTGCTCGTGCTGCTCTCGGACGTCGACGCGCTCTACACGCGCCCGCCGCACGAGCCGGGCGCGCGCGCCATCGAGCTCGTGCCGTTCGACGACGACCTCGCGGGTGTCGAGATCGGCGACATCGGCGCGGCCGGCGTCGGAACCGGGGGAGCGGGCACCAAGATCGCGGCCGCGAAGCTCGCCGCCGCCTCCGGCACCGCCGTGCTGCTCGCCTCCACCGCGAATGTCGCCGCCGCCCTCGCGGGCGAGCCCACCGGCACCTGGTTCGCCCCCCGCCCCTGACGGCCCCTGTGTCAAACGCTGCAGCGTTTGGCCTCCCGCGCAGGTGATTTCTGGCGCCCCGGGCACATTCCTGTAGCGCGTCGGCAGCGGCCGCGGTGCGGACCTCGATGTGGGCATGTCGGTCAAACGCTGCAGCGTTCACCCATCCGTCCCGTCGTCGCGGCGCGAGCGGCGCCGACGGGACCGGATGCGCTGCAGGTTTCGGCGGTGCGCTGCAGGGATGCCTGGCGCGGCAGGCCAGGCGCTGCAGCGTTTGACAGAACTAGACTCGCGGCATGTCGGAATTGCTCACCGCGCCCACGCTCGACGAGAAGCTGACGGCCGCGCGCACGGCCTCGATCGCGCTCGCGCAGGCGTCGACCGCGCAGAAGAACGCGGGGCTCGAGGCGATCGCGAAGGCCGTGGAGGCGGGGGCCGAGCGCATCCTGCCCGCCAACGAACTCGACCTCGCGAACGGCCGCGAGAACGGGATGACGCAGGGCCTGCAGGACCGGCTGCGGCTCGACGAGTCGCGCCTCGCCGGGCTCGCCGCCGCCACCCGCGACATCGTCGCGCTGCCCGACCCGATCGGCACCGTGCTCCGCGGCTCCACCCTGCCGAACGGCCTGCAGCTCACCCAGGTGCGCGTGCCGTTCGGCGTCGTCGGCGCCATCTACGAGGCCCGCCCCAACGTCACGATCGACATCGCCGCGCTCGCCCTCAAGTCGGGCAACGCCGTCGTGCTGCGCGGCGGCAGCGCCGCCGAGAACACCAACCGGGTGCTCGTCGAGCTCATCCAGGGCGCACTCGCCTCCGTCGGTCTCCCGGCGGATGCCGTGCAGACGATCGACGAGTTCGGTCGCGAGGGCGCGACTCAGCTCATGCAGGCGCGCGGCCAGGTCGACGTGCTCATCCCGCGCGGCTCGGCTCAGCTCATCGACACGGTCGTGCGCGAATCCAAGGTGCCCGTCATCGAGACGGGCGCGGGCGTCGTGCACCTGTTCCTCGACCGCACCGCGGATGCGGACATGGCCTCCGAGATCGCCGTCAACTCGAAGGTGCAGCGCCCGAGCGTCTGCAACGCGCTCGAGACGCTCCTCGTCGACACCGACGCCGCCGAGCGCCTGCTGCCGCCCGTGCTCGCGGCGCTCCGCGACAACGGCGTCACCATCCACGGCGACGCGCGCACGCGCGAACTCTTCCCGGATGCCGTGCCGGTGACCGACGACGACTGGGCGACCGAGCACATGAGCCTCGACCTCTCGGTCAAGGTCGTCGACGGCCTCGACGAGGCGATCGACCACATCCGCCACTACTCGACGCACCACACGGAGTCGATCGTCACCAACGACATGGCCACCGCGAACCGCTTCCTCGCCGAGGTGGACTCGGCGGTCGTCATGGTGAACGCGTCGACGCGTTTCACCGACGGCGGCGAGTTCGGCTTCGGCGCGGAGGTCGGCATCTCGACGCAGAAGCTGCACGCGCGCGGCCCGATGGGTCTGCCCGAGCTCACCAGCACGAAGTGGATCGTGCGGGGCGAGGGCCAGGTTCGAGGCTGACGGGCGCGCGCGGCTAGACTGGCTGCGACCCGCATCCGAAAGAGGACAGCATGCTCAGCACCCTGCTCGCCGAGATCCACGAGGAGCCCGCGCCGCTCATCGCCGAGCCCTGGGTGTTCGCCGCGATCGCGGCAGCGATCTTCATCGTGCTCGCGTTCGTCACGTGGAGCTACCGCGATGTCGCGAACCGCCACAGCGAGAAGACCGCCGGTCAGAACCCGCACGACCACGGCCACCAGAGCCACAGCCCGAGCGGCGCCAACCACTAGGCTCGCCCACGTGAGCGAGGGAGCCGCGCGCCGGCCGAGGGTCGGCGTCATGGGCGGCACCTTCGACCCCATCCACCACGGCCACCTGGTGGCCGCGAGCGAGGTGCAGCAGACCTTCAACCTCGACGAGGTCGTGTTCGTGCCGACCGGCCAACCCTGGATGAAGTCGGGGGTGAGCCCCGCCGAGCACCGCTACCTCATGTCGGTGGTCGCCACGGCATCCAACCCCCGTTTCACGGTGAGCCGGGTCGACATCGACCGCGACGGCCCCACCTACACGATCGACACGCTGCGCGACCTGCGGGAGCAGCGTCCGGATGCGGAACTCTTCTTCATCACGGGTGCCGACGCGGTCGCGCAGATCGTGCAGTGGAAGGACGTCGACGAGCTGTGGGAGCTCGCGCACTTCGTCGCGGTGTCGCGCCCGGGGCACGCCCTCGACATTCGCGGATTGCCGGAGGCTGGCGTAAGCTCGCTGGAAGTGCCCGCTCTGGCCATCTCCTCGACGGAGTGCCGTGAGCGAGTCGGCCGGGGCTTCCCGGTGTGGTACTTGGTTCCCGATGGTGTTGTGCAGTACATCTCCAAGCACCACCTCTATCGGAGTGCGACATGACGACTTTCCAGGATCAGCCGCTCTCCCGGCGTGCGATCCGGGAGCGCGAGGCCGAGGCCGCGCGCGCCGCGGCGAACGCCGAGGGTGCCGCCGAGGCGGCGGCGACCGGTTCGGCCGGCCCGCAGTATCCGGGTACGACGCCCGAGCCGCTCAGCTACGTGACGCAGGGGCGGGCCCCGCTGCCGCAGTACGACGCTCCGCTCGGCGCGTCCGCGGGTGAGGCGCCCGAGGAGCCGCGGGGGGCGGATGCGGCGGATGCCGAGCAGGGCTTCCGGTACCGCGACTTCAGCCCCGAGGGGCGGCGTGCCGCCCGTGCCACGTGGCAGCAGCCTCCGACCGAGAGCGCCGACCTGGACTACCGCACGCAGGGCCGCGCCGAGGTGCCCGTGACGGCTTCGCAGCCGCTGCCGGTGCAGGAGCCGCCCGCGTACGAGGGGTTCGCCTCGCAGGCGCCCGTGTCGGAGGTGCCGAGCTCCGAGGCGCCGCGCGTCGAGGGTGCGCTGAGCCGTCGCGAGCTGCGCGCCCTGCGCGAGGCCCAGGAGCGCGAGGCGGGCGTGGTGTCCGCGGCGCCCGTCGAGTCGGCGCCCCCGGTGCTCTCGGCCCCGCCGGTCGCTTCGGCCCCGCCGGTCGCTTCGGCCCCGCCGGTCGCGTCGGCCCCGCCGGTCGCGTCGGCCCCGCCCGTGGCTTCGGCGCCCCCGGTCGCCTCCGCGCCCCCGGTCGCGTCGGTGCCGCCCGCGGCGGCCCCCGAGTGGCTCGCGGCGTTCACGCCGGCCGCCTCGCAGACCTCCGTGCCGCCGAGCTTTGACGACATCCTGGTCGGCGAGACGGTCGACGACGACGCCCCCTCCGGTCCCGTGGTGGTCGCCGAGCAGGTCGAGTACGTGCCGCCGCCGCTCATCGAGCCCGCCGACCCGCACACGGATGCGCTCGCCGACTTCGAGGCCTTGTTCCGCAGCGAGACCGGCGTCTCGCCCGTCGTGCCCGCGCCGCAGCCGTCCGCGCCGCCCGTGCAGCACACGGCCCCTCCCGCCCCGGCCGCGCAGCCCGCGCCCGTCTTCCCGACGCCCGAGCCGGTCGCCCCGCTCACCTCCGCGTCGCCGCTCGGGGCGCCGCCCGCCGCGCCGTTCACGCCCGCGTTCCCGCCGACCTCCTCGGTGCCGATCGCCGCACCGAGCTTCGCGCAGTACGCCGCCGGGCTCGAGCCGCCGACCCCCTTCGCCCAGGCGACCGTGCCGCCGCCGAGCTTCGGCGTTCCGGCGCCCACGCCCGTCGAGACCTCGAGCGCCCCGCCGCTCGGCTCCGCGTCGCCCGTGTCGCTGCCGTCCGCGCCGCCCGTGCAGTCCACCCCCGAGACGACCACCACCTCGCAGCCGCCGCTCGCGGGGGAGCGTCCCCGCAACCACTGGTCGCGGCAGGCGGAGCTCGACGACGAGTCGCAGCCGGCCACCGGCTCGCTCGCGCGCAGCGTCGGAGCCGGACCCGCGACCGCCAACGCCCTCGTGCTCGACGAGATCCCGAACCCCGACATCATCGTGAGCCCCGTCGCCAGCACGGGCGACGTGCTCGTCACCGGCTCCATCTCGCTGCCCGCGAGCCTGTCGTCGACGGGCGCCCTGCCGACGCAGCTCGACGAGTCCGACCTGGACCACCTGCTCGACCCGGGCGACGTTCAGGTGGCGGCGACCGACTCGCAGCCGGTGCGTGCCATCCGCGCCGTCAGCACCCACACCTCCTCGCGCGAGCTCATCGGCACCATCAAGCCCAAGCGCGGCAACCGTGCGCTCACCGCGCTCATCATCTCGGCCGTCGGCATGGCGGTGGTCGTCGTGACCCTGCTCGTCGTGGCGCTCACCTCGGGCGTGCTCGGCTGACCGTGACCCGGAAGAAGAACCCTCCTCTGTGACTGCCTCCGATCGCGCGCGCGAACTCGTGCGCCTCGCCGCCCGCGCCGCCGACTCCAAGAAGGCCGAGGACCTCGTCGCACTCGACGTCTCGGGTCCGCTGCCGCTGACCGACGCCTTCCTGCTCGCCTCCGGCGACAACGAGCGCAACGTGCTCGCCATCGCCTCCGAGGTCGAGGATGTGCTGAACGACGCGGGCGTGAAGACGCTGCGTCGCGAGGGACGCACCGAGGGCCGCTGGGTGCTGCTCGACTTCGGCGACCTCGTGGTGCACGTGTTCCACGAGGAGGATCGCCTGTTCTACTCGCTCGAGCGCCTCTGGAAGGACTGCCCCGTCATCCCGCTCGAGCTCGAGGAGCCCTCCGTCACCGCCGAGTGAGCCACGGGCGCAGCGCCCGCGTCACGAGCGGCAGCGCCGCGTAGGTCATCACCGGCGTCACCACGAGCACCGCGACGAGCACCCGCAGCCACAGCGGCCAACCCGGGATGAGCCACCCGAACAGCGCGTTCGCGGCGAGACTCAGCGGGTAGAAGGCGATGAAGATCGCCACCATCTGCTTCCAGCGCGGGGGAGCGGGCGGCGCGATCGGCAGCACCTCGACGGATGCGGGCTCGTCGAACCAGCCCTCGATGCCGGTGCGACGCTCGTGGCGGGCGTCCTCCACGAGCCCCTGCGCCGAGCCCACCCACCACGCGCGCTCGGGCGAGGCCTCCCACGCGGCGAGGCTCGCGGCATCCGCGAACCGGAACAGCATGTGCCACTCGGGGCTGGCCGGGTCGGGGCGGATCCAGCCCGAGCCGAGGTAGCCGGGCCGCGCGCTCAGCAGGTCCTGCCCCGCGCGGGCCCACGCCGCGACCTCCGCCGCCCGCTCCGGGTCGACGCGGCGCGTGACGGCGATCGTGATGGGTTCGCTCATGCCTCCATCGTCGCACCCGGTCCAACCCCGCTGGTCGAGTAGCCCGCGCAGCGGGCGTATCGTGACCCCCTCCGTCATGTTGTAAGCTAGGTGAGTTGTCTCCGGAGACGGAGGTCAGCCCGGGTCTGTGGCGCAGCTGGTAGCGCACCTGCATGGCATGCAGGGGGTCAGGGGTTCGAGTCCCCTCAGATCCACCGATAGGTGACTTACCGCGTGCGCTCGAGCAGCTCGGCAGCCCGCGAGGCTCCGCCCAGCGAGCCGAGTTCCGCTCCGACCCGTGATGCGGCCTCGCGGAACGCGGATTCGTGCAGTACCCGGTCGACGGCGGCGCGGATGGCGGCGGACGTCGGCGTGCCGGTGCGCAGGTTGATACCCGCGCCCGACCAGGCGACCCGGGCGGCGATCTCGGGTTTGTCGAGGTCGCCGCCGGCCACGATCAGTGGGATGCCGTGGCCGAGCATGGCGATCGTGCCGCCCCATCCGCCGTTCGTGATCGCGAGTTCCACGCGGGGCAGCAGATCGGCGAACGGCACGAAGCCTGCGACCCGGGCGTTCGGCGGCACGGGGAACGGGAAGGAGTCCTGCCCGGGAACGCCCGTCGTCGCGACGACGATGACGTCGCGGTCGGCGAGCGCGTCCAGCGCGGGACGGATGAGGTCGCCCGGATCGATGTTCTGCGTGCCCTGCGTCACGAGCACGACGCGGCGCCCGTCCAGGTCACCCCACCACGGCGGAAGCGTGTGCGATGCGGGCGGCGAGGCGAGCTCTCCGACGAAGTGCAGGTGGGCGGGACGGTCGGCGCGGCGGTAGTCGAGGAGGGGGGAGCCGCTGGCCGCGATGAGCGAGCGGGAGAAGACCATGCGATCCATCGTGAGACCGCTCGGTTCGAGTCCCACGGCGCGCTGCGCGTCGGCGAGGGGGCCGGCCAGCGGCCGTGACACGAGGGGCACGAGTCCGCGCAGTGCCGCGTCGCGCGTCCTCGTGAGCGGGTTCGTGCCCGGGCTGAGGCCCATGCCGCTCGGTGGTCCGCCCGGTCCCGGGAGGTTCAACGGGATGACGGCGACCGTGGCCCACGGCGTCCCCCGGGTCAGGCTGAACAGGACGGCGCCGACCGACGTCTCGTCGGCGGCCAGCGCATCCCAGGGCTCGCGCTGCCACTCGGCGGCGAGGTCGGCGACCTGGGCGGGGGCGGTCTGGATGAAGCAGTCGACCATGTTGACCAGCAACTGCTGCAGGCCCTTCTTTCCGACGAGGCGCGGGAAGGTCGCGGGGAGGTCGTTCTCGTCGAAGTCGGGTGCCTCGCGCCACGGGACGAGTCGGGCGCCGGTCGCCTCGACCCGTGCCCGGAACCGTGAACCGGTGTAGAACCGCACGTTGTGCCCGCGGTCGACGAGTTGGCGTGCGATGGCCGCCATGGGCGCGACATGACCGGTGAACGGCATCGTGGTCAGCAGGAACCGGCTCATGCGCGCCATCCTCCCGCGGTCCGCGGCTCCGCCGCGAGTCTGGCGCACCCCCTCGTCGTCACCCGAAGGTGAACGAGTACGCGTCGAGCCCCGGCGACAGCTCGACCGTGAGCTCGCCGTCGGCGGGCTCGGCGCGGGAGACGAGGGTCGCGAGGTTCGGCGGGCCCGACACCTCGATCGTCTCGGTGCGGCTGCCCTGGTGGACGGTGAGCGTCCCCTCGCCGCCGACGTCGAGGTAGACCTTCGCGGCGCGGTAGTCCAGGCGGATGCTCGCCCCCGCGCCCGAGGTGAGGGACTCGGGGCCGACCGTCCAGGTGCCCTCGAGCTGGAATCCGCCGTCGGGCAGGCCGACGGCGTCGGCGAAGTCGTGCTCGCCGACGCCGTAGTCGCCGCCGCCCGCGTAGTAGGCGACCCGGTCGGCGCCGAGGTAGGTCTCCCGGCTCTGCCGGGGGTCGGTGGGCGTCGTGTCGGGGAGCTGCACGGCGGCGGGCAGCGCCGCGTCCGGCTCGGCCTCGACGAGCAGTTCGCGGATGAGCTGCTCCTCGTAGGTGGAGGAGCCCTCGCCGTAGAACACGTAGCGCACCTCGCCGGTCGCGTCGACGAGGTAGCTCGCCGGCCACACGTCGTTGTCGTAGGCGTTCCAGGTGCCGTAGTCGTTGTCGATCGCGATCGGGAAGGTCACGCCGATCCGTTCGGCGCCCGCGCGCACGTTGTCGACGACGTGCTCGAAGGCGTACTCGGGGGTGTGCACGCCGATGGCCGTGAACCCCGCGTTGGCGTACGCCTCTGCCCACGCCTGCACGTGCGGCAGTTCGCGCTGGCAGTTGATGCACGAGTAGGCCCAGAAGTCGACGAGCACCACCCGGCCGGCGAGCCCGGCGATCGTGAGCGGCTCGCCGCCCGGGGTGTTGAGCCACTCCTGGATGCCGGCGAACTCGGGCGCCGGCCCGCAGTCGTCGCCCTCGATGACGTCGTACGTGGCGTGCAGCTGGCACTGGAACAGCGCATCGTCGGCCCGGCTCTCGCCGAGCGCCTCGGAGACCCCGCTGCCGGCGGCCGCGGCGAGCGCCTCGGTGTAGTTCGGGATGAGGCGCTGGATGACGTCGGACACGTTGAAGGTGAGGGCCACCGCGAGCGCGATCATGACGGCGCCGCTCGCCACCTGCACGAGCCGCTGCCGCGTACGGAACGCGGCGATCCGCGTCGCGAGCTGGCGCCCGGCGAGCGCGAACACGAGCAGCGGGATGGCGCAGCCGACCGCGAAGGCGAGGGTCAGCGCGATCGTGCCGGGGCCGAGCTCGCCCGTCGCGCCGGCGACCGTGATGGCCGCGAGCACGGGCCCCGCGCACGGCACGAACACGGCGCCGAGGGCGAGTCCGAGCACGAAGCCGCCGCGGTCGGGCGAGACGTAGCGCTGCGGGATCCGGGCGAAGGGCTTCTCGACCCAGTGGCCGATCGCGGGCACGATCATCGCGAGCCCGAGCAGCACGAGCACGATGAGGCCCAGCCAGCGGATGAGGTCGGCGGGCAGCTGCAGGAGGCTCAGGATCGCGGTGCCGAGCAGGGTGAAGAGCGCGAAGCTCACGGTGAGGCCGAGCACGATGAGCAGCGGGCGTGCGCGACTCGGCACGGCATCCGGGCCGGTCGGCGCGGCGACACCGCGGGACGCCCCGCCGAGGAACACGACGGGCAGCACGGGCAGGATGCACGGCGAGATCCCGGTGAGCAGCCCGCCCACGAGCCCGATGAACACCAGCGTCACGGGGACACGCTAACCCCGCCCGCAGCTCGCGCGCCGGGCTCGCGGCGGATCGTCAGTCGGCGGGCAGGATGCGGAACACGGGGAAGCCGGAGGCGACCGCGGCGACCTCCTTGTCGCTCGAGTCCGCCGACAGTCCCTCGAAGAAGGCGCCCACCTCCCACGCCCACTCCTTCAGGTAGGCGCGGATGACGGGCAGCTTCTCGGCGTCCGGCACCTCGACGACCGCGAACTCGGTGCGTCCGCGTCGGGTGATGAGCGCAGCCCGGCCCGCGACGCGGATGTTGCGCACCCACTCGGTCTCGCCGCGCGGCGCGAGCAGGTAGCGCTCGCCGTCGAGGGGCAGCGGGTTGACGGGTGTCGTGCGCGGCTCGCCGGACTTCCGGCCCCGCACCTCGAGGATGGCGGCGCCCTTGAGCCCCACGCCGCGGCGCACGAGCCAGGCGACGAAGGGGTTGAACACGCGGTTGGTGAAGCCGCCGGGCTTCAGGTAGCGGCGGGGGGCGTCGGTCACGCGTCCAGTATCCCGGCCCCGGGGGATTGCGACGACGAATATAATGAGTACACTCAGAAATGAGTCGGATCAGTAAGGAGGTCGGGATGGCCACCACGACCGCAGCCCTCGGGCGTCGCGACCGGAACATGCTCGAGAAGCGCGAGCGCATCTTCGCCGCCGCCGCCGAACTGTTCCAGGAGCGCGGCTTCGCCGCCGTCACCACCCAGGAGATCTCCGAGCGCGCCGACGTCGCCGCCGGCACCCTGTTCCGCTACGCCGCCACCAAGGGCGAGCTGCTGCTCATGGTCTACAACGAACTGCTGCGCGCCTCCGTCGAGGAGGGGCGGCGCGCCGCCGCCGAACGGGGCGACACCGCCGACGCGGTCTACGCCATGGTCGCCCCCATCGTCACGGATGCCGCGCGCGCCCCCGAGAACGCCACCGCCTATCAGCGCGAGCTGCTCTTCGGGCCGCCCACCGAGCAGTATCGCGGCGCGGGCCTCGAGCTCATCGCCGAGATCGAGCGGTCCATCGCCGCGCGGTTGCTCGCCGACCACCCCGCGACCGGCGCCGACGCCGCGCGGCTCGCCGCGGCATCCGTGTTCGCGGTCACCCATCTCGCGATCGCCCGCAACTCCACGGGCGCCCACGCACACCACGACACCCTCGACGACCTGCGCACCCAGATCGCGCAACTCGTCGCGGGCGCGCGCACCGGCACACCGGCGCGCTGACACCCCACAAGGGACCCCGCAGGGGAAGACAGGAAGGACACCATCCCATGAGCGCCATCCGCAACGTCACGGTTCTCGGAACCGGCGTGCTCGGCTCGCAGATCGCCTACCAGACCGCCTACAGCGGCTTCCAGGTGACCGCCTACGACATCAGCGACGAGATCCTCGAGAAGGCGAAGGACCGCTTCGAGGGCCTCGCCACCACCTACCGCGTCGACCACGTGCCCGGCGCGACCGAGGGCAAGGCCGAGGAGGCGCTCACCCGCATCCGCTACTCCTCCGACCTCGCCGACGCCGTGAAGGACGCCGACCTCGTCATCGAGGCCGTGCCGGAGGTGCTCGAGCTCAAGCGCGACACCTACGAGAAGCTCGGCAAGGTCGCCCCCGAGAAGACGATCTTCGCCACCAACTCCTCCACGCTGCTGCCGAGCGACCTGAAGGATGCCACGGGCCGCCCCGCGAAGTTCCTCGCGCTGCACTTCGCCAACCAGGTGTGGAAGTACAACACCGCGGAGGTCATGGGAACCGCCGACACCGACCCGGTCGTCTTCGACGAGCTCGTCGCGTTCGCCGGCGAGATCGGCATGGTGCCGATCCCGATCCACAAGGAGAAGGCCGGCTACGTGCTCAACTCGCTGCTCGTGCCGTTCCTGAACGCGGGACTCGCGCTCGCGGCGGGGAAGTACGCGGAGCCAGCCGACATCGACAAGGTGTGGCGCATCGCGACCGGTGCACCGCTCGGGCCGTTCCAGATCATCGACGTCATCGGACTGACCACGCCCTACAACATCCTCGCCCACAGCGGTGAGCAGGGGCAGCCGCTCGCCGAGTGGCTGAAGAGCGAGTACATCGACAAGGGCAAGCTCGGCGTCTCGACGGGCGTCGGCTTCTACGAGTACAGCTGAGCGACGGGCCCCGAGCTCAGCGCCAGCCGAGCTCGGGGGCCACGTGCGTGAGGATCGCCTCGAGCGCGTGGGCGTTGTAGTCGACGCCGAGCTGGTTGGGGATCGTGAGCAGCAGGGTGTCGGCGGCGGCGATCGCCTCGTCCTCGCGCAGCTGCTCGACGAGCCGGTCGGGCTCGGCGGCGTAGCTGCGGCCGAAGACGGCGCGGTAGTCGTCGAGCCGGCCGAACTGGTCGTCCTCGTCGCGCTGTCCGCCGCCGAAGTACATGCGGTCGCGGTCGTCGACGAGGGCGAAGATCGAGCGGCTCACCGAGGTGCGCGGCTCGCGCTCGTGGCCGGCCTCCTTCCACGCGGCGTGGAACTTCTCGATCTGCTTGCGCTGCTGCACGTGGAAGGGCTCGCCCGACTCGTCCTCCTTGAGCGTCGAGCTCATGAGGTTCATGCCCTGCTCGGCCGCCCAGACGGCCGTGGCATCCGATCCGGCGCCCCACCAGATGCGGTCGCGCAGGCCCGGCGACTGCGGCTGGATGCCGAGGGGCCCCGGATGCGGGTTCGCGAACATGGGCCGCGGGTTGGGGTCGGCGAAGCGGGCGCCGTCGATGACCTTGAGGAACACCTCGGTGTTGCTGCGGGCGACATCCGCCATCGTCTGCCCCTCGGGGGCGTCGTAGCCGAAGTAGCGCCAGCCGTCGATGACCTGCTCGGGTGAGCCGCGCGAGACGCCGAGCTGCAGGCGGCCGCCCGCGATGAGGTCGGCCGCGCCGGCATCCTCGGCCATGTAGAGCGGGTTCTCGTAGCGCATGTCGATGACGCCCGTGCCGAGCTCGATGCGGCTCGTCTTGGCACCCGCGGCGGCGAGCAGCGGGAAGGGGCTGCCGAGCTGGTGGGCGTAGTGGTGCACGCGGAAGTACGCGCCGTCGGCGCCGAGCTCCTCGGCGGCGACCGCGAGGTCGATCGACTGCAGCAGCACGTCGGAGGCGCTGCGGGTCTGCGAACCGGGGGAGGCGGACCAGTGTCCGAAGGAGAGGAAGCCGATCTTCTTCATGTCCGTCCCAACGTATGCGGATGCATGGATCATTCCCCGCGTCAGCGGGAGAACGCCGAGAGCACGTTCGTGAGCACCACCACGACGATCGTCACGGCGCCGGCGAGCACCACCACGCCGATGCCGACCCCCAGCCACAGGGCCCGCGGCATCCGCCCGCGCAGGCGCGCACCGCCCGCGTCGACGGTGCCCGCCGCGTCGTATTGCAGCTCGGGCGCGGCACGCTCGTCGGCGTAGAGGTCGGTGCGGTTCCAGGTCTTGGCGCCCACCGTGGCGCGGATGCGTTCGAACCGCTCCCAGACGGTCGGATCGGTGAGGTCGAAACCGCCCGGCTTGTAGACGATGAGGCGGTCGTCGCGGAGCTCCACGTCGAGGTCGCCCGTCTCGTCGATGAGCAGCGCCATGAGGTCGGGCGTGAACACGTAGAGCGCGTCGCGCTCGTAGCCGGTGGGCACGTAGAGGCGGAAGCGGGTGTCGAAGTCGCCCTCGAGGGAGAGGTGCTGGCCGGCCGCGGGGCGGCGGATGAGGCTCGAGAACGGGCCGCGGTCGTTGCTGCGGGCGTCGAGCACCATGTTGGGCACCCGGCGCGGCAGGGTGATCGCGAGGTAGCCGACCCGCAGGCTGCGTTCGGGCGTCGAGACGTTGACCGTCGTCGTGACCGTCCAGCCGCCGCGCTGCTCGACGTTCGACGCCGAGCGGCTGCCGCCCGTGATGAGCCCGGCCTCCCAGCCCTCGCCCGCGATGCGGTCGCGCACGGTGCCCGCCGCGACCTGCTCCCACAGGCCCACGGAGGCGGGCGGCGCGGCGGTCTCGTCGTAGCGCCACCCGTGGGCGGCGGCGAAGCCGGGCAGGTCGCCCGCGGTCAGGAACTCGGATGCGGTCGGCACCACTTCACGCTAGCGCGGCTCGGGCGTCACGGCACCCGCAGCAGCGCGCCCGGCTCGGCGATCGTCGCGGCCGCGATGCCCATCGCGCGGCCGAGCGCGTCGTACCACTCGATCTCGCCGATGCCCGTGCGCGCGACGTCGGCGAGCACCGAGGCGAAGACCGAGTCGCCCGCCCCCATCGTGTCGACCACGGCATCCGGGGTGACGAGCGTCGGATGCCGCCAGCGGCCGTCCCCGATGCGCACGCTCGCGCCGTCGCGGCCCTCGGTGGCGAGCACATAGGGGTAGTGGCGCAGCAGTCGCGGCGCGACCTGGGCGACCGGCTCGTCGTAGAGCAGGCGGGCGTCGTCGTCGCCGAGCTTGAGCAGCTGGGCGGTGCCGCCGAAGGCCTCGAGGCCGTCGCGGAAGGCGTCGGCGTCGTGCAGCAGGCCGGTGCGCGGGTTGGGGTCGACGGCGACCGTCGTGCCGGGGGCGGTGGCCGCGATCGCCTCGGTGAGCAGCGCCAGCTGCCCGGCCACGTCGAAGGGGAAGCCGCTCACCGCGACGACCCCGGCATCCGCGATCGCGGCGCGCTGCGCCTCGTCGAAGTCGAGGCTGCGGGCGACCATCGAGTCGCTGAAGCTGTAGTGCGGCTCGCCGTCGACGCGCTCGGAGCGCGCCACCCCCGTGCCGGCCGGCGTGATCGTGGGCAGCAGCTCGACGCCGTGGTCGGCGAGGTGGGCCCGGATGAGCGCCCCGTCGACGTCGTCGCCGATCATCGCGACGAGGCTCGCCCCCACCCCGAGGATGCTGAGCCCGACGGCGACGTTGAGGGCGGAACCGCCGACGATGTGGGTCGTGCCCGTCTCGTCGACGAGCTCGTCGATCAGGGCGTCGCCGATGACGACCACGTGCTGGGGCATGAGGCGAGACTAGGACGCATCCGCCGGTGCGGAGATCGAGGCGCGCGAGATGACCGGCATCGGCACGAGCAGTTCGCCCTCGGCCTCGCCGCTCGCCAGCAGCAGTTCGACCGCCGTGCGGCCCATCTCCTCGTGCGGCAGGGCGATCGTGGTGAGGCCGGGGCGCAGGTACGCCGCGAGCTCGTCGTTGTCGAAGGACGCGATCGACACGTCGTCGGGGACGCGGAACCCGCGCTCTCCGAGGGCCTGGTACGCGCCGAACGCGATCCGGTCGTTCATGCACAGGAGGGCGCGCGGCCTCGCCCCGCCGTCGAGCAGGGCGGCGACCGCCTGGTAGCCGTTGTCGGGCTCCCACTCCCAGATCGACTGCTCGCTCTCGAAGGCGAGTCCGTGCTCGGCCATCGCGTCGCGGATGCCGGCGACGCGTCGCGCGACGGTCGCGGAGCGGAACACGTCGCGCTCGACCTCGTCGCTCTGGCCGACGAGGTGGATGCCGTGCCGATGGCCGGCGGCCACGAGCAGTTCGACGGCCGCCCGCCCGCCCGCGCTCTCGTCGGGCAGCACGGAGCGCTGGTGGCGCGGGTTGGTGGCGTTGAGCATGACCGCCTCGGTGCCGTCGGGCAGCTCGGGGAGGAACAGCTCGCGTGCCCGCATCGTGGCGAAGATGAAGCCGTCGACCTGCCGGTCGAGCAACGCCTCGATCGCCTCCTGTTCGCGCGCCGGCTCGCCGCCGGTCTCCGCGACGAACACGACGTGTCCCGCCTTCTCGGCGGCGGAGAGGGCGCCGCGGATGAGGCCGCTCGCGAAACGGGTGGTCGCGACGGTGTCGGAGACGAAGCCGATGGTGTGGGTCTTGGCGGTGCGGAGCCCTCGCGCGGCGACGTTCGGCCGGTAGCCGAGCTCCCGCGCGGCGGCGTGCACGCGGTCGTGCGCGTCCTGGGAGAGGCGCGTGTCGGGGCGCCCGTTGAGGATCATCGACGCCGCGGCGAGCGACAGCCCCGAGCGGGCCGCCACATCGGCGAGGGTCACTCGCTTGCGCGCCATCGCGTCTCCTTTCGCGTGCCGATGGTAGCGGGGCGGCGGACGCGACCCGCCGATCCGGACTTGACACCTCGGCGTCCGGATGCGAGTTTATCCCTGCTGAACCCATTTAGCACCACCCAGAGGCCACGCGATCCCATGATCGAATGGAGTTCGGTTCAGCGCGTCACCCCCACGACGAAGGAGTCGACATGGCAATCACGAAGCGACGTCCGCGCGGTACGCGCGGCGCGAGCTTCACGGCCGCGGCATTGGTCGCGACCGCGGCGGTCGCGCTGGCCGGGTGCGCACCCGGCGGGAGCGCACCGACCGACACGAGCTCCACCCCGGTCAGCACCGAGCTCACCACGGAGGACGTGAAGCTCGTCATCGCCGATGAGACGGGCTTCCCGCTCACCGACGAGCTGACGGCGGAGTTCACCAAGCAGCACCCGAACATCACCTTCGAGGTCACCCGCGACACGTTCCAGAACCTCACCGCCAACGCGCCGAAGCTGCTCGCCAGCTCGACGCCGCCCGACCTCATCCGCCTGCCCACGATCGGCGACACCGTCAAGGACGGCCTGCTCGCGAACCTCGACCCGTACTTCGACGCCTACGGGTGGGACGCCTGGCCCGCCTCGCAGCTCGCGCCGCTGCGCATGAGCGAGGACGGCATCCGCGGATCCGGCTCGCTGTACCAGCTCGGGCTCGGCTACTCGGTCACCGGCATCTTCATGAACACGAAGCTCGCCGACCAGCTCGGCATCGACGAACCGCCGACGACCCTCGCCGAACTCGAGGAGGACCTCGCGACCGCGAAGGCGGCCGGCGTGCTCCCGATCATGGCGGGCGACAAGGACGGCGTCGTCAACTTCGTCGTGCAGGCCGCCATGAACCAGTACGTCGACAAGGGCGAGTTCATGAAGTGGATGTTCAACGAGCCGGGCGCGCGGTACGACCAGGACGGCACCACCGAGGGCGCCGAGCTCGTACGGAAGTGGGCGGATGCCGGCTACTTCCCGTCGGACATCAACGCCATCGACTACGCCACCTTCGTGAGCCGCTTCGCGGAGGGTGAGGGGCTCTTCACCTTCAACGGCAACTGGGCCGCCCAGAGCTACCAGGACGCGCTCGGCGACGACGTGACCTTCTTCCTCGCGCCGCCCGCCACGGAGGGTGCCGGACACGTCGCGATGGGTGCGGCGAACTCGTTCTCGGTCGCCGCGAAGTCGGCGCACCTCAACGAGATCGTGTACTTCCTGAACTGGATCCACACCGACGAGAAGGCGCGCCAGATCGTCGTCGACGTCACGGGCGCGGCGCCGGGCGGCGACCCGTCGCTTCCCCAGCCGACGGTCGCCCCGGGCTCGCTCATCGAGCAGGCGCTCGCGATGAGCGCGACGATCGGTGCCGAGAACGGGCAGGTCGACTTCATGGCGAACACGACCGCGGGCATCTACTCCGGCTCGATCATCCCCGAGTCGCAGCTGCTCGTGACGAGCCAGATCACCGGCAAGGAGTTCGTCGACCGCGTGCAGAAGTTCTACGAGAGCGAGATCGGCGGCTGATGTCCCACCCCGTCGCCCGTCGGGCCACCGCACGCGCGGTGGCCCGACGGGTCACCCTCATCGGCTGGCTGCTGCTGGTCCCGGCGCTCGCGGCGTACATCGCGTTCGTCGTGTGGCCGCTCATCCTCGGTGTGCAGTACTCGTTCTACGACTGGAACGGCGTCGGCGCCGCCACCTGGGTCGGCTTCGACAACTACCTCAAGGTGTTCGCCGACCAGGCGCTGCTCGGCTCGATCCTCAACGCCTTCGTGCTCATCGCCTTCTTCACGATCATCCCGGTCGGCGTCGGGCTCGCGCTCGCCACCCTCATCCGCTCGCTGCGATCCGGCTGGTTCTCGAGCCTCTCGCAGACCGTGCTGTTCCTGCCGCAGATCATCCCGCTCGCCGCCGCCGGCATCGCCTGGGCGTGGATGTACGCGCAGACCGGCACCGTCAACCAGGTGCTCGGCTGGATCGGCCTGGGCTTCCTCGCCCGCCCCTGGCTCGCCGACTACGGCACCGCGCTGGCCGCCGTGGGGCTCATCGGATCCTGGGTGCTCACGGGCCTCTGCACGGTGCTGCTGCTCACCGGCATCGGCAAGATCGACACCTCCCTCTACGAGGCGATCCGCCTCGACGGCGCCGGATGGTGGCGCGAGTTCTTCACCATCACCCTTCCCGGACTCCGCCAGGAGATCGCCGTGCTCGTCACCATCACGGTCATCGCCGCGCTGTCCAGCTTCGACATCATCTACACCTCCACGCAGGGCGGGCCCGGGCGCGCGACGATGGTGCCGGGCCTGCTGATCTACCGCATCGGCTTCACGCAGAGCGACGTCGGCCAGGCATCCGCCTTCGGCATCGTGCTCATGCTGCTCGTGCTCGCCGTGGTGCTGCCCATCCAGCGACTGTCGAGGGCGGCCGACCGATGAGAACCAGCCGCACCGAACTCCTGCTCGGCCGCACCCTGCTCGTGGTGGCGCTCGTGCTCACCGTGCTGCCGCTGCTCAGCATGCTCTCCGCGGCGCTGCAGCCCGCCGACCGGAACCCGACCGGGCTCAGCTGGCCGAGCGATCCGCAGTGGATCAACTTCGTCACGGCCTTCCAGGTGGGGCACGTCTGGCAGCTCATGGGCTCGAGCGCGCTCATCGTGCTCGGCGTCGTGCCCGCGAGCCTGCTCTTCGCGACCCTCGCGGGCTACGCCCTCGGCGGCCTGCGGGTGCGGGGCGGGCGTGCCGTGCTCGTGTTCCTGGTGCTCGGGCTCACGATCCCCTTCGAGGCGCTCATCATCCCGCTCTACTACCAGGCGCAGGCGATGGGCACCCTCAACACCCAGTGGGCGATCGTCTTCCCGCTCATCGGCTTGTTCATGCCGTTCAGCGTGTTCTGGATGCGCGCCCACTTCGTGAACGTGCCGGTCGAGCTCTCCGAGGCGGCGCGGGTCGACGGGGCGAGCATCTGGCAGGAGTTCCGGCGGATCCAGCTGCCGCTCGCGACCCCGGCGCTGTCGGCGCTCGCGATCCTGCTGTTCCTGTGGACCTGGAACCAGTTCCTGCTGCCCGTCGTGCTCGTCGCGAACCCGCTCGACCGCACCGTCGCGGGCGCGCTGACCTTCTTCCAGGGGCAGTACTACTCGAGCATCCCGCTGCTCAACGCGGGGGCGCTCATCATCATCACGCCCGCGATCGTCGTGTTCCTGATCTTCCAGCGGCAGTTCATCAAGGCGCTGCTGCAGGGGGCGGTCAAGGGATGACGGATCGGTCGCCGGCGCTCGACGGGTTCGTCGCGCCGGGCTTCGAGCGTGTCGCCGAGGCGTTCGCGGAGGCCTTCGAGACGCCGGAGACGGGGGCGGCGCTCTGCGTGCTGCAGCACGGGTGGGTGGTCGTCGACCTGTGGGGCGGCTACGCGGACGCGCGGACCGGGCGTCGCTGGGAGCGGGACACCGCATCCGCCGTCTTCTCGTGCACCAAGGGGCTCATGTCGATCCTCGCGGCGCGGGCCGTGGCCGACGGGGTGCTCGACTACGGGCGACCGGTCGCCGAGTACTGGCCGGAGTTCGCGCAGGCGGGCAAGGGCGGCGTGCTCGTGAGCGAGGTGCTCGCCCACCGCTCGGGGCTGTCGGCGCCGCGGGAACCCGCCAGCCGCGCGCAGGCGCTCGACTGGGATGCCATGACGGCGCTGCTGGCGGCGCAGGCGCCCCTGTGGGAGCCGGGCACCGGGCACGCCTATCACGCGCTCACCCACGGCTGGCTCGTGGGCGAGCTGCTGCGGCGCGTGCGCGGGACGGGGCCCGCCGAGCTCGTCGCGACCGAGCTCGCCGAGCCGCTCGGCGCCTCGGTGCACCTCGGCGTGCCGGCCGACTCCGCCCTCGACATCGCGCAGATGGTGGTCGGGGAGGAGCTGGCGCGTCTCACGCACGAGCAGCGGCAGGCGGCCCGGCCGGACCGCGTGGACTGGGGCGAGCGCGCCCTGACCCTCGGCGGCGCCTTCCCGCTCGAGCTGGTCGCCCCCGACGAGGGCTTCAACGCCCCCGCGGTGCGCGCGGCCGTGATCCCGGGTGCGGGCGGCATCGCGACGGCCCGCGGGCTGGCGACGGTGTGGTCGGCGACCGTCGTGGAGACCGACGGGGTGCGTCTGCTCGACGCCGCGACGCTCGCGGCGGCGGTCCGACCGCAGTCGGAGGGCCCGATGCTGCTCGCGGGCGAGCCGCCCTGGGCGCGGTGGGGGATGGGCTTCCAGCTCGACTCGGAGGCCCGCCGCTACCTCGGGCCCACCGGCTTCGGGCACGACGGCGCCGGCGGCCAGGTGGGCTTCGCCGACCCGACGCACGGCATCGGCTTCGCGTTCCTCACGGATGTGATGGAGGCGAGCCGGGATGCGCGTGCGACCCGCATCATCGACGCGTTGCGATCTGTGGTGGGCTGAGCGGATCGGCTACCGGGGCGCCTCCGTCTCCTGACGGATCGCGGCGACGAGGGTCGCGAAGGCCTCCTCGACGAGGTGCGCGGGCGGGGCGCCGTAGCCGACGACGAGGGCGGGGCCGCGGCGCGAGGGGCGGCCCTCGGGCAGGTAGGAGGCGAGGCCCTGCAGCACGAGCCCGTCGCGCGCGGCGAGGGCGGTGATCCGCTCCTCGTCGGCGCCGGGCGGCAGCTCGAGCGTGCACTGCAGGCCGGCGGCGAGGCCGCTCAGGCGCACGTCCGGGATGCCGGCCACGGCATCCGCGAGTCGCTCGCGGCGGGTGCGGTAGGCGGCGCGCTGCCGACGCAGGTGCCGGTCGTAGTGGTGGCCGGAGATGAAGTCGGTCAGGGCGCGCTGGGTGAGGGGGTCGGCGCCGCGACCGGTGAGGCGTCGGGCGCGGTCGAGGCTCTCGAGCACGCGGTCGGGCACCACCGCCCAGGCGACGCCGATCGCGGGGGCGAGCGACTTGCTCGCCGTGCCGAGGTAGACGACGTGCTCGGGCGCGAGGGCCTGCAGGGCGCCGATCGCGCGGAAGTCGTAGCGGAACTCGCCGTCGTAGTCGTCTTCGATGACGGTGCCGCCCGTGCCGAGCGCCCACTCGACGAGGCTCGCGCGGCGCGCGGCCGAGAGCGGCACGCCGGTGGGGAACTGGTGCGCCGGGGTCAGCAGCACGGCATCCGCGTGAAGCCGGTCGACCTCCGCCCCGTCGGCGTCGACGGCCAGCGGCACGACACGCAGTCCCGCGGCCGCGAGGATGTCGCGGTGGGTCTGGTGGCCGTACTCCTCGACGGCGATCGTGCGGGCGCCCTGCGCGTGCAGCGCCCGCGCGACGAGGGCGAGCAGCTCGCCGAAGCCGCGGCCGACGGCGACACGGGCGGCGTCGACGTGCACGCCGCGGGCCCGCGCGAGGTAGTCGGCGAGCGTCTCGCGCAGCACCGGGAGGCCGAACGGCGGCGGGTAGCCGAGTTCGGCCGCCGATGCGGACTGGGTCGCGCGCCGCACCGCCGCGGCCCACTCGCCGCGCGGGAAGGAGCTCGCGTCGGGGATGCCGCCGCGCAGGTCGAGCCGCGGCACGACCCACGGGTCGACGCGGCGCGGGGGAGTGGCGGCGTCGGGCCGCGGCCCGACCCAGGTGCCGGCACCTGTGCGGGCGGTCAGCCAGCCCTCGGCCGTGAGCAGACCGTAGACGTCGGCGATCGTGTTGCGGGCCGCCCCGAGGTCGCGGGCGAGGGCGCGGGATGCCGGCAGTCGCGTCCCCGGGGCGAGGCGCCCCTCGCGGATGGCGGCGCGGATCGCCGCGGCGAGCGCGTCGGCCTTGCCGCCGCGCGGCAGCTCGAGGTGCAGGTCGAGCCCGCCCGCCGGAGAATTGGCCCAGTCATCCGCCATGGAATCGCACCATAGCACCGTGCCAATCCGGGCATAGCGTCGAGCCATGACCGACACCCTGGAACTCGTGACCATCCCGCAGCGCCTCGACTTCGACGCGCTCGCCCCCGTCTTCTCGCGCGCCGTGAGCGCGCTGCACGACGCGGCCGGCGGCGAGGCCGACCGCGCGGGCATCGACGCGGGCCTGCGCGACCTCCTGAAGCTGCGCGCCTCGCAGCTCAACGGCTGCGCGTACTGCGTAGACCTGCACTCCCGCGACGCCGTCGAGAACGGTGTGGCGCTGCAGCGCGTGCACGCCGTGGCGATCTGGGAGGACTCGCCGTTCTTCACCGCGGCGGAGCGCGCCGCCCTCCGGCTCACCGAGTCGATCACCCGGCTCTCGGAGACCCACGTTCCGGATGCCGTGATCGACGAGGCGCGCGAGTGGTTCGACGAGCCGCAGCTCGCGGCGCTCATCGCGCTCATCGTGACGATCAACGTGTGGAACGGCATCGGCGTCGCGACGCGCTGCTGGAGCCCGCGCCTCACGCACTGACGACCTCGGGGACACGACCTGGCGTCGTGATCCCTACCGACCGCACCCGCATCCGCGAGATGATGGCGCATGCCCTGGCGGATGCCCGCGGAGACCGAGCCGCACGAGCGCACCTGGATGGCGTTCCCCGCCGCCGGCACGACGCTCGGCGACACCGCGGCCGAACGCGAGGAGTGCTACGCCGCCTGGAGCGCCGTCGCCCGCGCGATCGCCGAGTTCGAGCCGGTCGCGATGCTCGTCGACCCGGCCGAGGCGGCGAACGCGCGGAACCGGCTCGGCGCATCCGTCGCGTACCTCGAGGCGGGCGTCGACGAGTTCTGGCTGCGCGACCACGGTCCCACCTTCGTGCTCGACGACGCACGGCCGGGCGTGCTCGGCGCGGTCGACTGGGTGTTCAACGGCTGGGGCGACCGCGGCTGGTCGGAGTTCGCGCTCGCCACCCGGCACGCGCGGCTCGTGGCGGATGCCGTGGGGGCCGAGCTCGTCGCCTCCGGGCTCGTGAACGAGGGCGGCGGCATCCACGTGGACGGGGTGGGCACCGTGCTCGTGACCGACACCGTGCAGCGCGACGAGCGCCGCAACCCCGGCATCACGCGGGAGGCGGTGGAGGCCGAGCTCGCCCGCACGATCGGCGCCACGCACGCCGTCTGGCTGTCGCGCGGGCTCACCCGCGACTACGACGACTTCGGCACCAACGGGCACGTCGACATCGTCGCCACCATCCCGAGCCCCGGCCGCCTGCTGCTGCACACCCAGCGCGACCCGGCGCATCCGGACCACCCGGTCACCCGCGCCCTGCGCGCCGAGCTCGAGGCGCAGACGGATGCCGCGGGTCGCGCCTTCGAGGTCGTCGAACTGCCCGCGCCCGCGACGCTCCGCGACCACGAGGGCTTCGTCGACTGGAGCTACGTGAACCACCTCGTCGTGAACGGCGGCGTCATCGCCTGCGGCTTCGGCGAGGAGCGGGCGGATGCCGACGCCCGCGCGATCCTCGCCGAGGCCTACCCCGGCCGCCGCGTCGTGACGGTCGACGCCCGCCCGATCTTCGCCCGCGGCGGCGGCATCCACTGCATCACGCAGCAGCAGCCGGCGGCCGTGCGTTGAGCGGCTTCCTGCCAAACGCTGCAGCGTCTGACCTTCGGCGCCAGGGATGTCGGCCGCCGGTTGCCGAAAGGTGGCGCGCGACGCGGATGCGGGACCAGCCCGTCCGGGGGATGCCGTGATCGACGTCGTCGAGACCCCGATCGCCCGCCTGCGTGCCGCCCTCGAGGAGGGCGAGACGACCGCGGTCGAGCTCGTCGCGGCCTACCTCGCCCGCATCGACGCCCTCGACGGCGAGCTGAACGCCGTCGTGGTGCGCAACGCTGCAGCGTTCGACGAGGCCCGCGCCTCCGACGAGCGCCGCGCGGCGGGCGAGACCCTCGGGCCGCTCGACGGCATCCCCTACACCGCGAAGGACTCCTACCTCGTGCGCGGCCTCACCGCCGCGGCCGGCAGCCCCGCCTTCGCCGAGCTCATGGCGCAGCGCGACGCGTTCACGATCGAGCGGCTGCGCGAATCCGGGGCCATCTGCCTCGGCCTCACCAACATGCCCCCGATGGCGAACGGCGGCATGCAGCGCGGGCTGTACGGCCGCGCCGAGAGCCCGTACAACCGCGAGTTCCTGACGGCGCCGTTCGCCTCCGGCAGCTCGAACGGCTCGGGCACCGCGACCGCCGCGAGCTTCGCCGCCTTCGGCCTCGGCGAGGAGACCTGGTCGAGCGGTCGCGGCCCCGCGAGCAGCAACGGCCTGTGCGCCTACACTCCCTCGCGCGGCGTCATCTCGGTGCGCGGCAACTGGCCGCTCGTGCCCCCCATGGACGTCGTCGTGCCGCACACCCGCACCATGGCAGAGCTGCTCGAGGTGCTCGACGTGATCGTCGCCGACGACGCAGACACCCGCGGCGACTTCTGGCGCACCCAGCCGTGGGTGCCGATCCCGAAACCCTCCGAGGTGCGGCCGGTGTCGTATCCCGCACTGCTGCCCGACGAACCCTCGGATGCCGTCCTCGAGCTCGCGGGACGTCGCTTCGGGGTGCCGCGCATGTACATCAACGCGGACGCCGAGGCCGGTGTCGGCTCGACCGGCATCGGCGGGCCGACCGGCGAGCGCATCGTGACGCGCGAGTCGGTCATGGAGCGATGGGAGGCGGCGCGCGCGGTGCTCGAGGGGGCGGGCGCGATCGTCGTCGAGGTCGACTTCCCGGCGGTGTCGAACTACGAGGGCGACCGGGCGGGCGCCCCCACGGTCGCCACCCGCGGGCTCGTCGGCCCCGAGTACCTGCGTCGCGAGCTGCTCGACCTCGCGGCGTGGGCGTGGGACGACTTCCTGCGGGCGAACGGCGACCCCGCCATCCCGGGGCTCGCGGGGGTCGACGGGGCGCGCATCTTCCCGCACCCGCCGGGCGCGCTGCCCGACCGGTACACGGGCTTCGACGACGACATCGCGGGCTACCCCGCGTGGGTGCGCACGCACCCGCACGCCGGGCTGCGCGATATCCCCGAGCTCGAGGGCGGCATCCGCGGGCTCGAGGAGACCCGCCGCCTCGACCTCGAGGAGTGGCTGGAGGCCGAGCGCCTCGACGCGGTCGTGTTCCCCGCGGTGGCGGATGTGGGCGCCGCCGACATGGACGTGGACCCGGACGCGGCGGATGCCGGCTGGCGCAACGGCGTGTGGGTGGCGAACGGCAACCTCGCGATCCGGCACCTCGGCATCCCGACGGTGACGGTGCCGATGGGGCTCATGCGCGACATCGGGATGCCGGTGGGGCTCACCTTCGCCGGTCGCGCCTGGGACGACACGGCGCTGCTGCGCTACGCGGCCGCCTTCGAGGCGCTCGCCCCGGGGCGCGTGCCGCCGCCCCTGCCGCGGGTGTGAGGGGCCTACAGCGCCAGGTGCAGCCGCAGGGCCGCGTCGAGCTCGTCCATGAGCTCGCTCGTCGCCCATCCCGCGGCCGACCGGACGCGCGCCACCGCCACGCTGCGGACCTGCTCGGCCTGCGCCTTCGAGTCGCGGGCGAGCCCTGTGGTGCTCGCGGGCAGCAGCACCTGGAAGGGGTAGACGCGGGAGATGTTGCTCGTGACGGGCACGACGGTGATGACCCCGTTCGCGCGCATCGCCGCGGCGTTCGCCGTGTTGTTGCTCACGATCACGGCGGGTCGTGAGCGGGCGGCTTCCGAGCCGATCACCGGGTCGAGGTCGACGAGCACGATCGCACCTCGGCGCAGCAGCACCCCGCTCACGCGCCGAGCCCGTCGGCGGCCGTGTTCTCCCACTCGTCGTCCTGCCACTCGCCGTACGCCTCCGCGTAGGCGTCGGCCAGCTCGCTCTCGCGCAGCATCCGGATCGCGTCGTGCAGCGCCGCGGAGCGGCTCGCGTACCGCCCGGAGAGGGTCTGCGTGTCGAGGTAGGCGAGGTCGTCGTGGGGGATGCTGACGCTGACCTTGACACTGCTCATGCCCGGCATGCTACCCGAGTAGTACCATGCATGCTACCCGTTGCCCTCCGCCGGCTCCGCTACACTCGACGAGTCGCGCACGCCGCGGCACGGCCGTGGGGCTGGCCGTTCCCAACCTCGGAACTCCGACAACAGTCCCTACCGCTCAGCGCGAGCATGCCCTCGCGCCGGTAGGGAAGGAGAGACATGGCCGACGAGTTCGCCGAGCTGCCGCTCGATCCGGATGTCGAGGTCGTCGAGGCGCCGCCCGGGCCGCCGACCCCCGTGCACCTGCGCCCCGCGTACCTCGCGGTGGTGTTCGCGGGTGGGGCCGCCGGAACGGCCGCGCGCGAGGGGCTGGGGCTCCTGATCCCGGCCACCGGCGGGGTGCCGTGGGCGATCCTCGCCGCGAACCTCGCGGGAGCGTTCGCGCTCGGGGTGCTGCTGGAGGCGCTCGTGCGCCGCGGGGCGGACCACGGCATCCGCCGTACCCTGCGGCTGCTGCTCGGCACCGGCTTCATGGGCGGCTTCACCACCTACAGCGCCCTCGCCACCGACACGGCGGCGCTCGTGGGGGCGGGCGACGGCTGGCTCGCGACCGCGTACGCGGTCGGCACGGTCGTCGTGGGGGCGATCGCCACGATCGCGGGCATCATGCTCGCCGCCGCGGCCCACCGCGCCCGCTTCGGCGCCACCGAGGGGGCGGTCGGATGACGCCCGTGCTGTTCCTGGTGGTCGCGCTCGCGGGCGGCCTGGGTGCCGTCGCGCGCTTCATGCTCGACGGCGCGATCCGTTCGCGCGTCGGCACGCGGATGCCGTGGGGCACCCTCACGATCAACCTCTCGGGCTCGTTCGCCCTGGGGCTCATCGTGGGGCTCGTCGGCGCGGGCGCGTTCGGCGGCGAGTGGCAGTGGGCGCTCGGTACCGGGTTCCTCGGCGGCTACACGACGTTCTCGACGGCGAGCTTCGAGACGGTGCGCCTGCTGCAGGAGCGTCGTCTCGGGGCGGGGCTCGTGAACGCCCTCGCGCAGCTCGTGGCGGCGACGGCGCTCGCGGGGCTCGGGCTCTGGCTCGGCGGGCTCGCCTGACGCGCGGCGGCACCTGACGCGCGGTCGCGGATGTCGCCGGACGTCATCCGGCGTCGCACCCCGACCCACTTCGCAACACCGGGCCCGCGGCCCGCATCCGGCGCCTACTGTCGCCCCATGACACTCACTCTCGATGACGACTCGGTGCGCATCGCCGAGCTGCGTCTGTTCGCCGCCCGTTCGGAGTTCCGGGAATCGCGGGAGGTGCACGAGCGCGCCCGCGAGCAGCTGTTCGAGGCCGACCGCGTGTACCGCCGCGTGGTGGATGCCGTGCGCCCGCCGCTGCAGCACCATCCGGAACCGCTCGGCTGGAACGACTGATCCGGCGCCCGCGCCCCACCGCGGTGGGGGAGCGCTGCCCGTGTTCCCGGGCGGCGGCTGCCCCTATGCTGCGGGGGTGAGCATCCCGCCCGAGCCCCGCAGCATCCCCGAGATCCTGGCCGCCGAGGCCACGAAGCCGAAGACGACGGGGCTCGTCGTCGGCATCGTGCTCGCGGGGGTCGGCGCGCTCGTGTTCCTGCTGGTAGCGCTGTTCGGGGTGCTCGTGGCGGCGGTGGAGCCCGACCCGACCGGCGGCATCGTGACGATCGTCGTGGGGGCGGTGCTGTTCCTCGCCTGCTACGTGCTGGGCCCGGTGCTCGCGGCGCGGCGACGCCGCATCCTGCAGGCGTGGCGCGAGGCGCAGCCGGGGTACGTGGCGCCGAAGCTGACGCCGATCTCGCGGCGCGGGACGATCATGGTGGCCGCCTTCTTCGCGTTCGGCACGCTGCTGGCGCTCGCGTTCACGGGCTTCGGTCTGTGGGCGACGGCGCAGCAGGGTTCGGGCGGCGAGGTCGCCCTGATCCTCGGGCCCGCGCTGTTCCTGCTGAACGCGACGGTGCTGCTCTCGGCGGTGCACTCGCTCGGCCGCCTCCGGGGGCGCGAGGAGTCGGCGGGCTGAGGGGGGCCGGGCTCGGGCCCGTCGCCCGTGTGGGGGCGGTCCCGCGGAGGCGATAAAGTTAGGGCACCCTAACCCGACCCGAGGAGCGCTGTGAGCGACGCCAGCACCACCACACCCGAGGCCCGACCCGAGCAGGCGCCCGCATCCGGATTCCGGCGCATCGGCATCCTGCGCCTCAGCTGGCCGCTGCTCGTCGTCACCCTCGTGACGCTGCTCGCGGTGATCGCCGACACGGTCATCCTCAGCGTGGGCTCGCCCGAGCTGAACGCCGCCGTGTCGACCGCGAACCAGCTGCTCGGCATTCCGTACGACCTGTCGGTGCTGTTCTCGATCGGCGCACTCGTCGTGATCGCGCAGCTGCTCGGGGCGGGGCGGCTCGCATCCGCCCGCCGCGCCACCATCATCGCCCTGCGCGCCAACACCGCCCTCGGGCTCGCGATCGTCGTCGCGCTCGCGGTGCTCGGGCCGTGGCTCGTGTCGGTCGTCAACACGCCCGACGAGCTCGTGGGGGAGAGCCTCGTGTACCTCTACGCGGTGCTCGGCGGGGTGCTGTTCAACGCGTACCTCGTGGTGGCGACCGCCATCCTGCGCGCCTACGGGCGCACCGTCGTGATCCTCGTGCTGGGCCTCGCGCTCAACCTCAGCTACCTCGTGATGCAGTACGTGTTCATCCTGGTGCTCGACATGGGGGCGGCCGGCGCCGCGCTCTCGACGACCCTCGCCCGCGGCGGCACCGCCGTGATCGTGGCGTGGGTGGTCTACCGGCGCACCGGCGCGCACCTGTTCTCGAAGCTGCCGCCGCGCGAGGCCGAGACCGGGGCGGTGCGGATGGCGAAGCTGTCGGTGCCGACCGTCGTCGAGAACGCCGCCTACAACGTCGGCATCCTGGTGCTCGTGTCGTTCGTGAACCTGCTCGGCACCGACGCCATCAACGCGCGCTCCTACGCGCTCACCCTCACGGCGCTCGTCACGGGCATCGTGCTCGCGCTCGCGCAGGCGAACGAGACGATCGTCGGCTGGGACACCGGCGGGCGCACCCCGGCGCACGCCCGCCGCCTGACGCTGCGGGTGGCCGCCTGGGCGGCCGGCGCCTCGGTGGTGCTCGCGCTCGTGCTCTGGTACTTCGCCGATGCCGTGCTCTCGATCTTCGGCGCCAACGCCGACGTCGTGGCGGGCGCCCGCGAGGTGCTGCTGCTGAGCGTCGTGCTGCTGCCGCTCGCCGCGGTGACCGCCGTCGTCTACGGCGCGCTGCGCTCCACCGGCGACGTCGTGGTGCCGATGGTGTACTCGATCGCCTCGAGCGTCGTCGTGCTCGTGCCGCTCGCCTGGATCTTCGTGGGGGTGCTCGGCTGGGGCCTCTCGGGGGCGTGGTGGGCGCTCATCGCCGCGGAGGCCGTGAAGGCGACCCTGCTGCTCGCGCGCTGGCTGCGCGGGCGGTGGGCTGCACGCGCACCCATCACCTCGTGACCGCGGCCCGCTCCCACCCGCCCGTGACGGCATCCGCCGCGCTCGCGAGCTACCCGCGGGCGGCGCTGCGGCCGCTGTTCTTCCGCACCCGCTGGCCGCGCGCCACCGCGCACGACCGCGCGCTGCTCGACTACCAGCTCGCGCTGCCGCGCATCCTGCGTCGTCGGCCCGTCCGGTTCGTGGTGCGGGAGGTGCGCGTCGTGTCGGCGCACGGCGAGGGCGGCATCCGCGAGCTGACCCTCGAGGCCGAGGCCCGCGCCGTTCCGGGTGACATGCTCTACCTCGGCTGGCGGAACGCGCCGGATGCCGTGGCCGCGGTGCTGCCCGCGGGCGCGGCGGATGCGGTGCTGCCGTACTGGACGACCCCCGCGCCGGGCGTGCCGTCGCGGCGCGCCCGTGCGACGTCGGCGGAGCTCGCGGCGACCGTGCTCGACCTCGCGGATGCGCTGGCTGCGCAGTTCCCCGAGCTGCCGCGCGCGGCCCCGCGGATGGTGCCGCGCGTCTTCACGCTCTCGGGCGTGCGCTCCCTGGGGGGCGGTCGCCAGGAGCTGCGGGTCCTCGTGAGCCACCACGCGGCGTGGCCGTCGCGCGCCGCCGCCCACCTGCACCGGGTGGTGCCGGGGGAGGCGCTCGCGGGGTGGGTGCTGCCGCATCCGCACCGCCTGCCGCCGCTGCACGGGGCGCTGGGCGACGGCGTCGCGGTGGTGACCGGCTCGGGTATCGCGGGCGTGCTCGCGGCCCTGCGCTCCGGCGTGGCGGGGCGCCCGTGGCTCGTGTGGGGCCTGCGCGGCGAGCCGGCACCGTGGTTGCGCGCGGAGCTGGATGGCTATGCGGCGGCGGGCGCCATCCGCCGTCTCGACGTCGTCGACTCGCGTGCCGCATCCGGCCTGCGCCGCGTGACGGATGTGCTGGCCAGCGCATCCGACGCGGTCGCCGCCGACCTCGCCTCGGGCGCCTGGCTCTACGTCTCGGGCCACGCCGCGATGGCCGACCCGGTGCGCGCCGCGGTCACCGCGGCCGCGGGCCCCGACACCGTCGAGCGTCTGCAGGCGACCCTGCGCTACGTCGAGTCCACCTAGCGGGCCGGTCGCGTCCTCGCCTCAGCCGCCGAGCGCCGCCCCGATCGCGGCGAACGCCGCATCGACGTGCGCGGTCAGTTCGCCGCCCTCCTCGAGCCACTGCTCGATGCCCCGCGCGAAGGCCGAGACCGCGGCGTCGCCGAGCAGCCCCGCCGGGAGCGCCGCCGTGCCGCGCTCGCGCAGGGCGGCGGCGGCGGCGGTCGAGAGGCTGGCGAGCTTCAGCAGCTCGCGCTCGCGGAGGGCGTCGTCGGATGCGACGACGCGGGCCCGCAGGCGCGAATGCTCGACGTCGGTGAGCTGGGCCGCCATCGCCCGCGCACCGGCGGCGGCGGCCGCGACCGGGGGCAGCGCGGCATCCGCCTGGACGATCGCCTGCCGGAGCTGCTCGATGAGGGTGTCGGAGCCGCCGAAGAAGGCCTCGCGCTTGTCGGCGAAGTGGCGGTAGTAGGTGCGTTCGGTGACGCCGGCGCGGGCGGCGATGTCGGCGACGGTCGTCTGGTCGTAGCCGCGCTCGGTGGCGAGCTCGAGGGCGGCCGCGGCGAGGCGGCCGCGTGCCCCGGGTAGCCATCGTGCCATGCGCACAGTCTAGTGATGACAGTGTCTGACATCGAGTGCTAGCCTGATGACAGTATCTGACATCAGGAGGTTGTTGTGAAGGTTTTCGTGACGGGTGCGAGCGGCTGGATCGGTTCCGCAGCGGTCGCCGAACTGTTGGAGCGCGGACACGAGGTGGCGGCACTGGCGCGCAGCGATGCGTCGGCCGCCGCCGTCGAGGCCGCGGGCGCCCGTGCGGTGCGCGGCGAGCTGACGGACGTCGAGGTGATCCGCCGTGCCGCGGGCGACGCGGACGGGGTGGTGCACCTCGGGTTCGTGCACGACTTCACGAACTACGAGGCATCGGGGCGCATCGAGCGCGCCGTCGTCGAGGCGTACGGCGAGGCGCTGGCAGGCAGCGACCGCCCGCTCGTGATCGCCTCCGGGCTCGCGGGCTTCGGTGTGCTCGGTCGCCCGATCGTCGAGTCGGATGTGTCGGGCTGGATCGGCCCGGACGCCCCGCGCGGCGGCAGCGAGCAGCTCGCGCTGTCGTTCGCCGAGCGCGGCATCCGCTCGGTGTCGGTGCGGTTCGCACCGACCGTGCACGGGGTGGGCGGCGACCACGGGTTCATGGCGCGGCTCGCCGACATCGCCCGCAGCACCGGTGTGGCCGGCTATCCGGGTGACGGCACGAATCGCTGGCCGGCCGTCAACCGGCTCGACGCGGGCCGCCTCGTGGCGCTCGCTCTCGAGTCGGCACCGGCCGGGTCGGTGGTACACGCGGTGGCCGAGGAGGGCATCCCGATGCGCCGCATCGCCGAGCTGCTCGGCGCCGCGCTCGCGCTGCCGGTCGGGCCCATCGACGAGGCGCAGCTGGCCGAGCGCTTCGGCTGGCTCGCCCGCTTCGTCGCGGCCGACCTCCCCGCGTCGAGCGCCCGCACACGCGAGCTGCTCGGCTGGGAGCCCACGCATCCGACCCTCGCGGAGGACATCGCGGCGGGCGGCTACGGCACGGCGGCGCGGCTCGCGGGCTGACCCGGCCGCGCGCCACAATGGAGGCATGGCCGCCCCCGACGTCGCCGCCCTGGCGCTGAACGTGCCGGTTCCGCCCGAGCTCCAGTGGACCGACACCCGCCGCGGCGAGGAGTTCGTGCTGCAGTCGATCACCGTGCGCCTGCTGCCCGACGGCTCCCTCGCCGCGAAGGCCTACGGCCGTCCGGTGGCGGGCGGCCGCGGCGGCTACGTCTCGTTCGCGGTGCCCGACCGGACGGAGCTGCACGCGCTCATCGAGGCGGCGGCGGATGCGGCGGCCGAGCGCTGGGCGGCGCACACGGGTCTCGGCTGAACATTCACCGATACACGTCGCCACAGTGTCCGACGGCGACGAGCCGAACGCGTTGCTGTGGGTGCACTCGGGGGTGGCGCCAGAACGGGGAGGTACCCGCCGTCTGCGGGGTTCCGTACGCTCGGCGTCGACCCGAGGAGGACGGATGCCCGGACCCGGCTTCGCCGTGATCGACCTGGAGACGACGGGGCTGTTCCCCGGCGGCCACGACCGCATCGTCGAGCTCGCCGTGGTGCACGTCGACGACCATGGCCTCATCACCGGCAGGTGGGAGACGCTGCTCAACCCGGGGCGCGACCTCGGGCCGCAGCAGATCCACGGCATCCGGTCCGCCGACATCCTGGACGCGCCGAGCTTCGCGGAGGTTGTACCGCAGCTCGTGGAGCTGCTCGCGGGGCGGGTGCCGGTGTCCCACAACGCGCGGTTCGACTCGGGGTTCCTGTTCGCCGAGCTGGAGGCGGCGGGAGTGGAGCTGTGGCAGCGTCCGGAGTTCCTCTGCACGATGTTGCTCGCGCGCGACTACCTGCCGGGTTCGGGCCGCGCGCTCGCCGACTGCTGCGACGCGTTCGACATCCCGCTCGAGGGAGCGCACCGCGCGAGCGTCGACGCGCTCGCGACGGCGAGCCTGCTGTCGGCGTACATGGCAGCGGACCCGAATACCTCGCTCTGGTTCGAGGCACTCGAGCGTGCGTCGGCGTTCGGGTGGCCGCCGGTTCCGGATGTCGTGGTGACGCACGCGTGGTGCGCGCGACCCGAGGCGGTCGCCGAGATCACGGCGGCGACCTTCCTGGAGCGCATCACCCGCAAGCTGCCGGAGTTCGCGGGGCCCGCCGAGCAGTCGGAGTACCTGGCGATGCTCGACCGCGCCCTCATCGATCGCCACATCTCGGCGACGGAGGCGCATGCGCTTGTGGCGCTCGCGGAGGAGCTCGGCATTGACCGCAGCACCGTGGTGGGGTTGCATCGCCGCTACTTCGACGATCTCACCGCCGTCGCGTGGGCCGACGGCGAGCTGACCGAGGCGGAGCTCGCCGACCTCGTGGCGGTCGCCGACCTGCTCGACATCCCGACGGGGGCGATCGGTACGGCGACGGATGCGTCGCGCTGGGTCGCGGCGTCCGCATCCGCTGATTCCTCGGCGCACCGTTTCGCGCTCGCGCCGGGTGACCTGGTGGTGCTGACGGGCGAGATGAGCCTGCCGCGCTCGGCGATCGAACTCGAACTCGTCTCGCGCGGCTACACGCCCTGGCCCGCCGTGACGAAGAAGGTGGCGCTCGTCGTGGCCGCCGACCCGGACTCCTTGTCGGGCAAGGCGCGCAAGGCACGCGACTACGGGATCCCGGTGGTGGGGGAGAGCGCGTTGTGGGGGCTGCTGGGGACGTGAGCGGACGGATCAATGTCCCCGTCCACGAATACAGAGGCCCACGGCCGCTTGGGCCATTCTCTGCCACTACGGTGGTGACGCACCGCCCTCGACAAGCAAGGACGCCAACGTGAAGACCGACGTGACGACTCCGCAGGGCATCTTCGGAATGCCGCAGCACCTGACCGTCCCCATCTACCAGCGCCCGTACGTGTGGACCGAAGACGAGCAGTGGGGGCCGCTCTGGGCCGACATCCGCCGCGTCGCCGATCACCGACTCGGCACCGTCGGGTCGGATGCGACTCACTTCCTGGGCGCCGTCGTCACTCAGCAGGCAGAGGCTGCACCGGTGGGTGTGCAGGAGTTCCTGATCGTCGACGGGCAGCAGCGGCTCACCACCTTGCAGCTCGTGATCGACGCGACGGCGGCAGCGTTCGCCGCCCGCGGGCTCGACTCGCTGACTGGGCAGCTGGAGTTCCTCACCCACAATGGGGCGATGTTCGTCGGCGCGAACGACACGGGCCTCAAGTTCCGCCACACGAATCGCGACCGAGAGGCCTTCGACGAGGTCATGCAGGCCGAGCCGCCCGTGGATCATGCGAACCTGAAGAACTACGGATCGCTCATCGTGCAGGCGCACGAGTACTTCGCTTCGCGGGTCGGGCAGTGGCTCGACGAGGGGCCGCACCCCGTTCCCGTCCGGGCCGACGCCTTGAGCGTGGCTCTCCAGAACGCGCTTCAACTGGTGGTTATCCGCCTGGAGGCGAGCGAGGATTCGCAGGAGATCTTCGAAACCCTCAACGCCCGGGGCACCCCGCTAACAGCCGCAGACCTCATCAAGAACTTCGTGTTCCAGCGACTCAAGCTCGAAGGGCAGGATCAGGCGAAGGTCTACCAGGAGGCGTGGCCGTTCGAGTCGCGGTTCTGGGAGGAGGAGCTCAGTGTCGGCCGCTACACGACGACTCGTAGCGCGCTGTTCCTCGGTCAGTGGCTGGTGTCGCGCGTAGGGCAAGAAGTGAGCCCACGGTCGACGTTCACCCGCTTCAAGTTCTACGTGGAACAGGAGAGCACCGCGTCGATGGTCGAGTTGCTCGGCGTGATCGCGCAGCAGGCCGACTTCTATCGTTCGGTCACGGAGCGAAGTGCCGACCGATTCGCGAACCTCGACCGAATCGCACTCCATGTTTCGAGGATGTCGGTGGCCCAGACCGAGATAACCAAGCCCATCCTGCTCTGGCTCACCCAGCCCGGCAGCCTGTACTCGGACGCGACGGTCGGGCGCGTTCTCGCGACGGTCGAGAGCTGGATCGTGCGCCGTCGACTGCTGCGGCTGCAGAGCAGCGATCAGGGCCGCATCGCCGCACTGTTGATCGAGAGCGCGCGCAAGGCGTCTGACTCCGAGGTGGTTGGCGTCGTGGAGCAATTCCTCGCCGGGCAGCAGTTCGCGAGCACGTACTGGCCCGGCGACGAGGAGATCACGACCGCTCTCGCCACCGAAGCGTTCTATCGCCGGTACTCCCAGCCGATGCAGCGGATGTTCCTGCAGGCTGTCGAGGACTGGTATCGCGGGTACACCGGGCCGTCCCCGTCGAAGACCGGCGTGCGGGCGCCGCGCGACAAGCAGCAGGTGGAGCACATCCTTCCGCGGGCCTGGAAAGCACACTGGCCGGTCGGTGATCTCGCCGCGCAGGCCGATCGCGACGACCATGTCAACCGCCTGGGCAACCTGACGCTCATCACGGGCTCGCTCAACGCATCTGTGTCGAACGGTGAGTGGCTGGGAACGAAGGGGAAGCGCGCGGCGCTCAACACCCATGACACATTCCTGATGAACCGGCGACTGTACGAAATGTCGGAAGGTGGCTGGGACGAGCATCTGATCGACGCGCGCACAGTGGAGCTCACGCGTGCGCTGTTGGACACCTGGCCGGTTCCGGCGGGTCACGAGGGCAAGGTGACGGATCGCACGTCGCGGCTCAGCAAAGCGACGGCCAGCTACGCCCACTTGATCAATGCCGGGCTGCTCGAGGTGGGGACCGTTCTCGTCTGCGTCGACCCGCGCTGGCCGGAGGCACGGTGTGAAGTGCTGCCCGGCGGGCAGGTGCTGTGCGAGGGCGAGGTATTCGGCTCGCCCGCGGCCGCGGCACGCAAGGTCAGGGGAGGGTCCGGCAACGCGTGGTGGTTCTGGCGCGTGGAGGATGGACCGCTCCTCAACGAGCTGCGCGAGCAGTTGCTGGATGGGGCGGACTGAAGCGCGAGCGCGGGCGACTCAAGGGGTCGCGAATACCGCCCGCAGATGTTCCCGCAGCGCCTCATCCACGACGTACACATACGTCCCCCGGATGCCGCGCGTCAGCAGCACCGCGTACACGTTGACGATGTACCGCAGCAGCTGCGGGCGAACAGCCCCTCGTCTCTCAACTGCTCGAAAACGTCGCGGAACGACTGGCGGTACACCTCGCGGTCGTAGTAGGCGGCGTCCGTGATGCCCTCGTTGCCGTTGAGCACCGTGTAGCGCCCGTCGCCGGCAAACCAGCGGATGAGGTGCGACTCGAGGTCGAGGCAGGCCGACTTGTTGAAGGTGTCGTCGATGACGACGCGCACGGATGCGAGCCCCTGCTTGAGATACTTGCATCGGCCTTGGTGAGGGTTCAATCCTCGCCACAAGTTAGGCCAGCGAGTCGATCGTGTGTTCGCTGCGGAAAGGGAAGCGTGTGGGGCTGAATCTCAAGTCCGTTGAGGAGCGCGTCCGCCCGCTGGGTGGGCGTACCAGCTACGACCGCGAGTTCATCTTTGAACTGATGGCTGCCTACGGACGCTCGTCGAGCAACATCACGCGCCTGCGTAACGGCTCGCTCAACGTTGCCGTCGAGCCATCGACCGAGGTCGCCCAGAAGAACGTCATCTATTTCAAGGAGACGACAGACGACCTCCTGGCGGTGATCGATGAGCTTCGCAGCGCTCCGACTGTGGTTCGCTATAACACCCGCTTCGTTGTCGTCACCGACTACGAAGAGCTGCTGGCCGTCGACACGAAGACGAACGACTCTCTCGCCATTCCGATCTCGGACATCGACAAGCACTTCACGTTCTTCCTGCCGTGGGCAGGCATGGAGAAGGCCCAGTACGTGGCGGAGGCTCACGCGGATGTCAAGGCCGCTGAGCGCATGGCGAAGCTGTTCGATGAGCTGCTGGCGCTCAACCCCAAGCTCAACACCACGACGCTCGGGCGTCACGCCCTGAACGTCTTCTTCGCACGGTTGCTCTTCTGCTTCTTCGCCGAGGACACCGGCATCTTTGAGGAGGGGCAGTTCACTGAGGCGGTCGGCACGCTCACGCAGCCTGATGGCTCGGATGTCAGCCAGTTCCTGACGGATCTGTTCACCGCGCTGGACACGGCCGACCCTGCCGACAAGCCCACTCACCTTGCGGGCTTCCCCTATGTCAACGGGCGCCTGTTCACGGTCGAGGAACACCACACCGTGCCAGCCTTCAACAAGAAGGCTCGCGACCTGCTGCTGGAGAGCGGCCGGCTGCTCTGGAACGAGATCAACCCCGACATCTTCGGCTCGATGTTCCAGGCGGTCGTCACGCCCGGTCAGCGCTCCGATCTCGGGCAGCACTACACGTCCGTGCCGAACATCCTCAAGACCATCGAGCCCCTGTTCCTCGATGGACTCAAGGAGCAGTTCGATGTTGCTTTCGATAGCGCGTCCAAGCTCGAAGCGCTGCTGCGGCGCATCGCGCAGATCAAGGTTTTTGACCCCGCCTGCGGCTCTGGCAATTTCCTCGTCATTGCTTACAAGGAACTACGTAAGCTCGAGCACGTCATCCTGGAACGGCTCGCGCAGATCGATACTCGTCACCAGACGCTATACGCCGAGTCGAAGATCAACATCGAGAACTTCTACGGGCTGGAACTGGACGACTTCGCGGTGGAGATCGCGATCCTGTCGCTTTGGATCGCGAAGCACCAGATGAACCGTGAGTTTTTCGAGAAGTTTAGGCTCAACATCCCCCTCATCCCGCTCAAGGAGACGGGCCAGGTCAAGCAGGGCAACGCGACGCGAACTGACTGGAACACGGTCTGTCCGAATAACGGTGATGAGGAGATCTACCTCATCGGGAACCCGCCCTACGTGGGGACCCGAGATCAGACTTCCGAGCAGAAGGCGGACTACGTCCCGGTATTCGGGCGCAGGCCCTTCTCGAAGAACCTCGACTACATTTCGCTCTGGTTCGTTAAGGGTGCTGAATACATCTCTGGCTCGCGAGCGGAGCTCGCATTCGTCACCACGAATTCGGTGTCGCGCGGAGAGCACGTCGGCCTGTTGTTTCCGATGCTCTTCTCCATAGGGGTGGAGATCGGGTTCGCCTACACAGGATTCAGGTGGGAGAACAACGCCAAGCGGAATGCGGGCGTCACGGTTGCGGTCATCAGCCTTCGTAGCGTGCGACCGGGCTCGAAGTGCATCTATACGGATGGCCTGCGTGTCGAGGCGGAGAACATAAATGGGTACCTTGCGGACGGCGAGGACATCTATATCTCGCGACGATCCAGGCCTCTTCGCGGTGCGATGCCGGAGATGTACTTCGGCAATATGGCGCTGGATGGGGGTGGATTGATTCTCTCGAGTGCCGAACGGGCGCAACTAGAGCGGTCAGATCCAGATGCGCTTCGCTTCGTGCGACGACTTTACGGCAGCAAGGAGTACATTCACGACCTCGAGCGATTCTGCCTGTGGATTACCGCGCCGGAGGTGGACGAGGCTCTTCGCCATTCGTTCATTGCCGACAGAGTTGAACGCACTGGCGAGTTCAGAGCATCGCGTTCCGATGTTGGGACGAGGAAGAAGGCGGCAACGCCGTGGAGCTTTCGAGAGCAACGAAGTTCGCGGCGGGCATCGATTCTCGTCCCCAAAACGTCATCGGAGCGTCGCGATTATGTTCCAGTCGGATTCGTGGATAGCTCCGATGTCGTGTCGGACCTTGCTTTCGCGATTTTCGATCCTGAACTATGGGTGTTCAGCGTTATCACGTCTCGAATGCATATGACGTGGGTGAAGGCAGTGGCGGGCCGAAAAGACAATCGATTGCGCTACTCGAACCTCATCGTCTACAACAACTTTCCGGTGCCACCGCTCTCTGTTCCAGCCAAAGAGCAGCTCACTGAAGCCGCCCTCCGCGTGCTCGACGTGCGCGAGTATCACTCCGAGAAGACGCTGGCCGAGCTGTACGACCCTGACCTGATGCCCGACGACCTTCGCCTGGCTCACCAGGAGCTGGACGAGCTCGTGGATGCGGTCTACCGTAAGCGCGGCTTCGACAGTGACGAAGAGCGCCTGTCATACCTCTTCGGTATGTATGAACAGATGACTGCGGGAGAGAAGCGCAAGTGACCGAAATCAAGAAGCCCACGAACATCGTCAACGTGACGTATTCGCAGACCGGCAACAGCGTTCACACCAACGACCTCGGCATGCGGGAGATGCAGCAGCGTGTCTGGGAGCAGCGCGGTGCACAATACCTGCTCGTAAAGGCACCGCCGGCCTCGGGCAAGTCCCGAGCCCTGATGTTCGTCGCGCTCGACAAGCTCTACAACCAGGGACGCAAGAAGGTCATCGTCGCCGTGCCCGAGCGCTCCATCGGCGGATCGTTCTCGACGACGAACCTGAGCCGGTTCGGCTTCTTCGCGGACTGGGAGATCAAGGATGAGAACAACCTCTGCACGCCCGGCTCATCGTCGGGCAAGGTGCGGCAGTTCAGCGACTTCCTGGATGGGCCGGACGCTGCCCTCGTCTGCACCCACGCCACGCTGCGTTTCGCCTACGAGAAGCTGCCCGCTTCAGCGTTCGATGGCACGGTACTCGCCATTGACGAGTTCCACCACGTCTCGGCGGATACCTCGAGCAACCGCCTGGGCGACCTGCTCAAGGGCATTATGGCGGGATCGGACGCGCACATCGTCGCGATGACTGGCTCGTACTTCCGGGGCGACTCGGTACCGGTGCTGCTGCCGGAGGACGAGGCGAAGTTCACGCCCGTCACGTTCAACTACTACGACCAGCTCAACGGATACGAGTACCTCAAGTCGCTCGGCATCGGCCATAACTTCTACCAGGGCCGCTACACGAGCGCGATCCACGAGATCCTCGATCTCGACAAGAAGACGATCATCCACATCCCGAACGTCAACAGTGGCGAGTCCACCAAGGACAAGATCGAGGAAGTCGGGTCCATTCTCGACGCCATCGGCGAGGTCGCTACCCAGGAGGAGAATGGCATCCTCCGCGTACGCCGACGCGACACGGGAGAGCTTGTGCGCGTGGCCGATCTGGTTGATGACACCGATCCGGTGGAGCGTGCCGAACTACTTCACTACCTGACCTCGGTCGCCTCGAAAGAGCGCGACGCGGTGGACATCATCATCGCGCTCGGCATGGCGAAGGAGGGCTTCGACTGGCCCTTCGCAGAGCACGCCCTGACGGTCGGCTACCGGGCATCGCTGACCGAGGTCATCCAGATCATCGGTCGAGTTACCCGCGACAGCCCCGGTAAGGAGCACGCACAGTTCACCAACCTCATCGCCCAACCCGACGCGACCACTGATGAGGTGAAGCTGTCGGTCAACAATATGCTCAAGGCGATCACCGCTTCACTACTCATGGAGCAGGTTCTCGCACCGAACTTCAGCTTCAAGACCAAGACCGGCAACGACGATGCCCCGCAGCCGGGGGAGTTGCGGATCAAGGGGTTCAAGGAGCCGTCGACCGATCGCGTGAAACAGATCGTCGCAACCGACCTGAACGACCTCAAGGCGACGATCCTGCAGGATGACACTTTCGTCAGGGCGGCGGCAGGCAACCTCGACGCAGAGATCACGAACAAGGTGCTGATCCCGAAGATCATCCGGGAACGGTATCCCGACCTGAATGAGACGCAGGTCGAGGAACTGCGTCAGCAGGTCGTCGTGGACTCCGTGATCAAGAACGGCGAAGTCAAGGACGTCGGGGACAAGCGCTTCATCAAGATGTCGGACAAGTTCGTCAACATCGACGACATCGACATCAACCTGATCGACAAGGTCAACCCGTTCCAGCGTGCCTTCGAGGTGCTCTCGAAGTCGGTAACGCCACAGGTGCTGCGCATCATTCAGGACACGATCACGGCTACCCGTATCGAAATCACCGAGGAAGAGGCGCGGCTTCTCTGGCCGAAGATCCAGCAGTTCGCCAAGGTCAACCGGCGCCAGCCTGACGTGCGCAGCGATGACCCGACCGAGAAGCGCTACGCCGAGGCGCTGCTATTCCTACGTAGGAAGAAGCGCGAGCACGAAGCCCAACAGAGGCTGCAAGGGTCATGAGCGACACTGACTTCCAGAGCATCTTCGACTCGGACGAAGACGGCCTCCTCGACGCGCCGGAGAAGGCTCCCAAGCTCACCAGCTCCGACCGGCTCCAGAGGTCGTTCCTCGAGATCGTCGACTTCTACCGCGAGCATGAGCGGCTACCGCGCTCGGACACCAGAGAGATCGCGGAGCGCAAGCTCGGGGCGCGACTCGACGGCATCCTGGCGAACGACACCAAGCTTTCTGCACTCAAGCACCTCGATGAGTTCGGCTTGCTTGCCGAGCCGGAAGCGCCAGCCTCCCTCGATGATCTACTGGAAGATGACAATCTCGGGTTGCTCGATGACGACAGCGGGCTTCTCGGCACCTCCGACCTGCCGCAACGTAAGCGCCCGGAAACGCCGGCCGACGCAGCCCAGCGTGTGCGCGCAGAGGATTTCGCGCAGTTCGAACCGCTCTTCCAGCAAAAGCACGTAGAGCTCGCGAACGGCACATCGAAGCTAGTGACTTTTCCGGGGATGCAGTACATCGTCGAGGGGGCGTTCTTCGTCCTCAACGGTGTGATGCTGTTCATCGCTGATGTTGGCGAGGCCGAGTACAAGACCACCACTGTTCGCGTGAATCGCCGGGAGCGGCTGCGCGTCATCTTCGAGAACGGCACCGAGTCCTCGATGTATCGCCAGTCGCTCGGTATCCGCATGGGCGAGGGTCACGGCCAGGCGGTCGTCGCCGCCGAGTTCGAGACGATTTTGGCCGATGACGTCGCAACCGGCTACGTCTACGTCCTGCGCTCGCTCAGCGACGACCCGCAGATCCGAGACGTTCCCGACCTGTACAAGATCGGCTTCTCACGCGGCCCAGTCGAGAAGCGCGTCGCCCACGCCGAGAGCCAGCCGACTTACCTAATGGCCCCGGTCGAGATCGTCGCGAGCTATCGCACCTACAACCTCAAGACCTCTGCCCTCGAGCATCTTTTGCATCGCGTGTTTAGCGACAAGCGCCTCAGCGTGAGCCAGGTTGGGAAGGACGGCCGCGTCTACGAACCCGCCGAGTGGTATTCCGTTCCAATCGGCGCGATCGATCAAGCGATCGAGCTGATCGCATCCGGCGACATCATTGACTACGAGTACGACCCTGAGGCGCGACGACTCAGATTGCGTGGATCAGCGTCCGACTTGCGAGCGCAGAGTCAGTGACAGGTCCGACCTGCAGCACGGTTTATGCGCGTTAACTGCAGTGCCGAGGGCGTACGGGCACGAGCGTGCGCTTGCACATATTCCCGCCGATCGCGTCCTGAGAGCCTCCCTCGTCGCGGCTGCGTCCCGACCAAGCTTCGGTTACTCAGACGCTCACACGGCGCGTGATGGACTAGCGACCTTGTGCAGAGGTGGCCTCTCTGCCACCCACCAAGAGCAGAGTAGCCCCCGGTATGACGCCCAGCGTTCCGTTTCGATCAAACCCGGACGCCGATGGTCGTCCAGCTGCGCAGGTCGTTAAGTGCGACGTTGAGGTCGATGAGCGAGGCTCGCATCTCGTCGTAGATCGGAGCGACGCCTTTGGGATCTTCAACGGTCAGGACAGCAGCGAAGCGTACGCCGTCGTCAGGGATTTTCGTTGCGGCTCGTGTCAGGTATTCGATCTCCAGAATCCAGTCCGATGATTTTCCGCGCCCCCGCATCGTGGTTTCAAAGGACTTCACGGGGAACCATTTCCCGAGCTCGGTGATCAGCGTGCGCTCGTTCGCGTGAGTGACGCCAGTGAAGAGTTCGTGCGTCGGCTGCAGGCGACCCTCAAAATGTCCCTTGTCGGGGTCGAGCTGTTTGATCGCACCCTCGAGGTTGACCCGGACGGCCTCGACGCCGTGAGCGTGATCTAGGGTCGGCTCGGCGACCAAGGTGAATTTCACTCGACCGCGGCAACTTCCGGTGGGGCTTGTGAGCGAGTCTGGCCACCGAAAAGGAAACACGACCTTCTTCTTCGGCTGAATGACGTCGCTGAGCACGATCGTCATTTGGTGTGTGGTGCCGTCGAGCGTCTCCGCCACCGAGGGCAGAAGTCCCCTTCCGATGAATTCCCGCGACAATCCCGCGACTCGCTTCGACCGACTGAGTATGCGCGGAGCCTTCGCGTGATGGGTCGCTAGGGCGAGCAGCACCTCCCGGGGAACGTCGCCCGCGATCGCTGCGTCCAGCGACGCGAGATAGCGCGCCACGACCGGTGCTGCGAAGCTGGTCCCCTCCACCTCAACGATCTCGCCGACTGAGGTCATCGCGACCATCCCCGTGGTGTCCAGGGGCGTCGTCCGAGTTCCACCGCCCGGGGCTCCGAAGTCTGGTTTCACTACCGAGGGGATGCGCAGCGAGCGACGGGTATAGCGAGTCGGCGCTCCCTCGATGCCGACGTTTAGACCCGGCGGGTTGAGTGCGCCGACGCTCACGTTGGCAATGCTCTCCGCCGGCGCGCCAAGGCCATCCGGCGCACCTGCCCTGGCGAGCACCGCGAGTAGGTCGGCTTCCGCCGCAGGCCACTCATCGCGCTGGTCTGCCTCCGCGAGGTTGCCACTGGAGATGACGAAGATGACGTCGAGGTCTATAGCGATAGCGTCGAGCGTCTGCGCGATCAGAGAAAACGGTCTAGGCCCCGGCGCGCGGCGGAAGTTGTAGGAAAGGTTGAATACTCGGACGCCGTAGTCCTGTTTGGCGCGTTCGACGC
Source organism: Protaetiibacter intestinalis (assembly GCF_003627075.1). Lineage (NCBI taxonomy): Bacteria > Bacillati > Actinomycetota > Actinomycetes > Micrococcales > Microbacteriaceae > Protaetiibacter > Protaetiibacter intestinalis. The sequence goes on along the minus strand of NZ_CP032630.1, from coordinate 145,406 downwards.
TTTCTCGGAGCACTTCAAAGAAGTCGTCTTCGGCCGGGTAGTAGTCCTTCTTATACTCGTCGGCGGAGAAGAGGTCCAGGTCGTAGACCCGGCAGTCCTCATCAGCGTTGAGGAAGCCTGGATTGAGTTCACTACCCAGCACGATGATCGATGCGATCTCGGTGCCATGGATCTCTCGACGGATAGAGCGATGCACCGGCGCCACATACCCGGTGTGGCCCACCACCCACGACGACGTGCCGCCGTCCTGCCAGTCAATGCCGCCGTCAATTACACCGACAACGGGGCGGCGGTCGGCGCTGCGAGTATTGGACGCGACCCATCTCCCAACAACGGATTGCTCGGCATCCGGAGTGTCGTCAACTGAGACATCTCCCAGCCCCACTCGCTTGACGACCGAGCTCGATTCAAGCCGAGCGAGCTCTCGTCGAAAGGCCGCCGAGTCAATATGGCGCGAGTATCGGGCTTCGACCTGCGCCGCGGCCCTGTGGTCTATTCCGATTGCTCGCTGACTCGCGGCAAGGACGTCCGCAGCACCAGTTAGCGCGAACAACTCGAGAAATGCCGGCGATTGAGTTCGTAGTGCTCGTACTTCCTGGATAGTAGCCTCCCGCAGCGCGGAGCCCACGTGTGGAAGAGCGAGCAACTCGACCTCCGCGCGAGTCGATGGATTCGCCGCAAGCCAGTTCTCGGCCTCGTCGAGTGTGAATCCCCGAGCCTCGGCGGGCAACCATTCTCGGATTGAAGCGATTGCGCTGGATTCGGATCGTGATCCGGTGGGGCTGTATTGGAGCTCTCCGCTCGCATCAGGTCGCCAGGTGACTGTCGCCTCGGCACTTTCCACGACCTCGGCGATTGCGATGAGATTTGCCGGGGTCGTGGCGATAATGAGCTCCCCATAGTTGACCGTGCCGACGTGCGAGGCGCGACGCGCCGAGAACAGTGCACTCAACGGCCGGTGGGACTTCGCGAGGGCGTCGTCGCGCATCTGCACGACGACATTGACCCGATGGTCCGAGGCGCGCCGAGCTCCGAGCGAGCGCAACGTACGGGCGAGTTCGTCGCGGTGTAGGACGAACGCGTCGTCCCTGTCGCGGAAGAAGTCTTTCCCGGCGCCTCCACCTCTTGCAGGTTCTCGAGCCGTCCGATAGCTCTCCGGGCGCAACACAACTTGAATCGGGCCGTCGGCCATGTCACGTCCTCGCCTCAGTTAGCCAGCGCCCGATGGTCTTCCGATCGCGATTGGCAAGTACCGCAAGATCGCCCTGATTCAGTGAGGTCGGTGGATCGGTCAGGAGAAGCACGAGCTCGGGGTCGGTCTCATCCGCCCCACGCACACCGCGCATGCCGGTGGCGTGAATGGCGTCGCGCAGGAGGGCGAGCCGAGAACGGTTCGCCGACTGCTGGAGGACGGACATCTTCAGGAAGGCAACGGTGAGAGTTTTCACGTCAGCGCCCGACCTTCCTTCGGTGAGGGCGGCAATAGCCTTCGCAAGCGGCTCGGCATCATCGAGGGCGGCAAGGCTGAGGTGAGCGATCTCGACACGACCATCGAAACTCGGGAGGCCGAGTTCGATCTGGTGTTCGAATCGCCGCCAGACCGCCGAGTCGAGCAGACGCTCGTGGTTGGTGACGGCGATGGTTAGTCCAAATCGTGCGCGCTTGTCCAGGTTCTGAAGCAGCGCGTTGACGACTCGTTTGATCTCGCCGACCTCGTTCGAGTCGTCGCGGATCTTCGCCACCGCATCAAACTCATCGAGGATGAGGATGCAGTCGTAGCGGTTGCAGAAGTCGAAAAGCGCTCCCAGATTGCGCGCGGTGTTGCCGAGTAGGGAGGAGATCAGCCCGTCTAGGCGTGCGATCACAGCCGGACGCTGAAGCCGCGACGCGATGGCCAGCGCCAGCGTCGTCTTGCCCGTCCCCGGAGGACCATAGATGAGCAGCGACTGGCTGACCAGCAGCCCGAGGCGGCTCAGCTCCTGCTCATGGTTCCACTCTCCGACAAGAGAGTCGTAGGCGGCCTGGGCTTGAGGAGGCAAAACCGGTAGCAGGCCAGGCCGATGTGACAACACGATCTCGCATAGGGGCGCACCTGATTCGCGGTCTACGGGTAACGCAGCCTTCGGCGTGAGTCGCTGGCCGACGGATGTGGCCATCATGGCGGAGGGCTGGAGACTTAACGGCTCGACCGCCTGACGGCTCTTGTTTCGTGTCACGAGTGCGCGGATTTTTCGGGCGTCGGCCTCGTCGCCTGTCTCGCTCAGGCGCTCGGCGAGGCGCTCGACCTGGTGGGCGATGGCCTCTGGGTTGCCAGTGAGTGCGGTGCGAGCAAGCGCCTGTACGACATCAAAATTCTCCACGTATCCCACTCTACGGGCGACATGGGACACACGCCGCCATGCCTGGGGCATATGTCGGCCCGGTTGGGCGATAGTCTGCACGCGCGTGATCGCGACGGGCGCTGGTTGTTGGCTCATCGTCGGCCGCATGGCGACTAGCACAAGACCGACCCCACCCACAGCCCGTCCCGCGCGCGCGTCATCCCCACGTACAGCACCCGCCGCTCGCGCTCGGCCTTCTCGTCACGCGACGCCGCATCCGCATCACGCGAGGCACGCGGGGCGAGCAGCGCCGCATCCGTCCACGGCAGCAGCACCTGCTTGAACTCGAGGCCCTTCGCGCGCTGGATGGTGCCGACCTTCACCCGGTCGGTGGGGCGTCCGTCGTAGTCGGTCAGCTCGACCGTCGGGATGCCGGCGTTCTCAAGCAGGCGCATCGCCCGCTTCACGTGACCGTTGTTGGTGCACAGCACCCCCACGTCGCCGAGGCTCGTGTCGATCGACGCCGCCACCGCGCGCACGCGGTCGACGAGCGCGGCATCGTGTTGCGCCGTGTTCGGGTAGCTCGCGCGGATGGGGCGGCGCCCGTGGCGTGCCACCGGGCGGGCCGCCTCGAAGCGCAGCTCGGCCGCATCCTCGATGTCGGTGTAGCCGTCGCTCGCGACGACGGTGGCCGCCGCCTCCAGGATCTCGGCCGTGTTGCGGTAGTTCACATCGAGGATCACCCCGCGCCCCGCCACCGACAGCCCCGCCTCGGCGAGCGTGTAGCCGCCGGGGTAGATGGTCTGCTGGCCGTCGCCGATCAGGGTGAATGCATCCGCACCGTCGCCGCCGATCGACCACAGCATCCGCACCATCGCGCACGACAGGTCCTGCGCCTCGTCGACTACCACCGCGCTATAGCCCTCGAGCGGTTCGCGGGCCAGCTCCTGCTCGGCCAGCAGCACCAGGTCGGCGAAGTCGTGGATGCGGGATGCGCGCAGTCGCGTCTCGTAGTCGCGGAACAGCTCCCACACGGCACGCCGCTGGTCGACCCCGAGCTTGCGGCGGCGGCCCACGCGGGCGCAGTCGGCGTACTGCTCGAAGCGGGTGAAGCCGCGGCCCTTGATGACGCTCTCCACCTCCTCCTGCCAGTAGGCCTTGCTGGGCTCGATCGCGGTGAGCGTCGGAGCGGCGGATGCCCAGGCGGCCGTGAACGCGTCGCCCGCCTTGCGGCTGTCCACACGCGTCGTCACCCCGCGCTCGTCGAGGATGCGTTTCGCCAACTGGTGCACACCCACGAACTCCACGCGATCCGCCACCTCCGGCGCCATCCGCTCGATGAGGCCGTGCAGCACCGTCGGGAGCGTGCGCACGTACGTGGTCACGAGCACCTTTCCGGGCCGCGACCGCGCCAGGTACGCGGCGCGGTGCAGGCCGACCACCGTCTTGCCGGTGCCGGCGGCACCCCGGATGCGGGCGGGGCCGTTGAAGCTGCGGCGCACCAGCTTCGCCTGGTCGGGGTGGAGGAACGCCATCCACTCCTCGATCGGCGGGGCGAGCATCGCATCCAGCAGCTGCGCCTGGATCTCGTCGGCGCTCGGCAGTTCGGCGATGTCGAGCTCCACCGGCGTGGACTCGAGCACCGGCTCGGGAATGGTCAGAGATATCGGCGCGGGTGCGCTCACGTGCGGGAAGAAGTCGAGCACCGCCTTCAGCACGGTCTCGACCATTGCCGGGGAGAGGCGCCCGATGCGGCGAGCAATGTGACGCGCGATATCAGCGTCACCGACCAGCTCGACGGTGTTGACCGCGCCACTTACGCCCTTCTTGCCGGTGAACACGGCCACCGCGTGCACCTCGCCCGGCGCGAGGCCCACCTCGGCGAGCACCGCCTCCGTCTTCCACGCCAGCTCGGCCAGCCCGTCGAACTCGTCCGTCACGTCCGCGTCGCCCCGGAAGATGTGGCCCGCAGCGATCGTCACCTCGCGCCAGAACTTCGAGTCGACGATGTAGACGCCCGACGGTCCGACCACGACGAGGTCGACCTGCGCGGTGCGGCTGCCCGGCCACTGACGGTCGGCCAGCAGGTGGTAGCCATGCGCGACGAGCGGCGCGAGCGCCTCGGCGGTGCGCTTCTCGCTCACGGATGCGGCCATGAAGTTCTCGGCGCGCTCGCGGGCGGCGAGGGCCTCTGCTTCGAGCGCGGCGGCGCGCGCGAGTTGCCGCTCGGCCTCGAGCCCTGCTGATCCGCCCGCGGTCATATATGAAGTCTCCCCAGATCCTGCTGGTTCGAGTTTCATGGTGCTCGTTGCATCGCGGTATGCCGAGTCTGGGGGACAAGCTCAGCTTGCGCCCGCAGACACGTTGGGACTCCGATCTGGACGCAGGCGATAGCCGTGTATGCCGTCCTTCGCGACTGGCCCGCAAACGAGGAAGAGGAAGCCAAACTCGAGGCTCGCATGCGTGCGGCAATGGACTCTTCTCCGGGACTTCCCTAAGCGACCAATAGTCGCCGAAGCGGGCGGGCTCCGAAGAACCCGCCCGCCCCGTCACTCGACCACGACCGGCCCGGCATCGCCGACGCGGACGATGAAGTGCCCGCCCGCAGCCGCCGCCTCGAGGGTGCGCAGCTGCAGCAGCGACGGGTGCGCCTCGAGCACCTGCGCGACGTTCGCGAGCGAACGCAGCGCGGCCGCATCCGCTCGAGCACGCTCGAGCTTGGCGCGGCCCTGCTCGCGGGCGAGGGCCGTCTCGGCGAAGGCGTGACGCAGCTCGGCCGACAGGGTCACGTCGCGCACGTCGAAGTCGAGCACCTCGGCGCCGAGCGCGGCGACCGCGACCGTCAGCCGCTCGCGGACGCCCGCCAGCACATCCGCCCGCGAGGCGAGCACCTCGTCGAGCGTGCGGCCGGCGACCGCCTCGCGCACGGCCAGCTGGGCCAGCACGTACACGGCATCCGCGGGGATGTCGGCCTGCGTCAGCCAGGCGACCGGCTCGACGACGCGGTAGCGCACCACCGGGGTGAGGCGCACCTGCATGCCGTCGGAGGTCAGCACGTCCTGCGTGGCGAGCGGCAGCCAGCGGGCGCGGGTGTCGAGCATGCGCCACGTCTCGCGGCGGCGCCTGCGGTGGCGGCCCGGCCCGACGGTGCGGGCGATGACGCCCTCGCGGTCGACGACGGCGAGCTCCCACGGCTTCACCGTCACGCGGAGGCCGGTATCGACGAGGCGGATGGTGGTCATGGTCATTTCCTTTCTGTGCGGTGTTGCGGGGTGGGATGCGCGGGGTCTGTGAGCCCCCGCCTCGCGCGGCGGCGGGTCGCGGGCGATGCGGGTTGCCCCGATCGCGCAAGGCGACCCGTCGCCTCCTGCGCGGGGCGGGGCCCGTGCCGAGTCGAACGGCGTATGCCAACTAGCGGGATCACAGTCCTGCGCTGGATCGTGCCCGGAGACGCGGAACCGGGTGGGCGATAGCCTCCGGCCGCTCGGGCCCGACCTCTGTTCGGCGGCCGCGGGGGGCCGCCAGGTCTCAGCGGATGTGCGCGGGATTCTGAAGGAGCGCGAGGGCGCGCGAGATCCCGCGGGTGCCCGCGTGGATGTCGTGTTCGCCGTGCATGTGCGTCTCCTGGGTGTGGTGTGGCCCGAGTGGGCAGAACAGCGACAGTAGCGACACGCCCGGGATGCGCGCAAGTCTCGGTTCGGTCACGAGGGCCGCTTCGCGCGGCCCGCCCCGTTCAGCGAGCGAGCGTGGCGTTGATGAGGAACGAGACGATCAGGCCGATGGCGCCCAAGACCACGGGGAACAATGCGAGGCCGAGACCAGCCGATGCCCCACTCATCCAGGTTGTCGTAGGGGAGGATGCGGCCACGGGTCGGCCGCGCACCGGGGCCGATCGAACCGCCAGGTCGAGCGGCGGCCCGATCGCCGCGTGGAGCTCGTCGAACTCGCGAGCGAGCAGGGGCCCGGGTGTCGACGGGCGATGGGTCTGCAGCCATGTGGCGAGCTTGCGCGCGGCGGCCAGCATGTTCGCTCGTCGGGGTTCGCTGTGGAGAAGTACTAGTATATATAGACGACTGATGGTAGGCTTACCGCATGTTTACCATCGAACATCTGATCGACCTCCCGGGGTTGCGGTTCGATGACGTCGACACCCAGGATGCCGGGGTCCCCGAACCGTGGGAGGGGGAGTATGTGCCGGCTGGGGATGAACTCCCCCCGATCTCGGCGGTGGAGGAGCAGGTGGTGGCCCTCGCCTACCTCACCAGCGCGCCCGGCGGTGCCGAGCTGTACCGCTCCGTCTCGGATGCCGAACTGCTCGAACTCGCCGAGATCCACGCCGCGCAGGCCCGTCACATCGGTGCGCAGCAGGCGCTCATCGCGGGGGAGGTCGCCCGCCGTTCCCGCCACGAGCTCGGCTTCACGGGCATGGCGCAGTCGCTCGGGCACCGCACCCCCGAAGAGCTGATCCGCGTCACGACCGGCTCCACGATGGGGGAGGCGAAGCGGGCGGTCGCCGTGGGCACCCTCATGGTGCAGACCGCCGACGCCGAGAACGCACCCGCACCGGCCGCCGACCCTGCCACCGGTGAAGTGCTCGAGCAGACTCCGCCCGCCCCCGCCCAGCCGTGGATGGTGCCCGCCGTCGCCGCGCTGCGCGACGGCTCGATCTCGGTCGAGAAGGTCGACGCGATCCGCCGCGGCCTCGGCGAGCCCGACCCGCTCACGGGAGACGCCTCACGCGACGCCGACCGCATCACCGCCGAGGCGCTCCGCGGCGCGGTCGAACTGCTGCTCGACGAGGCGCGCGCCCTCGACGTCGACCGACTGCTCAAACGCGCCCGCGAACTCCGCGACGAACTCGACGAGGCAGGCGTCGCCACCCGCGAACGCCGTCGCTACGAGGCGCGATCGTTCCGGGTGTACCGCCAGCCCGACGGCATGACGCGCGCCACCTGGGTGATGGACCCGGAGACGGCGGCGATCGTCACCGACATGTACGACCGCACCGTCTCGCCCAAACTCGGCGGGCCCCGCTTCGTCGACGCCGACGCAGCCTCCCGCGCGGCCGCCATCGTGAACGACCCCCGCACCGCCGAACAGCTCGCCTCGGATGCGATGCTCGCGCTCCTGCGGGCGGGCGCCTCCGCCGACCCCATGCTGCTCCCCGGACACGCCGCACCCGCGGTGCGTGTGCTCATCACCCGGCAGAACCTCACCGACGGTCGCGGCGTCGCCCACCTCGACGGACAGACCGCGCCCGTCTCCGTCGCCACGGCCGAGCGCGCCGTGTGCACCGCTGGCACCCAGGAGGCCGTCTTCGATCAGCGCGGCCGACCGCTCGACCTCGGCCGCACCGTGCGACTCTTCACCACCAAGCAGAAGACCATGCTCGCCATCCGAGACGGCGGATGCATGTTCCCCGGCTGCGAACGGCCGCCCTCGTGGACCGAGGCGCACCACATCAAGCACTACGTGCGCGACCGAGGCGACACCAACATCGACGACGGAATCCTCCTCTGCCGACACCATCACCTGCTCGTCCACGCCGCCGGGTGGGAGATCGAACACGAGCACGGCACGAACTACCGGCTCATCCCGCCACCTGGCATCGACCGCACGCAGACACCGATCCCGCTCGCCACGAAATCCGCCGCCCACCGTCGACTCACCGCAGCCGCCACGGCCCGCAGCGACGCGCGCTGACGCCGCACTGCGCCGCGACCCCGGCAGCAGACCCCGACCTCGACCTCGACCTCGACCCCGACCCCGGCTCCGGCAGCCTCAGGACTGCAGACGGTCGGGAAGGCGCCCCTCGAGACGGCGCGCCGTGGCGCGGGCGGCGTGCCACCAGCGCACACGTCGGGCGCCGTGGAGGAACAGCCACGTCGCGGCGGCGATCAACAGCACACCCAGCACCGGCACGACGATCGTGAACGGCAGCTCCACCCGCGTGAGGCCCACGACGATCGTCCACACGCCGACCCCGGCCACGACCGCCCCGAAGACGAGCATCAGCCACGGGTTGCGAGAGCCGAAACCACCGCGCGGCAGGTGCATGTCCTCATTGCGGAACGGGGTCATCTCGCCCACCTCCGCCTCGACCCGCTCCATGAGCAGCGCATCCGCCGCCCGCTCGAGCGCGCCGGGGGAGAACCCCACCAGCTCGAGCCACCCCGAACCCCGCTGCGGGTCACGGTAGGTGTAGACACCCGGGCGGTCCGTCGGGCGCGGGTCGAGCGGCGCGAGGAACTCGGCCACCGAGACCTCGAGCGAGACGGTGTCGGCGAGCGGCTGCAGGAACTCGGCCGGCGCGACGCGCCCCAGAGCGTCGTGGGTCTGCACGATGCGCACCGAACCGATGACCGCCATGACTCGAGTATCGCGGAGAACCCGACCGACGAGCGGAACGCAGGGCGGGCGCTACGCCGACGCGCGGCGCACGAGATGCGACTCGACGACCGTCGAGATGGGCACGTCCTCGCCGGCGAGGATGCGGAGGAGGAGGTCGGCCATCTGCTCGCCCGTGTGCTCCGACGGCTGGCTCATCGTCGTCAACGGCACGCGCGCCGACAAGGCCGCGGAGGAGTCGTCGAAGCCGACCACCGCCACATCCGACGGCACCGAACGCCCCGCATCCAGCAGCACCGAGACGGCGGCTGCCGCCATCACGTCGTTGGCCGCGAAGACGCCGTCGATGTCCGGATGCGCCTCCAGCAGCGCGCGCATGGCCGCGGCTCCGCCGAGCGCGGTCCAGTCGCCGACGCCCACGAGGTCCGCGGGCAGTCCCGCGGCGACCAGCGCGGCACGCCAACCGTCGGTGCGGTCGCCCGCCGCCGCCATGTCCTCCGGCCCGGTGATGGTCGCGATGCGCCGCCGCCCGAGCGACAGCAGGTGGTTCGCCGCGACGGATGCCGCCCGCGCGTTGTCGACGTCGATGAAGTAGTTCGGCGGGTCCGTCACCTCGGTGGGGCGACCCGAGAACACGACCGGCACGAGGTCGTGCAGGTGCAGCAGCGCGTCGTGGCGCGAGTGCTGCGACGCCACGAGCACTCCGTCGACGACACCGCTCGTCAGGTAGCGCATGATCTTCGCGTTCTCGGAGTCGCCCGCGACCATGAGGTTCAGCAGGTAGTCGGAGTCCTCGATGCGCCGCGACACCCCCGCCATCACCGCGACGAGGTGCGGGTCGGCGAGGGCGAGCACCCCGGGCTCTGGGATGACGAGTGCGATCGCCATCGAACGGGCGGAGGCGAGCGACTTCGCCGCCCGGTTCGGCACGTACCCCATCCGCGCCGCCACCTCGCGCACATGCGCGATCGTCGCGGCCGACACGTCGCGCTCCGCGTTGAGGGCGCGCGACACCGTCGAGCGTGTCACCCCCGCCTCGGCAGCCACCATCTCGAGGGTGGGACGACGTGGGGGAGTCGTCGGTCTGGCCACCGGTTCAGCGTAGCGACGCGGCTCAGATGCCGGCGCGCGCCGCGGCGATCGCGTCACGATAGGCGAGGGCCGAGTCCTTGAGGGTGCGCTGCTGCGTGTCGTAGTCGACCCGGACGAGCCCGAACCGCTTCTCGTACCCCCACGCCCACTCGAAGTTGTCGAGCAGCGACCAGTAGAAGTAGCCGCGCACGTCCACCCCTCGCCACCGCGCCTCCGACACCGCATCCAGGTGCGCCTGCAGGAACGCGACGCGGTCCGCATCCGGCACCGAGCCGTCCTCCGCGACGACGTCGTCGAACGCGGCGCCGTTCTCGGTCACGTACACCGGGATGCCGGCGGGGCCGGTGTAGTCGCGCGACACCCGCTCCAGCAGCTCGGTGAGCCCGTGCGGCTCCACCTCCCAGCCCATCGCGGTCACCGGCGCGCCCGTCGGATGCCAGTGGATGCCGTCGGATGCCGGGAACGGCGATCCGGTCTCCCGCGAGGTGGGCGCGTCCTGCCGCAGCCGGGTCTCCGGCGGCAGCACCGACACGGTCTCGCCGTGGTAGTAGTTCACCCCGAGGAAGTCGAGCGAGTCGCGGATCGCCGCGAGGTCGCCCTCCCGCACCACATCGTCGATGCCGTACGGCGCGAGGTCGGCGCGCAGGTCGTCGGCGTAGTGCCCGCGGAACAGCGGGTCGAGGAAGAAGCGGTTGAACTGTCCGTCGATCCGGCGCGCCGCATCCCGGTCGCCGGCGTCGTCGGGTCGCAGCGCCCGCACGGGGGCGAGGTTGAGCGTGATGCCCACCTCGGAGGCGCCGGCCGACTTCAGCGCGGCGGCGGCCATCCCGTGCGCGAGCAGCAGGTGGTGCCCCGCAGCCACGCCGTCGGGGGCCGAACGCCGCCCCGGCGCGTGCGCGCCCGCGGTGTAGGAGAGGAACGACGAGCACCACGGTTCGTTGAACGTCGTCCAGGTGCCGAGCCGGTCGCCGAGCGCGCCGTGCACGGCGAGCGCGTACTCCACGAACCGCTCCGCGGTCTCGCGCGCCGGCCAGCCGCCGAGCTCCTCCCGCGCCTGCGGCAGGTCCCAGTGGTACAGGGTCGGCCAGGGGCGGATGCCGGCCTCGAGCAGCGTGTCGACGAGCCGGTCGTAGAAGGCGAGCCCGGCCGGGTTCACGGCCGCGTCATCCGGCACCACCCGCGCCCACGAGATCGAGAAACGGTAGGCGTCGAGCCCGAGCGAGGCCATGAGCGCCACATCCTCCGGGTACCGGTGGTAGTGGTCGCACGCGACCGAGCCGTCGTCGCCGTCGACCACGGCACCCGGCACGCGGCAGAACGCATCCCAGATGGAGTCGCGACGGCCGTCCATCCAGGCGGCCCCCTCGATCTGGAACGCGGCCGTCGCCGCGCCGAAGACGAACCCGTCCGGCAGTGTCACTTGATGGCTCCCTGCATGATGCCCGACACGAGCTGCTTGCCCGCCACCACGAACAGCACCAGCAGCGGCACCGTCGCGAGCAGCGTGCCCGCGAGCACGACCGAGTAGTCGACGAAGTAGTTGGCCTGCAGCAGCGACAGCGCCACCGGCAGCGTCGGGTTCTGCGGCGTGAGCACGATGAACGGCCAGAAGAAGTTGGTCCAGCTGGCCACGAAGGTGAAGAGGGCGAGCATCGTCGCGGCGGGCCGCGCGATCGGCAGCACGATCGAGCGGAACGAGCGGAACGAGCTCGCGCCGTCCACGCGCGCCGCCTCGATGATCTCGTCGGGCAGCGCCTGGGCGATGTACTGCGTCATCCAGAACACCCCGAAGGCGTTCACGAGCGCCGGCACGATGATCGCCTGCATGGTGTCGATCCAGCCGTACTGCGCCATGAGCAGGTACAGCGGCACGACGCCGAGCTGGGTGGGCACCGCCATCGTCGCGATGATGAAGACGAGCAGCGGCCCGCGGCCGCGGAACTTGAGCTTCGCGAAGGCGTAGCCGGCGAGCGTCGAGAAGAACACGACGGATGCCGACACGGTCACCGAGACGAGGATCGAGTTGCCGAGCGCCTTCCAGAAGTTGACGGCCGGGTTCGAGATCGCGTTGATCGCGTTCTCGATGAAGTGCCCGCCCGGGAACCACGACAGGTTGGGGTCGCGCGCCGACTGGGCGTCGCCCGAGGCGACCAGGAACGACCAGTACAGCGGCAGGATGCTGAGCAGCAGCACGAGGCCGAGGAACGCGTAGCCGAGCCAGCCGGGCCGGCGCTGCGCGAGCGCGAGGTTCCGCATCCGACGCCGCTTGTTGCGGGCCAGCTGCGCCGAGCTGTAGGTGGCGGCGGACATCACTTGGTCCCTTCCGTCGAGATGCGGCGAGACGCCAGCAGGTTGATGAGGCCGAAGATCGCGATCACGAGGAACAGCAGCCACGCGACCGCCGAGGCCTTGCCGAAGTCGAAGCGGTCCCAGCCGAGGTTGTAGAGGTAGAGGGTGAGCGTCAGCCACTGCGAGTCGGCGCCGCCCAGGCCGAACTGGTCGTAGAGGCGCGGCTCGTCGAATATCTGCAGTCCGCCGATCGTCGAGGTGATGATCACGAAGATGAGGGTGGGGCGGATGCCGGGGATCGTCACCGACAGGAACTGCCGGATGCGCCCCGCGCCGTCGATGACGGCCGCCTCGTAGTAGTCGCGCGGGATCGCCTGCATCGCGGCGAGCAGCACGAGCGAGTTGTAGCCGGTCCAGCGGAAGTTGACCATCGTCGCGATCGCCACGTGGCTCGCGAGCGGGTCGACGTGCCAGCCGACCGGGCCGATCCCGAACACCGACAGCAGGTTGTTGATGGCGCCGAACTGGTCGGCGAACAGCTGGCCGAAGATGAGCGCCACTGCGACCGGGGCCACGACGTAGGGCAGCAGTACGCCCATCCGCCAGAAGGTCTTGCCCCGCAGGTTGGTGTCGAGGGCGGATGCGATGAGCAGCGCGAAGATCAGCTGCGGCACCGAGGAGAGCAGGAAGATCGACAGCGAGTTGCGCAGCGCGATCCAGAACTTGCGGTCGCCGAGCACCGCGGCGTAGTTGTCGAGGCCGACCCAGCCGCCGTCGCCGCCGATGAGGCTCCACTCGTGCAGCGACACCCAGGCGGTGTAGACGAGCGGGAACAGGCCCACCACCGCGAAGAGGATGAAGAACGGCGAGATGTAGACGTAGGGCGTCGCGCGATAGCTGACGTTGGCGAGGCGTTGCCGGCCGGTGAGTGTGGTCATCGTGGATCCTCGGGTGCAGGGTCGGTTCGTCGGGTGGTTCGGTGGTGCGCGTTCTCGGGTGGTGCGGGGGCGGGCGTCCCATCCATGAGCCCGCCCCCGCAGGGGTGACGGCTCAGCCGAGCGCGTTCACCTCGCTGACGAACTGGGCCCACGAGTCGTCGATCGACTGCTGGCCCGTCTCGACCCGGGTGAGCGCCTGCTGTGCGGCGTCGTTGATCTGGAAGTACTTCGGTCCCTTGAACGGCGGCTCCGGGTTCACCGCGTTGGCGCGGTTGATCAGGATCTCGCCGACGGGGGCGTTGTTGAAGTACTCGTTGACGGCGCCGGTGAGGGCCTCATCCGTGTACGCCTCCAGCTGGCTGGGGAAGGTGCCGGCGTTCTGGAACGCCTTGATCTGCTGCTCGGGCGCGGTCAGCCACGCGGCGAACTTCTTGGCCGCCTCGGTGTTCTTGCCCTGGGCGGGGACGGTCAGGTACGAGCCGCCCCAGTTGCCGCCGCCGCCGGGGAAGACGTCCGCGATGTCCCAGCCGGTGGTGTCGGCCGCGTTGCCGGAGATGACGCCGAGCATCCAGCCGGGGCAGAGCATGGTCGCGTAGTCGCCCGAGGAGAGGGCGCCGAACCAGTCGTCCGACCACTGGCCGAGCTTCGCCGAGAGGTCGGCCGACTCCTCGAGCACCGTGCGGAAGGTGTTCTCCACATCCGGATTCTCGGTCGCGATGACGGTGCCGTCGTTCTTCTCGTAGAAGTTGGTGAACTGGTTGCTCATGCCCTGGTAGGTGGCGCCGGCCGAGTCGAACCAGGCCTTGCCGGTCTTCGCGACGTAGTCGTGGCCGACCGAGAAGTAAGTGTCCCAGTCGCCTTCGAGCAGCTTCGCGACCTCGGCGCGGTCGGTCGGCAGGCCGGCCTCCGCGAACAGGTCGGAGCGGTAGCAGACGCCCATCGGGCCGATGTCGGTGCCGTAGCCGACGAGGCGGCCGTCGGCGTCGGTCGCGGCGGCGGCCTTCCAGTCGAGCCAGCGGCCCTCGACGGATGCGTCGCTCAGGTCGTAGAGCTTGTCCGAGTACTGCATGAGCTCGGGCAGCCAGTCGACCTCGATGGCCTCGACGTCGGCGAGTCCGGATCCGGCGCCCAGCTTCTGGAAGAAGTTGCTGCGGGCGTCGTTGCTGGTGGCGGCACGGTTGTGCACGATCGTGACGCCCGGGTTCTCGTCCATGTACTCCTGGAGGAGCTCGTCGGTGTAGCCGAAGTCGTTGAAGGTCGCGATGGTGAGCGTCACGTCGCCGCCTTCACCGCCTCCGTTGTCGTCGCCGGATGCGCAGCCGCTCGCGATGAGCGCGACGCCCGTGATGGTGGCGATGCCGAGCGCGGTGCGTGCGCGCAGGGTCGTCCTCATGGTCACTCCTTTGTGTCGGTGAAGGGGATACCGGGAGCGCTCCCGAAGCGAGCGCCGGGAGCGCTCCCGGTATTGAGTCGAGACGGTATCCCGGGAGCGCTCCCGGTGTCAACCACCTCGTGCGGGGGTGGTCGCGGGGTAGCCTCGGATCCGTGAGCGACGGGTTCATCCGCATCCCGGAGCCGGTGGGCGACGCGGCCTGCTGGCTGGGCCGCGTGTGCCCCGAGTGCGGCGGTCTCGACGAGACGCCGGCGCCCGCCGCGACGTGCCCGCGCTGCGGCGCCGAGCTGCCCGAGGCCGCGCGGTGACGGCCGCGCTCGAGGCCCTGCTCGGCATCCGGCACCCGATCGTGCTCGGCGCCTTCGGCGGCCTCTCGAACGTCGAGCTGACGGCCGCGGTGAGCGAGCAGGGAGGCCTCGGCCAGTACGGGCTCTACGGCTACCCGGCAGAGCGCATCCGGCAGACCGCCGACGCCCTGCGGGCCGCGACCGATGCGCCCATCGGGCTCAACCTGTGGCTGCCGACGGGGGACGAGGTGACGCCCGACCGGATCGACATCGCGGCCCTCACGACGCGCCTCGCGCCCTTCTATGCCGAACTCGGCATACAGCCGCCCGTGGCTCCCGACGCTTTCCTGCCGGGTTTCGCCGAGCAGTTCGAGGCGGTGCTCGACGCCCGCCCCGCGGTCGTGAGCTTCGTCTACGGCGTGCCGCCCGCGGATGCCGTGGCGGCCGCGCACGAACGCGGCATCCGGGTGCTCGGCACCGCCACGACCGTCGCCGAGGCGCGGGCGCTCGCGGCCGGGGGAGTCGACGCGATCGTCGCGAGCGGCGCCGAGGCCGGCGGCCACCGCGTCTCGTTCCTGCGCGCGGCCGAGGACTCGCTCGTCGGCACCCTGGCGCTCGTGCCCCAGGTGGTCGACGCCGTCGACGTGCCCGTCATCGCGGCCGGCGGCATCGCCGACCGGCGCGGTGTGGCCGCCGCCCGCGCGCTCGGGGCGCACGGCGTGCTCGTCGGCACGGCCTTCCTCGCCACCCGCGAATCGGCGGCGACCTCCGCCCACCGCGACGCCATCCGCGCGGTCGCCGACGACGGCACCGCCCTCACCCGGGCGCTCAGCGGTCGACTCGCCCGCGGCATCCCGAACCGCGCGATGCGCGAGCTCGAGGGCGCCCCGATCGCGCCGTTCCCCGCCCAGAACTGGGCCACCGGCGCCTTCCGCGCGGAGGCCGCCCGCCGTGACCAGGGCGAGCTGCTGTCGCTCTGGGCGGGCCAGGCGGCACCGCTCGCGCGCCTCGACGGCGCGGCCGAACTGTTCGCGGAGCTGCGCGCCGGACTCTGAAGATGCATGCACACGCATAGAAGGTGCGTACGCGCGCATCCGGGGGTAGACAAAGGAGTACGAAAACACCCGGTGAACCGGTAACATCCTCAGTTAAAGGGGTGGAACATGGATCGTCCGTCCGATTCGTATTCGCAGACACTGCTCAAGGGGCGCTATCGCCCCGGCAGCGTCATCGGTCGTGGAGGCATGGCGACCGTCTATCGCGCGCGCGACGAGCAGCTCGGCCGCGACGTCGCCATCAAGCTCTTCGGAGCGGTGCCCGTCGGCGCCGAGTCGACCCCCGTCTTCGCCGCCGAGCTGCGGATGCTCGCCGCCCTCAGCCACCACGGCATCGTCACCCTGCTCGACGCCGGCATCGACGACTCGGTGCCCGCCGAGCCGCACCCGTACCTCATCATGGAGCTCGTCACGGGCCCCAACCTCGAGGAGGCCATCAAGGCGGGGGTGCTGTCGTCCCGCGCGATCGCCGAGATCGGCTACGACCTCGCCGAGGCGCTCGACTACGTGCACGCGCGCGGCGTCGTGCACCGCGACCTCAAGCCCTCCAACGTCATGCTCGTCGAGTACGGCACGAGCGACACCCGCTCGCGTGCCCGGCTCACCGACTTCGGCATCGCCTTCGACGCGGCCGCCGCGCTCGGCCCCGAGGAGACCAACACGACCGGCACGGCCGCGTACCTCAGCCCCGAGCAGGTGCTGCGCGACCTCGTCGGGCCCGCCTCCGACGTCTACGCGCTCGGGCTCGTGCTGCTCGAGTGCTTCACGCGGCACATCGAGTACCCGGGCGACCCCTCCGCCTCCGCGGTGTCGCGGCTCAAGACCGACCCGATCCTGCCCGCCGAGCTGAGCACCTCGTGGCGCAGCCTCCTCACGGCGATGCTGCAGCGCGACCCCGCCCAGCGTCCGCCGACCCACGACATCCTGCTCGCGCTGCGGCAGATCATCATCGAGGAGTCGGGCCGGCGGCGGAACCGCCCCGCGCCCATCCCCATCGACGAGACCGCCCGCATGAACGCCATGCGCCGCTACGAGCCCTACGCCCGCCCCGGCGACGAGGTGTTCGAGCGGGTCGCGAACCTCGCGCGACGGGTCGCGGATGCGCCGGTCGCGATCGTGAGCATGATCGACCACGACGACATCCGCTTCCTCGCGCACCCCGGCACCGACATCCAGGGGCTCGCGCGCGACGACGGGCTGTGCTCGGGCGTCATCGCCGACGAGCAGCCGTGGGTGGTCGAGAACTGCGTGCTCGACCCGCGCTCCTCCGAACACGGGCTCGTGACGGGCGGGTTCGCGATGCGGTTCTACGCGGGGGTGCCGATCAAGTCGCCCGAGGGCTACAACGTGGGCGTCATCTCGGTGGCCGACTTCACGCCGCGCACCATCAGCGAGGGGCAGTTGGAGTCGCTCGTCGACCTCGCCGCGCTCGTCACCGACGAGCTCGAGCTGAAGCTCGCCTCGCAGCAGCTGCGCAGCGAGCTGCGGCAGACGACGGGCGACGTGCCCACACCCGCGGTGCGGTACCCGCACGCGGTCTAGCGGGGGAATGGGCGCCGGATCCATGCGGTTGCATGAATCATGACCCCACTGCAGTTCGGACTCGACACCTTCGGCGACGTGAGCGTCGACCTCGACGGCACCCGCCTGCCCGCCGCGCAGGTGATCCGGAACACCGTCGAGCAGGGGGTGCTCGCCGACTCGCTCGGCGTCGACGCCTTCGGCATCGGCGAGCACCACCGCGACGACTTCTCGGTCAGCTCGCCCGAGATCCTGCTCGCCGCGATCGCCGCCCGCACCGAGCGCATCACCCTCGGCACCGCGGTGACCGTGCTGTCCTCCGACGACCCGGTGCGCGTGTTCGAGCGCTTCTCCACGCTGCACGCCGTCTCGAACGGACGCGCCGAAATCACCATCGGGCGCGGCTCCTTCACCGAGTCGTTCCCGCTGTTCGGCTACGACCTGCACGACTACGAGGTGCTCTTCGAGGAGAAGATCGACCTGCTCGCGGCGCTGCTCACCGAGCAGCCCGTCACGTGGCAGGGCACCATCCGCGCGCCGCTGGAGAACGTCGACGTGTACCCGAAGACCGAGGGCGGCCCCATCCGCACCTGGGTCGGGGTGGGCGGATCGCCGGAGTCGGTCGTGCGCGCCGCGCGCTACGGCTTCCCCCTCGCGCTCGCCATCATCGGCGGCGACCCCGCGCGTTTCGCGCCCTACGTCGACCTCTACCACCGGGCGCTCGCCCAGCTCGGCCGCGACGAGCTGCCCGTCGCCGTGCACTCGCCCGGCTTCCTCGCCGACACCGACGAGGAGGCGCGCGACATCGCTTGGCCCCACTACGAGGTGATGGCGAACCGCATCGGGAAGGAGCGCGGCTGGCCGCCCGCCACGCGCGACTCCTTCGAGCTCGAGGTGGCGCACGGCTCGCAGTACGTGGGCGCGCCCGAGACGGTCGCCCAGCGGATCGCCGAGACGGTGCGCACCCTCGGCATCCAGCGCTTCGACTTCAAGTACGCCTCCGGAACGGTGCCGCACGAGCACCTCATGCACGCGATCGAGCTCTACGGCGGGGTCGTCATCCCGCGCGTGCGTGAGCTGCTCGACTGACGCGCGGCCGTCGCGCACCCCCTGATCGGTCGGTTTCTGGCCCCAAACCGTCGGTTTGGGGCCAGAAACCGACCGATCAGCGACGGGGGCTCGGGCGAGCGTAGCCTCGAGGCGGGAGGTGGCATGGACGAGCAGCGGCCCTCGCTCGGTCGGCACGCCGCGGCGATCGTGGGCGACTTCCCGAACGCGATGCGCTTCCGGGTGCGCGCCGCCCGAGACTGGCCGGTGCCCGCGCGCTACGCACGCGGCGACGGGCGCCCCGTGCTGATCGTCCCCGGCGTGTACGAGACCTGGCACTACCTGCGGGCCGTCGCCGACGCGCTCCACGACGCCGGGCATCCGGTCATCACCGTTCCGCGGCTCGGGCTCAACCACCGCCCCATCCCCGCGTCCGCCGAGATCGTGTGGCGACGCATCCGCGAACTCGACCTCACGGACCTCGCCATCGTCGCCCACTCGAAGGGCGGGCTCATCGGCAAGCACGTGCTCGCCCACGACGACGTCGAGCACCGGGTCGACCGCGTCGTCGCGATCGCGACACCGTTCGGCGGATCCCGGATGGCGTACTACGCGATCCCGCGCGCCATGCGCGAGTTCCGCCCCGACAGCCCGGTGATCTCGCGGCTCGTCACCGAGCAGACCGTCAACGCGCGGATCGTGTCGATCGCCCCGCGGTGGGACCCGCACATCCCCGACGGCTCCACGCTCGAAGGCGCGCGCAACGTGACCCTGCCGGTGATCGGGCACTTCCGCATCCTGCTGCGACCGGAGCTGCCCCGGCTCGTGGTCGCCGAGGTCGAGCGGGAGCTCGGATGACCCGCGAGCAGCGTCTCGTGCTGACGATCGCGGTGCTCGCCACGGTCGCCTCCTTCCTCGACTCGACGATCGTCAACGTCGCCCTCCCCGCGATCGAGCGCGAACTCGGCGGCGGGCTCGCGGCGCAGCAGTGGATCGTCGACGCCTACCTGCTGACGCTCGGCTCGCTCATCCTCGTGGCGGGGGCCGTGAGCGACGTCTACGGCCGCATCCGCGTGCTGCGGGCGGGACTCGTGATCTTCGGGGTCGCCTCGCTCGTCATCGCGCTCGCCCCCGACCCGCTCGTGCTCATCCTCGCCCGCGGGCTGCAGGGGGTGGGCGGGGCGCTGCTCGTGCCGAGCTCGCTCGCCCTCATCACCTCGACCTTCTCGGGCGCCGCCCAGGCGAAGGCGATCGGCACCTGGACGGCGCTCACCTCGGCGTCGCTGCTCGCCGGCCCGCTCGTCGGCGGCCTGTTCGTCGACCTGCTGTCGTGGCGCTGGGCGTTCGTCGTCAACGTCGTGCCGATCGGGCTCGTGTTCTGGCTGCTCGCGCTGCTCGGACGCCGCGACGTGCACGCGCCCGGCGTGCGCATCGACGTGCTCGGCGCGGTGCTGTGCGCGGTGGGGCTCGGGGGCATCGTCTACGCCCTCATCGAGCAGCCCCGGCTCGGCTGGAACGCCTCGGTGCTCGCCGCGGGGCTCGGCGGCGTGGCCGCCTTCGCGGGCTTCCTCGTGCACCAGCACCGGAGCGCGCGCCCCATGATGCCGCTCGGGCTGTTCCGCATCCGCGACTTCGGCTGGGGCAACCTCGCGACCTTCTTCGTCTACGGCGCGCTCGGGCTCAACTCCTTCGTGATCTCGGTGTACCTGCAGCAGGGCGCCGGGCTGCCGGCGACCCTCGCGGGGCTCGCGAGCCTGCCCATCTCGATCCTCATGGCGGTCGGCTCCGGCTGGGCGGGCTCGCTCGCGGGCCGCTGGGGGCCGCGCGTCTTCATGACCGCGGGGCCGCTCGTCATGGCGGCGGCGTCGCTGCTCATGCTGCGCATCGGCGACCCCTTCGACTACGTGAGCCAGCTGCTGCCGGGCATCCTGCTGTTCGGTGTGGGCCTCACCCTCACGGTGTCGCCGCTCACCGCGGCCATCCTCGGTGCGATCGAGCCGGCCCGCTCGGGCATCGCATCCGCCGTCAACAACGCGGTCGCGCGGATCGCGGGCCTGCTCGCGGTGGCGATGCTCGGCGTCATCACGGGCGGCGCGCTCGACCTCGCGGGACTGCACCGCTCGCTGTGGGTGATCGCAGCCCTCCTCGCCCTCGGCGGCGTCGTCTCGTTCATCGGCATCCGCACGTCGGTGTCGAAAATGCAGGAGAACCCGAGCTGAGCCGCGGCGGCTCCCCGAGAATCCGGGCCGCATCCGTGGAATCTCCTGCATTTCTCATGCTGTTCGGCGGCGGAAGGTAACGATCTGGTCGCGGTCTGGGGCGGATGCGGGGCGTCGGCCGGGTCCGGGAAGGGCGGATCGGGGGCGGGGCTGCAAAGAATTGCGCGGATTGCGTAGAGTTTCGAACATGTCGAGTCGTCTTGCCGAGGTCGCCAAGAAGGTCGGGGTCAGCGAAGCCACCGTGAGCCGCGTGCTCAACGGCAAGCCCGGCGTGGGGGAGTCGACGCGGCAGGCCGTGCTCGCCGCCCTCGACGTGCTCGGCTACGAGCGCCCCAGCAAGCTGCGCGGCGAACGGGCGCGCCTCGTGGGGCTCTTCCTGCCCGAGCTCACCAACCCGATCTTCCCCGCCTTCGGCGAGCTCGTCGGCGGCGGGCTCGTGCAGCAGGGCTACACGCCCGTGCTCTGCACGCAGACCGCGGGCGGCATCAGCGAGGCCGACTACATCGAGCTGCTGCTCGAGCAGCGCGTCTCCGGCGTCGTCTTCGTGGGCGGCCAGTACACCCAGGCGGATGCGCCGCACGAGCACTACGCGCGCCTCGCCGAGCTCGGCATCCCCACCGTGCTCGTCAACGCGCGGGTCGCCGAACTCGCCTTCCCCACCGTGTCGACCGACGACCACGTCGCCGTCGAGCTCGGCTGGAACCACCTGCGCCAGCTCGGCCACGAGCGCATCGGACTCGTGCTCGGGCCCGCCGACCACGTGCCCTCGCAGCGCAAGCTCGAGGCGGCAGAACGCCTCGCGGCGGCCGACGGCGGCGCGCTCGACCCCGCCCTCGTCGCCCACTCGCACTACACGCTCGAGGCCGGCCAGGCGGCGGCGGCACGCCTCATCCAGGCCGGCGCGACCGGGCTGCTGTGCGCATCCGACCCGCTCGCCCTCGGCGCCATCCGCGCCGTGCGTCGTGCCGGACGCCGGGTGCCCGCCGACGTGTCGGTGGTCGGCTTCGACGACTCGGCGCTCATGAACGCGATCGACCCGCCGCTCACGACCGTGCGGCAGCCCATCGAGCCGATGGGGCGGCTCGTCATCGAGCTGCTCGTCGCGCAGCTGCAGGGCGGGGCGCCGGGCACCGAGGAGTACCTGTTCGAGCCGGAGCTGGTGGTGCGGGGCTCGACGGGCCCGGCGCCGCGCTGACGCCGTCTCGCGAGGGCGCGTGCCCGCATCCGGTCCAGCCGACTTCGCAACTCAGGAGATGCGGCGCGGTACGCCCATCCGCCGCCCACTTTCGTTGTTCTTCCTGAGTTGCGAAACCCCGCGGGTTCGCAACTCAGGACGGATGGCGGATGCGGCCCTCCGTAGGGGCGTCGGGGCGCGTTCTTCCTGAGTTGCGAAAACGGCAGGGGGCGCAAGGATGGGCGAGTTTCTTGCGCGTTGTTTAGTTCTTGCGTCATTCTGTCGGGTTTCATACATTCGGCTCGTCGGCGCCGACTGGGGCGTCGCGAACGAGCTCCGAAGGAACCCGCGTGGACGCAGACGTCCTGCCCGGCACGGTCACCCCGCTGCCCGCGCCGCCCGACGACGACCCCGAGTGGTGGCGCTCCGCCGTCATCTACCAGGTCTATCCGCGCAGCTTCGCGGACGGCAACGGCGACGGCACGGGCGACCTCGCGGGCGTGCGCAGCCGGCTCGGCTACCTGCGCGAGCTGGGCGTCGACGCGATCTGGTTCACCCCGTGGTACGCGAGCCCGCTCGCCGACGGCGGCTACGACGTGAGCGACTACCGCGCCATCCACCCCGACTTCGGCACCCTCGCCGAGGCCGAGCTGCTCATCCGCGAGGCGCTCGCCCTCGGCATCCGCACCATCGTCGACGTCGTCCCCAACCACGTCTCCGACCGGCACCCGTGGTTCCAGGCGGCGCTCGCCGCCGGCCCCGGCAGCCCCGAGCGCGAGCGCTTCTGGTTCGTGGATGCCGAGGAGCTCCCCACGCGCTGGGTCTCGCCGTTCGCGGGCGACACCTGGACCCGCACCACGAACCCCGACGGCACGCCCGGCCAGTGGTACCTGCACCTCTTCGACGCCGCCCAGCCCGACCTCAACTGGAACCACCCGGACGTGCGGCGCGAGCACGAGGACATCCTGCGGTTCTGGTTCGACCGCGGCGTCGCGGGCGTGCGCATCGACTCCGCCGCCCTGCTCATCAAGGACCCGGAGCTCGGCGAGGTGCCTGACCACCCCGGCCCCGGCGAGCACCCCACCCAGGACCGCGACGAACTGCACGAGGTCTACCGCGGATGGCGCGCGCTCGCCGACTCCTACCCCGGCACGCGCGTGCTCGTCGGCGAGATCTGGCTGCCCGAACTCGACCGCTTCGTGAAGTACCTGCGCCCCGACGAGATGCACACGGCGTTCAACTTCGACTTCCTCGCCCGCCCGTGGGATGCCGCCGAGCTGCGCAGCTCGATCGACCTCACCCTCGACGCGCACGCGCCCGTCGGCGCCCCCTCCACCTGGGTGCTCTCCAACCACGACGTCACCCGCCCCGTCACCCGCTACGGCCGCGCCGACAGCTCCTTCGCGTTCCTCGCCAAGCGCTTCGGCATCCCGAGCGACCTCGCGCTCGGCACCCGCCGCGCCCGCGCCGCGGCGCTGCTCACGGCGGCGCTGCCGGGCTCGCTGTACATCTACCAGGGCGACGAGCTCGGCCTGCCCGAGGCGGAGGACATCCCGCGCGAGCTCATCCAGGACCCGATGCACCACCGCTCCGGCGGCGTCGACCCGGGCCGCGACGGATGCCGGGTGCCGCTGCCCTGGTCGGGCACCCGGGCGCCGTTCGGCTTCAGCTCGCCGCACGCCACCGGCACCCCGTGGCTGCCGCAGCCGCGCAGCTGGGCGCTCTACACGGTGGAGGCGCAGGAGCACGACCCGGCGTCCATGCTCTCCCTCTACCGGGCGGCCCTGCGCATCCGCCGCGGCGAGCCCGGCCTCGGCGACGGCGCCTTCGCCTGGCTGGAGCTCGGGCCGGACGCGCTCGCCTTCCGCCGCGGCGACGACTTCGTGAGCGTCACGAGCTTCGACGCGCCCGTCGCGCTGCCGCCCCACCGCGAGGTGCTCCTCGCCTCCACGGAGGTCGCCGACGGCGTCCTCCCCCCGAACTCCACGGCGTGGCTACGACCACAGCACGAGCCCGGAGAAACCCACCCCATCACCCAACGATGAAAGGCAAGACAATGAAGTCACCCACCAAGGTGATCGCGATCGCCGCGGCGTTCGCGACTGTCGCGTCGCTCGCCGCCTGCAGCAGCGGAGGATCCTCCGACGGCAAGGTCGAACTGCGCGTCGCCACCTTCCCGCCCGGCGCCGACCAGGCCGCGTACGACGCGTTCGCGACCCAGGAGGCGCAGTTCGAGAAGAAGTACCCGAACATCGACATCATCGGCGTCGAGTACGAGTGGGAGGGCCCGACCTTCACCGCCCAGCTCGCCGCCGGCAGCCTGCCGGACGTGTTCACGGTGCCGTTCACGGATGCCAAGACGCTGCTCGAGAACGGCCAGCTCGCCGACGT
Organism: Protaetiibacter intestinalis; assembly: GCF_003627075.1. Classification (NCBI taxonomy): domain Bacteria; kingdom Bacillati; phylum Actinomycetota; class Actinomycetes; order Micrococcales; family Microbacteriaceae; genus Protaetiibacter; species Protaetiibacter intestinalis. The sequence goes on along the minus strand of NZ_CP032630.1, from coordinate 121,331 downwards.
CACGGAGGAGATCGACGAGCTCGGCTACGCCGACAAGTTCAACCCCATCATCCTCGACGCCGTGAAGGACGCCGACGGCCACCTGTTCGGCTTCCCGCGCCAGGCCTACGCTCTCGGCCTGCAGTACAACCGCGAGCTGTTCGAGCAGGCGGGGCTCGACCCCGACTCGCCGCCCACCACCTGGGATGAGGTGCGCGAGTACGCGAAGCAGATCTCCGAGGCCACCGGCAAGGCGGGCTACGCCACCATGACCCAGAACAACACGGGCGGATGGCAGCTCACCGCGCAGTCGGCGTCGCGTGGCGGCTTCCTGCAGTCGGACGACGGCGCGACCTCCACGATCGCGAACGACGGCGTGAAGGCGACCCTCGAGTACTTCCACGAGCTGCGCTGGGAGGACGACTCGATGGGCGACAACTTCCTGCTCGACTGGGGTTCGATCAACCAGGAGTTCGCCGCCGGCAACATCGGCATGTACACCTCCGGCTCCGACCTCTACACGGCCCTCGTGCGCGACTTCTCGCTCGACCCGTCCGTCTACGGCCTCACCACCATCCCGATGGAGGACGGCGGCAAGGTGCTCGGCGGCGGCGACATCGCGGTGCTCCCGCCGACCCTCGACGACGCGACGAAGGCCGCGGCCGTCAAGTGGGTCGACTGGTACTACATGCAGAAGCTGCTGAACGAGGATGCCGCGGTCGCCGACGCGAAGGCGCTGTCGGATGCCGGCCAGGCCGTCGGCACCCCGGTGCTGCCGGTGCTCGACCAGGCCACCTACGAGGAGTCGCTCACCTGGATCGAGCCGTACGTCAACGTGCCGCGCGACCAGATGACGGGCTTCATCGACGGCATCTTCGCGCAGACCCCGGTGGGCGAGCCGAAGAGCCACACCCAGGAGGTCTACGCCCTCCTCGACCCGGTCGTCCAGGCCGTGCTGACGGACGAGAACGCCGACATCGACGCGCTCCTCGCCCAGGCCGACAAGGACGCCCAGGCCCTCATCGACGGCTGACCCGTCCCGCCGGGTGGTCGGGAGGCGCACGCCTCCCGACCACCCGGCACCCGACCCGAAGGAAGACCCATGACCGTCATCGACGAACGGCGCGCCGTGGAGCAGCGCCTGCGTCCGCGGACCGTGACCCCGCGCCGACGCGACCGCAGCATCCGCGGCTGGGTGCGCCGCGGCGGGCTCGTCACCCTGCTGTTCGCGCTGCCGATGATCCTCGTGTTCACCGTGTACAGCTGGTGGCCGATCCTGCAGTCGATCTGGATGAGCTTCCAGAAGACGAACCTCATCACCTACCGCTTCGTCGGCCTCGACAACTTCGCGAACGTGCTCGCCGACCCGCTGCTCGGGCGCGCCGTGCTCAACACCGCCTACTTCGCGCTGCTCGCCCTCGTGTTCGGCTTCCCGCTGCCGATCCTCATGGCGGTGCTCATGAGCGAGGTGCGGCGCCTGAAGGGCCTGTACTCGGCCCTCGCCTACCTGCCCGTCATCGTGCCGCCGGTGGTCGCGGTGCTGCTGTGGAAGTTCTTCTACTCCGCCTCGCCCACGGGCGTCTTCAACACGATCCTCGGCTGGGTCGGCATCCCACCCCAACCGTGGATCCAGGATGCGACGCAGGCGATGCCCTCGCTCGTGCTGGAGGCCACCTGGGCCGCCGCGGGCGGCTCGATCATCATCTACCTCGCGGCGCTGCTCTCCGTGCCGCCCGAGCTCTACGACGCCGCGGAGGTGGACGGCGCCACCATCTGGCACAAGATCTGGCACGTGACGCTGCCGCAGCTGCGCGGCGTGATCTTCGTCATGCTCATCCTGCAGATCATCGCGACCGCGCAGGTGTTCCTCGAGCCGTACCTGTTCACGGGCGGCGGGCCGAACAACGCGACCGTCACCGTGCTGCTGCTCATCTACCGCTACGCGTTCGAGAACAGCCTCGGCGGCAAGTACGGCGAGGCGACCGCGCTCTCGGTCATGCTCGCGCTGTTCCTCGCCGCGGCATCCTTCCTGTACTTCAAGGCCACCCAGAAGTGGAGCACCGACTGATGAGCACGACGCTCAAGCTGCCGACCCTGCGACGTCGACGCGCATCCGAGAACGCCGAGCCCGACGCCCCGCGCGGCGTGCTCTCGGTGCACGACCGACGCCGCGGCCCCGTGCGCGCGGGGCAGGCCGCCTCGCACGTCTTCCTGTTCGTGGGGCTCGTCGTGGTGGGCCTCGGGCCGCTGCTGTGGCTCGCGAAGGCGGCCGTGTCGACGACGCAGGACATCATCCAGCAGCCGCTCGCCCTCTGGCCGAGCGGCATCGACTGGGGCAACCTGCAGCAGGCCTGGGTCGAGGTGGAGGTCGGCAGGTACTTCTTCAACACGATCGCGCTCGCCGCCGGCCAGTGGGTCGTGGGGCTCGTGATCGCCACGACGGGCGCCTACGTGCTGTCGATCCTCCGGCCCGCCTACGCGCGCGTGCTGCAGGCGGCGGTGCTCGCGACGCTCTTCGTGCCCTCGGTCGTGCTGCTCGTGCCGCTGTTCATCACGGTCGCGCGTCCCGCGTTCGGGCCGAGCCTGCTCAACAGCTACCTGGGGGTGTGGCTGCCGACGGCGGCGAACGCCTTCAACATCCTCGTCGTGAAGCGCTTCTTCGACAGCCTGCCGTTCGAGGTGTTCGAGGCGGCGCGCACCGACGGGGCGGGGCCGTTCCGGATGTTCTGGTCGATCGTGCTGCCGATGTCGCGGCCCATCGTGGGGGTCGTCTCGGTGTTCATCATCATCGCCTCGCTCAAGGACTACCTGTGGCCGAAGCTCGTGCTGCCGGATGCGGCGGTGCAGCCGCTCGGTGTGCGGTTGCCGAACATCCAGTCGCAGACCGAGCTCGACGTGACGCTCGCGGCGCTCGCGATCTCGACGATCATCCCCGTCGTGCTGTTCCTGGTCTTCCAGCGGGTGTTCCTGCGGGGCGCGGGGCTGGGGGGCGCGGTCAAGGGGTAGCTACGCTCGAGGGATGCGGAGACCGGCGGCGGTGCTCGCGGCGGCGCTCGCCGTGGCGGCGCTCGCCGGGTGCGCGCCGCAGGCGACGCCCGTGTCGGCCGCGCCGCCGCGCGCCTGGGCGCCCGCGGTCGCCCCGCAGCCGGTCGACCCCGGGGCCGCATACCTCACGGCGCGCCTCGCCGACATGACGACGCTGCAGCTCGCCGAGAGCGTCATCATGCCGCGCATCCCGAGCACCGACCCGGCCGCCGCGCGGGCCGCCGTGGCGGCATCCGGGGTGGGCGGGGTGATCCTCATGGGCGGCGACACGCAGTACTCCGTCGACGTCGCACGGGCGCTCACGACGGCGCTCACGACCGATCCGGGGTTGCCGCCGCTCACCGCGGTCGACCAGGAGGGCGGCACGGTCGCCCGGCTCGACGACCCGGGCCCGAGCGCCCGGGCGCTCGGACGGATGCCGCCCGAGGCCACCCGCCAGGCGTTCGCCGACCGCGCGCGGCTCGTGGCATCCGCGGGGTTCGACCTCAACTTCGGTATCGTCGCCGACGTGACCGGCGACCCGGGTTCGTTCCTCGCCCCGCGCGTCTTCGGCGGCGACCCGGCGGCCGTCGCGGACCGTGTCGCGGCGGCGGTGGCGGGGGAGTCGGGCATCGTGCTCTCCACGCTCAAGCACTTCCCGGGGCACGGCGGCGCCCCGGGCGACTCGCACCACCTCATCCCCGAGACGGCGATGAGTCTCGACGAGTGGCGCGCCACGCAGGCGCCGCCGTTCCGGGCGGGCATCGACGCGGGGGCGGAGCTCGTCATGGTGGGGCACCTGCGCTACACCGCCGTCGATGCCGCTCCGGCCTCGCTCTCGCCGACCTGGTACCGCATCCTGCGCGACGAGCTCGGCTTCGACGGGGTGATCGTGACCGACTCGCTCAGCATGCTGCAGGACTCGGGCGACCCCGCCTACGCCGACCCGGCCGCGAACGGGCTCGCGGCGCTCGCGGCGGGCGCCGACCTGCTGCTGTACGCGGGGCCGGTCGACACGACCGCGGTCGCGCAGCGGATCGCCGACGCGGTCGCCGACGGCACGCTGCCTCCCGAGCGGCTGCGGGATGCGGCCGAGCGTGTCATGCAGCTGCGCCGCTCGGTCGCGAGCTCGGATGCGCCGTACGTGCGCTGCCGCGCGGCCTGCGCGGCGGCCGTCGGCTAGTCGCCCAGCTCGACCGGGCGCCCGAGGAAGCGGCCGTAGCGGCGCGCCTCCGCCTCCGCGGACGCCCGCACGGTGGCGGGCAGCGGCGCGAAGGGTGCGAGCTCGACGCGGACGGTCCGGCGGCCGAGGTCGCGTCGCCAGAGCCCCACGATCTCGCCGCGCGAGACGATCGTCGGCAGGAACAGCCCGTTGCCGCCCGGCACGACCGCGCCCGCGTACTCCGGGGCGAGCACGGCGGAGCGGTCGGCGTAGCCGAGCAGGTACTCGTCGAAGCCCGGCAGCAGCCGCACGCCGCCGGCGGCGGGCTCGAGGCCCGGGCGCATGAGGTGCACGACCCCGTCGACCTCGAGCTCGGCGAGCCGCCCGCGCACGCGCTCGGTCGCCGCGCGCACGAGCGTGAGCGGCAGGCCCGACCACCAGGCGAGGTCGCGCACGGTCGCGGGCCCGTGACCTGCGTAGTAGCGCAGCGCGAGTTCGTCGGCGGCCGCATCCGGGTCGAGTCGGCGGGGTTCGGCCACGTGCTCCTCGAGCAGGGCGTACTCGGTGCGGCCGGAGAGCACGACGAGGCCCGTGTGGGCGAGGTTGCCGAGCAGATGGATGCCGCGGTCGCCCTCGGTCGGCACGCCGCCCGCGCGGAAGGCGGCGAGCAGCTCGCTGCGGTCGGCGCGCCCACCGCCCGCGAGCCGCGCGCGGGCGATCGCGGCGACGCGCTCCAGCTCGGCCTCGGTGATGCCGAGCTGCCGCACGCGGCCCGCCGCGGAACGCGCGATGCGCTCGCCCGTGAGCGACAGCATCCATCCGAGGTCCTCGGCGGCGACGAGGTGCAGCGTGCCGCGGAACGGCCACGAGCGCACGATCGCGCCCGAGGTGTGCGCGGCCTCGACCTGCGCCTCGGTCGCGCCGCTGCGCAGTCCCACGGCCCACAGCGCGCCCGGGTAGTCCTGCGCCTGCACGGCGAGCAGCCCGCGCACCACCTCGGCGGGCCCCGCCGTCGGCGTGCGCGCGATGTGCTGCGCGGCGAGCCGCAATCCGGCCACCGTGCGCCGACCGCGCGGGGAGAGCATGCCGTCAGTCTGCCGCGCACCCCCGACTCGCGGGCGACGGATGCGGGGCGTCAGCCGTCGAGGGCGAGGGTGGGCAGCTGCACGTCGACGGGGGCGGGCGCCGGCGCGTCGGCGACCGTCACGGCCGAGACCGGCTGCACGGCCGGGAGGGGTGCCGGCTGCAGCGCCGCGACGCCGACGACCGCGGCGGCGCAGGTGACGGCGGCGAGGGATCCGGCCGCGATGCCGCGGCGCACGTCGAGCCGACCCTGGCGGCGCAGCAGCACGACGGCGAGCACGAGCGCCGTCGCGGCGGAGGCCGCGAGGGCCACGATGAGCAGGGCGAGCACGCCGGACATGCCGGATCCTTCGGGTGGGGGCGGATCGGGGGGACGATCCCGGGGGTGGCCCCACGGTAGCAGCGCCCCCGTCCGGGGGGCAACGGTTACGCGCGCGGTTCGCCGAGCAGCCCGAGCGCCGTCAGCTGCTCGGCGAGCTCGGCGCCGTCGGCCCCGTACACCCACGGCACCGCCGCCCCGTGCGCCTCCTGCTGCGAACGGCCACCCGCGAGCACCGCCTCGCCACGGGTCAACTGGCGGATGGCGACCGCGGCCACGCGGTCCGGGTACGCCGCCTGGAACTCGGCGTAGCGCTCCTCGTCGTGCTGGCCGTCGTCGCCGACGAGCAGCCAGCGCACCCTCGGGAACTCGAGCGCGAGCCGCGCGAGCGACTCCGTCTTGTGCACCTGGCCGCTGCGGAACCAGCGGTCCGGCGTCGGCCCCCAATCGGTCAGCAGGAAGGTGCCACGGGGGTAGAGGTGGCGGGAGAGGAAGCGGTTGAGCGCCGGCACGACGTTCCAGGCGCCCGTGGAGAGGTAGACGACCGGCCCGCCCGGGTGCGCGCTCACGAGCCGGTCGAACAGCACCGAGATCCCGGGCACCGGGCGGCGGGCGTGCTCGTTGACGACGAAGGTGTTCCACGCGGCGAGGAAGGGTCGCGGCAGGGCCGTCACGAGCACGGTGTCGTCGATGTCGGAGACGATCCCGAAGTCGACCGCGGGGTCGACGACGAAGACGGGCGCCTCGATCGCATCCGCCCCCTCGAGGGTCAGCAGCACCGCGTCCCAGCCGGGGGAGAGCGCCGCCTCGACGCGGGCGTCGATGACGCCGCCGCGGTCGGTGCGGATGACGTGTTCGGCGCCCGCGACGTGCACGACGAGCTCGGTGTCCTTCACGGGGATGCTGAGGAACGCGCGCCAGCCGCGGATGCTCGTGAAGCGGTCGGGGGCGCGACGGCCGGGCTTCACGAGGATCACCCGGCCGAGCACGCGCAGCCAGCCGTCGCCCCCGTAGCCGGGGAACGGGACGATCGTCGGCACGAGTCCGCGGCGGCGTCCGCGACGTTCGCGGATGCGGTGGATCGCGTCCTCGATGCGGGCCGCGAGATGCAGCCGACGCGGCTGCTCCGAACCGTCGGCGGGCGTCGGCTCGGCGGACTCCATCCGACCAGTGTGTCACGGGGATCTTCAGCCCGCGCCAAGGCGTCTGCGGGCTACAATCGCCGCAAGACCGAGGAGAACCCGTGCCCGACATTCTCACCGAGCCCCGTGACCACCCCACGATGCTCATCCGCAACGAGCCGATGCAGGCCCGCAGCACCGCCCGCCTCGCCGCGCTCCTCGACGCGGCCGCCGCGGTCGTCGCCGAGATCGGCTACGAGCGCCTGACGACGGCGATGGTCGCCGAGGGGGCGGGGGCCTCCATCGGCACCGTCTACCGCTACTTCCCCGACCGGATCGCCGTGCTGCAGAGCCTCGCCGCGCGCAACGAGGAGCGCGCCACCGACCGCGTGCTCGCCGCCGTCGACGACCCCGCCCACGCCGACTGGCTGGCCGCGCTGTCCGCCTCGTTCGACGTCTTCGTCGGGCTGTTCCGCACCGAGCCGGGCTTCGCCTCGCTCCGGCTCGGCGACGTGCTCGACCTGCGCCCGGCGGAGGGCACCCCGCGCAACTCGGTCATGGCATCCGCGATCTTCGACGCGCTCGCCTCCCGCTTCGGCCTGCCCGAGGAGTCCGAGCTGCGCGCCGCGTTCGAGGTCGCGATCGAGGCGACCGACGCGCTCGTCGCGCGGGCCTTCGCGCGTGACGCCCACGGCGACGCCGCACGGCTCGACGCGGCCCGTCGCGCGGTCGCGGCGATCATCGCCGAGAGCCTGCCGCTGCCGCCCCGCTGAGCGGCGGATGAGGCACGGCGCCCGCCGCGGGCGTCGTCACGTTTCGCAAACACCCGGCGTCGGAGGCCCTCCGTACGGTTGAGTGGTGGTGGGTCGGTCACCCCCAACCGACCCGGCGAGGGGCCTCCATGATCGAATTCCGCTCCGTGACGAAGCGATTCCCCGACGGCACGCTGGCCGTCGAGGAGTTCAGCCTCGTGATCCCCGCGCGCAAGACCACCGTCTTCGTGGGCTCGTCGGGCAGCGGCAAGACCACCCTGCTGCGCATGATCAACCGCATGGTCGAGCCGAGCTCCGGCACGATCGAGATCGACGGGGAGGACGTCCAGGCTCGGGATGCGGTGCAGCTGCGGCGCAGCATCGGCTACGTCATGCAGAACGGCGGCCTGCTGCCGCACCACAAGGTGATCGACAACGTCGCGACCGTGCCGGTGCTGAACGGCGTGCCGAGGCGTCGCGCGCGCGAGCAGGCGCTCGAACTGCTCGACACGGTCGGCCTCGACCGCTCGCTCGCCGACCGGTACCCGAGCCAGCTCTCCGGCGGGCAGCAGCAGCGCGTCGGCGTGGCGCGGGGCCTCGCCGCCGACCCCAACATCCTGCTCATGGACGAGCCGTTCGGCGCCGTCGACCCCATCGTGCGCGCGGAGCTCCAGCAGGAGACCATCCGCCTGCAGCGCGACCTCGACAAGACGGTCGTGTTCGTCACGCACGACATCGACGAGGCGTTCCTGCTCGGCGACCAGGTGGTCATCCTCGAGACGGGCGCGCGGATCGCCCAGGTCGGCAGCCCCTCCGAGATCCTGGAGGCGCCGGCGAGCGAGTTCGTCGCCTCCTTCGTGGGGGTCGACCGCGGATCGCGCGCGCTGCACACCAAGACGACGGCCTCGGGCACGGTGCTCGTCGACGCGAGCGGGCGCACCCAGGGCGTGCTCGTGGACGGGCCCGCATGAACTGGGTGCTCGACAACCTCGACCTGATCGGGCGCCTGACGGTCGAACACCTGCGCCAGAGCGCGCTGCCGATCGTGCTCGGCTTCCTCATCGCCATCCCGCTCGGCTGGCTGGCGTTCCGGTTCAGGCTCACCCGCGGGCTCGTGCTCACCATCACGGGGCTGCTGTACACGATCCCCTCGCTCGCGCTGTTCATCCTGCTGCCGACGGTGCTGGGGATCAGCGTGCTGTCGGAGGCGAACCTCATCATCGCCCTCACCATCTACGCGGTCGCGATCATGGCGCGCTCGATCGCCGACGCCCTCGCCTCGGTCGACCCGGCCGTGCGGCAGTCGGCGACCGCCGTCGGCTACGGGGCGTGGCGGCGCTTCTGGGCGGTCGAGTTCCCGCTCGCGGGCCCCGTCGTGCTGGCGGGCCTGCGCGTGACCGCGGTCTCGACCATCGCGCTCACGACGGTCGGCATCCTCATCGGCGTCGACAACCTCGGCTACCTGTTCACGAACGGCTACCAGCGGCGCATCATCCCCGAGATCCTCGCGGGCGTCGTCGCGACGATGGTCATCGCCCTGCTCGTGGATGCGCTGCTCGTGCTCGCCGGGCGGTGGCTCATGCCGTGGGCGCCGCGGCGCGGGGCGCGTCCGCCCCTCGAGCGGGCCGTCGCGGCGACCGCGCCGGGAGGGGCGGCATGAACCTCTTCGCCGAGGCCCTCGCGTGGCTCTTCTCGCCCGATCGGCTGACGGGCAGCCTGCCGCTGCCGCTCGCGTTCGGGCAGCACCTGCTGTTCACCTTCGTGTCGGTGCTCATCGCCGCGGCGATCGCGATCCCGCTCGGCTGGTACATCGGGCACACGGGGCGCGGCCGGCAGCTCGCGATCGGCCTCTCGGGCGCGGCGCGCGCGATCCCCTCGTTCGGGCTCATCCTGCTGCTCGTGCTGGTCTTGGGCGTGCTGCACAAGCCGGAGGCGGCGATCACGGCGTTCGTGCTGCTCGCCGTCCCCTCGATCCTGGCGGGCGCCTACGCGGGGCTCGAGGCGGTGGACCGACGGGTCGTGGACGCCGCGCGCGCGGTGGGCATGACCGAGTGGCAGATCCTGTGGCGGGTCGAGGTGCCGCTCGGGCTGCCGCTGCTCATCGGCGGGCTGCGCTCGGCCGCCCTGCAGGTCGTCGCGACCGTCGCGATCGCCGCGTACATCGGCCTCGGCGGGCTCGGCTACTACATCATCCAGGGCGTCGCCCTGCGCCGCTTCGACCAGGTGCTCGGCGGCGCGCTCGCGATCGTGGCGCTCGCCCTCATCCTCGACGGACTGTTCGCGCTCGTGCAGCGCGTCGTCGTCCCGCGCGGCGTCACCGCCGGCCGGGTCAAGGACGTCCGGGACGGCTCGTCCCGGCGCCGACGGGTGGCAGGTGCTGTCACCGAATGAAGAGAAGAGAGAACGTGATGTTCACAGCACGGAACAAGGGCCGGCTCGCACTCGGTGCGGCCGTGGTTGGGGCGGCATTGGCCCTTTCAGGGTGTGCCGCCGGCGATCCGCTCGACTCGGGCGATTCGGATTCGGGCAGCACCGACACGATCGTCGTCGGCTCCCAGGCGTACTACTCGAACGAGATCATCGCCGAGATCTACGCCCAGGCGCTCGAGAACGCCGGCTTCGAGGTGAAGCGGGACTTCCAGATCGGCCAGCGCGACGCCTACCTCCCGGCGCTCGAGAGCGGCGAGGTCGACCTGTTCCCGGAGTACACCGGCAACCTGCTGCAGTTCTACGACCCCGACACGACCGCGACGACCTCCGACGACGTGTATGCGGCCCTCAAGGACGCCCTGCCCGACGGCCTGACGGTGCTCGACCAGTCGCCCGCCACGGACCAGGACTCCTACAACGTGACGGCGGCGTTCGCGGACCAATACGAGCTCTCGAGCCTCGCCGACCTCGCCTCGGTCGACGTGCCGCTCACCCTCGGCGGCGCGCCGGAGCTCGAGGAGCGCCCCTACGGTCCGAAGGGTCTGCTCGAGAAGTACGGCGTGACGGTGGGGTTCTCGGCGACCGGTGACACGACGGTCGAGGACCTCGTCGCCGGCACCATCGACATCGCCAACGTCTACAGCGCCGACCCCCGCATCCAGACCGAGGATCTGGTCACCCTCGCCGACCCCGAGGGCCTCTTCCTCGCGTCGAACGTGGTGCCGCTCGTGAACGCCGACATCGCCGACGAGATCGCCGACGTCATCAACGCCGTGTCGGCGGCGCTCACGCCGCAGGGCCTCGTCGCCCTCAACGTGCAGTCGACGGTCGACGAGACCTCGTCGGCCGACATCGCGACGGCCTGGCTCACCGAGCAGGGGCTCATCTAGCAGCTGAGGGCACCGGTCTCGACGGGCTCGACCCCAGGGTTGAGCCCGTCGAGACCAGCACCCCGCAGGTTAGAACGCCTGCAGGTTGGCACGCAGCCCGCCCGGCGCGAACTCGGTGCGCAGGATGCCGCGGCGGCGCAGGATCGGCGCGAGCTCGTCGAGCATCCGGTGCACGGTCACGGGGTGCAGATCGCCCCAGAACAGCACGCCGTCGTTGTCCGCCTCGTCGCCGAGGCGTTCGATGAGGTCGGCGAGCTCGCCCGCGGTGCCGACGAACCCGGATCCATCGGAGAGCCGACCGAGCCGGGCGAGCGCGGCGAGATGCTCCCGCAGCGGCGTGGTGGCCGCATCCCGCCCGCCGATCAGCCGCGCGATGCTGCCGTGCGAGACGTGATCGCCGAAGTACCCGGCCGGGATCGGCGCGTCGAGCTCGAGCGCGGTGAGGTCGGTCTCGAGGTCGCTCGACTGCTTCTCGGCGATCGTGCGCAGCGCCCTGTCGTCGGGGTTCGCGGAGGCGGAGACCAGCCGGTCGGCTTCCTCGGCCGAGCCGACGAGCACCGGCTGGATCGCGAACAGCACCTTGACGTCGCCGGGCCTGCGCCCGCGGGCGACGGCGGCCTCGTGGATGCGGGCCCGGTAGGCGCGGATGCTCTCCGGGTCGAGCGGCGCGAGCGCGAGCTGCACCTCGGAGTTGGCGCCCGCGAAGGCGAGCCCGCGCCCCGATCCGCCGGGTGAGACGATCGCCGGTTCGCCGTCGGTGAAGGGGATGGCGTTGAGCGGGCCGTCGAACGAGAAGTACTCGCCGCGGTGCTGCACGGCCTCGAGGCGGGTGCCGTCGGCGTAGCGGCCGTGCGCCGGGTCGGCGATGAGGGCGTCGTCGGGCCACGACCGCCACAGCGCGCGCAGGGCGCCGAGCCACTCCTCGGCGCGGTCGTAGGCGGCGTCGTGGCCGAGCGGCGGCGCCGCACCGAAGTGGCGCGCGCTGCCGGTGTCGGTGACGACGTTGAGCCCCAGGCGGTGGCCGCTCAGGTGCTGCAGGGTGGCGAACTGCCGGGCCGCCGTGTACGGCAGGAAGGCGGCCGGGTTGACCGTCGGGGCGACGCCGAGGTTCGTGGTCGCGGCGAACAGGTACGGCGCGAGCAGCAGCGGGTCGTGCTTGGGGCCGCCGAACGCCTGCCGCACCCGCAGGTCGATCGTCGCGGGGCTGCCGAGCGAGGGGGCGTCCTCGATGATCAGCAGCTCGATGCCGGCCTGCTCGAGCTCGCGCACCGACTGCTGGTAGAGGGCTGGCTCGGTCCAGCGCCAGTTCCAGTCGAGAAACGGGTGCCCCCAGCCCTGCGGACCGAAGCCGCGGGCCAGGAACCAGCCGAAGTGCTGCAGCCTGCTCACGCGGCCGCCGCCTCCCGGGCCGCGGCGATGCCGCGCTCGAGGTCGCGCAGCAGGTCGGGCAGGTGCTCGATGCCGATCGAGACGCGCAGCGTGCCCTCGGAGATGCCCGCGGCGGCGAGCTCCTCGGGGGTGCGCAGCGTGTGGCTCGTGGAGCGCGGGTGCAGGATGAGCGAGCGCACGTCGCCGAGGTGCGTCATGGGCGTGAAGAGCTCGAGCGCGTTCACGAAGCGCCGGGCCGCCTCCCGCCCGCCGTGCAGCGTGAAGGCGAACACCGAGCCCTGACCGCGGGGCAGGTAGCGCTCGGCGAGCGCGTGCGCGGCATTGCCGGGGAGCCCGGAGTAGTCGACCGAGGCGACCTCGGGCTGCGCGGCGAGCCACTCCGCGACGCCGAGGGCGTTCGCCGACTGCCGTTCGACCCGCAACGACAGGGTCTCGACGCCCTGCGCGAGGAGGAAGGCGTTGAGCGGCGACAGCGTCGGCCCGAACCGCACGGCGACGTTCTCGCGCAGGTAGGCGATGCGCGCCCGGCCGCCGAAGCGGTCCCACCAGCTCGGCCCGCCGAGTCGGTCGGGTGCGGTCAGGTGGGGGAACAGGGCGCCCGAGCGCAGCGCGTCGAAGCGGCCGTCGTCGACGATGACGCCGCCGAGCACCGAGCCGTGCCCGGCCAGGAACTTGCTCGTCGAGTGCACGACGATGTCGGCGCCGTGCTCGAGCGGTCGCAGCAGATACGGCGTCGCGAGGGTGTTGTCGACGACGAGCGGGATGCCGTGGGCGTGGGCGACGTCGGCGACGAGGGCGATGTCGACCAGGTCGTTGCGCGGATTCGGGATCGACTCGACGACGAGCGCGCGCGTCTCGGGGCGGATGAGCGCCTCCCAGGCGACGGCGTCGTTCGCATCCGCGACGAAGTCGGTCGTGATGCCGAGCCGCACGAGGTTGTCGCCCAGGAGACCCCGGGTGCCCTCGTAGAGGCTCGCGCCCGCGACGATGTGACCGCCCGCGTCGACGAGCCCGAGGAGCGCGATCGCGATCGCCGCCTGCCCGCTGCCGACCAGCACGGCCTCCGCGCCGCCCTCGAGCCCGGCGATGAGCCGTTCGGCGCTCGCCGTGGTGGGGTTCGCGACGCGCGTGTAGGAGAAGCCCTCGCCCGTGCCGAAGTGCTCGGCCGCCTGGTCGAAGTCGTCGAAGGGGAAGCCCGCCGACAGGTAGATCGGGGTCGTGCGGGAGCGCACCTCGTCGCGCGGCCGCGCCGCGTGCAGCTGGCGGGTCGCGAAGTCGAGGGTGGCCTCGACGGGACGGCTCGTGCTCATGGTGGCTTCAGGGTGCCACGCACGCGCGGGGGACGGTCGCTGCGCTACGTCGTGTGACGGTCGGGCTGCGCCCGGTCGCTCGGGTCGTCGGGCTCCTCGAGGGTGTTCGCGTCGCCGTCGCCCGGGCGGCTCCAGTGGCGTGCCTCCGAGCGCTCGAGCAGCTTCTTGATCACGACCACCGCGACGAGGAAGACCACGATGATCGCGACGAAGACGTAACCCGCGCCGTGCAGCTGCTGGGAGAGCTGACGGTAGGAGCCGGCCGCGAACGCCCCCACGCTCACGTACGCGAACGCCCAGATGACGCTCGCGGGCGCGGTCCAGGCGATGAAACGCCGGTAGCGCATCGTGCTCATGCCGACCGTGACGGGCACGAGCGAGTGCAGCACCGGCAGGAACCGCGAGATGAACACGGCGATGCCGCCGCGTCGGTCGATGTAGTTCTCCGCGCGCACCCAGTTGCGTTCGCCGATGCGCCGCCCGAGGCGCGAGTGCCGGATCTTCGGGCCGAAGAAGCGGCCGAGCGCGAAGCCGACGCTCTCGCCGCCGAGCGCGCCCGCGATCACCGCGGTGACGAGCGCGAGGTACTCGACGGGGCCGTCGACGGCGGTCGCCGCGACGATGACGATCGTGTCGCCCGGAACGATGAGCCCGACGAGCACCGAGGTCTCGAGGAAGATCCCGACGCCCGCGAGCAGGGTGCGCAGCACCGGATCGACCGACTGCACGGCATCCAGGATCGCCGTCAGCACGTCGTTGAACCAGTTCACGCGGCATCCTCGGGCAGCGGACGGCGCAGCGCGTCGAGCCGCAGACGCCAGCGCGACAGGCGGCCCGGCTCCTCCGCCGTCGACGGCGGGCCGCCCTGCCAGGCGGTGGCGATGCGGATGCCGTGCAGCGCGTTGAGCGCCCACACCTCGCTGCCGTCGAGCTCCTCGGGCCGCACCCGCAACTCCGCCACCTCCACGCCGAGGGCGGTCGCGAGCGTCACGACGGTGCGCTCGGTGACGGAGGCGATGCGCGCGAGCGAGCGCTCGGGGATGCACAGCGTCCCGCCCGCCCACCAGCAGATGCTCGTCGTGGAGCCCTCGACGATCCAGCCCTCCGGGCTCACGATGACGGCCTCGTCGGCGCCGCGGGTCTGGGCCTCGGTGCGCAGCCGGATCATCGCCGGGAGGTCGGGACCCTTGACGGTCGGGTGCGTTCGGGGGTCGCGGCCGGCGTGCGTCGTGAGGATGAGGGAGCGCTGCTGCACGGGCGCCTCCCGCAGCCGGAACAGCAGCTGCGGCGACTGCAGCTGGGTGCGCAGCTCGACCCGGGGGAACCAGGATCCGGTGCGGGGCAGCGCGGCGATCGCCGCATCCCAGAACACCAGCGCCTCGGGCAGCTGCGCATCCGGCACCGCCCCGAGGAAGCGTTCGCGGTGCAGCTCGAGGCCGCGCACGGTGCCGTCCTCGACGAGCCACGAGTCGGCCGCCTGGATGGTGGCGGGCACCACGTCGCAGTCCTCGCGCGGCACGAGCCGACCGCCCTGCCACAGCGAGGTGGTCGCCACGGGGGCGGCGGACGGTGCGCTCATAGGATCAGGCTATGCGTCTGGGGCTGCTGCGGCATCCGCTCGGCGGCGGATTCGACGCCCGGGCGCTGTTCGCGGCGCTGCATCCGAGCGGCGACGCGTTCTGGCTCGACTCGGGACCCGGCGGGCGCGCGTTCCTCGGCACGGGGGAGCGGGTGGCGCTTCCGGCGGGCGGGGTGCTGCCGCGGCTGCGCGCCGAGCTCGCGGCGCTCGCCGTGGAGGGCGAGCTCGGGCGGGTGCCGCTCGGGCTCGTCGGCTGGCTCGGCTACGAGCTGCGGGGCGAGACGACGGGCATGCCGGTGCGCGCACGCGGTCCGCATCCGGATGCCGCCTTCCTGCGGGTGGACCGCCTCGTGGCGGTCGCGGGCGACGGCACGGCGGAGCTGCTCGCCCTCGGCACCGCGTGGGAGGGCGGACTCGCCGCCTGGCGGGACGAAGTGCTCGCCCAGCTCGCCGCACCCTCCTGCGGGTTGAGTAGCCCTCCGCAGGGGGCGCCCTCCCGTTGGTTGAGTAGCCCTCCGCAGGAGGGCGTATCGAAACCCCCCGCGGCGCCACCCCCCACCTGGCACGACACCTCCGAGCGCTACCTCGCGAACGTGCGCGCCTGCCAGCACGCCATCCACGAGGGCGAGGCCTACCAGCTGTGCCTCACGAGCGAGGTGCGGGTTCCGGGCGCCTTCGACGCGCTCGCCGTGTTCGACGCCCTGCGTGCGACGAGCGCCACGCACCACGGCGCCCTGCTGCGCATCGGCGGCACGGCGCTCGTCTCGGCATCCCCCGAGCGCTTCCTCGAGGCGGGTCCCGACGGCCTCGTGCGCACGAGCCCCATCAAGGGCACCCGGCCCCGCGATCCGCGCCCCGACGAGGATGCGCGCCTCCGCGGCGAGCTCGTCGCCTCCGACAAGGAGCGCGCCGAGAACCTCATGATCGTCGACCTCATGCGCAACGACCTCTCGCGCGTGTGCGCGCTCGGCACGGTGGCGGTCACCTCGCTGCTCGAGGTGGAGTCGTACCCGCACGTGCACCAGCTCGTCTCGAGCATCGAGGGGCGCCTGCTGCCGGGGCTCGGGGCGGTGGATGCCGTGGCCGCGTGCTTCCCGGCCGGCTCGATGACGGGGGCGCCGAAGCTGCGCGCGATCGAGCTGCTCGACGCCCTCGAGGATCGCCCGCGCGGCCCCTACGCGGGTGCCTTCGGCTACCTCGCGGCCGACGGCGCCGCCGACCTCGCCATGACGATCCGCACCATCGTGATCGACGCCGCGGGCGCGACCGTCGGCACCGGCGGCGGCATCACCGCCCTCTCCGACCCCGCCGCCGAGCTCGCCGAGGCCCGCCTCAAGTCCGCCGCCCCCCTCGCCGCCCTCGCCGCCTCCCACCCTCTCCCTTCTGGTCAAACGCTGTAGCGCTTGGCCTCATGCGCCAGAGAATGCCGGCGCCCGTCGCCAAACGGTGTCGCGCGTGGCGCGCGCCCCGCTACACGCGTGTCGGGCGCGACAACCAGACGCGCGATCCACGAAGTCGGGTCGGCATTCGCAGTTGCGCGCCAGTTCTCGACGCCGCGCGCCAGCAGTTCCTGCCGCGGCAGGCCAAGAGCTGCAGCGTTTGACACCTTTCGGTGGGGAGTGCGGGGTGGTGGGGCCCGTAGGCTCGCAGGCATGGCCGCGGGCGCGACGATCCACACCTTCACCGTGCAGTTGGCGGATGTCGACCGCGGCGTCTACGAGGAGCTCGCGCTGCGGGTTGCGCAGCATCCCTCCGAGACGACCGCCTACCTGCTCACGCGCGTGCTCGCCTACTGCCTCGCGTACGAGGAGGGCATCGCCTTCGGCGAGGGCATCTCGGCCGCCGACGAGCCGGCCGTGCTCGTGCGCGACCTCACGGGGCAGGTGACGGCCTGGATCGAGGTGGGCGCCCCGGATGCCGAGCGCCTGCACCACGGCAGCAAGCTCGCGGGCCGCGTCGCCGTGTACACGCACCGCGACCCCGCGAGGCTGCTGCCGCAGTGGGCGGGTAAGAAAATCCACCGGGCGGATGCCATCCCCGTGTTCAGCTTCGACCCCGGCTTCATCGACGACGCGGCCGCCGCCCTCGAGCGCCGCAACACCGCGAGCCTGTCGGTCACCGAACGCCAGCTCTACCTCGAGCTGAACGGCACCACCCTCACGAGCGCCCTCCACGAGCACGCCCTCGAGTGAGCCGCGCGCCCGAGGCGTCGATTCCCGTCGCGTGTCGTGCGATCGGGGCGACACAAAATGACGCCTCGCAACGTTGACTACTCTGTAAAGGTTGCATTCCCGAGAGATAGAGACGCAGGCGTGACGCAGCACGAGCACAGCGAGACCGAGCAGGGATACGACTTCCGTCGCATCCAGGACCACTGGCTGCCGGTGTGGGACGAGCGCAAGCCCTTCTCCACGAGCGACCCCGACGACAAGCGGCCGCGCAAGTACGTGCTCGACATGTTCCCCTACCCCTCGGGCGACCTGCACATGGGTCACGCCGAGGCGTACGCCCTCGGCGACGTCATCGCGCGCTACTGGCGCCTGCAGGGCTTCAACGTGCTGCACCCCATCGGCTGGGACTCCTTCGGTCTGCCCGCCGAGGGTGCCGCCATCAAGCGCGGCATCGACCCGCGCGAGTGGACCTACGACAACATCGCCCAGCAGCGCGCCTCCATGCGCCGCTACGCGACCAGCTTCGACTGGGACCGCGTCATCCACACCTCCGACCCCGAGTACTACACGTGGAACCAGTGGCTGTTCCTCAAGCTCTACGAGAAGGGCCTCGCCTACCGCAAGGCCAGCTGGGTCAACTGGTGCCCCTTCGACCAGACCGTGCTCGCCAACGAGCAGGTCATCGACGGGCGCTGCGAGCGCTGCGACAACCTCGTCGTCAAGAAGAAGCTCACCCAGTGGTACTTCAAGATCACCGACTACGCCGACCGGCTGCTGGACGACCTGAACCAGCTCGAGGGCAAGTGGCCTTCGAAGGTCATCGCCATGCAGCGCAACTGGATCGGGCGCTCCGTCGGTGCGGATGTCGACTTCGTCATCGAGGGGCACGACGAGAAGGTCACGGTGTTCACGACGCGGCCCGACACCCTGTTCGGTGCGACGTTCATGGTCGTCGCGCCCGACTCGGAGCTCGCCGCCCAGCTCGCGGCCGGCTCGACCCCCGAGGTGCAGTCGGCGTTCGGCGAGTACCTCGCCCAGGTGCAGAAGTCGACCGAGATCGAGCGCCAGGACACCACGCGCGCGAAGACCGGCATCCCGCTCGGGCGCTACGCGATCAACCCCGTCAACGGCGAGCGCATCCCCGTCTGGACGGCCGACTACGTGCTCGCCGACTACGGGCACGGTGCCGTCATGGCGGTGCCCGCCCACGACCAGCGCGACCTCGACTTCGCGCGCACCTTCGGCCTGCCGATCCGCGTCGTCGTCGACGTCACGGCGCCCATCACGGGCGCGATCCCCGTCATCACCCCCGAGATGATCGAGAACCCGGACGAGGTGCGCGACCTGGCGTCGATGGACCCGGCGGTCACGGGCGAGGCGCTCGCGGGCGACGGTCGGATGATCAACTCGGGTCCGCTCGACGGCCTCAGCAAGCAGAACGCCATCCGCCGCGTCATCGAGCTGCTCGAGGAGGCGGGCACCGGCCGCGCCGCGAAGACCTTCCGCCTGCGCGACTGGCTCATCTCGCGTCAGCGCTACTGGGGCACGCCCATCCCGATCCTGCACACCGAGGACGGCCGCGAGATCCCCGTCGCGGAGTCGGCGCTGCCGGTGGCGCTGCCGCCGTCGCAGGGCCTCGACCTGCAGCCGAAGGGCACCTCGCCGCTCGGCGCCGCCGAGGACTGGGTGAACGTGACGCTGCCCGACGGCACGCCCGCGCGCCGCGACCCCGACACGATGGACACCTTCGTCGACAGCTCGTGGTACTTCCTGCGCTTCCTCTCGCCGAACGACGCCACCCAGGCGTTCGACGTGCGCGAGGCCGAGAAGTGGGCGCCCGTCGACCAGTACGTGGGCGGCGTGACGCACGCCATCCTGCACCTGCTGTACGCGCGCTTCATCACCAAGGTGCTGTTCGACCTCGGCTACGTGACCTTCACCGAGCCGTTCACGGCGCTGCTCAACCAGGGCATGGTGCTCATGGACGGCTCGGCCATGTCGAAGAGCCGCGGCAACCTGGTGCGGCTCTCGGAGCAGCTCGACGAGTTCGGCGTCGACGCGGTGCGGCTCACGATGGCGTTCGCGGGTCCGCCCGAGGACGACATCGACTGGGCGGATGTGTCTCCCGCGGGTTCCGCGAAGTTCCTCGCGCGGGCCTGGCGCCTGGCCGACGACGTGGCATCCGAGCCGGGTATCGCCTTCGGCAACGGGGATGCGGCGCTGCGCCGCCAGACGCACCGCCTGCTCGCGGATGCGCCGGGGCTCGTCGAGTCGTTCAAGTTCAACGTCGTCGTCGCGCGGCTCATGGAGCTCGTGAACGTCGTGCGCAAGACGATCGACTCGGGTGCGGGCGCCGCCGACCCGGCGGTCCGCGAGGCGAGCGAGACGGTCGCGGTGCTGCTGTCGCTGTTCGCGCCGTACACGGCCGAGGACATGTGGGCGAAGCTCGGCCACGACTCGCTCGTGGCCCTGCAGTCGCTGCCGAAGCCGGATGCGCGCCTGCTCGTCGAGGAGTCGGTCACGGCGATCGTGCAGGTCGACGGCAAGGTGCGCGACCGGCTCGAGGTGTCGCCGACGATCGACTCGGACGAGCTCGAGGCGCTCGCCCGTGCCTCCGAGGCGGTGGCGCGCTCGGTGGGCGACCGCGAGATCGTGAACGTCATCGTGCGCGCGCCGAAGGTCGTCAACATCGCGACGAAGCCCGCGGGCTGAGCGTCCCGGCCGCGCCCACCGCTCCTCCCCAGCCCGCCCGCCCGGTCGGCTCTCCCCGGAGTCCGCTGCCGAGCCCCCACGCGCCCCGGCGCCCCGCCTAGCCTCCGAGGGTGAGCGACCGCCCCGACCCCGGCATCCTCCGCGCCCGGATGCGTCGCGGGGCCGGGGCGGCGCTCGTCGTGCTGCTCGCGGGGGCGGCGATCGCCGTGTTCGCGACGGCGGTGACGCCGCGCGGCGGGGAGCGCGAGCTCGCCTCGGGCCCGGGTGAGGTGGCGAGCGCCGCGCCCGGGGTGACCCTCGCCGCGAGCCCGATCTTCGTGCACGTGCTCGGGCAGGTGGCGCGGCCCGGCCTCTACGAGTTGCGGGAGGGTGACCGCGTCGTCGACGCCATCGCCGCGGCGGGCGGGCTCACCGAGGCGGCCGACCCCGCGGGGGTGAACCTCGCGCGCACCCTGAACGACGGCGAGCAGCTCGCCGTGCCGGCCGTCGGCGAGGCGCCCGCGGCATCCGCCCCCGGCGTCGCGGCCGACGGGCGCGTCGACCTCAACACGGCCGACGTCGCCGCGCTCGACACCCTGCCGCGCATCGGCCCCGCGATGGCGCAGCGCATCATCGACTGGCGCGAGGCGAACGGGCCGTTCTCCTCCGTCGACGATCTGCTCGCCGTGAGCGGCATCGGCGCGAAGACGGTCGAGGCGCTGCGGCCCCTCGTGGTGCCGTGAGCGCCGACGGGGCGCGTCCGCGGGCGCGGACGCCCGAGTTGCGGCTCGTGCCGGCGGTGCTCGGCGCGTGGGCGGCGGGCGGCGTGCTCGTGGGCGTCGAACCGGGCGCGGGTGTCGGCGTCGCGGCGGGGATGCTGTGGACCGCCGCCGCGCTCACGGCGCTCGCCGCGTGGCGCGTGCGGCTGCTCGGGGTGCTGTCGCTCGCCCTCACCGCGGCCGCGGTCGTCGCGACCGTCGTCGCCCTGCAGGGGCCGGCGCGGGTGCCCGCCGCTCTCGCCGCGGTGGCGGGGCACGCCGCCGTCGACCTCGAGGTGGTCACGACGGGCGCGGTCGACGAGGGGCGGGTGCCCGGCCGTGCCGTGCTGCGCGACGACCCGGATGCGGGGGAGGCCGCCGTGCTCGTCTTCCTCGCGGACCCTGTCGACGGGGCGGGGCTCCGCATCGGCGACCGCTGGGCGGTGCAGGCCCGGCTGCGCGCCGTCGAACCCGGCGACGACGTCGCCTTCCTCGCCTTCGCGGAGCGCGCGCCCGAGCCGCTCGCCGAACCGCCCCCGCTGCTGGAGGCGGCATCCGCCTTGCGCGAGGGCCTCACGGCGCTCTCGCGCGCGCTGCCGGGGCCGGGTGGCAGGCTGCTGCCGGGGCTCGCGGTCGGCGACACCTCGCGCGTCGACGAGACCCTCGACGGTCAGATGATCACGAGCTCGCTCAGCCACCTGACGGCGGTCTCGGGGTCGAACTGCGCGATCGTGGTGGGGGCGGTGTTCGCCCTGTGCGCGCTGCTCGGGTTGCCGCGCGGCGTGCGCGTCGCGGTGGCGCTCGTGGCGCTCGCGGGTTTCGTGCTGCTCGTCACGCCGCAGCCGAGCGTGCTGCGGGCGGCCGCGATGAGCGCGGTCGTGCTGCTCGCCCTCGCGACGGGACGCCCCGCGCGCGGCATGCCGGCGCTGTGCCTCGCCGTCGTGCTGCTGCTCGCGGGCGACCCGTGGCTCGCGCGCTCCTACGGCTTCGCCCTCTCGGCGCTCGCCACGGCCGGGCTGCTGCTGCTCGCGGCGCCGCTCGCCGACGCCCTCGCGCGCTGGATGCCGCGCCCCCTCGCACTCGTGATCGCCGTGCCGCTCGCCGCCCAGCTCGCCTGCCAGCCCGTGCTCCTGCTGCTGAGCCCGACGCTGCCGCTGTGGGGCGTTCCGGCGAACCTGCTCGCCGCCCCGGCCGCCCCGCTCGCGACGGTGCTGGGGCTCGTCGCATGCCTGCTCGCGCCGTTCGCGCCCCCGCTCGCGGCGGGTCTCGCGGCCATCGCCTGGCTGCCCGCCTCCTGGATCGCCGCGGTCGCCGCCTTCTTCGCGGGCCTGCCGGGTGCGCGGATGCCGTGGCCGGCGGGCGCCGCGGGAGTCGCGGCGCTCGTCGCGCTGACCTCGCTCGGGCTGCTCGCGGCGCTCGGTCCGCCGGGCGCCCGCTGGCGGCGGCCCGCGGCCGCGCTCGCCCTCGTCGGGGTGCTCGGCTACGCGGGTGCCGTGGCGGGTATCCGCGTCGCGCAGACGATCACGCGCCCCGCCGACTGGCAGTTCGCGATGTGCGACGTGGGGCAGGGTGATGCCACCGTCCTCCGCGCGGGCGGGCGGGTGGCGCTCGTCGACACCGGGCCCGAGCCCGCGGCCCTCGCCGCCTGCCTCGACGATCTCGGCGTCGGCGCGATCGACCTGCTCGTGCTCACCCACTACGACCACGACCACGTGGGCGGCACGGATGCCGTGCTCGGCCGGGTGGGCACGGCGCTCGTCGGTCCGGTCGGCGATCCGGGCGACGAGCGGCTGCGCGAGGAACTGCTCGCGGGCGGCGCCCGCGTCGTGGAGGCGGGGGAGGGGATGACGGGCGAGCTCGGCGGCCTCGACTGGCGGGTGCTGTGGCCGCCGCCGTCGGGCGTCGAGCCCGGCAACGCGGCGAGCGTCACCCTGCTCGTCGAGCCGGGTGCGGGATGCGGGGCGTGCCTCAGCGGGCTGCTGCTCGGCGATCTGGGGGAGGAGTCGCAACTGCGCGTGCTCGGCGCGGAGAGCATCCCGGCGGTCGACGTGCTCAAGGTCGCCCACCACGGCTCGGCCGACTTCGCCGCCCGCCTCTACGCGACCGCCGCCGCGCGGGTGGGCCTCGTCGGCGTCGGCGCCGGCAACGACTACGGCCACCCCACGCAGGCCGCGCTCGACGCGCTCGCCGCATCCGGAACCGCCGTCTTCCGCACCGACCTCGACGGCCTCATCCTCGTCGCCCCGCCCGCCACCCCCGACGCCCCACCTCGCGTCTGGACCTCCCACCTCGCGTCCCCCGAGAGTCCCTGAAAGTACGTACTTTGGGGCCCGAATCGGCCCCGCCGGACCCCAAAGCACGTACTTTCGCGGAGGCGGCAGGCGGGGTCGGCGGCGCTCGTTAGGCTGGAGACATGGCGGCACGCGGATCGGGCACGAAGGCCCCCGCGGCGTCGATCCCGCAGCTCTCGTGGCACTCCGTCACCCCGGCGCCCGTCGTGCTCGTCACGGGGCCCGAGGCGCTGCTCGCCGAGCGCGCCATCCGCTCCGTGCGCGAGCAGCTGCGCGCCGCCGACCCGGCGCTCGAGGTCTCCGACATCGACGCGGGCGCCTACGCGCCGGGCGAGCTGCTCACCCTCGCGAGCCCGTCGCTGTTCGCCGAGCCGCGCCTCATCCGCGTCGACCAGGTCGAGAAGTGCACCGACGCGTTCCTCGAGGAGGCGCTCGCCTACCTCTCCTCGCCCGCCGACGACACGGTCGTCGTGCTGCGGCACGCGGGCGGTGTGCGCGGCAAGAAGCTGCTGGATGCGATCCGCGCGGGCACCGGTGGCGGCGTCGAGGTGGTGTGCGCCGAGCTGAAGCGCGACAGCGACCGCTCCGACTTCGTGACGGCCGAGTTCCGCACGGCCAAGCGCAAGGCGACCCCCGGTGCGATCCGGGCACTCGTCTCGGCCTTCACCGACGACCTCGCCGAGCTGGCCGCCGCCTGCCGGCAGCTCCTCTCCGACACCGACGGCGACATCACCGAGGCGGTCGTCGACCGCTACTACGCGGGGCGCACCGAGGTCACGGCCTTCGCCGTGGCGGATGCGGCGATCGCCGGGCGCACGGGCGAGGCGCTCGGCCTGCTGCGGCACGCGCTCGCGTCCGGATCGGACCCGGTGCCCATGGTGGCGGCCTTCGCCATGAAGGTGCGCACGATGGCGAAGCTCGCGGGCGCCCGCGGCTCCTCGAACGACCTCGCTCGCCAGTTCGGCCTGCAGGCCTGGCAGGTCGACCGCGCCCGCCGCGACCTGCAGGGCTGGACGGACGAGGGCCTCGCCCGTGCCATCCAGGCCCTCGCCACCGCCGACGCGCAGGTGAAGGGCGCCGGCCGCGACCCGGTCTTCGCCCTCGAGCGCATGATCGGCGTCATCGCCTCCCGCGGCGCCGCCTGACCGCCTCCGTCCCTCCCGGTTCCGCCCCCGCCCGCTGCTGCCGCCGCCCGGTTCCGCCACCTCCCATCTCAAGGAGTCCCGCAACCCATCTCAAGGACCGAGGGCCGCAGGCAAGCAGCATCCGCCACACTGGGCTACTCCTGTCACGCCGACTCCTTGAGATGGGATGCCCGGCTCCTTGAGATGGGAAAGCAGGTGCGGGAGAAACGGAAACGGGCCCCGCACCCGGAGGTGCGAGGCCCGTGACGGCTGTGGCGCGATTACAGCGCGGAGACCTGCTTGGCGAGGGCCGACTTGCGGTTCGCCGCCTGGTTCTTGTGGATGACGCCCTTGCTCGCGGCCTTGTCGAGCTTCTTGCCGGCCTTGACGAGCGAGGCCTCGGCCTTCGCCTTGTCGCCGGCGACGACGGCCTCGCGGGTGGCGCGGACGGCGGTCTTGAGCTCGCTCTTGACGGCCTTGTTGCGCTCCTGGGCCTTCTTGTTGGTGCCGATGCGCTTGATCTGCGACTTGATGTTCGCCATGGATGTCTTTCGTTCGTGTCGGAAGGGATCTGCCGGGGAAACGGTAGAGGGGCGCTTCCGGCGATCTCGCGTGGGAGGAATTCACGCGCAAACCAAGGGTCCACGTTACCAGGTCGGCCGAGCCCGCGGCAACGCGGATGCGGTCCGCCGCGTGGCGGGGCGGCACACCGCCCGCGGCATCCGGGGGTTCACCGGATACCGTGCCACCCGCGCCGCGGCGAGGCTGGGGGCATGAACGACACGATCACCGTCCCCGCCCCCGACGAGGCCCCCGCCCAACCGGCCGCCGAGGCCCCCGCGAACCCCTACGCGGTGCCCGCCCAGCCCGCCGCCGCATCCGCCGCATCCGCCGGCACCGGCCTCAGCATCTCGAGCCTCGTGCTCGGCATCGTCTCCATCCCCACCGGTCTCGCGGTCGCCGCCATCGTCGCGATCGTGCTCGGCTTCATCGCCCGCGGTCGCGAGCCGCAGGGCCGCACGACCGCCAACTGGGGCATCGTGCTCGGCTTCGTGGGCCTGTTCGGCTGGGTGCTGTTCGCGGTGCTCGGCTTCGCCGCCGCGCTGCCGTTCCTCGTGCTCGCGCCGTTCTGGTACTGACGCGCGGACGCGCTCAACGGCCCGACGACTCCCGCAGGAACACGGCGGGGCCGTCGGGCACGAGTGCGTGTCGGATGCGCTCCACGAACTCGGGGCGCATGGGCGGCAGCTCGGCGACCGGGAACCAGGCCACCTCGAGCGCCTCGCCGTCGAGCGGCCGCGGCTCGCCCGAGAGGTAGCGGCACCGGAAGCTCAGGTCGAGGTACTGCGCCCGGTCGCCGTTCTCGTAGACGACCGCCTCGGTCACCCAGGTCGACGACAGCCGCTCGACGAGGATCTCGACCCCGGCCTCCTCGGCCGCCTCGCGCGCGGCGGCGATCGCGGGCTCCTCGGCGGGGTCGACGATGCCCGTGATGGGCGCCCACTCCCGCGTGTCGGAGCGCCGGATCAGCAGGATGCGGTCGCCGTCGAGCACGACGGCGGTCGCACCCGAGAGCCACAGCGGCGCGGTGCCGATCCGGCTGCGCAGTTCGCGGACGAAGTCGGGGATGGCCACCTGGCGATCCTAGGCGTCGTCGCCTCCGTGCCCGGTCTTCCGGCGGCGCTGGAGCACGATGATGGTGACCGCGACGACGACGGTCGCGACGACGACGAGGCACATGAGACCGAGTCCGAGCGGGTCGACTCCCATCCCGGCTCCTCTCCGCACCTCTCGTCGTCGGGGTACAGATCCCAGATTATCGGGGGACAAGCGCGAACGGTAGTCCGGCGCGCGGATCGGCCCCGCGCTCATGGGAGAATCGTCCGGAGATGTCACCCCGCGCCCTGAAGCCCCTGCCGCCCGCCGCCACCGACCCGGCGCGCATCCGCAATTTCTGCATCATCGCGCACATCGACCACGGCAAGTCGACGCTCGCCGACCGCATGCTGCAGATCACCGGCGTCGTCTCCGACCGCGACATGCGCGCCCAGTACCTCGACCGCATGGACATCGAGCGCGAGCGCGGCATCACGATCAAGAGCCAGGCGGTGCGGATGCCGTGGCAGCTCGGCGCCGACACCTACGCCCTCAACATGATCGACACGCCCGGCCACGTCGACTTCACCTACGAGGTGAGCCGCAGCCTCGCCGCCTGCGAGGGCGCCATCCTGCTCGTGGACGCGGCGCAGGGCATCGAGGCCCAGACGCTCGCGAACCTCTACCTCGCGCTCGAGAACGACCTCGAGATCATCCCCGTGCTCAACAAGATCGACCTGCCGGCGGCCGACCCCGACAAGTACGCGCGCGAGCTCGCGCAGCTGATCGGCGGCGACCCGGACGAGGTGCTGCGCGTCTCGGGCAAGACCGGCATGGGCGTCGAGGAGCTGCTCGACCGGGTCGTCGAGCGCATCCCGGCGCCGGTCGGCGTGAAGGACGCCCCCGCCCGCGCCATGATCTTCGACTCGGTCTACGACTCCTACCGCGGCGTCGTCACCTACGTGCGCATGGTCGACGGGCAGCTGAATCCGCGCGAGCGCATCCAGATGATGTCGACGAAGGCCACCCACGAGATCCTCGAGATCGGCGTGAGCTCGCCGGAGCCCTCCCCGTCGAAGGGTCTCGGCGTCGGCGAGGTGGGCTACCTCATCACGGGCGTGAAGGACGTGCGCCAGTCGAAGGTGGGCGACACGGTCACGAGCGCCGCGAAGGCCGCGTCCACGGCGCTGCCGGGCTACACCGACCCGCTGCCGATGGTGTTCTCGGGCATCTACCCGATCGACGGCAGCGACTACCCGGACCTGCGCGAGGCGCTCGACAAGCTCAAGCTCTCGGATGCCGCCCTCCAGTACGAGCCCGAGACCTCGGTCGCGCTCGGCTTCGGCTTCCGTTGCGGGTTCCTCGGCCTGCTGCACCTCGAGATCATCACGGAGCGTCTGCGCCGCGAGTTCGACCTCGACCTCATCACGACCGCGCCCTCCGTGCCGTACCAGGTGACGACGGAGGATCGGAAGACGGTCACCGTCACGAACCCCTCCGAGTACCCGACGGGGGCGAAGATCGCCGAGGTGCTCGAGCCGATCGTCAACGCGTCGATCCTCGCCCCGAAGGACTACGTGGGCGCCATCATGGAGCTCTGCCAGTCCCGCCGCGGCACCATGAAGTCGATGGACTACCTCGGCGAGGACCGCGTCGAGCTCAAGTACACCCTCCCGCTCGGCGAGATCGTGTTCGACTTCTTCGACCAGCTGAAGTCGAAGACGCAGGGCTACGCCTCCCTCGACTACGAGCCGGCGGGCGAGGCGCCCGGCGACCTCGTGAAGGTCGACATCCTGCTGCAGGGCGAGACGGTCGACGCGTTCAGCGCGATCGTCCACAAGGACAAGGCCTACGCCTACGGCACCATGATGGCGACGCGCCTGCGCGAGCTGATCCCGCGCCAGCAGTTCGAGGTGCCCATCCAGGCGGCGATCGGCGCCCGCATCATCGCGCGCGAGAACATCCGCGCGATGCGCAAGGACGTGCTGGCCAAGTGCTACGGCGGCGACATCACCCGCAAGCGCAAGCTGCTCGAGAAGCAGAAGGAGGGCAAGAAGCGGATGAAGATGGTCGGCCGCGTCGAGGTGCCCCAGGAGGCGTTCATCGCCGCGCTCTCGGGCGACACCGAGGCGAAGAAGGACAAGAAGTAGCGGCTCAGCTCTGGCTCAACCCCGGCGCAGCAGCGGCCGCGGCCACACGCCGAGCACGAGCAGCACGAACACGCACTGGGCGAGGCCGGTGGTGAAGTAGCCGAGCTGCAGAGCCGACTGGCCGCCGATGATGCCCGTCTCGATGAAGATCCAGGTCATCATCCCGAAGCCGGCGATCGCGAAGAGCCCCCACGCGGCGTCGAGCCGCATCCGGTACGCGACGAGCGGCGCGAGCTGGGTGCCGCCCACGACGAGCATGAGGATGATCCCCGGCCACAGGTAGTCGCGGAACGGCGAGCCGTCGAGGAGTCCGAGTGGGAGGCCGAGCGCCGGCATCACGCCCGAGGCGAGGGCGGCGCCGCCGATGAGCGCGGTGACGAGGTTGAACCAGGTGACGCCGAGCAGCGTCCTGCGCTGCCAGTCCGGGGCGGCGTATCCCGTGCGCGGGGTCATGCGTCCAGGATGCGGCGCGCGCGTCGCATCGGGCAGGGCCGCAGGTCCCGTGCCGGGGGATGTGGCCCGCACGGGGGCTTGGGGCGCGGCGGGCCCGCGCCCTAGCGTGTCGCCATGAGCCTCGACGAGCTCCGCGACGTGCTGACCGCCTGGGAGGAGCGCTTCGCGTTGCTGATCACGCCGGTCATCGCCCCGATCGGGATCGTGGTCGGGGTCATCCTGCTCTCGATGGGGAACAGCAGCGGGTGGTTCCTGGTGCTCGTCGGGCTCGGCATGCTCGGCTACTGGGTCTACCGGCGGGTGCTCCGCCGCGACTGACGCCGCTCAGGCGAGCGTCGTGCGCGAGTCCGCCGCGTCGATGAGGTGCGCGTCGTGCGAGGCGACGAGCACGGCGTGACCGTTCGCGGCGAGGGTGCGCAGCATCCGGATGAGGGCGTCGGCGCTCGCCCGGTCGAGGCTCGCGGTGGGCTCGTCGGCCATCACGACGGCGGGGTTCAGCAGCAGCGCGCGGGCGAAGGCGACCCGCTGGCGTTCGCCGCCGGAGAGACGGTCGGGGTAGTGGCCGGAGCGGCCCGCGACGCCGAGCTGCTCGAGCAGGTCGCGCGCGCGCCGGGCCAACTGGCGGGTCTGGCGGTCGGGCAGCGCCGGCAGCAGCACGTTCTCGAGGGCGGTGAGCCCGGGCAGCAGGTTGCCGCGCTGGTCGAGGTAGCCGATGTGCTTGCGGCGCTTCGCGGTGATGACGTCGTCGGCGAGGCCGGTGATCTCGAGCCCCTCCCAGCCCACCGTGCCCGCGGTGGGCGGCACGAGCCCCGCGGCGACGCGCAGGATGCTCGTCTTGCCCGAGCCGCTGCGGCCGGCGAGGCAGTGCAGCCCGCCGCGGCGGAGGTCGAGGTCGTAGCCCGCGACGATCGCGAGCGGCTCCTGGCCGGGACGCTCGTACTGGATGGTGATGTCGCGCAGCTCGATCGCGGGGCCGCCGGCGGCGGACGCGCCGTGCGGGGCGGCGACGGGGGCGGTGGTCTGCGTCATGCGCGGGATCCCTTCGAACGGATGGAGAGCGTGGTGAGGGCGGTGGCGAGCGCGGCGGCGCCGGCGACCGAGCTGAGCAGCCACGGCTGGGGCAGGTCGAGCAGCAGCACACCCGCGACGACGAGGCCGAGGGCGACGGCGAGCGAGGGCAGCACGATCGCGGCGCTCTCGGTCCACTGCGCGCGCGAGATCTGGGGGCGGGTCCAGCCGGTCGCCCGCAGGGTGGACCACTGCAGCTGCCGCCGTCGCAGCTCCATGCCGCGGGCGACACCCGCGAGCACCGCCCCGGCGAGCACGGCCGTCACGCCGAGCGCGAGCTGCGGCAGGAACTGCTGGTCGCTCAGGTAGCCGGCGAGGAGGCTCTGGCCGACGGCCGCCCTGCCGCGCAGGAAGACCGACACGAGCCCGGCGGACGAGGCGGCCACGATCGCGATCGCGAGCAGCTGCGTGGTGGAGGTGAGCGGATGCTTCCACGCCTGCCGCGTGCCGAACGCGGTGATGCTGCGCGGGCCGAGGCGTCGGCTCGTGCGGCGACGCTGTCGCGGTGCCGACGCCGGTCGCGAGCCCGCGGCGACGGCGGCGGCCGAGACGAGGAGCACGAGGCCGAACACGCCCACGAGCAGCAGGTCGACGAATCCGGAGGCCGACAGCAGCACGGCCGCACCGATGACGACGCCGATCACGAGGATGCCGGGCACCTCCTCCGCGCCGAACCAGCGGGCGATGCGCGGGCGGGTGAAGCCGAGCTCCCGCATGCCGGCGGCCTGCTCGCGCCGGCGCGGGATGCCGGTGAGCTGCAGCGCCGCGAACAGCAGGATCGAGGAGGCGAGGCCGATCGCGACGATCGCGACCGTCGCATCCGAGATGGCGAACTCCGCGCGGGCGGCGGCCCCCAGCTCCGACCAGCGCTGCACGATCTCGCCGAGCGAGCCGACGCGCTGGGGCGTGTCGAAGTCGGCCGCGCCGAAGGCGTAGCCGTCGACGGTGAGCGAGACGTCGGAGGGCGAGGAGCCGGCCACGACGGTCGCCGCGAAGCCGAGGTCGCGGATGTGCTGGGCCACCTCGAGCACGCGCTGCTGCGCCTCGGGGGTGTAGGCGTCGATGCCTCCCACGCGCACCCGGATGGCGTTGATGGGCGTGTCGAGTCCGAGCTGCTGGGCCGCGGTGATCGAGCCGATCGCGACGGTGCGGGGGCTCACCAGGCCGAGGCCGGTGACGGAGGGCAGCATCTCGGTGCCCGCGTTCGGGCCGTCTGAGATGGTCGATCCGATCGCGGCGTATGCCCCGAGCGGCACGTAGTTGAGCGCGTCGACCGAGGTGATGTCGTCGGAGGAGAACGTCCCCACGGGGACGCCGCCGGCGACCGTCTGTGCGTTGGTGACCTCGTCGGTCCAGTCGACGTAGGCGGTCTCGGTGCCGGGCGCGGTCGCGTCGGCATGCAGGTCGAAGATGTCGGCGTAGAGGTTCGCGCCCGTCGTGTCGTAGGCCTGGAGGGGGGCGCGGAAGCCGCTGCTGTCGGTCGTGAGGGTTCCCCCGCCCGACGCGAAGGAGCCGGAGACGGCGCGCGCGAAGGAGGTGATCGAGACGCCGTGGAACTCGGGGAGGGCGTCGGCCGCCTCGAGGGCGGCGCCGGGCCACGTGGCGCGGATGTTCTCGTCGACGAAGGGGTTGAGGGCGCCCGAGATGTCGATCGAGGTCGCACCGAGATCGGTACCCGGCTCGCCGTCGAGGAGCGCCGCGGGGAGTTGGTAGGGACTCGGGAAGAGCTCGGACGAGGGGGTGACCTGGCCGAAGCCCTCCACCGAGAGCTTGAGGGTCAGCTGGGCGGGCTTCGCATCCGAGACCAGGAGCGGCATGAAGGATCGGGAGAGGGTGCCCTGGAGTTGCTCGTCGTCCCAGTCGAGGCCGTTCTGCGCGTACAGGCGGCGGATGTCGGCGAGCACCTCGTCGCTGAACGGGGTCCCGCCGTCATCGGTGACGAGGTCGATGAAGGCCTTCCCGAAGCCCTTGGTGTCGCCGTCCGCCCACGCCTTCATCTCGGCCCCCGGGACGAGTCCGTCGGTGAGCGCCGTGAGCGGCGCGAGGAAGTCGCCGCGATCGCCGAGGAGGGCGTGCTCCGCGACGGGGTCGACGAGGGTGATCGTGGTGGTGCCCATCGGGGTCTCCTGGAGGCCCAGGGTGTAGGCGTCGGGTGCGTCGGCGCCGATCGACCCGACGCCGAGGCTGCCGTCCCCGATGTTGTAGATGCTCGGCTCGGGATCCCGATCGCACGCGACGTAGGCGGCGAGGGCCGGGAACGCGGCGGCATCGAACGTGAGGTTGTCGAGGGTGAGCGGGGCGTTCGGATCGCAGTCGCCGAGGGTGGGCCGGGCCTGGGTGGTGCCGTCGATGACGACGTTCAGGTGCTCACGGGAGACGACCCGTTCGCCGAGGCCGTCGTCGGTCGTGTACTCGGCGGTCACCCGGTAGGCCTGCGCACCGGTCGCGGTGTCGGGCACCACGCTGCGGGGGACGATGACGAGCGGGAGGAGGCTCTTGAAGCCCGGCACGAGCAGCTGCCCGATCGGCGCGGCGACCTCGACCCCGTCGACGCCGCGCACGGCGTCCAGGTCGGCGGCGGTCATGCCCGACTCTCCGCTCGTGAGCGAGTTCGGGGGCAGCATCCCGTCGATCGGGGCGGTGGCGTCTGCGGCGGTCACGAGGATGTCGTAGGCCCCCCGCCAGTTCGCGTCGAGGGTCGTGCGCATGGCGGTCGCGGCACCCACCTGGATGCCGGCGGTCGCGAGGGCCGACACCGCCACGAGCACGATCGCGGCCGCGCGGCCCCGCTCGCGGAGCAGACGTCGGACAGGGCCGGGGACGCCCCGGCGGCGGCGTGCAGAGCTCATCGTTCGCTTTCTCCCCGTGAGCACAGGGCGCTCGTGCCGATGTCGAACAGGACGGTGCGACTGTCTCCCGCGCCGCAGACGGCGAGGGTGGGCGGCGTGAAGCTCGGGTCGGCGAGGGCGCCGAAGCTCGCCGAGAGCGCCCGGGCGTCGATCTCGGTCTCCGGCTCGTCGGCGAGCGGTCGACTCGTCGCGGCGAGCAGCTGCTCCGAGAGCGCGAGCAGCCGTGCGGGGGTCGCCGAGGCGAGCTCCGGGGATGCGGCGAGTCGGTCGCGGGCCGCGCGGCACAGCTCCTCGGCGCGGATGCGGCCGCGGTCGTCGTCGAGCAGCTCGAAGCGCACGGCGAAGTAGGAGGCGCCGGTGTCGTCCGCCCCCTCGACGCAGCGCACGGACTCGAGGTGGTAGCTCGGCGGCGGGGGGTCGCCCGCGCCGATCGTCAGTGCGGCGGCGGTGACGCCGCCTCCGAGCAGGGTCGTGCCGGCGAGCGTCGCGACGAGGGCGCGCGTGCGGTGGCGGCGGCGGTCGACGAGGCGGTCGATGCGCTCCTCGACGCGCTCGGCGACGGCCGAGAGCGCGGCGTCGAGGTAGACGCCCTCCTTGGGCCCGTCTCCCCGCCCGCTCACGACTCGCCTCGCACGGCCTGGCGCAGCGCGACCCGCAGGCGCTCGACGCGCTTGGCGACGGCCGAGCGGCTGAGGCCCAGGTGCGCGGCGGCCTCCTCGTAGCCGTAGCCCTCGACGAGGCACAGGTGCACGATGCGCTGGTCGACGCCGCCGAGCCGGCCGATCTCGACGCGCGCCCAGCTGAGCTCCTCGACCCGGTCCTGGCGGATGCGGTCGCCCGGCAGCAGGGTCTCGTCGAGCACGACGGACTCGCGTCGGGTGCGCAGCTGGTTGCGCGACACGTTCCGGCAGCACACGAGCAGCCACGGCAGCGCCGAGCTGTCGACGATCCGCAGGCCGCCGAGCTTGCGCCAGGCGAGCACGAACACCTCCTGGGTGACGTCCTCCGCGTCGCGGTCGTCGCGCACCATGCCCCAGGCGTAGGAGTACACGGCCTTCGCGTGCCGGTCGAAGAGGGCTCGGAAGGCGCCTCGGTCGCCGCGGAGCGCGCGCGAGACGAGTTCCTCGTCGCTCGCCGTGGCGTACATCCTGTGCTCCTTCGCCGGTGCCCTCATTCCTATCGTGTCGTCAGCGTCCCGGATCGTGACATCCCGTGTCGGCGGCCTGCGATGATCGGGGGGTGGATGCCGTGTCGACCGAGTCGCTGACGTACGACACCCTCGGCATGGCGCGGCCCGGCGCCGCGGTGCCGCGCGGCTTCCGGGGACGCACCCAGCGCATCCGGCTCGGCGAGGGGCCGGCGCTCTGGGAGCGTGCCGTGGCCGTCGTCTCCGGGTGGCGCATCAAGACAGCGATCGGCTTCACGGTCGAGCCCGACGACGCGGTGGCGACGCTCGGACGCGACTACGACACCGAGTACCGCTCGGGCCGCATCCGTCAGTTCGAGCCGGTGCGCGTCGTGTGGATCGCCGACGGGGCCGATCGGCGCGGCTTCGGCTACGGCACGCGCCTCGGGCACCCGGTGACGGGGGAGGAGTGCTTCCTCGTCGAGCGC
Source organism: Protaetiibacter intestinalis (assembly GCF_003627075.1). Lineage (NCBI taxonomy): Bacteria > Bacillati > Actinomycetota > Actinomycetes > Micrococcales > Microbacteriaceae > Protaetiibacter > Protaetiibacter intestinalis. Next base: position 87,528 of record NZ_CP032630.1, on the reverse strand, counting down.
GACGCCGACGGCGCCGTGTGGCTCGTCGTGCGCACGGTGTCGCGGGTCTCGGGCGGGCGCTGGCGTTGGCTGTGGCTCGGCGTCCGCGTCGGCATCGGCGTGTTCCAGCGGCGCTACGCGGAGAGCGCGGTGCGGCTGATCACGGGCGGCGAGGAGCTCCCCGGGATGCGGCGGATGCGGCGGCAGCTGGTCGGCGACGGGGCCTCCGACGTCGAGGGCATCGCGAGGCTCGGCTACGGGATGAACCCCGAGCGCGGACCGTTCGACGCCCCACCCGCCGAGCCGGTCGAGCTCGACGACGCGAGCCTTCCGTGGGAGCTGCGCGACCCGGAAGACGACACAAACTCAGCCCGATAGGGCTTTCGGGCCCGGTTCTGGGAGAATCGGGGGGTGACCACCGCGTCCGCGCCCCCCGGCGACGCTCCCCGACGGTCGACGGCCCCCGCCGCGACCGCCGCAGGCGACCCCGCCGAGCTGTGGCGGATCCCCGTCACCTACGGGGCGGTCGGCGCGACCCAGGCGCCCGACCTGCTGCAGTATCCGCCCCACGGCTACCGGCCGATCGAGCGCACCGTGCGCATCGGGCACGGCCCCGACCGCTGGGAGTACGCGTGGATGCGCGTCATGAGCTGGGGTGTGCAGCGCGGCGCGGGCTTCCACGTGACACCGGTCGAGTCGCCGCCCGCCGCGACCGACGCGAGCTACACCCCCGTCGCCTTCGACGCCGCGGGCAACCCGGTCGCCCCCGCGACGGTGGGCGCGGGCGGCGAGACGCTCTACACGCCGGAGGGCGACGCGATCGTGCGTGCCGGCGACACGGGGATGCTGCGCGCGCCGTTCTGGCCGAAGGAGTTCCCCGTGCGGGTCGTCTACGTCGTCGACGAGCCCACCCGCCGCGGTGCGGCCTTCGGCACGCTGCCCGGGCATCCGCTCGCCGGCGAGGAGCTGTTCGTGGTGGAGCGCCGCGACGACGAGTCGGTGTGGTTCACCGTGCGCATCTTCTCGCGCCCGGCGAGCGGCTTCTGGAGGGCGGTGCTGCCGGCCCTGCGCCTCGTGCAGGCCATGCTCGTGCGGCGCTACCTGCACGAGCTGGCCGGCCCCCTGCCCACCCCCTGACGGCCGGCGGCGACGCGGCCGGTGCCGGGGGAGAATGGGGGGATGCCGTCCGCCCTCCCGATCGCCGACCCGGCGCCCGCCGACGGGGCGCTGCCGGCATCCGCCGCCGAGGGCTCGGCGGGGCGCGACCTCGGCGTGTACCTGCACGTGCCGTTCTGCCGCGTGCGCTGCGGCTACTGCGACTTCAACACCTACACGGCCTCCGAGATCCGCGGCGTGAAGCAGTCCGACTACGCCGGTCAGGCGGTCGCCGAGCTCGACCTCGCGCGCGGGGTGCTCGCGGATGCCGGGGTCGCCGCGCGCCCCGTGTCGACCGTGTTCTTCGGCGGCGGCACCCCGACCCTGCTGCCGCCCGGCGACCTCATCCGGATGCTCGACGGCGTGCGCGGGGCCTGGGGGCTCGCCGACGGGGCCGAGGTCACGACCGAGGCGAACCCCGACTCGGTCACCGAGGCGGGCCTCGCCGAGCTCGCCGCCGCGGGCTTCACCCGGGTGAGCTTCGGCATGCAGTCGGCCGTGCCGCACGTGCTGCGCACCCTCGAGCGCACCCACGACCCGGCGCGCATCCCGCTCGTCGTGCGCTGGGCGCGCGAGGCGGGGCTCGACGTGAGCCTCGACCTCATCTACGGCGCCCCCGGCGAGAGCCTCGACGACTGGCGGCGCTCGCTCGAGCTCGCCGTCGCCCAGCAGCCCGACCACCTCTCGGCCTACGCGCTCATCGTCGAGCCCGGCACCAAGCTCGCCCGGCAGATCTCGCGCGGCGAGGTCGCCCAGCCGGACGACGAGCTGCAGGCCGAGCAGTACGAGCTCGCCGACGATCTGCTCGCGGATGCCGGCTACGCCTGGTACGAGGTCAGCAACTGGGCACGCGGCGACGCCCACCGCTCACGGCACAACCTCGCCTACTGGACCGGCCAGGACTGGTGGGGCGTCGGTCCGGGCGCCCACAGCCACGTCGGCGGCGTGCGCTGGTGGAACGTCAAGCACCCCGCCGCCTACGCGCAGCGCCTCGCCGAGGGGGTCTCGCCCGCGGCCGGACGCGAGACGCTCGACGCCGAGACGCGGCGCGTCGAGGACGTGCTGCTGCGCAGCCGCATCGTCGACGGCCTGCCGACCGAGCTGCTCACGGCATCCGGGCGCGCCGGGATCCCGGGGCTCATCGCCGACGGCCTGCTCGACGGACGGGCGGCGATCGCCGGTCGCGTCGTGCTCACCCGCCGCGGCAGGCTGCTCGCGGATGCCGTGGTGCGGGCCCTGCTCAGCTGACGAAGCGGATCGCCACCGGGTAGAGGTAGTACTCGCCCTTGTTGGCCTTGACCGCCGCGATGATGCCGAGCACGATCGCGAGCACGGCCGCCGCGATGACGATCACGAAGCCGATGCCGGCGATGAGCGTGAGCACGCCCGCGGCGTAGGCGATGAGCAGCGTCAGCTGGAAGTTCAGCTCGGTGGCGGTGTGCGAGCGCACGAAGGGGCCGCGGTCGCGGAGCACGAGGTAGGCGATGAGCGCGAGGAGCCACCCGACGCCGCTGCCGCTCAGCACGAGCGCGCCCACGTGGGTGAGCGTCGACCAGAGCCTCTCGTCGGCGGGGCTCATCGGCTGGGGAGCCTGCTGGTACGCGTCTGCGGGAGGGGGAGGTGTCGCGGTCATGTCGCCATTAAAGCAAGTGCGCCGGACCCGAGGGTCCGGCGCACCGTGCGCGTGCGGTCGACTACTTGATGAGTCGCAGTGCGAAGGGGTAGCGGTAGCTGCCGCCGCCGTTGACCTTCACGAAGCCGAGGATCGAGAAGACGATGTTGACGACCCAGAGCAGGAACGGGAGCCAGCTGAAGAGGCCCGCGATCGCCCAGGCGCCCGAGAAGGCGAGCGCCGCGGAGATGATCGTCGACAGGATGATCAGCACGACCCAGCCGATCACGAAGGTGATCTGCCAGTTCAGAGCCTCCTTGCCCTCGACGCTGGTCTTCGGGCCGCGCTCCTTGAAGACGAGCCAGATGATGAGGGCGGGCAGTGGGCCGAGGATGCCGCCGAGGTGGGCGAACGACGCCCACTGCTTGTCCTCCGCCTCGGTGAGCGGCGCCGCAGGCTGAGGCTGCGGAGCGGGCTGAGCGGGATCGGTCATGGTGGTGGTGCCTTTCTGTCGGTGAGCACGCTGAGGGGAGCACCCACACGCTACTGCGCCCGGTTCCGCGCGTGCAACGACCCGCCGAGGCGCCCGCGCGGTAGTATTGGCAGTCACGTACCCGGAGTGCCAGAGTCCGCACCGGCGCAGGGGATGGGTCCGATTCCTGCGGAAGGGTGGTGCTCATGGTCTCGGAGCGCAGTCTCGCCGTCCTGCGGGTCATCGTGCAGGACTACGTCTCCACGAGCGAACCCGTCGGGTCGAAGTCGATCGTCGACCGCCACTCCTTCGGCGTGTCGTCGGCCACCATCCGCAACGACATGGCGCAGCTCGAGGAGGACGGCCTCATCGCCGCGCCGCACACCTCGTCCGGACGCGTGCCGACCGACAAGGGCTACCGCGTGTTCGTCGACCAGCTCACCGAGCTGCGCCCGCTCAGCACCGCCCAGCGCACCGCGATCGAGAAGTTCCTCGGCGAGACGGGCGACCTCGACGAGGTGCTCGGCCGCACGGTCCGCCTGCTCTCCCAGCTCACGAGCACGGTCGCGCTCGCGCAGTACCCCTCCTTCGGCACCGCCCGCGTGCGGCACATCGAGCTCGTCGCCCTCGCGCCGAACCGCGTCATGACGGTGCTCATCACCGACACGGGGCGCGTCGAGCAGCACACCTCGGAGTCCGCCGCGGGCGGCGACCCCGAGCTGCTCGGGCGCCTGCGCGAGCTCGTCAACGCCCAGCTCGACGGCAAGGCGCTCGCGGATGCCGCCGCCGCGCTCCGCGGCATCCCGGAGCTCGTCGACCCCGCCGACCGCCCCGCCGCCGCCCCGCTCATCGCGGCGCTCTCCGAACAGGTGGCCGCCACCCGCCACGACCGGCTCGTGATGGCCGGAGCTGCGAACCTGGCCCGCACCGAACGCGACTTCACGGGATCCATCTACCCCGTGCTCGAGGCGATCGAGGAGCAGGTGACGATCCTGCGGCTGTTCGGCGAGATGACCCCGGACGACACGGGCGTCTCGGCGCGCATCGGCCGCGAGAACGACGACTTCGGGCTCGGCCAGACGAGCGTGCTCTCGAGCGGCTACGCGGCGCCCGGCGGTGCGGTCGCGCGTCTCGGCGTGCTCGGCCCCACCCGCATGGACTACTCGGGCAACATGGCGGCGGTCCGCGCGGTCGCCCGGTACCTGTCGCGCCTGCTCGGCGACGACGAGCAATGAAGAGGAAACGGTGACAGATCACTACGAGGTCCTGGGGGTGGAGCGCACCGCGTCGCCCGAGGAGATCAAGAAGGCCTACCGCAAGCTCGCGCGCGAGCTGCACCCGGACGTGAACCCGTCCGACGAGGCCGCCGAGCGCTTCAAGCTCGTCACCCACGCCTACGACGTGCTGAGCGATCCGGAGCAGCGCGAACGCTACGACCTGGGCGGCGCGGGCGGCATGGGCGGCGGCTTCGGCTTCGGCGACATCTTCGACAGCTTCTTCGGCGCGGCGCAGGGCCGCACGGCCGGACCCCGCTCGCGCACCGAACGCGGTCAGGATGCGCTGCTGCGCATCGAGATCGACCTCGACGAGGTGATCTTCGGCACCAAGCACGAGATCGAGATCGACACGGCTGTGCTGTGCGAGGCGTGCAAGGGCTCGTGCTGCTCGCCCGGCACCTCGATGGCCACGTGCGACATCTGCCGCGGCACGGGCCAGATCCAGCGCTCGGTGCGCTCGCTGCTCGGCAACGTCATGACCTCGAGCCCCTGCGGCACCTGCCGCGGCTACGGCACCATCATCCCGAGCCCGTGCACGACGTGCGCCGGCCAGGGCCGGGTGCGCGCCAAGCGCAAGGTCGCGGTCGACGTGCCGGCCGGTGTCGACACCGGGATGCGCCTGCACCTGCCCGCCGAGGGCGAGGCGGGCCCCGCGGGCGGCCCCAACGGCGACCTCTACCTCGAGGTCAAGGTGCGCCACCACGACATCTTCAGCCGCTCGGGCGACGACCTGCTCGCGACCCTCGAGGTGCAGATGACGGATGCCGTGCTCGGAGCCGAGGTCACGCTCGCCGCGCTCGACGGCGACGTGAAGATCGAGATCAAGCCGGGCACGCAGTCCGCCGACATCGTCACCGTCAAGGAGCGCGGCATCACGCGCCTGCGCGGCGGCGGTCGCGGCGACCTCAAGGTGGGCGTGCACGTGCAGACCCCCGTGCGCCTCAACTCGAGCGAGCTCGACCTCATCAAGCAGTTCGCCTCGAAGCGGCCGCCCGCGAAGCCGCAGTTCTCGAAGTTCCAGCAGGGCCTGTTCGCGAAGCTGCGCGACCGCTTCCTCGGCTGAGCGCCGCGTCCCGTCTCGAGGAGTCGGACTCCCGTTTCAAGGAGTCGGCCCACCCATCTCAAGGAGTTCGCGCGGCGAGGGCGCCTCATCCGCCACATCGGGCAACACCTGTCCCACCGGATCCTTGAGATGGGACGCTCGAGTCCTTGGAACGGGATGACCGCACCCGTGCGAGAGTGGAGCCCGTGGCGCACCTGTACCTGACCCCGGAGCTCGCGGATGCGCGCGTCGGCGCGCGCGTCGAGGTGACGGGGGAGGAGGCGCGCCACGCCCTGCAGGTGTCGCGCATCCGTCCGGGTGAGCGGATCGCGGTGGGCGACGGGCGCGGCACGATCGTGCACGGGGTGGTCGCCGAGGCGGAGGCCGGGGTGCTCGCGGTCGTCGTGGACGAGGTGACGCACGAGCCCGCCCCGCGCCCCGCCCTGTGGCTCGCGCAGGCGCTCGCGAAGGGCGACCGCGACGAGCTCGCCGTCCAGGCGGCGACGGAGCTCGGCGTCGCGGGCGTCATCCCCTGGGCGGCCGAGCGCTCGGTGACCCGGTGGGAGGGCGCCAAGGTCGCGCGGAACCAGGAACGCTGGGCCACGATCGTGCGCGAGGCGAGCAAGCAGGCCATCCGCCCGTGGGTTCCGGAGGTCGCGCCGCTCGCGACGACCGCGCAGCTCGCCCGGCTGCCGGGGCTCGTGGTCGTGCTCGAGCCGACCGCCGACGCGCCGCTCACGGGACTCGACCTCGGCGGCGCCGACCGCGTCACCCTCGTCGTCGGGCCCGAGGGTGGCGTCGCCCCGCGCGAGCTCGACCGCCTCGCCGATGCCGGCGCCGTGCTCGCACGCCTCGGCACCGAGGTGCTGCGCACCTCGACCGCCGGCCCCGCCGCCCTCGCGGTGCTCAACGCGCACCTCGGCCGCTGGTGAGGTCGCTCGTCGCGGACGCCACCCGAGGTGTACCACCGCGCGATCGGGGTGGTACACTCTCGGTATGCCGACCTCCCTCCCGCGCATCCAGGTGACCCGGACCCCGCGTGTGGATCAGGCTCTCGAACTCGCGGCGGCGGAGTGGCCCGGGGTTCCGCGCGCCGAGCTCGTCACGCGGCTGCTCGAGGAGGGGGCGGCGTCGCTGAGTGCGACCGGCACGGCGCGCCGGGCCCAGCGTCGCGCCGCGCTCGAGCAGACGCGGGGCTCGCTCGCGGCCGTGTTCCCGCCCGGATACCTCGAGGAGCTCCGCGAGGACTGGCCGGCGTGATCGTCCTCGACGCGAGCGTGCTCATCGCGCATCTCGCGGGCGACGACGCCCACGCCGACGCCGCCTTCGCGATCCTCGACACCGAGGAGGAGCTCGCCATCCATCCGATGACCCTCGCGGAGTGCCTCGTGGGCCCCGTCGCGGCGGGGCGCGAGAAGGAGGCACTCGCGGCACTGGGCCGCCTCGGCATCGAGCGACACCACCCGAGCGCCGACGAGCCGCTGACGCTCGCGCGGCTGCGCGCCGCACACCGCCTCCGTCTTCCCGACTGCTGCGTGCTCGCTGCCGCCGAGGCGAGCGGCGCGACCCTCGCCACCTTCGACACGCGGCTCGGCGAAGTCGCCCGGGCGCGCGGGGTCCCGGTGGCGGGCGTCTAGGACGACCGGGCGGGCGATGCGCCGCCCACGCGCACCCGCATCCCGGAGGCGAGGCCCGCGAGGCCGCGGTGGCCGTCCGTGCGCCACGCGAGGACGAGCGTGACGACCGCGAACGCCGCGGCGAGGATGCCGCCCACAACCGGGATCGCCCCGAGCAGCACGAAGCCGCCGATGCCGGCGAGGTAGCGCACCGCGCGCCAGAGGGCGACGGGGCGGCGACCGTCGACGCCTTCGAGGCGCACGGCGGACTCGCCGGGCGTCGTGCCGGTCGCGACGACGAGCAGCGCCACGGCGAGGAAGGCGACCGCGGTGCCCACGGCGTCCGAGATCGCCGGGTCGAACGACTCCCGCGGCCGGTTCAGCCCGTACAACTGCAGCGCGTTCACGCCGATCGTCACGACGAACTCGACGCCGAGCACGACGAGCGCGTCGCACAGCATCCCGAGCAGCCGGCGCGGCAGTGTGATGCGGTCGCCGTGCGCGGGCATCGGCGCCGTGCGGCCGCGGAAGAACAGCAGCCCGAGCAGTGAGCCGAGGATCGCGCCGCTCGTGTTGGTGACGAGGTCGCCCGTGTCGAAGAAGCGATAGGCGCAGGGATAGAGGCCCCACACGCCCGTCAGCTGGGTCAGCTCGATGCCGAGCGAGAAGGCGAACCCCGTGACGCCCGCGACGATCCAGCCCCGCCGCCACAGCGCGCGCACGAGCACGCCCCACGGCACGAAGAGCGCCACGTTGAGCAGCAGCTGCTGGGCCGCGCCCGCCCCGCCCGCACCGAACACGTCGCGGAATCCCTCGAGCGGGTCGAGGATCACGCCGACGCAGTTCACGGCGCCCGGGTCCGGCAGCGGCAGCAGCGTGTAGGCCCAGAGTCCCAGCACCCACACGAGCAGGGCGGTCCAGGCGAGCGTGCGGCCGGCGGTGAGCCCGCCGCGACGCCGGTAGCTGATCGCCACGAACGGCACGATGAGCACGACGGCGAGCGCGGCACCCGCGACGAGGGCGATGATGCCCGGCAGCACCCGGTCCATTCCCCCATCCAAGCAGCCCGGCGCGTCGCATCCGTAGAATGGGGGCATGCCGGATGCCCCCACGATCTTCGAGCGGATCATCGCGCGCGAGATCCCCGCCGACATCCTCTACGAGGACGACACGGTGATCGCGGTGCGCGACATCGCCCCGCAGGCGCCCGTGCACCTGCTCGTGGTGCCGAAGACGGCCGCCTACCCGGACGTCGCCTCGCTCGCGGATGCCGACCCGGCGCTGCTCGCGCACGTCGTCGAGGTGGCGAAGCGGCTCGCCGCGGAGCACTCGGACGGCGACTACCGCCTCGTGTTCAACACCGGCGCGGGCGCCGGGCAGACGATCTTCCACGTGCACGCGCACGTGCTCGCAGGCGGACTCGCGGAAGGCACCCTTGGCTGACGGCATCCCGACCGGCGCCGAGCGCGGCACAGCCTCGCTCGACGTCGACGGCGTCGCCATGGTGCGCCTCCTCGGCCCCCAGGACCGCCTGCTGACGACCCTCGAGCACCAGTACCCCGAGGTGCAGGTTCTCGTGCGCGGCAACCAGGTGACCCTCGAGGGCCCGGCCGCGCAGGTGGATGCCGCCCGTCGCCTCGTCGAGGAGCTGGTCGAGCTCGTGCGCAAGGGCGTCGATCTCGGCCCCGGCGAGGTCACCACCTCGCGCCGCATCCTCGACTCGGGCGGGGCGCCCGCGGAGGTGCTCAGCCAGGCGATCCTCACGGCGCGCGGCAAGGCCATCCGTCCGAAGACCCTCGGCCAGAAGGCCTACGTCGACGCGATCGACGAGAACACCATCACCTTCGGCATCGGCCCCGCCGGAACCGGCAAGACCTACCTCGCCATGGCGAAGGCCGTGCAGGCGCTGCAGCGCAAGGAGGTCGACCGCATCATCCTGAGCCGGCCGGCGATCGAGGCGGGGGAGCGACTCGGCTTCCTGCCGGGCACCCTGACCGACAAGATCGACCCGTACCTGCGCCCGCTCTACGACGCGCTCAACGAGATGATGGATCCGGAGCTCGTGCCGAAGCTGCTCGCGGCCGGCACCGTCGAGGTCGCCCCGCTCGCCTACATGCGCGGGCGCACCCTCAACAACGCCTTCGTCGTGCTCGACGAGGCGCAGAACACGAGCCCCGAGCAGATGAAGATGTTCCTCACGCGTCTCGGCTTCGGTACCAAGATGGTCGTCACGGGCGACATCACCCAGGTCGACCTGCCGACGGGAGCCTCGGGCCTGCGGCTCGTGACGCGCGTGCTCGGCGGCATCGACGACATCCACTTCGCGACCCTCACGAGCGAGGACGTCGTGCGGCACTCGCTCGTGGGCCGCATCGTCGACGCCTACACGGAGTACGACGCCAAGAAGCAGGCACGCGACCACGAGCGTCGCGAGGCCGCCGAGTTCGCCAACCGCGCCGAGCGGCGCAAGGGCATGAGGAAGAGCTGACGATGTCGATCGAGATCAACAACGAGTCGGGTGTCGCCGTCGACGAGGCCGCCCTCGTGCGGCTGTCGGCGTTCGCGCTCGACTTCCTGCACGTGCACCCGGATGCCGACCTCGCGATCGTGCTCGTCGACGAGGCCGCGATGGAGCAGCTGCACGTGCAGTGGATGGACGAGCCGGGCCCGACCGACGTGCTGAGCTTCCCGATGGACGAACTGCGCCCCGGCTCCGAGGACGAGCTGACCCCGGCCGGCCTGCTCGGCGACATCGTGCTGTGCCCGCAGGTCGCCATCGAGCAGGCGAAGACCGCCGGCCACTCCACCCAGGACGAGCTCCAGCTGCTCACGGCCCACGGCATCCTGCACCTGCTGGGCTTCGACCACGCCGAGCCCGACGAGGAGAAGGAGATGTTCGGCCTGCAGCGCGACATCCTCGTCGGCTACGCCCACGCCCAGCGACGACGGTAGGCGCGGATGATCGGCGTGTTCATCGCGGCGGCGGTCGTCGCCGTCGCCTTCGGCGGTCTGCTGGCCGCGGTGGATGCCGCGCTCTCGGTGCTCTCGCGCACCGACCTCGTCGACCTCGCCGCCCACCACCGGGCCCGGCGCTCGCTGCTGGCGATCTCGGCAGACATCGGCGCGCACGTCAACGCCGTCAACTTCATGCGCGTCGTGTCGGAGTCGTTCGCCGCGGTGCTCGTGACGCTCGTCTTCGCCGAGGTGTTCGTCGAGTGGTGGTGGGTGCTGCTCGCCGCCGCCCTCGTCATGACCGGCACCTCCTTCGTGCTCGTGGGTTCGAGCCCGCGCAGTGTCGGTCGCGCGCACGCGAAGGGCATCGTCGCCTTCTCGGCGCTCATCGTGCGGGCCGTGCGGGTGCTGCTCGGGCCGATCGCCGACGGGCTCGTGGCCCTCGGCAACCGGGTGACGCCCGGCCGCCCGAAGACGGCCGTCACCTTCTCGAGCGAGGAGCAGCTGCTCTCGATGGTCGACGAGGCGACCGAGCTCGAGGTGCTCGAGGAGGACGACCGCGAGCTCATCCACTCGATCTTCGCGTGGGGCGACACGGTCGTGCGCGAGGTCATGGTGCCGCGCACCGACATGGTCACGGTCGACGCGGATGCCACGATCGGCGCCGCGCTCGGCCAGTTCTTCCGCACGGGCGTCTCGCGCATCCCCGTCGTCGGCAAGGACTCCGACGAGGTGCTCGGGGTGCTGTACCTGCGCGACGTGGCGCGGATCAGCCACGAGCAGCCGCTGGACGCATCGTCCATCTCGGCCAAGGAGCTCGCGCGCCCCGCCGCGTTCGTCCCGGAGTCGAAGAAGGCCGACGACACGCTGCGGCAGATGCAGCTCGATTCGACGCATCTCGCGATGGTGGTCGACGAGTACGGCGGCATCGCCGGGCTCGTGACCCTGGAGGATCTCATCGAGGAGCTCGTCGGCGACATCTCCGACGAATACGACCGCGACACCGACGACGTCGTCGAACTGTCGGAGGGCCTGTACCGGGTGAGCGCGAAGCTCCCGACCGACGAGCTCGGCGACCTGTTCGGGATCGAGCTCGAGGACGACGACGTCGACTCGGTCGGCGGTCTGCTCACCAAGACGCTGGGGCGTCTGCCGGTGCCGGGGTCGACCGCGACCGTGTCGGGGCTCGTGTTGACGGCCGAGCGCACCGAGGGGCGCCGCAAGCACCTCTCGACCGTGCTCGTGGAGCGGGATGCGAGCCTCATCGACGCGCAGGAGGCGTTCGCGGGCACGGAGGAGGACCGATGACCGAGCAGGAGTTCCGAGCCGGGTTCGCGACCTTCGTGGGGCGCCCGAACGTCGGCAAGTCGACGCTCACCAACGCGCTCGTCGGCGAGAAGGTGGCGATCACCTCGCCGAAGCCGCAGACGACGCGTTCCGCGATCCGCGGCATCGTGCACACGCGCGACGGCCAGCTCGTGATCGTCGACACCCCCGGCATCCACCGGCCCCGCACGCTGCTGGGGGAGCGGCTGAACGCCGTCGTCACCTCGATCCTCGGCGACGTCGACGTCATCGGCTTCTGCCTGCCCGCCGACGAGAAGATCGGGCCGGGCGACCGCTTCATCAACGAGCAGCTCGACCACTTCCCGCGGGCGAAGAAGGTCGCCATCGTCACCAAGATCGACGCCGTGTCGCGGCCCGCGGTCGCCGAGCAGCTGCTCGCGATCAGCGAGCTGCGCGACTGGGAGGCGATCGTGCCCGTCTCGGCGACGAGCCGCATCCAGCTCGACACCCTGCTCACCCAGCTGATGGGGCTGCTGCCGGAGTCGCCGGCGCTCTACCCCGACGACGCGATCACCGACGAGACGCTCGAGCACCGCATCGCCGAGCTCATCCGCGAGGCGGCCCTCGACGGAGTCTCGGACGAGCTGCCGCACTCGCTCGCGGTGACGATCGACGACATCGTCGAGCGCGACGACAAGGAGCTCGTCGAGGTGTACGCGAACCTGTGGGTCGAGCGCGACAGCCAGAAGGGCATCGTCATCGGCAAGGGCGGCGCCCGGCTGCAGGAGGTGGGCGCCCGCGCCCGCGCCGGCATCGAGCCGCTCGTCGGCAGCCAGGTGTACCTCAACCTGCGCGTCAAGGTGGCACCCAACTGGCAGCGCGACCCCAAGCACCTCTCCCGTCTCGGCTTCTGACCGCGCCTACATCGCGCGGATGATTTCGTCCGCCGGATGCGGTGGCCGGCCGGGGTGCCGCGTACCGTGAGGGGCATGTTCCGGAGGCTCACGACGACGCAGCTCGTCGTCGACCTGCTCATCGCGGTGGGCTTCCTGGGGCTGTGCGCGCTGTTCTCCTGGCTGTACTACCCGTACCAGGTGGGCCTCGGCGAGCTGTTCGTGCCGACCGGCCTCGCGGGCGCGCTCGCCCTGCGCCGCAAGTCGCCCGGCCTCGCCCTCGGCCTCGCGTGGACGATCGCGACCCTGCAGATGGTCGCGGGCATCGACCCCGGCGTGGCCGACGTCGCCGTGTTCCCCATCGTGTACTCGGCGGCCGCCTACGGCAGCTCGCTCGTGCGCTGGCTGTCGCTCGTCTCGGCGCTCGTCGCGCCCGTCACGATCACCCTCTACGTGCTGCTCACGCAGGGCTTCAGCGAGCTGAGCATGTGCCTGCGGTTCCAGTACGAGTACTGCGCGAGCTACGTGCCCGAGCTGGCGCAGCGCGGCGCGGGCTGGTTCATCGCCTTCGCCTTCGCGTTCCTGCTCGCCTGGTCCATCGGGCAGCTCGTCCGCACCCGCATCCGGGCCGGGGAGAGCCGGGCGGCGGCGATCGCCGCCGAGCAGGAGGTGGCCGCCGAGCAGGAGCGCACGCGCATCGCACGCGACATGCACGACGTGGTGGCGCATTCGCTCGCTGTCGTCGTGGCCCAGGCCGACGGTGCACGCTACGCGGCGCGCGCGGATCCGGCCGCCGCCGAGGAGGCGCTGCGCACGATCGCCTCGACCGCGCGGGAGGCGCTCGGCGAGGTGCGCGTGCTGCTCGCCCAGCTGCGCTACCAGCAGGAGGACGGACCGCAGCCCACCCTCGGCGACCTCGATCGGCTGATCGAGCAGCTGCGCGCATCCGGACTGCAGATCGCCCGCGAGGACACCGGCACGCCGCTCGTGCTCGGGGCCAACCAGCAGCTCGCCGTCTACCGCATCGTGCAGGAGTCGCTCACGAACGCCCTGCGGCACGCCGACGTCGGTCACGAGGTCGCGGTGCGCTTCGGCTGGACTTCGCACGGGCTCGAGGTCGCGGTGGTCAGCCGGATGCCGGAGGTGAAGCCGCGCACGGGCATGATCCCCGTCGGTGCGGCGGCCGTCGGTCACGGCATCGCCGGCATGACCGAGCGCGCCGCCCTCACGGGCGGCTGGCTGCGCGCCGGCATCGACGGCGACCGCTTCGTCGTCACCGCGTGGCTGCCGTACGCGCCGACCGCCCCGCAGCCGCCCGTCGCACCCACCACCCCCGTCTCCCTGGAGGACCTGCCCCGATGACCATCCGTGTCGCCCTCGTCGACGACCAGGCGCTGTTCCGCACCGGCATCCGGATGCTCGTGGGCTCCCAGCCGGACCTCGAGTTCGCGGGGGAGGCCGGCGACGGGCTCGAGGGGGTCGCGCTCGTCGCGCGCAGTCAGCCGGACGTCGTGCTCATGGACATCCGGATGCCCGTCATGGACGGCATCGAGGCGACCGAGCGGATCATCTCCGCCTCGACCGCCGCGGGGCGCGAGACCCCGCGCGTCATCGTGCTCACGACCTTCGACCTCGACGAGGCGGCGACCCGCGCCATCCGGGCGGGGGCGAGCGGCTTCCTCCTGAAGGACGCCGACCCCGAGTTCCTGCTCGCCGCCATCCGCACCGTGCACGCGGGCACCGCGGTGCTCGCCCCCTCGGCGACGCGCGAGCTGTTCGAGCACTTCGACTCGCGCGGGGCCACCGTCGCGGTTCCGGAAGAGTTCGAGCAGCTGACCGCCCGCGAGCGCGACATCTTCCTGCTCGCCGGCCGCGGCCTCAGCAACTCCGAGATCGCCACGACCGAGTACGTCTCGGAGGCGACCGTGAAGACCCACATCTCGCGCATCCTCGCGAAGCTGGGCCTCCGCGACCGCGTGCAGCTCGTCGTCTACGCCTTCGAGCACCGCCTCGTCGACTGACCCCTTCTGGTCAAACGCTGCAGCGCTGGGCGTCGCGCGGCAGTCAACACGGTCGCGCACCGGCAGGCGCTACAGCGTTTGACATCATCCTCACGGGGGATGGGGAATGATCCGTGGTGGGGACGCGGGGGCGCGGACCGCTCCGTAGCGTCGGAGGCATGGACGACCTCACCACGCGCATCCCCGTTCCCCTCGTCGACCCGGAGCGGCCCGCGGGCCTCGTCGCCCGGGTCGAGAGCCTGACGAAGAGCTACGGCGCGCACGGCGCACGGGTCGACGCCCTGCGGGAGGTGACCCTCGGCATCCGCCGGGGCGAGTTCACCGCCGTGATGGGCCCGTCGGGCTCGGGCAAGTCGACCCTCATGCACATCATGGCGGGGCTCGACTCGCCGAGCTCGGGTCGCGTGTGGCTCGGTGACACCGAGATCGGTTCGCTCGGCGACGAGCAGCTCACGCTGCTGCGGCGCCGACGGGTGGGCTTTGTGTTCCAGGCCTACAACCTCGTGCCCACCCTCGACGTCGAGGGCAACCTCATGCTGCCGTTCGAGCTCGACGGTCGCACGCCGAGCGTGCGCGAACGCGAGTGGATCGACGAGCTCGAGACGGTGCTGGGGCTGGATGCGCGCCTCGGCCACCGCCCGCACGAGCTCTCGGGCGGGCAGCAGCAGCGGGTCGCGATCGCCCGCGCGCTCGTGACGCGCCCCGAGCTCGTGTTCGCCGACGAGCCGACCGGCAACCTCGACTCCCGCACGGGCCGCGAGGTCCTGCAGGTGCTGCAGTCGGCCACCCGCGGCTACGGGCAGTCGATCGCGATGGTCACCCACGACCCGGTCGCCGCGAGCTACGCCGACCGCGTGCTGTTCCTCGCCGACGGACGGCTCGTCGACGACCGCACCGGGATGACCGCAGCCGAGATCGCGAACTACATGCTCACCATGGAGCAGGTGTCCTGATGGCGGTCTCGACCTCGAGCGGACTGCGCGAGCACACCTCCTCGATCCTCGTCGCGGGGCTCTCGAGCGCCTTCGGCGTCGCCCTGCTGCAGGTCACCAACGTGCTCGCCGATGCGGTGCGCGCCGACGGCGTCACCGGGGCGAGCGGCACGGTGGCGTTCATGCTGCCGATCGTCGCCCTGGTGTTCCTCGTGATCGCGGTGTACGTCGGCGCCGTCGTGACCGTCAACACCTTCGCGACCATCGTCGCGGGGCGCGCGCGGCTCATCGCGCTGCTGCGCCTCGTGGGGTCGAGCGCGCGCGCCCAGCGGCGGGCGGTCGCGCGGGAGGGCCTCGTCGTCGGCGTGGTCGGCGCCGTCGCGGGCGCGGCGGTCGGCACGCTCCTCGCGCTCGCCCTCGAGCGCGCGGCGGTCGCCCTCGGCTGGCTCCCCGAGCTCGCGCACGACTGGGCGCATCCGATGCTCGTCGTCCCGATCGTGGGCGTCGTGCTCACCACCTGGCTGGCGTCGTGGATCGGCTCGCGCCGGGTGCTCTCGGTCACGCCGCTGCAGGCGATCGGGGGTGCGCAGCCGCTCTCCCACGAGGAGCTGCGTGCGCGTCCGGGGCGCAACGGCGTCTCGATCACCCTCCTCGTGCTGGGCGGCGCCCTGCTCGTGGGCGCCCTCCTGATCGGGCTCGTGAGCCCGCTCGGGGTGCTCGTGGGGCTCGTCGGCGGGGTGATCTCGTTCACCGGCTTCGTGCTCGGGGCCCACCTGTTCATGCCGCCCGCGCTGCGGCTCGTCGGGCGGATGCTCGGCCGCACGCCGTCCGTCCGCCTCGCCGCCGCCAACGCGGTGCGCTATCCGGAGCGGGCCACCCGCACGACGATCGGCGTCGTCATCGGCGTGACGCTCGTGACGATGTTCGGCGTCGCGACGGCGAGCTTCCGGCTGCTGATCGAGGAGGCCCGCGCCGCGAGCCCGGAGACCTACGCGGGCACCGAGCAGATGCTCGACACCGTCACGATCGTGTTCTCGGTGCTCGTCGGGGTGAGCGCGCTCATCGCGGCCGTCGGCCTCGTCAACTCGCTCTCGCTCAGCGTGCTGCAGCGCACCCGCGAGCTCGGGCTGCTGCGCGCGCTCGGCTTCTCGCGCGGGCAGCTGCGGCGCATGATCCTCGCCGAGAGCGTGCAGCTGACGGCCGCCGCGGTGCTCGTGGGGCTCGTGCTCGGCACCTTCTACGGCTGGGTCGGCGCCCAGTCGCTGCTCGGCTCGGCGAACGGCATGCCCGGCATCGTGCTGCCCGGGATGCCGTGGGCCGTGATCGCGGTCGTCGTGGCATCCGCGGCGGCCCTCACCATCGTCGCGACGATCGCCCCCACTCGTCGCGCGACCCGGGTCTCACCGATCACGGCACTCGCCGTCGACTGAGCCCGGTCGCCGCCCGGTGCCGGATCCTGGTCCCGGCACCGGGCGGTCCTCGGCCGGGTGCGGCCCTAGGGTGGAGCGGTGCGGATTCGGATGCTCGGCGGATGGCACGTCGACCACGAGGGGCACCCCGTCGAGGTCACGGGTGATCGCCAGCGCGCGCTGCTGTTCCGCCTCGCCCTCGAACCGCAGACCCACCTCGGCTACCGGGCGATCGCGGAGGACGTCTGGCCCGACGATCCGCCCGAGAACCCGCGTGCCTCGCTGCAGTCGCTCGTCTCACGGCTGCGTCCGCAGCTGCCCGTCGACGTCATCGCCTCCACGCCCGGGGGCTACCGCCTCGAGCTCCCGCGCGACGCCGTCGACGCCGTGCGCTTCCAGGACCTCGTGGCCGCCTCGTCCGCGACCGAGGACGCGGAGGAGACCGCCCGTCTCGCGGAGGAGGCGCTCGGGCTCTGGGCCGGGGCGCCGTGGACGCCCGACGCCGGCTACGACTGGTTCGAGCGCGACCTCGCGCGCGACCATGCCGCGGCCGTCGCCCGTGCCGCGCGGCGCGCATCCGCCGCCGAGGTGCCGCACGTTCCGGCGCCGCTCACCGAGCTCATCGGACGCGACGCCGAGCTCGCGGGCGTCGCCGACCAGCTCGCCCTCTCACGGCTCGTGACGATCCTCGGGCCGGGTGGCGCGGGGAAGACGCGACTGTCGCTCGAGGCGGGCCGCGCGCATCCGCCCGCCGTCTTCGTCGAGCTCGCACCCGCCGGCGCCGACGAGCTGCGCCAGGCGGTGCTCGGCGCGCTCGGACGCGACGTGCGGGCGCCGAGCGAGGCCGCGTCCGAGCGCGTGTCCACGCGGGAGCGCATCCTCGACGCGATTCGGGGGCGCGAACTGCTCATCGTGCTCGACAACTGCGAGCACGTCATCGACGCGGCCGCGCGGCTCGCCGCCGAGCTGCTCGCCGCCGAGCCGCGGCTGCGCATCCTCGCGACGAGCCGGGAACCGCTGGGCGTGCCCGGTGAGGCGTTCGTGCCGCTCGGTCCGCTCGACGCCGCCGACGCCGAGCGGCTCTTCGACGACCGCGTGCGGGCGGCGCGTGGCCACGCGCTCACGACGGACGAGCAGGATGCGGCGCGCCGCATCCGCGAGCGGCTCGACGGCCTGCCGCTCGCGCTCGAGCTCGCCGCCGCGAAGAGCCGCACGCTCACCCTCGACGAGCTCGCCGCGGGCCTCGACGACCGCTTCGCGCTGCTGTCCGGGGGTGTGCGCACGGCGCTGCCCCGGCACCGCACGCTGCGCGCCCTCATCGACTGGAGCTGGACCCTGCTCGACGCCGACGAGCGGGCGTTGCTGCAGGCGAGCGCCCTCTACCCCGCGGGGGTCGCGGTCGGCGACGCGCGCGAGGTGGAGGCCGCCCACGGCGTGCGGGCCGCGACCTTCGACGCGCTCGTGGACAAGTCGCTCCTGCAGCGCACGGCGGGCCGCTACCGCGCGCTCGAGACGATCCGCGAGTACGGGCTCGAGCGTCTCGCCGAGGACGACGCCCTCGCCGCACGCCGCGCGGAGCAGGCGGAGCGGCTGGCGGACGCCGTCGACCGGTACGACCGGCTGCTGCGCGGCCCCGGCGTGCACGGGGCGCTGCGCTGGTTCGACGAGGAGGGCGACAACATCGCCGACGTGCTGCGGTACGCGATGGGCGGCTCGCTCGACGACGCGGCGGTGCGCATCGTGGCCTCGACGGCCTGGTACTGGATCATCCGCGACCGCAACGAGGACGCCATCGGCTGGCTCACCCAGGTGGGCCCCATCGCCCAGCGGCTCGAGACCGATCAGGCGCTCATCGTGCGCGCCGTGACCCTCATGGTGCGCGGCTTCTCCGGCATGGAGGAGGAGGCGCAGCGGTCACCGCTCGGGCAGTTCGACGTCGACGCCGAGCTCGCGCGGCTCGGCGAGCTGGCCTCCGCGAGCGACAACGACATCCTGCAGGTCATGCCGCCGCTCATGCGCGCCTTCGCGGCCGCCCACATCACGGGTGCGGACGTCGCGGCACCCGCGGACGACCCGTCGCTCGGGGCGTGGCCGCGCGCCATGCTGTCGGCGCTGCGGGCCGCGATCGCGCACAACAGCGGTCGGCTCGACGAGCTCGAGGAGGCGAGCGACCTCGCGCTCGAGCTGTTCGAGGGGGTCGGCGACCTGTGGGGCCTCGCGCTCGCCCGGCAGATGCGCTCGCAGTGGTTGGCCTTCACCGGTCGGCTCGAGGAGGCGCTCGCCGTCGCCGACCAGTCCACCGCCGACCTGCGGGCCATCACCTCGTCGTGGGACCTCCAGCAGCAGCAGGGGCTCGCGATCCAGGTGCTCGTGCGGCTCGGGCGCCTCGACGAGGCCTGCGCGCGCGTCGACCGGATGCTCGGCGAGGCGACCGCGAGCGGATCGGCGCGGGCGACCGCGTTCGCGCACCTCAGTGCGGCGCACCTCGACTTCATGACCGGCGATGCCGCCTCCGCGGCGCAGCATCTCGCGGCGGCCGGCACGGCATCCGAGGCGTGGCCGTCGATCCCCGCCCAGCTCGTGTCGATGACGGCCGTGCTCGCGGCGCGGCTCGCGGTCGCCGAGGGGCGCCTGGACGACGCCTGGCCGGCGTTGACGGAGGCCGCGGAGGCCGCCGTCTCGAGCCACGACCACCCCGTGATCGCGGCGGCCGCGCTCGGGCTCGCCGAGGCCGAGCTCGCCCTCGGCGATCCGGACGGCGCCCGCGCCTCGCTGCGTGTCGCCGAGGAGCTGCGCGGCGGGCCGGACCGGTCCGACCCGCTCGAGCACGCCATCCGGACGGCGCTCGAGGCGGTGCCGTCCGGCTCCGGGGAGCAGCTCGGCACCGCCTCGGAGGCGGAGCGGATCCGTCAGATCTTGCGGCGGTAGGCCCACGTCGCGAGCGGGAAGAACACCCCGACGAGCACGACGCAGCTCGCCAGCACCCAGAGGATCTGGCCGCCGAGCGTGATGTCTCCCGCCATGTGGTCGGCGCCGACGAGCAGGCCGCGCATGGCCTCGATGACGTGGTTGACGGGGTTGATCGACACCCAGGCCTGCAGCCAGTCGGGCAGCGTGTCGGCCGGCACGAACGCCGAGGAGCCGAACGTCAGCGGGAACACCACGAGGAACGAGATGCCCTGCACGGCGCCCGAACTGCGCACGATCATCCCCACGAACACCGAGATCCAGCACAGGCTCACGGCGAACACGATCATGAGCACGATCGCCGACAGCACCTCCAGCGGGGAGGTGTGGAAGCGGAAGCCGATGAGCGCGCCGAAGGCGAGGCTCACGCCCACCGCGATCGTGTGCCGCACGATGTCGCCGAGCACGGCGCCGACGAGCGGCGCGGAGCGGCCGATCGGCAGCGAGCGGAAGCGGTCGAACACGCCGTTCTTGAGGTCGGTGTTGAGGTTCACGCCGATCGTCATGGAGGTGAACATGATCGTCTGCACGACGATCGCGGGCAGCGTGAGCAGCAGGTACTGCTCGGTGCCGCCGGAGACCGCGCCGCCGAAGATGAACACGAAGATCACCGTCATGAGCACGGGCTGCAGCGTCACGTCGATGAACTGCTCGGGGTTGCGCACCATCTTGGTGACGGTGCGGCGGGCGAGGATGAGGGCGTCCATCAGGCGTTCGCTCCTTCGGTCTCGAGTGCGGATGCGTCGGCGTCCGCCTGCTGGGTGCGCCCGGTGAGCGCGTAGAAGACCTCGTCGAGGCTCGGCAGGCGCAGCGACAGCTCGGTCACCGCGATGCCCTCCTCGGCGAGCCGGGCGACGGTGCGCACGAGCGCGTCGTCGCCCGTGACGGGCACCGACACCTCCTCCTCGGAGGGGTGCTCCGGCGCCCGGGTGCCCACCTCCGCGAGCAGGCCGGCCACGCGCGGCAGCTGGGCGGCATCCGCGGGGCGCACGACGAGCGTCTGCCCGCCGAGCTGCGACTTGAGGCCGAGCGGGGTGTCGTGGGCGATCACCCGCCCGTGGTCGATGACGGTGATGTCGTGCGCGAGCGCGTCGGCCTCCTCGAGG
This sequence comes from Protaetiibacter intestinalis, assembly GCF_003627075.1. Taxonomy (NCBI): domain Bacteria; kingdom Bacillati; phylum Actinomycetota; class Actinomycetes; order Micrococcales; family Microbacteriaceae; genus Protaetiibacter; species Protaetiibacter intestinalis. The sequence goes on along the minus strand of NZ_CP032630.1, from coordinate 66,808 downwards.
TACTGCGTCGTCAGCAGCACGGTCGTGCCGTCGGCGACGAGCGCGCGCACCATGTTCCACACGTCGTCGCGCTTGGCGGGGTCGAGGCCGGTCGTCGGCTCGTCGAGGTAGACGACGCTCGGGTGCCCGACGAGGCTCGCGGCGAGGTCGAGACGGCGGCGCATGCCGCCCGAGTAGGTCTTGGCGAGGCGACGTCCGGCATCCGTGAGGTCGAAACGGTCGAGCAGCTCGGCCGCGCGCGCCTTCGCCTGGGAGGCCGGCAGGTGCAGCAGGCGGCCGATCATGACGAGGTTCTCGACGCCTGTCAGGTCCTCGTCGACGCTCGCGTACTGGCCGGTGAGGCCGATCGAGCGGCGCACCGCGTCGGGCTCGGCGAGCACGTCGTGGCCGGCGACGCGCGCCGTGCCGGAGTCGGGTCGCAGCAGGGTCGCGAGGATGCGCACCGCGGTGGTCTTGCCGGCCCCGTTCGGGCCGAGCACGCCGAGCACGCGGCCCTCGGGCACCTCGAGGTCGATCCCGGCGAGAGCCCGGGTCGACCCGAAGCTCTTGGTGAGGCCGTGGGCCTCGATCGCGAAATTGGTCATACCCCCGAGGGTGCGCCTCGGCCGCTGTCACGCCGCTGTCGCGCACTGTCGTGCCCTGGCGCCCGCATCCGGTGCTACCCTTTTCGGGTGCGCTTCGGCCTGCTTCTTCTTAGCTGCCGCGACGGGTCCTAGTTCCAGGCCTTCCCCGTCGCGGAGTTCGTCGTTGGCTGACCATCCCGACCGGAAGACCCAGAGACCATGAAGAACACCCAGCAGCCCTCCGCGATGCCGATCCATCGCTATCGCCCGTACCACGAGCAGTTCCGCGTCGAACTGCCCGACCGCACCTGGCCCGACAGGCACATCGAGAAGGCGCCCCTCTGGTGCGCGGTCGACCTGCGCGACGGCAACCAGGCCCTCATCGACCCGATGAGCCCCGAACGCAAGCGCATCATGTTCGACCTGCTCGTGCGGATGGGCTACAAGCAGATCGAGGTGGGCTTCCCCTCGGCGAGCCAGACCGACTTCGACTTCGTGCGGCAGCTCATCGAGGAGGGCCTCATCCCGGATGACGTCACCATCCAGGTGCTGACCCAGGCGCGCGACCACCTCATCGAGCGCACCTACGAGTCGATCCGGGGCGCGAAGAACGTCATCGTGCACCTGTACAACTCGACGAGCGTGCTGCAGCGCGAGGTCGTGTTCCGGAGCGACAAGCAGGGCATCGTCGACATCGCCCTGCACGGCGCCCGCAAGTGCCGCGAGCTGGAGGCGACCGTGCCCGGCACGAACGTCTTCTACGAGTACTCGCCCGAGAGCTACACGGGCACCGAGCTCGAGTACGCGGTCGACGTGTGCAACCAGGTGCTCGAGATCTTCGAGCCGACCCCCGAGCGCAAGGTCATCATCAACCTGCCCTCGACGGTCGAGATGGCGACGCCGAACGTCTACGCCGACTCGATCGAGTGGATGAGCCGGCACCTGAACCACCGCGAGAACGTCATCCTGAGCCTGCACCCGCACAACGACCGCGGCACCGCGATCGCGGCGGCCGAGCTCGGCTACCAGGCCGGCGCCGACCGCATCGAGGGCTGCCTCTTCGGCAACGGCGAGCGCACCGGCAACGTCGACCTCGTCGCGCTCGGCATCAACCTGTTCACGCAGGGCATCGACCCGCAGATCGACTTCTCCGACCTCGACGCGATCCGCGTGACGGCCGAGTACTGCAACCAGCTCAAGGTGCACGAGCGGAGCCCCTGGGCGGGCGACCTCGTCTACACGGCCTTCTCGGGATCCCACCAGGACGCCATCAAGAAGGGCTTCGAGGCGATGGATGCGCGCGCCGCCGAGGCGGGCGTGGCGGTCACCGAGCTCGAGTGGGCGGTTCCGTACCTGCCGGTCGACCCGAAGGACCTCGGCCGCGGCTACGAGGCCGTCGTGCGCGTCAACTCGCAGTCCGGCAAGGGTGGCGTCGCCTACCTGCTGAAGACCGACCACGCGCTCGACCTGCCGCGCAAGCTCCAGATCGAGTTCTCGGGCGTCGTGCAGGCCAAGACGGATGCCGAGGGCGGCGAGGTCACGAGCGAGCAGATCTGGGAGATCTTCCAGGACGAGTACCTGCCGGCCGCGCACGCCGACGACAAGTGGGGCCGCTACGAGCTGCTCTCGACCCGGACGGCGAGCGAGCTGACGGGGGTCGTGAGCCTCGACATCCGCTGGCGCATCGGTGAGGAGGTGACCGAGGCGCACGGCGAGGGCAACGGCCCGATCGCGGCGTTCCTCGGGATCATGTCGGCCGCCGGCCACGAGATCAAGCTCTACGACTACGTCGAGCATGCGCTCAGCGCCTCCGGCGACGCGCAGGCCGCGGCCTACGTGGAGCTGCAGGTGGGCGAGAAGCGCCTGTGGGGCGTCGGGATCGACGCCGACATCTCCACCGCATCCCTCAAGGCCGTCGTCTCGGCCGTGAACCGCGCCGTGCGGTTCGAGTCGGGCGACCGCGAGCTCGCCGCCGTCTGATTTCGTTCGGGAGGACGACGCGCCGGCCGGGCCACCGCATCCGGCGCGGGTGCGGCGTGTCGTCCTCCCGAACGCAGACCTCCGCGAGAGTACGTACTTTTGCGCGCTTTCGGCCCCACAAGGGCCCCAAAGTGCGTACTCTCGCGGAACCTCAGGCGCGGGCGGGCGTGAGCGCGCGCACGAGCTCGGCGAGGCCGTCGACACCGGGCGAGGCCTGGATGTCGGCGCCGATGCGGGCGGCGGCGCGGGCGTAGCGGCCGTCGGCGAGCACCTCGTGCACGGCGCTGCCGATGGCGGATGCCGTGGGCGTGCCGGTGCGCAGGTTCACCCCGACACCCGACCAGGCGACGCGCGCCGCCGTCTCGGGCTTGTCCTCCGTGTCGCCGGCGACGACCATCGGCACGCCGCTCTCGAGGGCGTAGTGCAGCCCGCCGTAGCCGCCGTTCGTGACGAAGACGTCGACGCGCGGCATGAGCTCCGCGTACGGCAGCATCTCCGCGGCGCGGGCGTTGGCCGGCAGCTCACCGAGCGCCGACACCGGCCGCCCGCCGGTGCTCACGACAACGAGCACGTCGTCGCCCGCGAGGGCGTCGAGGGTGGGGCGGATGAGCTCGCCGAGGTCGTCGTTGGCGAGCGTGCCCTGGGTGACGTGCACGATCGGACGCGTGCCGTCGAGTTCCGACCACCAGTCGGGCGTCGCGACGGTGGAGGGCTCGAGTCGCGACACGGGGCCGAAGAAGCGCAGGTTCGCGGGGGCGTCGCTGCGCGGGTACTCGAACGAGGGCACCGTGAACTGCGCGATGGCGTCGGCCTCACGCGACCAGTCGAGGAAGAACCCGTGCATGTCCTCGCCGGTCAGCTCCCGCATGAGCGCGTCGGCGGCCTCCTGGTTCTCGCGGAACATGACCCGGCGCATGAACCAGGCGAGCGCACGGTTCCGGATGCGGCCGAGCGGGCTCGCGTCGGGGGAGAGCCCGAGGCCGAAGGGTGCCGTGTCGCGGCTCGTGACCCCGAGCGGGATGATGCCGCACACGACGACGGGCGGGTGGCCGGGGGTGCGCAGCAGTCCCGCGGCGCCGCTGAAGCCGGTCTCGGTGAGCACGGCGTCGACGGGCCCGGCCGCGATGGCCTCGAGCAGCGCGCGGTACTGGCCGGCGGCCGGCTCGATGAAGACGCGCGTGAGGTTGTCGCGGAGCGCTGCGGCACCGCTCAGCCGCCTGCCGTCCGTCTCGCGCACGACGTCGGCATCCACGCGGTCGGCGTCCGCCGGGAGGGGCAGGAACTCGGCGCCCGTGGCGCGGACGCGCTCGGCGTAGGCGGCGCCCGTGAGGAAGCGCACGCGGATGCCGAGCTCGACGAAGCGGCGGGCGACGCCGAGCATGGGCGCGACGTGGCCGTCGAAGGGGATCGCGCCGAGGATGACGGAGGTCATGGGGTGTCTCTTTCGTAGGTGGATGGTATGATGAACCGGTGAATACGGTTGATGAGTATTCACTACTGTTAGACCCAAGTCAATACCTCAGGAGAGGCATGCCGACCGACACCCGTCGTTACAGCTCGGAGTTGCGCGAGCAGCAGGCCGCGCAGACGCGCCGGCGCATCGTCGAGGCGGCCGTCGTGCGTTTCGCCGAGAACGGCTACGAGCGCACGACGCTCGCCGAGATCGCGAGCGAGGCGAAGGTGTCGGTGGAGACCGTCCGCGCGCACGGGCCGAAGGCGGCGCTCGTGGTCGCTGCCGTCGAGTGCGTGACCTACAACCACGAGCTCCAGCCCTTCATCGAGAGCGAGCTCGGCCAGGGCTACGTGGCGCAGCCCGACCCCGAGTCGTTCCTCGACCACGCCGTCGGCGTCAGTCTCGAGATCAACAAGCTCAGTTACGGGGCCTTCGCGGCGCTCGCGAGTGCGGCCGCGGGGGATCCCGAACTCGACCGGGCGCTCACCGAGCGTCTCGCGCTCGCGCGCGAGGAGATCGACCAGCTCGTCGGCATCTGCCTCGACCGCGGCTGGGCGCGCACCGACCTGTCACGCGACGAGCTCGTGACGACCGTCTGGGTGCTCGTGATGCCCGAGACCTACGAGCGCCTCGTCGTGCGCGCGGGCTTCAGCGAGACCCGCTACCTGGCCTGGCTGCGTCGCACCCTCGCCGAGGCGGTGCTGCCGAGGTCCTGAGGTGAGGCGTCCATCTCGGTCGCCCCGGCGCGGCCTCAGGCGACGGACTCGACGCCTCAGCGATCCGCGTCGGGCTTCGGGCGTCGCACGATGCGGATGGCGCCGGTCGGCAGGTGGCGTTGCTCCGGGAGCGACCAGTGGAAGGCGAGCGCGAGCACCCGCACCCCGAAGGTCACCGCGACGCACACGATCCCGGCGAGCAGCACATCCGCCCCGAGCGCGTCGAGCACCACGAGGGTCGCCGAGCCGACGATCGCGGCGACCGCGTAGAGCGAGCCCACCTGCATGATCGCGATCGGCAGGTTCAGCAGCAGGTCGCGCAGGATCGAGCCGCCGACCGCGGCCACCGCCCCCACGAACACCGCGGGCACCGCCGGAAGCCCGAGCGCGAGCGCCTTCGTCGTGCCGAGCGCCCCGAACATGCCGATCGTCACGGCATCCAGGATGTTGAGCGTCACGCCGAGCCGGTGCACGAGCCGCTGCAGCAGCATGCCGACGAGCGCCGCGACGGTCGCGACCGGCAGATACCAGTTGCTCTGCAGCGCGAGCGGCACCTGCCCGAGCAGGATGTCGCGCAGCAGACCGCCGCCGAAGCCCGTCGCGATGCCGACGATCGCCACCCCGAGGAGGTCGAGACGACGGTCACGGAACTGGGCCGCGAACGCCGCCCCCTGCACGCTGCCGATGCCGACGGCCAGCAGGTCCATCCACAGCGGGAGCGCGAAGACGTCGTCGGTCACGCCCCATTCGTAGCACGGTTGCCGAGTTCCTCGGCGAGGTACTCGCGGAAGGTGACGCGCCCGCCGCCCGGCAGTCCGCTCGTGAGGCCGCCCTCGCGTGCGGCGCGGGCGAAGCGACCGGGAAGCCGCAGCGACCAGATCGGGCGACGGATGCCGTGCGCCTGCTGCCACTGCACGGCGTGCTCGCGCAGGGTGAGCAGCTCGGGGCCGCCGAGATCGGCGACTCGCCCCGCAGGTCGGGCGTCGACGAGCTCGGCGAGCCGGGCGGCCACCTCGGGCATGTGGATGGTCTGCACGGTCGCGGGCACGACGACGGTCACCGGCAGCCGTCGCTGCGCGTCGAGGAACTCGGAGACGAAACCGTGGAACTGGGTGACGCGGATGATCGTGTGCGGCACCCCCGACGCCGCGATGGCCTCCTCGCTCGCCACCTTGTCGCGGTAGTACGCGTACGGCGCCCGATCGACGCCGACGATCGAGATGAACACGAGGTGCGCGCCCGTGCCCGCCATCGCATCCAGCAGCATCCGCGTCTGCCCGATGTCCTTCGAACGCGTGGTGGCGAGGTGCAGCACGGTGTCGACGCCGTCGAGCGCCGCGGCGAGGCCCTCGCCCGTGCCGAGGTCGGCGACGATGTGGTCGGCGCCGGGCCGGCGGCTCAGGATGCGGGGCTCGTGTCCGCGGGCGCGGAGGGCGTCGACGGCGTGCCGGCCGAGGCGGCCGGTGCCGCCGGTGACGAGGATGGTCATGGGGGTCCTTTCTCGGGGGTCACCCGCTCTGACCGGACGGCATCGCGATTCGTGACAGCCGTTCGGTAGTATGCGATGCATGATAGCGACGGACCATGCGACGCAACTGCGGCGCGGTGTCGTCGAAGCATGCATCCTCGGCCTGCTCGCCCGCGAGTCGATGTACGGCTGGCAACTCGCCGAACGGCTCATCGCCGACGGCGCCATCATCGGCAGCATCGGCACGCTCTACCCGGTGCTCTCCCGGCTGCGCGAGCGCGGCCTCGTCACGAGTTACGAGGTGGCTTCCGAGTCCGGCCCGCCGCGTCGCTACTACGAACTCACCACGGCGGGCGCCGCCGCACTGCACCGTTTCCGCGACGACTGGACCAGTTTCGCGGCATCCGTCACCCAGATCATCGCCCCCGAGGAGACACCATGACCCAGACAGACAGCTACCTCGCGGCCCTCCAGCGCGAGCTGGCCGACGTCGACCGCGCGACCCGTGATGAGCTCGTGCGCGGCATCCGCGAGGAGCTCGACGGGCTCGGCGACGCCGAGGCCGCCGAGCGGCTGCGCGAGCTCGGGGACCCCGCCTTCGTCGCCGCGAGCGCGCGCTCGGAGGCGCGGCAGGTGGTGGCAGAGCCGCAAAAGCAGGATGCCGCCTGGTACAGCGTCGTCACCGTGCTGCTCGGCTCGATCGGCGGCTTCGTGGTGCCGGTGATCGGCTGGCTCGTCGGGCTCGTCATGCTCTGGATGTCGTCGACCTGGCAGCTACGACACAAGGTCGTCGGCACCCTGCTGACCCTGGCGGGACCCGGCGGGCTCCTGCTGTTCACCCTCCCGGCCTACACCGTGACGGAGGTGACGGTCTCCGATGCGTCCGGCTTCGGGAAGGTCCCCGGGGCGAACCCGCTTGTGCCCGCCGGGGCGACGACGCCGTGGGGGGCGATCGTGGCGGCCGCCGTGCTCGCCCTCGCCTGGGTCGTCGGCTGGATCTGGCTGCTCGTGGTCGCGGATCGCGCGCGCCGCCGCTGAGATCCCCGCGGATGTCGGCGGGTGGGGGGACAATGGACCGTGCCCACCTACCGTGACGAAGCCGTCGTGCTGCGCACCCACAAGCTGGGTGAAGCCGACCGCATCGTCACGATGCTGAGCAGGCAGCACGGCAAGGTGCGGGCCGTCGCGAAGGGGGTGCGCCGCACCGGCTCGCGTTTCGGCGCGCGGCTCGAGCCCTTCATGGTGGTCGACGTGCAGTGCTACATCGGCCGCAGCCTCGACATCGTGCAGCAGGCCGAGATGCTCGGCTCCTACGGCGGCGACATCGCGGGCGACTACGCACGCTTCACCGCGGCGACCGCCATGGTCGAGACCGCCGACCGCCTCACCGAGCACGAGGCGGGCCTGCAGCACTACCTGCTGCTCGTGGGGGCGCTGCGCTCGCTCAGCCGCGCCGAGCACACCCCGGGCCTCACCCTCGACTCCTACCTGCTGCGGGCGCTCTCGATCGCCGGCTGGGCGCCGAGCTTCGTCGACTGCGCCGTCACGGGCGAGCCCGGCCCGCACTCGGCCTTCGTCGTGCAGCTCGGGGGAGTGGTGTCGGATGCCGCGGCCCCTCCCGGCTCCCCGCGCCTCGACCCCGCCACCCTGCAGCTGCTCGCGGCGCTCCTCGCGGGCGACTGGGATGCCGCGGAGGCCGCCGACGAGCGCACCCGCGCCCAGGCATCCGGGGTCGCCGCCGCCTACACCCAGTTCCACCTCGAGCGGGGTCTGCGCTCCCTCGAGCACGTCGATCGGACCATCGCCTAGTGCCCGTCAAGAAGACCCACCGCGACGCGGTCGACTTCGTGCCGCTCGACTGGACGGGGAAGTACCCGCCCGCGATCCCGGCGTCCGCGGTACCGGAGCACGTCGCGATCGTGATGGACGGCAACGGCCGCTGGGCGAACCGTCAGGGCCTCACCCGCATCGAGGGGCACAAGGCGGGCGAGGCGGCCCTGCTCGACGTCGTCGCGGGCGCGATCCAGCTGGGGGTGAAGCACCTCTCCGTCTACGCGTTCTCGACCGAGAACTGGAAGCGCAGCCCCGACGAGGTGCGCTTCCTCATGGGCTTCAACCGCGACGTGCTGCACCGCCGTCGCGACCAGCTCAACGAGTGGGGCGTGCGGGTGCGCTGGGCCGGCCGGCGACCGCGGCTGTGGCGCTCCGTCATCGACGAGCTGCAGTTCGCCGAACGCCTCACCGCGCACAACGACACCCTCACCCTCACGATGTGCGTCAACTACGGCGGTCGCACCGAGTTGCAGGATGCCGTGCGCGGCATCGCGCGCGAGGTCGCCGCGGGGCGGCTGCACCCCGACCGCATCGGCGAGAAGACGATCGCGCGCCACCTCTACATCCCCGACATGCCCGACGTCGACCTGTTCGTGCGCAGCTCCGGCGAGCAGCGCACGAGCAACTTCCTGCTGTGGCAGTCGGCCTACGCCGAGATGGTGTTCCTCGACACCCTGTGGCCCGACTTCAGCCGCGAGAACCTGTGGGAGGCGGTCGAGCTCTACGCCGCCCGCACCCGCCGCTTCGGGGGCGCCGTCGACACGCCCACCGCCTGAGCGGCATACGTTCTCGGTTAGGGTCGGAGCGTGGATCTCGTTCCGCTGCTCGTCGTCGCGCTGCTGCTGCAGACCGCCATCCTCGCCCTCCAGGTGGGGGATGCCATCACCGGCTTCATCGACGCCCGTCGCGTGCGCGACAGCGACGACCCCGAGGTCATCACGCGCAACAGCGTCCGCGAGCTCACCTGGACGATCGCGGTCACCGCGATCTCGGCCGTGCTCATCGCCTTCGGCGTCGACGCCGCCGCCCGCGCCCTGTTCGACCTGTCCCAGCCGTTCGTGGCGCTGCTCGTCATCCTGGCCGTGGCGCTCGTCGCCTTCGGCATCGGCACGATCGCCGTGCTCGCGGTCGTGCGCCGCGACCGCCCCACCTACGCCCGCATCCGCCGCGACCTGCGCGACCGCTCGATCATGCAGCTCGAGGAGGACGAGCTCGCGGTGTTCGACGCCCGCCTGGCGGAGGCCGACCGCCTGCGGGTGCGTCGCTCGGCCGCGGGGTCGACGCTGCGGCTGGTCGCGCTGCTCGCCGTGCTCGGCATCGGTCTGCCCTCGGCGATCGGCGGATTCGCGGAGGGGCTGCCGGGGCTCGCGGTCGCCGCGATCGTCGCCGTCGCGCTGAGCGTCGCGGCGTTCATCGTCGCCGTCCGCGCCTCCGTGGTGCGGGATGCCGCGGTCGACGCGGTGCGGGAGGCGCAGCGCGCCGAGGTGGTCGCCCTGCTCGAGCGGGCGCGCATCCCGCAGCGCAAGACCGTGCCCGGGCTGCGCGACCGCGTCACCCGGGCGCTCGCCATCCTCCGCGAACAGCAGAAGTGAGTCGCGCCCGACTTCGCGCCGCGCGCCGCTAGGGTAAGCGGCATGTCGTTCGATACCACCACCCCGAACCCCGCTCCTCAGCCCGCCGCGGCCCCCGCTGAGGTGCAGGCCCAGACCCAGACCCCCGTGCAGCCCGCCTTCGCGCAGCCCGCGAGCCCGCGCAACGCCCTCTTCGGCTGGGCGATCGCCGGCTACGTCGTGGTGGGGCTCGCGAGCCTCGCCGTCATCGGCTACCTGCTCTACGCGCTCGGTCCCGTGCTGCTGCTCGTGAGCGGGTTCCTCGCCCTCGTGCCCCTCGCGATCGTGCTGCTCGGTGTGCTGTGGATCGACCGCTGGGAGCCGGAGCCGCGCGCGCTGCTCGTGTTCGGCTTCCTGTGGGGCGCCGGCATGTCGGTCGCGGTCGCGCTGCTCGTGGGCCTCGGCATCGAGGTCGCGGCCTACGCGGCGGGTGTCGACCCGGCGGTCTCGGATGTGCTGGGCGGCGTGCTGCAGGCGCCCGTCGTGGAGGAGTCGGCCAAGGGCATCGGCGTGCTGCTGATCTTCCTCATCGCCCGTCGGTACTTCGACGGGCCGGTCGACGGCATCGTCTACGCCGCGGTCGTCGCGGGCGGCTTCGCCTTCACCGAGAACATCCTCTACTTCGCGAGCTCGGTGGCCTACTCGGGCCTGCTGTCGACGGATGCGGGGCTCACCTTCTTCGTCCGCGGCATCATGTCGCCGTTCGCCCACGCCATGTTCACCTCGATGACGGGTCTGTTCATCGGCCTCTGGGGCCGGCGTTCGGTCGCCGGCGGCGTCGGCGGCTTCTTCGTCGGCCTGCTGCTCGCGATGACCCTGCACGCGATCTGGAACGCGACCGCCCTTCTCGGCATCATCGGCTGGTTCTTCGTCTACCTCATCGTGCAGGTGCCGCTGTTCGCCGGGGCGATCGTGCTCGTCGTGCAGCTGCGCAAGCGCGAGGCGAAGCTCACCCAGCAGCGCCTCGACGAGTACGCGGCGGCCGGCTGGTTCGCCCCCTCCGAGGCGCAGACGCTCGGCACGGGCGCGGGTCGCAAGCAGGCGATGACGTGGGCGAAGGCGCACGGGATCGCGCCGCTCATGAAGGCCTACATCCGCGACGCGACGCACCTGGCCTTCGCGCGCCAGCGCATCGTCACGGGACGCGACCGGATCGGCGCCCAGCGCGACGAGCAGGAGCTGCTCGCCAAGGTGGCCGCCTCTCGCCAGGCGCTGCAGGCGGCGGCGAGCCCCGCCCGCTGACCCGGGCGCGGCTCAGCGCAGGAAGGTGAGCGCGAACCAGATCGCGACGAACACCCCTCCCGCGGCGATGGCGACCCACGGGACGCCGCGGCGCAGGCGGGCGCCCTGCGGGGCGACGAGGTTGACGTTGCGGTCGCCGACGCGCTCGTCGGCGTAGTAGTCGGTCTGCGCGACCGTCTTGGCGCCGACCGTGTCGACGATCCGCAGCAGCCGTTCCATGGTCGCGGCCTCGCCCATCCGCAGCGGTGTCGCCTGGTAGACGAACATCCAGTCGTCGATCACCTCGACGTCGAACGCGCCCGCCTCGTCGATGAGCACCGCCATGAGGTCGGGGGTGAACACGTAGAGCGCGTCGCGCTCGTACTCGCGGGGGCAGTACAGGGTGAAGTGCTCGTCGAAGTCGCCTTCGAGCGAGAGCACCTGATCCTTCGAGAAGGTCGCGGGCAGGTTGCTCATGCCGAGCAGGTTGTTGGCGCGCGCGTCGAGCAGCATGTGCGGCACGCGACGATCCAGGTGCAGCGCCATGAACCCCCAGGTGCGGGTCTTCTTGTTCTTGCCGGACCCGGTCGTGTAGCGGAAGTTGCCGATGTCGAGGAAGCGCGGACTGGAGCGGCGGATGTGGTCGATCGCCGTGCGCCGGCGCCCGATGCCGAACACCATGCCCGGGTAGCTCGGGTCGGCATCCCGCGGGGAGAAGGTGAAGCCGTTCGCCTGGGCGAACCGCACGAGGCGCATGAGCCGCTCGGTCGCCCCCCGGCCCGCGAGCAGGGCGCCCGCGAAGGCGACCACGACGAGCGCGACGATCGCGAGCGGGGCGAGCAGGGCGAGGGCGGAGGGGCCGCCGAAGTCCGCCCGTCGGGCGAGGGTGCTCACCATGGCGCCGACGTACACGAGGGCGAGCACGAGCACCGGCACCGCGGTGATGACCCACAGCGGGCTCGCCGCGCCCGAACGGATGTCGCGGTTGGCCCGGCGCCAGGTGCGCACCTGCTCGCGCGTGAGGGGTTCGGTCAGGGGTGTGATGTCCCAGGCGGGTGTCGTGGCGGTCACGCACCCATTGAAGCGGATGCGGGGGGCTTAACAGACTCATCGCCCAGTGGCGGGTCGATGACTCCGGCTCTTCTGGGCGATGAGTTGAACTGCTTCCAGGGTGCACCCGCGCGCTCCTCCGCGTCAACCCCGTGTCGGATGTCGGTGGTCGCGCGTAGACCGGCCGCATGACCGATCACGACACCGTCGACCGCTGGGTGCGCGACTACCGCACGGCCTGGGAGTCGAACCTCCCCGACGACATCCGCGGGCTGTTCACGCCCGATGCCGAGTACTTCACGGGCCCCTTCGACGACCCCTGGCGGGGCCATGACGACATCGTCGCGAAGTGGCTCGAGGCCGCCGACCAGCCCGGCGACACCGAGTTCAGCTGGAAGGTGCTGGGTGTCGAGGGCGACACGGGCTTCGTCGAGGGGCGCACCGACTACCGCGAGGGCCGGGCCTACGCGAACCTCTGGGTGATCGAGCTCGACGAGGCGGGGCGCGCGCGGCGCTTCACCGAGTGGTACATGCGGCGTCCCGGATCCTGAGCCGGTGCGGGCTCAGCCCGCGACGCAGTGGCCCGACGAGACGGGGTCGCCGAGCGATCCGGCCTCGGCGGCCACGGGTGCGAGCTCGGCGCTCGAGGTCGCGTAGCCGACGTTGTCGTGGTCGGCGTTGCGGGCGAACACGAGCCCGGCCACCTCGCCGTCCTGTGTGACGAGGGGTCCGCCGGAGTTGCCCGGCTGCACGTCGGCGGCGAGGGTCAGCACCTCGCGCGGGTTCGCGCCGTCGCCGTAGATGTCGACGACGCGCTCCTGGGAGACGGCGAGCACGCGCGCGGGCACCGAGGTGAACGGCCCGCCGTGCGGGTAGCCGTCGACGACCCCCTCGTCGCCCACCCCCGCGTCGACGAGCGACAGCACGTCCGCGTCGAGCCCGGGCACCGCGATGACCGCGACGTCGAGTTCGGGGTCGAACAGCACGATGCGGCCGTCGAGCACCTGACCGTCGGGCAGCTCCACGACGGGCTCGGTGACGCCGGCGACGACGTGCGCGTTGGTCACGACGCGCTCCGGGGCGATGACGAAGCCGCTGCCGGTCTGGTTCTGACCGCACGCGTACGCCGTGCCGCTGATCCGGGCCACCGAGCGCGCCGCATCCGCGAGCGGGTCGGTCGAGGTGTCGACGTCGGGCGGGTCCTGCGAGCCGGTGACGCCGCCGATCGTGCCCTCGATCGTGGGGATGCCGTGCTCGAGGATCGCCGAACGCAACCGTGCGAGCCCGTCGTCGACGGGCGCCGGGGTGAGGCGGTCGATCGTGCCGATGACGATCGAGCGGTTGATCGCCTGCGAGAGCACGGGCACGCCGAGCTGGGCGACGCTGCCGGCGACGAGGGTCACGACGAGGGCCGAGGCGACGAGGTTGGCGAGCGCGCCGAAGATGCGCTCGCCGGCGCCGAGCTCGCGCTGCCGCCGCGGGTCGTCGGGACGTCGGCCGCGGATCGCGCGCTCGATCGCGACGCCGAGCAGGTGCCCACCGAGCAGCAGGGCGACGGCGAGCCCGATCGAGACGCCGAGGCGCCAGTCGGGGGAGGGGATCGCGGCCGCGACCACGGGCACCGCGAAGAAGGCGGCCACGCCGCCCGCCGAGATGCCGAGGATGACGGCGACGCTGCGCAGGATGCCGTTGCGCCAGCCCTCGCCGAGGTACACGATCAGCACGAGCACGAGCAGCACGTCGAGCAGTCGGGCGGCGATCATGCGTTCCAGTCTCCCAAAGCGCGGATGGGCGTCAGCCGTCGATCCGGAGGAGCTTGCTGCGGCCGGTGTGCCCGCGCACGATCGCGACGCGCGACGGCGGCAGCCCCAGGTGCTCGGCCACCACGCGCTCGACCGCCGCGTTCGCGCGACCGTCGACGGCCCGCTCGCGCACGTACACCACGAGCTCGGCGTCGAGCCCCTCCGGGGCCGCCTCGACGAGCGGGCCCTTGCTGCTGCCGGGCTTCACCCGCACCCGCATCTCGCGCATCCTCCCAGTCTCCTGGGCGTCCGGCTCCCGGCTTGCCACCCCGCCGCGCGTACCCCCAGAATGGGGGGCATGACGGTCGCCGCCCCCACGGCCCTCCTCCCGTTCGGAACGACGGTGGAGCGGGCGCGTCGTGGTGTCGCGTGCATCGTCTGCCGTACCCCGGTCGCGGCCGCCGAACCGTTCTGCGCCCACTGCGGCGCGCGCGTCGTCATCGCCTCCCGGGGCAAGCGCCCCGCCGACGTGGCGGCCACCCGCAGCCTGCAGTTCGCGCTGCTCGTGATCGCGTCCAACATCGTCGTCGGCGCGCTGACCCTCGGGGTCGTCGTGCTCGTCGCGGATGCCGCCCGCCTCATGCAGGCGGCGCTGTTCCTCGAGGGCATCAAGCTGCTCGTCGTCGCGACCCTCGCCGCCACCTCGATCCGGCTCGGGGTGCGCGGCATCCGCGAGACCGCCGACGGGATGCTGCGCCGCCGCGCCTGGGCGGTCGCCGGCGTCGTCGTCTCGTCGATCTTCACGCTGCTCGTGGTCTGCTCCTTCCTCCTCACCCTCCTTCTCGCGCTCCGGTGAGCCCACGCCGTCCGCTCTGGTAGAGTGGGCAGGTTGCCGTCTGACGGCCGCGGATCAAGAGCGCCCCTGCATGAGGCAGGTGGCACCGCGCAACGAGAGAAAGGGGATCCCCTCTATGGCACTGGATGCAGAGACCAAGAAGGCGATCATCGACGAGTACGCGACCGCCCCCGGAGACACCGGATCCCCCGAGGTGCAGGTCGCGATCCTCACCAAGCGGATCAAGGACCTCACCGAGCACCTCAAGGAGCACAAGCACGACCACCACTCGCGTCGTGGCCTCCTGCTGCTCGTGGGCCAGCGTCGCCGACTCCTCGGCTACCTCCAGGACATCGACATCGAGCGCTACCGTTCGCTGATCGAGCGCCTGGGGCTGCGTCGATAACCACGCGAACTTCTTCGCGAAGGCCGTCACCGGAAGGTGGCGGCCTTCGTCGTTCCGCCTCCGCTAGTGTTCCCTCCAACCGGCCCACCCGAGGGGGTACCACCATGACCGAACCCACCCGCGGCGAACGCATCCGCTACCGCTTCGACACCTGGATGTCGAAGGGCACGATCGCCCTCATCGGCCTGCTCGGCGCCGCCACCTTCGCCTTCGTGCTGGTGCTCGCGCTCATCGTGTGGGCGCTGCCGCTGCACCCGGCCGACGAGCCCGAGGGCGACTTCTTCGACATCTTCTGGGGCAACCTCATGCGCACCCTCGACCCGGGCACGATGGGCGGCGACGAGGGCTGGGGCTTCCGGATCGCGATGCTCGTCGTGACCCTCGGCGGCCTCGTGATCGTGGCGAGCCTCATCGGCATCGTCTCGGGCGGCTTCGACGCGAAGGTCGAGGAACTGCGCAAGGGCCGTTCGCGCGTGCTCGAGAAGGACCACACGCTCATCCTCGGCTGGAGCGACAAGGTCTTCTCGATCGTCTCGGAGCTCGTCATCGCGAACGAGTCCCGGGGGAGGGCGGCCGTCGTGATCCTCGCCGACCGCGACAAGCTCGAGATGGAGGAGGAGCTGCGGGCGGCCGTCGGCAAGACGGGCAAGACGGTCGTGATCTGCCGCTCGGGCGACCCGATGGCGCTCGCCGACCTCGAACTCGGCAGTCCGCACACCGCGCGCAGCATCATCCTGCTGGCCCCCGAGGAGAGCGAGGATCCGGATTCGGTCGTCGTCAAGGCCGCGCTCGCGATCACGAACAACCCCAACCGGCGGGAGGGCGCGTACCACGTCGTCGGAGAGCTGCGCGATCCGGCCAACCTCGAGGCCGCGCGACTCGTCGGGCGCGACGAGGTCGAGTGGGTGCTCGCGAACGAGCTCATCAGCCGCATCACGGTGCAGACCTGTCGGCAGTCGGGGCTCAGCGTCGTCTACTCCGAGCTGCTCGCCTACGAGGGCGACGAGATCTACATGGCCGAGCTCCCGGAGCTCGTCGGCCACGACTACCGGGCCACGCAGCTCGCCTTCGTCGACTCGAGCGTCATGGGGATCGTCAAGGGGGACGCCACGCTCATCAACCCGCCGGCCGACACGCTCTACGAGGCGGGCGACCTGCTCGTGCTCATCGCGGAGGACGACTCCACCATCCGCAGCGCCCCGGCGGGCACCCCGGATGCCGCGGCGATCGCGGTGCCGACCGAGGAGCCGGTCGCGCCCGAGCGCACCCTCGTGCTGGGGTACAACCCGGGGCTCGCCTTCATGTTGCGCGAGCTCGACCAGTACGTGTCGCCCGGGTCGAGCGTGCTCGTCGTGGCCGACGTCGAGGAGCCGGGCTTCCCGGCGCTCGAGAACCTGACCGTGGTCTTCCGGCGCGGCGACGTCACGAGCCGACGCGTGCTCGACGCGCTCGAGGCCGAGCTCGCCGACCACATCATCGTGCTCTCGGATCCGCGGCTGAACGCCCAGCGCTCCGACGCGAAGACACTCATCACGCTCCTGCATCTGCGCGACATCGCCGAGCGGGCCGCGGTCGACCTCAACGTGGTGAGCGAGATGCTCGACGACGGCAACCGCGAGCTCGCCGAGGTCACCGACGCCGACGACTTCATCGTGTCGGACAAGCTCGTCGCCCTGACCCTCACCCAGCTGAGCGAGAACAAGCGGCTCGCCGACGTCTTCGATGTGCTCTTCGCGGCCGAGGGCAGCGAGATCTACCTGCGGCCGGCGTCCCACTACATCCGCGAGGGCGAGGAGGCCGACTTCTACACGGTCGTCGAGGCCGCCCAGCGCCGCGGCGAGACGGCGATCGGATTCCGCGTCGGCGCGCAGGCGCACCGTAGCGCGGACGCCTACGGAGTCGTCGTCAACCCGCGCAAGGACGAGCGCCGTCGCTTCGCGGCCGACGACCGCATCATCGTGCTCGCGGAGGACTGACCCGCGAGGCTCGAACATAGGTGCGCACCCGGATGCGGGGCACCCCTGTTGGGGATGGCCGCGCGGCGCACGGAGGCGCACACTCGCTGCCATGGACGAATGTCGTCACGGTCTGGTCGCCGCGGTGTGTGCGGTGTGCTGCCGTGCCGCCGAGCACTCGGAGTGCGGCGAGCACGTCGAGCCCACCCCGGTTCTCGCCGGTGCCGCCGTCCCCACCCGCTGAGCGCCCATAGGCTGGCTCCATGGCACTCTTCCGCAGTCGACGCGGCGTCGACCCGGCGCTGCCGCGCGACGACCGCGGCTTCGGCAGCTTCGACGACTACGTCTACAACCTGAAGCCGCGCAACAAGCGCATCACGCTCGTGCTGGCCGACTCGAACCCGTACCAGGACGAGCTGCGCGAGCTCGCCGAGTCGGGGGAGGCCGGTCTCGAGACGGCGATCTCGCCGCGCACCCTAGACGCGGAGCGCGTGGACGCGCCGATCCCGGTGCGGCTGTTCACGGGGCGACGCGTGAGCGGCGTGGTGGGCAGCATCCCGCGCGGCCTCGAGTCGGTCATCGACGAGAACCTGCGCCGCCTCGACGGCAAGGGCGTGAAGGCGCGCATCCCGGTGCGCATCGACCGCAGGCGCGAGGGCTACCGCGTCGTGCTGCTGATGGGGGCGATCAGGTAGCGGACGGCGTGGCGTCGGCCGCGGCGATCCTGTCGCGCACCTCGTCCATGTCGAGGGCGCGGATCTGCGAGATGAGGTCCTCGAGCACGTGACCGGGCAGCGCGCCCGCCTGCGCGAAGACGCCGATGCCGTCGCGGAACGCCATGAGCGTCGGGATCGAGCGGATGTTGAGGGCCGCGGAGAGGCCCTGCTCGGCATCCGTGTCGACCTTCGCGAAGGTGATGTCGGGGTGCTTCTCGCTCGAGGCCTCGAAGACGGGGCCGAACGCCTGGCACGGTCCGCACCACGCGGCCCAGAAGTCGACGAGCACGATGTCGCCGTCCAGCACGGTGTTCTCGAAGGTCTTCTCGGTCAGCTCGATCGTCGCCATGGCTCCAGGCTAGGGGAGCGGCGGATCCGCCGCCGGATGGCGGGAATACTCTCGGCATCCATCCGGTTTCATGCGATATCAATGCAAATGCATAGAAATCCCGAGGAGACGGAAGCCACCATGAGCAGCCAGATGCAGTTCGGCATCTTCACGGTCAGCGACATAACGCGCGACCCCACGACCGGCGAGACGCCGAGCGAGGCGCAGCGCATCCAGGATGCCGTGACGATCGCCCAGCACGTCGAGGAGGTCGGTCTCGACGTCTTCGCCATCGGCGAGCACCACAACCCGCCCTTCTTCTCGAGCTCGCCCACCACGACGCTCGCCTACATCGGCGCGCGCACCACGAACCTCATCCTGTCGACCGCGACGACCCTCATCACGACGAACGACCCCGTGAAGATCGCCGAGGACTACGCGATGCTGCAGCACCTCACGGGCGGCCGCGTCGACCTCGTCATGGGCCGCGGCAACACCGGACCCGTGTACCCGTGGTTCGGCCAGGACATCCGCCAGGGCCTGCCCCTCGCGATCGAGAACTACGCGCTGCTGCGCGAGCTGTGGGAGAAGGACGTCGTCGACTGGGAGGGCAAGTTCCGCACCGCCCTGCAGGGCTTCACCTCGACGCCGCGCCCCCTCGACGGTGTGCCCCCGTTCGTCTGGCACGGCTCCATCCGCACCCCGGAGATCGCCGAGCAGGCCGCGTACTACGGCGACGGCTTCTTCGCGAACAACATCTTCTGGCCCAAGGAGCACTACCAGCGCCTCATCGCCCTGTACCGCCAGCGCTACGCGCACTACGGCCACGGCACGCCCGAGCAGGCGATCGTCGGCCTCGGCGGGCAGGTGTTCATGGCGAAGAACTCGCAGGATGCGGTGACCGCGTTCCGCCCGTACTTCGACAACGCGCCCGTCTACGGCCACGGCCCGAGCCTCGAGGAGTTCCAGGAGCTCACCCCGCTCACGGTCGGCTCGCCCCAGCAGGTCATCGACCGCTACGCCGCGATGCGCGAGCACTACGGCGACTACCAGCGCCAGCTGTTCCTCATGGACCACGCGGGCCTGCCGCTCAAGACCGTGCTCGAGCAGATCGAGATCCTCGGAACGGAGGTCGTGCCGGTGCTCCGCAAGGAGCTCGCGGTGAACCGTCCCGCCGAGGTGCCGGACGCCCCCACCCACGCCGCACGCGTGCAGGCGGTCTACGGCGACGGATCCACCCGCCAGGCCCGGCCGACCTCCGCCGCGGGCAACAACCTCACCGTGGGCGGCCCCTACCAGGACACGCCCGCGGCGCCCGCCCCGAAGGGTTCCGCCTTCGGTGCCGCCGCGACCCGGACGGAGGCCGTGCGATGACCCGCCGGATCGCCGTCGTCTCGGCGGGACTGTCGAACCCCTCCTCGACGCGGATGCTGGCCGACCGGCTCGCGAGCGCGACCGTGGGCGAGCTGCGCGAGCGCGGCATCGAGGCCACGGTCGACGTGATCGAGCTGCGCGACCTCGCGCACGACATCACCAACAACCTGCTGGCCGGCTTCGCGCCGCCCGCCCTCGAGGACGCCGTCAACCGCGTCGTCTCGGCCGACGGGCTCATCGCGGTGACGCCGATCTTCTCGACGAGCTACTCGGGGCTGTTCAAGTCGTTCATCGACGTGCTCGACCCCGACGCGCTCGTGGGCAAGCCCGTGCTCATCGGGGCGAACGCGGGCACCGCCCGCCACTCGCTCGCGATCGACTACGCCATCCGCCCGCTGTTCGCCTACCTGCACGCCGAGCCCGTCTCGACGGGCGTGTTCGCGGCCTCGAGCGACTGGGGTGCCCAGGCCGACGACGTGAAGCCGCTCGCCTCGCGCATCGAACGTGCGGCGCGCGAGCTCGCGGACGCGATCGCCGCACGCGAGCCGAAGAAGGTGCTCGACCCGTTCGACCCGGACGCCTTCCTCGGCGAGGGCCGCTCCTTCGGTCACCTGCTGGGCGGCCTCGCGGGGGAGTGAGCTCTAGCATCGGAGCGTGAGGAGAGCGCCGCTCGTCGGGTCGGCCCTGGTGGCCGCGCTGCTGCTCGCCGGATGCGGCATCTGGGACGACCTCGAGGAGCACGAGCGCCAGGAGGACGCGGCCCGCCCGTTCTACGAGGTGCCCGACCCGCTGCCGGCCGGCGAGCCGGGCGAACTCATCCGCTCGCTTCCGATCGAGACGGCCCCGGCCGGCTCCAGGGCCTGGCGGGTGCTCTACCACTCGACCGGCACGACCGGGGACGACATCGCCGTCTCCGGCACCGTGGTCGTGCCGGACGGCGAACCGCCCGCCGGCGGCTGGCCGGTGATCGCCTGGGCGCACCCCACGACGGGGGCGGTCGCCGAGTGCGCCCCCTCCTCAGGCTTCGCGCCGCTCGACCTCATCGAGGGGATGGACGACCTGCTCGACGACGGCTTCGCGATCACCGCGACCGACTATCCGGGTCTCGGCGCCGCGGGCCCGTCGTCGTACCTTCTCGGCGACGTCGAGGGTCATGCGGTGCTCGACTCGGTGCGGGCGGGGCGGGCCCTCGAGGGCGTCGAGCTCTCGACGGACGTCTTCTTCTGGGGCCACTCGCAGGGCGGTCAGGCGGCGCTGTTCGCCGCACAGGATGCCGCGGGCTACGCACCCGAGCTCCGTCCCGTCGCAGCGGCGGTCGCCGCCCCCGCGGCCGAGCTCGCGACCCTCCTCGCCGACGACATCGACGACGTGTCGGGGGTCACGATCGGCGCCTACGCCTTCACGGCCTACCAGGCCGCCTACGAGCCGACCCATCCGGGGCTCGCGCTGACCGACATCCTCACCCCGGATGCGGCGGCGGCCGCGGTGAAGATGGAGCAGCTCTGCCTCTTCGGTCAGAACAGCGAGCTGCACGCGATCGCGACGCCGCTGATCGGCGGGTTCCTCGCGGCGGATCCGTCGACGACGCAGCCCTGGTCCGACTTCCTCGTCGAGAACACCCCCGGCGCCGCGCCGTTCGGCGTGCCGGTGCTCGTCGTGCAGGGCGAGTCGGACGAACTCGTGCGCCCGAGCGCCACCGCGGACTTCGTGACGCGGATGTGCGCGGCCGGTCAACGGCTCGCCTACGTCGGCTACCCGACGGCCACCCACGCGACGATCGTCATCCAGGCGCTCCCGGATGTACGGGCGTGGTTCCTCGCCGCCCGCGAGGGGTCGACCTCACGGGCGCTCTGCGCCGCCTGACTCAGCCGGACTTGCGGCGGAACTCGCGCTTGCCGCCCGCCTTGCTCTGCGCGCCGTGGGCGTTGCCCTCGCCGTCGAGGTGGGCGGGGCGGTCGTGCTGCTGCTGCTTCTTGCGCTCGAGCGCCTCGCGGAACTTGCGCTTGGTGTCCTCGGATGCGGCGGCGGGCTTCTCGTCGGAGCTCATGCCGTCAGCGTAGCCCGCGCGCCGCGACACCACGAGGTCGATGCCGACGCCCACCACCACCGCGACCGGCACCGACACGAGGATGCCGAGCCACGGCGCATCCGCGAAGAGCGCGCCGAAGAGCGCCCCGACGGCCACGTTGTAGAGCGCCCAGGCGACGCCCGCGAGCGCCGAGAGCGGCAGGAACCGCCGCCACGGCAGCAGCGCCGCCCCGACCGAGAGGTTCACGGCGATCCGCGCGAAGGGGATGTAGCGCGCGGTGAACACGAGCGTCGCCGGCCGCCGCAGCACGAGCCGCCGAGCGCGGGCGATCGCCCGGCCCACCCGCCCGCGGCGCTGCCAGGCCCAGCGCTCGGTGCCGACGGCCCGCCCGACCGCGACGACCGCGCTGTCGCCCACGACGGCGCCGACGGCCGCCACGGCGACCACGAGCGCGAGCGCGGGATGCCCCGTGGCGGCCGCGAGCGCGCCGAGTGCCACGACGAGCGTCTCGCTCGGCAGCACCACGAGGAACGCGTCGCCCACCACGAGCGCGAACAGCACGAGCAGCAGCCACGGCGAGGCGGCGACCGCCTCGAGCCAGGCGCTGTCCATGCCGACGTTCTCGCACATCCGGGTGAACGGCGGGCGACCGCGCGGCGACCGGATGACGCGGCGGCGAGGCGGGGAAGACCCGCAGGCGACGCCCGGGTGAATCCTTCGCGACGGATGCCGTGCCGGGCCGGTCACGCGCGTCGTCCGGGCCGATCCTGGGCGCGTGAGAGTCGCCCTGATCGCCGAATCGTTCCTCCCGCACATGAACGGGGTCACCCATTCGCTCCTGCAGGTGATCCGCCACCTCGAGGCCGCGGGCCACGAGACCCTCGTCGTCGCGCCGCGCAGCGGCCGCACCCGTCCCGAGACGGAGGCGGGCGAACTCGCCCTGCTGCGCTCCGTGCCGCTGCCCGGCTACCCGCAGGTGCGCCTCGTCGTCGCGAGCACCGCACGGCTCACGGCGCTGTTGCGCGACTTCGCCCCGGATGTGGTGCACCTGGCCTCGCCGTTCCTGCTCGGCTGGCAGGCGGTGCGCGCCGCCGAGCGGCTCGGCATCCCGACCGTCGCCGTCTACCAGACCGACATCCCCGCCTACGCCCGGCGGTACGGCATCGCGGGGGCGGAGGCGGGGCTCGGCCGCCACCTCGCCCGGCTGCACCAGCGCGCCACGATCACCCTCGCGCCGTCGACCGCGGCGTGCGACGACCTCGCCGTGCTCGGCGTGCCGCGCGTGCGGCGCTGGGCGCGCGGGGTGGATGCCGAGCGCTTCCACCCGAGCCGCCGCGACGCGGCCCGCCGCGCCCGGCTCGCCCCGGGCGGGGAGGTGCTCGTCGGCTACGTGGGCCGGCTCGCGCCCGAGAAGCAGGTGGAGGATCTCGCGGCGCTCGCGGGCCTCCCCGGCATCCGCCTCGTGATCATCGGCGACGGCCCCGACCGGGCGCGCCTCGAGCAGCTGCTGCCGGATGCCGCGTTCCTCGGCTTCCGCTCGGGCGACGCGCTCGCCGCCGACGTCGCGAGCCTCGACCTCTTCGTGCACCCCGGCGAGAGCGAGACGTTCTGCCAGACCGTGCAGGAGGCGCTCGCGAGCGGTGTGCCGGTCGTCGCGACGGGGCGCGGCGGCCCCCGCGACCTGGTCGACAGCGGACGCACGGGCTGGCTCTACCGTCCGGGGGATCTGGCCGAGCTGCGCAGCCGGGTGGCGGATCTCGCGGGCGACGCCGCGAAGCGCCGCGCGTTCGCCGTGGCGGCGCGCGCCGCCGTCGAGCGGCGCAGCTGGTCGGCGCTCGGCGAGGAGCTGCTCGGCCACTACCGCGCGGCGCTCGTCATCGGGGCAGGCGAGCAGCTGCCGCCCGCGGTCGGCGCGCCTCCCGCGGAGCCGGTCGCGCTCGCCCGGCGGATCACGCGCTTCGCGGCGCTCGGCGACTCGCTCACCGAGGGGCTGTGCGACACCTCGCGGCAGGCGCCGGGGGAGTACCGCGGCTGGACCGACCGCCTCGCCCTGCTGCTCGCCCACGCGGAGGGCCGCCGCGAGCCGCTGCACTACGGCAACCTCGCGGTGCGCAGTCGCCGGGTCGGCGACGTGCTGACCGAGCAGCTCCCGCGGGCGCGCGAACTGGGGGCCGACTTCGTCACGGTGCTCATCGGCGCCAACGACCTCGTGCGGGTGGGTGCGCCGACGCTGCGGCTCGCCGCCGAGCTCGCCGACGGCGTCGACGCCCTGCGCGCGGGCGGTGCCGAGGTGCTGCTCGTCGCGCCGTTCGCCCCGCCGCGCGGCTACCTGCGCGCCCTCGACGACCGGGCCCTCGTGTTCGCCCGCGAGCTGCGGCGGCGGGCGCGGGAGTCGGGTGCGCTCTTCCTCGACCCCGCCCAGCAGCTCGACCTCGCGGACCCGCGGATGTGGGCGGGCGACCGCGTGCACCTGAGCTCGCGTGGGCACCGCATGCTGTCCTATCTCGCCGCCGAGGCGCTCGGTCTCGCGGACGCCGTGCAGCTCGCCGCGCTCGAGGCGGCGATCCACGACGAGGAGCCGGGCGCCGACGACGAGCCGCTCACCCACGCCCGCTGGCTGTGGACGCACGTGCGCCCCTGGGCGGCCCGCCGCATCCGGGGTCGCACGGCCGGCGACGGTCGGGTCGCCAAGCACGACGAGCTCGTGCCGATCCTGCCCGCCGCCAGGCCCGGCGTGCCCCACCCGATCCGCTGACGACGCGCCGCGCGCATCCGCCGTGCCCGTGGATGCGAGGATGTCGCCCATGCGCAGGGCACGGGTGCGGGCGGTCGTCGGCTGGCTGTCCGCCGCGCTCGTCATCGCCGGCGCGTTCGTCGCGGTCGCGGCGCTGGGGCCCGAGGCGCCCACGGCCGAGGACGCGGATGACGGACTCGTCCCGAGCGACCTGCTCTGGCCGGTGGTCGCGCGTTGCCTGCCCGCAGGAGGGACGACCGAGGGCTACCAGCTCTACCAGGGCGCCGACGGCGAAGTCGTCTTCTCGCTCATCGGCGTCGACGACGGGGATGAGTTGACCGATCCGGACTCTCTCGCACTCGCCGCGGATGTCAACGACTGCCTCGACGGCTACCGCTTCGCGGAGCCCGGCGACGAGTCCGTGCTCTGGACGTCCCGCCCGGCGGCGCAGGCGCTGCTGCTCTACGACCGGGTGAACCGCTGGACCGCACCCTGCCTGCTCGCGCATGGCATACCCGTCGAGCGTCCCGAACTCGCCCGCTATCTCGATCCGAACGCCATCGCCTGGTCCAGGTTCTACGGGGCCTACGCGTTCGGGGACGCCGCGGTCGACTCGCTCGACGAGCTGATCGAGGCGCGACGCGCGTGCGGCCAGCCGACCGACATCCTCGCCGCCGACCCCCTCGGCTGATAGCATGGACCCCGGCCGCCGTCCGGCGGCTTCCCGGTGTGCGCGAGCGCGCCGGGGATGACCCGGAGCAGGCCGGCACGAAGCTGGTCACCGGTGGTGGTCCTCCGAACACTGCGATCGCAGGCGAGTCGGAGCCCTTCTACTGTTGACCAGATCCAGGCCGGGTGCGCATCACTGCGCGCGCCCACGCCCTTCCTGCCCGCTCCTGCTCCGACGCACATGCCGCGCGTATCGCGGCAGCAAGGAGTAAGACCTCGTGGAAGGCCCCGAGATCAAGTTCGCCGAAGCCGTTCTGGACAACGGCAAGTACGGCACCCGCACCATCCGTTTCGAGACCGGTCGTCTCGCCCAGCAGGCCCAGGGCGCCGTCGCCGCCTACCTCGACGAGGACACCATGCTGCTGTCCGCGACGAGCGTGTCGAAGCAGCCCCGTGACGGCTTCGACTTCTTCCCGCTGACGGTCGACGTCGAGGAGCGTTCCTACGCCGCCGGCAAGATCCCCGGCTCGTTCTTCCGTCGTGAGGGCCGCCCCTCGACCGAGGCGATCCTCGTCTGCCGTCTCATCGACCGCCCGCTGCGCCCGTCGTTCGCCGACGGCATCCGCAACGAGGTGCAGGTCGTCATCACCGTGCTCTCGATCGCGCCCGACGAGTTCTACGACGCCCTCGCCATCAACGCGGCGAGCGCCTCGACCCAGATCTCCGGTCTGCCGTTCGCGGGCCCCATCGCGGGTGTGCGCCTCGCGCTCATGCGCGACGGCCAGTGGGTCGCCTTCCCGAAGTTCTCGCAGCTGACGGATGCCGTGTTCGACCTCGTCGTCGCCGGTCGCGTCGTGACCAAGGCCGACGGCTCCGAGGACGTCGCGATCATGATGGTCGAGGCGGAGGCCACCGAGCACAGCTGGGAGCTCATCCAGGGCGGTGCCGTGAAGCCCAACGAGGCCGTCGTGGCCCAGGGCCTCGAGGCCGCCAAGCCCTTCATCGCCCAGCTGGTCAAGGCGCAGGAGCACCTCGCGGCGCAGTCGGCCAAGGAGATCAAGGAGTACCCGATCTTCGTCGACTACAGCCAGGAGGCGTACGACGCGGTCGCCGCGCTCGCCTACGACGAGCTCGTCGGCATCTACCAGATCGCCGACAAGATCGAGCGCCAGAACGCGGACGACGCCCTCAAGGAGCGCGTCAAGCTCGCCATCAACGAGAAGGCCCTCGCGGGCGAGCTCGGCGGCGACGTGCCCCCGCAGGTGTCGGCCGCCTACAAGGCCGTCACCAAGAAGATCGTGCGCGGCCGCATCCTCACCGAGGGTGTGCGCATCGACGGTCGCGGCCTGACCGACATCCGCGCGCTCGACGCCGAGGTGCAGGTCATCCCGCGCGTGCACGGTTCGGCCATCTTCCAGCGCGGTGAGACGCAGATCCTGGGCGTCACGACGCTCAACATGCTCAAGATGGAGCAGCAGATCGACTCGCTCTCGCCCATCACGAAGAAGCGCTACCTGCACCACTACAACTTCCCGCCCTACTCGACCGGTGAGACCGGCCGCGTGGGCTCGCCGAAGCGTCGCGAGATCGGGCACGGCTTCCTCGCCGAGCGCGCCCTCGTGCCGGTGCTGCCGAGCCGCGAGGAGTTCCCCTACGCGATCCGCCAGGTGTCCGAGGCCCTCGGCTCCAACGGTTCGACCTCGATGGGCTCCGTCTGCGCCTCGACCCTGTCGCTGCTGAACGCCGGTGTGCCGCTCAAGGCCCCCGTCGCCGGCATCGCGATGGGCCTCGTGTCCGAGACGGTCGACGGCGAGACCCGCTTCGCGGCGCTCACCGACATCCTGGGTGCGGAGGACGCGCTCGGCGACATGGACTTCAAGGTCGCCGGCACCAGCGAGTTCGTGACCGCGCTGCAGCTCGACACCAAGCTCGACGGCATCCCCTCGGATGTGCTCGCGGGCGCGCTGTCGCAGGCCAAGGACGCCCGCACGGCGATCCTCGCGGTCATCAACCAGGCGATCGACGGCCCCGACGAGATGGCCCCGACCGCTCCGCGCGTGATCTCGGTGAACATCCCGGTCGACAAGATCGGCGAGCTCATCGGCCCCAAGGGCAAGACGATCAACGCGATCCAGGACGAGACCGGCGCCGAGATCTCGATCGAGGAGGACGGCACCGTCTACATCGGCGCGGTCGACGGCCCCTCGGCCGAGGCGGCCCGCGCCCAGGTGCTCGCGATCGGCAACCCGGTGAACCCGGAGGTCGGCGAGCGGTTCCTCGGCACGGTCGTGAAGCTCGCGACCTTCGGCGCCTTCGTGTCGCTGCTGCCCGGCAAGGACGGCCTGCTGCACATCTCCGAGGTGCGCAAGCTCGCCGGCGGTAAGCGCGTCGAGAACGTCGAGGACGTGCTCTCGGTCGGCCAGAAGATCATGGTCGAGATCACCAAGATGGACGACCGCGGCAAGCTGTCGCTCGCCCCGGTGGTCGAGACCGAGGAGGCCGACACCGACGGTTCGGCCGCCCACAGCGAGGGCCCGGAGGCGCCCGCCGAGGGCTGACCCTTCGCTGGTCGAGTGCCGCCGAAGGCGGTGTATCGAGACCCCGGATGCCCGTCCCGCGTGATGCGGGGCGGGCATCCGTCGTCTCCTCCCCATCACGAATCGGTGACGATTCATAACGATCCGGTTGACCTCCCGGATTCCGCGCCGCCCCGGGGCTACTCTCACAGCCAACCCGGGAGGTGCGGAGATGGAGATGCGATCGGTGCAGCCGGTCACGGCGCCCGCCCCGCTCGTGCCCACCACCCTTGAGACCGCCGCGATCGTCGGGCGGCTGACGCCCCCGCGGCGCGCCATCTCCGGGACCGGGCTGCGGGTCTTCCCGCTCGCCGTGAGCGCCCGCTGGTTCGGCTCCACCATCTCCGACACCGCGTCCGGCGAGATCCTCGACGCCTACCGCGCCCTCGGCGGCAACATCGTCGACACGGCCGACTCCTACGCCGACGGCCGCAGCGAGGAGCTCATCGGCGACTGGATGCGCAGGCGCGGCAACCGCGACGAGATGGTCGTCGCGACGAAGGTCGGCAAGTCCACCGCGCACCCGGGGCTGTCCGCCGCCGCCATCACCGCGGCGGTGCATGCGAGCCTGCGCCGCCTCGGCACCGACCGGGTCGAGCTGCTCTACCTGCACCTCGACGACGAGTCGGTGCCCTTCGAGGAGACCCTGCTCGCGGTCGACGAGCTCATCCGCTCGGGCGAGGTGCGCACCTTCGGCATGTCGGATCACACCGGCAACCGGCTCGTCGCGGCGCGGATCGCGTGCGCCCTGCTCGGGGTCGCACCCATGACGGCACTGCAGAACCAGTACAGCCTCATGCGGCGCGAGTTCGAGGGCGACCTCGCACAGGTGGCCGCCCAGCAGGGACTCGCCGTCATGCCGCGCTTCCCGCTCGCCGACGGCTTCCTCACCGGCGCCTACCGCACCAGGGCCGACGTCGCCGCGAGTCCGATGCGCGACTACCTCGGCGCACACCTCGGCAGGCGGGGGCGTCGCGTGCTCGCGGCGCTCGAACGCGTCGCCGCGCAGCAGGACGCCCCGCTCGCCGCGATCGCGCTCGCCTGGCTGCTCACCAAGCCGGGCGTGGTCGCGCCGGTCGTCGCGGTGGGTTCCGCCGATCAGCTCTTCGACGTCATGACGGCGCCCGACATCCGGCTCACCCGGCACCAGCTGGCCGAACTCGAGCGCGCGAGCGCCTAGCGTTCGACGCGGCTCAGGCCGCGACGCGGGGGAGGGCCGCCTCGACCGTGCGCTGGTACATGCGGGTGAGGGCCGCGCTCGCGGCGATCGAGTCGCCCGCGTAGCCGCCCGACATGGCGCCGTCACGCGCGAGCATGAGGTCGTCGGCGGCGTCGCCCGGCAGCGGGTGGCCGATCTGGCGCAGCAGGGTCTCGAGGATCGCGTGGAACCACTCGCGATGGTTCTGCACCGCGCGGCGCACGGGATGCGCCGGCTCGGTGTACTCGGCCGCCGCGTTGAGGAACGGGCAGCCGCGGAAGCCGGGGGCCGTCACGTACCGCGCCTGGACCTCGGCGATGCCGCGCAGCAGCTCGAGCGGGTCGTCGGTGGTGCGCGCGAGCTCCTCGAGCTCCTCGGCGATCAGCAGGTGGCGGTAGGCGACGTACTCGACGATGAGCCGGTCCTTGGAGCCGTAGTGCTTGTAGAACGTCGCCTTCGTCACGGTGGACGCGGCGATGAGGCGGTCGATGCCGACCGCGCGGATGCCCTCGTCGTAGAACAGGCGGTTGCTGGTCTCGAGGATGCGCTGCTTGGCAGGCGCGAGGGTGTGGCGCTTCGGCGCTTTGACGATGTCGATCGGCAAGCCGGGCTCCTTCGGATCAGGGTGCTGCGGATCGTGCTGCGACCGCCCGAGGGCGGCCGCAGCGCGGTACGAGTTCGGGTCTCGCGTTCAGCCGTCGTCGTGAGACGACCCGGGCGTGCCCGGCTGGGAAAGGCCGATCGGTTCGGGTCCGTTCGCATTCCGCCCGCCCACGGTAACACGATGAGGACAGACAGACTTGTCTGTTTGTCCTCACAGCCTCCCCCAGTCCGGGGGCGGCCCCGGAACCCTGCGCGGCCATGACGTAGGCTCGGGACGATGAATGGCGCGGTGCAGCTCCCTCTCGACCTTCCCGATCTGAGCATCACGGCATCCGGCGGCACGCTCGTGCGGCGCACGGTGCTCCCGAGCGGGATCCGCATCCTCTCCGAGCAGGTGCCCGGCTCGCAGAGCGCGACCGTCGGCTTCTGGGTCGCGGTCGGATCGCGCGACGAGGAGCCGGTGACCTACGGCTCCACCCACTTCCTCGAGCACCTGCTGTTCAAGGGCACCACGACCCGCAGCGCGCTCGACATCGCCGTCGCCTTCGACTCCGTCGGCGGTGAGCACAACGCCGTCACGGCGAAGGAGCACACCTGCTACTACGCCAAGGTGCGCGACCGCGACGTCGAGATGGCGGTGCGCGTGCTCGCCGACATGTTCGCCTCCTCGCGGCTCGCCGACGACGACTTCGAGAGCGAGCGGGGCGTCATCCTCGAGGAGCTCGCGATGGCCGACGACGACCCGGGCGACGTCGCGGGGGAGCGCTTCTTCGAGGCGGTGTTCGGCGAGCACCCGCTCGGGCGACCCATCGGCGGCAGCCCCGAGTCGATCGGCGCCGTGAGCCGCACCGCGGTCTGGGACCACTACCGCCGCAACTACGGGCCGCGCGACCTCGTCATCACGGTCGCGGGCGCCGTCGACCATGACGCCGTCGTCGCGATCGCCTCGGAGGCGCTGACCGCGGCCGGCTGGCGACTCGACGAGGAGGCGTCGCCCGTCGCACGCCGCGACCCGGCCCCCGACCCGATCGCCCGCGGCGCCGCGCAGGTGGTGGTCGGGCGCCCGCTCGAGCAGGTCAACCTGTACCTCGGCGGGGCGGGCCTCGCGGCATCCGACCCGCGCCGTCCGCAGCTCACCGTGCTCAACTCGGTGCTCGGCGGCGGCATGAGCTCGCGGCTGTTCCAGGAGATCCGCGAGAAGCGCGGCTACGCCTACTCGGTGTACTCCTTCGCCTCGAGCTACTCGGATGCCGGACTCGTCGGCCTCTACGCCGGCTGCTCGCCCAAGCGCGCCGTCGACGTGGCCGAGCTCATGCTCTCCGAGTTCCGCCGGATCGGGGCCGAGGGCATCACGGGCGACGAGCTCGGCCGGGCCCGCGGCCAGTTGAGCGGCGCCTCCGCCCTCGCCCTCGAGGACTCCGACACCCGGATGACACGCCTCGGCCGCAGCGAGCTCACCCTCGGCGAGTTCTCCGACCTCGACGAGACGCTGCGCCGCATCGAGGCGGTCACCGCGGACGAGGTGCGCGAGCTCGCCGCGGAGCTCGCCGCCCGCCCGCTGTCGCTCGCGGCCGTCGGCCCGGTCGACGCCTCGACGTTCGCCGGGCTCGCCGGCGAGCCGGTGGCGGCGTAGGGGGACCCATGTCGCGCTTCCTCTACCTCGTGCGCCACGGCGAACAGCAGGATGCCGAGTACGGCCTGCCCGACGGCCCGCTCTCCCCGCGCGGTGTGCGCCAGGCCGACGCGATCGCCGAACGGCTCGCGGGGGTGCCCTTCACGGGCGCCTGGACCTCGCCCCTTCAGCGCGCCCAGGAGACCGCGCGCATCATGACCGAGCGGATGCCGTCGATCGAGCCCGAGCCGTCCGCGCTGCTCATGGACTGCATCCCCTCCGGCCCGACGCCCGACCTCCCGCACGCCTGGGAGCACTTCTTCGGCTCCGTCACCCCCGAGGAGATCGAGGCGGGCGAGGCGCAGATGGCGGATGCCGCATCCGAGTGGCTCGCGCCGACGCGGGAGGACCGGCACGATCTGCTCATCACCCACAACTTCGTCATCGGCTGGTTCGTGCGCGAGGTGTTCGGGGCCGCGAGCTGGCGTTGGCTGGGGGTCAACCAGGCCAACTGCGGCCTCACCGTCATCCGGGTGCGGTCGGCGAAGCCGCCCGTGCTCGTGACCCACAACGACCTGGGCCACCTGCCGCCGGAGCTGCGCACCGGCCTCACGACCGAGCAGCCCTACTGAGCCCGCGTCAGCCGAGCGGCTTCTCGAACCAGAGGGTCGCGTTCGGGTTGTCGTTGTACGGCGGCACCTCGCGGTACCCGCTCGTGCGGTAGAGCGACCCGGCCGCCTCGAGGGAGTCGTTGGTGTCGAGCACCGCGGTCGAGGCGCCGAGCAGCACGGCCCGGCGTTCGAGCTCGGCGAGCAGCAGGCGCCCCCAGCCGCGCCCGCGCACGGCGTCGCGCAGGAACAGGTGCTTGACCTCCGCGCGCTCCGGGTCGAGCATCCGGATGCCGCCGCAGCCGACCGGGGAGCCCGCGTCGTCGACGACGAGGAACACGCCGGCAGGCTCGGTGAACGTCGCCGCAGTCGGGAACACGACGCGGTAGCCGCCGGCCTCGGGGTCGAAGCCGTGAACGCGCATCGTGAAGTACTCGGTGAGCAGCTCGTGCGCGTCGGGGTCGTCGACGGAGGCGACGCGGAAGGCGGGGTCCACGCGGCCAGCCTACGTCGGGCGCACCGGTAGGCTTCGGGGCATGGCATACGCGGTCGCCGTCGTCGGCGCGACGGGCAGGATGGGCACCCTCGCGATCCGGCTCATCGAGCAGGCGGACGACCTCGAGGTGCACGCGGCGCTCGGCTCGGCCGACCCGATCGACGCGATCGAGGGCGCCGACCTCGTGCTCGACCTGACCCTGCCCGCGGTCTCTCCCGGCATCGTCGACGCGGCGATCGCCCGCGGAATCCCCGTGCTCGTCGGCACCTCCGGCTGGACCGCCGAACGCCTCGCCCGGGTGCGCAGCCGCCTCGGCGACGACCCGCAGCAGGGCGTCATCGTCATCCCCAACTTCTCGCTCGGCTCGGTGCTCGCCACCCGCCTCGCGACGATCGCCGCGCCCTGGTTCGACTCGATCGAGATCATCGAGGCGCACCACGCGGGCAAGTCCGACTCGCCGTCCGGCACCGCCATCCGCACCGCCGAGCTCATCGCCGAGGCACGCGCCGAGCAGGGGCCCGTCGCGGCACCGCACGCCGACCAGCGCGCCCGCGGGCAGCAGGTCGCGAGCGTTCCCGTGCACAGCCTCCGCATGGACGGTGTGCTCGCCGAGCAGCAGGTGATCTTCGGCGGCACGGGGGAGACGCTCCGGGTGAGCCACCAGACCGTGTCGGATGCCTCCTACGAGGCGGGCATCCTGCTGGCGTTGCGGGCGCTCCCCGCGACGCGCGGGCTCGTCGTGGGGCTCGACACCCTGCTCGGGCTCGACCGCGCATGAGCATGCGCATCGGCGCCGTCGTCATGACGGTGGTGCTCGGGCTGTACCTCGTCTTCGCCGTGTACTACGCGATCGTGCTGTTCGGCACGGGCGACCCCTTCGCGATCGCGATCGGCGTCGCGCTCCTCGTGCTGCCGGTGCTGGGCGGCGGGTTCATCGCCGCCGAGCTCGTCTTCGGCATCCGGGCGGAGCGGCTCGCCCGTCGGCTCGAGGCGGAGGGCGCGCTGCCCGAGGAGCAGCTGCCGCTCACCCCGAGCGGGCGCGTCGACCGCGCGGCCGCCGACGAGGTCTTCCCGCGCTACGCGGCGGATGCGGAAGTGCATCCGGACGATTGGCGCGCCTGGTTCCGGCTCGCCCTCGCCTACGATGCCGCGGGCGACCGCCGCCGGGCGCGCTGGGCCACCCGCCGCGCCATCCGCCTGGCGCGCTGAGCCTCAGGCGAGGCTCGCCTCGAGGGTGATCGGGATGCCGGCGAGCGCCTTCGACACGGGGCAGTTCTGCTTCGCGTCCTCGGCGAGCCGCTCGAAGTCCGCCTCCGAGATGCCGGGCACCTTGGCGCTCACGAGCAGGTGGCTGCCGGTGATGCCCTCCCCGGCCTGGAACGTCACGGCCGCGGTCACCTGCAGGCTCTCGGGCGCGTGGCCCGCCTGGGCGAGGGCGTTCGAGAACGCCATCGAGTAGCAGGCCGAGTGGGCGGCGCCGAGCAGCTCCTCGGGGTTGGTGCGCCCCAGCTCGCCCTCCGAGCGGGCCGCCCAGGTGACGGGGAACTCGGCGGCGTCGCTCGAGTCGAGGGAGGTGGTCCCCGAACCGCTCAACAGGTCGCCGAACCAGAGGGTGGTCGCTTCGCTCGTGACTGCCATGGGGGTCTCCTCACGCTCCGCGGGGCCGCGTCGCCCCGCTCCCACTCTAGGTGGCGGCGTCAGGCGGCGGCAGTCTTGCGGATGACGCCCGCGCGCACGAGCAGCAGGTACAGCTGGCAG
Organism: Protaetiibacter intestinalis; assembly: GCF_003627075.1. Classification (NCBI taxonomy): domain Bacteria; kingdom Bacillati; phylum Actinomycetota; class Actinomycetes; order Micrococcales; family Microbacteriaceae; genus Protaetiibacter; species Protaetiibacter intestinalis. The sequence continues at coordinate 33,275 of NZ_CP032630.1, read as the reverse complement.
CCGAGGCAGTAGCCGAAGGCGCCGTTGAGGAACGCGGCGACGAAGGCGGCGGCCGCCGCGGCGACGAGCCCGTAGGGCACGCCCGCGAGGTGCAGCACGACGCCGACGATCGTCACGAGGGCGCCGACGCCCTGCGCGAAGGTCGGCGGGGCGGCATCCTCGAGCTCCGCGGGCGGCGCGAGGCGCGGGCGGATGAGCCGGCGGAACAGCAGCGACCACGGGTTCCGCGCCACCCCGGCGGCGGCGCTCCACACGAAGATCGCCGCGAGGGCGACGAGCAGCAGGAACGCGGGCTGCACGATCCGGTCCGCGAGTTGCGCGGGCGTGCCCCCGAGCAGGCCGAGGGCGACCGTGACGAGCAGCAGCACGGCGGTGACGGAGGCGGTGAAACGCGCACCGCGCGGGTCGATCTGGGCGGGTCGGGACACGGTGGCTCCTCAGGCGGCGACGGTCAGGCGGTCGAGCTCGGCGAGCAGCGCCTCGCGTCGCACGGCGCCGCCGATCCGGGCGCGGATGCGGCCGGTGCGGTCGAGCACGAGCGTGGTCGGGGTCTGCAGGATGTCGAAACGGGCCGCGAGCTCGGGACGCTCGGCCACGTCCAACTCCACGTGCGCGACGCCCTCGCGCGTGGCGGCGAGCTCGTCGAGCACGCGGGCGGTGGCACGGCAGGGGGTGCAGTACTCGCTCGAGAACTGCACGAGGGTGGCCTCCGACGCGAGTTCGACGCCGTCGATGACGACGGCGTCGGCGGTGGACGTGCGCCGGATGCGGCCCTGACCGCGTCGCCACGCGACGCCGAGCACCGTCGCGAGCGCCACGAGCGCGCCGACGACGCCGAGGGCGACGAGCGGATCCATGGCGCAACCGTAATGAGCCGCAGGAGCCCGTGGGGGAGTGTGACCTTGCGTGACGCGGGCCGCGGCGGCGTGCCGGTGTGCGCGGTGTCGGCGTGCCCGGATATCGTGAAGGCCGTGCCGGAGACCTCGAGCGACGCGACCCCCATCCAGTTCCGTTCCGACATGACGGTCGAGCTCGTGCGGGCGAGTGCCCACGACTCCGACGTGCTGTTCGCGGCCCGCGTCTCGACGCAGGGCGAGAAGACGCTCGACGCCGCCGCATCCGGGGCCGAGGCGACCGACCGCGACCGCGGCCTCATCAACTACCTCATGCGCGACCGGCACGGTTCGCCCTTCGAGCACAACTCGATGACCTTCTACGTGCAGGCGCCGATCTTCGTGTTCCGCGAGTTCATGCGGCACCGCATCGCCTCCTACAACGAGGAGTCGGGCCGCTACCGCGAGCTGCGCCCCGTGTTCTACGTGCCGGGCCCGGAGCGACGCCTCGTGCAGGTGGGCAAGCCCGGCGCCTACGAGTTCGTCGAGGGCACCGCCGAGCAGACCGAGCTCGCGGTGGCCGAGTCGAAGGCGGCGGCGACGTTCGCCTACGAGGCCTACCAGCGGATGCTGGCGGCCGGCATCGCCCGCGAGGTCGCCCGCGGCGTGCTGCCCGTGTCGACCTACTCCTCGATGTACGTGACGATGAACGCCCGTTCGCTCATGAACTTCCTCTCGCTGCGCACCAAGCACCCCGAGTCGCACTTCCCCTCGTTCCCGCAGCGCGAGATCGAGCTCGTGGCGGAGCAGATGGAGGCCTTCTGGGCCGAACTCATGCCGCTCACCCACGCCGCCTTCCAGGCCGGCGGCCGCGTCGCCCCCTGAGTCGAGGTGTCCTCAACCCGCGCTAGTCTGAGCGGCGTGCGTATCGTCCGGATCGTTCCCGTGTTCATCGCTCTGGGTGTTCTATCCGGGTGCGCCGCTCCCGAACCCGCGCCGACCCCGCCTCCGGTCCCGAGCGAATCGACGCCGACAGCCGAGTTCGCTCCGCTCGGTGAGGCGGCTATCCCACTGGGATGTGGGGAGATCCTCGACCTCGCCGAGGTCGTGCCGCTCGGCTCCCACCTCGACGATCCGATCGCGCTGGCGGTCGATGAGAACCGCATGGTGGTCCAGATGGACGCCGTCGCCGCCCTCCAGGCGGGTGCGCTCCACTGCATCTGGGCGTCGCGCTACGGAGCGACCGACTTCCACGCCGAGATCGAACTGTGGATAACACCCTCCGTCGCCACGACTGTCGACCCTGCCGCCGAGCACTCCGACGCCGACGCCTTCGCGCCCCTCGACGGCGATCCGTCGACGCTCATCGCCTGCTACGAGAGCTACGGCGGCATCTCGGGCGATTCCGAACTCTTCAACAACTGCGACGTGGTGCAGTTGCGCGACGGTTATCGCATCGACCTCACGACGACCTCCCTGGTGGCCGTCGCAGGACGCGATCAGACCGCCGCTCGGAAGTTGATCGCCGCGATCGGCACGGCTGTCGACGGCGCCGGCCCGGCCCGGTCGATCGCGACGGCGGCAGGAACCGGCGACCCCGCGTCCCTCTGCACCGCGCCCGAGCTGGTTCCGCTGCTCGATCACGTGGGTGCGACAGGCGATCCGACGATCGAGACCGGCACATCCGACCCTGCGGTGACGATCTGCGCATGGGATGGCGTCGATGGCTCCGGCAATCCTGTCGGCCCCCGTGTGCGGGTGCTCCCCGGCGGATCTTGGGCGATCCCGGGGCTCGGCACCGGACTCAGCAGCATCTTCCTGGTGACCCACCCGTCGGCGGATGGGACGTACATCGTCGGTGTCGGCGACGCCGTCACCGCCTGGCGGGCCATCGGCGACGACCTCGTGGAGTTCGAGTCGGAGAACCCCGACGCGGTCGACGGCTGGGAGGGGTTCCTCGAAGCGACGTGGTGACGCGTCGGCGCTACTTCGCGTCCTGGGCCGGCATCACGACCTTCTTGACGATGAGCACGAGGGATGCCGAGATCGGGCAGGCGACGAGCGCGCCGAGCAGGCCGAGCAGCGTGCCGCCGATGAGCGCGCCGATGAGCACGAGCGAGCCGGGGATCTGGATGGCCTTGCCCACGATGCGCGGGGTGAACACGTAGGCCTCGAGCTGCATGTAGGCGAGCAGGGCGATGAGCGTGATGAGGCCCGCGGTGGGCGAGGTGAAGAGCGCGACCGTGGTGCACATGATGGTCGAGATGACCGAGCCGACGAGCGGGATGAAGGTGATGGGCAGCGCGAGGGCGGCCAGCAGCGCGGCGTAGCGCACCCCGACGATGCTCAACAGGAGGAAGGTGAACGCGGCGTTCATGATCGCGAGGATCACCATCCCGCTCAGGTACTTGCCGACCGAGGTGATGATCTGGTCGGCGAGCTCGCGGAAGCCGGGGCGCTTCGTCGCGGGCACGAGTCGGACGAGCGCCTCCTTCATCTGGTCGTGGCCGATGACGAAGTACAGCGTGAGCGCGACCACGAAGATCACCGAGAACACCCCGTTGACGATGCCGAGTCCCACCCGCAGCGCCCCGCCGCCGACCGTCACCCAGAAGTTGGGGTCGGCGAGCGTGTCCTGCAGGAGGGTGACGAAGCCGGTGAGCGCGCCGCCGAAGGTGTCGTTGAGCGAGAGGAACCAGTCCTGGTCCTCGATCTGGTCGAGGCCCTCCGGGAGGTAGTGGACGAGCTTGCCGAGCTCGTCCACGACGACCGGCACGACGAGCCAGACCAGCAGTCCCACGAAGACCAGGAACCCGGCGAGCACGATCAGCAGCGCCACGATCCGCGAGACTCCGAGCCGCTCGAGGCGCCAGACGATGGGCTTGAGCCCGAGCGAGATGAACAGCGCCAGGAAGATCAGGGTGAGCGCCTGCGCGAGCGAGGCGATCGCGAACCCGAGCGCGAGCGCGAGCAGCACACCCGTCGCCGCGATGAAGCCGAAGCGGAACGGTCCTGCCTGCAGCAGGCGGGGGGTGGTATCCATGCGGCCGCCTTTCCTTGCTGCTCACCCTAGGGCCGCGCCTGCACCCGCGGCAGGTCCGCCGTCTGCGATGCGCCGTCGTGCACGACGGCGGGAGCGCCGAGGCGGGGGGCGGAACCGCTAGCCTGTAGACCGTGTCGACGCCAGAGAACCCCTTCGGACAGGTGCTCGTCGCGCTCGTGACCCCGTTCACGGCCGACGGCGAGGTGGACTGGACCGACGTCGAGAAGCACATCGACCACCTCGTCACCCACGGCGCCGACGGCATCGTCGTCACGGGCACCACGGGCGAGACCTCGACGCTGACCGACCCGGAGAAGGTGCGCCTCGTCGAGGTGGCGAAGGATGTCGCCGCCGGCCGGGCGAAGGTCATCACGGGCGGCGGCTCGAACGAGACCGCCCACGCCATCGAGCTCTACAAGAAGAGCGAGAAGGCGGGCGCCGACGGCATCATGATCGTCACGCCGTACTACAACAAGCCCACCCAGGCGGGCATCCTCACCCACTTCCGCCTCGTCGCGGACGCGACCGACCTGCCGGTGATCCTCTACGACATCCCGGGGCGCACGGGCGTGCCGATCAAGTACGAGACGATCCTGCGCGCGGCGAAGCACCCCAACATCCGCGCCGTGAAGGATGCCAAGGGCGACCTCTCCGAGGTGAGCCGCGTCATGAACCAGACCGAGCTGCTCTACTTCGCGGGCGACGACGCGAACGCGCTGCCGACCCTCGCGATCGGCGGCACGGGCCTCATCGGCGTCACCGCGAACATCGCGCCCGCCCCGTATCGCACGATCGTCGACGCCGTGAACGCGAACGACCTGCGCACCGCGACCGAGGCGCACCGCGCCCTCGAGCCGCTCGTGCGGGCCACCATGACGCACGTGCCCGGCACGGTCGCGGCGAAGTACATCCTGCACGGCCTCGGCCGCATCTCGAGCCCGCGGGTGCGCCTGCCGCTCGTGGGCCCCGAGGAGTCGGAGGCCGCCCTCATCGAGGACGAGATCGCGCTCGTCAAGCACATCGACGGCGTCGACTTCAGCAACTTCCGGCCCGACCGCAACGCCGCCGCGGGTGGCGCGTTGCCGAAGGTCGCCGGCACCACACGCTAAGCACCACCGAAGGAGGCCGCATGGCCATCGACGTGTACGACCCGATCCCCCTCGAATCCGGCACCCTGCGGGTCATCCCGCTCGGCGGCGTCGGCGAGATCGGCCGCAACATGACGGTCTACGAGATCGACGGCAAGCTGCTCATCGTCGACGTGGGGGTGCTGTTCCCCGAGGAGCACCACCCGGGCGTCGACCTGATCCTGCCCGATTTCGCCCCCATCCGGGACCGCCTGGACGACGTGCTCGGCGTCGTGCTGACCCACGGTCACGAGGACCACATCGGCGCCGTGCCGTACCTGTTGAAGCTGCGTCAGGACATCCCGCTCTACGGCTCGCGGCTCACCCTCGCGCTCGTCGAGGCGAAGCTCAAAGAGCACCGGATCACGCCCGTCATGAACGTCGTGGCGGAGGGCGGTCGCACGGTGCTCGGCCCGTTCACGCTCGAGTACGTGTCGGTCAACCACTCGATCCCGGATGCGCTCGCCGTCGTCGTGCGCACGGCGGCCGGTCTCGTGCTGCACACGGGCGACTTCAAGATGGACCAGCTGCCGCTCGACGGCCGCATCACCGACCTGCGCGCCTTCGCCCGCCTCGGCGAGGAGGGCGTCGACCTGTTCCTGCCCGACTCGACGAACGCCGACGTGCCGGGCTTCACGGCGCTCGAACGCGAGATCGGGCCCGTCATCGAACGCGTCATCGCGAAGGCGCGCAAGCGCGTCATCGTGGCGAGCTTCTCGAGCCACGTGCACCGGGTGCAGCAGGTGCTGGAGGCGGCCGCCGCGAACGAGCGCGTCGTCGCGCTCGTGGGGCGCTCGATGGTGCGCAACATGGGCATCGCCGCCGACCTCGGCTACCTCAAGGTCCCGGAGGGCGTGCTCGTCGACCTGAAGACGGCGCTCGAGCTGCCGGACGACCGCGTCGTGTTCATGAGCACGGGGTCGCAGGGCGAGCCGATGGCGGTGCTCGCCCGGATGGCGAACAACGACCACCGCATCGAGGTGGGCCAGGGCGACACGGTCATCCTCGCATCGAGCCTCATCCCGGGCAACGAAAACGCGGTCTACCGCGTCATCAACGGGCTCACTAAGCTCGGCGCGAACGTCGTGCACAAGGCGAACGCGCGCGTGCACGTCTCGGGCCACGCCGCCGCGGGGGAGCTGCTCTACTGCTACAACATCCTGCGGCCGAGGAACGTGTTCCCGGTGCACGGCGAGTACCGCCAGCTCACCGCCTCCGCCGAGCTCGCGATCGAGACGGGCGTGCCGCGCGAGGCGACGATCGTGGGCGAGAACGGCGTCGTCATCGACCTCAAGGGCGGCATCGCCCGGGTGGTCGGCCAGCTCGACGTGGGCTACGTGTACGTCGACGGCTCGACCGTGGGCGAGATCACGGATGCCGACCTCAAGGACCGTCGCATCCTCGCCGAGGAGGGCTTCATCTCGATCTTCGTCGCGGTCGACCGCCAGACCGGTCGCGCGATCGTCGGCCCCGAGATCCAGGCGCGCGGCTTCGCCGAGGACGAGGCGGTGTTCGACGACGTGCGCCCGCAGATCGTGGCGGCGCTCGCCGAGGCGGCCCGCAACGGGGTCACCGACCAGCACGGCTACAGCCAGGCGGTGCGGCGCACGGTGGGCCGCTGGGTCAACACCCAGCACCGCCGGCGCCCCATGATCATCCCCGTCGTCATCGAGGCCTGACCCGGCGCGGCGCCCGACTCAGGGGCATCCCCGAGTCGCCCCCGAATCCTCCCCGAGGATGACGGTCCGACACTGGCCCGTGCCCTAGCGTCGAGGTGAGCGACGCTCGACCGCCACCGAATGTTGGGATGCGGTCTCCCCGCGTCGCTGCTTGGCTCGATCCGAGTGCGCCGCGCGGCGCACCGCACGACGACAGGAGGCCGCGTGGGCATCGCACGCCGCTGGGTGTTCCCGATCATCTGGATGGTCATCTTCGGCCTCATCGCCGCGGCTCTCGTGAAGGTCGCGTTCTTCGCGGACGAGACCGTCGAGAGCACCCCCGAGGTGCCGACGGGCATGATCACCGAACCGACGGTCATCGTCTCGACGGGCGCCATCCACAACGACGTCACGATCGACGGCACGGTCGCCGCGGATGCCGCGGTGCCGGCCCGCGCGGCGATCTCCGGCGAGGTGCGCAAGGTGTCCGCGACGGCGGGGCAGTGGGTGGAGGCGGGCGCCGAGCTCGCCCAGCTGCGCGGCATGAACGACGACGGCACCACGAAGTGGTCGATCGTGAAGGCGCCGATCGCCGGCACGCTCACCACGTTCACCCTGCTCGTGGGGCAGCAGGTGGGCCTCGGCGACGCCGTCGCGCAGCTCGCCCCGGCGAGCTTCAGCGTGACCGCGAGCCTCGCGCCCGAGCAGCAGCTTCGGCTCACCACCCAGCCCACCGAGGCCCAGGTGACGATCACGGGCGGGCCCGCGCCGTTCACCTGCACCGGCCTCACGATCACCGCGGCGGCGGCGCCCACGGCCGACGAGGGCGGCGCGGGCGGCACGGGCGGCGGCTCGGCCGTCGCGACGGTGCGCTGCGCGGTGCCGGCCGACGTCCGCGTCTTCGCGGGCCTCGCGGCGAAGCTGACGCTCGCCGGGGGCGTCGCCGACAACGTGCTCGTCATCCCGACCACGGCCGTCGAGGGGGGCAGCGGCTCGGGCATCGTCTACCTGCCGGCGGTCGACGGCGAGTCGGAGCAGCGCGAGGTGACGCTCGGCATCTCCGACGGCTCGCAGGTGGAGGTCACCGGCGGGCTCGCCGAGGGCGACGAGATCCTGCAGTTCGTGCCCGGCGCGCTCGCCGATCCCGACCAGGGCATGGTCGTCGGATTCGGGGGCTGAGCGTGAGCTTCCTCCGGCTCGAGCAGGTCACCCGCTCGGTCGAGTTGCCGGACGGCTCGCGGCTCGACATCCTGCGCGGCATCGACCTCGAGGTCGCGGTGGGAGACCACGTGAGCATCGTCGGCCGCTCCGGCAGCGGCAAGTCGACGCTGCTCAACATCCTGGGTCTCATCGACACCCCGACGAGCGGCAGCCTCGAGTTCGACGGGGTGCCGCTCGAGAAGCTCCGGATGGGCGCGCGCGATCGCCGGCGGGGCCGGGACATCGGGTTCATCTTCCAGCAGTTCAACCTGCTGCCGCGGCGGACGGCGCTCGAGAACGTCTCGACGCCCCTGCTCTACGCGAGCGGCAGGCAGTTCTGGCGCCGCGAGCGGCTCGCCACCGAGATGCTCGAGCGGGTGGGGCTCGGCGCGCGCATCCACTCGACCCCCGACCAGCTCTCCGGCGGCGAGCAGCAGCGCGTCGCCATCGCGCGCGCCCTCGTGCGCGGTCCGCGCCTCATCCTCGCCGACGAACCCACCGGGGCCCTCGACGTCGAGACCGGCGCCCAGGTGATGGGGCTGCTCGACGAGGTCGCCGAGTCGACCGGCGCCGCCCTCATCACGATCACCCACGACCCCAACATCGCGCTCCTCGCGCGGCGCCACTTCCGCCTCGACAAGGGCGTGCTCTCACCCGCCGACGACGCGACGGCCGGGCTCGCGGAGTTCGTGGAGGTGGCCGGATGAGCATGATCGTCGGCTCGATCGTCGAGGCGTGGTCGGAGCTGCGCGTGCACCGCACGCGCGTGCTGCTGAGCCTCATCGGCGTGGGCGTCGCGGTCGCCGCGCTCACCGTCGTCGTCGCGGGCGGCGCGATCGCGACGCAGGTGCAGACCGAGCAGTCCGAACGCTGGAGCGGTCGCCCCGCGACGTACCAGCTGAACGCCTACAACATGACGACGGGGCAGAACCCGACGGCCGCGCAGCTCGCGCCGGTCGTCGAGGAGGCCTCCGAGCGCTACGGCATCCACTACGTCTCCCGCTCGACGGGCGACAGCATCCAGGTGCAGTTCGCCGACGGCGTCTACGGGGTCTCGGTCACCGTCGTCGATCAGCCCTACGCGGCGATCCACCGGCTGCGGCTCATGGAGGGGGAGTGGTTCACCGACCGCGACGCCACGCGGCTCGCGCCGGCCATCATCGTCTCGAGCGACCTGTGGAACCACATCGGCGCCCCGGATCTGCGCACCCACCCCACGCTCGAGGCGGTCACGGCCGAGCGCAACGTCGTGCTCGTCGTGACGGGGGTCTACGAGTCGTCGCCGGGCGCCCAGGGCGGCGACATGTCGGCCTTCATGCTCACCGCGCCGTTCGACGCGGCGCGCGTGTCGACGGTCCCCGCGGACCAGCGCTACAGCCAGGTCGAGTTCTGGCTGCCGCTCGAGACCTCCGACGAGCTCAGCGCGCGGATCTCGACCGAGATCTCCGCGGCGCTCGGCGAGGGCTGGCAGGCCGACATGTGGCGCAGCGACTACCTCGCCTACTCGGACCAGGACCCGCTGCTGGTCCTCAAGCTCGCGGTCGGCGGGGTCGCCGTGCTCGTGCTGCTGCTCGGCGCGCTGGGGCTCGTCAACATCGCCCTCGTGACGGTGCGGTACCGCATCCGCGAGATCGGCATCCGGCGCAGTTTCGGCGCGACGGCGGGGCGGGTGTTCTTCTCGGTCATGATGGAGTCGGTCGTGGCGACGGCGGTCGCGGGCGGGGTGGGCGTGCTCATCGCGGTCGCGGCCATCAAGAACCCGTGGGTCACCGCGTGGCTCGACGACTACCTGCAGGATGTGCCTGCCTTCCCCGTGGAGGCGGCCGTCGTCGGACTCGTCGCGGCGACCGCGGTGGGGGCGCTCGCGGGCCTCCTGCCCGCCCTCGTCGCCGTGCGGGTCAAGGTCATCGACGCGCTGAGGCTGTAGGGGCGCACGAGTGTCGCTCCCGGGAGGCGTCGGTCCCCGCGGATACCGTGAGGGCATGGCCACGAGCACCCGGTCGACCTCGTCGCGCGCCCGCACGAGCAGCAGCGGTTCGCGCAGCTCGTCGTCGCGCTCGTCGTCGCGGGGTCCGCAGGGCACCAAGAAGCTGCCGACGCAGCCCGCGCAGAAGCCGGGGCTGCTGACCGCCGCCTGGATGGGCCTCGCCCACGTGGTGGGGGGTGCCGCGCGCCTCTTCGGCAAGGAGGGGCTCGCCAAGGAGGAGCGCCGCGACGGCGTGCCGTTCCTGTTCTTCCTGCTCGCGATCGGCACGGCCGTCGTCGAGTGGTTCGCGCCCGCGAGCGACGTGGCCCGGGCGCTCGACAACTTCGGGTTCGGGGGGCTCCTCGGCCGCGTCGCGTTCGCCCTGCCGGTGATCCTCGTCGTGCTCGCCGTGTGGCTCTTCCGGCATCCCTCGAGCGTGCACGACAACGGGCGCATCGGCGTCGGCCTCGTGCTGCTCATCACGAGCCTCGCGGCGCTGTGCCAGGTGTTCGGCGGGCTGCCCGCCCCCTCGGACGGCGCGGCAGCGCTCGCCGCGGGCGGCGGCATCGTGGGCTGGGTCGTCACCTGGCCGCTCGTCACGATCGAACTCGCCTGGCTCGCCGCGGTGCTCGCCTTCGGCGTGCTCGGACTCTCGCTCTTCATCCTCACCAAGACCCCGCCGAACCGCATCGGGCACCGCCTCCGCGAGCTCTACGCGTACCTCTTCGGCGCCGAGCTGCCGGAGCCCGCGGCGAAGCCCGCCGCCGAGAAGGGCGGTCGCGGCGACACCCAGACGGTCGCCTTCGGCACGATCTCCGACCTGGGCTTCGAGCCGGAGGATCCGGAGTCGATGCCGTGGTGGCGTCGCGGCAAGCGCAAGGACGAGGCGCCCGCCTTCGACACCCCCGTGCTCGGCCGCGAGCTCGAGACCGAGATCGTCGATCCCGCGCCCGACTTCGGCGTCGAGCTGCTCGAGGAGCTCGTGCGCGCCGAGGATGCCGTCAAGCGCTTCACGGGCGAGGTCGACACCGGGGCGACGGCGTTGCGCGACGACGGCGGCCTGCTGCCCGGGTTCTCCGACTCGGCGAGCGGCAAGGGCGCGGCGGGCGAGTTCGCCGACGCCCCGGCATCCGCCGCGACCCCGCGCCCCGCGAGCGCGAAGCGCCCGTACCGGCTGCCCGCGGCATCCCTGCTCGCCCCGGGCACGCCGCCCAAGGCCCGCACGGCCGCGAACGACGAGATCATCGCGGCGATCACGAGCGTGCTCGGCCAGTTCCAGGTCGACGCGAAGGTCACGGGCTTCACGCGCGGGCCCTCGGTGACCCGCTACGAGATCGAGCTCGGGCACGGCGTCAAGGTCGAGCGGGTCACCGCCCTCAGCCGCAACCTCTCCTACGCGGTCGCCTCCAACGAGGTGAACATCCTCTCGCCCATCCCCGGCAAGAGCGCGATCGGCGTCGAGATCCCCAACCGCGATCGCGAGATCGTCTCGCTCGGCGACGTGCTGCGCTCGGGCTCGGCCGCGAAGAGCAACCACCCCCTCACGATCGGCCTCGGCAAGGACGTCGAGGGCGGCTTCGTCGTCGCGAACCTCGCCAAGATGCCGCACCTGCTCGTCGCCGGCTCTACCGGCTCCGGCAAGTCGAGCTTCATCAACTCGATGATCACCTCGGTGCTCATGCGCGCCAAGCCCGCCGAGGTGCGGATGGTGCTCGTCGACCCGAAGCGCGTCGAGCTCGCCGCCTATCAGGGCGTCCCGCACCTCATCACGCCCATCATCACGAACCCCAAGAAGGCCGCCGAGGCGTTGCAGTGGGTCGTGAAGGAGATGGACATGCGCTACGACGACCTCGCGTCGTTCGGCTTCCGTCACATCGACGACTTCAACCGCGCCGTCCTGGCGGACGAGATCGTGCTGCCCGCCGGCTCCGAGCGCGTGCTGCAGCCGTACCCCTACCTGCTCGTCGTGGTCGACGAGCTCGCCGACCTCATGATGGTCGCCCCGCGCGACGTCGAGGACTCGATCGTGCGCATCACGCAGCTCGCGCGCGCCTCCGGCATCCACCTCGTACTCGCGACCCAGCGGCCCTCGGTCGACGTCGTCACGGGCCTCATCAAGGCCAACGTGCCCTCGCGTCTCGCCTTCGCGGTCTCGAGCATGACCGACAGCCGCGTCATCCTCGACCAGCCCGGCGCCGACAAGCTCATCGGCCAGGGCGACGGCCTCTTCCTGCCGATGGGCGCCTCGAAGGCGATCCGCGTGCAGGGCGCCTGGGTCACCGAGGACGAGATCCACGCCGTCGTCAAGCACGTCACCGAGCAGGCCCGCCCCGAGTACCGTCAGGACGTCGCGGCGGTCGTCGAGAAGAAGGAGGTCGACGCCGACATCGGCGACGACCTCGAGCTGCTCGTCGAGGCGGCGACGCTCATCGTCAACACCCAGTTCGGTTCCACGTCGATGCTGCAGCGCAAGCTCCGCGTCGGCTTCGCGAAGGCCGGACGCCTCATGGACCTGCTCGAGTCGCGCGAGATCGTCGGCCCCTCCGAGGGCTCCAAGGCGCGCGACGTGCTCGTCACCCCCGATCAGCTGCCGGGCGTGATCGCGCGACTCCGCGGCGAGGACGGCCCCACCGCGGCGGATGCCGGGGGCGCCGGACCGGACGGCTACGGCCCCGACGCCGTCGAGGCGCAGTTCGACGGCTATCCTGTCGAGGAGGGCTCCTCGGACGAGGACGCCTGGGGGTTGACCGGCAGGGAGTAGGACGTGGCCGTCTCGGAACCGGAGCCCGACATCGCCGGCGATGACGAGGTCCGCGTGAACCCCATGCGCGGCCGTGTCGTGAGCGCGGGGGAGACCCCCGCCAGCATGGGCAACATCGCCAACATCATCACGGTCGTGCGCATCCTGCTCGCGCCGGTGTTCGTGTGGCTCATGGTGCTCGACGGCGGGGAGCTGGGCGTCTGGCGCTGGGTCGCGGCGGCGCTGTTCATCCTCTCGATCACGACCGACTCGGTCGACGGCTTCCTCGCCCGCAGCCGCAACCTCGTGACCGACTTCGGCAAGCTCGTCGATCCGATCGCCGACAAGATCCTCGTCGGGGCGGCGCTCGTGGCGCTGTCGCTGCTCGGCGAGCTGTGGTGGTGGGTGACGATCGTCATCCTCGTGCGCGAGTTCGGCATCACGATCTTCCGCTTCCTCATGCTGCGCGACCACGTGATCGCGGCGGGCTTCCTCGGCAAGCTCAAGACGGTCGTGCAGGCCGTCGCCGTCTCCTTCGCCCTCACGCCGCTGTGGACGGTGCTCGGCGACTGGGTGCTCTGGGTGAACTGGACGCTCATGGCCGCAGCCCTCGTGCTCACCGTGGTGAGCGGGGCGCAGTACCTGTGGGCGGCCTGGCGGGTGAGCCGGACCCGATGAGCGTGCGGCCGCTCGCAGTGCGCATCGTGGAGGCGCTCACGGCGCGCGGCGAACGCCTCGCCGTCGCGGAGTCGCTCACGGGCGGGATGCTGACCGCCGCCCTCGTCGACGTGCCGGGCGCCTCGGCCGTGCTCTCGGGCGGCGTGGTCGCCTACGCGACCCCGCTCAAGGCGCAGCTGCTCGGCGTGGACGCGGGACTGCTCGCCGAACGCGGTCCCGTGGATGCCGAGGTCGCCCGTCAGATGGCCGCGGGAGTGCGCGAGCGGCTCGCGATCGACGGGCGATCGGCCGAGTACGGTCTCTCGACGACGGGGGTCGCGGGGCCCGACCCGCAGGACGGCCACCCGCCCGGCACCGTCTGGATCGGCGTCTCGTCGGCGGCCGGAGAGGCCGCATCCGGCCTGCTCGTCGTGGGCGACCGGGCCGCGGTGCGGGAGGCGAGCGTCGACGCGGCGCTCGGTTCGCTCGCGGCGGCGCTCGGACTCGAGGTCGCGGAATAGACGCGGTTTCGATCTCGTTACATGTGGTGACTTCACGGCGTCATCCAAGCGAGCAGGATTTAGAGTTTCTGCAACGAAGCGGGTAGCCTAGGCCACCCGATCCGCACCCGTCGGTCACTTGTAGAGGAGGAACACCACATGGTTCTGGTCCGTCAGGAACTCGGCGATGTCCTCCGCGACTTCCGTCTCCGGAAGGCGATGACCCTGCGCCAGGTCGCGGGGCGCGCGAGCGTGGCACTCGGCTACCTGAGCGAGGTGGAGCGCGGCCAGAAGGAGGCCAGCTCCGAGATCCTCGCCTCCGTCGCCGAGGCGCTCGACATCCCCATCTCCGTCATCATGCGAGAGGTCGGCGACCGTCTCGCGGTGCTCGAGGGCGTGAGCTCCGTGCCCGACACCCTCCCCGACGAGCTCGTCGCGGAGTTCGACGCGGATCTCGCGATCCGCTGATCGTTCCCACGTCACGACGCCCCGGCCCCGCGGCCGGGGCGTCGTCGTGTGTCGGCTAGCGTGGGCGGGATGAAGGCGAGCGAGTTCCAGCGCGCGGTCGACGGCGAGTTCGGCCCGGGCTTCGCGCGTGTCCTCGTGCGCGACACCGTGCTCGTCGAGCTCGGCAACCGCACCCCCGCGGCCGCGCTCGCGGACGGCGTCCCCGCCGGCGAGGTGTGGATCGCGCTGTGCCGCGCACAGGACGTGCCGCGTGAACGCTGGCACGGCGCGGGCCTCCCACAGCCGAAGCGCTGAGTTCCGGCGCGCGACACGCCGCGTCGTTCTCGAACATCGGTTCGAATCCGGATAGTCTCCTCCACAGGATCCGTCGAAGGGCAATCGTCGACAGTTCCGCCCCTCGACCGACCGCGATGTCGGACGGCGGGCGTAACGTCGCCGCTGTCCTCCCCGGAGACGACAGCCCTGTCGCAAGGGCGCGAACCCTGCACCACCGGTTCGCGCAGGGACGGCAGCCGATGGGCGCATGGAACACGACACAGAAGGAGACCGGGCACATGCCTACACCTGCAGACCGCGAGAAGGCCCTCGAGACCGCCCTCGCCCAGATCGACCGCCAGTTCGGCAAGGGAACCGTCATGCGCCTCGGCAGCGACGAACGCGCCCCCGTCGCCGTCATCCCCACGGGTTCCATCGCGCTCGACGTGGCGCTCGGCATCGGCGGGCTCCCGCGCGGCCGCATCGTCGAGATCTACGGCCCGGAGTCCTCCGGCAAGACCACGCTCACGCTCCACGCGATCGCCAACGCCCAGCGGGCGGGCGGCATCGCCGCGTTCATCGACGCCGAGCACGCGCTCGACCCCGAGTACGCCAAGAAGCTCGGCGTCGACATCGACGCGCTCCTCGTCTCGCAGCCCGACACGGGCGAGCAGGCCCTCGAGATCGCCGACATGCTCGTGCGCTCCGGGTCGATCGACCTCATCGTCGTCGACTCCGTCGCGGCGCTCGTGCCGCGCGCCGAGATCGAGGGCGAGATGGGCGACAGCCACGTGGGCCTCCAGGCGCGCCTCATGTCGCAGGCGCTCCGCAAGCTCACGGGTGGGCTCAACCAGACCCAGACCACGATGATCTTCATCAACCAGCTGCGCGAGAAGATCGGCGTGTTCTTCGGCAGCCCCGAGACCACCGCGGGCGGCAAGGCGCTCAAGTTCTACGCCTCCGTGCGCCTCGACATCCGCCGCATCGAGACCCTCAAGGACGGCGCCGAGGCGGTCGGCAACCGCACGCGCGTCAAGGTCGTCAAGAACAAGATGGCGCCGCCCTTCAAGCAGGCCGAGTTCGACATCCTGTACGGCGTCGGCATCTCGCGCGAGGGCAGCCTCATCGACTACGGCGTCGAGCACAACATCGTCAAGAAGTCGGGCGCGTGGTACACCTACGACGGCGACCAGCTCGGCCAGGGCAAGGAGAACGCGCGCAACTTCCTGCTCGAGCACCCCGAGATCGCGGACGAGATCGAGCAGAAGATCCTCGTGCAGCTCGGCATCGGCGCGGCGGCGAAGGCCGCACAGGCCGCGAACGTCGACTCGCTGGAAGACAAGCTCGCCGCCCGCAAGGCGTCGGGGGAGTAGACCGGAGGTTCCGATGGCCGACACCGACGACCGCCTCGCGCCCGTGAGCTACCTGTTCGGGGCGTCCGGTGAGCCCGCCTGGAACGACGCGTGGGGCGACGACGTGGACGACTCCTGTGCACGGTTGACCGACGCCGAGACCGAGCGGATCTCGATGAAGGCCCTCGGGCGACGGTCCCTGTCGCGTCGCGAGCTCGAGCGCGTGCTGCGCGACGGGGGAGTCGACGACGAGGGCATCGCGCGCGAGTGCGATCGGCTGGCGCGCGTCGGGCTGCTCGACGACGCCGCCCTCGCTCAGACGCTCGTCGCGAGCCTGCAGGAGCGCAAGGGCCTCGGCCGCACCGCGATCGCGGCCGAGCTCGCGCGTCGGCTGTTCGCGCCGGCGGCGATCGAGTACGCGCTCGAACTCGTCGACAGCGGCGACGAGCTCGCCCGGGCACACGAGGCGGCGCGCAAGCGCGCCGCCCAGCTGGGCGGGCTCGACCACGACACGGCGGCGCGTCGGCTGAGCGGCTACCTCGCCCGGCGCGGCTACTCGGGCAGCACGGTCCGTGCGGCGGTCGAGCACGCGCTTCCGCGCGACCGTGCGGCGCGGGCCGGCACCTCGACCGTGCGGTTCAGCTAGTCTCCCCGTCATGACCACCACCACGACCTCCCCGCGTTCCCGTTCGCTCGTCGCCCTCCTGGCGACCCTGCTGCTCGCCGTCGCCCTCGCCGGCTGCAGTCTCATCCCCTCGCTCCCCACGGGCGGCGGTGGCACCGACACCGGCACGAACGGCGGCTCGGACGACGGCGGCGAATCGGAGCTCGTCGGCACCACGTGGTCGGGCACCGACTCGGACGGCGACACCTGGACGCTCGAGTTCCAGGAGGACGGCACGGTGGGGCTCACCTACGACGGCAACTCCTTCGACGACGGCACCGACACCTGGTCCGAGTCGGGCGGCACGCTCACCGTGCACATCGAGTTCTCCGACGGGCCCGTCGAGCTCACGGGCGCGTTCCTCGGCCTCGATCAGCCGATCGAGACGCAGGGCAGCTACACGGGCGGAAGCTTCACGCTCACGCTCACGCGCGACTGATCCACCGTCGGCACCGTCCGGATCGCCGGACGGTGCCGACGTAGACTGTCGGCACCATGACGCTGCTCGACGCCGACCACGCAACCCGGTCGCAGGATGCCCCGCGCACCTACGAGGTGCGCACCTTCGGCTGCCAGATGAACGTGCACGACTCGGAGCGGCTGTCCGGCTCGCTCGAGTCGGCGGGCTACGTGCGCGCCACCGACGGCGAGGCCGACGTCGTCGTCATCAACACCTGCGCCGTGCGCGAGAACGCCGACAACAAGCTCTACGGCACCCTCGGACACCTCGCGAGCGCCAAGCGCAGCCACGAGGGCATGCAGATCGCCGTCGGCGGCTGCCTCGCCCAGAAGGACAAGAACGTCATCCTCGAGAAGGCGCCCTGGGTCGACGTCGTGTTCGGCACCCACAACATGGGCTCCCTCCCCGCGCTGCTCGAGCGCGCGCGCCACAA
The DNA here is from genome assembly GCF_003627075.1 of Protaetiibacter intestinalis. Taxonomy (NCBI): domain Bacteria; kingdom Bacillati; phylum Actinomycetota; class Actinomycetes; order Micrococcales; family Microbacteriaceae; genus Protaetiibacter; species Protaetiibacter intestinalis. The sequence continues at coordinate 15,919 of NZ_CP032630.1, read as the reverse complement.
CGGCGAGGCGCAGCTCGAGATCCTCGAGGCGCTCGAGGTGTTCCCCTCGACCCTGCCGACCCGTCGCGAGAACACCTACTCGGGCTGGGTGTCGATCTCGGTCGGCTGCAACAACACCTGCACCTTCTGCATCGTGCCGTCGCTGCGCGGCAAGGAGAAGGACCGCCGACCGGGCGAGATCCTCGCCGAGATCGAGGCGCTCGTCGCAGACGGAGCCATCGAGGTGACGCTGCTCGGCCAGAACGTCAACTCCTACGGCGTCGAGTTCGGCGATCGGCAGGCCTTCGGCAAGCTGCTGCGTGCGGCGGGCGAGATCGAGGGCCTCGAGCGCGTGCGCTTCACGAGCCCCCACCCGGCCGCCTTCACCGACGACGTCATCGACGCCATGGCCGAGACCGCGAACGTCATGCCGCAGCTGCACATGCCGCTGCAGTCCGGCTCCGACCGCATCCTCAAGGCCATGCGGCGCTCCTACCGCTCGGAGCGGTTCCTCGGCATCCTCGACCGGGTGCGCGACCGCATCCCGCACGCCGCGATCTCGACCGACATCATCGTCGGGTTCCCGGGCGAGACCGAGGAGGACTTCGCCGAGACCCTGCGGGTCGTGGAGCAGGCCCGCTTCGCCTCCGCCTTCACCTTCCAGTACTCGATCCGCCCCGGCACCCCCGCGGCCACGCTGCCCGATCAGCTGCCCAAGGCGGTCGTGCAGGAGCGCTACGAGCGCCTCATCGCGCTGCAGGAGCGCGTCTCGGGCGAGGAGGCGCGGAAGCTCGTCGGCACCCCGGTCGAGGTGCTCGTCGCGAGCGGCGAGGGCCGTCGCGACGACGAGACCCGCCGGCTCTCCGGGCGCGCGGAGGACAACCGGCTCGTGCACTTCGACGTGCCGGAGGGCGGTGCGGTGCCGCGGCCCGGCGACGTCGTGAGCGTCGTCGTCACGCGTGCGACTCCGCACTTCCTCATCGCCGCGCCCGCGGGCGAGACCCTGCCGATCCGCCGCACGCGTGCGGGCGATGCGTGGGACCGCGCGGAGGCCGAATCGTGCGCCGTGCCGGCGCCGACCGCCGGTGGCGCCCGCGCGGTCAACCTCGGGCTGCCGGGACTGCGTCCCGCGTGACCGGGCTCGTCGCCGTCGTCGGCGCGACGGGCACCGGCAAGTCGGAGCTGTCGCTCGACCTCGCCGAGCGGCTCAGCGCATCCGGAACCCCCGCCGAGATCGTCAACGCGGACGCCATGCAGCTGTACCGCGGCATGGACATCGGCACCGCGAAGCTGCCGCTCGCTGAGCGCCGCGGCATCCCGCACCACCTGCTCGACGTGCTCGAGCCGGCCGAGGAGGCGAGCGTTGCGCGCTACCAGACCGAGGCGCGGGCGGTCATCGACGAGATCCTCGAGCGCGGAGCGGTGCCGATCCTGGTGGGCGGCAGCGGGCTCTACGTCTCGAGCGTCGTCTACGACTTCCGCTTTCCCGGCACGGACGACGCCATCCGGGTACGTCTCGAGGACGAGCTGACGTCGCACGGACCGGGGGCGCTGTTCGAGCGGCTGCGGATGCGCGACCCCCAGGCCGCCGCCGCCATCGGCCCCCACAACGGCCGCCGCATCGTGCGGGCGCTCGAGGTGATCGAGCTCACGGGCGAACCCTTCGGTGCGGGACTTCCGGAGGAGTCGGGCACTTGGCGCCCGACCGTGACGATCGGCCTGCGCCTCGCGCGCGAGCGGCTCGTGCCGCGCCTCGACGCACGGGTCGAGCGGATGTGGCGCGACGGTCTCCTGGACGAGGTCGCGCGCCTGCGCCCCGCCGGACTCGGCACGACCGCGTCGCGGGCGATCGGCTACGCGCAGGCGCTGCGCCGGCTCGACGGCGAACTCGTCGAAGCCGCGGCGATCGCGGAGACGCAGGCGCTCACCCGTCGCTATGCGCGGCGGCAGGTGTCGTGGTTCGGGCGCTCCCGCGAGACGGTGTGGCTCGACGCCGACGATCCCGCGCGTGCCGACGCGGCGCTCGACGCGGTCAGCTCGCGCTGAGGGCGCGCTCCCGCTGCCACGCGGCCCCGAGGGCGACCGCGCCCACGACGCCGTAGTGGTCCATGGCGGCCTCGATGCGTCGGCGGCCCGTACGGGAGGAGATCCCGACCGCGTGGGACGCCGCCTCCAGGGTCGCCCCGTCGACCATGAGCGCGAGGACCGCATCCCACGGGTGCGCGGTGGGTGCGAGCGTCGCCGCCTGGGCCCACCACGTGTCGTACAGCCCCTGCATGAGCGACACGACGGCTTCGTCGCGCAGCAGGAGGGCGCTCGTGGGCCACGGGTCGCCCCAGCGCAGGGGGAGCCCCACCGCCTCGTCGGTGAGCCAGAACCAGCTCGGCGGCGTGCGCATGGCGCGGAACTCGACGCCGGATGCGCGGGCCGCCTCGAGCATGGGTCGCGACTCCGGTCGGGTCATGTCGGCGAGCGAGAGGATGGCGCGCACCTGCATCTCGGCCTCGCCGAGCGTGTCGCGCCATGCGTCGCTGAGCGGGGAGTCGGGGACGAGCACGGGGCGGGCATCCGGCATCATGCACGCCGAGCGCCGCTCGTGCTGCTGCAGGATCAGGCTGCGCCAGAGGTCGTGGGCGGCGCCGGGGCCGTGGAAGAGCTCCCTGCCGCCGCCGGTGCCGTCCGGGGAGCCGACGAGGTCGCTCGTGATGAGCCCGGGCAGGGCGGTCAGCAGCGTGTCGACCTCGGCGAGGCTCGTCGTCAGCGCGTGTGCGGCATCCCCGAGGACGCGGGCGCTGAGTGCGGCGACGGTCTGCGCGGGTGGGCGGTATCCGATGTCGTCGCCGCGGAGCGCGAGGAGGTCGAGTTCGACGAGGACGGCGAGCCGGTCGCGAAGCTCGGCGGGGGTCGCCCGCGCGAGGATCGCGAGCTCGGTCACGGTGGTGGGGCGCGCACGCAGCGCCATCGCGAGCAGTTCGAGCGAGGCGTGCGCGAGGGGCGGATGCGGCTCCGCATGACCGATTTGTGACATGTCTGCAATGAGACAGGATTCTGGCCGTTTCTGTCCACCACAATGTCGGAGAACCCGTCGAAGGAGCCCGTCATGTCTGCTCACCCGTCGCCGTGGCCCGCGGCGCTCACGAGCGTCGCCATCGGCGTCGTCGCCGCTGTCGTGCTGTCTCTCGGCATCGGGGCGGTGATCTCACCCGTGCCCGCCGGATCGACGACGCCGGGCGTCGTCGGCAGCGACGGTGCGGACGGGGGCGACGGCAGGGACGGCTCCGACGGCTCCGACGGTCGGGACGGCTCCGACGGTCGCGACGGTGCGGCTGGTCGCGACGGTCGCGACGGTTCCGACGGTCGCGACGGTTCCGACGGTCGCGACGGTTCCGACGGTCGGGACGGTGCGGCGGGACTCGATGGCGCCGTCGGGGCAACCGGCGCGACCGGGCCGACGGGAGCCACAGGAGCCACCGGCGCCACCGGAGCGGCGGGCGCCACCGGAGCGGCGGGTGCCGACGGTCTCGACGGGCCGGCGGGCCCGGTGGGCCCGGCGGGCTCGAACGCCATCGTCGCCTACGCCCAGGCCGACGCCCTGCAGGGTGTCTACTTCGCGCAGACCGCGACCAATCCGACCACCCACACCTCGCGCGTGGAACTGTTCGTCCCGGCGGCCTCCATCGAGCCGGGCAGCTATGCGCTGACGCTGACGGTGGAACGCATGTCGGTGGATCTCAGCGCACCGAACAGGGCGGTGAGCATCTTCTGCTATTTCATCGACATCGCGACGCCCCTGCTCGACCTTCCGCCGTCGGCGATGGTCTCGTTCGACGGCACGGTGGGCAGTCATTGGTCGATCACGGTGACGCGTCAGGTCACCGTGGTCAACCCGCTCAATGCGGGGGTCGGCTGCTACGCCTTCCACACCAACACGTGGACCGACAACGACCCGAACCTGAGCTTCGTGAACCCGTCGATCACCTTCAGCGCCCTCCCGTGAGTGCGGCGGCCACCACCCGGACTAGCATCGAGCGGTGAGCATCGACATCGCCTTCACCAAGGGTCACGGCACCGGAAACGACTTCGTGCTGTTCGCCGACCCCGACGGCGAGCTCGAGCTGGACGCGGCGCAGCTCGCCGCGCTCGCCGACCGCCACTTCGGGGTCGGCGGCGACGGCGTCATCCGTGCGGTGCGTTCCTCGGCGCTCCCGGAGGGCACCGCGGTGCTCGCGGAGGATCCGGACGCCGAGTGGTTCATGGACTACCACAACGCCGACGGCAGCCCGGCCGAGATGTGCGGCAACGGCATCCGCGTCTACGGCGCCTACCTGCTCTCCGAGGGCCTGCTCGAACTGGGCGTCGGCGAGACCGTCGCGATCGGCACGCGCGGCGGCGTGCGGCAGCTCACCCGCACACCCGACGGCTTCGAGGTCGACCTCGGGCCGTACCTCGTCGCGGGCGAGGCCATAGTCGCCGCGCGCCGGCTCGCCGTCGACCGGCCCGGCCTCGCCGTCGGCGTCGGCAACCCCCACGTCGTCGTCGCCCTCGCCGACGACGCCGAACTCGACGCCCTCGACCTCGGGGAGGCGCCCGTCGTGACCCCGACCCCGCCCGACGGCGCCAACGTCGAGTTCGTGGTGCCCGCCGAGCCGCTCATCTCGGGCGGCGTCGGCCGCATCCGGATGCGCGTGCACGAACGCGGCAGCGGCGAGACGCTCTCCTGCGGCACCGGTGCCGCGGCCGCGGCCCTCGCCACCCGCTCCTGGGCGGGCGACGGTGCGCCCGATGCCTGGCGCGTGCGTGTGCCGGGCGGCGAGGTGGGGGTGCGCGTCGAGGGCGACCACGTGTTCCTCAGCGGTCCCGCCGAACTCGTCTTCGACGGCGTCGTCGCGCTGTAGCGTCACCCCACCCGCTGGTTGAGTGCCGCGCGCCGGGCGTCACCCCTCCCGCTGGTTGAGTGCCGCCGAAGGCGGTGTATCGAAACCAGCGAAGGCGCCCCTCGATGGGGCGCCTTCGCTCGGTGAGGCCCCGAATGCCCACGTCTGCACGGGTTTCGATACGCCCGCTGCGCGGGCTACTCAACCCGCGGAGGGGGATGCTGCGCCGGGCCACTCAACCCGCGGGAGGGGGCGCTCCGCGCGGTAGTCAAACCGCGGGAGGGGGCGCTGCGCGCGGCACCCAACCCGCGGGCGGGCGCCTACTCCGGGATGACCGCGATCGGCTCGGTGAGGCCCGTGCCGGAGCGGTGGCGCACCCGCAGCACGCGGTAGCCCTTGCTGGTGGCGGCGCGGAGCACGGTGAAGTCGGCGGGCAGTTCCGCCTGCAGCCAGCGGTGCAGCGAGTCGGAGCCGAGGTTGCGCTGCACCACGAGCCACGCATCCGAGCCGAGGTCGAGGCGCGGCAGCCAGTGCGAGAGCATCGCGTGCAGCTCGTTCTTGCCCACCCGGATGGGCGGGTTCGACCAGATGGTGCGGAAGCGCACCTCGGCGGGAACATCCTCCGGGCGGCAGACGTTGACGTTCTCGAGTCCGAGCGTCTCGGCGTTGCGGCGCACCAGCTCGAGGGCGCGCTCGTTGACGTCGACCGCCCACACGGTCGCCCGCGGCGACTCGAGGGCGAGCGTCAGCGCGATCGGCCCCCAGCCGCATCCGAGGTCGAGGAAGTCGCCCCCGGGCGGCGGCACGGGGGTGTGGGCGAGCAGCACCTGCGTGCCGGTGTCGATGCGCTCGGGGCTGAAGATGCCGTTCGCGGTCGTGAGCTGCACCTCGCGGCCCGCGAGGCGCACCGCGATGGTGCGCAGCACCGGCTCGCCCGCGGGCGACGTCGAGAAGTAGTGCTCGGGCGGCATGCAGAGAACCTACCGAAAACGAGTGACTAGGGTTAACCGGATCATGACCGACAGTGCAGGCACCCCCGCGCGCGAACCGGGCGACGACGCCCCCCGCGACGGGATCGACCGCATCCTCGCCACCGAGGAGGCGCACGCCGGCGTCCGCGTCTTCGGGGGCCGCGCCGCCGCGCTGCAGGACGTGCGCACCGCCGACGGCGGCGACCGCGACGGCGAGCAGTTCGACCGCGAGGAGCGCGCGGCGCTGCGTCGCGTGGGCGGGCTCTCGACGGAGCTCGCGGACGTCACCGAGGTCGAGTACCGGCAGGTGCGCCTCGAGAACGTCGTGCTCATCGGCGTCTACACGCCCTCGGAATCGCTCGAGGACGCCGAGAACTCGCTGCGCGAGCTCGCCGCCCTCGCCGAGACCGCGGGCGCGGTCGTGCTCGACGGCGTGCTGCAGCGTCGGCCGCATCCGGACCCCGCCACCTACCTCGGGCGCGGCAAGGTGCAGGAGCTCGCCGACATCGTCGCCGCCCTCGGCGCCGACACGGTCGTCGCCGACACCGAGCTCGCCCCGAGCCAGCGCCGTGCGCTCGAGGACGCCGTGCGCGTCAAGGTCATCGACCGCACGGCCGTCATCCTCGACATCTTCAGCCAGCACGCCAAGTCGCGCGAGGGCAAGGCGCAGGTCGAGCTCGCGCAGCTCGAGTACCTGCTGCCGAGGCTCCGCGGATGGGGTGAGTCGATGTCGCGCCAGGCGGGTGGTCAGGCGGCGGGCGGCCAGGGCATGGGAAGCCGTGGCCCCGGTGAGACCAAGATCGAGCTCGACCGGCGCCGCATCCACTCCCGGATGGCGAAGCTGCGCAAGCAGATCAAGGGCTTCGCGCCGGGTCGTCAGGCGAAGCGCGCCAACCGCGACCGCTTCCAGGTGCCCGCGGTCGCGATCGCCGGCTACACGAACGCGGGCAAGTCGAGCCTGCTCAACCGCATCACGCGCGCGGGCGTGCTCGTCGAGAACACCCTGTTCGCGACGCTCGACCCGACCGTGCGCCGCAGTCGCACCCCCGACGGGCGCGTCTTCACGATCGCCGACACCGTCGGCTTCGTGCGCAACCTCCCGCACCAGCTCGTCGAGGCGTTCCGCTCGACGCTCGAGGAGGTCGCCGCCTCCGACCTCGTGCTGCACGTCGTCGACGGCAGCCACCCCGACCCGGCCTCCCAGCTCGCGACCGTGCGCGACGTGCTCGGCGACGCGGGCGCGCGCGAGGTGCCCGAGCTCGTCGTGTTCACGAAGGCCGACCTCGTCGACCCCGACCGCCGCATCCTGCTGCGCGGCCTCGAGCCCGACAGCGTCTTCGTCTCCGCCCGCACGGGGGAGGGGGTCGAGGAGCTGCTCGAGGAGGTCGGCAGGCGCCTGCCCGCGCCCGACGTCGAGCTCGAACTGCTCATCCCCTACGACCGCGGCGACCTCGTGGCCTTCGCCCACGACCGCGCGCGCGTGGTCGAGACGCACTACGAGGAGGGCGGCACGCGGATGCGCGTGCAGGCGAGCGAGGCCGTCGCCCACCAGCTCGAGAGCGGCGTGCGCGCACCGGCGTAACGGCACGTCACGCGCGCGTCGACGGGTTACCCTTGACGGGTTGTGCGCCCGCACGACAGGAGCGACAGCCGAGCCCGGCATCCGCCCCGTGGTCCCGCCTGCCCGCGGAGAGACGGAGGATGCGATGACGGCAGCTGCGCCCGCCGCGTGTCCGACGTTCTCGTTCGAGCTCTTCCCGCCGCGCGACGCGGCGGCGGAGGCGGCGCTCGTCGGCTCCGCCCTGCCGGCCCTCGTCGCCGCGGGGCCCGAGTTCATCTCCGTCACCTACGGGGCGAGTGGATCCACCCGGGGGGTGTCGCTCGACGTGCTGCGGCGGCTGCTCGCCACCCCTGTGAAGCCCATGGCGCACCTCACGTGCGTCGGGTCCTCCTACGCCGAGGCGAGCCGCCTCATCCGCGAGTTCCTCGACGCCGGCGTCACGAGCTTCCTCGCCCTGCGGGGCGACCCGCCCGCGGGAGTGCCCGAGGAGGAGATCTTCCTGGGCGACCTCGGCAGCGCGGGCGAGCTCGTGCAGCTCATCCACCGCGTGCAGAAGGAGCGGGTGCCCTTCCGCCAGGTCGAGCTGCCGGGGCTGCCGGGTGCGAAGCGGATCGCGTCGGGCGAGAAGGTGACGATCGCCGTCGCGGCGTTCCCGAACGGCCACCCGCGTTCGCGCTCGCGCGCCCAGGACCTCGACACCCTGCTCGCCAAGGAGGCGGCGGGGGCGAACCTCGCGATCACGCAGCTGTTCTTCGAGGCGGACGAGTTCCACGCCTTCGTCGCCGACGCCCGCGCCGCAGGGGTCACCATGCGCATCCTGCCCGGCATCATGCCCATGCTGAGCGTCCCGCGGCTGCGTCGCATCCTCGAGCTCACGGGCGAGCGCGAGCCGACCGCGCTGCTGCGCGCGCTGGAGGCGAGCGACGACCCGTTCTCGGTGGGCGTCGACCACGCGATCCGTCTCGGGCGGGCGCTGCTCGACGGCGGCGCGCCGGGCCTGCACCTGTACACCTTCAACCGGCACGAGGCACCGCTCGCGGTGCTCGACGGAGCCGGACTCCTGCCCCTCACCACCCCGACCGGAAAGACATCATGACCGCACCCTTCCCCACCGGAACGATCCTCGGCTACCCGCGCATCGGGCGCCGTCGCGAGCTCAAGCGCGCCGTCGAGGCGTTCTGGGCCGGCCGCATCGACGCGGACGAGCTGGAGCGCACCGCCGCCGAGCTGCGCGGCATCACCCGGGAGCGTCTCGTCGGCCTCGGTCTCGGGCGGGGTGACTCCTCGATCCCCGAGTCGTTCTCGTACTACGACCAGGTGCTCGACGCCGCCGTCGCCGTGGGCGCCGTGCCGACGCGCTTCGCCGACCTCGTGGATGCGGACGGCGCGGTCGACCTCGCCGGCTACTTCACGATCGCGCGCGGCGAGGGCGAGCGCGCCCCGCTCGAAATGACGAAGTGGTTCGACTCGAACTACCACTACCTCGTGCCCGAGATCGGCCCGGAGACCCGGTTCCGGCTCGCCGGGGATCGGCTCGTGCGCGAGGTCGCCGAGGCGAAGGCCGCGGGCTTCGTGACGCGCCCCGTGATCGTCGGTCCCGTCACCTTCCTGCTGCTGTCGAAGGCGAGCGACGAGGCGCCCGAGGGCTTCGCACCGCTGTCGCGCCTCGAGGACCTGCTGCCGGTCTACCGCGAGCTGCTCGCGGAGCTCGCGGCCGCGGGTGCCGAGTGGGTGCAGCTCGACGAGCCCGCGCTCGTCTCGGAGTCGCTCGGCACCCCGCGCGGCGAGGTGCTCGCGGCGGCGCAGACCGCCTACGAGTCCCTCGGCCAGGGACGGCCTCTCGGCATCCTCGTCGCCGCCCCCTACGGCTCGCTCGACGACGCCCTGCCCGTGCTGCAGGCCGCGCCCATCGACGCGATCGCCCTCGACCTCGTCAAGGGCGAGGTGCCCTCGGGCGCCACGACCGACAAGGTGCTCGTGGGCGGCGCGATCGACGGCCACAACATCTGGCGCGGCGACCTGGCGGCCGCCTTCGGCAAGCTCGAGAAGCTGCGCGAGGTGGCCGGCACGGTCGCGGTCGGCACCTCGACCAACCTCTTCCACACCCCGCACGACGTCGCCGACGAGCCCGAGCTGCCGGCGCAGCTCGTGAGCTGGCTCGCCTTCGCCGACCAGAAGGTCGGGCAGGTGGCGACGCTCGCCCGCGGCCTCGCCGAGGGGCGCGCGGCGATCCAGGCCGAGCTGGATGCGGCATCCGCCGCCCTCGAGGACCGTCGCACCGCCCCGGGCGTGCGCGACGGCGCCGTGCGCGGCCGGGTGGCCGAGCTCGACGACGCGGCCTTCGCGCGCGGCGACTACGCGCACCGCCGCGCCCAGCAGGACGTCGCGCTGCGCCTCCCGCCGCTGCCGACCACGACGATCGGCTCCTTCCCGCAGACGGGCGACATCCGTCGCGAGCGGGCGCGCCAGGCGAAGGGCGAGATCACCCGCGACGAGTACGAGGGCTTCCTGCAGCAGGAGATCGCGGATGTCGTGGCCCTGCAGGAGCGCATCGGCCTCGACGTCATCGTGCACGGCGAGCCCGAGCGCAACGACATGGTGCAGTACTTCGCCGAGAACCTCGACGGCTTCGCGGTGACGCAGAACGGCTGGGTGCAGTCGTACGGTTCGCGTGCCACGCGCCCGTCGATCCTGTGGGGCGACGTCTCGCGGCCGGCGCCCATCACGGTGCGCTGGTCGACGTACACCCAGGGGCTCACCGAGAAGCCCGTGAAGGGCATGCTGACCGGCCCGGTCACGATCCTCGCCTGGTCGTTCGTGCGCGACGACCAGCCGCTCGCCGACACCGCCTACCAGGTGGCGCTCGCCCTGCGCGACGAGATCGGCGACCTCGAGTCGGCGGGCATCGGCGTCATCCAGGTCGACGAGCCAGCGCTGCGCGAGCTGCTGCCGCTCAAGAAGCGCGACCAGGGGGCCTACCTCGACTGGTCGGTCAGGTCGTTCCGCCTGGCGACGAGCGGCGTCGAGGACCGCACGCAGATCCACACCCACCTCTGCTACTCGGAGTTCGGCGTCGTGCTCGACGCGATCGACGCGCTGGATGCGGACGTCACCTCGATCGAGGCGGCCCGCAGCCGCATGGAGGTCGTGCCCGAGCTCGAGAAGAGCGGTTTCGGCCGCGGCATCGGGCCGGGCGTCTACGACATCCACTCGCCGCGCGTGCCGAGCGTCGAGGAGGTGCGCGACCTCATCGGGATCGCCCTCTCCTCGATCCCGGAGCGTCAGCTGTGGATCAACCCGGACTGCGGGCTCAAGACCCGCGGCTACCAGGAGACGGTCGCCTCGCTCGAGAACATCCTCGCGGCGACGCGGGAGGCGCGGGCGGCGCTCGGCGCCTGATCCGCCGGGGCGGTGCTGCGTGCCGGCTCAGACCGAGCGCAGCACCGCCACGACCTTGCCGAGCACCTCGGCGTCGTCGCCGAGGATCGGCTCGAACGCCGTGTTGCGCGGCAGCAGCCAGGTGTGGCCGTCGCGCTGCCGGAACACCTTGACGGTCGCCTCGCCGTCGAGCATCGCCGCGACGATCTCGCCGTTGTCGGCCGTGCGCTGGGCGCGCACGACCACCCAGTCGCCGTCGCAGATGGCGGCGTCGATCATCGACTCGCCGGAGACCTTGAGCATGAACAGCTCGCCCTTGCCGACGAGCTGGCGGGGGAGCGGGAAGATCTCCTCGACCTGCTGCTCGGCCGTGATCGGCACGCCCGCCGCGATGCGCCCGACGAGCGGGACCATGGCGGCGTCGCCCACGGGTGCGCTCGGCGCGTCGTCGGAGGCGCCGGGGACGTCGATGAGCACCTCGAGTGCGCGCGGGCGGTTGGGGTCGCGCCGCAGGTAGCCGGAGAGCTCGAGCTGGTTGAGCTGGTGCGTCACGCTCGAGAGCGAGGCGAGCCCGACGGCGTCGCCGATCTCGCGCATGCTCGGCGGGTAGCCGCGCGTCTGGACCGAGCGCTGGATCACCTCGAGGATCGCGAGCTGCTTCTCGCTGAGGCTCTTGCGTCGCCGCGTGGCGGGGCGGGCCTCGAGGGGGCTGCTGTCGCTCATGTGGACTCCCGGGTGCTCGGGGGATGCCGATGTCGGTGGTCCGTGATCGGATGCATCCCGTGATCGAAACTGTATCCGCCTCGGCGGGTGCAGGCAAACATTCATTCGAGTGTGTCGCGGGATCGGATCGGCTTTCCTCCCGATTCGCAGGAATTCTCTCGAAAGACTTGAACAGATGTTCGATCGAAGATAGATTCGGAACACAGCTTCGCATCCGGCCTCCCGGCCGAGGCCGGATGCGGCAGCTGTCCACGATCCGCAGGAGGCATCCCATGAGCACCGTCGCCCTCGGCACCGCCGGCACGCACCCCCGTCTGCGCCTGACCCGTCGCGGTCGCGTCGTGGTGGGCGCCCTGCTCGCCACCCCGATCGCCGCGGTGCTCGCGGTCTCCGCGCTGTCTCCCGCGCAGGCGGGCTCCACCCCCTCCACCGCGAGCTTCGACTACATCACGGTCGCCTCGGGCGAGTCGCTGTGGGATCTCGCCGCCTGGATCGCCCCCGACGCCGACCCGCGCGAGGTGGTCGACGACCTCGTCGAGCTCAACCAGCTCGGCAGCAGCCACGTGCAGCCCGGTCAGCGTCTGGCGATCCCCGCGGTCTACTCGGACTGACGGCCGGGCGCACGGGCGTCCTCATTAGAATCGCCGGGTGACCCGGCTCTCCGACCTCCCGATCCGCGACGACCTCCGGGGGCTGACTCCGTACGGCGCCCCGCAGAAGCACGTGCGGTACGCGCTCAACGTCAACGAGAACACCCACCCGATCCCGGAGCCGGTCGCACGCGACATCGTCGAGTCGCTCGCCCACGCGGTGCTCACCGCGAACCGCTACCCGGACCGCGAGTTCACGGAGCTGCGCGAGTCCCTCGCGGGCTATCTCGGCCACGGCCTGACCTCCGACCACGTCTGGGCGGCGAACGGCTCGAACGAGATCATCCAGCAGCTCCTGCAGGCCTTCGGCGGGCCGGGGCGCAGCGTGCTCGGCTTCCCGCCCAGCTACTCGATGCACCCGATCATCGCCGCGGGAACCGGCAGCCGCTGGATCCCCGCGGAGCGCGACGCCGACTACCGCATCAGCCCCGAGACGGCGGTCCGTGCGATCGAGCAGCACCGTCCCGACCTCGTGTTCCTCTGCGCCCCCAACAACCCGACCGGCACGGCGCTGCCGCTCGAGACGATCGCGGCCGCCTACGACGCGACAGACGGCATCGTCTTCGTCGACGAGGCCTACGCCGAGTTCATGCCGAAGGACCAGCCCTCGGCGCTCACCCTGCTGCCCGGGCGCGAGCGACTCGTCGTCTCGCGCACCATGAGCAAGGCCTTCGCCTTCGCCGGTGTCCGGCTCGGCTACCTCGCCGCAGACCCCGCCGTCGCGGACGCGCTGCGCCTGGTCCGCCTGCCCTATCACCTCTCCGCGCTCACCCAGGCGGCCGCCGTCGCGGCGCTCGCGCACGCCCCCGAGATGCTCGCCATGGTCGACGACATCGCCGCCCAGCGCGACCGGATGGTGGCCGAGCTCCCGGCGCTCGGCTACCGGCCGTGGCCGAGCCAGGCCAACTTCGTGCTCTTCGACGGCGTCGCCGACCCGCGCGCCACCTTCGAGGCGCTGCTCGCGCGCGACATCCTGATCCGCGACGTGGGCATCCCGAACGCGCTCCGGGTCACGGCGGGCACGGCCGAGGAGACGGACTTCTTCCTCGAATGCCTGGCGGCCCTCGGCCCCGGTGGGGCTCAGTAGACTCGCCCCATGAGCACGCACCGCACGGCACGCCTCAGCCGTCAGACGAGCGAGTCGAGCATCGAGCTCACCCTCGACCTCGACGGCACGGGGATCAGCGACATCCAGACGACGGTGCCCTTCTTCGACCACCTGCTCACGGCATTCGCGAAGCACGCGCTCGTCGACCTGACGGTGCGTGCCGAGGGCGACACCGACATCGACGTGCACCACACCGTCGAGGACACCGGCATCGTGCTCGGCACCGCGATCCGCCAGGCGCTCGGCGACAAGACGGGCATCGGCCGCTTCGGCGACGCGCTCGTGCCGCTCGACGACGCCCTCGCGCAGGCCGTCGTCGACGTCTCGGGGCGCCCCTACCTCGTGCACTCGGGCGAGCCGGCCGGCTTCGAGTACCACCTCATCGGCGGCCACTTCACCGGTTCGATGGTGCGGCACGTCTTCGAGGCGATCACCTTCAACGCCGGGCTCACGGTGCACCTCACGGTGCTCGCGGGCCGCGATCCGCACCACATCGCCGAGGCCGAGTTCAAGGCCTTCGCGCGCGCGTTCCGACAGGCCGTCGCGCGCGACGAGCGGGTCTCGGGCGTGCCGTCGACGAAGGGCGCCCTCTGACATGACCGCGCCCTCCGTCGTCGTGCTCGACTACGGATCCGGCAACGTGCACTCCGCCGTGAAGGCGATCGAGCGTGCCGGAGCCCGTGTCGAGCTGACCGCCGACCGCGACGCGGTGATGGCCGCCGACGGTCTCGTCGTGCCGGGGGTGGGCGCGTTCGCCGCGGTCATGTCGGCCCTGGATGCCGTGCGCGGCGGCGAGCTCATCGAGCGGCGCCTGGCGGGCGGACGCAAGGTGCTCGGCATCTGCGTCGGCATGCAGGTGATGTTCGAGCGCGGCGTCGAGCGCGGCGTCGAGACCGAGGGGCTCGGCGAGTGGCCCGGCGTCATCGAGGAGCTGCACGCCCCCGTGCTGCCGCACATCGGCTGGAACACGGTCGAGCCGCCCGAGGATTCGGCCCTGTTCGCGGGGCTGCGTGACGAGCGCTTCTACTTCGTGCACTCCTACGCGGCGCGCAGCTGGAGTCTCGAGGCCACGGGCGCCTTCGCCGCCCCGCGCGTCACCTGGTCGCGGCACGGCGAGGAGTTCGTCGCGGCCGTCGAGAACGGTCCGCTCTCGGCGACGCAGTTCCACCCCGAGAAGTCCGGCGACGCCGGCATCCGCCTGCTCGGCAACTGGCTCGAGACCCTCTGATCCGACCCCGCCCGGCCTGGACTAGTATCTGAACCTTGTGTGCGGGCATGCGACCCGCGGAAAGCCCCTGAGATGACCGAGTTCAACACGTCCCCCGCCCTCACGCTGCTCCCGGCGGTCGACGTCGCCGATGGGAAGGCGGTGCGGCTCACCCAGGGCGAGGCCGGCACCGAGACCAGCTTCGGCGACCCCGTCGACGCCGCCGGCGAGTGGGTCGACGGCGGAGCCGAGTGGATCCACCTCGTCGACCTCGACGCCGCCTTCGGCCGCGGCAACAACCACGGCGTCATCAAGAAGGTCATCAAGTCGACCCCCCGCAAGGTCAACATCGAGCTGTCGGGCGGCATCCGCGACGACGCGAGCCTCGAGGCGGCGCTCGCGACGGGCGCCAAGCGCATCAACCTCGGCACCGCCGCGCTCGAGAACCCGGAGTGGGCGGCGCACGTCATCGCGGAGTACGGCGAGGCGATCGCGGTCGGCCTCGACGTGCGCGGCACGACGCTCGCGGCGCGCGGCTGGACGAAGGAGGGCGGCGACCTCTGGACGGTGCTCGCCCGCCTCGAGGACGCCGGCTGCGCGCGCTACGTCGTCACCGACGTCACCAAGGACGGCACCCTCAAGGGCCCGAACCTCGAGCTGCTCTCCGAGGTCATGAACCGCACCCCGAAGCCCGTCATCGCCTCCGGCGGTGTCGCGACGCTCGACGACATCGCGGCGCTGCGCACCCTCGTGCCGCACGGCCTCGAGGGAGCCATCGTCGGCAAGGCGCTCTACACCGGCGCGTTCACCCTCGCCGAGGCGATCGACGTCGCGAGCGACTGATGGCCGACCGCCACGCCGACAGCGCGGGCATCCCGTTCGAGGGCAGGCGGTTCCACGAGAACCCCGCGGCGGGCGATGACGGCTCGGCGCCCGAGCGGCTGATCGAGGCGATCCGCCGGTTGCACGCGGGCGAGCTCGGCATCCAGGACGTCGTGGCGGCGCTGCACACCGAGCGGCTGCTCGTGCCGCTCGTCGCGGAGGCGGGCGACGAGGGCGTCGGGCCGCACGGGCAGCGGGTCGACAAGACCCAGGAGCTGTCGATCGTGACGGTCGAGGGCCCCGACGGCCGCAGCGTGCTGCCGGCGTTCACCTCGGTCGACGCGATGCGCACCTGGGATGCCGGCGCGCGCCCCATCCCGATCCAGGCGAGCCGGATCGCGCTCGCGGCGGCCTCCGAGGGCACGCCGCTCGTGATCGTCGACCCGGGCTCCGACACCCAGCTCGTGGTGCGTCGGCCGGCGTTCCCCGCCCTCGCGACGGGGGAGGGCTGGACGCCCGCGTTCGAGGATCCGGAGGTCGCGGAGGCCTTCGGCGCGACGGTCGCGGGCGAGCCGGAGGTCACCGCGATCGCGCTGGCCCCCGGCGACCCGCACGCGCGGCTCGCGGGCGCCGAGGTGGTCGTCGT